>CAVSUM010000001.1:0-157059 GCA_963731105.1 uncultured Gammaproteobacteria bacterium
TGCTGCACGCCTACTTCTGGGAGTGCGACCGCGACGTCACGCTGGTGATGCGCAACCTGCTCGAGGAAGAGTCCGTCGGACTCGAGATTCACGGCGAATCGCACAAGCTGCCGCAGGTCGTGGCGGCGAGCGGCGCGAAGTACTCGGACGGCGACTTCACGTTCTGGACCAAGGGCGACACCGCGACATTCCAGCGTGGCAAGGGTCCCGAGGTCGCCTGTCGTGAAGTGCGGGCCAAGTCACTCGTCGAGGATGCCCGTGTGCGTGGCGTCCTGTATCGCGGCATCGGCAACGAACCGGGCTGGACCGTCGAGATCGGCCCGAACGACCGGTTGCAGCTGGTCACTGACTACGGTGAGAGGAAACTCGAGTTCGCCGGCGCCACCGTCGCGAACGACGACGGCTTCATGGTCTATGCCGCGAAAGCCGGCGACGACGCCGTCAAGGTGTCGGTGAAGCAGGAAGCCTGCGTCGACGACATGGCCGGCACGAACCTTCGACCACAGCATGGTCGTGCAGCACGGCGGCAATACCCTGCGCGGCTGCGCAGTCGCGCTGTAGTCAGCGCTCCGGCAGCGGGATACGCTCGTCGTCGCCCGGCACCGCGGCGAAGCGTTCCTCGCGCCAGTCGATCTTGGCCCGCTCGATGCGCTCTGCGCTGCTCGACACGAAGTTCCACCAGATGTGGCGCGCGTCCGTCGAGCGGTGCGCCACCGAGCAGCATGAGCCGCGCGGGCGTCTTCACACGCAGCGACACCTGGGTGCCGGGCTCGAACACGATCATGTGGCCGGCGCCGTACGATCCGCCGTCCGCCTCGACCTCCCCGTCCACCACGTACACGGCGCGCTCGACGTGCTCGTCGGGCAACTCGAGGACCGCACCGGCCTCGCAATCCGCGGCAAGGTAAAACATCGGCGCGAACACCGCCGTCGGTGCCGTCGCCCCGTACGCGCTCCCGGCAATCAAGCGCATCGTGACGCCGGGCCCGCGGATCTCCGGTAAGGCCGGCGCCGGGTGGTGCTCGAACGACGGCACGGTCTCCTCCCGCTCACGCGGCAACGCAATCCAGGTCTGGATACCGTGGATCGGCGCGCCGCCGGGCGCCTGCCGCGCCTGCGGCGGCGTGCGCTCCGAGTGCACGATGCCACGCCCGGCGACCATCCAGTTGACGTCGCCCGGGCGGATCAGCTGCGCGGTGCCGAGGCTGTCGCGGTGCATGAATTCGCCCGCGAACAGGTAGGTGACGGTGGCGAGCCCGATGTGCGGGTGCGGTCGCACGTCCACGCCGGCCCCCGGCGCAAACACGGCCGGGCCCATGTGGTCGAAAAAGATGAACGGCCCGACCGTCTGCAGCCCGCCGGCCGGCAGCACACGCCGCACGCTGAAGCCGCCGAGATCGCGTGGCCGCCCTTCGAGAACCCGTTGCACGATACCCACGGCGGCCACCCGTTCAGTTCAGGCCGAGGACGGCCTTGCCCTGGGTGAACACCACGTCCACCGGGATGTCACGGCTCGACAACCGGTCGAGATCGGCCTGCAGCGCAGGCCGGATCACGCCGAGTTCCTGCGCCAGCTTTTCGACGCCCGCGTAGTCGCCGTCGCCCTGCAGCTTGAGCAGCACGCCGGACAGCTCGTCGACCGCGGCGCGCATCTTCGCCATGTCGACTCGATAGTGACCGCTTGCGTCGCGTGCGAACGCGCCGCGATCGGCGAAGAAATTGAAGCGCAGCATGTTCGCCTGGCCGTGGGCCGAGGCAGCGCCGAAGCGCACCGAGCGGAAAATGCCGGCGAGGAAGGTCACGTAGTAGTCCTCGAGCGAGCCCGCGAGTTCGCCCTGCTCGTGCAGCTTGGTGATCATGTACAGGCCGAGCACGTCCGCCTTGCCTTCCTCGATGCCCGCGCCGAGTTCCTTGAGCGCGTCGCGCACCGTGCCCTTGCCGTTCACCGTGTTCTTGATGCCGAGCCCATGGGCGACCTCGTGGAACATGGTGGTGGCAAAGAACGCGTCGAACGTCACGTTCTTGCGCTGCTCGGGCGCGATCAGCTCAGCTGCGATCGGCACCATGATGGCGTCGAACTTGGCGCGCATGGCGTTCTTGAGCTGCAGCCGGCGCGTGCCCTTGGCGAGCTGCACCTGCTCGTCGTTCGGCAGGTTGATCGCGATGGTCTTCGAGCCCGCGTTGCAGTCGCCGGCGTAGTACACGACGTCGTACGCGTTCAGGTCGGAGTCCGTGCCCGGCGTCTCGGCCTTGTAGGCGTCCGGCACCGGCAGTCCGCGCTGCAGCGCCGGCAGCATGGCGGCGTACTTTGCCAGCCGCTTGCTCCACTCCATGTCCTTGACGAGGGCGTAGGCCTCGAACGCAGCCTTGTAGCCGTACAGCTTGTCCTCGTAGGTCTCGATCGGCCCGATCACGAGGTCGATGCGGTTGTCCTTCATGTCGAGCCAGGCCATGTCGCTGGGCCGATAGTCGTCCGTCAGCAGCGCCTTGGCGCGTAACTCGAGGTACTTGCGCAGACCGGGATCCTCGGCGAGGCCGGCGGCCTGCTCGAGCAGGCCCGCGACCCGTTGCAGCGAGGCGGCGTAGTGCTTCGAGTACGGCACGACCTCGAGCGCGCCCTTCTCGCCACGGCGCAACACGGTGTACTCGCTGCGGCTGCCCGGCAGGTTGGCGCGCTCGAATTCTTCCTTCGACATGTCGAGCGGATAGAAGCCGGCGGCGTCCGGCTTCGGACCGACGCCCGCGACGAACGGCGCGTTGCCGGCCAGCCGGTCCCACGGGCCGTAATTGACCTCGGCGAAACGGCGCGCGGCAGGATCCTTGAGCGAAGCGAGCAACGCGGCCCGGTCGCCGGGATACGCCTGCTGCCAGAACAGGTCGTCCATGACCTGCGACGCGTCGATGAACAGCGACAGCATCTGCCGCTCCTTGGCACTCAGGGCCGCGAGATCTGCCTTGAGCGTCACGGGCGCGTAGATCCCGGGCCGCACCGGCGCCAGCGCCGAGCCCTCGGCCGCCTCTTCAGCCCCGACCGCGGCCGCGAGTGGAGCGACGCTGATCGTGAGCACGGCCGCAGCGGCCAACGCGAATACCCTGCTGCAATGCATGCTGGTCAACTCCCGGCAATCGAAGAATGGCGGCCCCCGGCTACTTCCGGCCGAACAGGGCCTCGAGCTGCGCCTTCGCCTGCTCGGCAGCGGACAGCTGCGCGGGCTGGTACGCAGTGGGCGTGGGGCGGAAATAGTCGCAGAAATTCGCGTGCGTCTTGTCCTTCACTTCGTCCGCGATCGGCTCGCGGCAGTCCTTGGCCTTGGACGTGTCGTAGAACTCGCACATGCGGCAGACGTGCAGCTCGGCGGTGCAGGCACGGCACTCCTCGATGCGCCGCAGCGGCAGCGTGTAGTCGGCCAGCGACACGCCGCACTTCCAGCACTTGAGCCCGTGGTCCAATCCGCCGCCCTCGCGCGATTCAGGTCGCCTTAGCTACGCCCGCACCCGGGGCTTGTCAACCGGCCCGGTTCGACTAACCTCGCAACCCGGCACCAGGTTCGGGGATCGCGCATGGCCGTCCGGCCCGTACTCAAGATGGGGCATCCGCTGCTCCGGCAGGTGGCGCAGCCCGTCGCCGACTTCGGCACGGACGAACTGCTCGAACTCGTGCGCGACATGGACGACACCATGCGCGCACTGAACGGCGCCGGACTCGCCGCGCCGCAGATCGGCGTGTCGCTGCGCGTGGTGATCTTCGAGGTGCACGGCAACCCGCGCTACCCGGACGCCGGCGAGGTGCCGTATACGGTGCTGGTCAATCCCGAGCTCATCCCGCTCGGGGATGCAGACCGAGGACGGCTGGGAGGGCTGCCTGTCGGTGCCGGGGCTGCGCGGGCTGGTGCCTCGCTACCGCCGGCTGCGTTACCGCGGCTGGGACATCCACGGCTTGCCGATCGACCGCACGGTCGAGGGCTTCCACGCGCGCGTGGTGCAGCACGAGGTGGACCACCTCGACGGCATCCTCTACCCGATGCGCCTGCGCAGCCTGCTCGACTTCGGCTACGAGGACACCCTGTTCCCGGCGGGTGCCGCCCTGCCGCCCGACTGAGCAGTACCCCCGAGCCGCCCGCGGCTCAGGTGCCCGCTGGCTTGCGCGCCGGGGTCTTGCGCGGCTTGGGCGTGCCGTTCTGGGCCGGCAGTGATCCCACCTCGGCCTCGGCCGACAGCCAGTCGTCCCACTCGTTGCCCGGCGCAAAACCACGTCGTTCGGCGCGGAAATAGGCGGCGGTACGCACCATCTGCTCCCGCTGGGCCGCAGACAGCACCGCCGGGGCCGGCTTGGCGACTGCGGGGGTGGCAGCGGCCCGGGAGACCTTGGCCGCCGGCTTGGCGGGGGTCTTCGCGGCAGCGGTCTTCGTCGGGGCGGTCTTCGCGGCGGGCTTGGCAGCCGTCGCGGTCCGGGGCTTGCGCGCCGGCTTGCGGTTCTCGTCCATGCGGTGACTCCTGTCGAAGGCGGCGCGGCGCAAATCTGCGGCCGGCACCACCGGTGAATCTGGACCCCAATTATGACATCCAGGGGCGCTCGTGCGGCGCCTTGCGCCATTCCCTTATTGGTCGGCGGCACCTGCGGATCAATGCTTGTGTCGGGTTCGCGACACCAACCGGAGCCGCGAGGGACCGACGGAGCCGACGATGAGCCACACGCTGCATGCCGACCACCAGGAAGAATTGCGCAACAGCCTCAAGGCACGTGCCCGGCAGCTGCGCGAGGAGATCCGCCAGACGCTGGTCAAGAGCGATTCCGAGCAGTACACGATGATCGCCGACCAGGTCCGCGACCTCGAGGACGACTCGTTCGCCGACCTGATGGTGGACGTGAACCTGGCCGAGATCGACCGCGACCTGCAGGAGTTGCGCCTGATCGACGCGGCTTTCCTGCGCCTGCGGGACGGCAGCTACGGTCACTGCGAGGACTGCGACGCCGACATCGAGATCGAGCGCCTGCGTGCCACGCCGTTTGCCAGCCGCTGCTTCGATTGCCAGAGCGCGTTCGAGCGCAATCACGCGCAGACCATCGGCCACACGCTGTAGGCGCGCGGCGGCGCGCTCACGTCTCGCGCCAGGCGGCGCGGTACTCCAGCCCCAGCTTGATGATGCGCCCAAGCAGCGCGTCGTACCCCACGCCGGACGACAGTGCCGACGTCGCGAAGTCCTCGGTTTGCGCCAGGTTGGGGTTGGCGTTCGCCTCGAGCACGAACACGCTGCCGTCGGGCTTCAAGCGCAGGTCGATGCGCGCGTAGCCGCTCAGGCACAGCGCCCGGTAGATGCGCCGCGCCAGTTGCGCCACCCGCTGCTCGAGCCCGTCCGGCAAGTCGGTCGCCCGGCCGGTGCCGATGCCGTGCTTGCTCTGGTACTTGCGGTCCCACTTCACCTTGCGCGTGGCGATGCCCGCCATCACGTCGGGCAGCGTGCCGAAATTGAGCTCCCACAGCGGAAAGGTCGTGAGCCGGTCGTTGCCGGTCACGCCGATGTAGATCTCGCGCCCCTCGATGTACTCCTCGACCAGCGCGTCGGAACTCGTCTGCTGGTGGATGAACTCGACGCGTTCGCGGAGCTTGTGCGCGTCGTGCACGATCGACGCCTGCGAGATGCCGAGCGAGGCGTCCTCGGTCGCCGACTTGACGAACAGCGGGAACTTGAGACGCCGCGGCTCGCGGAAGCGGTGGTTGCGCGGCAGCAGCGCGAACTTCGCCGTCGGGATGCGGTGGTAGGCGAGCACCTGCTTCGACAGCGCCTTGTCGCGCGAGAGCATCATGCCGCGCGGGTTGCAGCCGGTGTACGGCAGGCGCATCAGCTCGAGGAACGCCACCACGTACTGGTCGTAGGTGACGATGCCCTGGAACTCCTCGAGCAGGTTGAAGGCGACGTCGGGCCGCCAGTCGGTGACGACGCTGCGCAGCTCGGCGAGGTTGTCGCCCATGCCGAGCACGCGCACCTCGTGGCCCATGGCCCGCAGCGACGTGGAGACGTCGTACTCGGTGCGCCACTCGTCGATCTGCTGCACGGTGTAGCCGCTCACGTCGTCCGGTGGAACCAGCGTCTCGTGCACCAGCACCAGCACCCGCAGTTTCTTCATAGCGCGTAGTTCTCCCGGTCGCGCAGCAGCATCTGCATCATGATCCGCTCGTGCAGCACCAGCGCCTCGCGCTGCGCCGCCCGCTGCCCGCCGCGCACCCGCAGGCCGAGGATGCGCGCGCGCTGCGTCGCCATCCGCATCACGTGGTTCACCAGGTACGGGTGCATGCGGGCGCGCCGCACCAGCAGGCGCCGCATCTGCGGGCGCATCTCGCGCAGCAGGCTGCTCGCCAGCCGGCCGCGCGGCCGCTCGACGTGCGACGCGAACACGCGCAGCAGCGGCCGGTCGTAGCTGGCCGCCGTGTCGATTTCGTAGCGCGCCTGCTTGCGGCGGTAGTGCTCGCGCAGCGTGCGTTCGTTCTCGGCGAGCGGCTCGATGACGCTGCGGTCGAGGTTGGTCGCGCGCTTGCCCTGCAGCGCGCGCATGGTGCGGTCCACGTACTCGAGCTTGGCGAGCGCCGGCCAGCCCTGGTACTGGCTGCGCCAGCGCGAGCGCGGCGGCAGCCACACGGCGAAGGTCTCGGCGAAGTCCTCGGTCGGATGGCTCTGCGCGTACCAGTGGCCGAGGTGCAGCACGTAGTTGCGGCTGCCCGGCCGCGGCGAGTAGCGGCTCGGGTAGCGGCGCGACGCCTTGCCGAACGACTCGCGCCAGGTCTTGCGCCGGCGCAGTCCGAACGCGGTGTCGATCGCGTGGCCGGTTTCGTGGCGCAGGATGCGCATCAGCCACTTGCCGTTGCCCCCCTCCACCTCGTGCATGAAGCGCCGCTCGAGGCGCATCAGCCGCGGGTGCGCAAGGTAGAACGGGATGGCGATGCCCGGCACTCCGTCCGGCGAGAACCACTCCTCCGCCAGCCACACGTGCGGGCGGAACCGGATCCCCTTCGCGGCGAGCTCGCCGTACAGTCGCCGCACGCTGTCCTCGAGCGGCGTGCGCGCCATGCTCAGGCGCAGGTCGCAGAAGCGCAGGTCGAGCAATGCCTCGTCGTCGAGCCGCGTCCAGGCGGGTTCACGCCGGGCCGGCATCTTTTTGCGGACCTGGCGAGTCATGCGCGCGGCTCCGGGCCGACCGATGCCGCGGTCGCCTGCCGTCGCACCAGCCTGGCCGCGACTTCCTCGAGCAGGTCCGGCCTGGCGAGGCCCGCGAGCGCCTCGGACGACAGTGTGGAGGCGCCGTGCAGCGCTCCGGCAAGCGCCCCGGCAAGCGCGCCGTCAAGAGCCGGTTCGCGGCCACCGACGATCGCTGCCTCGATGGCGCTGGTCACCCCGTCGGCAGGCTGCACGGCCGACCGCAGGTTGACGAGCGCCTGCACCACGTCCGCGCCTGTGACGCGCGTCCGGGAGTCGTGCGCAGTGGTCGACCCGGCGAGGCCGGTGACCAGTTCCGGCTTGAGCGGGCGCGAGGCCCACAGGCCGGGAACCGGCTCGAACGAGCCGGTGCAGAGCTGTTGCGACGTCGCGCCGCGCAGCGCCCCGACCAGCAGCGCCGCGTAGTAGCGGCACGCATCGAGCACCAGCGGTGACTGGTGCGTGGTCCGGGCACAATCTGCTGCCAAGGCCACCGCGGCCGCGGGCTCCGCCAGCGCGTACGCCACTGCACTCACCACGCGCGGCAGGGCTGCCGTACTGCGATCGCGCGGGTCGTGCGACCCCGCCTGCGGCAGGCCACGCCACTGCCAGGTGGCGATCGCGCGCGCGACGTCGGGTGTCGCCTGCCCCGGCAGTCCTCGCGCGCTGAGGTGGCCGTCGCGCTGCCAGCGCAGGTAGCGCTCCATCTGGTCGCGCGCATCATTGCCGCCCGTCTCGAGCAGGCTTTCCGCCAGGCACAGCGCCATCGCTGTGTGCTGTGTCCAGTCGGCGCGGCCGGATTGGCCCAGGCGCAACGATTCGCCCATCGCATCGCCGAGCGCGAGCCCGAGCAACATGCCGCGGATGCGATCGGCGACCGGGAGGGCGACATTCGGTACGGCCCCGCGGCTCGCGCCAGGCCTGGCGGCGCGCGCTGCCCATTCGCGCACGAACCGCAACTGCGCGTCGGTCTCCGGCACGACCGGCCAGCCACGCGAGCGCTCCGACTGCTGCCACAGCCCCTGCAGGTGCGCGAGCGGATCGTTCGACGCCTCGCTGCCGCTCGTCGCCAACCAGCAGCCGGCCACGGTCGCACTGCGGCCGATGCCGGCCCGGCAGTGCAGGTAGACCACGTGCCCCGCGTCGAGCGCGTCGTCGATCATGGCAATCACCCGCTGCACGATCTCCGGCCCGGCGGGCACGCCATGGTCGCGGATCGGCTCGCGCAGGTACTCGACGCGACGCCCGTCGGGCGTGGCGAACGGCAGCAGTCCTTCGTAGGAGGGCAATTCGCCCGGTTCCGTCAGGTCGACGAAGCAGGTCACGCCCGCGACCAGGAAACGCCGCAGGCGGTCCATCGTGTCGGCACGCGACTGCGATCCCGGATGCTCACCGGCGAGCAGGCGCCCCGGCACCACCCAGTAGGTCGCGGGCAGCGGGCGCGGCGGGAAGGCGGACTCGGGTGTGCCGGGTGTGTCGGCCATGCGCCAATGATACGGCACCCGCGCGGCGGGGCTGTGGGGCAGCAATGCCGTGTGAGAGACTTGCGGCCAACAACGGCCAGGGGGTTCACCAGTGCTGAAACAGCTTGCGGCCCGCAAGTCGGTCGCGGCGATTGCCCGCGAAATCGAGTCGGGCCCGCGCCTCAACCGGGTGCTGGGCGCCCGGACGCTGATGTCCATCGGCCTCGGTTCGATGATCGGCAGCGGCATCTTCGTGCTGACCGGCACGGTGGCCGCCAACCACACCGGTCCGGCCATCACCCTCGCCTTCCTGGTCGCGGCGATCGGCTGCGGCCTCGCGGCCATCTGCTACGCCGAACTGGCTGCGTTGATCCCGGTGTCGGGCAGCGCCTACAGCTACACCTACGCGACCCTCGGCGAAGCCGTCGCGTGGTTCGTGGGATGGAACCTCGCGCTCGAATACATGATGTCCGCCGCCACCGTCGCCGTCGGGTGGTCGGGCTACGTGGTGAACCTGTTCGAGGAATTCGGGGTGCACCTGCCGGCGGCACTCACCAGTGCTCCTGTCGAGAAGGGTATCGACCATCGCCTGCACGCCACCGGCGCGCTCGTCAACCTGCCCGCGGTGCTGATCGTCGCCGCGCTGACCTGGGTGTGCTACCGCGGCATCAAGGAATCCGCCTCGATGAACAACGTCATGGTGGTGATCAAGGTCGCGATCATCGTGCTGTTCATCGTCGTGGGCATCTCGTACGTCGACACCTCGAACTGGCGTCCGTACCTGCCGCAAGGCACCGGCGAGTTCGGCCATTACGGCTGGTCCGGCGTGATGATGGGCGCGGCGATCATCTACTTCGCCTACATCGGCTTCGACACCGCGGCAACCACCGCGCAGGAGGCGCGCGACCCGCAGCGCGACGTGCCGGCCGGCATCCTCGGCGCGCTCGTCATCGCGACGGTGCTGTACGTCGCGATGGCCGCGGTCATGACCGGCATGGTGAGCTACACCAAGCTCGACGTCGCCGCGCCGGTCGCGGTCGCGCTCGACGAGCATCCGTCGCTGTTCTGGCTGGGCCTGCCGGTGAAGATCGGCGCGATCATCGGCATGACTTCGGTGATCCTGATGTCGATCCTCGGCCAGCCGCGCATCTTCATGGCGATGTCGCGCGACGGGCTGCTGCCGCCGCAACTGCAGAAGGTGCACCCGAAGTACCACACGCCGGCCATCGGCACGGCGATCACCGGAGTGATCGCGGCGTTCTTCGCGGGCGTGTTCCCGATCGACGTGCTGGGCGAACTGGTCTCGATCGGCATCCTGCTGGCGTTCACCGCCGTGTGCGCGGGCGTGCTGGTGCTGCGCTACACGATGCCGGAGGCGCCGCGGGCGTTTCGCGTGCCGTTCGCCCCGCTGGTGTGCACCGCCGGCGTGCTGATGTGCCTCGGGCTCACGTTCTTCCTGCCGCACGACACCTGGGTCCGGCTCGCGGTGTGGACGGCGGTCGGCTTCGCGGTCTACTTCGGCTACGGGTACCGGAATTCGAAGCTGCACGTGCGGAGCTGAGCGCTGCGATTCGTTGCGCTGCGCGAGTGCTGCGGAGCGCGGCGTTACGGCCGGGAGGTTCGTCCCGGGACGCCGTGAATCCGTCCCTGGAGGCTCCGCGCGCGACGTCCTGTCGCGCGACGGCCCGGGAGACAACCTCCGCCGGGCTATGCCCTCAGCGTTCCTCCCACGGCTCCGCGTTGGGTTCGTCGCTGTCGCCGGTGGACTCGCGGGCGGCGAGCGCCGCCGAGCGGAGCGCGTCGAGACCGGCAAAGTCGAAGGTCGCTGGATCGGCGAGGTGCGAGGGGCTTACGTTGCGCAGCGCCGAGAAGATCGTCTCGGTGCGGCCCGGGAACTCACGCTCCCACTCGGCAAGCATCTTCTTCACCTGCACGCGCTGCAGGTTCTCCTGCGAGCCACACAGCTTGCAGGGGATGATCGGGAACTGCCGCGCGCGGGCGTAACGATCGATCTCGCGCTCGGGCACGTAGGCGAGCGGGCGGATCACCACGTGCCGGCCGTCCTCGGACAGCAGCTTGGGCGGCATGGACTTCATGCGGCCGCCGAAGAACAGGTTGAGGAACAGCGTCTCGACGATGTCGTCGCGGTGGTGGCCGAGCGCGATCTTGGTGATGCCGTTCTCGGCGGCGTAGCGATACAGCCGCCCGCGCCGCAGTCGCGAGCACAGGCCGCACATGGTGCGCCCCTCGGGCACGACGCGCTTCACCACGCTGTAAGTGTCCTGCTCCAGGATCTCGTACGGCACGCCGAGCGCACCGAGGTACTCGGGCAGCACCTGCGCCGGGAATCCGGGCTGCTTCTGGTCGAGGTTGACGGCGACCAGCTCGAACTTCACCGGCGCGCTGCGCTGCAGGGACAGCAGCACGTCGAGCAGCGTGTAGGAGTCCTTGCCACCGGACAGGCAGACCATCACGCGGTCGCCCTCCGCGATCATCGCGTAGTCGTCGATCGCCTTGCCCACCAGGCCGCGGAGGCGAGCCTGCAGACGCCGGAAGGTGGAGGACGTGCGCGCGGCGGGCGACCCCGGCGAGGGGACAGGGGACAGGGGACGGGGGACAGTGGCGGACATGCGACGAGAATAGCGGATAGCGGATAGCGGATAGCGGATAGTGCCGGAAGTACCGTGGTGCCCGACGTGGCGCCGCACCTCCGACCTATCCGCTATCCGCTATCCGCTATCCGCTTCTTCCTCCAGGTACTTCGCTTCCGCATACCGCAGCCACGGCGCGGCCGACAGCGGCTTGCCGGTGGCGCGCGTGATCAGTTCCTGCGAGCCGAGGCTCGCGCCGACACGGTGCACGTTGTCGCGCAGCCAGCCGATCAACGCGCCGAAGCGTCCGGCGGCGATCTCGCCGTCGAGGTCGGGCAGGTCGTTGCGCAGCGTCTCGTACAGCTGCGCGGCAATCAGGCCGCCGAGCACGTACGACGGGAAATAGCCGAACGAGCCCTGCGCCCAATGCTGGTCCTGCAGGCAGCCCTCCGCGTCGTTCGACGGGCGCAGGCCGAGTCGCGCCTCGAGCCCTTCGCTCCACGCCGCCGGCAGGTCGCGCACCTTCAGCTTGCCTTCGAAGATGCTCTTCTCTAGTTCGAAGCGCAGCAGGATGTGCACCGGGTAGGTGAGCTCGTCCGCATCGACGCGGATCGCGGCACGCCGCACCCGGATCAGCGTGCGGTACAGGTTCTCGGGCTCCCACTCGGGACCGGTCACCCCGAAGTGCTTCTCCAGCAGCGGGCGCAGGTAAGCGAGGAACGGGCGGCTGCGGCCGATGATCATCTCGAGCAGCAGCGACTGGCTCTCCTCGAGCGCCATGCCGCGGTCGCGGCCGACGGGCTGGTCACGCCACGCTTCGGGCAGGCCGAGGTCGTAGAGCGCCTGCCCGGTCTCGTGCAGCGCGCCCATCAGGCCCGTGAACGGCTCGTGCGGCACCAGGCGCGTGGTGACGCGCACGTCGCCATTGACGCCCTCGGTGAACGGATGATCGCTTTCGTCGAGGCGGCCACGATCGAACGGGAAGCCGAGCGCGCGCATCACCTCGATCGCCAGCGCACGCTGCTTGGACGGGCTGACCTTGCCGCCGATCGGCAGCGCCGGGTGCTTCGCCTGCAGCTCGATCGCCTCGTGGATCAACTCGGGCAGGCGACGCGACAAGGCGCGAAACAGCTTGTCGATCTCGGCGCTCAGGAAGCCGGGACTGAAGCCGTCGATCAGCGCGTCATAGGGCGCGATGCCGAGCGCCTGCGACAGCACCTGGGCTTTGTCACGGGTGAGCGCCACCACCTCCTCGAGGTGCGGCGCGAACAGCTCGAAGTTGCTCTCCTGCTTGGCCTCGAGCCAGCGCACCTCGGCCACCGCGGTCGCGCGGGCCAGGCGAGTCACCAGCGCGATCGGCGTGGCGATGGCCCGGTCGCGCTCGCGGCGCATCTCGCGCAGGTTGGCGAGCTGCCAGTCCTCGAGCTGGGCCTCGCTGGCCTGCGCCCGCTCGATCAGCCGCGACACTCGCGGCGAGGTGAGCAGCGTGTGGCACTCGGAGTCGAGGGCGGCGAGCTGCTCGCCGCGCACGGCAGCGCTGCCACGCGGCATCATCACCGCGGCGTCCCAGCGCAGCAGGCTCGCCGCGCCGCGGAAGGCGTGCAGGCGGCGGAACTCCTGTTCGAGCTGCTGGTACGGAGAGAGCGCCATGAGCTGGACCATTGCCGGTCGCCCGCGGGTCACCGCAGGCCAGAGGTAGGATTCTAGCAACAGGCCGGCGACGACGACCGGGGAAGCCGTCGCTGCAAGATTTTCTCCTTAATAATTCAGTCATGTTACGATTTTTACTTAACCCTGCCCGGAGACGTTCGGCGCCGTATCCGGCTCGGGCACGACCGGCCGGCTGCGAACCGCGCAGGCGGTCGATCAGCCGGCAATGGTCTGCGGCGACTGGGTATTGCGGGCGACCAGCGTGTACACGGCCGGCACCACCGCCAGGGTCAGGAACACGGAGATGGTCACGCCGTAGAAAATCACCACGCCGATCGACTGGCGGGCCTCCGCGCCCGCGCCGCTCGCCACCATCAGCGGCAGCGCGCCGAACGCGGTGCACAGGCTGGTCATCAGCACCGGCCGCAGGCGGATCGCAGCGGCCTCGATCACCGCCTCGCGATAGTCGAGGCCCCGGTCGCGCAGCTGGTTGGCGAACTCGACGATCAGGATGCCGTTCTTGGCCGCCAGCCCCACCAGCATGATCGCCGCGATCTGGCTGAAGACGTTGATCGACATGCCGTACATCCACAGCCCGAGCAGCGCGCCGATCACGGCGAGCGGCACCGTGGTCATGATCACGAACGGGTGCAGGAAGCTCTCGAACTGCGCGGCCAGCACCAGGAACACGACCACCAGCGCCAGCAGGAACATGAAGTACATCTGGTTGCCGGACCTGAAGAACTCGCGCGACTCGCCGTCGAAATTGAGCCGCGCCGTGCTCGGCAGGTCCTGCGCCACCACCTCGCCGACGAATTCGAGCGCATCGCCGAGCGGATACCCCGGCGCCAGCGAGGCGCTGACCGTGATGGCGCGCAGCCGGTCGAAGCGGTTGAGCCGCGTCGGGCCCGCCACCTCCGTGAGCTGCACGAGGTTCGACAGCGGCAGCAGTTCGCCGGTGCGGTCCGAGCGGACGTAGAGGTTGTCGAGGTCGGACGGGATGGCGCGGTCCTCGGCCTTGCCCTGCAGGATCACGTTGTACTCGCGGTCGCGGTCGACGAAGGTCGTGACGATGCGCGAGCCGAGCACGGTCTCGAGCGTGCGGCCCACGGTCTGCAGCGACACGCCGAGGTCGGCGGCACGGTCGCGGTCGATCGCCACCTTGAGCTGCGGCTTGCGCTCCTCGTAGTTCGACTGCACGTTGGAGAGGCCCGGGTTTTCCTGCATGCGCTGCATCAGGACGTCGCGCCACTGCGCCAGCTCGGCATAGTCGGTGCCGCCCAGCACCACCTGCACCGGCGAGCCGCCGCCGCGTACCCAGCCGCCCGGGGCGGTCACCGACGCCCGCACGCCCGGGATCTGGCTCATCTGGCCGCGCACGGCCTGCGCGATCTGCTCGGCGGTGCGCTCGCGCTCGCTCCACGGCGCCAGCACCACGAAGCCACGCGCCTGGTTGAGCTCGCTGGCGCCGCCGAAGCCACCGGGCACGCGCGCGTTGACGCGCACCACGTCGCCGCCCTCCACTTCGCGCATGAAGATGTCCTCGGCGAGGCGCGAGTGGCGGTCCATGTACTCGAGCGACGCGCCCTCGGGACCGGTCATGCCGAAGAACATCATGCCGCGGTCCTCGGGCGGGGTGAGCTCGCTCGGGATCACGCGGAACAGCAGCGCGGCCATGGCCATGGCACCGAGCGTCGCGCCCACCACCAGCCACGGGCGGCGCATCAGTCGGCGCAGCAGCCGGTCGTAGCCTGTCGACAGGCGGTGGAAGAACGCATCGACCGAATTCGACAGCCGCGAGCGCGTGGCGCCGCCCGCGAGCAGCTTCGACGCCATCATCGGCGTCAAGCGTCAGCGCGACCAGCGACGAGAACAGCACCGCCGCAGCCACGGTGATGCCGAACTCGCGGAACAGCTGGCCGACGCTGCCCTGCAGGAACGAGATCGGCACGAACACTGCGACCAGCACCAGCGTGGTGGCGATCACCGCGAAGCCGATCTCGCGGCTGCCGTCCACGGCGGCGATCAGCGGCGGCTCGCCGTCCTCCATGCGGCGGTAGATGTTCTCCAGCACCACGATCGCGTCGTCCACCACCAGGCCGATGGCGAGCACCAGGCCGAGCAGCGTCAGCACGTTGATCGAGAAGCCGAGCCACGCCATCACGAGGAACGACGAGATGATCGAGACCGGGATGGTCACCGCCGGGATCAGCGTGGCGCGCACGTTGCCGAGGAACAGGTAGATGACCGCGAGCACCAGCAGCACGGCGATCACCATGGCAACGACCACCTCCTTCATCGACTCGGCGATGAAGGTCGAGCGGTCCATGTTCACCTCGAGCACCGTGCCGGGCGGCAGCTCCGGGCGGATGCGCTCCATCTCGGCGCGCACGCCCGCGGCCACCTCGAGCGTGTTGGCCTTGGAAATCTGCTCCACGCCGATGCTGATGCCGGGCACGCCGTTCGAGCGCGACAGGCTGCGCTCGTTCTCCGCGGCGAGGCGGACGTCCGCGACCTCGCGCAGGCGCACCAGATAGCCGTCGGCACCGCGGCCGATCACCAGTTCGCGGAAGTCCTGCTCCGTATCGAGGCCGGTCTCGGTGCGCAGCGTCATCTCGCGCTGCGTGGACTCCAGGCGGCCCGCCGGCAGCTGCACGTTCTCGCGACGCAGCGCGTTCTCGATGTCGGTGACGGTGAGCTGGCGCGCGGCCAGCGCCTCGCGGTCGATCCACACCCGCATCGCGTAGCGGCGCGCGCCGCTGAAGCGCACCCGCGCCACGCCCGGCAGCACGCCGAGTCGCTCGGCGACTTGCCGCTCGGCGTAGTCGGTGAGCTCGAGCGCGTCCATCGTGCTGCTCGACAGGTTGAGCCAGATCACCGGCTCGGCGTTGAAGTCCACCTTGCCGATCTCGGGCGGATCGGCCTCCGGCGGCAGCTGCGCGGCCACGCGGGAGACGCGGTCGCGGACGTCGTTCGCAGCCTCGTCGACGTCACGATCGGGCACGAACTCGAGGTTGATGCTCGAGCGGCCGTCGACGCTCTGCGAGGTGATCTTGGTGACGCCCTCGAGGCCCGATACGCGCTCCTCGATCACCTGCGTGATCTTGGTCTCGACCACGTCGGCTGCGGCACCGCGGTAGGCGGTCTCGATCGACACCACCGGCGACTCGACCTCGGGCAGCTCCCGTACCGACAAGCGCGTGTAGGCCAGCAGGCCGAGGATCACCAGCAGCAGGCTGATGACGGTCGCGAAGACCGGTCGCTGCACCGAGACCGTCGAGATCTTCATGGCGCGGCGGCCGGACCGGGCTGGGTGGCGGCCGGCGACTGCTGCAGCGTGACCGCCGCGCCGTCACGCAGCTTCTGCGTGCCTTCCGTTACGACCAGTTCGCCGGCGGCCAGGCCGTCGAGCACCTGCACGTCGCCGACGCGGCGCTGGCCGAGGTGCAGCTTGCGCTTGGCGGCAACGCCGTCCTTGACCACGTACACGAACATGTTGCCCTGCTCCGGCACCAGCGCCTGCTCCGGCACCAGCACGGCGTCGATCGCGCCGCGCGACAGGCGGACGGTGAGGAACATGCCCGGCTTGAGCAGTCCCTGCGGATTGGGCAGCAACGCCCGCACCGTCACCGAGCGCGTGGCCGGGTCGACTCGCGTATCGATGCTGCTCACCTTGCCCTCGAACGGCGTGTCCGGGTACGCGACGCTGTGCGCCTTGATCGCGAGCCCCGGCTGCACGGCGGACAGGAACGTCTCCGGAATGGTGAAATCGAGCTTGACCGTGCTGGTGTCGTCGAGCGTGGTGATCACGGTGCCGGGGCTGATCAGGCTGCCGACGCTGATCTTGCGCAGGCCGACCCGGCCCGCGAACGGCGCGCGGATGACCGTGTCGGCGACGCGAGCACGCGCCGAGGCGACCCGCGCCTCGTTGCCCTTGAAGGTCGCCTCGATCTGCTCGATCTGCTGGTCGGAGAGCACCCGCGTGGTGTACAGCTCGCGGCTGCGCTGGTACTGGCTGCGGCTCTCGGCCAGCGCCGCCTCGGCGGCGGCCAGGTCGGCGCGCACCTGCGCCGCGTCGAGCTCGACCAGCACCTGCCCGCGGTTCACCTGCTGGCCCTCCGCAAAGCGCACCGCGGTCACCTGGTTCACCACCTTGGCCGTAATGTCCACCGACTCGTTGGCCTTGGTCGTGCCGAGCGCCTCGAGTTCGAATGAGATCCGATCGGACTTGACCGGCACCGCCACGACGCCCACTGCCATCTGGCTGAAGCCCGCGGGACGCGGGCCGGCGGGGGCACCGCCCTGGCCGGGTTTGGCTGCCGGTGCCGCAGAGCCGCCCTGCGGCGCACCCGCACGCGCTGCCGGGTCGCGCTTGGCGCGCTCCTCGCTGACGTAGGAGTAGAACAGCACGAGCAACGCGCCGACGACGGCGCCGAGCAGCACCTTTTTCAAGCTATCGGACATGGGACGGGCGCCCCCGGGGCGCGAAATCAGGCGGAAGGTGGCGGATTATCCCACCGATTCGCCGGCCCGAGGAGGCTGGATGCGGGCGCGCTCAGGGCTCGGGATCGGAGCCCTCGGCAATGCCCTCGAACAGCGGCGTCGACATGTAGCGCTCGCCGGTGTCGGGCAGCATGGCCAGGATGACCGAGCCCTCCGGCGCCTTCTCGGCCACCTTGAGCGCCGCGGCGAACGTGCCGCCCGCGGAGATGCCGCAGAAGATGCCGTCGTTGCGAGCCAGCGAGCGCGACGCGGCGATCGACTCTTCGTCGGTCACCGGGACGATCTGGTGCGGCACCGCGCGATTGAGCACCTTCGGCACGAAGTCCGGCGTCCAGCCCTGGATCTTGTGGGGCTTCCACTCAGCGCCGGCCAGCAGCGACGCGCCCGCCGGCTCGGTGGCGACGATCTGCACCTCGGGGCGCGCAAGACGAATCATCTCGCCCGCACCCGACAGCGTGCCGCCTGTGCCCCAGCCGGTGACGAAGAAGTCGAGCCGCCGGCCGGCGAAGTCGCCCAGGATCTCGGGGCCGGTGGTCTGGCGGTGATAGGCCGGGTTGGCCGGGTTCTCGAATTGCCGCGCCAGGAACCAGCCGTGCTTCTTCGCCAGCTCCTCGGCCTTGCGCACCATGCCGCTGCCGCGCTCCGCGGCCGGCGTCAGGATCACCTTGGCACCTAGCATGCGCATGATCTTGCGTCGCTCGATCGAGAAGGTCTCGACCATGATGGCGACGAACGGGTAGCCCTTGGCCGCGCACACCATGGCGAGCGCGATGCCGGTGTTGCCCGACGTCGCTTCGACCACCGTCTGCCCGGGCTTGAGGGCTCCGGAACGCTCGGCGTCCTCGATGATCGCGATGGCGAGGCGGTCCTTCACCGACGACAGCGGGTTGAAGAACTCGCACTTCACGTACATCGCGACGTGCGCGGGCGCGCTGCGGTGCACACGCACGACCGGCGTGCGGCCGATGGTGTGCAGGATGCTCTCGTAGATCATGGCGGACCCCCGTGTCGGTGGTGGCAGTGCGGCGGACTATAACGGAGCCCGTGGGCGGGGCTCATGCCGGGGAGGAATCAGGGAAGAAGCGGATAGCGGATAGCGGATAGTGCCGGAGGTGCGGCGGCAGTTCCCGAGAACCGCGGGACTCTTCAACTATCCGCGCTATCCGCTATCCGCTATCCGCTATCCGCTAAAAATACAGTCTCATGATCGCCTCAGCCACGCACGCCGGCTTCGGCTGTCCCTCGATCTCGACGGTGTACTGCTCGCTGACCTGCAGGCCGCCGGTCACGGGCTCGACCTTCAGGAGCACGCAGCGCGCCCGCACGCGGCTGCCGACCGTCACCGCGCTCGGGAAGCGCAGCTTGTCGAGGCCGTAGTTGATCACCTGCCGGACCCCGGGGTAGGACGGGCGGTCGCCGGACACGAGGCCGCGCAGCAGCGGGTACAGCGACAGCGTCAGGTAGCCGTGCGCGATGGTCGTCTTCCAGGGTGACTCGCGCGCGGCCCGCTCGGGGTCGACGTGGATCCACTGGTGGTCGCCGGTCGCCTCGGCAAACGCATTGATGCGTTGCTGGGTGATCTGCAGCCAGTCGCTGCAATGGACTTCCTTGCCGACCTGCGCCTGCAGGCTCTCGAGGACTTGTTGTTGTGACATGGGGGTACCACCGCGGTAAGGAACTGTCCGCCAGTGTAAGCCACGGGGAGGGGACGGTCTCTTGACTGTCCCCTCCGGGGACAGTCAAGAGACCGTCCCCTCCGCTTGTTGCAGCGCAAGACCGCTGAGGTACACTGCGGCGCATGAGCCAGGAACGCCTGATAAAGAAGTATGCGAACCGTCGCCTGTACGACGCTTCGCAGAGCCGCCACATCACGCTCGACGACATCCGCGGCCTGATCGTCAAGGGCGAGAAGATCCGCGTCGTCGAGGACAAGACCGGCCACGACATTACGCGCCACATCCTGCTGCAGGTGATCGCCGAGCAGGAGCAGTTCGGTCGTCCGATCCTGAGCACCAAGGTGCTCGAGGCGATCATTCGCTTCTACGGCAACTCGATGCAGGGGCTGCTGGCCGCGTTCCTCGAGCGCAGCATCGAGGTGTTCCTGAACCAGCAGGAAGCGGTGCAGGCGCAGATCTCGAAGATCGTCGCGCACACGCCGCTGTCCGCCGTGGCCGACCTGACGCGCTCGAATCTCGAGGCGCTGGCCAAGGTGCAGGAGACGATGCTGAACGCGCTGCTGCCGAGGCGCGACAAGGATCGCGACGAGGACGACAAGCGGTCCTGAGTCGTGCGCATCTGCTTCCTCGCCGCTGAGTACTCGCCGTTCGCCAAGACGGGCGGGCTCGGTGACGTAGCGGCGGCGCTCACCCGCCAGCTCGCGCGGCGCGGCCACGACCTGCGGGTCTTCATCCCGCTGCATGGGCTGATGGACCTGCGTGGCGTGGACCTGCATCCAGTCGACTTCCTGCAGAACCTGCCCCTCTCCGTCGGCGCGCACGAATTCCGCTTCGGCGTGCAGACGGCGCGGGTGCCCGACTCCGACCTGTGGGTGTACCTGGTCGACTGCCCTGCCCTGTTCGACCGGCCGCGCATCTACTCCGACGCGCCCGACGAGCACGTGCGCTACCTGATGCTGACGCGCGCCGCGTTCGAGTGCTGCCAACGGATGGGCTTCGCGCCGGAAATCGTGCACGCCAACGACTGGCACACGGCGTTCGCGCCGCTGTTGCTGCGCACCGCCTACGCGTGGGACATCGCGATCTTCGGCGGCGCCCGCAGCGTGTTCACCATCCACAACATCGGCTACCAGGGCGTGTTCTCGGCGGGCCAGGCCGGGGACCTGGCGCCCGGTGTCGGCATCGAGGCGCTGCACCAGGCCGACCTCGCCACCGGACGCGTCAACCCGATGCGGCACGCCGTCATGTACGCCGACGCGGTCACCACCGTGAGCCCGACCTACGCCGACGAGATCCGCACGGTGGAGGGCGGCCACGGCCTGGACGGCGACCTCCGCGCGCGTGGTGCCGCGGTGTCGGGCCTGCTCAACGGCGTCGACTACGACGAGTGGAATCCCGCCACCGATCGCTACATCCCGTTCCGCTACGACGTCGACGACCTGTCAGGCAAGGCGCGCAACAAGGAGGCGCTGCTCGACCTGCTGCGCATGCCGGCGCCGGCCACGACGCCGCTGATCGGCATGGTGACGCGGCTCACGCGCCAGAAAGGCATCGACCTGCTGTTCGACACCCTGCCCGAGGTGCTCGAGCGCGGCGACGTGCGCCTGGTGGCGCTCGGCAGCGGCGAGCATCACTACGAGCAGTTCATGCACTCGCTGCAGGAGTGGTTCCCCGGCCGCGCAGTGTTCTACAGCGGGTATAGCGAGGAACTGGCGCACTTCATCGAGGCCGCGGCGGACATCTTCCTGATGCCATCGATGTACGAGCCCTGCGGCCTCAACCAGATGTACAGCCTCAAGTACGGCGCGGTGCCGATCGTGCGCCGCACCGGCGGGCTCGCCGATTCCGTGCAGCACTTCGACCCGGCGGCGGGCACCGGCACCGGGATCGTGTTCAACGATTACGACGCCGATGGCGTGCGCTGGGCGCTGGCCACGGCGCTCGAATGGCACAGCTGGCCGACGGTGTGGCGGCGCCTGGTGCAGAACGGCATGCGCCAGGATTTCTCCTGGGAGCGGCAGGTGGACGGGTACGAGGATCTGTACGCCCGGCTGCGGAATTGAACCTGCGGAGGGGACAGTCTCTTGTGTGTCCCTGAAGAGGGACAGACAAGAGACCGTCCCCTCCCCCTGTCCCCTGTTTTCTATTTCGGGGGGATCGGCTGCAGCGGCTTCTCGAGCGGCTTCAACACCTTCGTGAAGTCGACCGTGCCGCGATGGTTGAACGGGACTTTGCGCACCATCCCCTTGTCGAGCATCACCTGGCCGACGATCTCGTAGTCGACGTTCTCGAGCTTGCCGCCGCTGACGCGGCTCAGCAGCCGGCCGAAGCTGCTGACGAAGTTCGTCGTCACCATCATGTCGAATTCCGCCTCGCCGCGTGCCGGCAGCAGGAACGACTCGTTGCTGACGCCCTCGGCGAAGGCGTCGCCCATCATCAGCACTTCGTACTCGAGGCCGCGCACCGGCAGTTCGAGGTCGTTCGGGTTCACGACCCTGATCCGCAGCTTGAAGCGCTGCGCGAACATGTCGGCCGACGTGACCTGCACCGCCACGACCTCGATGGTCGGCGCCACCAGGTTCGAGGGCAGCGTCGAGCACGCCGCGAGCAGCGCCAGGCAGGCGCACACGAACAGCATCCGCGGCGAACGTACGGGCATGGCGAGCATCTCCTGCCTCAAGCGGAAAGTGGACGAGGACCCGCCCGGACTCAGCCCGGGCGCGGACCCGCGCGCAGCATAGCCTGCGTCACCAGCGTAACGCCGTTCTCGGTGACATAGAAGCGTTCCGCATCGGCGACCGGGTCGACGCCGATCTGCATGCCGTCCGGGACCAGCGAGCCCTCGTCGATGATGGCGCGGCGGATCACGCAGCGCTCGCCGATGCGCACGCGCGGCAGGATCACCGCGCCGTCGACCAGCGAGTAGTCGTGCACGCGCACGTTGGAGAACAGCAGCGAGTTCGTCACGCGCGAGCCCGAGATGATGCAGCCGCCCGAGACCATCGAGTCGATCGCGGCGCCGCGGCGGTCCTCGTCGTCGAACACGAACTTCGCCGGCGGCAGCTGCTCCTGGTAGGTCCAGATCGGCCACTGCTCGTCGTAGATGTTCAGCTCCGGCGACACGCGCACCAGCTCGAGGTTGGCCTCGTAGTACGCGTCCACGGTGCCGACGTCGCGCCAGTAGTTCTGTGCCTTGGTGCGCACGTCCTCGAACGGATAGGCGAACACGCGCAGCTTGTCGATCGCCTCGGGAATGATGTTCTTGCCGAAGTCGTGCGCCGACGCCGGGTCGTCGGCGTCCGCGCGCAGCAGGCGCTCGAGCAGTCGCGGGTTGAACACGTAGATGCCCATCGAGGCGAGCGCCATGTCGGGCCGGCCCGGCATCGGCGGCGGGTCGTTCGGCTTCTCGAGGAAGTTCAGCACGCGGTTCGACTCGTCGACCCCGAGCACGCCGAACTCGCGGGCGCGCGCCAGCGGCACCTCGACCACGCCCACGGTGATGTCCGCTTCCTTCTCGACGTGGAAGCCGATCATCGGACCGTAGTCCATCTTGTAGATGTGGTCGCCCGCCAGCACCAGCACGTGCAGCGGCCGGTGCGCGCGGATGATGTCCATGTTCTG
The DNA here is from genome assembly GCA_963731105.1 of uncultured Gammaproteobacteria bacterium. Classification (GTDB taxonomy): domain Bacteria; phylum Pseudomonadota; class Gammaproteobacteria; order Steroidobacterales; family Steroidobacteraceae; genus RPQJ01. Next base: position 22,696 of record CAVSUM010000001.1, read on the forward strand.
CCACAGCGCATCGGCCGTGCCCTGGTACCAGTCCGGGCCGCTTGCGCTGCTGCGCCGGCACGATCTCGACGAACTCGCCGAACTCGCCGCGCAGGTAACCCCAGCCGCGCTGGATGTGCTGGATCAGCGAGTGCGCCTTGTACTGCGTGAGCACCGAGACCTGGCGGATGCCGGAGTTGACGCAGTTCGACAGCGCAAAGTCGATGATGCGGAACTTGCCGCCGAACGGAGTCGCCGGCTTGCAGCGATCCTCGGTCAGGTGCCTGAGGCGTTCGCCGCGACCGCCAGCCATGATCACGGCCAGCGTGCCCCGGGTCAGGCGGCTCAGGTAACGACGGGGGGCGAACGATTTCTGCTGGTCGGGCAACATGTTGCAGCGCGCTCCGATCGTCGGCGATGCAGCGATGTTACCGAGTGGCGAACAGACCCGATACTCGCGCAATGTCGCTATGACCACGCGAAACACCACCAGATCCCGGCACCATTGCAGCCGGCGGCTGTTCGAGCCATTCGAACCATCGAGTGAGCGATAGTGTTGACTGCATACTATTGCTTGATGTTTACTATGGCTCAGTCAATGCAATGAGTCGCTCCCAGTGACCAGCGAGCCCGACGACCTGCTGCCCACCGCCGATCCGGCGGAGACGCACACCCGCAAGTTCCAGCGTGAACTCAGCGCCGGCCTGACCTCGCTGGTGCTGCTGTCCGTGCTGGCCGACGCGGGCGAGGACCTGTACGGCTACGAGATCGCCCGCCGCTTGAGCGGCGACCACGAAGGCGGCGGCCCATTCAAGCTGGGGGCCCTGTACCCCGTGCTGCGCAACATGAGCGCAGCCGGCCTGCTGTCGAGCCGCGTCGTGCCCTCCTACGCCGGCCCGGCGCGCCGCTACTACCGGATCACGTCCGCTGGCCGCGAGGCGCTCGCCGCCTGGCGCGCCACGTGGACCACCACGCGCGATTTCGTCGACTCCACCCTGAACCGTGCCGCCGCCCAGGAGGGCCAGCCATGACGGCCGCCACATTGCGCACCGTCGAGCAGTACCTCGACGCCCTCCGGTCCGCCCTGCACGGCGCCGACCCGGCGCTGGTCCAGGATGCGTTGTACGACGCGGAGGAGCACCTGCGGGCCGAGCTCGGCGCGCACCCGGGCCTCGCAGAGGGCGACGTGCTCGCGCGCATCGTGACGAGCTACGGCGCGCCAGACGAGGTCGCCGCGGCCTACCGCGTCAGCGAGGCCACCACCCAGAAGGCCCTGCGCACGCCCATCCCGCGGCCGCGCTCGAGCAGCCTCGGCCGCTTCTTCGGCATCTACGCCGATCCTCGCGCGTACCTGAGCCTGCTGTACATGTTGCTGGCGCTCGTCACCGGTGTCGCCTACTTCACTTTCGCGGCCACCGGGCTGTCGCTGTCGCTCGGCCTCGCCATCCTGATCATCGGCGTGCCGTTCTTCCTGCTGTTCATCGGCGCGGCACGCGTGGTCGCGCTGGTCGAGGGCCGCATCGTCGAAACGCTGCTCGGCACGCGGATGCCGCGCCGCCCCGACTACCCGGACCGCGAGACGCCGTTCCTGCGGCGCATCGGCGCCATGCTGATGGACCCGCGCACCTGGGGCACCCTGCTCTACCTGCTGCTGATGCTGCCGCTCGGCGTGTTCTACTTCACGTTCGTGGTGGTCGGACTCGTGCTGTCGCTCGCGACGATGGTCGCGCCGGTGTTCGTGCTGCTCTACCATTTCGGCATCGTGCAGATCGAAGGCACGGTGAACGTGGAGTACCCGCACCCGGCGCTGATGCCGCTGATCTCGATCCTCGGGGTGCTGCTGCTCACCATGACGCTGCACCTGGCACGGGGAATCGGGTATCTGCATGGCCAACTGGCGAAGACGCTGCTCGTCGCAACACGCGCCCACGACTGAACCCCGGTGCAGCGCCGGGATCGGCGCTGCCAGCCGCCATCGTCGCGGTGGCCTTGCTCGCCGCCGGCTGCGGTCGCGCCGACGATCGTGCGCCGCCCGCCCCGGCGGATGCCGCCCACGACCACCACGCCACAGCCGCCCGCGGCCGCGGCGCCCACCTCGGCGCTGAATGCCACCGAGGCACTGTGCGTTGCCGCACCCACTGGCTCCATCAAGGCCCGGCTGCAGGGCGCCATCGACACTGAGTTCGACTGGGGTGCCGATGCACCCCATTGCCTCGGCGGCCCACGCCCGCAGGGCGACGGCGTGCGGCTGCTGTACAAGGGCTCGGCGCCGGGCGTCGGCCCACTGCTCGTGGTGCTCGGCATCGCGCCGCTGAAGCCGGGAGAGTCGGCGAGGAACGTTCCGGTCAACGTCACGGTCGTACGCGAAGGCACCGGACAGTTCTTCGCCACCCAGGGGGACGACAAGTGCACGCTCGATTCGGTCAGCCAGACACCGGTGGCGGGCGAAGCAGGCCGCTATCGGCTCGAGGGCCGGGGGTTCTGCACGCAGCCGGCACGTGCGGTGGGCGGCGATGGCGCGGTGCTGCTGACACGCTTCGACGTTGTGGCGATCGTGCAGGGGGCGCGGTGAGCACGCGCGCCACGCTGCGCATTGCGGTGGCCGTGCTGCTCGGTCTCGCCGCCGTCACACCGGCGCGCTGCGCAGGACCGCGATACGATACTGCCGCTGTCCGCCTTCCCCCGGGAAAAAATCGCGGTCGAGACCCGCAGCGCGCGCCGCCACGTATTCGAGGCCTGGCGCGCGGACACCGACCGCACGCTCGCGCAGGGACTGATGTTCGTGAACGAGCCTGCGGCCCGACCAGGCGATGATCTTCGTCTACCAGCCACCGCAGCACGTGGCGATGTGGATGAAGAACACGCTGATCCCGCTCGACATGCTGTTCGTCGACGAGTACGGCTGCGTGGTCAGGGTGCAGCGCGACGCACGGCCGGGGTCGCTCGACACGATCCAGTCCGGCGAGCCGGTCGAGTTGGTGGTCGAACTCGCGGGCGGCACCGCGAAGACGCTCGGTCTCGCGGTGGGCGATCGCGTGGTGCGACCGGACGCTCGCTGGCCCGCCGCGACTCGCGCCTGCCGGGCGCACTACATGAAAAAGGGCCGGTCCTTGCGGACCGGCCCCAGTTTCATCGATCGATCAGGCTAGATCAGAACTTGTAGGCAAGTTCCGCGTAGTAGAACCGGCCGATCGGGTCGTACGTCGAGATGTCGTGGCTCTGGTTGCCCTCGCCCTCGATGAACGGCGGATCCTCGTCGAACACGTTGTTGATACCGGCGTTCAGGCGCAGGCCACTCGCATAGCCAGGCATGTCGGCGAAGTCGTAACCGACGCGCATGTCCCAGGCCATGTACGAGTCGACCGTGCCCAGCATGTCTTCGCTGTAGCCAAAGCCGTAGTCGTCGATCTCGGGGATGAACTGGCCGTTCACGCCAACCGACCAGCCGGCCATCGTCCAGCCGAGCTGCAGGAACGCGCGCCAGTCGGCATACACACCAGGAGTGGCGCCGCCGAACGTGCCGGCACGCTCCTCGAGCGGCAGGCCCGGGGCGCCCGCGTAGGTGTACTCGTTCAGCCAGACGCCGGTGAGGCGACCGGAGAACGTGCCCAACGTGTCGGTCTCGTACGTGTAGCCGACCTTGAAGTCCAGGCCACTCTGGTCGATGCCGGCGATGTTGATCAGCGAGTTGCTGAGCCACACCGAGTCCGACGCGCGGTTGGTGATCTGGCCCGGCGTCGTGATCGGGTCGCCGTTGTCGAAATAGACTTCAGTGCTGATCGGCGTACCCAGCCGGACGAGGCTGGCATACGGCGACGCCGCACCGAGTTCCTCCACCGACTGCAGGATGATCGCCGAGTCGACGCTGTCGATCAGGTCCTCTTCCTCCATGTTGAACCAGTCGAGCGACACCTCGAGGCCCTGCAGCGCGCCTTCAGGCATCCACTCCATGCCTACCGTCCAGTTCTTGGAGGTCGCCGGATCGAGGAACTCGTTCGAGCCGCTGCGGCTGCGGTACTGGCGGTTGGTCGCCACCACCTGCGTGCCATTGACGATCTGCGGGCTGCCGTCGGTGTTGTAGCGCCGAATGTTCTGGCTGGAGGTGAAGCCGGAGTTGGTCGGTCCGAACAGCTCGAACAGGGTCGGCGCAGTGAACGACTCGGAGTAGCCGCCGCGGACCGCGAAGGTCTCACCGAACGGCTGCCAGCGCATGGTGAACTTCGGCACGAACGGGTCGTCCGTGATGTCGTAGACCTCCTGGCGGCCGGCGAGCGAGAACTCCAGGGCATAGAAGCCCGGGACGTTGTAGTCCGGCGAGAACACCGGAATGCGCACTTCCGCGAAATAGCCGGTGCTGCTGAGGTCGGCGCTGAACGGCTGGGTCGGGGTGGCCTGCAGCCAGCCGCCCGTCTGGTCCATCTTGTCGTTCTTGTAGTCGAGCGTCTCGTCGCGCGTGTCGGCACCGACGGCCAGCCGCACCATGCCGGCGGGCAGCGAGAACACGTCGCCGAACACCTTGGCGTCGAAGCTGTACAGGGTGCTCTCGTAGTCGCGGAACTGGATGCCGACGAAGCTCTCGAGCACGCCCGGGGCCTGCTCGCGCGCGAACGGGTTGTAGGTGCCGTTCGACACCGCACGGGAGTACGCCGCGCCGTCGATCAGGCCCGGGTTGCGGAACTGGCTCTGCGCGCGGTTCCAGTTACCCGCCACTTCGTACTTCCACGAGCCGACGATGTCGCCGCGGATGCCGGCCACACCGCGCCACAGCGTGGTGTCGGTCTGGTAGCGGCGCGGGAACTCGAGGAAGCGGTTGCGCGCCGTGACCGAGATGTTGAACGGATTGTTCGGGTTGCTGGCCGCGACGGTGCCGCTCACCGGCTGCGCGTTCAGCTGCGACTCGGTCTCGGTCTGCGACACCAGGAAGTCGCCGAACAGCTCGAGGTGCTCGTTGACGGTGTGGTCAGCCGCCAGCAGCGCGCTGCGCCGCTCACTGCCGAGGACCATCGTCGGGTACGTCGCGAGGTCGAAGAACTGCGCGACCTCGCCCTGCTCCAACGGGCCAGCGTAGATGCCCGCCGCCACGATCTGCGCCGGCGTCAGGTCGAGGTTCTTCGGCGGCGCGTTCAGGTTCGGGTTGAGGTAGAAGAACTGGGCGTTGCCGTCTGCATCAATGTAGTTCACCGAGCCGGCGAAGGTCGGGCTGCGGAACTGGCCGCGCGACCAGCTGCGATCGATCTGGTAGATCGGATCGTTCTTGGCCCACTCGGTCGAGAAGGTGACGTGCGTGTCCTCGTTGCCGGCGCCCAGCGTGGCGTAGTAGCTGCGCTCGGTGTACTGGCCGCGATCGTCGGTGCCATAGCGGCCGCCGACCTCGACACCCTCGTAGTTGGTCTTGAGGATCAGGTTGACCACGCCGCCGACTGCATCTGCGCCGTAGGTGGCCGACGCGCCGTCCGGCAGGATCTCGATGCGCTCGATCGCCGAGACCGGGATCATGTTGACGTCGACGAAGTTGAAGCCGCCCGAGGCCGCCACCGGCGACACCGCCACGCGGCGGCCGTTCAGCAGCACCAGGGTGGCGCGGTTACGCAGGGAGATCTGCGAACCGCCGTTGGTGGAACCGGACGAGATGTTGCCGTTGTCGCTGCCGAGGTTGTTCGAGCCGTAGAAGAACGGCTGGGACTTCTGCAGCACGTCGAGCATGTTGGTGCTGACGCCCGAGTCGCGGATGTCGCTGGCCGACATCACCGTGACCGGGATGCCCGGCGCGTTCAGATCCTGCGGGATCAGCGAGCCAGTGACGATGATCTCTTCGAGTTCCGTCGCCTGTTCCGCCGCGTAGGCGGGGAAGGCCGCGGCAGCCATGGCACTGGCGATCAGCGCGGTGCGCACGGCGGCAGAGACGATTTTGTTGGACGCCATATTGGTCAGTTCCTCATCGAAGTACGGGTTTTCAGGCGAGTAGCGCTGGAAGGCTTGGCAAAAGACCTGCCCCCCGGACGCACTGGGTTGTCACTGTAACGCAACACCTGCCGGTTTTGAAGCATGCGTCACGAAATACAGCGTTGTTTGTTAGCAACACCCAGGGTCAGCTGCCAGCCAGGGGTGGCGCGGGGCCCCCGAGTTTGAGCAGGAACCGGCGACGGGGATAGTCGACGCTGAACCCGGGCAGGGTCCCGAGCGCGTCCATGCCAATGACCAGGGCCGGCTCGTCGAGCAGCGACCAGATCCGGAATACATGGAAGTCGCCGAAGGTGACCGCCAGGTTGTCGACGTTCGCGTCGCCGCCGAGGGCGACGGTCGGGGCCACGAAGGCATAGCCCTCGGCCACCTGGGCCGTGGCGCCCACCACTTTGGTCGCCTCGCCCCCGAACCACTCCTTCTCCCGGACCGCCAGCGCCTTGCGCAGGGCCTCGTTGCCCAGGCTGCGCTCCGCGCCGGTGTCGATGATGGCCTTGACCCGCACCCGGCCCACCTTGCCTTGAATCAGCAGCAGCCCGCCGCGGCTGAGCCGGGCCGGGACCACGACCCGGTCGCCCAGCGCGCGGGCTCCGGATCGCCGCACGGACACCTGGTCGTTCGCGAAATCGACGTCGATGCGCGCGTGCTGCACGATGTCGATGCCAAGGATGCCGTCGGCGCCGGCGAATACCGTGTCGGGCAGCACGGCGAGCCGCTGGCCGGGATAGGTGAGCTCACCCGCCCGCAGCTGGGCAACCTCGACCGTCGGCATGACCGCGGACCCGGTGATGCCGTGCACCATTGCCTGCCCGCCGGGCACCAGCCCGAGGTTCCGCACCGTGCGCTCCGCCAGCGCCGATCGATTGGCGCCCGTGTCGAGAATGAAGCGCAACGGTCCTTGCTCGCCGATGTACACCGCAGCCACCACCCGGCCGACCCGGTCGGAAGTCGTTGGAATGGCGAACTGGGGCGCGTCGAGGTCGGGTGCGGCGACCGCCGGTGTTGCGACGGTCGGTGCGATCGCAGCTGGCTCGGTCGCCCCAGCGGCCAGGGACCAGGCGGCGACCAGTATCGGAGCCAGCGACTGCCAGCGAATCGCCCGCACTTTCGAACACCCCCTGCCGATCGGGCGGTCGCGCCGCAACCCGACCGGCGTGCGACTTAGCGTACGCGCCGGACCCGGGCCGAGCCGCGCTCCGGCGCCACCATCAGGTAAGAGCCCAGCGATGCCTCGCGGATGACCACCTGGTCACCCGGCCGGGGACGCTTCGTCGCCTTCGTCGCCTCGAGCTGCTGCCAGACCTGTCCGTTGTCGAGCGTGACGACGGCCCGCCCGGTGACCTCGTTGGCCTGCACCGCAGTGACTTTCGCCTCGATCTCGGTGGGACCGCCCTGCGGCCCGAGGACTTTCTCGGCGCTGAGGCCAAAGTTCTGCCTGGACTGTTCAGGCGACGGCGCCGGCGGGCCCGCGGTCGCCGCTGCCAAGGCTGCTGCAGGTGCGCCCGCAGCTGCAGCCGGCGCGCTGGCGCGGGTTGTCGCAGTGCGCCCGTACGCTTCGTCGTAGCACGCCAGCCGCGCCCGGTCGTCGTCGATGGCGACGCACTTTCCGGCCGTGTCGGCTGCCTGGGCCACCGGGAATCCTAGGCCCATTGCGAACAGGACGAGCGAGAGTCGTGGCACGAGGATTCTCCGCAGGCGGGAAGCACAACGACCATCCCACGCCCGCGTTGCCGAAGTCAACGGCCCGGAGGGGACGCTCTCTTGTGTGTCCCCGCTGCGGGGACACTCAAGAGAGCGTCCCCTCCCATTACAGTGGCAAGCCGCTACCCTTGCGCACGCTGCGCAGTGCGAAGCTCGACTGCACGCGCGCCACACCCGGCAATCGCGTCAGGTGCTGGCTGTGCAGTCGCTCGAAGTCGGCGGGGTCCGTGACCACGACGCGCAGCAGGTAGTCCTGCTGGCCCGTCATCAGGTAGCACTCCATCACCTCGGGCACGGCCTGCACCGCTTCCTCGAACGCGGCGAGATCCGCCTGCTCCTGGCGATTGAGCGTGATGCTCACAAACACGTTGCCGGGCAGGCCCACCTTGGCCTGGTTCACCAGCGCGGCATAGCGATCGATGACCCCGGCCTCCTCCAGCCCCCGCACGCGGCGCAGGCACGCCGATTCGCTCAGGTGCACGTGGTCGGCCAGCTCACGGTTGCTGAGCCGACCGTTGCGCTGCAGCTCCGCCAGGATGACGCGGTCAATCCGGTCTAGACGCATCGCAGATTCCACCCTGCAATCGGCTGATCGCGCAACTATATTGCGCTCCGATGTCATTTTGTCCGCCTCTTTTGCAGGTTATGCCCGACTCCCGGGCGTATCGTCGGCGCCAGACACAACAATACCCGCAACTGGGGGAGAGACCATGCGCATCGGCGTACCGAAGGAAATCAAGGTTCACGAATACCGCGTCGGCCTGGTGCCGGCCGCTGTCCGCGAACTGGTGGAGAGTGGCCATCAGGTGCTGGTGCAGACTGGCGCCGCGACCGGCATCGGCTTCTCGGACGCGGACTATCAGCGCGTCGGCGCGAAGATCGCGCCCACGGCCGACGAAGTCTTCGCGAAGTCCGAGATGATCGTGAAGGTGAAGGAGCCGCAACCGGCCGAGTGCGCGATGTTGCGCAAGGGCCAGGTGCTCTACACCTACCTGCACCTCGCGCCCGACCCGCGCCAGACCGAGGCGTTGATCAAGTCGGGCGCGACCTGCATCGCCTACGAGACGGTCACCGCGCCGGACGGCTCGCTGCCATTGCTCACGCCGATGAGCGAAGTGGCCGGACGCATGTCGGTGCAGGTCGGCGCGTATTGCCTGCAGAAGGCGAACGGCGGCCGCGGCATCCTGCTCGGCGGCGTGCCGGGCGTGGCGCCGGCCAAGGTCGTGATCCTGGGCGGCGGCGTGTCCGGCACCCACGCGGCGGAGATGGCCGTCGGCCTGCGTGCCGACGTGACCGTCGTCGATCGCTCGATGAAGCGCCTGCGCGAACTGTCGTCGATCTTTGGGCCCTCGCTGCGCACCGAGTACTCGACGCAGGAGCACGTCGACGCGCTGGTCATCGATGCCGACCTGGTGATCGGCGCGGTGCTGATCGCCGGCGCCGCGGCCCCCAAGCTCGTGACCCGCGACATGGTCCGCCGCATGAAGGCGGGCGCGGTCCTCGTCGACATCTCCATCGACCAGGGCGGCTGCTTCGAGACCAGCAAGGCCACGACCCACGCCGAGCCGACCTTCGTGGTCGACGACGTGATCCACTACTGCGTCGCCAACATGCCGGGCGCAGTGCCGCGCACGTCGACCTTCGCGCTCAACAACGTCACCCTGCCCTTCGCACGCAGGCTGGCGGACCACGGCTGGAAGGCCGCCATGCAGGCCGATCCGCACCTCGCCAACGGCCTCAACGTGCACGAAGGCCACGTGACCAACGAGGCGGTCGCGCAGGCGCTCGGCCTGCCGTACACGCCGGTCGCGGAGTTCCTGAAGTAAGATTGCCGGAGGGGACGGTCTCTTGAGTGTCCCCGCCTGGGGACACTCAAGAGACCGTCCCCTCCTTAGAGGGCGCGCCATGGCCAGCACAGGCATTTCGTTCCGCGGACGCACGGTGCTCGTCACGGGCGCCTCGAGCGGCATCGGGCGCGCCACCGCGCTCGCCTTCGCGGATTCCGGGGCGAACCTGGTGCTGGTCGCACGCCGCGCGGCCGTGCTCGGCAAGGTCGCAGCAGAGGCCCGCAAACGCGGCGCGAAGACACTGGTCACCGCCACCGACGTGACCAGTGCCGAAGCGGTGCAGGCCTGCTTCGCCAAGGCCGTGAAGCGCTTCGGCGGCGTCGACGTCGTCGTGAACAACGCCGGCATCCTGATTCCCTCGCGCGTCGTGGACCTGCGCACCGCCGACCTGCAGCGCATGCTCGACGTGAACCTGATCGGCGCGCTGCACGTGATGCAGGAAGCCGTGAAGGTGATGCGCAAGCAGGGCCGCGGCCACATCGTCAACGTCGGCTCGCTCGCCGGCCGACGCGGCTTCTCGCCGCTCGGCGGCTATTGCGCCACCAAGTTCGCGCTGGTCGGCCTCACCGAAGCGCTGCGCACCGAACTGGTCGGCGAGCGCATCAACGTCTCGCTGGTGCTGCCCGGCGTGGTGGACACGCCGATGGCCGTCGTCGCGAACAGCGATCCCGACGCCGCCGACGTGTGGCCCAAGTCGCTCACCATGCCGGCGTCCTGGGTGGTGTGGTCGATCTTCCTCGCGATCCGTTTCCGGCTCGCGGAGATCGCCGTGCCGCCGGGCTCCGCGCTGGTGGAGAAACTCGCCGCGCTCGCCCCGGGCGCCACCGACACGCTGTTGCGCCGCGCGACCGATGCCGTCCGCAGCCTGCGCCGCCAAAAGGGACTCCCATGACCTTCGACAGCCTGACCATCGAACGTGACGGCGGCGTGGCCGTGCTCTGGCTCGACCGTCCCGAGAAGCTGAACGCATTGCATCGCCCGCTGTGGGACTCGATCCCCGCGGCGGTGGCGCATCTCGACGCCGACCCCGAGGTACGCGTCATCGTGCTCGCGGGCCGCGGCAAGGCGTTCTGCGCCGGCATCGACCTGATGGACCACGCCGCGGCGCTCGCCGGCGGCGGCGCAATCTCGGGCAAGGGCGAGTCGTCGGTCGGCAAGCGGCGCGCGCTGTACGACGACGTGCGCCGCTACCAGCGCACCTGCTCGAGCCTGGCCGACACCAACAAGCCGGTGATCGCGGCCGTGCATGGCGCCTGCATCGGCGCCGGCATGGACCTGATCACCGCCTGCGACATCCGCTACTGCTCGGCCGACGCCAGAGTTCTCCGTGCGCGAGACGAAGATCGCGATGGTGGCGGACGTCGGCACGCTGCAGCGCCTGCCGCGCGTGATCGGCGACGGCCCGGCGCGCGAGCTGATCTTCACCGGCGCGGACATCGACGCGGCACGCGCGCAGCAGATCGGACTCGTGAACGACGTGCTGCCGGACCACGAGGCGCTGCTCGCCCGCGCGCGGCACGTCGCGCAGGAGATCGCCGCCAACTCGCCGCTCGCGGTGCAGGGCTCGAAGCAGGTGCTCGGGTTCGCGGTGCGGCGCGAGGTCGATGCGGCGCTCGACTACGTGGCGCTGTGGAACTCGGCGTTCCTGCACTCGGACGACCTGACCGAGGCGATGACGGCGTTCATGCAGCGGCGCAAGCCGGTGTTTCGCGGGCAGTAGGCTCGCGTCGCTCATCGCGTCGGCCGCTGGCTGGCGCGGCGTTCGAGGTCGGGGTTTCCCGGCGCAGGGACGCAAGAAGCCATCCGTGGCGCTCGCACGCGACGTCCGTGTCGCGTGACGCCCTGCGCCGGGAAACCCCGACCCCGAACACCGCGCTGACAACAGTCGTGGAAGCGTCGCGAGCATCACGCCGCAACGCAAGGTGATGCGATCGACGTCCGCTGCTGGGCCGGCGGGCGGGGTGAAGGTCCGCGGGGCGTCGCGCCGCACGGACGCGGCGCGCGAGCCTCCACGGACGGATTTACGGCGTCCCCGCGGGCCTTTACCCCGCCCGCCGGCCCAGCAGCGGACGGAGCAACGCGTCAGCGAACAAGCCCGCGCGTCAGCCCGCGCGCTTCTGCATCGCCGCGATCTGCGCATCCCGCAGCTCGCGCCGCAGGATCTTGCCGACGTTGGTCTTCGGCAGCTCGTCGCGGAACTCGATGAACTTCGGCTTCTTGTAGCCGGTGAGGTGCTCCTTGCAGAACTCCAGCAGCGCCGCCTCGGTCAGCGCCGGGTCCTTGCGCACCACGAACACCTTCACCGCCTCGCCGGATTTCTCGTCCGGGATGCCGATCGCCGCGCACTCCACGACGCCCGGGTGCATGGCGACCACGCCCTCGACCTCGTTCGGGTACACGTTGAAGCCGGACACGATGATCATGTCCTTCTTGCGGTCGACGATCTTCGTGTAGCCGCGCTCGTCCATGATGCCGATGTCACCCGACTTGAAGAAGCCGTCCGGCGTCATCACCTTCGCGGTCTCGTCCGGCCGCTGCCAGTAGCCCGCCATCACCTGCGGACCGCGGATCGCGATCTCGCCCGGCTGGCCGAGCGGCACGGGCTGGCCCGGCGTCGTCGAGGATCGCGATCTCCGTGTTCGGGAACGGCAGGCCGATCGTGCCGTTGTACTCGCGCGCCAGGATCGGGTTGCAGGTCGCGATCGGCGACGTCTCGGACAGACCGTAGCCCTCGACGATCGGCACGCCGGTGAGCTTGATCCACTTCTCCGCGACGGCCTGCTGCACCGCCATGCCGCCGCCGTTCGAGATGCGCAGGCTCGAGAAGTCGAGCTTCTGGAAGTCGGGTTCATGACGCAAGCGCGTTGTACAGCGTGTTCACGCCCGGAACGATGTTGAACTTGTACTTGGCGAGTTCCTTGACGAAGCCCGGGATGTCGCGCGGGTTGACGATCAGCACGTTGAGCGCGCCGAGGCGGATGCCGCCCAGGCAGTTCACCGTGAGCGCGAACACGTGGTACAGCGGCAGCGCACAGACGTACACCAGCTGCTCCGGCACCGGGCCGCGGCTGGTGTCGACGAGCGCCGGCTGCACCCAGGCTTCCATCTGCAGCACGTTCGCCACCAGGTTGCGGTGCGTGAGCGTCGCGCCCTTCGACACGCCGGTGGTGCCGCCGGTGTACTGCAGGAACGCGACGTCCTGCGGACCCACGTCGACCCGGCGCGAGCTTGCCGCGCGCGCCGGCGTCGAGCGCGTCGTTGAAGCGCACGTGGCCCGGCAGCGAGAAGGCCGGGAATCATCTTCTTGACCTGGCGCAGCGCGAAATTGACGATCGCGCCCTTCGGGAAGCCGAGCAGGTCGCCGATCGAGGCGACCACCACGTGCTTGACCGACGTCTTGGCGATCACCTGCTGCAGCGTCGCGGCGAAGTTCTCCAGGATGACGATCGCCTCGGCGCCCGAGTCCTTCAGCTGGTGCTCGAGCTCGCGCGGCGTGTACAGCGGGTTCACGTTGACGACGACGTAGCCGGCGCGCAGCACGCCCGCCAGCGCGATCGGGTACTGCACGACGTTCGGCATCATGATCGGCGACGCGCGCGCCGCGCGCGAGGCCGAGCCCCTGCAGGTACGCACCGAACGACAGCCGAGTGGCGATCGATGTCGGCGAACGTGAAGAGGCGGTCCATGAACGCGTACGCGTCGCGCGAGCGTACTTCGCGAACCCTTCCTCCAGCAACGCGACCAGCGACGAGTACTGGTCCACGTCCACGTCGGACGGCACGCCCGGCGGATAGTTCTTCAGCCAGAAGCGATCCATGGTCTCCCCTCCTCTCAACACCGTACCAGATCCGCGTTCTCCACGCTAAATTGCCTCGCGCACGGCGCGACCGCAATCCGCAGTGATCACTGCAAGCCGTTGATTTTGCTGCGCCGCAGCGAAACTCAACGTGTCCGCACTGGCAGCGGCACGTTGCACAGCTCGATGTGCCCGGCCGGCCGCTTGAACCACTCCTCGTGGCGGTTGCGCCGCGACTCGACCAGCGCCGTGAATGCCGCGGTGTCGGTGCGCATCACTTCCAGGCGCGACCGCTCGGCGACCGGCACGTCGGCCGCCACCCGCACGCGCGCGATCGGCACCCGTTGCTCCGCCTTCTCGTAGAACCCCAGCGTGACCGGTGCCGCGCGGCAGGACCGACAGCAACTCCATCCCGACCAGCACCCGACCGACCAGCGCGATGTTGCGGTCCAGGTGGCGGGGTGCATGGCCGATGACCACGTACAGCTCGGCACCGTTGCCGCTGTCGCTCGCGACGTCACGCCCCGCGCCGACCATGCCGTAGCAGTGCGCGAGCCACGCTTGCCCGGCACGGGTGTCACGCGCCGCCGGAAAACCGTCAGCGAAGCCGACCTCGGGCGCGTAGCCATCCGGGTCCGGCAGCCGCACGAACGGCAGCGACGGCGCCAGCGGCAGCGTGAACTCCGGCGGCAGCGTCTTGCGCGCCTCGCCGAACGGGCGCTGGCCGTCCGGGTCGCCCCACTGCACCACGTAGTTGTCCTGCGCGCGGAGGATGGCGAGGCCGTCGAAGTAGCCCTGGCGCACGAGGCGCAGGATATTCGCGGCGTGCTCGGGCGCGAAACGCGGCGCGAGTTCGATCACTACGCGGCCGGCGGCGAGCTCCAGGTAAAGCGTGTTGCCGGGATCGGGAGTCCGCCAGTCGGTCGGCGTGGTCGCGGCCAGCACCTCGGCTGTCGTGCGCGGGGCCGCAGCGTCTGCGCTGGCCATGCCCGCGACCGCCAGCAAAGCGGCCAGGGCCACCATGCCCCGCCGGGCCGGGCGACGCAGCTCCAGCCGCACGCATTCGATTCGTGCCATCCGCAATTCTCCCCACCCCGATTGCCAGGCACCGATGGTATCCACCGCGCGGCGCTTCGGCCAATATCCGCACATGCAGGTCGTCGTGGCCCTCGGGCCTCAGTTCCGCGCGCCCAACCTGCGCGACGCCCTCGATCGCGCGTCCCTCGGCGGGCCCGTCGCCGTCGTCACCGCCGGCTGGCAGGAGCGCGAGGCCGAACTCGATGCCTTGCAGCAGCACCTCGGCGAGACGGTGCGCGACCTGCGGCTCTACGAACGTACCGAGGCGCTGTTCGCCCAGGACGGCGAACTGCATGCGGCCTATCGCGCGCGCCAGAACGAGCTGCGCCAGCTGCAGGATCTCTACCGCGTGCGACTCGACCACGCCAAGGCGGCCGCCCGCGAGTTGCAGCAGGCGCAGGATGGCGGCGCGCCGGCACAGCGCGCCCTGCGCGCGGCGATCACGGCGCTGCGCCGGCTCGATGCCGGCCACCTGCGCGACCTGCAGGCGATCCATGCTCGCTTCGAGCGCCACTGGTCGCCCGGGCACCACGCGCTGCTCGCCCGGCAACGCGACGACCTCGAGCAGATCATCGCGGCCGCCGGCGTGGTCTGCATCGCCGGCGGCAACGTCGCCGTGCTGCTCAATCGCCTGCGGCTGTTCGGACTCGGCCGCGCACTGCGCGCCCGACCGGTGGTCGCGTGGTCCGCGGGCGCGATGGCCATTGCACAACGCGTGGTGCTGTTTCACGACCACCCACCGCAGGGCGCAGGTAACGCCGAGCTGTTCGAGGCGGGCCTCGGGCTCGTGCCGGGCACCGTGTTCCTGCCGCACGCGGCGACCCGCCTGGCGCTCGACGATCCGCAGCGCGTCGCGTTGCTCGCGCGGAGGCTGGCCCCGGATGCGGCCTGCACGCTCGACGATGGCGACCAGCTGCACTGGCGTCGCGGACGGCTGGTGGACGCTGTCGGGTCGCGGCGTCTCACTCGCAACGGCACCGTCGTCGCAGCTGGCCCGAACCCATGAGCGACCGGCAGCGCAAAGCCGCAGCCCGGACGGAGCACGAGGCCGTCGTCGCGCTCGCGCGCCTGCAGCGTTCCCCGATCGTCGACCCGGGCGGCGTCACGTTCGTCTACCACGGCGCCGCCGACGCGGTGAACCTGCGCTGCTGGATCCACGGCCTGCCGGCGTCGCAGCCGTTCGAGCGCGTCGGCGGGCACGACCTGTGGGTGCTGCGCGTCGAGCTGCCCGAGAACTCGCGCATCGAGTACAAGTTCGAGGTGGTGAGCGACGGGCACGAGGAGTGGATCCTCGACCCCCTGAACCCGCTGCAGGCCGCCGACCCGTTCGGCGCCAATTCGGTCGCGCAGGGCCACGGCTACCAGCGCCCGGAGTGGACGCTGCCGGACGCGGCCGCGCGGCCCGGCACGCTCGAGGAGATCGCGCTCGCGAGCGCCGCGCTCGGCGACGACCGGCACGTTGCGGTGTACGTGCCGGCGCGCTTCCGCCGCAGCCGCCGCTACCCTTTGCTGGTGGTGCACGACGGGCTCGACTACCTGCGCTACGCGAGCCTGCAGGTGGTGCTCGACAACCTGATCCACCGGCTGGAGATCCCGCCACTGATCGTGGCACTGACCCAGTCGCCCGATCGGCTCGTCGAGTACGCGGGCCACGACGGCCACGCGCGGTTCGTCGCCGAGGAGTTGCCCGCGCAGCTCGAGCGCGACTTCAACCTGCTGCCGGGCCCCGCCGCGCGCGGCCTGATGGGCGCGAGCTTCGGCGGCGTCGCCTCGCTGCACGCGGCGTGGCGCCATCCGGGCGCGTTCGGCCGGCTGGTGCTGCAGTCGGGCTCGTTCGCGTTCTCGGACATCGGCCATCATCGCCGCACGACCACGTTCGACCCGGTGGCGCGCTTCGTGAACGAGTTCCGCCGGCGCCCGGGCCGGCCGGCCGAGCGCATGTACCTCTCCTGCGGCATCTACGAGTCGCTGATCTACGAGAACCGCAGCCTGGTGCCGCTGCTGCGCCACCACGGCATTGAGGTACGCTACGAGGAAGTCCGCGACGGCCACAACTGGGAAAACTGGCGCGACCGGCTGCAGTCGGCGCTGACCTGGGCTTTCCCCGGCCCGCTGTGGATGGTCTACGAATAACGAACATCGGGAGAGGACGCGTGGCTCACATCACACGGCACATCGGGCTGTCGCTCGGCGCCGACATCTGCTGGCCGATCTGCTTCGAGGCGATCCTGCAGCGGCTCGAGCTCGCCATCCCGCAGGGCCGCGACACGCTCGGCTTCGAGGTGAGCCGCGTCACCATCGAGCCGTTCGACCTGCGCCAGCCGGTGCGCTACGACCTGGTCATCGACCGCCTGACGCACTGGTACTACACCAGCCGCGAGTGGATCAAGAAGGCCGTGGTGTTGAACGACACTTACGTGTTCAACAACCCGTGGTCGATCCAGGCCAACGAGAAGCACACCAGCTACTGCGCGATGATGCGCCTCGGGCTCAAGGTGCCCGACACCTGGATGCTGCCGCCCAAGGCCTATGAACAGAGCGCCGACCTGCAATCGACGTTGAGCCGCTACGCGCGCTATTTCGACCTCGGCCCGATCGGCGCGCAGGTCGGCTATCCGCTGTTCATGAAGCCGTACGACGGCGGTGGCTGGGTCGGCGTGTCGAAGGTCGACGACGAGGCCGGGCTGCGCGCCGCCTACGAGGCGAGCGGCACCAAGCTGATGCACCTGCAGTCGGCGGTGCTGCCGTACGAGCGCTTCGTGCGCTGCATCGGCCTCGGGTCCCCAGACGCGCGCCGTGAACTACGATCCGGCCGCGCCGCTGCACGACCGCTACTGCCTGGACCGCGACTTCCTCGACCCGGCGCTCGCGTCCGAGCTCGAGGACATCACGCTCACCATCAACTCGTTCTTCGGCTGGGACTTCAATTCCTGCGAGGCGCTGCTGCGCGACGGCGAGTGGCACCCGATCGACTTCGCCAACGCCTGCCCCGACTCGCAGGTGACCTCGCTGCACTACCACTTCCCGTGGCTGATCAAGGCCAACCTGCGCTGGGCGATCTTCTGCGCGGCCACGCGTCGTCGCGTGCGACACAACCTCGACTGGGAGCCGTACTTCGAGGTCGCCGCCGAGGACCTGCCCTATCGCGAGAAGCTGCGCCGCTACGCATTGATTGCGAGGCAGGTGCTCGACGCGGATGCGTTCGAGGAATTCTGCGCGCGGCACCTCGGGCACCTCGATGCGGTGGCCGACGAGTTCTTCGGCACCGAGCAGGCGCGCGACGCGGTGCGGCAGAAGGTGGCCGCGCTGTTCCCGGCGCACGAGGTCGACGAGTTCACCGAGTTGTTCTACGGGCGCATCCAGCGCTGGCGTGCCGAGGAGGCGCGCAACTGATGCGACGCGACTATTTCGGCTGGCACACCCATCGCCTGCCCTGCCCGGCCCGCGTGCTGCGCTGGGGCCACTGGGGCACGCCGGTGCTGCTCTTTCCCACGGCCGGCGGGGACTGCGAGGAACCGGAGCGCCAGGGACTCATCCACGCGCTCGCCGGGCTGATCGACGCCGGGCGCATCAAGGTCTACTCGATCGACAGCGTCGCCGGGCAGCACTGGATCTCGCGGCAGCACTCGCCCGAGTACTGCTCGCGGGTGCAGAACCTGTACGACGCTTTCGTCTACGAGGAAGTCGTGCCGCTGATCCGCAGCGACTGCGCTGCGCACGACATCGAGATCGTCAGCACCGGCGCGTCGTACGGCGCGTTCTACGCCGTCGCCGCGCTCTGCCGGCACCCGGATGCGTTCCGGCTCGCGATCGGCATGAGCGGCACCTACGACCTGTCGGGCTACCTGCAGGGTCGCTGGAACGACGATTTCTACTTCTCGTCGCCGTTGCACTTCCTGCCGGGCCTCGGCGAGGGTTGGCAACTCGATGCGCTGCGCCGGCGCTACGCGATCCTTGCGACCGGCTCCGGCCGCTGGGAGGACCCGGGCGAATCGTGGCGACTCGCGGGCGAGCTGGGCGCGCGCGGGATCCCGAATCGCGTCGACGACTGGGGCCCGGGCGTCGACCACGACTGGCCGACGTGGCTCGCGATGTGCCCCAAGTACCTCGGTGAAAACGCCTGACGCGAGAGCTGCAATGATCGACAAGCCAACGCCCCCGACGACCGCGAGCCCGTATCCGGACGAGCAGCCGGAATGCTGTGTGTTTCCGGCCAACGAGTCTTTCCGCACGCTGCTGCGGGACCTCGTCGGTAATGAACTGCGCGTGCGCGAGGACAACGAGCCGCGACCGCGGGAGCCGGTGCTGGTCGATTGCCTGGAGTCGCACGAGGCGACGACGCCGGCTCGCAAGCAGTATCCAGGCCAGCCGATCGTCAGCGTCCTGCCGCGCCACGAGGCGGGAGCCGTCATTTCGGCGCTGGCACAGGGAGCGGCCGGCGTGCTCGCACTCACCGACCCGCCGGCGTCGTGGCGCGAATGCCTGCGAGTCGTGATGGGCGGCGGCCGCTGGCTCGGCGGCCCCGGCCTCGAGATCAGCCTCGAGGAAAAGCACGCGGCCTACGACGTCGCGCGCAGCGACGATCACGCGGGTGAGGTGACGCTGCGCACCAAGCTGTACGTGAAGCAGCGCCTGGCCGACAAGTTCCGGCCCTGAGGCGCGCCCGCCTCGCTCAGCGCTTGCCGAACTTCGCCGGCCGCTTCTCGCGAAATGCCGCTACGCCCTCGAGGAAGTCCGGGCTGTCGCCGAGCCGTGCCTGCGCCGCGGCCTCGAGCTCGAGCTGCTCGGCCAGCGTGCTGGTGCCTGCACGCGCCATCAGCTCGCGCACGGCGAGGAACGCATCGCGCGGCCCGGCGGCCAGGCCGCGCGCCAGTTCGCTGCGCGCGCTCCATGACGCGTTCGTCGTCGACACACTCGGCGATCAGGCCGATGCGCGCAGCTTCTTCCGCCGGGATCGGCGCGCCGGTGAGCGCGTAGGCCCGCGCCCGCGCCTCGCCGATGCGCCGCGCCAGGAAATAGGTGGCGCCCATGTCCGGCGCGAGGCCCAGCTTGGGGGCGAACACGAACGTGAGGCTCGCGGAACGCGCCCCGACCGTGATGTCGCCCGTGAGCGCCAGCGATGCACCGGCGCCAGCCGCCACGCCGTTCAGCGCCACGACCGTCGGGACCGGCAGCTTCGTCCAGAGCTGCGCCACCACGTTGTAGGCGGTGCGCAGCCGGTGCGCCATGAGCTGGCCCATGCTCTGCCCGGGGGCCGGCAAGGCACTCGGGTCGGTGAGGTCGGCGCCGGCGCAGAAGCCGCGTCCTTCCCCGGTGAGCAGCACCGCGCGGATCGACCGGTCGCGCTGGATGGCCTCGGCACAGTCACGCAGGTCATTGAGCAGGCCCAGGCTCAGGCTGTTGAGCTTGGCGGGCCGGTTCAGCGCCACCTTCAGCACGTCGTCGATGCGCTCGCACGCCAGGTTCTCGAACTTCATCCGCGGCTCCTCGTCGCTGCAGGGTCACCAGCGGTATGATGGCAGACTCAATCGCAGCACGGGATAGGATGCCGTGATCGTCAAATTTTCGACGCGCGCCGGGGCGCTCACCATGCATGGCGACGCCGCCATTACCCTGCTGCGGGCGATGGGCCATTCGGGCACCGTGCCCGGCGCCATCCTCGCCGCCGACCTGCCCGCTGCCCTGGCGCAGCTGCGCCGCACGCTCGATGCCCAGGCGGCCGCCGCGCCCCCGGCCCCACCGCCGCCCGACAGCGATGATGAGGACGAGCAGGAGCGCGAACCACCGGTCTCGCTGCGCATGCGCGCGGTGCCGTTGCTCGAGATGATCGAGACCGCGATCGCGCGCGACTCCGACCTGATGTGGGAGCGCGGCTGAGCGTGTTGCGCCGGCTGGGCGCGCTGTTGCCGCCGGCGCTGGCGCTGCTGCTGCTCGGGGCACACTTTTTCCGCGCCGGCCTGATCCCCGTCGCTGCGGCCTGCGTTGCCCTGCTGGCGCTGCTGTTCGTGCGCGCCCGCTGGGCCGGCGGCGTGCTGCAGGTCGCGCCTCGCGCTCGGCGTGCTCGAGTGGCTGCGCACGGCCTGGGTATTTGCCGCGGCACGTGCCGCGGCCGGCCAACCCTACACTCGACTGCTCGTCATCATGGGCGGGGTGGCGCTGGTCACGGCCCTCGCGGCACTGCTGCTGCGAACGAAAGCGGCTCGCAGAGCATTTTGCAGGCGCCAACTGACGGCGACCGTGCGTCGCAGCAACGGCACCGGACCGATCATTCACTGCTCCATTGCGGATATCACATGGCTTCGAGACACATTTTTGCAGGCACGCTCATGATTGCAGCGCTCTCCGCCGGGCTGGCGGTCGGCACGGCCCAGGCGTCATCCCCGGACGTCAATCCGCTGCTGCCGGCCTGGACCGGTCCGTACGGCGGCGTTCCGCCGTTCGACCAGGCCAGGGTGGAGCACCTGCAGCCGGCCCTCGAGGCCGGCATGGCGCAGCAGCTCGCCGAGGTGGACCGCATCGCGGCGAACCCGGAGCCGCCGACCTTCGACAATACGATCGCGGCACTGGAGCGCGCCGGGCGGACGCTGGACCGCGTCAACACCGTCTACGGCATCTACACCGCGACGCTCAACGACGAGGCGGTGCAGGCCATCGAGCGCGAGATGTCGCCGCAGCTGGCGGCGTTCAGCGACAGGATCACGCAGAACGAGCAGCTGTTCGCGCGTATCGCGAAGGTCTACGCGACGCGCGAGACGTCGGGGCTGACGCCGGAGCAGCAGCGGCTCACGTGGCTGCGCTACACGAACTTCGTGCGGGCGGGCGCGAAACTCGACGCGCCGGCAAAGGCCCGGCTGTCGGCGATCAACCAGCAGCTCGCCACGCTGTACACGCGTTTCGGCCAGAACGTGCTCGCGGACGAGACCAACTACCAGCTGGTGATCGAGAACGAGGCTGACCTTGCGGGCCTGCCCGAACCGGTGCGCGCCGGAGCGGCGCAGGACGCGGCGGCCCGCGGCCTCGCCGGCAAGTGGGTGGTGGCCAACACGCGCTCGAGCATCGAGCCGTTCCTGACCTACTCCGAGCGGCGCGACCTGCGCGAGCAGGCGTGGCGCATGTTCGTCGACCGCGGCGACAACGGCGGCAAGTCCGACAACAACGCCATCATCACCGAGATACTCGCGCTGCGCGCGGAACGCGCCAAGCTGCTCGGTTACCCGACGCACGCGCACTGGCGCCTCGAGAACACGATGGCGAAGGAGCCGGCGCGCGCCATGGCGCTGATGGAAGCCGTGTGGACCCCGGCGGTGGCGCGCGTCCGCGAGGAAGTGGCCGACATGCAGGCGATCGCCGACAAGGAAGGCGCCGGCATCAAGATCGAGCCCTGGGACTATCGCTACTACGCCGAAAAGGTGCGCAAGGCGAAATACGACCTCGACGAGAACGAGATCACGCCGTACCTGCAGCTCGAAAACCTGCGCGAGGGCATGTTCCACATGGCGCGCGAGCTGTTCGGCTTCCACTTCAAGCCGGTGGATCCGGCGAAGGTGCCGGTGTACCACCCCGACGTGCGCGCCTGGGAAGTGAACGACCCGGCGGGCAAGCTGGTGGGCCTGTGGTACTTCGACCCGTACGCGCGCAAGGGCAAGCGCTCCGGCGCGTGGATGAACGCCTATCGCCCGCAGGAGCGCTTCGACGGCGAGGTGAAGACCATCGTCTCGAACAACTCGAACTTCGTGAAGGGCAAGCCCGGCGAGCCGGTCCTGATCAGCTGGAACGATGCCAAGACGCTGTTCCACGAGTTCGGCCACGCGCTGCACGGCCTGAGCTCGAACGTGAGCTACCCGTCGCTGTCGGGCACGCGCGTGGCGCGCGACTACGTCGAGTTCCCGTCGCAGCTGCTCGAGCACTGGCTGTCCGACGCCGGAGATCCTCGACCGCTACGCGCTGCACTACCAGACGGGCAAGCCGATCCCGCAGGCGCTGGTGGACGAAGATCAAGAACGCCGAGCACGTTCAACCAGGGCTTCGACACGGTGGAGTACCTGTCGAGCGCACTGATCGACATGAAGCTGCACCTCGCCGGCGCGCAGGCCATCGACCCCGACAAGTTCGAGCGCGAGACGCTGGCGGCGCTCGGCATGCCGCCCGAGATCGTGATGCGTCACCGCACGCCGCAGTTCAACCACGTCTTCGCCGGCGACGGCTATTCTGCCGGCTACTACAGCTACCTGTGGTCCGACACGCTGACCGCGGATGCCTGGGAGGCGTTCACCGAGGCCGGCGGCCCGTGGGACAAGTCGGTGGCCAAGCGGCTCAACGACAACGTGTTCTCGGTGGGCAACACCATCGACCCGGCGGACGGCTACCGCGCGTTCCGCGGCCGCGATGCGGGCATCGGCGCGCTGATGCGCAAGCGCGGCTTCCCGAGCCGAAGTGACCCCTCTCCCGCGTTGCGGGATAGGGTTGCGATCATCCCCTCTCCCGCGTGAGCGGGAGAGGGTTGGGGTGAGGGCTCTTATTCCCGGATCCCCGCCTGGTCGAGGATGAACGCGTACTCCTCGGCCAGCTCGCGATAGGCCTGGAAGCGACCCGACTTGCCGCCGTGGCCCGCCTCGAGGTCGACGCGGAACAGCAGCGGGTGGTGGTCGGTCTTGAGCCGCCGCAGTCGCGCCACCCACTTCGCGGGCTCGAAGTACTGCACCTGGCTGTCCCACAGCCCGGTGGTGATGAGCAGCGCCGGGTAGCCCTGGCGCGCCACGTTGTCGTAGGGCGAATACGACAGCATGTAGTCGTAGTATTTCTTCTCCGCCGGGTTGCCCCACTCGTCGTACTCGTTGGTCGTGAGCGGGATGCTCGCATCGAGCATCGTGGTGACCACGTCGACGAACGGCACGTGCGCGACCACGGCCTTGTAGTCCTGCGGCGCCTGGTTGACCACCGCGCCCATCAGCAACCCGCCGGCGCTGCCGCCGCGCGCGAACACGCGCTTCGGGTCGGCATAGCCTTCCTTCACCAGGAAGCGCGTGACGTCGACGAAGTCGTTGAACGTGTTCTGCTTGTTGAGCAGCCGCCCGGCGTCATACCAGCGCCGCCCGCGTTCCTGCCCGCCGCGAATCTGCGCGATGGCGTACACGAAACCGCGATCGAGCAGCGACAGCACCGACATGGTGAAGGCCGGGTCGGTGGAGTAGCCGTACGAGCCGTAGGCGTACTGCAGCAGCGGCGCCTTGCCGTCGCGACGGAAGCCCTTGCGGTACACGACGGCCACCGGTACCTGCTCGCCATCGCGCGCCGGCGCCGACAAGTACTCGGTCGCGTAGTTCCTGGCGTCGAAGCCGCCGAGCACCGGCAACTGCTTGAGCAGCGTGCGCTCCCCGGTGCGCACGTCGTAGTCGTAGGTCGTGGTCGGCGTGGTGAGCGACGTGTAGGTGTAGCGCACCAGGTGCGTGTCGATCTCCTCGTTCTCCGCGAGGTCGGCCCGATACGCCGGCTCGTCCGAGGCGATGTAGCTTTCCTTGCCGCCATCCCAGGGCCGGATGCGAACCTTGCGCAGGCCGCCGGAGCGCTCGTCGACCGCCAGGAAGTCGCGGAACACGCTGAACCCGTGCACGAACGCGTCGTCGCGATGCGGCACCAGGTCGCGCCAGGTGCCACGGTCCGCAACCGAGGCGACCGGGGCCGCGACGATGCGGAAGTTGGGCGCCTGCCAGTTGGTGCGCATGATCCAGCGGCCGTCGAAATGGTCGGCCAGGTACTCGTGGTCGCGCTCGCGCGGCACCAGCGTGCGGAACACGAGCTGCGGATCGGCCGCGTCGGCCACGCGCTGCTCGCTCGACACCGTGCTGCGCGAGTAGATGTAGACGTAGCGCTCGTCCTTGGTCGTGCCGACGTCGACGTAGAAGCTCTGGTCCTGCTCGTCGTACACGACCGGGTCGTGCCGCGGATCGGTGCCGAGCACGTGCCGGCGCACCTTGTGGCCGAGCAGCGTCTGCAGGTCCTTCTCGATGTACAGCACGCTGCGGCTGTCCGCCGTCCAGGCGACGCTGCCCTCCACGTTCGGGATCGCGTCCGGCAGCGTCGCGCCGGTCGCGAGGTCCTTGAAGCGCAGCGTGTACTGGCGCCGGCCGACCGTGTCGTCGGCGTAGGCGAGCAGCCGGTCGTCGGGGCTGACCTCCAGCTCGCCGACGTCGTAGAAGTCGTGGCCCTCTGCCAGCGCGTTCTCGTCGAGCATCACCTGCTCGGGCGCCTCGAGCGTGCCCGCCTTGCGCGCGTGTATCGGGTATTCCTGGCCCGTCTCGTAGCGCCAGTAGTACCAGTAGCCGCGCTTGCGGTACGGCACGCTGGCATCGTCCTGCTTGATGCGGCCGACGATCTCGTCGTACAGCCGGTCCTCGAGCGGCCGCACGTGGGCCAGCATCGCCTCCTTGTAGGCGTTCTCGGCCTCGAGGTAGGCGAGCAGTTCCTTGTCCTGGCGCGTGTCGTCGCGCAGCCAGTAGTACTCGTCGTTGCGCACGCCGTGCGGCGACTTCACCTCGTGCGGCTTCAGCGCCGCGACCGGGGGTTTCGGGGTCGTCGTCATGGCGTCACTCCAGGCAGCGGCCGGCAGCAGCAGGCCAAGGACCAGCAGCGGTCCACAGGATGAATTTTTCACGTGGGTCGGCCGCGCGCAACGTCAGGCCGCCCCGCCACCGGTGCGCACCGGATGCGATGGGCGCGCACCCGGTGCCTGGTAGTAAGGCATCATCTTCACGGGACAGCTGGCCGAGCCGTTGCTGGCGCTGCTCGTCGCTCGGATGCGTGCTCAGCCACACCGGCGGCGCGCTGCCCCCGACTGTGCCCATCTTCTGCCACAACGTCGCCGCCGCACGCGGGTCGTAGCCGGCCCGGGCCGCGAGTTCGATGCCGATCCGGTCGGCCTCGGTTTCCGCGGTGCGGCTGTTGGGCAGGTCCAGTGCAACCTTGGCCGCCACCGCGGTCATCGCCATCGCCTGCCCGGGGTTGTCGGACATCAGCCCGGCCGCGATCACGCCCGCCTGGCCCGCCATCGCCACGGACATGCGCTCCGCGGAGTGGTTGGCCAGCGCGTGCGCGATCTCGTGACCCATCACCTGGGCCAGCTCGTCGTCGGTCGGATCCACCTTCAGCAGCAGGCCGGTGTAGATGGCCATGCGGCCGCCTGCCATGCACCAGGCGTTGACGGTCTTCGGCTCGTCGATCACCTCGACGCTCCACTGCCACTGCGCGCTGTCCGGCCGCATCACGATGGCCTGCGCCACCAGCCGCTCGGTGATCACGTCGACGCGCTTCAACACCCGCTGGTCGGTGACCAGCTTGCCCTGCTGCTTCGCCTTGCCGATCTCCTGCACGTAGGCCTGCCGCGAGGCACTGATCGCCTGCTGCTCCGACACGAGCATCAGCTGCCGGCGGCCGGTCGGGCTGGTGGCGCAAGCGGCGACGAGGGCGGCCACGGCGACCAGCAGCGCGATCCTGGCATTGGACTTCATCGGCGAACTCCGGGTACGGCGACCCTGCACTGTCGAGGCGTGGATGATGCCGTCCGCGGTAAGCTCGCGCAACGCAGCAGGAGCACCCCTTGGCTGGATCATCGCAGACGCTCGCGGTCCGCGCCGGCGGCATCGACCTCAACGTGCAACTGACGGGCGACGGCCCGGTCGTCGTCCTGTTGCACGGTTTCCCGGATTCGCTGCACATGTGGCGTGCGGTCGTGCCGCACCTGGTGGCAGCGGGCTACCGCGTGGTGGCGATCGACCAGCGTGGCTGCGGCAATTCGCCGACCCCGGGTGGACGGGCGGCCTACGGCATCGACCGACTGTTGGACGACGTCACCGGCGTGCTCGACACGCTCGGCCTGGAGGAGCCGGTGCACGT
Source organism: uncultured Gammaproteobacteria bacterium (assembly GCA_963731105.1). Lineage (GTDB taxonomy): Bacteria > Pseudomonadota > Gammaproteobacteria > Steroidobacterales > Steroidobacteraceae > RPQJ01. Next base: position 48,946 of record CAVSUM010000001.1, read on the forward strand.
GATGGGTCACGACTGGGGCGCCGTGGTCACGTGGTGCCTCGCGATGACGCAGCCGCAGCGCGTGCGCTCCGCGGTCGACGATCTCGGTCGGCCACCCGCGGGCGTACGCACTGGCCGGCCTCGAGCAGAAGCGCAAGGGACTCTACACGCTGGCCTGGCAGGTGCCGGTGCTCGCCGAGCGGCGGCTGATGGCCAACGACTGGGCACAGATGCGCCACTGGCTGCGCGACCATCCCGACGCCGACGCCTGCCTGCGCGACCTCGCGCGGCCCGGGCGGCTGACGGCCGGGCTCAACTGGTATCGCGCCAACCTGATCCCGGTGCTCTGGCGCCGGTGGCCGGCCTGCCCGGTGCCGATGCTCGGCTTCTGGAGCAGCGAGGACCACTGCCTCGCCGAGGACCAGATGGCCAACTCTGGACGGCACATGGCGGCGTCGTGGCGCTACGAGCGCATCGAGGGTGCCGGCACTGGCTGCCGCTCGAGCAGCCGGAGCGCGTTGCGCGGCTGGCGGTGGAGTGGTTCGGAAAATAGGGAAAATAGGGGACATTCTCCCCTTTTCGCGAAAAGGGGAGAATGTCCCCTATTTTCTGTGTCCCCTATTTCAGTTCGTCGCGAAGGTACTCGACCAGCGACGACAGCATGCCGCGCTCCAGGTCCGCCGGCTTACCGTCGGCCAGCCGGAACAACTGGCAGTAGAACCACGACTGCGCGCCAAACGCATTGAGGGCACGCAGCGCCGTGAACCGGCTCGACGGTGAACGCCAGCCGCGGTCGGCGAAACGCAGCCGGTCCTCGACGCGCTCGGCATGGTCGACGGCGCCGGCCAGCAGGCGGCGCGGGAAATCCGGCTGCCAGCACAGCGGGCGGCCGACACCGATCAGGTCGCAGTCCTGCTCGAGCGCGGCTTCCATGGCAGCGCGTGAGCGGAAGCCCCCGGTGACCATCAGCGGCATGCGCGCCACGCGGCGGATCGCAGACGCGTAGTCCAGGAAATAGGCCTCGCGCGCCCGCGTGCTGGCGCGCACCGGCACGGCGTCCTCGGCGCGCCCTTCGGCGCCGATCAGCCGCGGCTGCTCGTAGGTGCCGCCCGAGACCTCGAGCAGGTCGAGCGACTCGCCGTTCAGCCACTCGACCACGCGCAGGCACTCCGCATGGCTGAAGCCGCCCTTGCGGAAGTCGTCGGAATTGAGCTTCACGGCCACCGGGAAATCGGGCCCGACCGCGCGCCGCACGGCGCGCACCGTCTCGAGCAGGAAACGCGCGCGATTCTCCAGCGATCCGCCCCAAGCGTCGGTACGCAGATTCGTGACCGGCGAGAGAAACGAACTGATCAGGTAGCCGTGCGCGCCGTGCACCTGCACGCCGGTGAAGCCGCACTCACGCGCGATGGCCGCAGCATTCGCGAAGCGGTCGATCAGTTCGAGAATCTCCGACTCGGTCAGCGGCACCGGCCGGCTGTAGTTGCCGAGCAGCTCGAGCCGTACCGCCGACGGAGCGCGCGGCCGGCGCGTCACGTACCACGGCGATTGCCGCCCGGCGTGCGAGATCTGCATCCACAGGTGATTGCCGGCGACCGTGCCGGCCCGCGCCCAACGGGCCAGTCGGCCGCGCGCCTCCGCACTCACCGTGGCCGGCGCCGTCGGATCGAGCGCGACGTTGGTCGGCCGCTCCAGGTCGTCATGGGCAACCTGCACGTTGCCGGTGAGCAGCAGCCCGGCGCCACCCTCGCTCCACGTGCGATACAACGTCTCGTGCCGCGGCGTCGCGCGCAGCTCGCCGTCCGCGACGCCCTCGGTCATCGCAGCCTTGCACAAACGGTTCGGCAGCACGGCTCCGCAAGGGAGTCGCAGCGGCTGGGCCAGGGGATCGCTCATGCGATCACCCTGGCCCGCCGCGGGCGGGAGTGCGCGGTCAAGCGTGGGTCGCTGGCTTGCCGTTCTTCGGCAGGAACTGGTCGTCGCGGACGAAGTACGCCGCGAGCGCCGGTGCCAGCAGGATCGCGCCGAACACGTTCACCAGGAACATGAAGGCGAGCAGGATGCCCATGTCGCCCTGGAACTTGAGCGCCGAGAAGTACCAGGTGCCCACCGAGATGGTCATCGTGATCGCGGTGAACAGCGACGCCGTGCCGCGCTGCTTGAGCGCCTCGACGTACGCGTCCTTGAGCGATACCCCCTCGCTCATCATGTGCTTGATGCGCTCGAACAGGTAGATGCCGTAGTCGACGCCGACGCCCACGCCCAGCGCCACCACCGGCAGCGTGTTCACCTTCACGCCGATGCCGAGCATCGCCATGAACCCGTTGCACAGCACCGTGACCAGCGCCAGCGGCAGGATCACGCACAGCGTCAGGCGCAGCGAACGGAAGGTGAGCATGCACAGCACGCCGACCGACAGGAACAGCGCGAGGTTCACCCACTTGTCGGCCGCCTCGACCGCCTCGTTGGTCGCCGCCATCACGCCGACGTTGCCGCTGGCGAGCCGGAAGGTGACCTTGTCGGTGTCGCCGCCCGCCTCCTTGAACGCCTTGATCTTTTCGACGATGTGCGAAATCGTCGTCGCCTGGTGGTCGACGGTGTACAGGTTGAGCGGCATCGCCGTGCAGTTCGAGTCCATGAACTCGGTGCCGAGGCGGGTGGCGTAGCCCACGCCCTGGGCGATCTGCGCCCGCGACTCGGGCAACATGCGCCACTTCGAGTAGGTCTCGGCGAACATCTGCGTCATCTGCTTGACGAAACCCGACAGGCCGCGCACGGTCGCCACGCCGTCCACCTGGCGCATCTGGAATTCGAAGTCCTCGATCTTGTCCATCACCTCGCGGTCGACGCAGGGCGAATCGCCCTCGCCCTCGCCCTTCGCCTCGGCGATGACCTGCAGGTTGTCGACGCCGATCGCGAAGTGGCTCGTGATCATCTCGACGTCCTGGTTGTAGCGCGCGTCGGGCTGCAGCTCCGGTACGCCCTTGCCAAGGTCGCCGATGTGCAGGTGGCGCGCCTGCGAGATGCCGAAGCCGAGCAGCACCAGGCCGACCACAATCGGGATCCAGGCCGTGCGGCGCGACGCGATCGGGCCGAGCTTCTCCCACAGCCAGTCGCCCGCCGTCTCCTTGCCCGACAGCTTCTGCGCCGCCTCCGGCGAGAACTTGTAGTACGACAGCAGGATCGGCAGCAGCACCTTGTTGGTGATGATCATCACCGTGACGCCGATCGTGGCCGTGTAGGCCAGCTCGCGCACGATCTCGATGTCGACGAGCGCGATCACCATGAAGCCGAACGCGTTGGCGAGCAGCGCGGTGGCACCCGGGATGAACAGCTTCTCGAACGAGTGCGTCGAGGCCGTGACGCCGTCAGCGCCGTGCAGCGTCTCCAGCTTCCACGCGTTGGTCATCTGCACGGCGTGCGAGACCGCGATCGAGAAGATCAGGAACGGCACCAGGATCGACATCGGGTCGAGGCCGAGGCCGAACACCGGCAGCAGGCCGAGCAGCCAGATCACCGGCACGATGGCGCACACCAGCGCGAGCGAGGTGAGCACCAGCGAGCCTGAGTACCAGTAGAGCAGGATCGCGGTGATCACGAACGCCACGCCGAAGAACACCAGCACGCCGGCGGCGCCCTGGGCGATGTCGCCCATCGCCTTCGCGAAGCCGATGATGTGCACCGTGTAGCCTTCTTTCTCGAACTTGCCGCGGATCCCCTCGAGCGTCTTCGCGACCTCCTGCAGGTCGAGCCGCTGCCCGGTGTCCGGGTCGTTCTCCATCAGCGTCGCGACCACCATGGCCGCGGTCTGGTCGTTGGCGACGATGCGCCCGACCCAGTCCGACTTCATCAGGTTCTCGCGCACCGCCGCGAGCTGCTCCGGCGTGCCCGCGAAATCGGCCGAGACGATGTTGCCGCCGCGGAAGCCGTCCTCGACCACCTCGTTGTAGCGCACGTTCGGCGTGAACAGCGACGTGACCGAGCTGCGCTCCACGCCCTTGATGTAGAACACCTCCTCCGTCACCTGGCGGAGGTTGTCCATGAAGTCCTTCTCGAAGATGCTGCCCTTGGTGTTCTTCAGCACCACCAGCACCTTGTTCGCGCCGCCGAAGTCCTGCTGGTACTCCAGGAACGTCGCCATGTACGGGTGGTTGAGCGGGATCATCTTGGTGAAGCCCGCCTGCACCCGCAGCTGGCTCGCCATCACCCCGAGCACGATCGTGATCAGGATGTTGAGGATCAGCAGCCAGCGCCGGTGATGGAAGATCCAGTAGGCGACCTTGCCGATCCAGTCGCGGCGGAATTCCTGCTTCTCGATCTCGGCGTCGTGGCCGGCGAGAGTCTTCGGGTCGTTGGACATGGTGTTGCGTCTCGCGTCAGGCTCGTGCGTTGACGGGGCGGATCACTTCTTCACCAGCGAAGCCATGTCGAGCACGCCGACACCCGCTTCCCCGGCGACGATCAACCCGCCGCCCGCTTCGGCCACCGCCGAATAGCCGCGGCCGGCCGGCGACCACTTGATTTCGAAGGACTGCCCGTTGTCGGTGCTGGTGGCGACCAGGCCGGCGTTGCCGACCAGCACGATGCGCCCGTCCGCCAGCGTGCGGCCGCCGTTGAACGACGCCGTGGTGCCGATCTCGATCTTCTGCCAGGTGGCACCGCCGTCGGCCGAGCGGAAGATGCTGCCGCGCATGCCGTACATCACCAGCGCGCCATCCTGCGCCACGGTCATGCCGAAGAACGAGCCGGTGTACGGCGACGGCACCTCGACGAACGTGGCACCGCCGTCGTCGGAGCGGGCCAGCGTGCCGCTTTCGCCGATCAGCCACAGCGCGCCGCCGACCGGCACGACCTGCGAGATGTGCCGGTCGAATTCCTCGGACATGACGATGCGGCGGGTCCAGGTCTTGCCGCCGTCCGTCGAGTCGAAATAAAAGCCGAAGGCGCCAAAGGCGGCGAACTTGCCGTCGCCGAGCGCGGTGACGCCGAGCAGCGACTCGCCGGCCGCCTCGTCCAGACGGCACGTCGGTCCAGGTGGCGCCGCCGTCTTCGGTGCGCGCCAGCATGCCGCCGTGGCCCACGGCCACGCCCAGCTTGTCGTCATTGAATGCGACGCCGGTGAGCGTGCGGGTCACCGGCGTCCCGACCGCGCGCCAGGTCTTGCCGGCGTCGTCGGACAGCAGCGCGAAACCGCGCTCGCCCACGGCGACCAGGCGTTCCCCGGCGCGCGTGATGTCCATCAATACGATTCGATTGGGCTTGATCTCGACGACCGTGCCCGCCCGTGCCCCCTCGGGTGCCGCGGCCGTGCCGGCGGCCTCCTTGCCGGTGTCGGCCGCCGACGCGAACGCCAGCCCCGCGCCCACCGCCAGGCACGCCACCGTGATCCAGTTTCTCATTGCAGACTCCCCGCCGAACCCGCGGGCGCCCGGCGCCCGCCCTTCCCGAGGCGCGTCCGCCCCGGATCCGTCACCGGACCCGGGGCGTCGCAACCCATCGATCGCCTGTGACTCGTGGTCGTTCCCCAGCCGATTACTTGGTGCCGATGCGGCGCAGCGAGTCGGGCTGGAATTCGCCCCACTTGCCCTTCTCGCCGAACTTCCACGGCGTCTTGATCTCGTTGTCCACGTTCGAGAACAGGTAGCCGCCGTTGTTGAGGTCGTGCCAGATGTTGGCGCGGTACCACGGCACCTTCGCGTCGTAGAACTGGATCATCGGGAACATGCTGACGCGCCACAGCTGCTTGCGCGTGTCGTAGGCATCCTCGTACAGCACGCTCCAGCTGTCCTCGTCGAGGAAGAACACGCGCTTGCCGTAGACGTGCTTGCTGCCCGCCTTCAGCGTCGCCTCGATCTCCCACACGCGGTGCAGCTCGTAGCGCAGCAGGTCGGCATTCGCCGTGTTCTTCTGGATCATGTCCTTGTACTTGAGCGACTTGCTGGCGAGCTTGTAGCTGTTGTACGGGACGTACATTTCACGCTTGCCGACGATCTTCCAGTCGTAACGGTCCGGCGCGCCGTTGTACGCGTCGAACTGGTCGGTGGTGCGCAGGCCTTCGGTGCCGTCGTTGACGTTGTCGTAGGCGAGGTCCGGCGCACGGCGCACGCGGCGCTGGCCGGCGTTGTAGATCCACGCCGAGCGCGACTGCTTCACCTGGTCCACCGGCTCGTGCACCAGGAACACGGTGCCCTCGAGCGTGGCCGGCGAGGTGAAGAACGACAGGAAGCCGAGCAGCAGGTTGTCCTGCGGCGGGTCCATGTTCTGGTTGAAGATGCGGTACTCGTGCACGCCGATCTTGTAGTAGTCGCCGTTGGCACGCACCGGGAAGCTGTTGTAGTCACGGCTGATGCCGCCACCGAGGTAGCGCATCGTGTGGTTCCAGATCGCCTCCATGCCCGACTTCGGGATCGGGAACGGCACCGTGGACGGTCCGCGGTTGGCGATGCCGAAGCCCTGCAGCTCGACCTTGCCCGCCTGCGCCTTGACGTTGTCGTACACCTCCTGCGGGTAGCAGGCGGTGCGGTGCGTCGGGTAGACGTTCATCTTGAAGTTGTCGTACTTGTTCAGCATCGCCAGCACGCCGGGCGCCAGCTTGTCCTTGTACTGCGCGGCGTTGGCCTTGGTGATGGTGAACAGCACCTTGTCGCTGGCGAACGGGTCGGTGTAGCCCTGGGCAGCGGTCCAGCCGGCCGGCGGCGCGCACAGGCCGCCGGTCCAGGCGGGGATCGTGCCGTCCTTGTTGCCGGCCTTCTCGGCGCCGATCGGCGTGAGGTCGGCGCCAAGACGCGCAATCTCAGCGGCCGACAGAGCCGCCGAGGCCGGCGCCGCGGCCCCGAGCAGTGCCACCGCCACGGCGGCGGCAAGAACCCTGGTCATTGTTTTCATCTGCAGATTCTCCCGGTACGGATCAGAACGTCACGCTGAACGACGCGGAGTAGTAGTCGCGATCGAACAGCGGATCGAAGTTGTTGTCGGCGTAGCTGACGTAGTTCAGGTCGAACACGTACTTCTTGGCGAGGTCGAACTTGAGGCCGAGGCCGAGCGTCGAGCGGCCTTCGTTGAACGTCGGGTCCATCGACACGCCGTCCACGTCGTCCGACCAGAACACGCTCGGCGTGACGCCGATGCCCGTGCTCATCACGTTGTTGTAGCTCACCGACAGCCGCAGGCGGTAACCCCACGCCATGTCGGTGACGTAGCCGTCGTTCCGGCAGCCCTCGGGGTGCGGGTTGTACAGCGTGTTGGCCACCGGGATCGGCAGGCCGACAAAGGTCGGTGAGCACAGGTTGCCCTGGGTGATACGGTCCGGCCGACGGTCTGGCCCCGCGGGCGCGCCACCCGGGCCGTAACCCGGGCTCGAACCGGTGCCGAACATGAAGCCGCGACCATAGCGGATGCCGCCGTTCTTGTAGTTCGGCACGTTGTTCCACTGGCCGCCCACTTCGCCGACCAGCACGATGTTGTCGGCACCGACGTAGTTGCTGAACGTCTTGACGAAGTTCAGCTGGGCCTGCGTCTTGTCGAACTGGTCGTAGCCCTGCAGGTAGGCGCCCGTGCCCGCTGCGGAGATCTTGGCCGATTCCTCGCGGTACGGCCCGATGCCGAGGATCGAGGCACCGATCAGGTCGTTGCCGTTGATCTGCACCGGCACGTCCTTGTGGTAGCTGACTTCACCCGACGTCGACCAGCCGAACAGGTTGGTGGCGGCGCTGATGCCGTAGATCTGGATGTCCTCCGGGTATTCCCAGAAGCCGGTGCCCGACTTCAGGTCGACGGTGACCGCCGCCGAGCGACTTGATGGCACCTTCCATGTCGGCCTCAGGACCCGGCATCATGCTGCGCAGCAACGTGGTACGAGCCGGGCAGTTGCCAGTACCAGCCATACGCATCCTTGCCGATGAGCTTGGCGGTGGTCAGGGCCGCCTGGGTGCTGGCCGAGAGGTCGCCGGATTGGTGCCGCCCTAGCCAGACGAGAAAGGCAGGCGGCTGTGGATGTTCATGCGCGTACAGGCCGATTTCCGTGTCGATCTTGTCGACCGGGAAGCGGAACGCCAGGCCGAACTGGCCGCTGTCGCTGGGCTCGCGGCCCTTGACGGCGGGCACGTACTCGCCGGTGCCGCTCACCATGTACGGCTGCGAGCCGAGCTGCGGGACGATCGGGCTCGTCGTGCCCGTGGCGACCTTGCCAAGCTGGCTGCCCACCACGGTGATGCTGCGGCAGGAACCGGGGTCTGCCGCCACCAGGGTGCTGGTCGCAGTGAAGTAGGTGCCGCAGCCGTCGACCGAGGTGTTGTCCCACCTGATCTGGTAGAACGCCTCGAGCGAGCCGACCGGCAGGCCCCAGTTGAAATACAGCATCTCCACCGGCATCAGGATTTCCTTCAGCTCGGCGCCGGCGCGACGCGCCGCCGGCACGTCGATCGGGTTGGTCTGGTTGACGCCCTGGATGAAGATGCTCTCGCCCCAGTTGATTACCTGGCGGCCGAGGCGCAGCTGCAGGTCGGTCTCGCCGACGTCGAACGAGCCGTACACGTAGGCGTCGAGCAGGTAGATGTTGTCGAACTTCTGCTCTTCCTCGAAGCCCTTGTCGCTCAGCTCGGCCTGCGGCCAGACGTTCTGGCCGGGTTGCGAGATGGGCAGGCAGTTCGCGCCCGGGCTCCATCGCGTCCGGTGCAGGGCCGGTAGCCCGGCACCGGGCCGAGGCCGGAACGCACGCCGTTGAACTCGTTCGACTGCGCGCCGACGCGCACCTTTTCCTCGTTGAGCGCCTGGTCGTACCAGGCCTTGACGCGCACCAGCGCGCCCCAGTTGTCCTTCTTCAGTTCGACGTCGGTGATGAGCTTGAAGGGCGTGGCGAAGCGGTCGCCCTTGGCATAGTTCAGGTTGCCGTCACCCGCGGCGTGGTTGCCGGCGAGGCCGTCGTTCGGGCCAACCGGCGCCCCCGGAAGGAGGTTCGGCGAATACAGGCCGATCAACGAACCGTCGGCACGCGTGTACAGGCGGCGGCTCGGATCCTCGACACGCCAGCTCGAACCGACGGAGACCGTCGTGTTCCAGTTGACGCGCGCGCCGTTGTCGAACTCGAACTCCAGCGCGGTCGCGCTGCCCGCATACGACGCCAGCACCGAACCGATCACGGCCGAGAGCACCGTGTTACGCCGACCCAGAACCATGGATTCGCTCGTCATCAGAAATCCCCCAGTTGCCTCTAGTTACCCGCCTCGCTCGCGCGAGGCCCATTGCTGCAATGCGTTAACTTTTCTCGTCACGGCTGCGAGTGACCCGCAGGCTAATCCCGGTACACCCCAGTGGCACTCGTTAGTATCCGAAATGCCACTGCCGGAAGTCGCAGTCGCGCAAGCGTGCCAGTGTCTTGCACTCCTGACAACACACATCTGCGTTGCGTTCCTGCCACGCAAAAAAATGCTGCGCTGCAGAATGAATGCTGCATCACGCCCGCCGCTTGCGTTTGGCCCGGGCACGAGGCGCCGGCGTGCGCAGGAAGAAGAGCTCGGCCTCGGCGACCAGCTGCGCGACGTCGAGCGCGCCGCGCGGCCGGTACCAGTGCGCGATCCAGTTGAGCGCGCCGAACATCAGCAGCCGGTCGACGCGGGTCGGCAGCGCCCAGTCGCCGCTGCGCTGCAACTGGGTGATCACCTCTTCCCATACGGCCTCGTAGCGCTTCTGCAGCGCGACCACCCGCGGGCGCTGCTGCGACTCGAGCGAACGCCACTCGTAGAGCAGCACCGGGATGAAGTCCTGCCCGGGGCCGAGCAGCGTATCGAGGTGGGTGCGCAGCAGCGCACGGAAGTGCTCGCGCGGCGCCAGCTGCTCGCGGGCGATCGCCTCGATGCGCTCGAGCGCCTGCTGCAGCCCCTCCTCCATCACCGCGGCGAGGATGTCCTGCTTGGTGCGGAAGTGGTACACCCAGCTGCCGGACTGCAGCCCGGTGGCCGCGGCGATGTCGCGCACCGAGGTGGCGTCGTAGCCCTTTTCGCGGAACAGCCGTGCCGACTCGCGCACCAGCTGCGCCCGCCGCCCGGCGTCCTCCGGACGGCGGCTCACAACCCGAGCTGGCGCGCCGCCAGGTCCTTCATGATCTCCTCGGCGCCGCCGCCGATCATGTTGACCTTGACCTCGCGGTAGATGCGCTCCGACATCGTGCCGCGCATGTAGCCCATGCCGCCCAGCGTCTGCACGGCGCCGTCGGCGCAGAACTGCATGGTGCGCGTCGCGACGTTCTTCAGCATGCAGATCGAGGCGATCAGCGCCGGGTCGCCGGGCGGACTGTGGTCGAGCCGCCACGCGGTCTCCTCGAGCAGCGCGCGCGCCGTCTCGATGCGGCTCAGCATGTCCACCAGCCGGTGGCGCACCACCTGGTGGTCGGCGAGGCGCTTGCCGAAGGTATGGCGCTCGCGCGCCCAGCCGAGCGCCTCCTGGTAGCAGACCCAGGCGAAGCCGACCGCACTGGCCGCCAGCGCGAAACGCTCGGCGTTGAAGTTGAGCATGATCGCGAGGAAACCGGAGTTCTCCGGGCCGATCAGGTTGGCGGCCGGCACGCGGCAGCCGTCGAAGTGCAGGTGGGCGGTGTCCGAGGCCCACCAGCCCATCTTGGCCAGCGGCGTGCGGGTGAGTCCCGGCGTGTCGCCCTCGACCAGCAGCAGCGACAGGCCGCGCGCCCCGCGCGCCGTCGGGTCGGTGCGTGCCGCGACCGTGAGGTAATCGGCGCGCATGCCCGAAGTGATGAAGGTCTTCTCGCCGTGCAGCACGTAATGGTCGCCGTCGCGGACCGCCGTAGTGCGCAGCGCGGCGACGTCCGAACCACCGGAAGGTTCGGTGATCGCCAGCGCCGCGATGCGCCGGCCGGCCAGCACTTCCGGCAGCACGCGCTGCTTGAGCTCGGCGCTGCCGAGTGCCGCGACCGGCGGCGAGCCGATGGTGTGCGACATCAGCGACGCCACGACGCCGCCCGAGCCCGCCTGGGCCAGCTCGAGGCTGGCCACCAGCCGGTGGAAGTAGTCCACGCCGGGCAGGCCGCCGTACTCCTCCGGGAAGCCGAGCCCGAGCAGGCCGACGTCCGCCGCGCGCGCGTACAGTTCGCGCGGGAAGCCGCCCGCCTCGTCCCAGGCCGCGACGTGCGGGGTGATCTCCGCCGCCACGAAGCGGCGCACCGACTCGCGCAGCGCGAGATGTTCGGCCGTGTAATAGACCGGGTTCAAACGCAGTTCGTCCATGGCGCCATGCTAGGCGCCGGGGTATATTCAAGCAAGCGCTTGATTTAGACTGCACCCCCATGAATTACCGCAGCGTGTTCCGTCCCGGCCTGTTCGCCGGCCAGGTCATCGTCGTCACCGGTGGCGGCAGCGGCATCGGCCGCTGCACCGCCCACGAGCTGGCCGCGCTCGGCGCGCACGTCGTGCTGGTCGGGCGCACGCTCGCCAAGCTCGAAGCGGTCGCGACCGAGATCCGCGAGGACGGCGGCGAGGCAAGCTGTTGCGCCTGCGACATCCGTGACGAGGAGGCTGTGAAGGCCGCCGTGACCGGCATCCTCGTCGCGCGCGGTCGCATCCACGGCCTGGTCAACAACGCGGGCGGCCAGTTTCCCGCCGCGCTCGATGGCATCTCGGCCAAAGGCTGGCAGGCGGTCATCGCCAACAACCTCACCGGCGGCTTCCTGATGGCCCGCGAGTGCTACACGCAGTGCCTGCGCACGCACGGTGGCGCGATCGTCAACATGCTGGCCGACATGTGGCACGGCATGCCGGGCATGGGCCACAGCGGCGCGGCGCGCGCCGGCATGCTCAACTTCACCGAGACCGCGGCCTGCGAATGGGCCCCGGTGCGCGTCAACGCCGTGGCGCCGGGCTGGATCGCCTCGAGCGGCATGGACAGCTACCCGGCCGCGATGAAGCCGCTGATCCAGGGCCTCGCGAAACACGTGCCCGCCGCCCGGCTCGGCACCGAGGCCGAGGTCTCGGCCGCCATCGTGTTCCTGCTGTCGGAGGCCGCGGCGTTCGTCTCGGGCGCCTGCCTGCGCATCGACGGCGCGGCACCCAATGCACGTCGCCACTGGATGATGTCCGGTGGCAAGCCGGCACCGCAGTTCGACGGCTTCCACCGCAGCCGCAAGCCGCGCGTGCTGGAGGACTGACCGTGCCGGTCTTCACCACGGCATTCGCCGCCGACAGCGAGGCGTTCGCGGACAACCGGGCACACCAGCTCGCGCTGATCGAGCAGTTGCGCGCGATCGAGGCGCGCACCGAGGCCACCTCGGCAAAGTCCGCGCCGCGCTTCGCGAAGCGCGGCCAGCTGCTGCCGCGCGAGCGCGTGGCGCTGCTGCTCGACGCCGGCGCACCGTTCCTGCAGCTGTCGACACTCGCCGGCTTCCTGCTCGACGTCAACGATCCGGCCAAGTCCGTGGCCGGCGGCGGCTGCATCGCCGGCGTCGGCCGCATCGCCGGCACCACCTGCATGGTGGTGGTCGACGACTCCGGCATCGAGGCCGGCGCGCTGCAGCACATGGGACTCGACAAGTTCCAGCGTGCGCAGCAGATCGCGCTCGAGAATCGCCTGCCGTTCGTCCACCTGGTCGAGTCGGCGGGCGCGAACCTCACCCGCTACCGGGTCGAGGACTTCGTCAACGGCGGCTCGCACTATTGCCGGCTCGCGCGCCTCTCGGCCGCGGGCCTGCCGGTGCTGACGCTGGTGCACGGCAGCGCCACCGCCGGCGGTGCCTACATGCCGGGCATGTCCGACTACGTGGTGATGGTGCGCAACCGCGCCCGCGCGTTCCTCGCCGGCCCGCCGCTGCTGAAAGCCGCCACCGGCGAGATCGCCACCGAGGAAGACCTCGGCGGCGCTGCCATGCACGCCGCGGTCTCCGGGCTCGCCGAATACGTGGCCGACGACGATGCCGACGGCATCCGCATCCTGCGCGAGCTCGTGGCGCACCTCGGCTGGCAGCGCTTCGAGGCACCGCTGCCCGCAGGCCGCGCGCCGCTGTACCCGGCCGACGACCTGCTCGGCATCATGCCGCGCGACGGCCGCAAGCCCGTCGACATGCGCGAGGTGATCGCGCGGCTGGTCGACGGCTCGGAGCTGCTGGAGTTCAAGGCCGCCTACGGGCCGGCCACCGTGTGCGTGCATGCCGACGTGCACGGCATGCCGGTCGGCATACTCACCAACAATGGCCCGCTCGACCCCGCCGGCGCCACCAAGGCGACGCACTTCATCCAGGCGTGCTGCCAGAGCGGCATCCCGCTGCTGTACCTGCAGAACACCACCGGCTACATCGTCGGCACCGAGTCCGAGCGCGGCGGCATGATCAAGCACGGCTCGAAGATGATCCAGGCGGTGGCCTGCGCCTCGGTGCCGCAGGTGACGCTGCACTGCGGCTCGTCGTTCGGCGCAGGCAACTACGGCATGTGCGGGCGCGGCTTCTCGCCTCGCTTCCTGTTCGCCTGGCCGAACTCGCGCACCTCGGTGATGGGCGCGGAGCAGGCCGCGACCACGATGGCGATCGTCATGGAGGATTCGGCGCGCGCCCGCGGCCTCGAGCCGGACCGGGCGCAGATCGAGGGCCTGCGCGCGGTGATCAACGCGACCTTCGACCGGCAGACCTCGGCCTTCTACACGTCGGGCCGCCTGCTCGACGACGGCGTCATCGACCCGCGCGACACGCGCCGCGTGCTCGGGCTGGTGCTGTCCCTCTTCCGTCGCGCCGACCGGGTGGCCCTGCGGCCGCTCGACTTCGGCGTGGCCCGCCCCTGAACCGGAGAATCCCATGCAGTTCACGCAGGAACACGAGGAACTGAAGCGCACCGTCGAGCGCTTCGTCGAGAACGAGCTCAACCCGCACGTGGACGAATGGGAGGAAGCCGGCATCTTCCCCGCGCACGAGGTGTTCAAGAAGCTCGGCGACCTCGGCCTGCTCGGCCTCACCAAGCCCGAGGCCTACGGCGGCGCCGCACTCGACTACAGCTACTCGGTGGTGATGGCCGAGGCGCTCGGCAACACGCGCTGCGGCGGCGTGCCGATGGCGATCGGCGTGCAGACCGACATGGCCACGCCGGCGCTGGCCCGCTTCGGCTCCGACGAGCTGCGCCGCGAGTTCCTGGTGCCCGCGATCTCCGGCGACCACGTGGTGTGCGTCGGCGTCTCCGAGCCGGGCGCCGGCTCCGACGTGGCCTCGATCCGCACCACGGCGCGCAAGGACGGCGGCGACTACGTGATCAACGGCGGCAAGATGTGGATCACCAGCGGCACGCAGGCCGACTGGATGTGCTGCCTCGCGATCACCGGCGAAGGCAGCCCGCACAAGAACAAGTCGCTGATCATCGTGCCGATGAAGACCCGCGGCGTGTCGGTCGAACGCAAGATCCACAAGATCGGCATGCACTCGTCCGACACGGCGCTGATCCACTTCGACGACGTGCGCGTGCCGCAGCGCCACCTGATCGGCCAGGAAGGCCTCGGCTTCATGTACCAGATGATCCAGTTCCAGGAGGAGCGGCTGTGGGGCGCGGCCAATGTGCTGCGGGGGCTCGACAACGCCGTGCGCGACACCATCGAGTACACGCGCAGCCGCAAGACCTTCGGCCGGCCGGTGATCGACAACCAGGTGGTGCACTTCACGCTCGCCGAGCTGTCGACCGAGATCGAGTCGCTGCGCGCGCTGGTGTATCGCGCCACCGAGCTGTACGTGTCCGGCAAGGACGTGACGCAGCTCGCCTCGATGGCCAAGCTGAAGGCCGGGCGCCTCACCCGCGAGGTCGCCGACAAGTGCCTGCAGTACTGGGGCGGCATGGGCTACACCTGGGACAACCAGGTGTCACGGCTGTACCGCGACGGCCGCCTCGCCTCGATCGGCGGCGGTGCCGACGAGATCATGCTCGGCATCATCTGCAAGCTGATGGGCATCCTGCCCCGCGCCTGACGGAGCCGCCGCCATGACCGACGCCACCGGGTCGAGCGCCGTGCTGCTCGTCGAGCAGCACCCGGGCTTCTGGTTCGCACGCCTGAACCGCCCCGAGAAGCGCAATGCGTTGTCGGACGAGCTGGTGGCCGCGCTCAACGGGCTGCTGGACCGCGTGGCAGCGGACCTCGATGCGCGGGCACTGGTGCTGTCGGGCGCCGGCGGCCACTTCTGCGCCGGTGCCGATTTCGGTCGCTTCCTCGAGCTGATGCAGACCACGCCCGGCCAGGCCGAGGACCCAATCGCGCACTACAACCGCCAGTTCGGCGCGCTGCTCGAGCGCGTCGCGGCATTGCCGGTCACCACCATCGCCGTGGTCAGCGGCAGCGCCATGGGTGGCGGCTGCGGCCTCGCCGCGGCCTGCGACCGCGTGATTGCCGCGGAGGACGCGACGTTCGCCATGCCCGAGGTGACGCTCGGCGTGGCGCCCGCGCAGATCGCGCCGTTCGTGATCCGCCGCACCGGTGCGCGGCGCGCACGCTGGTTGATGCTCGCGGGTGCGCGGCTGAAGGCTCCCGCGGCCCGCGAGGCGGGCCTGGCCGACGTCGTCGTGCCCACCGCCAGTTTGCGCGGCGCGCTCGAGGCGGACCTCAGGCTGCTCGCCGCCGGCGAGCCTGCCGCACTCCGGGCGACCCGGCGGATCGTCAACCACGCGCAGGAGAGCCCGTCTGCCGGTCGCGCTCGATGCCGCGGCACTCGAGTTCGCGGGCCTGCTGCGCCACGGTGCCGCGCGCGAGGGCATTGCCGCGACCGTCGCGCGTCGTGCGCCGGCCTGGTCCGCACCCCTGCCGCCACTGCCGGATTTCCCGTGAAGACGCTGAACCGACTGCTGATCGCGAACCGCGGCGAGATCGCCGTGCGCATTGCGCGGACGGCACGGCGGATGGGCATCGCCACCATCGCCGTCTGCTCCGACGCCGACCGCGGCCAGCCGTTCGTCGCGGCCTGCGACGAGCACGTGCCGATCGGCGGCAACCTGCCGGCCGAGTCGTACCTCGTGATCGACAAGATCATCGCTGCGGCACGTGCCAGCGGCGCGCAGGCGATCCACCCGGGCTACGGCTTCCTGTCCGAGAACGCGAGCTTCGCGAGTGCCGTCGCCGACGCGGGGTTGATCTTCGTCGGCCCGCCGGCGGCCGCGATCGAAGCCATGGGCGACAAGGCGCGTGCCCGCATCCGCATGGCCGCCGCGGGCATCCCGGTGGTACCGGGTTACGACGGCGAGGACCAGGCGCCGACCGGCTGCTCGCCGAGGCGCAGCGCATCGGTTTCCCGATCATGGTCAAGGCGTCTGCCGGCGGCGGCGGCCGCGGCATGCGCCGCGTCGAGCGTGCCGAGGACCTGCCCGCCGCGCTGGCCAGCGCCGCCTCCGAGGCCGCGAAGGCGTTCGGCGACGGCCGCCTGATCCTCGAGCGAGCGGTGGTCGAGCCGCGGCATGTCGAGATCCAGGTGTTCGCCGATGCGCACGGCCACGTCGTCCACCTCGGCGAACGCGACTGCTCGGTGCAGCGCCGCCACCAGAAGATCGTCGAGGAAGCGCCCTCGCCGGCCGTCGATCCGGTGCTGCGCGAGCGCATGGGCCAGGCGGCGACTGCGGTGGCGCGCGAGATCGGCTACGTGGGCGCGGGCACGGTCGAGTTCCTGCTCGACCCGGCAGGCCACTTCTACTTCATGGAGATGAACACGCGCCTGCAGGTGGAGCACCCGGTGACCGAGCTGGTCACCGGACTGGACCTCGTCGAACTGCAGTTGCGCGTGGCGCGCGGCGAGCCGCTGCCGTTCGGGCAACAGGATGTGCACATCGGCGGGCATGCGGTGGAGGTGCGGCTGTGCGCCGAGGAACCGGCGGACGACTTCCTGCCACGCAGCGGCACGGTGCTCGACTGGCGCCCGGAGCCGCTGGCGCGCTGCGACCACGCGCTCGCCACCGGCATGACCGTGAGCCCGCACTACGACTCGATGCTCGGCAAGGTGATTGCGCACGGTGCCACGCGCGCCGAGGCGCTCGACCGGCTGGCGCTGGCGCTCGACCGCACGGTGCTGCTCGGCGTGCCGTCGAACCGCGCATTCCTGGCGCGCGTGCTGCGCCATCCGGCCTTCGCGGACGGTGCGACGGTGTCCACCGCGTTCATCGGTCGGCATTTCCCGGCCGGCACGGACCGGGCCGACGCGCCGGACGACGCCACCTGGCATCTCGCCGCCTGGCTGTCGGTGGCGACGGCGGCGGAGAGCAATGGCGTCGGCGCCGACGATTTCCGCTACTGGACCAGCGGGCGGCCGCTGCCCGCGCCGTGGCGGCTGCGCTGGCAGGCACCGCAGTCGCTCGCGGAACAGGGCGAGACCGAGCGCAGCGGCCACGCACGCCTCGTGCCCGGCGGCGCGACCCTCGAGTCCGCGAACGGCAGCGTCGAGCTGCGCGGCAGCCCGGTGCCGCCGCGCACCGACGGGCAGGTGGAACTGCAGGGCACGGCGCTCGCCTATCGGTACGCGTGGGACGGCGCGACGCTCTGGCTGCACACTCGCCGCGGCGACTTCGCGTTCGACTGCCTGCGCCGCACGGCACGGCGCAGCGCTGCCGAACTCGCCGCGCAGGCCGACGACGTGCGCGCCGCCATCAACGGTCGCGTGCTGGAAGTGGCCGTGGCCGCCGGCGCGGACGTCGCCGCGGGGCAGCGGTTGTGCACGCTCGAGGCCATGAAGATGGAGCACGAGCTGCGTGCGCCCAAGGCGGGCCGTATCGAAGTCGTGGAGATCGCCGCCGGGCAGCAGGTCGCGCCCGGGCAGGTGCTGATGCGCTACCAGCGAGGTGCGTGATGTCGAAGACGGTCGTTACCTGTGCGCTCACCGGCGTGCTCACCAACCCGGCGCAGCACAACGTGCCGGTCACGCCCGAGCAGATGGCGCGCGAGGCACGGGCCGCGTTCGATGCCGGCGCTTCGGTCATGCATGTGCATTTCCGGCAGCAGGCGCCGGGGCTCGGCCACCTGCCGACCTGGGAGCCCGCCGTGGCGAGCGAGATTGCGCAGGCGATCCGTGAGGCCTGCCCGGGGGTGATCTTCAACCAGTCGACCGGCGTGGTGGGCGCGGACATCTCGGGCCCCGCTGCCTGCATTCGCGCGATTCGTCCGGAGATCGCGGCGTGCAACGCGGGCTCGCTCAACTACCTGAAGGTGAAGAGCGACGGCAGCTGGGCGTGGCGCCCGATGCTGTTCGACAACCCGGTCGAGAAGGTCCAGGCCTTCCTCGACGTGATGGCCGAAACCGGCGCGCTGCCTGAGTTCGAGTGCTTCGACACCGGCATCGTCCGCACCGTGGAGATGTACGCGCGCACCGGCCTGTACCGCGGCCACCTCGACTACAACTTCGTGATGGGTGTGGAGTCCGGCATGCCGGCCGACCCGGAACTGCTGCCGATCCTCGCCCGGCTGCTCGCGCCCGACGCGACCTGGCAAGTGACGGCGATCGGACGCGCGGAGATCTGGCCGCTGCACCGGCGCACGGCCGAGCTGGGCGGCAACCTGCGCACCGGGCTGGAAGACACTTTCTACCTGCCCGACGGCAGCAAGGCGACCAGCAACGGCGCGCTGATCGATGCGATCGTGCGCATCGCGCGCGAGTCCGGGCGGGAGATTGCGAGCCCGGCCGAGGCGCGTACCATCCTGCACCTGAATTAGTCAGCGCCGCGCCGCGGCCTAAGGGGATTCGCATGCGCCGACTGCTGCGCGTGGCGGGCGTACTGCTCGTCGTCCTGCTCGCCTACCTCGCGCTGTGGCCGGTCCCGGCCGACCCCGTGGCGTGGCGGGCGCCGGCCTTCACGGGCTATGCCGGACCGCACGCCGCCAACCAGCGCCTGTCCGCGGCGCAGGTCGTGTCGGTGGCGCCCGGAATCGGCCCCGAGCACATCGACATCGGACCCGACGGCAAGCTGTATACCGCAGTGCTGTCCGGCGACGTGCTGCGCATGAATCCCGACGGCTCGGCACAGCAAGTGGTGGTGAACACCGGCGGCCGGCCGCTCGGCTTCGATTTCACGGCCGACGGCCGGCTGGTCGTCGCAGATGCGATCAGGGGCCTGCTCGAAATCGGCAGCGACGGCACCGTCACCGTGCTCGCCGACCAGTTCGACGGCGACCCGATCCGCTACGCCGATGCGGTGGTGATCGCTGGCGACGGCGTCATGTATTTCACGGATGCCACGCGTCGCTTCTCGCCCCGCGAGCTCGGCACCTTCGACGCGTCGGTGCTCGACATCCTCGAGCACTCCTGTACCGGGCGCGTGCTGGCGTACGATCCGGCCAGTCGCAGCACGTCGCTGGTGATCGGCGGCATGTGCTTCCCGAACGGCGTCGCGCTGTCGGGCGACGGCCGGCACCTGTTCATCGCCGAGACCGGCAGCTACCGACTCTGGAAAGTGGACGCGGCGGCGCGCGGCCTCGACGTCGGAGCATTGGCGCCGGCGGGCGATGCGCGGGCCAGGGTGATCGCCGACAATCTGCCGGGCTTCCCGGACAACCTGACCCGCAGTGCCAACGGACGATTGTGGACCGGCCTGACCAAGCCGCGCAGCGCGGTCATCGACCAGTTGGCAGGGCGGCCGTGGCTACGGGCCGTGACGCTGCGGCTGCCGAAGTCGCTGTGGCCGGTACCGCCGGCCTACGGCCACGTCATCGCGTTCGACGAGGACGGGCTGGTGCTGGCCGACCTGCAGGACCCGGCCGGCAGGATCGCGGAGACCAGCGGCGTCACGGAGTGGGACGGACGGCTCTACGTCCACAGCCTGCACGCCGGGGCGTTCGGGATCCTGGACGCCGCGGCGGCGGGGCCGCCGCCCGTGGGGTCAGCCGAAGACCTGGACGCTGCTGTAGGCGTGCGCTAGCGCAACAAAGGCAACGACCACCACGACGGTGAGTGCGGCCAGCAAGTGCCTGGGTGTAACCGGTTTCGTGCGTGAACATGTTTCCTCCTCCGAGGCTCTAGCGAGGCCTGTTCCGGGGGGCGCCACATGGACGGCCCCGCCGGGGTCCGCCTCTTCAGTTAGTGCACGGGCGGCATTCTACGCCTTCGATTGCTGCGACGCAGCGAATTACCGATCCCTGGTTCACGGTTTTGAGCTGTGCGTGTTTTTATTATATAAAACAATACGTTAAGAGTCATTCGCACAGCGCCTGGAGGTCGGCGGCGGGTCGATTGTTCCAGCTGGTCTGATAATTCTTGCGTCCCGTTCGCTACAGCGGAACAATCGCCCCATGGACCAGCTGCTGGCCATGCGCGTGTTCACCCGGGTCGCCGAGCGCGGCTCGTTCGGGCAGGCGGCTGACGAGCTGGACATTTCCCGGGCCGCGGCCAGCGGACACGTCGCGGCACTCGAGAAGCACTTCGGGGTCCGCCTGCTCAACCGCACCACGCGCCGCGTCAGCCTGACCGCCGAGGGTGCCGACTTCCTGCGCCGCTGCCGCCGCATCCTGGACGAAGTCCAGGATGCCGAGGAGACCCTGCGCGGCTCGCGCTCCAAGCCACAGGGACTGCTGCGGGTGGACGTGCCGGTCGCGTTCGGCCGCTACCTGCTGCTGCCAGCCCTGCCCGACTTCACCCGTCGCTACCCGGCGATCGACCTCGACATCCGCCTCAACGACCGCATCGTCGACCTGGTCGCGGAGCGCGTGGACGTCGCGGTGCGGGTCGGCGGCCTGCAGCAGTCCGGGCTGGTGGCGCGGCGCGTGGCCCAGGTCAACGTCGTCACCTGCGCCTCGCCGACCTACCTTGCGGATCACGGCGAACCGCAGACGCCGGACGACCTGCCGCAGCACCGCCTGCTGGGGCTGACGCCGCCTGGCGGCGGATCGCCGGAGTGGATCTACCCCGCGCCCTACACGCCGCGACGGCTCAAGCTGCACTTCGCCATGCAGTTCAACGCGGCCGAGGCACCGATCATCGCGGCCACGGCGGGCCTCGGCATCGCGCACACGGCCGACCTGATGGTCGCCGAGTACGTCGGTCGCGGCGAACTGAAGCTGATCCTCAATGACTTCGTGCTGCCGGGGCCGCCGATCTCGCTGGTGTACCCGTCGGCCGGTCACCAGTCGCCCAAGGTGCGCGTGTTCTCCGATTTCGCCGCGGACCTGCTGAAGCGGTGGCACGACATCGTGCGCAGCTGGATCAGTGCCCCGGCGCCGCAGGGCCGTTAGACTCTTCGCCCGCCACTTCGGAACTCCATCGCCATGCTCAAGCTCCTCGCCGGCCTCGCCATCTTCCTCGGCGTGCACTCGATCGCGATCTTCGCGCCGCGCTGGCGCGAGCAGCTGATCGCGCGCATCGGCGTGCCCTCGTGGAAGATGCGCTACTCGCTGGTGTCGATCGCCGGCTTCGTGCTGATCGTCATCGGCTACGGCGCCGCGCGACTCGACCCGGTGGTGCTCTACCAGCCGCCGTTCTGGCTGCGGCACGTGGCGATGCTGGTGATGCTGCCGGTGTTTCCGTTGCTGCTCGCCGCCTACCTGCCCGGCCGCATCAAGGCGGCGGTGAAGCACCCGATGCTCGCGGCCGTCAAGGCCTGGGCGCTGGCGCACCTGCTGGTGAACGGCATGCTGGCCGACGTGCTGCTGTTCGGCGGCTTCCTCGCCTGGGCGGTGCTGGACCGGATTTCCGCCGGCAAGCGGCCCGCGGTCGCGCAGGCAGCGACGGGGTCGCCGCGCAACGACATCATCGCGATCGTCGGCGGGCTCGCGCTGTACGCAGTGTTCGTCGTGTGGGCACACGCGTGGCTGTTCGGCGTGCGGCCGATGTCCTGACCGGTCGATGTCCCGCAGCGACGCAGAGTTCGGCAGCCAGGGCACCACCTGCCGGGCCTGGCACTACACCCCCGACACGGCAGGCGACGGCACGGCTCGCCCCTGCGTGGTGATGGCGCACGGCTTCGGCGCGACCCGCGACGCGTCGCTCGAGCCGTATGCGGAACGCTTCGCGGCTGCCGGCATGCACGTGCTGTTGTTCGACTACCGGCACTTTGGCGCGAGCGACGGCGAGCCGCGCCAGCTGCTCTCGGTGCACCGGCAGCTGCAGGACTACGCGGCCGCGGTGGGCTTCGCCAGCGCCTTGCAGGGCGTGGATCCGCAGCGCATCGCCGTGTGGGGCACGTCGTTCGCCGGCGGCCACGCGCTGGTGACCGCGGCAACCGTACCGGGCATTGCGGCGGCGGTGTGCCAGTGCCCGATGATGGACGGACTGGCAGCGGTACGGAACATCCTGGAGTACGCGGGGCTGGGGCAGCTACTGCGCCTGACGCGCGCGGGGTTGCGCGACGTGGCCGGAGCGGCGTTCGGCCGCAGGCACTACCTGTCGATCGTGGGCCCACCCGGCAGCCTGGCGATGATGACCAGTCCGGACGCCGACGCCGGCTATCGGGCGCTCACGCCACCCGGGTTCCGCCTGGAGGTCGCGGCGCGCATCGCGCTCACCGCGGGCCTGTATCGGCCGGTGCGCCATGCGGCGCGGGTGCGCTGCCCGGTGCTGGTCCAGGTGTGCACGCACGACAGCGTGGCGCCCGCGTCCGCCGCCGAGCAGGTGATCGCGCGGCTCGGCACGCTGGCCGAGGCACGGCGCTACGAGATCGGCCACTTCGAGCCGTACTTCGGCGCGCACTTCGAGCGCAGCGTGGCCGACCAGCTCGACTTCCTGCGGCGGCACCTGCCGCCGCCGGCCGCGCCTACTGCCAGCCCTTGAAGAAGCTGCCGTCGGCGAAGTCCCACAGCAGCACGGCGTGGTAGCGCGTCTCGTAGGACTGGTCGCTCAACGGAATCTCGACGCCGACGTTCAGCGCGACGTGGCCACCGCGCGTGAGCGCGATGCGCACCTGCGGCAACACCGTCCACTGCACCGCGGCGTCGTCGCCCGAGTCGAAGGGCATCGTCGCCGTCAGCTCGAGCCCGGGGAATACGGCCCGGCGCTGCGGCGTCCACACGTAGTGGACGATGCCGGCGAGTTCCACCTCGCCGTCGCCGGTGTCGTCGACCGGCACGATCACGCGCGCGCTCGACTGGAACGTGCTGCGCTCGGTGAGTTGCTTGCCATAGGCGAGGTACGGGATCACCTCGTCGGACGCGCCGTCTTCGGTGGCCAACGCGTAGATCAGCGCGCCCGACAGGATCGAGCGCCGCTCGAGGTCCCAGTGCAGCACGGTCTTGGCGCCCGCCTCGACCATCGTCACCTCGCCGTCCGTGCCGTCGTCCTCGTACACGACCTCGAGCACGCCCATCGAGCGCTTGCCGAAGCGCTTCTCGATCTCGAGCACCGTGCGCCAGGGATTGTCGCCCTCCTCGACGTCGGTCAGGCGGCCCTTGAGCACGATCTCGTCTTCGGGGAAGGCCTTCTTGGTGCGCACCGGCAGGAAGAAATTCATCTCGCCCGGCGGATACTCGGCGCTGCCCGGCGCCAGCGTCTTGGCGTAGGCGACGACGTTGGCGATCTCGTCCGCCTTGAGCGCGCCCGCCTGCGCCGGCATCACCGCCGACAGCCCGAGCGCAGGCCCGCCGTGCGTCACGACGATCTGCCAGTCCTCGGCCGGTTCACGGCTGTTGAACAGCGGATCGGAGAGATCCGCGGGCTGCGGGTCGAGCGCCTTGACGACCGGGTCGTTCGGGTCGGGCCGCCCGGCCGGCCCGTGGCACGCGGCGCAGACCTCCTCGAAGGTCTTGCGCCCGGCCTCGAGGTCGGCGGCTTGCAGTGGCGTCGCGAACGCCGCCGCCATCACCACGCACACGAGGCCACTCATCAGCTGGATTCTGGTGCTCATCGGACTTCCTGTCGGCCGTACCGGACGGCGGCCGTGACGCGAGGTTACGGTCCAGCTGCATTGCCGGGATTCCGCAGTTGCCGCAGCGACATACGCCGATGCCGCAGTCGCCCGCACCGAACGGCGGTATGCTCCCGGCCCTGCACTCCAGCGAGGGATCACGGCATGCTCAAGTCCACCGCGCGGCTGATTCGCACCCTGCTCGACGGCGAGCGCGTCCTGTCGCTGGCGGTGCTGGTCGACGGCGCGCCGTTCGCCGGGCTGCTGCCGTTCGTGCCGTTGCCCGACTACGCCGGCGTGCTGATCCATGCCTCGAAGCTGTCGAAGCACAGTGCCGGACTCGGCGCCGGCGCCCGCGCCGCCGTGCTGCTGCACGAGCAGGACGGCCCCGACAAGGATCCGCTGCAGATCAAGCGCGCGTCGTTCGAGTGCGACGTGCACCCGCTCGAGCGCGAGGGCGCGCAATGGACGGCCGGCCGCGAGCTCTACCTGGCGCGTTTCCCCGACAGCCGCATCACGTTCCGGCTGCGCGACTTCACGCTGCACCGGCTCGAGTTCCGGCAGGGACTGCTGGTCGCGGGCTTCGGCCGCGCGATGGACATCGGCCCGCGCGACATCGCGAAGCTCGCCACGCTCGGCGTGGCGTGACGCTCAGCGGCGGCCGCAGAACTGCTCGTGCAGCGTGTTGATGACCGACGCCGCCTGGCCGCTCGCCAGCGAGTAGTAGATGGACTGCCCGTCGCGGCGGGTGCGCACCAGCTGGCGGCGCCGCAATACGGCGAGGTGCTGCGACAGCGCCGACTGGCTCAGGCCGATCGTCGGCTGCAGCTCGCTCACCGACTTCTCGCCGTCGGCGAGCCGGCACAGGATCATCAGCCGCGAGGTGTTGGCCATCGCGCCGAGCAGGTCGCTCGCCTTGTGGGCGTTGCGCTCGAGTTGCTTGAGCCCCTGCGGCGTCACCGCCAGCCGGGGCACGGGCGCGGACTTGGCGCGCGCCTTCGCTTTCTTGGTCGTCATCGTGGTTGCGAAGTCTACCTTACGCGTACGCTGATGCGCTGCCCGCCGGGCCCGGCAACGTGCACCGCACAGGCGATGCACGGGTCGAAGCTGTGGATGGTGCGCAGGATCTCGATCGGCTGTGCGGGGTCGTGCAGCCTGTGCCCGGCGAGTGCCGCCTCGTAGGCCCCCGCCTGTCCGGTCGCGTCGCGCGGGCCGGCATTCCAGGTGCTCGGCACCACCGCCTGGTAGTTGGCGATCTTGCCGTGCTCGATGACGATCCAGTGGCCGAGCGCGCCGCGCGGCGCCTCCATGAAGCCTGCGCCGCGCGCGTGCGCCGGCCAGGTGCCGGGCTCCCAGAGCTCGCCGTTGAAAGTCCGCGTGTCGCCCGCCTTGATGTTCGCCACCAGCTGGTCGTACCAGCCCTGCATGGCGTCGGCGAAGATCTTGGTCTCGAGGGTGCGCGCGGCGGTGCGGCCGAGCGTCGAATACAGGGCCTCGAGTGGCAGGTCCAGCGTCTTGAGCGTGTAGTCGACCAGTTCTTTGGCCTGCGCGTGGCCCGTCGCCACCAGCATCAGCATGCGCGCCAGCGGCCCCACCTCCATTGCCTTGCCGCGCCAGCGCGGTGACTTGAGCCAGGAGTACCCCTGCTCGACGTCGAGCTGCGTGTACGGCGGCTTCGGCCCGGTGTAGTTGAGCTTCGTCTCGCCGTCGTACGGATGCAGCCCCTGCTCGTTGCCCGCGGCGTAGTCGTACCAGGCGTGGCTCACGAACTCCTGGATCTGCGCCGGGTCGGCGAGGTCCACCGGCTCGATGTGCGACAGGTCGCGGCCGAGGATCGCGCCGCGCGGCACCATGAAGCTCGCGGTGTCGAAGATCGATTTGGCCGGGAAGTCGCCGAAGCAGAGGAAGTTGCCGAGCCCCTCGCCCTGCGTGGCCCAGTCCTTGTAGAAACCGGCGATCGCGAGCGTGTCGGGCAGGTACACCTCGTCGACGAACTGGCGCATGCGCACGATGATGTCCTGCACCTGCGACAGGCGCTTGGCGTTGATCGCCGAGTCGGACTCGAGGTCGATCGGGTTCGGCGCGCCGCCCACCACGAAATGCGGGTGCGGGTTCTTGCCGCCGAAGATCGCGTGCAGCGTCGCGACGTCGCGCTGCCAGGCGAGCGCGTCGAGGTAGTGCGCGACGGCCATCAGGTTGGCTTCGGGCGGGAGCTTGTAGGCCGGGTGGCCCCAGTAGGCGCCGGCGAAGATGCCGAGCTGGCCGCTCTCGACCAGCGTCTTGACCCGCTGCTGCACGTCGGCGAAATAGCCGGGCGAGGAGCGCGCGTAGCCGGAAAGCGACTGTGCCAGCGTGCTGGTGGCCGCGGGGTCCGCACTGAGTGCCGAAACCACGTCGACCCAGTCGAGTGCGTGCAGGTGGTAGAAGTGCATCACGTGGTCGTGCACGTACTGCGCGCCGATCATCAGGTTGCGCACCAGGTTGGCGTTCGGCGGGATCTCGTAGTGCAGCGCGTCTTCCACGGCGCGCACCGAGGCGATGCCGTGCACCAGCGTGCACACGCCGCAGATGCGCTGCGCGAACGCCCAGGCGTCGCGCGGGTCGCGGCCGCGCAGGATGATCTCGAGCCCGCGCACCATGGTGCCGGCGCTGTAGGCCTCGGTGATGCGACCCTCGGCGTCGGTCGCAGCCTCGATGCGCAGGTGACCCTCGATGCGGGTGATCGGGTCGACGACGACCCGCGGCGTGGCGGCGCTCATTGGTCATCCCCGAGCAGGTTGTCGGCCACCAGCTCCAGCAGGCTGTGCATCTTGCGGTCCCACTTGAAGTGCGCCTGGCCGTCGTCGAACGTCTGGCGGCAGTTGGCGCAGGTCGTGACCGGCAGCTCCGCCCCGGTCTGCTCGACCTGCTCCATCTTGATCTTGAAGGTCTTGTAGCGCAGGTCGTCCGCGCGGTGATTGGCGACCACGCCGCCGCCGCCGCCACAGCACCAGGCCGTGCCCTTCGACGGGTACATCTCCCGCAGCTCGACGCCGAGCGCCTTCAGCACCTCGCGCGGCGCCTCGATTGCGCCGCCGCGGCGCACCACCTGGCACGGGTCGTGGAAGGTGGCGCTCTTCGCCACCTTCTTCAGCCGCAGCTTGCCCTCGCGCACCTGCTCGGCCAGGAACTCGGCGATGTGCAGCACGCGGAACGGCAGCGGCTCGCCGTACATGTTGGCGCCCATCCAGCGCAGCGCGGTGTAGGCGTGGCCGCACTCGGGCAGGATCACCGTCTTCGCGCCGCAGGCCACGGCGGCGTCGATCAGCTTCATCGTGAGCTGCTTCTGCGCCGCCGAGTTGCCGGACAGCAGGCCGAAGTTGGTCGCCTCGTAGCCGTCGAGCCGGAACGTCCAGCTCAGGCCGAGGTGGTTCATGATCCGCGCCGTCGCGACCACCGAGTCGGGGTACTTCATGATCTCGATCGACGACATGGCGCACATCACGTCGGCATTCGGCGCGTCGACCGGGATCTCGACCTCGTGGTCGTCGGCGAGCCACTCGATGCGGTCCTTGAACACCTTGGGCGTGGCGCCGAGCGGGCTGCCCTCGAGCCGGGCGCGCTCGGTGACCGCCCACAACTCGTGCGGGATCAGGCCGGCGTTGTACATGCCGTGCCGGGCCTGCGAGACCAGTGCGGCGATGTCGATGCCCATCGGGCAGATCAGCGAGCAGCGGCCGCACACCGTGCACGAGTCGTAGATCAGCTGCTGCCACTGCTGCAGCTGCTCGACCGTGACCTTCGGCTTGAGGTTGAGCGCGCGGTAAACGACCGCGAACGGCCCGTACTCGCGCTTGTAGGCCTGCTTGAACGGCTCGAGCTTCCAGATCGGCGTGTACTTCGGGTCCTTGGTGACCTCGTAGAAATGGCAGGCCTCGGCGCACATGCCGCAGTGTATGCACGACTCCATGTAGATCGCGGCGGTGCGACCGAAGTCCTTGACGAAGCTCTTCATCGCCCGCTCGACACGCTCGGCCTCGGGCATCTCGCCCTGCATGTCGAAGCGGTACTCGGGCTTGGCGATCGAGACGCGCGGCTGGTCGAAGTCGAGCGGCTCGGGCTTGCGGGTGTGGGCGGTGGGAGCGGTCACAGCGAGGCCCCCTTGCGTTCGAAGATCATGCCGGTGGTGCCGCGGGCGGCGAAGATCGTGAAAGCGTGCATCAGCTTGCCGAACGGGAACCAGACCAGCAGCAGCTCGACCGACAACAGGTGCAGCGCGAACAGGCGCTCGTACGGCCAGCCGGCGAGGTGCGAGAACGCCAGCAGGCCGGTCACCAGCGGCGCGATGGTCACGAACCAGCTGAAGTAGTCGTCGAAATTCGAGATCAGCCGCTTCACCGGGTTGACCAGGCGATGCACCAGCAACGCCAGCAGCGCCGCGACCGACACCGCAGCGAGCAGCGTGATGAGGCCGTTCGGCAAGGTCGGCCAGCCGACGCCGATCAGCCCGCGCAGGTCGGTGCCGATCAGCCCGCGCGCGACGTCGGCGAAGAACACCACGTGCGGCGCGAAGAAGAACAGCGTGACCAGGAAGCCGACGTGGAACGCGTAGCCCATCACCTCGCCGAACGCGGTGCCCTCGAGGAACTCGCGCCGCGGCCACGAGCGCAGCGCGATCAGCCGCAGGCCCTTCCACGCCGCGCGGTTGCGTGGCTCGGAGAGGTCCTGCTTCGAGCGCAGCAGCAGCACGCCGAACAGCCGCCACAGCACGCCGACGATGAACACGAACACGGACCACTGCAGCGCGGGTCCGCGCGCAAAGTCGAGCAGGCTCATTTGGCGGCCTCCTCTGCATCCCGCTGGCGCCGGCGGGCCAGCGCGGCCGACGCGACGCCGAGCGCCGTACCGATCGCGACCGCGGTACCGACGGTGCGGGGGTTGCCCCAGTTGCCGACGGACAACGGCTGGTAGAAGCCGCCCTGGTCCCAGAAGCCGGGTTGCGAGCAGCCGATGCAGCCGTGCCCGGCCTCGATGGGGAAGCTCGTGCCGTTGTTCCACTTGACCGTGGCGCAGGCGTTGTAGGTGGTGGGCCCCTTGCAGCCGAGCTTGTACAGGCACCAGCCGGCGCCGCGCGCCTTCGTCGTCGAAGCTCTCGGCGAACTGTCCGCGCTCGTAGAACGGGCGGCGGTAGCAGCGGTCGTGGATCGTCTGGCCGTAGAACGACCGCGGCCGGCCGAGCGCGTCGAGTTCGGGCAGCTTGCCGAAGGTGAGGTACTGCACCAGCACACCGGTGATCACCACCGGAATTGGCGGGCAGCCGGGCACGTTGACGATCGGCTTGTCCTTGATGACGTCGCCGACCGGCACGGCGCCGGTCGGGTTCGGCGCGGCACCGGGGATCCCGCCGTAGGCCGCGCAGGTGCCGAGCGCGATGATGGCCGCGGCACCCTCGGCCGTCTCCTTCAGCATGCTCAGGTTGTCGTGGCCCGCGATCGTGCCGTAGCCGGGATTGCCGGTCGGGATCGAGCCGTCGACGATCAGCAGGTACTTGCCCCAGTGGTCCTTCATCGCCTGCGTGCGGGCACGCTCGGCCGCGTCGCCCGCGGCTGCCTGCAGCGTGTGCTGGTAGTCGAGCGAAATCGCCTCGAAGATCAGGCTCTCGAGCGTGGCGCCGTGCGCCCGGGTGATCGACTCGGTGCAGCCGGTGCACTCCTGGAACGGCAGCCAGATCACCGAGGGACGGCGCGCCTGGCCGAGTGCCGCGGCGACGCGCGGCGCCATGGAGGCCGGCAGGCCGAGCAGCGCCGTGGTCGAGGCGCAGAAGTTCAGGAAGTCGCGCCGCGTGACGCCACGCGAGCGCAGGAAGTCGGCGACGGTCGGCGAGGACATGCAGAGCCCTCCGGAAAATCCGGCGCCAGACTGCAATACATTAGAAAAGGCTGCTGTACGTAGCTGCCGCAGCAGCCTGCGCCCTGCCGGCCTCAGCGGGCTGCGGGTGCGGACCAGGCCTCGAGCACGGCACGCGCGGCATCGGCCGCCGCCGGAATCGCGGCCGCAACGGCTGGCGACAGCGCATCACCGATGCCGACCCGCCGCGGCTGCACTCCGACCAGCGCGCGTCGCGCAGGCAGCGAGTCGGTGAGGCGGGCCGCATCGAGCAGGTCGCGCAGGCCCAGTTCGTGCACGCTGCAGCGCGGTGCACGCAGGAACTCGTCGAGCGTCGCACCTTCGAGCACGCGCTACCGTGCCGGGCGCGGCGTCGAGCTGCGCCGCGTCCAGCACCAGCAGTGCGTCGGCCTGCTCGATGCGCGGCAGCAGCAGGAAGCCGAGGGTGCCGGCGTCGAGGTACTCGACGTCGTCGAGCGCGGGCAGGCGTGCGGCCAATGCCTCGAGCAGGCGCTGGCCCACGCCGTCATCGGACATCAGGGGGTTACCGACGCCGATCACCAGCACTCGCATGCCGGCCGGCACGGCGTCAGCGGCCACTCACGCGCAGCCGGCGAACCCGTCCGCAGTCATCTTCGCCTCGTACGGCCCCGCGACCTGCGCACCGGGCACCAGCGCGGGCTTGACGCTGTCCCAGGCCTCGGGCTTGAGCACGATCAGCCAGCCGTTGCCGTACGGGTCG
Organism: uncultured Gammaproteobacteria bacterium; assembly: GCA_963731105.1. Taxonomy (GTDB): domain Bacteria; phylum Pseudomonadota; class Gammaproteobacteria; order Steroidobacterales; family Steroidobacteraceae; genus RPQJ01. Next base: position 79,294 of record CAVSUM010000001.1, read on the forward strand.
TCGTTGACGAGGCTCGGCGTGGCGACCACTGCCTCGTTGACCGCGACCACTTCGCCGCCGGCCGCGACCTTGGCCGGGCCGACCCACTTGCCGGACTCGACGGTCGCGCACGACTTGCCGGCCTTCACTTCCTTGCCGACGCTCTTCGGCGTGAACGCCACCAGCTTGCCCGCCATCGCCGTGGCGATCGAAGTCATGCCGACGCGCACCGTGCCGTCGCCGAGCTCCTTGAACCAGATCTGGTTCTCGACGTCGTACAGCAGGTCGTCGGGCAGGTTGCAACCCTTCACGGTGGGCATCGGAAATCTCCTCAGGCGGGATCGGGCGGCGCGGCATCCTGCCGCAGCGGACGCGAAGCACAGCAGAAATCGCCGAGCTCGCGGACCTGCAGCTTGCCGGCCACGAACAGGAACAGGTGATTGGCGACCAGGGTCATCATGCGCAGGCGCTGCCCGGTATCGGGGTGCTGCGGCTCCAGGGTGACCAGGTTGTAATGATAAGCCAGCTCGCGACAGGTTTCGCGGCAGGCGTTGAAGCTCGGCTCGTCGGTGCAGCCCTGGCGGTGCAGCGCGAGCAGGCGGAAGCCCTCGCGTGCATCGCGCGTGGGCTCGAGGCCGCGTGCAAGCACCCAATGCTCGAGCACGTCCTCGCCGAGCGACAGCAGCTCCGGCGCGGCTTCAGCGCCCGGCGCGGGTTGCGCCGCAAGCGCCTCGAGACGCTGCTCGATGACGGCGAGCGGTCTCACGCGATCCCCTTCTCCTTGAAGAACGCGAGCGAGTCCGAGATGTTCTCGTGCACGCCGACCTGCTTCGGCGACAAGGCCGAGCGCGAGGCCGAGCAGCTGCGTGAAGTACACGATCTTCACCGTGGTGGCCTGGCCGAACTTCTTCTCGGCGCGCACCTGGTGCATCTCGAGGCCGGAGTGGCAGGTCGGGCACTCGGTGGCGATCACCTCGGCGCCGGCCGCCTCGGCCGCGCGCAGGATGTTGAGCACGAGCTTGGTCGAGGTGTCGCTGTCGGAGAGCGTGTGCGCACCGCCGCAGCAGGCCGTCTTGAGCGGAAACTCGACGTTGACCGCGCCGGCCACCGCCAGCAGGTCGTCCATGTAGTGCGGCTTCGAGGTGGACTCGCTGCCCGGCCCCTGGTCCTTCTCCGGGAAGATGTGGCGCGGCCGCGTGTACATGCAGCCGTAATAGTTGGCGACCTTGAGGCCCTTGAGCGAGCCGCGCAGCCGCTTCTTCAGGCCTTCCTCCCCGATGCCATGCTTGATCCAGTCGAGCGCGTGGATGGTCTCGACCTGGCCCGCCTGGTAGGTGGCATGGCCGGCCTTCTTCGACAGCTTGTCCACCACCTCGGCGCTCGTGGGGTCGTGCGCGAGGTCGTACTCGGCCTTCTTCAGGTTGTGGTAGCAGCCGTTGCACGGCGCCATCACCACGTCCATCTGCATCTCGCTCGCCGCGATCGACATGACGCGCGACGAGAGGTAGGTCTGCAGCTTCGGGTCGATGTTCTTCACTTCCATCGCGCCGCAGCAGTTCCAGTTCTTCACCTCGACGAGGTCGAGGCCGAGCGCCTTGCCGACCGCCGTGGTCGAGCGATTGTAGGAATGCGCCGTGCCCTCGAGCGCGCAGCCCGGGTAGTAGGCGACCTTCTGGTACTTGGCCCGTGTCTCGCTCATGACTTCGCCCCCTGCCCGGCGGCCGCCGGCTCCGCATCGCGCTGCGCCGCTGCGATCAGGCCGTCGAGCCCGAGGGCCCGGCGCCGCTTGTGTTCCTGCTCGTGCACGTATTCCTCGATCGCGGCGCGGGCACCCGACCAGCCGCTGGTGCTCGGCGCCACGACGGTGGCGAGCCCGAGCTTGGTGAGCATCGTGACCGGCAGGTGGCGCAGCATGCGCTTCACCATCTCGATCAGCCACGGCTGCCTGAGGTCCTGCCCGGTGCGCTTGAAGAAGCGCTGCATCACGCGCCCTTCCTCGATCTTGCCGCGCTGGAACACCTGCTCGGAGAACACCTCGTCGAACACCATCGACGGCGACTTCGGCACGTGGCCCTTGAGCTCCATCCAGTGCGACAGCGCCTTCATCACGCCCTCGGGCACCACGTCGCGCGGGCAGGCGTAGGTGCACTTGTTGCACGACACGCACTGCCAGATGATTTCCTTGTCGCGCAGGATCTCGGACTCCATCCCCAGCCGGATCAGGTAGATCCAGTAGCGCGGGTTGAACTCCGGGTTGATGGCGTTGACCGTGCACGAGTTGGTGCACGAGCCGCATTGCCAGCAGCGGTGCACGTGCTCGCCGCCCGGCAGCGCCGCGATCTCGTCCTGCATGGCCTCGTTGTAGTCGGTGATCGCCCGCGACTTGATGAACGTGCTCCAGTGACCGGAGACGTCCACGCCGTCCACCACCAGCTGGTCGTGCGTCTGCAGGTTCTCGGGGCGGATCAGCGATACTTCATGGATGGGCATTGCCTGGCCTCGTCAATCCCGGTGTCGGGGAGCCACGCCGGTGTAGGCCTCGCGGGCCTCGCCGTCGATGGCCGCGAAACGCGCCCGCCCGTCCGCGGCGCGGACGCCGTCGAGCCCGAGCAGGCGGCGGGTGTGCTGCATGGAATCCTCGGGCGCGGAGAAATCGGCGCGCAGGTAGCTGCCGCCCTGCTCGCAGATGTACTCGGCATAGACCTGCGCGCAGACCATGTCGACCATCTGCACCACGTCGCGGAACACGCCGTTGGTGGACAGGAACTGCGCGATCTCCTCGCGCAGCACCAGGAAGGTCGCATAGTCGTCGCCCGCCGCGATCGTCACGTGGTCGACGTCGGGCCCGTACCAGATCTCGCGCAGCACGCCGGTGTTGGCCTCGCGATCCCACACCCAGCGCGTCATCAGCGGATAGCGCTCCGGGTCGAGGTTGTGCAGCAGCTCGGCCGCGAGGTCGCGGGTCCAGCGGTGGCGATCGTCCTGCGGGAAGGCGGCGCAGAAACGTGCGATGCGCTCGTCGGTGCCGGAGGTGTCGCTGGTCGGCTCGAGCAGCTCCTCGAGCGCGCGGCGCAGCGACGTGTACGACGGCTCCTCGAGCCACGGCACGATGCGTCGGCGCACGGTCGGCATGAACGCGCACAGCGGACGGATCGCTTCGACGTCGAGGCGCCGCGGCCCGGCGCCGTCGGCGGCCAGCGCCTCGCGGAACACCGCCGACTTGAGCTTGAGCGCGTCCATGTAGCGCTCGATGCCGCCGTGCGTGTCGGCGCCCGCGACCAGGGCCTCGAGTGCACGCCGCAGCCGCGGCCCGCTCAGGTCCAGCCGCGGGCGATCCGGCACGCCGGCACGCTCGCCTTTTGCGCCCGTCCGAACATCGGCTGGCCGTCAGGCGCTCGCGCGCATCGGCTGCATGAAGCCGAGCGCGGCCAGGGCCGCGGCACCGCCCTGCGCAATCGAGTCGTCGATGGTCTCGGGACCGGTGGCCGCACCGGCGACGAACACGCCCGGACGCGAGGTCTCGGCCGTGTTGCCGTAGGCGTTGCCGCGTCCCACGTAGCCGTGGCGCTCGAGCTCGACGCCGAAGGTGGTGGCGAGCGCCGGATTCTCGACGTTCGGGTCCATGCCGATGGCGTGCACCACCATGTCGAACGGGATCGTGATCGGCCGCTTGACCAGCGTGTCCTCGCCCTTCACCACCAGCTTCTCGCCGTCCGAGGTGACCTCGGCGATGCGCGCCTTGATGTACTTGACCTTGAACTCTTCCTGGCTCTTCCAGTAGTACTTGGTCTCGTACAGGCCGAAGGTGCGGATGTCCATGTAGTAGATGTAGACGTGGCAGTCCGGCAGCTCTTCGCGGATCTCCATCGCCATGTTGGCGGAGACCGTGCAGCAGATCTTCGAGCACCACTCGCGGCCGATCTGGCGGTCGCGCGAGCCGACGCACAGCAGGATCGCCACGCGCTTCGGCTTGCGGCCGTCCGACGGACAGCGCACGCCCTTGCCCGACGAGATCATCTGCTCCACCTGCGTGGTGGTGACCACGTCCGGGAAGGTGCCGAAGCCCCACTCGGGCTTGTTGACCGAGTCGAAGTGCGTGAAGCCGGTGGCGAGGATCGCCGCACCCGCCTCGAAGCTGCGGCCGTCGGACACCTGCACCGCGAACGCGCCGGGGCTGCCCGCGAACGACGTCACTTTCGCGCCGGTGTGCACCTCGACCAGCGGGTCCTTGACGACCCGGTCGACCATGCCGCCGATCGCGTCCCGGGCCCACTCCCCGGACGGCACCAGCTTGGCGTAGCCGGAGAGGATGGGCGCGCCGCCGAGGCGGTCCGCCTTCTCCACCAGTACGCTCGGTTGTCCGACACGCGCGAGCGCATGCGCGGCCGAAAGGCCCGCTGGCCCGCCCCCGACGATCAGGATTGGCTTGCTCATGGTGTTGCTGTGATCCGCTTGTAGCCCGGGCCCGAGGTGATCGCACGGCGCGGGTCATAGAGGGTTTCGAACTTGCCTGCGGCGACCTCCTTCAGGTACGCCTCGAACTCCGCCTTCTTCGCCTGCCAGTCGATACCGAGCTTCTCCATCAGCGTCTCGGTCGAGGAGGCATGCCAGTGGGACTGGACGATCTTGTACGGGTGCGCGCCGCACACCAGCGCCGCGAACTGGCAGTCCGCGAGCACCGGCACGTCGACCGGGCGATCGCCGGCCCTGCTGATCCACTGGTTCTTGTCGAGCGTGGTGATGCAGCCGGTGTCGTGGCCGATCATGACGTCGGTGCGCGCCTCGTCCTGCACCACGCGCAGCTTGCGGTCGATCGCGAACGAGCGCGTGAACTCGCGCTCGGAGATGATGTGGCGGAAGCCGAAGCCGCAGCAGTCGTACCAGGTCTTGTAGTCGATGACCTGCGTGCCGAGCGACTCCATGATGCCGGTCGAGACCGCGACGCGGTTGCCGTCGAGCACCGTGTCGTCGTAGATCACGTCCTCCGGCACCATCTTGTAGACGTGGCAGGCGGGGTGGATCGTGGAGCGGATGTGGCTGGCGTCGATGACCTGCCGCTCGGCGATCTTCGCGCGCATGACGTGCACCCACTCCGAGTAGTGCACCACCTCCTCCGGGATCAGCAGCTTGCCGTCCACGAGGCGGCCGAGCTTGCCGAGGATCTTCTTCACGCTCTCGCGCAGCTTCGCCGAGCGCAGCAGGTAACCGCGCACTTCCTTGTAGTTGCCGAACGAGGTGCCGCAGTGCACCAGCGGGTAGTAGTAGCCCTCGGGCAGGCCCTGCGCCTTCGCGGAGACGTACGCCTGGTGGAAGTTGCGCAGGAACACCGCCGCGAGGCTCTCGATGTTGCCGATCCCCGAGCCGTGGTAGTTCCACGCCGTGCAGGAAGTCTGGTCGGTCTCGTCGAGGTACTCGGTGCCGAGCTGGTTCATGAGCCACAGCAGCGACGCCGGGTAGCCCGGGATGTTGCCGCACTGGCCGCAGGACTTGTGGTGCCACAGCCGCGAGGTCGGGATCTTCTTGTCCCAGCCATACAGCGTCTTGGTCATCACCGGCTGGTGTTCGTCGCCGACCCGGTGGACGACGATCTCGCCCTCCTTCTCGAGCGACCACATCAGGTCGCGCACGTCCTCGACGCGGTCCTTCTGGGTGAGCATCGAGCGCTTGTTGACCACCTGCTCGACCCAGACGGTCGCCACACGCGCATCGTCGCTGTTCAACTTCGCATCACGCCACTCCGGGCCGTGGCCCGTGAAGCGCTCGCCGGGGGCCGGGGTCTTGTTGTCCGTCGTCATTGGTCAGTCCTCCTCCTGTTCCTCGAGCCACTCTTCGAGCTCGTCGCGCTTCTCGTCCATGATGTCGCGATGACGTCATGGAGGTTCTTGTCGATGGTCTTCAGGCTGCCGAGCACGCCGGTCTCTTCCCAGATGGTGTAGAGCTCGACCGACGTCTTGAGATTCACTTCCCAGGCGGTCTTGGTGGTGTGCAGCGTGGGCATCGGGATCGCCTTGCGCAGCACCGCGAGCGGGGCGTCCACCTTCGAGATGTTCGGCCCCCAGTCCGGGAAGCCGTCCTTGGTGATCATGTCCGGCGACAGCTGGTTGCCGGTCGAGATCAGCTTGAGCATGACGCGGCTGAACGGCCGGAGCACGTTCTTCGCCGATTCCATGCCGTGCTTGATCGCCACCTCGCGCATCAGCATCACGAGCCCGCCGGGGGAATTGCCGAACGGGCAGCGCGCCGCGCAGGTGTAGCACTGGGCGCAGGCCCAGATCTTCTCCTGCATGGAGTCGTAGATGCCCTCGAGGTTCTCGGTCCACAGCAGCTGCACGATCTCGCGCGGACTGTAGTCGTAGTAGTGGGCCGACGGGCAGGTGGCGGTGCAGATGCCGCAGTTCAGGCAGCCGTTCAGCTCGTGGTCGAAGCGCATGTCCGCCTGGATGTCGGCGAAAATGGCCTCGAGCTTCTCGCGCGGAACCGCCGGCGCGTCCGACACCGGGTCGCCGATGAACTCCTGCACGCGCGTGCCAGCGTGTTCCATGCTTCCCCCCGGGCCGCGCCTGGGCCCAGAACAGTCAGTACGTGAGGACCTTGGCGTCGGTCTCCATCACTTCCTCGATCAGGTGCGCGCCGCCGACGATGCCGGCGCACTCCGGGATCAGGTCGTCCTTGCCCATGTCGAACAGGTCGAGGTTCGGCGAGCAGCAATAGAACTTCACGCCCGCCTCGTGGGCGTCCTTGATGAAGTCGTAGACGGTCTTGGGCGAGCCTTCCTTGACCACCAGGCTCTCCGCGACGCCCTTCTTCATCAGCCGGCCCGAGGTCGCCGTGCAGATCACGTCCACCTCGTACTCCATCGCCGCGGCGACGGTGGCCTGGAAGATCGGCGCGCCGAGTTCCTCGCCGTTGCGCGGGTCGGTGTTCGCCATGATGATGATCAGCTTGCCGGCCATGTGCTTTGCTCCGTCGACGATGGTGCGCCGCAGCACGGAGTTCGCGCTGCGATGTATTAGCGCACCCTAATTAAATTGCGCGCCGCTGACAATACGTGTCGCCTTCGCCGCCGTCAGTCCATCAGCCGCAGGATCCGGACCACGCCGGTCATGATTGGCACCAGCGCGTCCTCGAGCGCGGTCTGCACCTCGCGCAGGCGCGCCAGCGTCGGCCCGGGATCCGCGGGCGCCTCCTCGAATTCCATGATCAGGTCCTCGATGATCGCCGCCTTGACGCCCGGGTGCCCGGTGAAACCGAGCGCGTTCGCACCGACCTGGAACAGCGCCGGATGGCCGCCCGAGTCCACCGCGAGGATCCGCGCGTCCGGTGGCGGGAGCGGCCGGTCCCGACCGTAGATGACCAGCGGATAGCGCTCCGGCAGGAAGCCGTCGAGCGCGTCCGCGTCGACACGTCTTGCCTCCCCGACCTCGAACCTGAGGTCGGTCTGCTCCACCGCGCCACCCGCCATGATGGACAAAAGCTGTGCGCCCAGCCCGATCCCGAGGACTCGGCAGGCCCTTCTGCAGCGCCGCCTTCGTGAGCGTGAGTTCCTCGATCAGGGTCGGCACGTTGCGGCCGCCGGCGCTGCCCCAGGGCCCGCCGCCGAGCAGCACCAGCCCGTCGAGCAACTGGCCGGCCTTCGGCACGCGCCCGCCGGCCGCGAACGGCCGCGAGTAGCGGAAGCGGATGCGCCGGCCCTCCAGGTGGTCCTCGATCAGCCCGAGGTACTCGGCCGACGTGTGCTGGATGACCGCCAGGGTCTTCATCCGCGGGCGGCAGCCGCGACCGCGAGTTCGAGCGAGGCGCGGAAGTCGCCGGGCCCGACCGACAAGGCACCGATGCTGCGCTCGGCGAAGAAGCGCTCGATGATCGGGCCGACGTCCGTGACGTAGGCGCCGCGCAACGCCGCCTCGAGGTCGAGCACCGTGCGCGGCGGTGCGACGAAGAAGTCGCCGGTGATCAGCACCTGGCCGATGCGGCCGCGCGCGGGTCCCTCGAGCCGCAGGTAGCTGGTGATGGTGCCGCCCGGGCCGGTCTGCGTGCCGGCCGCGAAGTCGCGCTCGCGCACCGGGTCGTCGATGGACGCAACGAAGCCGTCGGTGCCGATCTCGTCGCGGTGGTGGCGCCAGGCGAGCGCCTCCTCCTCCGCACCGAGGTCTTCGGTGCTCCAGGCGACGTCGAACCGCTCCGCGAAGGCCGCGAGCAGCGCCTGCTGGATCGCGGGCAGGCCGGGCGTGGCAGGGCCGAGCAGCTCGCGCAGGGTCACGACGCGCTGTGCCGCCGAGTCGAGCTGCCGCTTCTCGAGCTTGGCGCGCGGCACCCGCAGCGCAGCCACCATCGCCGCCGGGTTCATGTCCACCAGCACCGTGCCCTGGTAGATCAGCGTGTCGCCGTCGAAGAACCCGCCGGTGCCGCTGATCTTGCGCCCCTCGACCTCGATGTCGTTGCGCGGGCGATAGCGCGCGTCGACGCCGAGCTGCCGCAGGCCGGCCGCCACCGCGAGGCAGATGTCGCGCGCCAGTTCCGGCAGCGTGCCCGGCCCGAGCGCGCTGCGGTGGAAGACGAGGCCCCAGCCGAGCTGTCCCTCGTCGAGGTAGATGGCCCCGCCGCCGGTGATGCGACGCACCATGCCGACGCCGTGCTCCCGGCAATAGGGCACGTCGATTTCCTGGCTCAGCGCCTGGTGGCGGCCGATCAGCGCCGTGGGCGGGAAGCGCATGAAACGGAACGTGTCCGGGATCTGTCCCGCCTGGTGCAGCTCGATCATCGCCTGGTCGACGGCGATGTTGAACCGCCCCTCGCGCACGCCCGTGTCGACGACGCGGAACAGGCCGGTCACGCGCTCAGCCCTGCACCACGGGAATGCGCAGCTGGCGGCGGATCTTCTGCAGGTCCTTCTTGTTCGGCTGGAACGGGAAGCTCGCGATGTTGCTCGGCGGCGAGTCGCCGTACGGCCGGTCGCAGGCCGACACGTCGTCGCGGAACTTGCCGGGGCAGCCCGAGGTGCGGAACGCAATGCCCTGGGACACCACGTCCTCGACCTCCGCAGGCGGCAGGCCGTAGCCAGTGACGCGGCCCTCGGCGTCGAACGTCATCTGCTCGACGCGCACGCCAGCGTAGTCGATCAGGTAGCGCGCGAGCTGCACCCGCCGCCACTGGTCGCGCGGCGTCGCCGGCAGGTGGTCCATCAGCGAACCTTGTTCCGGGAAGAACGAGAACAGGTGGCTGTGCCCGCCGAGGTCGACGAGCTGCTGCACCAGCGCCAGCACCTCGTGCTCGGTCTCGCCCATGCCGACGATGATGTGGGCGCCGAACTTCTGCGGGCCGAAGACATCGCGTGCGTCGAGCAGGATCTCCCAGTACTTCTGCCACTTGTGCGGCGACTGCACGCCCTTGCCGCGCGTGCGATCGAACAGCGCGGGCGTGGCCGCGTCGAGTGCCACGGTGAAGATGTCGGCGCCGAGGTCCTTCAGCCGCGCGACGTCCGAGCGCTCCATGGTCGTGGGATTCGACAGGATCGACACGGGGATCGCGGCCGGGTCGATCCTGGCCGTCCAGGCTTTCAGCACTGCGACGGTGTCCGCGTCCGAATTCGGATGCGTGATCATCGAGATGCACATGCGGTGGAACGGGCTGCGCTCGCCGTCGCGCGCGACGATGTCCACCACCTGCCGCATCGGCACGGCCGGCCAGTCGACGCGGATGAAATTGCGGTCCGCGTAATCGCGCTCGGCCTCGCGGTGCCGCGCCAGGCCGCAGTAGGCGCAGTTGGCGCGGCAGCCCTCGGGGTAGGTGAGCAGCAGGTTGAGGCAGCGCGTGCAGCCGCAGCGGTGCATCTTGCCCGGCATGATGCCGAGCGTGATGGCCGCGGCGTTCGACATCTGCACGTACTCGGGCGAGCGCATCTGCGGCGTGAGCACGTTGTCGTTCGGCAGGTATACGCCCTGCGGCGGCACGGCCGCCTGCTTGACGCGCCGCCCGTTGCGGGCGTCCGCGGGCGTCGGCTCCGGCAGGCGCGGCTGCATCGCGTCGAAGGCGTTGAACGCCAGGTCCGGGCCCGGCGGGCCGCTCGCCGCGTCGCCGCTCTGCTTCACGCAACTCATGGCAGATCCCCTCGTGCTCGGTCGCCGTCAGGCGGCGCAGGTACGGCTCGGTGCGGCGACCGGCGCAGCCCCGAGCTTGATGGAGCAGCAGGCGTGCTCCTGGTGGAACGGTCGGCCGATGGCGCGGGCGACGCTCACGACGCCGTCGGCCGGGAAGGCGATGCCATCGAGCCCGGCCATCACGGCGTAGGCGTCCACTGCGCGCTTGTGCAGGCCGGGCGGACGGGCGCAACCGAGCAGCACCTGCCGGTCGTGCAGCCGGCGACGTGCTTCGCCGAAGATGCGGCCGACGTCGGTGGCATCCGGCACCGCGAACAGTCCCGGCGCCGCATAGAACGGCATCACCACCACCAGCACCAGCGCCTCGACCGGGTAGCGGCTGACGATGTCGAGCGCAGTCGGCTCGCCCAGCACCCGCCCGTAATGCAGCCCGATGACGATGTGCGGGCTCACCTTCATGCGCGTGGCGGTCAGCGCCGCCAGCGTGGCTTCGAAGTCGGCCACCGGCCGGTCGAGGTGATAGACCTCGCGGATGGTCGCGTCGGCGCCGATCACGTCCATCATCGCCGTGTCGACCCCGGCCGCCTCCATCGCCCGCGCGCCGACTTCGTCGGTCAACGCGGTGTGGATGGCGATGCTGAGGTACGGGAAGTCGCGCTTCAGCTGCTCGACCACCGGATAGAAGCGCTCGTAGGGAATCTCGTTGCGCTTGTTCGAGCCGCCCGACAGCAGGAAGCCCTGCAGGTCCTGCGTGGCGATCAGGTGGCGCACCTTCTGGTCGAGCATCGCCGGCGAGGTGGCGGCCAGCATCGGCTTCAGGATCTCGGCGCGACAGTGGTCGCAATTGAGGCCGCAGGCGCCGGCGGTGATCGAGAACGACGGGAAGCTGTTCTTGCCGCAACCCTTGAGTTCGGTGCTCGCGTAATCCTTGAAGGTTGGCGTCGAGAAACGGATCGGCCGCGCAGGCTGCCGCGCCGCCGCGCGCTCGAGCTCGGCGACCAGCGCGGCATCGAGCGCCACGTCCTCGTATTCCTCGATGGCGGCGACGGATTCAAGCCACGACATGCAGCGCACTCCCCTGCGACGCCAGAGATTTCACCGCCTCGCGCACCGGCCCGGGCCGTGGCACATCGGCGAGCGTGCTGAGCCACGCCGGGTCCACGTCCTCGTCCTCGACCAGGTCGCAGGCCAGGCCGCGCAAGATTAGCTGCGCCGGCTACCGGCAGTTCCATCGGGACTTGCCGGCGGCTCAACCGCCCCCACAGCCCGGTCCAGCAGCGCGCCAGCGTCCATGGATTGTAGCCGCCGCCGCCGAGCACCACAGCCGGCAGCGAGGGACCGATGCCGCGCTCGACCGCGTCCCACAGCGCGACGTTGCTCAACGCCAAGGCCGACAGCGGGTCGCCGGCGAGCGCGTCGGTGCCGCAGGTGACGACGACCGCCTCCGGGTCGAACCGCGTGGCCAGCGGCAACACCACCTCGTCCATCAGGAAGGACCAGCTCGCTGTCGTTGAATCCGGCCGGCACCGGCAGGTTGCGTGCGTAGCCGTGACCCGTGTCGTCCGCGCCGCCGCTGTGCGGCCAGCGGCCGCGCTCGTGGATCGAGACGGTGCGTACCCGCGGCTCGTCGAGGAAGGCCTGCCTGCACACCGTCGCCGTGATGCGCGTCGAGGTCGAGGTAGAGCACCCGGGCGGCACCACCGTCGAGCAGGCGCCGAATCGCGAACACCGGGTCGTTGAAAAAGCAGAAGCCACTCGCGCGGTCGCGCCGGCCGTGGTGCGTACCGCCGGCCGGATGGAACACGACCCGGCCCTCGAGCGCGAGCTCGGCCGCCAGGATGGAGCCGCCGACCGCCGTCGCGGCACGCTCGAACACGCCCGGGAACAGCGGATTCTCGAAGCTGCCGAAACCGTACCGCTCGCGTATCGCAGGCTCCACCCGACCGGCCGCATCACTGCTGCTGCAGCGCCGCCACGTAGTCGGGATCGTGGAACCGCGTGAGTTCAGCGACGCTGGCGGCCGGGCTGTCGCGGTAGCGCGCCGTCGTCGAGCCAGCCGAGCTGCTCGCACAGCGCCAGCACCGCCGAGACCCGGGGGATCGACAGCGGATGCTGCCTGCCGAAGCCGGGCCGGCGGCAGAACTCGCTCGCGATGAACAGCGGCGCCGCGACGCGCGACGGCGCACGCCTGCTGCACTGCAGCGGAGGTGCCTGCGGGAAACACGTATCCGGCATGCCGGGAGCCTAATTTATTCGACTTTGCTAATAAAGACTTCTCTGCTAATTTCGCCCGCGACCGAACGCACGATCAATCGAACGGGGGTTCCGACCATGGCCGACGACTCCGGCACCAAGAGCATGTCCATCATCGTGACCAAGGGCACGCTCGACTGGGCGTACCCGCCGATGATCCTGTCCACGACCGCGGCGGCCATGGGCCTCAACGTGACGCTGTTCTTCACGTTCTACGGCCTGACGCTGCTGCTCAAGGACCCGAAGCTGCGCATGTCGCCGCTCGGCAACCCGGCCATGAAGATGCCGATGATGGGTGCCCACATGGGCATGCCCAACGTCATGTCGATGATCCCGGGCGTCGATGCCGGCGCCACGGCGATGATGCGCGACATGATGAAGAAGAAGGGCGTCGCCACGTTCGAGGAATTGCGCTCGCTGGCACTCGAGTCCGACGTGCGCATGATCGCCTGCCAGATGACCATGGACCTGTTCGAGTACACGATGGATGACATGATCCCCGGCATCGAGCTCGGCGGCGCCGCGACCTACATCGAGGTCGCCACCCAGTCCGACATCAACCTGTTCATCTGAGAGAACCCACATGGCCGACCAGACACTTGACGCCAAGGGCCTCAACTGCCCGCTGCCGATCCTCAAGGCCAAGAAGGCCCTCACCGCCTTGCCCGCCGGCGGCACGCTGGAGGTGCTGGCCACCGACCCGGGCGCGGTCAAGGACTTCGCCGCCTTCAGCCGCACCACCGGCCACGAGCTGGTGGAGCAGTCGGTCGAGGGCAACGTCTACCGCTTCGTCCTCAAGCGCAAGGCATGACCGCTGCAGCGGCTGCCGTTGCCGCCGGGCAACAGCAGCCGCTGTGGCAAGCCCTTAGGGCGCTGGACGTGTCCGCGGGCCGACAATTTAGAACTAACTAATTTCTTCTGCTAACGCCGCGGGAGCGGCCTATTGGGGGTCCGCATGAGCACGTTCCGCAACAGCACGATTCTCGCCCTGGGCATCGCACTGGCGCTCGCCGCCGGCAGCGCCTCCGCCACGAACGGCTACTACACGCACGGTGCCGGCACCAAGAGCAAGGGCCAGGCCGGCGCGGGCAGCGCCAATCCCGAGGAACTGATGATCCTCGCGACGAACCCGGCCGGCCTCACCGCCATGCCGGAAACGATCGACGCCGGGTTGGGCATCTTCAGCCCGATGCGCGACTACCGGACCTCTGCCAGCCAGGCGAACGGCAACTGCATGCCGCCCGGCGGCCCGCCCAACTGCGCCTTCACCATCGGCCCGAACAACATTTCGAGCGAGAACGAGTTCTTCCCGATCCCGTTCGTGGCGATGAACTGGAACCTGAGCGACGTCGACTTCCTCGGCGCCGCCTTCTATGCGCGCGGCGGCATGAACACCAAATGGGTGGGCGGCACCGCGAGCTTCGATCCGGACACCATCCCCGGCGGCGCGGTCACCCTCCCTGGCACCTTCGGCGGCAATACCGCGGGCGTCGACCTGATGCAGGGATTCCTCAACCTGAGCTACGCGCGCAAGCTGAGCGACCAGTTCTCGGTCGGCGCTTCGGCGATCTTCGCCATGCAGCGCTTCGAGGCGCGCGGCGTCAGCACTTTCGCTCCGTACACCAAGACCTACGTCGAGAGCTATTTCACGACCGGCCAGCCGACCATGCCGACGAACCTGTCGGCCAACGGCCACGACATGTCGTACGGCTACGGCGCGACGCTCGGCCTGATGTGGAAGCCCGTCGACGCGTTCAGCCTGGCCGCGGCCTACACCACCAAGATGTCGATGTCGGACTTCGGCAGCTATTCCGACCTGTTCGCGGGCGGCGGCGCCTTCGACATGCCGTCGACGTGGACGATCGGCGTGGCGTTCCGGCCGGTCGAGGACGTGACCCTGATGTTCGACGTGCAGGACATCAGCTACAGCGACGTCGACGCGGTGTCGAACCCGATCCAGAACCTGTTCAGCTGCCCGATCTTCAACCGGCCAGCGGCAGCTTCGAGAACTGCCTCGGCGGCAATCGGGGCCCGGGCTTCGGCTGGGACGACATGACGGTCTACAAGTTCGGCGCCTCGTGGCAATACTCCGACGAGTGGACCTGGCGCGCCGGGTACTCGTTCACCGACCAGCCAATCGGCAGCGACCAGATGTCCTTCAACATCCTCGCCCCGGGCGTGATCGAGGACCACTTCACGGTCGGCTTCACGAAGACGATGACGGGCGGCAACGAGCTGAACCTGTCGTTCATGTACGCGCCGACCAGCGAGGTGGACGGCCCGAACAACTTCGACCCCTCGCAAACCGTGCACCTCGAGATGAAGCAGTTCGAGCTCGAGGTGAGCTACAGCTGGAAGCGCTGATCGCAGGCATCCATGAACGTCCTTCCCGGGCTGATCCTGGCAGCGCTGCTCGCCGTGGTTGGCAACTTCCTCGCCGACCGCGCCTCGGCGGCGCTCGGCCTCGGCGCCGGGTCCGTCAGCGGCATCATGGTCGCGATCCTGCTTGGGCTTGCGGTGGGCAACCTGTTCCAGCTGCCGGCCGCGTTCAAGGAAGGGATCTCGTTCGCGGTCAAGCGCGTGCTGCGCCTCGGCATCGTGCTGCTCGGCCTGCGGCTCAGCATCGCCGAAGTCGGCAGCATCGGGCTCAAGGCGCTGCCCATCGTACTGGTGACCATTCCGGCCGCCATCCTGCTGGTCGGCTACCTCGGCCGACGCATCCAGCTGTCGGACCGGCTCGCGAGCCTGATTGCGATCGGCACCAGCATCTGCGGCAACACCGCCATCGTCGCGGTGTCACCCACCATCGGCGCCAAGGAGGAGGAGACCAGCTACGCGGTGGCCTGCATCACGGTGTTCGGCCTGTTCGCGATGCTGGCCTACCCGTTCGTCGCCCACTGGATCTTTGGCGGCGACCCGTTCGCCGCCGGCCTGTTCCTCGGCTCGGCCGTGCACGACACCTCGCAGGTGGCCGGGGCGGCGATGGTGTACCAGGAGTACTACCACGCGCCCGAGGCACTCGACGTCGCCACGGTCACCAAGCTGCTGCGCAACCTGTCGATGCTGGTGGTGATCCCGCTGATGGCGATCCTCTACCACCGCAAGGCCTCGAGCGGCGCGGCGCCACCGCCGTGGTGGACCATGGTGCCGCTGTTCGTGGTCGGCTTCGCGGCGATGAGCCTGCTGCGCACCATCGGCGACCTGAGCGAACGGCCGTTCGGACTGCTCGACCCCGACCAGTGGCACGCGTTCATCAACGTCGCCAAGCAAGTCGTCAACTACTGCCTCGCCATCGCCATGGCAGGGGTCGGCCTCGGCACCAGCATCAAGGGGCTGCGCAGCATCGGGCTCAAGCCACTGATGCTCGCTTTGGTGTCCGCCTTGCTGGTGGGCCTGATCAGCGTGTCGCTGATCAAGCTGTTCTACTGAGCGGCGCCGGGCCAGCGCAGGTGCCCGTACGCCCCTACTGGGGCGCCTTGCCGTAGTGACGGTCGAGGTAGGCGACGATCGCCGTCGCGTCCTCCGCAGTGATGGGTGCGCCCATCACCTTGACCATCTTGGTGACGGTCTTCTCCCACGCGGCGCGATCCTGGAACGGCGAGTTCATCACGATGTAGTCGAGGCTGTGGCAGATCGCGCAGTAGGACTGCACGCGCTCGAGGCCCTCGCCGGGCGCAAGCGTGACGTGGACTCGTCGGCCTGCGCCGCGCCGCAGACCGCCAGCAGCGCCAGCACGACCGGAATCCGCACGTTACGCGACATGGTAGTCCGCCCTCTGCACCACGTTGTGATGATAACCGGCCGGGTTGTGCACCAGCGTCTCCGGCTGGGTCGCGCCGTCGCGTGCCACCGCTCGCGCCAGCACCGTCACCGGGCCGGTTGCCTTCGGCTTGACGTCGTAGCGCCACTGCCGCCAGGAATATCGGCCCAGCTCGCGGCCGAGTCTTGCCTCGCGCCAACTCGCCCCGCCGTCGAGCGAGACCTCGACCCTGCGGATGCCCGAGCCACCGTCCCAGGCGATGCCCATCACTTCGGCGTGCCGGCCGGCCGCCAGCGTTGCGCCGGGAGCCGGCCCCACGATCAGCGTGTTGACCTTGATCGCGGTGATCGGTGAGTTCTGCTCGGTGTCCTGCGAATCGAATCCGCTCGCCCCGAACATGCCCTTCGGCACGCGGTATGCGGTCTTCATCCAGAAGCCGTCGAACGGCTTGTCGCTGATGGTGAGGTCGACGACGGCCTTGATCCAGTACGTTGCGGTCCAGCCGGGCGCGACGATGCGCGCCGGAAAGCCATTCCAGGCCGACAGTGGCGCGCCATTCATCTCGAATGCGAGCAGCGTATCGGGATCGAGCGCCTTCCACATCGGCAGGCTCTTCACGAAGTCCGGCGCGGTGAGCATCGGCGCATCCGCGCCGTTGCCAACCACCTCGAGCGCGCCCGGCGCGATGCCGGCATCCTCCAGCACGTCCTTGAGGCGCACCCCGCCCCAAACCGCGTTGCCCATCGCACCGTAGCCCCACTGCACGCCGGGCACGTGCGGTGCGAACAGCCCGCGCCGGTTGCCGGAACACTGATTGACCGCGGCGACCTCGTGCCGCTTGAAGCGACGCAGCAGCTCGGCGTGCGTGTATTCGCGCGGCTTCTGCGCCGCAGGGCCCGCGACGCGCAGTCGCCAGTCGGCCAGCGCCAGCTCGGGTACGCCGCCGTGCCAGCGGACGTAGAACGCGTCGTTCGGCGTGAATGCCTCGCCGAACAGCTCGACCGGCGTCTCGAAATTGGGTGGGCGGAAAGTGCGCCTGATCAGCGGCCGCTTGCCCGGCAGCGTGTCGAGCGCGCTGCTCGCGACGGTGCCGGCCGGCAGACCGCCGGTTGCGGCGCTGGCAACACCCAGGCGCGGCAGCAGCAGGCCGGCCGCGACGGTGCTCGAAGAGCCCAGCAGGAACTTGCGTCGATCCATGTCATCCCCCGGGTCCGCGCTGACACCGGGTCATTTCATGGCAAACCGCTGCCATACGCAAGTGCGGCGACGCGCTGCGCCGCAGCATCCATCAGGCATTGCTAATGTGCCTGGTGCGCCTCGCCGTATTGCGAAGGCGTCATGCGCGCGTGCGCCAGGTATTCGCGCAGGTGCCGCACGGCGCTGCGGTCGAGCGTATTGCCGTGGTGCGGCCGGTGCAGGATGCCCTCCGCACCATTGAGCCTCACGCGGATGCGGGCACCCGACAGCTGCTCGATGTCAGCCCCGACGTGGCTCAGCAGCGACTCGATTTCGCGCCAGTGGATGTTGCAGCTGATCGGATCGTGGAAGATCGTGCGCAGCAGTTGCTCGTGCTTGTGACTCATGACGCCGACCGCACGGCGGGCAGTGCCACTGCCCGTGGTGGCGACCTATTTTGCGTGCCGCGTCGGCGCCGCCCAGCGGTGGATAACACCTAGGCACGGCGGCCAACGGCCGGCGCAGCATGTAGTCGCGCGGCGCCTGCTGGCACGGGCCGCGCGAGCCCGAGCCATGAGTGTCCTTCGCGCCCGAAACTGGCTGCCCAGGCTGCTCGGCATCGCCATGCTCGGCGCGGTCGTCGCCGCCGTATTGCATGTCGCCGAGGAGCAGGCATTCCTGCAGCTCCTCGAGCGGGCCGAGCCGGCATGGCTGTTCGTTGCGCTGGCACTGCAGGCGGCAACCTACTTCGCGCAATCGGCCACCTGGCTGATCGTGCTGCGCCGGGCGGGCACGCGGGTCCCGTTAGGCTACGCGGTTGCGCTCAGCCTGCAGAAGCTGTTCGTGGACCAGGCGCTGCCGTCCGCGGGATTGAGCGGCACCGCGGCAGTAATGCAGTCGCTCGGGCAACGTGGGGTACCGCGGCCGGCAGTCGTCGCCGCGGTCGCGGTAGACGTCGGCTGCTACTTTGCGGCCTACGTGCTGTGCCTCGGCGCGGCGCTGCTCGTGCTGGTGCGCGGCGGACATGCGAGCAGCCTGGTGGTCGCGGCCGCGGCAATGTTTCTGCTGTTTGGCACCGCGCTGGCAACGACGGTACTCACGCTATCGGGCCGGCCGGCGGGGGCACGCCTGCAGGCCATGCAGCGCATCCCCGCTGCAGGTCACGCGCTGCAGCTGCTGCGCGAGGCCGACCCGCACCTGGCACGGGATCCGCGACTACTGCTGCGCGCCGCCTTACTGCAGTTGTCGATCTTCCTGCTGGACGCCGCCACCCTGTGGGTGCTGATCCGCGCGCTGGGTGTGGCGCCGAGGCCGGGGGCCGTGTTCGCGAGCTTCATGCTCGCCTCGCTGCTGCGCACGGTCGGCTTCATGCCCGGCGGTCTTGGCACCTTCGAGGCGGCGGCCGTGTCGGCGCTGACGCTGTCAGGCATCCCGCCGGCGGTCAGCCTGTCGGCGACGCTGCTGTTCCGCGGGCTGAGCTTCTGGCTGCCGATGTTGCCGGGCCTCGCGATCGCTCGCCACGTGCTGTCGCCCGTGCGTCACGGTCCCGCGCGCGCGACCACCGCGGCGTGGTGGACGATGCCGGCGGAACAGGCGACGAGCGAGCTGGGTGCCACGCCGCAGGGCCTGGCCGCGGACGAGGCACGCCGGCGACTCGAACGATACGGGCCGAATGCGGTTGGCGAACACGCCGAGCTCAGCCGGCAAGACACGCTGTTGAACCAGTTGAAGAGCCCATTGCTGCTGTTGCTGCTGTTCGCGGCTGCCGTCTCGGTCGCTACCGGCGAATGGGTCGACGCATCCATCGTCCTCGCGATCGTGCTGGCCAGCGCCGGGATCGGCTACAGCCGCGAGTACCGGGCCAACACTGCGGCCGCACGCCTGCGCGCCCGGGTGCAGATCCATGCGGCCGTGCTGCGCGACGGCGCGCGGCAGCCCGTGCCGGTGCAGGAGGTCGTGCCGGGCGACGTCGTGCTGCTGTCGGCCGGCAGCATCGTTCCCGCCGACGGCCTGCTGCTCGAAGCCACCGACTTCTTCGTCAACGAGGCCGTGCTGACCGGCGAGAGCTACCCGGTGCGCAAGCAGTCGGGCACGGTGCCGGCGGACGCGCCGCTCGCACGGCGCGGCAACAGTGTCTTCCTCGGCACCAACGTGCGCAGCGGCAGTGCCCGGCTGCTGGTCGCCGCCACCGGACCGGCGACGGAGTTCGGCGCCATCGCGCACCGGCTCGAATTGCGACCGCCGGAAACCGAGTTCGATCGCGGCATCCGCCAGTTCGGCCACCTGCTGCTCGCCGCCATGACGGTGCTGACGGTCAGCGTGCTGGTGGTCAACCTGCTGCTCGACCGCCCGCTGGTCGAGACGCTGCTGTTCTCGATCGCGCTGGCGGTCGGCCTGAGCCCGGAACTGCTGCCGGCGATCCTGAGCGTCAACCTGGCACGCGGCGCTCACGCCCTCGCCGCCCACGGTGTGCTGGTGCGGCGGCTGCCGGCCATCGAGAACCTCGGCAGCATGGACGTGTTGTGCACCGACAAGACTGGCACGCTCACCGAAGGTGTCGTCACGCTCGACGGAGCCTGGGACGGAGCGGGAGCGCCGGCACCAGCGGTGCTCGAGCTGGCCGCGACCAACGCAGCGTTGCAGACCGGGCTCGACAACCCACTTGACGAGGCAATCACACAGGCCCACCCGGCGCCGCCGACCGGGGTGGCGAAACTGGGCGAGGTGCCTTACGACTTCATACGCAAGCGCCTGAGCGTCGTGGTGCGCGACGCGACGGGACCGCTGCTCGTGACCAAGGGCGCGCTCGAGCCGGTGCTGTCCGTCTGCACGACGCAGCGTGACGGCTCGGCTCTCGACGAGGCACGGCGCCTGCAACTGCGCGCACGTGCCGGCGCGTGGGCCGAACATGGCATCCGTACCCTGGCAGTCGCTACGCGCCGCCTGTCCGAGAAGGCGGTCTACGGGCGCGACGACGAAGCCGGGCTGCGCTTCGAGGGCTTCCTCACCTTCCTCGATCGCCCCAAGCTCGGTGTCGGCGACGCGTTGCGGGGGCTCGCGCAGCTCGGCGTGCAGGTGAAGCTCATCACCGGCGACGCCGGCGCAGTGGCCCGGCACGTCGCAGCTGCCGTCGGCATGCCGGGCGAGCGCGTGTTGAGCGGGGCGCAGCTCGACGAACTGCACGACGAGGCGCTGTGGCACGCAGCGGAGCGCACCGACCTGTTCGTCGAGGTCGACCCCAACCAGAAAGAGCGCATCATCCGCGCTCTCCGGCGCACCGGCCACGTGGTCGGGTTCCTCGGCGACGGCATCAACGACGCACCGGCCATGCACGCCGCCGACACCAGCCTCTCGGTCGAGGGTGCGGTCGACGTGGCACGCGAAGCCGCCGACTTTGTCCTGCTCGAGCGCGACCTCGACGTGATCCTGCGCGGCATTGCCGAGGGGCGGCGCACGTTCGCCAACACGCTCAAGTACATCCTGACCACCACCAGCGCCAACCTCGGCAACATGATCAGCATGGCGGTGGCCTCGCTGTTCCTGCCGTTCCTGCCGCTGCTCGCGGGCCAGATTCTGCTCAACAATTTCCTTTCCGACGTGCCCGCGATCGGCATTGCCGACGACGCCGTCGACCCGGAGCTCGTCGCCCGGCCGCGCCGCTGGGACATGCCGTTCGTGCGTCGCTTCATGGTCGAGTTCGGGCTGCTGAGCTCGCTGTTCGACGCGCTCACGTTTGCCGTTCTGCTATGGCTGTTCGCCGCCGGCGCCGAGCTGTTCCGCACCGGCTGGTTCGTGGAGTCGCTGCTCACCGAGCTGGCAGTCGCCCTCGTGGTGCGCACGCGGCGGCCGTCGTGGCGCAGCCGACCGGGCGCGCTGCTGCTGTGGAGCACAATTGCGGTCGGCATCCTGGCGTTCGTCATCCCGTACCTGCCGCATGCCGGGGCGCTCGGCTTCACGCCGTTGCCGGCCACCGTGGTGCTGGCGCTGCTCGCGATCGCCGCGCTGTACGTTGCCGCCACCGAATGGTTGAAGGCCGTTTTCTATCGGCGCGAGGATGCGCGGCAGGCCGGCGTGCACGCTTGACACCACCGGCGCGCCGGTAGACTTTGGCGCGCACGCGAGCCTGGGACGGGGGAAGCGTCTTGTGCACTCGGATCGTGAACGGCAGCCTGGTCGCGATGCTGGTGATTCTCATCGCCGCCTGCGGTCGCGAGCTCCCGGCTCCAGCGGCAGGCACGGCCGCAGACGGCGCTGCAGCCCCGGTCGTCAACGTCTACAACTGGGCCGACTACGTCGACCCCACCGCACTCCGGGACTTCACCGCAGCGACCGGCATCCGAGTCAACTACGACACCTACGACAGCCAGGAGATGCTCGAGACCAAGCTGCTGGCCGGTGGGTCCGGCTACGACGTGGTGGTGGTCGGCGGCAATTTCCTCGAGCGCCTCGTCCCCGCCGGGGTGTTCCGGGAACTGGACCAGCAACAGCTGCCCGGCCGCGCCAACCTCGATCCGCGGCTGATGGCGATCATCGCCCAGTTCGATCCGGGCAACGCTCATGCCGTGGGCTACACGTGGGGTACAGTTGGAATCGGCTATGACGCGGCCCGCGTCGGCGAGCTTGCGCCCGATGCGCCGCTCGACAGCTGGCAACTCGCGCAGGACCCGGCCCTGCTGCAACGCCTCGCGGGTTGTGGCGTGTCGGTGATCGACTCGCCCAGCGACGTCATCGCTGCGGTGCTCGCGTCGCTCGGCTTCGATGCCAACCGGCCGGCGCCGGCACAGCTCGCGGCGGCCGAGCGAGTGCTGCTGGCGATGCGACCGTACGTGCGCAAGGTCGACGCCGGCAGCCAGATCAACGACCTTGCCGGGGGATCGATCTGCCTGCTGGTGACATGGAACACGAACGTGCACGTTGCCCGCACGCGTGCGGTCGAAGCCGGGGTGGCGGCGGACTTCCACTACGTCGTGCCGCGCGAAGGATCTGTCGCCTGGTTCGACACACTCGCCATACCGGCCGATGCACCACACCCGCAGGCAGCGCATGCATTCATCGAGTTCATGCTGCGTCCGGACATTGCGGCTCGCAACGCGAACTTCATCGGCAGCGCGACCGTGAACGCCGCGGCGACGCCGCTGGTGGACCCGCGGCTGCGAGGCGACCCGGGCGTCTATCCCGGGCCGGAGTTGCTTGGCAGGCTGCAGCCGCTGCGTGCGCGCTCGCAGGCGCAGAGCCGCGAGGAAAACCGCATCTGGTCGCGCTTCAAGACCGGGCAGTAGCCAGCAGCCGGCCGGACTGGTAGTCGCGGATCGCCTGCTCGATCTCGGCCACCGAGTTCATGACGAATGGTCCGTACTGCACCACCGGCTCGCCGATCGGCTTGCCGGCCAGGAACAGCAGCCTGGCGCCGGCCTCGCCCGCCACGATGCGCACCGCGTCGCCGGGCGTCAGCAGCCCCGCGGCGCGTTGGGGCAGCGATCGCGCGTCCTCTCCGACCAAGGCCGCGCCTTCGTACACGTACAGGAACGCGTTGTGGCCGTGCGGCGTCGGGATGTCCACGCTGGCGCCTGCGGGCAACCTCACGTCGTAGTACAGCGGCTCAGTCGACAGGCCACCGACCGGCCCGGCCGTCACGACGCCGGCCTGCGCAAAGCTGCCGGCAATCACGCGCAGCTCGCCGCCACCCTCGAGCGCCACGGTCGGAATGTCGTGCGACGGGATGTCACGCCACGCCGCAGGCCGCATTTTTTCGCGCGCCGGCAGGTTGATCCACAGCTGGAAGCCGCGCATGCGCCCTGCCGCCTGCTGCGGCATCTCGGAATGGATGATGCCGTGGCCGGCCGTCATCCACTGCGCGTCGCCGGGCCCGAGGTCGCCGCGGTTGCCGAGCACGTCCTCGTGGCGCATGCGGCCGTCGAGCATGTAGGTGACGGTCTCGAAGCCGCGGTGCGGATGGTCCGGGAAGCCCGCGAGGTAGTCGTTCGGGTCGTCCGAGAAGAACTCGTCGAGCATCAGGAACGGGTCGAAGCGCAACTGCGGGCGCGCGCCGAGGCTGCGCCGCAGCTTCACGCCGGCGCCGTCCGACGCGGCGATGGACTCGATCACGGCCTGCAGCTTCCTGTTCACGACGACCTCCACGCGCGAGCGGCTCACGCGGCAATCTGGCCGATGCGGGCGACGGCCGCGGCCAGCGCCTCGTTCCGGCTCTGCTCGCCGAGCGCGAGGCCTTCAGCGTAAATGAACTCGACGTCGCGGATGCCGATGAAACCGAGGAACTGGCGCACGAACCCGGTCTGCAGATCGGTCGCGGTGCCGGCATGCTTGCCGCCACGCGTCGCGAACACGTAGGCCTGCTTGCCGGTGAGCAGGCCCACCGGACCGTCGGCCGTGTAGCGGAACGTGACGCCGGCACGGGCCACGTGGTCGAAGTAAGCCTTGAGGGTCGACGGCACGCCGAAGTTGTACATCGGCAGGCCGATGACCAGCACGTCGGCACGGCGCAGCTCGTCGATCAATGCGTCCGATTCCGCCACCAGTCGCTGCTGCTCGAGTGTGCGCTGCGATGCAGGCGTGCCGAACGCCGTGAACCGCTCGGCAGTCAGGTGCGGCACCGGCGGCTCCTGCGCCAGGTCGCGCTTGACGACCTTGCCGCCGCCGGCCTCGGCCAGGGCCTGGGAAAACTCGGTCGCGAGCCGGGATGACTGCCCCTGCTCGCCGAACAGGCTGGTGGTCAACTGGAGGACGGTCTGCATGGAAGGGCCCCTGAAGAAAGGAGTGAGATGACTGGGGAGCATTCTCCATCTATCCAGTAGATTAAAAAGACGGTATTTTCGGGCTAATCAATCTACTGGATAGATGAATGTCCCAGCCAAGAATCACCCTCGACCAATGGGGCGCGCTGGCCGCCGTCGTGGAAGCCGGCGGCTACGCGCAGGCTTCTTCCCGCCTGCACCGCACCCAGTCCACGGTCACCTACACCATCAAGAAGCTCGAGGACCTGCTCGGCGTGAAGGTGTTCGAGCTGCAGGGTCGCAAGGCCGCACTCACACCGATCGGCCAGGTGCTGTACCGGCGCGGCAAGGCGCTGCTCGAGGAGGCCGGCCGCGTCGAGCGCGCCGCCGCCGACCTGGCGCGTGGCTGGGAACCCGAGATCCGTCTCGCGGCGGACATCATCTTTCCCACCTGGCTGCTGCTCGAGTGCTGCGCGGCCTTCAGTGCCGAGCGTCCCGACATCCGCCTCGAGCTGATCGAGTCCGTTCTTGGAGGCACCGAGGAAGCGCTCACCGAGGGCCGCGTCGACCTCGCCATCGGCGGCGTCGTCCCGGGCGGGTTCCTCGGCGATCCGCTGATGCAGGTGCGCTTCGTGTGCGCCGCGGCGCCCGCGCATCCGCTGCACCAGCTGGGTCGCGACGCTGACACTCGACGACCTGCGCGAGCACCGCCACCTGGTGGTGCGCGACTCCGGCGCGCTGCGCAGCCGCAGCGGCGGCTGGCTCAACGAGAAGCGCTGGACCGTGTCGCACAAGGCCACCTCGATCCGCGCGGCCTGCATGGGCCTCGGCTTCGCGTGGTACCCGGAGGAGAACATCCGCGAGGAACTGGCGTCGGGGCGGCTCGCGCCACTGCCGCTCGCCGAGGGACGGGAGCGCTACGTGACGCTGTACCTCGTGTACGCGGACGCCGAGGCCGCCGGCCCCGGCGCGCGGCGCCTGGCGCAGATCCTGCGCGACAAGGTTGCGGAAACCTGCAGGGTGCGCGGCTTGGCGGCGAGCTTCGATTGACGGTGGCGCATCGCCCCCTGGCGGAATACCGTATGCCGTCACCAGGCCGCGGTCGCGGCCACGAGGAGAGCCAGTCATGACCGAAGGCCGCTGCCTGTGTGGAGCTCTGCACTACCAGATCGACGGACCGTTCATCGATGTCGTGCACTGCCACTGCTCCATGTGCCGCAAGCACCACGGCACGCCATTCGCGACCTGGGCCGCGGCACCGTTGAGCGGCTTTCGCTGGCTCGGGGACACCTCGACGCTGCGGACCTACCAGTCGTCGGCGAAGGGACACCGCGACTTCTGCAGCGTCTGCGGCTCGGTCGCGCCGATGCTCGAGGAAGCGGCTGGCATGGTGATCGCCCCGGCGGGCAACCTCGAAGGCGACCTCGGCATGCGGCCGACCAAGCACATGTTCGTGGGCTCCAAGGCCGCCTGGCATGCGATCACGGACGGGCTGCCGCAGTTCGAGGAATACCCGCCGGAGTTCGGCATGTCCGCGACGCCGCGCGAGCCGGTCGCCGTCCCGGCCGGCACCACGGCGGGCAGTTGCCTGTGCGGCGACGTGGCCTATGAGATCACCGGCACGCCGCTGCGCATGTACTACTGTCATTGCTCGCGTTGCCGCCAGGGCCGCAGTGCCGCGCATTGCGCCAACGTGTTCTACCAGGCCGCGGGCTTCCGCTGGATCCGCGGCGCGGACCAGGTGCAGGACTACGCCCTGCCGGGCGCGCAGTTCTTCGGCACGGCGTTCTGCAGGCGTTGCGGATCGGCAGTGCCGCGGGTGAGCGTCGAGCGCAACATGGTCAGCGTGCCGGCGGGATCGCTCGACAGTGATCCGGGAATGATCCCCAACGGACACATCTACGTGGACTCGAAGGCGCCCTGGTTCGACATCACGGGCGACCTGCCGCAGTTCGCGGCAATGCCGCCGCGCCGCTGAGCGGCGCGGCAGGTCCCGACCCGTGCGCCTCCGCGACCCACGCACCCTGCACACGCTCGCGCTGTACGCGCTACCCGTGCTGGTCGCGGCACTCGGCTGGGGCGCCTGGCCCGCGCTCGGCGTGGCGCTGGCATTCGCGCTGGCCGGGATGGCGATCCGGCTCCGCGCGACGCGCTCGGCGGCGGCGAGTCCCGAACCGCGCCTGCGCCTGCACACCATTTCGTTCTCGCACTACACCGAAAAGGTGCGCTGGTGCCTCGACCGGCTCGGCATACCCTACGACGAAATCCCGAACGTGGGGATCCTCGGCGTGCTGGTCACCGGCCGCACCGTGCCGATGGTCGAGGTGCCGCCGGGGCTCACGCGCATCGGCGATTCGCCGCGCATCCTGCGCTACCTGTGGGGCGAGTACGCCGGCCGCCTGCCGTTCGAGCGCACCGCGTTCCTCGAACCCACGCCGGCGACCCTCGAACTCGAGCAGTACTTCGACCGGCGGCTCGGCAACGATGTGCGTGTCTGGGTGTACGCGCGCGTGTTCGAGCGGCGCGACCTGATGCTGCGCACCTGGGGCATCGAGGAGACGCGCATCCCCGCCTGGCAACGGACGCTGCTCAAGATGATTGCGCCGGTGTTGCGCTTCGCCGTGCGACAGATGCTCGGTGTGTCACCGTCGCGTGCCGCGAAGGCACTGGAACGCACGCGCGAGACGTTCGCCCGGGTGGACGCCATGCTGGCCGACGGTCGACGCTACCTGATGGGCGGGACGCTGACGTTCGTCGACCTCACGTTCGCCAGCCTCGCGGCGCTGGCCGTGCTGCCAGCCGAGTACGCGGGCCGCAGCCTGGCCGGCCGGCGCGTGTCGATCGAGGACGTCGACGCCGAGTGGCGCTCGCTGGTGGAAGAATTCCGGGCACGCCCCGCCGGACAGTTCGTGCTGCGCCTGTATCGCGAGGAGCGGCTCGTCTAGCCGCACGAGGCACCGGCCACGCGGCTCACTCCTCCGGCTCGTTCTCCTCCGCGCTCCACTTGCGGCGGTGCTCCTGCTCGGCCGCGGCACGCACGCCGGCGTGCCGGTTCGACAGCAGCAGTGACGATGGATCACAGACGCGCGCACGCAGGATGCCGAGGTCGACCGCGGCGTCGAACAGGCTGGGATACCAGCGCTGCCACTCCGGGAACACCTGCTCGACATGATCCTTGAGCGTCATGGTGGCGGAGTGTGCCGAGGCTCAGTGCGCCGGGCAACCGTCGCGGTCGGCCGCCGGCGCCGGGGGAATCTCGCGAGCCGTCGCCTCCACCTCCCGGGCCAGCGGCCCGCCGGCCGCGAGGCCGCGCGCCGCGTCGATCTCGCGGCGGGCTGCGACCGGGCAACCCATCCGGTTCAGCGCCTCGGCGCGATTGTTGCGCGCCGCGACACTGCCAGGATCCAGCTGGATCGCGTCACGGTAACCGCGCTCCGCCGTCACCAGGTCACCGCCGGCATAGGCGAGGTTGGCGAGCGCGAGGCGCGGCAGCGCGGCGTCGGGCCAATGTCTTGCCGCGGCTTCATAGGCTGGAGCAGCGTCGTGCGGCCGACCGGCGGCCTCCAGGCCGGCAGCCGCCGTCATGTAGCGCTCGAGATCCGCCTGCGGGGGAATGACGCCGGGTTGCAGCGTGGCCAGCGCCCACCCTCCGCCGCGATGCCAGCTGGCGAGGAAGTGTGACGCGCTGGTTTCCTTGCGGGACTCGAGTCCCGAGCGCAACAGGACCAGATCGCGCGAGGCGTCGTACCCGACCAGGACCGCGTAGTGCCAGCCGGGCCACGGCCCCGCACCGAGCTTCTGCAGCACCAGCACCGGCTCGCCACCCGCGACGGCCGCGAGCAACGCACTCGTCTCGGGCGGCAGCACATAGGGGACACGGCCGCGGCTGCGGGTGGCTGCGACCAGTTCCGGCTGCAGGCTGCCGCGTCGCCCCGGCAGGTACACCTCGGGCACCAGTTCGTCCGCCGTGACCTCGACGCCGGAGGCCGCGAGCACCGTTGCCAGCGCGGCAGGACCGCACTGGTAACGCTGCTGCGCAAAGAATGGCGTGCCGTCCAGTTCGACTTGCGGCGGCAGGTCCGGCTGCACGTATGCCGGCAGTACCGGCGGACTGGCGGCGCAACCCGCGAGTGCGCACCCGACCACGGCGACCGCCGCCACACGGGCGTTGACCGCGGCCATCATCCGCGCGGTCGCTCGATCCCGGCTACGGGAACTTCTTGAAGATGTCGATGACGCCGACCGCCTCGAGGATCAACAGCACCAGGAACACGATGCCGATGACCGCCAGCGCGTCGCCACCGGCCGGCAGGTCGGCCATCTGCCCGGCCAGCGTGCGCAATTCGGCATCCGTGAGCGCCGCGACGCGCGCCTCGACCTGTTCCGGTGCCACGCCGAGCGCGACGAACTGCGCCCGAACCTCGTCACGCGCCAGTGCCGCATCGACGGTCGCGAGATCCGCGGCCCGCGAGCTCGCTTCCACGGCCTGCAGCGTACCGACGATGCCTGCCTGCGCCACCAATGGCGAGCCGAGGTTCAGCACCGCAACACACACCAGCCACACGATGAAACGACTGCCCATGGCCCCACCCTCCTGACGATTGATTCAAGCGCGACAGTTTAGCCGCTGACGATTGCGGGCGGCGGAACAGCGTGCGCGACCTTGACGCTGGTCGCAGTCTGCAGTGCCGTCAGCCGCCGAGCCAGCCGAGCAGCCGGCCGTACGCCGCCGGGTCGGTGAGCAGAACGAACACGAGGCCGAACAGCGCGCCACCCAGGTGTGCGTCGTGGTTGATGCGGCCGCGCGCCTGTCGCGCCGACCACCACGAGTACGCCACGTAGGCAACGGCAAACAGCGGCGCCGGAATCGGCAGCGGAATCGGGATGATGAACAGCTTCATCCACGGGAAATAGACGATCGCCGCGAACAGCACCGCCGAGATCGCCCCCGAGGCGCCGAGCGAGGCGTACTGCGGGTCGTTGCGGTGCTTGAAATACGTGCCGGCGTCGCTCACCACGAGGCCGAGGAAATACAGCAACGCGAAACGGACCGGCCCGATCTCCTTCTCCAGCGGGAAGGCGAAGAACCAGAACGTCATCATGTTGAAGATCAGGTGCGGCAGGTCGGCGTGCACGAAGCCGCTGGTGACGATCGTGTCGTACTGCTTCCGGCGCAGGAAGTAATACGGCCGGAACAGGCTGCGCTCGATGATCTTCGGCGCGGCGAACAGGCCGAGCAGGCTCGCCGCCAGCGTGGCGACGAAGATGACGAGCGCGACGCTCACCGGTCGTGCTGCACGAAAATCAGCGCGCTGGTATCGAAGCCGAGTTCCGCGGCCCGCCGCACGACGCGCTCCACGGCCTCCCGCGGCGGATCAGGCCGGCGCGACAGCACCCAGAGGTAGTCGCGCGACGGACCGACCACCAGCGCCAACTGGTAGTCGGGATCCAGGTCGACGACGTTGTAGCCGCCGTAGAACGGGCCGAAGAACGACACCTCGAGCATCGCCCGGTCACGCGGCCCGACGAACCGTGCCTTGCCCTGCGCCTCCCGCCACTCGCCCTTGGCGCGGTCGTAGCCGCGGTTCAGCACGTCGATGCCGCCGTCGGGGCGCGCCGTGTAGGTGGCGGAGATGTTGTCGAGGCCGCGCTCGAAGCGATGGTCGAGGCGCGCGATCTCGTACCACCGGCCGAGGTAACGTTCGGCATCGAAGCCGCCGACCGCCTCGACTCCGTCCGGGATCTGGGCGCAGCCGGCGAGCAATGCCGCGGCCAGCAATAGCAATGCACGCATCGTCAAGAAACTTCCTGTCGGGCCCGCAAGCCGGTGAGTGATGATCGCAGAAAACGGCGGGGCGGATTCCGGAAAGCCACATTGAGGGCGTGGGTGGCGACGCCTATAAGGAAAGTGATCGGCCCCGAGCCGACCGCGACGCAAGAGGTCCGCCATGAAGGCACGTCCTTCCTCGGCCGGCGGGTTCGTTGCCGGCTGCGTCTCGCTGTTCCTGCTGGCCACCGCTGCGCACGCGCAAGGGATTCACGCAACCCTGGCGCGGGCTCTACCTCGGCGGCGGCGGCACCTACTCGACCGTCAGCGTCGAGGTGGGCAGCGCCTGCTACGACTACGATTGCTGGTGGGGCGAGTACGACTACTACGAGCAGGGTGACGGCAATTTCGGCTGGTCGGCGCACGCGGGGGTCCGCCTGCACGACTACGTCGCGCTGGAGGCCAACTACCTCGAGACCGGCACCCTCCGCTGGGAGGAAGACCTGGTCTACATGCCCGAGTTCAACGACTACTACAACAACCGCGTCGACTTCTCCGCGCAGGTCACGGAGGTCTCGGTGCTCGGCATCCTGCCGTTCGCGGACCGCTGGGAGGTGTACCTGCGGCTCGGCGCCGGATTCTGGGACGGCACCAGCACGGCAGCGGCTCGACCAGTCGTTCGGCAATGACGTGGTGACGCGCTCGGTCAACGACAGCGGCACCGGCTTCCTCGCCGGCGTCGGGGTCGGCGTGACGTTCGGCGAGGCCTGGCACGTGCGCCTCGACCTGCAGACCGTGACCATCGACGAGGACGTGCTCAACTCGGACGACGACGCGAGCATCGACTCGTTCCTGCTCGAGTTGCAGTACCGGATCGGCGCGCACCGCGCCTCGATCCAGCCGTCCGCGCCGCCGACCGCTACGCCTTGAGCGTGGTGAGCCCGGCGACGCCCTTGGCGCGCGGCGGGATCTGCGCGATCCGCGCCGCCGCTTCGGCCCTGGCTCGCTCAAACACCGCCGGGTTGCGCAGCAGCCGCTCCGCACGTTCGCGCTTGTCGGCCACCATCTCGTCGGTGAGCAGCTGGCCGAACGTGCGCAGCGGCGCGATCCGGAAGCCGTGGCGGCGGAACAGCTTGTAGATCTCCTTGACCCGCGCCGGCGCCACGTCGCGGCCGAGCGTGAAGCACTCGAAGCGCTCCTCCATCGCGAGCAACGCGGCCTCGGCGAGGCACGCGTAGGCGACGTGGGGCGGCAGGCCGATGTCGAAGCTGAAATCCACCGGGCCCGGGATCAGCACCTCGCCGCTTTCGACCACCAGCACGTCGGGGCGGACCGCGGCCTCCTCGGCCGAGATGTCGGGCGGCAGCGCCACGTCGAGGATCACGGCGCCGGGCTTGCACTGACTCACGTCGAGCACGCGCTGGCCAAAGGCGGACGTTGCGGTGACGATCAGGTCGCACTGCCCCACCCAGGGCACGCTGCTGACGTCGGTCTCGACCTTGCAGTCCGGCGTCTCCTCGAGGATGGTGCGCTTCAGCGCCTCGAGCCGCGGCGGCTCGATCGACACCAGCACCACGTCCTTGATCGCGGCCGCCAGCATCCGCGACAACACCGAGCCGATGGCACCCGTGGCGCCGACGATCATCGCCTTGCCGTGCGCCAGGCTCGGCCAGCCGAGGCGGATCGCCGTCAGTTTCGCCGTCTCGAGCGTGGCCGAGATGGTGAGGCTGTTGCCGGTGGTGACCGCGATCGGCGCGCGCTTCGCGACCGTGACGCCGGCATCGCCCACGACCTTGGTGAACGCGCCGAGGCCGACGATCTTCGCGCCGTGCTCGGCCGCATCGCGCACCGCCGCATCGAGCCGCGAGTAAGTGAACTCCGGCGGGCGCGTCAGCATCTGCCGCGGCGTGGCGCCGAGCGCATAGATGAGCCCGTCGATGCGCCGGCCAGTGGCCGGAGATCGGCCGCCCTGCACCGTGCCGGCGAGCCGCGCGGGCATGTGCGCCGCCGCGGCTTCGACCCAGCGACGCGGCAGGTGTCTCGTCCACGCGTAGCGCGGATGATTCGCCAGGTAGTCGACCGTCAATGGATGCAGGATGAAAGCGAACTGGTGCGCGTCGGACGCCCCTGCCGTGCCCGCTGCCTGTGATCGAGCGTCCGCCATCCTCGTCTCCCCCGCCCTCGCCCGCAAATCGTAGCGCCGCGGCCCCGCAGCGACATTCGTAGTCCGCGCAACCGGATTGCGGAACCGGACGATCAGCGGCGCCAGCGCAACTCGCCGGCGAGCTCCGGGTGGCGGCCGCGCTTGGTGGCGTAAAAGGCGCGGATCCGCTCCAGGTCGGCGTCGCGGTCGCCCGTCATGTGCAGGTAGGTGTCGATGCCGACGGTGCGGCTGCCGTAATCAATGTAGCCGAGCGCCACCGGCACGCCGGCGGCGACCGCGATCTGGTAGAAGCCGGACTTGAGGTGATCCGAGTGCGAGCGCGTGCCCTCGGGCGCGATCGCCACCCACATCCAGTCGCGGCGGCGGTATTCCTGCACCATGGCGTCGAGGAAGCCCGTGGTGCGGCGCCGGTCGAGCGGAATGCCACCCAGCCACTCGAGCAGTCCCTTGAACGGCTTCGGGAACATCTCGGCCTTGCCGATCCAGTTGGCCGGCAGCCCATGGCCGATCTTGAACAGCATGCCGATGATGAAATCCCAGTTCGACGTGTGCGGGTAGACGATGATCACGCCCCTCGGCTCGGGCGGCCATACCAGCACGCTGCGCCAGCCGACCAGGGCCAGCAGCCAGAGCGCCACCCGGCGCACGGACTTCATCAACCCGCCGCGACCAGCATCCCGGAGTTCACCTCGAAGCGCGAACCATCGAGTGCCTCGAGTTCGACCTGCCATAGGTCCTCGTCGGGGATCGTCGTACGCTCGTGCCCGGGCAGTTCGCGTTCGTCGTCGACCTGCAGGCCCCAGATGCGCACGTGCCGGATGCCCTTGACGGGAATCCGGTCCGCGGCGAAGCGATCGCGGATCGCCGCCGCAACCTCGGCGCTCACCCAACGTACATAGCCGCACTCCCGGATCGCGAGCACTTCCGGAGGCATCGGCTCGACCGCGTTTCTCTCGCTCATGCAGGTCTCCCCCTGTGTCTTCGCGCAGCTTGCGGCGGGCCACTTGCGGAGCAAGCCGTAGAAGCCGCTGCAAGACCATTGCCCGCCGGAGCCCCGCTGTTCCTACAATACCCGAATGCCACATCCTGTCAGCCCCGGCGCGGGGTCCCTACCGCGCAGCGTATCGGTCGTGCTTGCCGGCAGCGGCGGCTCAGGCGTCATGACCGCCGGCAACATGCTGCTCGAGGCCGCAGCGCACGCCGGCTACTACGCGCTCATGACTCGTTCCTCCGGACCACAGATCCGCGGCGGCGAGGCAGCCGCCATGCTGCGCATCGCCTGTGAGCCCGTCGAGTGCATGGAGGACCGCTTCCACGTGCTCGCCGCCGTGGACTGGGAGAACGTGCAGCGCTTCAGCGCCGAGATCCCGCTGGGACCGTCGAGCCTGATCCTCGCCGACCCGGACCAGGGCGAGCCACCCGAGGTCTTCGTGAAGAGTGGCGCGGCACGCGCGACGCTGCCGCTCAAGAAGCTCGCGAAGTCGGTGCCCGAGGGCCGCGCCAACATGGTGCTGCTCGGGGCGCTCGCCGCACTGCTCGGCCTGCCCGACGAGGCCGTGGCCACGCGCGGTCGAGAAGACGCTGGGCAAGCGACCCGCGGCACTGGCACCGAGCCTGGCCGCGGTGGCTGCCGGACAGGGCCGCGGCCGCGTCCATCGAGACGCGCTTTCCGCTCGCCGAGCCGCCGCCGACGCGCCGCGCCCGCTGGCTGCTGACCGGCAACGAGGCCGCCGGCTACGGCGCCATCAAGGGCGGCGTGCGCTTCGTCGCCGCTTACCCGATCACGCCGGCCACTGAACTGCTGGAGTGGATGGCCCCGGCGCTGGCGCAGGTGGGCGGCACGCTGCTGCAGGCCGAGGACGAACTCGCCTCGGTCAACATGGCGATCGGCGGCTCCTATGGCGGCGTGCCGTCGCTCACCGCCACCTCCGGCCCGGGCCTGTCGCTGATGGTCGAGGCGCTCGGCCTTGCAGTGACTGCCGAGATCCCGATCGTGGTGGTCGACGTGATGCGCGTCGGTCCCTCGACCGGCATCCCGACCAAGTCGGAGCAGGGCGACCTCAACATCGCGGTGCACGGCCTGCACGGCGACGCGCCGCACCTCGTGCTCGCCTGCAACTCGGTCGCGGACTGCCTCGGCACGACGCAGTGGGCGGTGCAACTCGCCGAGGCACTGCAGTCGCCGGCGATCGTGCTGTCGGACCAGTTCCTCGGCCAGGCGCGGGCGGTGGTGGATCGACCGCCGGACATTGCCGGCGACGGCGGACGTGCGACGGCTGCCGCGGGCACGCCCGGCTACCAGCGCTATGCCATCACCGCGAACGGCGTGTCGCCGATGGCGATCCCTGGCACGGCGGGACTCGCCTACACGG
This sequence comes from uncultured Gammaproteobacteria bacterium, assembly GCA_963731105.1. GTDB lineage: Bacteria > Pseudomonadota > Gammaproteobacteria > Steroidobacterales > Steroidobacteraceae > RPQJ01. The sequence continues at coordinate 113,593 of CAVSUM010000001.1, forward strand.
CGGATGGCCTCGAGCACGCCGAGCGCGGCACACCCTCGTCGCAGGCGGCCGATCACTGCGCGCAGCTCGACAAGCGACGGCACAAGCTCGAGGCCCACGACTACGGCGCGCGTTGGGCGGACATCGAGGGCGATGCGGCGGCTGACCGCGCCATCATCACGTTCGGCTCCTGCACGGGCCCGGTGCGCGAGGGCCTGGCCCGCGCGGCGGCCGACGGCGTCGCGGCGCGGCTGGTCTCGCTGCGCGTGCTGGCACCGCTGCCGGTCGCGCAGTTGATCGCTGCGCTCGACGGCGTGACGCGCATTGTCGTGATCGAGCAGAACCATTCCGCGCAGCTCTACAAGTACCTGCGGGCGGAGTGCGACCTGCCGGGCCGCGTCACCAGCCTGCACCGGCCGGGCGCGCTGCAGTTCTCGCCCGGCGAAATCCACCGTCACCTGGTCGAATGGAGCCGCACATGAACGAGGTCGACTCCGGGACGATCGTCCGCGCCGCCGTGCTGCGCGGGCCCAACGACTACAAGTCGGACGTCAAGCCGGTCTGGTGCCCCGGCTGCGGCGACTTTGGCGTGGTGAATGCGCTCGCCAAGGCCATGGCGAAAATGGCCCTCGAACCGAAGGATGTGGCCGTGGTCTCGGGCATCGGCTGCTCGTCGCGCATCCCCGCCTACATGGCGAGCTATGGCTTCCACGGCATCCACGGCCGCGCGCTCGCGGCCGGCACGGGACTGAAGGTTGCCCGCCCCGACCTCACCGTGATCGTCACCGGCGGCGACGGCGACGGTTACTCGATCGGCGGCAACCACTTCCTGCATGCGTGCCGCCGCAACGTCGACATGACCTACATCGTGATGGACAACCGCGTGTACGGCATGACCAAGGGCCAGCCCTCGCCCACCACGGAGCCGGACTGGGACTCGAAGCTCTCCCCGGACGGCACGGGCCTGCGCGAGTTCCAGCCGCTGGTGATCGCGCTCACGTCTGGCGCGAACTTCATCGCCCGCGGTTTCACCGGCGACCCGAACGGCCTCGCCGAACTGATCGAGCAGGCGGTGCGCCACCCGGGCTTCTCGTTCATCGAGGTGCTGTCGCCCTGCGTCACCTTCCGTCCCGAACAGAAGGAGTGGAAGAAGCTGGTGAAGCCCGACGCCTTCAAGCCCACGTCGGACCTGCCACGGGCGGCGCGGCGCATGCTGCGCGACACCGGGTTCGACCTCGGCGTGCTGTACGCCGGAGAGCGACCACCCTTCGCACCGCGGGGTCCGCGCGCCCTGCGCGAGCCGACCGAACTCGAAGCGAGGTTCACGCTGTGAAGAAGCAACGCCTGCCGCGCACGGTTGACGAATTCATGGCGTATGCGTGGGCCATGGAGGTCGAGGCGTCCGATCGCTATGCGGAGCTGGCCGACCTGATGGCGACGCACCACAACCGCGAGGTGTCCGAGCTGTTCGCCAAGCTCGCGCGCATCGAAGGCAAGCACCGCGACCAGATCGCGGCGCAGATGGGCTGGACGTCCGCGCCGGACGCGGCCGGTTTCCGCTGGGAGACGCCCGAGGGCCCCGAGACCACCGACTACGGCGAGCTGCACTACCTGATGCAGCCCTGGCACGCGCTCAAGCTCGCCGAGCACAACGAGCGCCGCGCCGTCGAGTTCTTCGAGCGCTTCGCCGCCGCGCGTGTGCCGGCCGAGGTGCGTGCCGCGGCGCTCGAGATGGCCGCGGACGAGCGCGAGCACGTGCGCCTGATCGAGGAATGGCTGTCGCGCGTGCCGCCGCCGGAGCCCGGCTGGGACGAGGATCCCGACCCGCCGGCCGTGGCGGACTGAGCCGCCTGCATCCGGTTGTCCTGCGCATAGGTAGTAGTACAGGGTCGGCGGACCACCCCGGGACCGCTACTATTCATTAGTCATTTCTAATGTATAGACGGCGGACGGGGCTTCATGAATCGCATTTCGCGCCGGCGCTTCCTCAAGATCGCCGGCTTCGGCGCGGGCGCGGCGGCAATTGCCGCGGGCACGGGTCGCGGGCTGCAGGCGATGGCGAATCGGCCGGCCGCCGGCGAGACGCGCGTCATCCCGACCTCGTGCGACATCTGCTTCTGGAAATGCAACGCGCTCGCCCACGTGCGCGACGGCCGACTGTGGAAGATCACCGGCAATCCCGAGGATCCGCTGTCGCGCGGCCGGCTCTGCCCGCGCGGCACGGGCGGTGTCGGCGCCCACTTCGACCCTGACCGCCTGCGCACGCCGCTGCTGCGGCACCGCAAGCGCGGCGAGGAAGCCTGGGTCGAAGTCACCTGGGACGAGGCGCTCGGCTACGTCGCCGACCGCATGCAGAAGATCAAGGGGCAGTACGGTCCCGAGGCGATGGCGCTGTTCAGCCACGGCATCGGCGGCAACTTCCTCAAGCACACGCTCAAGGCCTACGGCAGCCAGAACATCGCCGCACCCTCGTTCGCCCAGTGCCGCGGGCCGCGCGACGTGGGATTCGAGCTCACGTTCGGCGAGGGCATCGGCTCGCCGGAGCGCACCGACATCGCCAATGCACGCTGCCTGGTGCTGATCGGCTCGCACCTCGGCGAGAACATGCACAACACGCAGGTGCAGGAGTTCGCCGAGGCCATCGCGCAGGGCGCCACGGTCATCGTCGCCGACCCGCGCTTCTCCATTGCGGCCAGCAAGGCGCGTCACTACCTCCCGGTGAAGCCCGGTACCGACCTCGCGCTGCTGCTGGCGTGGATGAACGTGCTGGTGACCGAGAACCTGTACGACCAGGACTACGTCCAGCAACACGGTTTCGGCTTCGACTACTTCAAGGCCGAGATCGCCACCTGCACGCCCGAGTGGGCCTGGCCCGAGACCGGCATCCCGCCCGAGCTGATCCGCGAGACCGCGCGCGAAATGGCGCGCCACCGCCCGGCGACGCTGGTGCACCCGGGACGCCACGCCACCTGGTACGGCAACGACGCGCAGCGCAGCCGGGCCATTGCGCTGCTGAACGCGCTGCTCGGCAGCTGGGGACGCAAGGGCGGCTTCTACTTCCCGTCCAGCATGGACGTGCCGGCCTATCCGTACCCGCCCTACCCGCATGGCGAGCGCGGCAAGGTCGACAACCCCGATCACCGTTACGCGTTCGCCAGCGAGACCATCACCACTGGCATCCGTTCGGCGACCCTCACCGGCGAGCCGTATCCGATCAAGGGCTGGCTGGTCTATGCCACCAACCTGTTGCAGGCGCTGCCGAGCCAGCCGGAAACGATCCGCGCGATCCAGGAGCTCGACCTGCTCGCCGTGGTGGACGTAGTGCCCTCGGAAATCGCGGGCTGGGCCGACGTGGTGCTGCCCGAGACGACCTATCTCGAGCGCTACGAGGACCTGAACGTCGAGCTGTTCCGCGAGCCGTTCATCGCGCTGCGCCAGCCGGTGGTGCCGGCGCCGCACGACCAGAAGCCGAACTGGTGGATCGCGCGCGAGCTCGCGCTGAAGCTCGGCCTCGGCGCGTACTACCCGTGGACCGACGTCGAGCAGTACCTCGATCACCGCTTGCAAGCCGCGGGCTACAGCCTGGCCGAACTCAAGCAGAAGGGTCTGGTGAAGGGACCGCAGGCGCCGCTCTACTACGAAGAGGGCATCACCCCGTCGTTCGCCACGCCGTCGGGCAAGATCGAGTTCTACTCGACCCAGCTGCAGGACAAGGGCTTCGACCCGGTGCCGAAATACCAGCGCCCCGATCCCGGCCCACCCGGCTCGTTCCGCCTGTTGTACGGCCGCGCGCCGGTGCACACCTTCAGCCGCACGCAGACCAACCCGATACTGCGCGACGCCATGCCGGAGAACGAGGTGTGGGTCAACGCGGGCGTCGGCGCCCGCATGGGCCTCGCGAGCGGCGACTACGTGCAGTTGCGCAACCAGGACGGCGTGCTGAGCAACCGCGTCAAGGCGCGGGTCACCGAGGCGATCCGCCCCGAGTGCGTGTACATGGTGCACGGCTTCGGCCTCGCCGCGAAGGGATTGCGCAGCGCGTTCGGCCGTGGCGCGAGTGACGCGCAGCTGATCACACGCTACGCGACCGACCCGCTGATGGGCGGCACCGGGACCAACATCAACTTCGTGACCATCGAGCGGGGGGCCTGAGCCATGGCACGCCTCGGCATGGTCATCGACACCCTCAAGTGCGTCGGCTGCATGGACTGCGTGGTGGCGTGCAAGACCGAGAACGACGTCCCGGACGGCCACTGCCGCGACTGGATCACGCAGCGGCTGCAGGGCGAGATGGGCAGCCTGCACCTCACCATCACGTCGGAGCGCTGCAACCACTGCGATCGCCCGCCGTGCGTCAGCTGCTGCCCGACCGGCGCGAGCCACGTCCACGACTACGGCAACGTGGTGCTGGTCGATCACGAGAAGTGCATCGGCTGCAAGGCCTGCCTCGCCTCGTGCCCGTACGGCGCACGCTTCATCCATCCGGAGGGCTACGCGGACAAGTGCACGTTCTGCATCCACCGCGTCGAAAAGGGCGAGTTGCCGGCGTGCGTGGCGGTGTGCCCGACGCACAGCATGACCTTCGGTGACCTCGACGACCCGGAGTCGGAGGTGAGCCGCCTGCTCGCGACCCGGCGGCATTTCGTGCTCAAACCCGACGCCGGCACGCGGCCGCGCATCTTCTACCTGGAGTGAGTCGATGCTCGAGATCGTCACCACGCGGGCAAACCCGATGATCGACCCCACGCTGCACGTGTGGGGCTGGGAGGTCCCGGTCTACCTGTTCCTCGGCGGCTGGGTCGCGGGCTCGCTGGTGCTGTCGGGCTGGTTCCTGCGCCAGGGCCGCCGGCCCGGCCAACGCAGCGTCAGCTTCGTGCTGCCGTGGTTCGGCCTGGTGCTGCTGTCGCTCGGCATGGGCGCGCTGTTCCTCGACCTCGAGCACAAGCTGTACGTGTGGCGCATGTACCTCACGTTCCAGCCGGCCTCGCCGATGTCCTGGGGCGGCTGGATCCTGATCCTCGTCTACCCGTTCCTCGCGCTCGCGGCCCTCGCCTCGATTCCGGACGACCTGCTCGCCCGCTGGCCCGCGATCGCGCGGTTCGCAGCGCGCGTGCGCGAGCCGGCGGCGCTGCGCTGGCTGGGCTCCGCCAGCATCGCCGTCGGCATCGCGCTCGGCGTCTACACGGGCATCCTGCTGTCGAGCCTCGGGGCACGACCGTTGTGGGCCACCGCTGCGCTCGGTCCGTTGTTCCTGGTGTCCGGCCTGTCGACCGGTGCGGCCTTCGCGCACCTGATCGCGCGCGACCCCGCCGAGCAGGCGACGCTGCTGAAGGCCGACAATGCATTCCTCGGCGTCGAGCTGGCGTTGATCGGCCTGATACTCATCGGGCTGCTCACGGCCAGCGCAGTCCACGCAGACGCGGCACAACTGCTGCTCGGTGGCCCCTATACCGCCGTGTTCTGGGTGCTGGTGGTGGGCCTCGGCATCCTGCTGCCGCTCGCGCTGCAGGCGCTGATGGCGTCGCATCGCATCCCGCACACCGTCGTTGCTCCGCTGCTCGTGATCGGCGGCGGGCTCGCACTGCGTTTCGTCATCGTTGCCGCCGGCCAATACAGCCACTGGACATCGCCATGAACCCACGACCGGCCAGTCCCTACCTCAACCCTTACGTGGCGGGCGTCGGGCTCGGCCTCGTGCTGCTCGCGGCGTTCGTGCTGGTCGGTCGCGGCCTCGGGGCGTCGGGCGCCTTCAGCTCGACGATGAGCTGGCTGGTGAGCCTCGTGGCGCCGGCGCATGCGCAGGGCAACGAGTACATGCAGCAGTACCTCGGCGACGGCAGCACGCACCCGCTCAAGGCCTGGCTGGTGTTCGAGGTGGTGGGTGTCGCCGCCGGCGCGCTGCTTTCCGGCCTGCTCGCCGGTCGCGCACACCTGAGCGTCGAGAAGGGCCCGCGCGTGTCGACGACGGTCCGGCTGCTGTGTGCATTCGCCGGCGGCATGCTCATGGCGTTCGGCGCACACCTCGCGCGCGGCTGCACCAGCGGCCAGGCGCTCACCGGTGGTGCGCTGCTCAACGTCGGCAGCTGGGCCTTCATGCTGATGGTGTTCGTCGGCGGCTACGCCGTGGCGTGGTTCTTCAGGTGGCAATGGCGATGATGACCCCCTTCTACAAATACGGCTTCTTCGGCGACGAGGTCTCGCTGGTCCTCGCGTTCGTGCTCGGGATTGGCTTCGGCTTCTGCCTCGAGCGCGCCGGGTTCGGCAGCGCGCGCAAGCTCGCGGCGCAGTTCTACCTGTACGACATGTCCGTGTTCAAAGTGATGTTCACGGCCATCGTCACCGCGATGCTCGGCGTCACGTACCTCGGCTGGCTGGGCTGGCTGGACCTCGACCTCGTGTACCTCGTGCCGACCCACCTCGGACCGCAGATCGTCGGCGGACTGGTGCTCGGCGTCGGGTTCGTGGTCGGCGGCTACTGCCCCGGCACGTCGGTCGCAGCACTCGCCACCGGCCGCATCGACGCGGTGATCTACGCGCTCGGCATCTTCGCGGGCACGTTCGTCTATGCCGAGGTGTACCCCGCCATCAAGGGCTTCGTGAACGCCAATGCGATGGGCCAGGTGACGTTGCCGGAAGTCCTGGGACTACCCTGGGGCCTGGTGGTGTTCGCCGTGGTGTTGATCGCGCTGGTCGGGTTCTGGGGCGCCAGCCGCATCGAGCGCTGGATCGGGAGCCGCTCGTGAAGCGGCCGCAGCTGACGCTCAACCAGAAGCTCGCGGCGCTGGCCTTCGTGCTCGGCGCGGTGGCGCTGTTTGCGCAGCCGCACCGCGGTCCGTTCGTGAAGCTCGACGGGCGCGAGCTGGCGCTGGTGGTCGAGCAGGAAGTGGACCACGTCACCGCGCCCGAACTCGCGGCGTGGATCGTCGAGGGTCGCGCCGACTACCGACTGATCGACCTGCGGTCGGCCGCCGAATACGCCACGTACCACATCCCGACTGCCGAAAACGTGCTGCTGTCGGACCTGGTGGACTACCCGCTGCTGCGCACCGAGAAGGTGGTGCTGTACTCCGAGGGCGGCATCCATTCGGCGCAGGCGTGGATGCTGCTGCGCGCGCAAGGCCACGAGTCGGCGTACATGGTGCTCGGCGGGCTCGAAGCGTGGAAGGACGAAGTGTTGTATCCGGCGCTGCCTGCCGATGCCGGGCCCCAGCAGCGCGCAAAATTCGAGCGGGCTGCAGCCCTGGCACAGTTCTTCGGCGGGCAACCACGTGCCGCTGGCGCCGCCGCAGCGACGGCCGCACCGGTCGACCTGCCCAAGCTGACGGCACCGCCGCCGACCCCGGGCCCCGCGACGCCGGTCGGCAAGCCGAAGAAAAAAGAAGGCTGCTGAGCCCAGTAACGGCGCCAGGCCACCAGGCGCTAGGGCGGCGGCGCTGCCGGCCCCGGCTGCCCGGCCGGTGGCGGGACTGACGGCAGCTGCTCCGGTTCCGCTGGCACCGCATACGCTGGCAGGGGCTCCGTGACGGACGGTTCGGGATCCGTCACCGGCAGATCCAGGAACCGCTGCACGCTGGCCAGGAAACGGTCGAAAGCGAACAACACGACCACCACGACCAGCAGCGCCAGCGCCAGTCCGACCAGTCGAGGCGCCAGCGGCCGCTCCGGCTGCACCTGGTCGCGCTCGGCATGGCGTCGCGCCCGGTCCATCAGCACGCGCTGGACGTCTATCGGCTGCTCAGGGGGCTGCTCCGGATCAGGTATCGGGTCGGTCATCGGGCGCCGATGATGCCATCGGGACGCTCCGGCCGGGACTGTAGTTCGTGCTGGTCCGCTGGGGTTGTTCGGAAAGTACCTAAATGCGAATGAGTTGCAATAAGATCTGGGCGTCGCTAGGATGCGTGCAGAGGGTCGAGCCATGTACGTCTGCGTCTGCCACGGCATCTCCGAAAAGCGCCTGAGCCAAGGCCATCGAGGAAGGCGCACGCTCGTTCGAGCAGCTGCAATCCCGCACCGGCGTGGCCACCTGTTGCGGCGCCTGCGAACCCTGCGCCCGGCAGGTCCTCGACGAGACGCTTGATTCCCGCAGCCCGCGCGCCTCAGGCTGCGTGACCGTCGGGGCCGAGGGCCCCGCTCCCCTGCCCCGTCCATCTTCCCCAAGGAGTTCGTCATGAAGGGCGACCCCAAAGTCATTGCGCACCTGAACAAGATCCTCAAGAACGAACTCACGGCGATCAACCAGTACTTCCTGCATTCGCGCATGCTGAAGAACTGGGGGCTCGACAAGCTCGGCGACCACGAGATGCACGAGTCCGTGGACGAGATGAAGCATGCCGACAAGCTGATCGAGCGCATCCTGTTCCTCGAGGGCCTGCCGAACCTGCAGGGGCTCGGCAAGCTGATGGTCGGCGAGGACGTCAAGGAAATCCTCGAGTGCGACCTGAAGCTCGAGCACATCGCGCATCCGGACTTGAAGGCTGCGATCGCGTACTGCGAGGAGGTCGGCGACTACGTCAGCCGCGAGTTGCTCGAGGACATCCTCGAGTCCGAGGAAGAGCACATCGACTTCCTCGAGACCCAGCTCGAGCTGCTCGGCCGCGTCGGGCTGCAGAACTACCAGCAGTCGCAGATCAAGGTCTCCTGACCCCCATCGCCTGGCGGCCCCGTTTACAGGAATGAACCCCTGTGAACGGAGGCCGCCATGGACCCGACTGACACCCCCACCGTCCGACCGCTGCGACTCGCCGCTGGCCTGTTGCTCGGTGCCACGCTGTTCGTCTCAGCGGCGAGCGCCTGCTCGTCGCCCATCGCCCGCGTCGACGTCTACGACCGCACCGACGGCCGGGCGCTCGAGACCTACCCACACCGCGGCCGCCAGTTCGTGGTGGGCCGCCCCGGCAACGAGTACGCGATACGCATCCGCAACTGCAGCAACCGGCGCGTGCTCGCGGTGGTGAGCGTCGACGGCGTCAACGTGATCACCGGCGATGCGGCCGCACCCGACCAGTCCGGCTACGTGATCGAGCCCTACGGCTACGTGACCATCGAGGGCTGGCGCAAGGACCTCGAGCGCACCGCGGCGTTCTACTTCACCGACCCGGGCGATTCCTACGCGGCGCGCACCGGCCGACCGGACGACCTCGGCGTGATCGGCGTAGCCCTGTTCCGCGAGCGCGAGCACGAGCCGCGCGCCGAGCGCCAGGCGGCGAAGGTGGCGAACGAAGCCGACGCGGCAGCGGCGCCATCGCTCGGCACCGGCCACGGTCGCCGCGAGTGGTCGCCCGCGCAGCGAGTGGCGTTCGAACGGGCAAGCAGCCACCCCGACCAGCGTGTCGCGATCCGCTACGAGCGGCGCGAGAATCTCGTCGCGATGGGCGTGCTGCCCGACACACGGCGGCCGTGGCGTGAGCCGGACCCGTTCCCGGGTGCGCTCGGCTTCGTGCCCGACCCGTGAGCCCGCGGCGCGTGTGACCAGCATTGCCGAGTCCGCCGGTCGCGCCGATACTCCGCGGCGCATGTGGCCGGCGGACCGCAAGACCACGGACGACTCGGACGAGGCGCTGATGCTCGCCTATGGACGTGGCGACGCGACGGCCTTCGAGCGGCTGTACCTGCGCCACAAGGGACCGACCTACCGCTACTTCCTGCGCCACACGTCCGATCCGGCGACGGCCGACGAGCTGCAGCAGGACGTGTGGTTGCGCGTCGTCCGTGCCCGCGAGCGCTATGCAGTGGATGCGCGGTTCACGACGTGGCTGTACACGCTGGCGCGGCATCGGCTGGTGGACCACTGGCGTGCCCGGCGCGGCGCCACGTTCGAATCGCTCGACGCCAACGACGACGACCCGGCCGAGCCGGTCGGGCCCGACGACGGCAGCCGCGGCGACCTGGCTGATCCGCTGACGCTGGTCATCGAGGCGCAGGATGCACGACGGCTGGTCGATGCGCTCGGCGCCGTGCCCGCTACACAGCGCGACGCATTCCTGCTGCACGTCGAGGCGGGACTGCCGCTCGGCGAGATCGCAGCGCTCGCCGGCGTGCCGGTCGAGACCGTGAAGAGCCGGCTGCGCTATGCGTATCGCCGGTTGCGGGCGGTGCTGGAGGACACGCCATGAGCAAGAGCCACGTCACGACACAGCGCCCACGGATCCGCACGTTCTCGCGGCGTGGCGGGCCGCTTCCGTCGAGGAACCGCCGGCCCGCGTCGATGCAGCGATCCTGGCGGCGGCGCACAGCAGCAGTGCGGGACTCGACATCGGCGCGCCCATCCCCGGCCCGCGATCCGTGGTGGCAACGCTGGCAGCCACTGGCCGCGGCCGCAGCGGTCACGGGCCTCGCCTTCGTGCTGCTGCAGTCGCTGCCACGCGAGGAACCGGTGCGATTGCCCTCGGTGGCGCCGGCGCCTCCTGCGCCAGCAGCTCGCGAGATGGCTGCCCCAGCAGTAGCGCCCGAACTGCACAACAACGAGGAGCGCCCATCGGCTCCGGTGACGACACCGAGACCCGGCACGATCGCCCGAGGCGGACGCTGCGCAGCCAAGCCAATCGACAGCGGTCACCGCACCCGCGGCAGCACCGGAACCGGCGGCCAAGGCCCGCGCAGGAATCTGCACGTCCGGAGCCGGCGGTCAGCGGCGTCGCCGCGCAGTCAACCGATGCGACGGATGCGGCGTGCAGTGGCCGCCGAACGGCCGACAGCGCCAGCGGCGCGAGGCCACGCTGCAGGGTCTGGCGGGGCCGCAGGCCGCGGACGCCTGGGTGGCGCGGATCGTGGAGCGGCATGCCGCGGGCGATCTCGATGCAGCGGCGACCGACCTGCGGGCGTTCCGCGCTGCCTACCCGGACGCCGATTCCCGCCTGCCGGAGTCGCTGCGCGAATGGGCGGCCACGGTAACGCCGCCCGAGGCGCCATAGAACCGCCAGGCATGAGGCACTGACAGCCGGGCATTGGACGGTGCCGGCTCCGGCGGCGACCCTGTGCGCCATGAGCCTCTCCGTCCGCGACCTGATTGCCGCCGCCCGCACTCGCATTCGCGAGATCCAGCCCGTCGAGCTGCTCGAGTTGCAGCAGTTCGGCTGCCCGGTCGTGGACGTGCGCGAGCCGGAGGAGTTCGCCGAGGGCCACATCCCGGGCGCGGTGAACATCCCGCGCGGCCTGCTCGAGTTCGAGGTGGACGGCCACCCGGCCGTCAACTACCAGACCGCCGAGGCGCTCTCGCATCGCCAGCGTCCCGTGATCCTGTACTGCCTGAGCGGTGGGCGCTCGGCGCTCGCCGCCGAGGCGCTGCTGCGGCTGGGGTTCGTCAACCCGATGTCGCTGGACCACGGCATCCTCGGCTGGGCGGATGCGGGACACGCAGTCGCCGTCCCGACCGGCGCGCCCCTGGCGCCGGGGCAGGGCGTGGTCGCCTCGACCTGCTGCTGACACCCGGCCGGCCACGCAAGTCCCGGCTGGCGCGTTTGGCGCCATTGCGCTAGCGTTGACTCATGGCGGCCAAGACGCCCCAGCTCCGCTATCACTGCGTGTCGGTCGTCACCGGCGTGCAGTCCTGTGCAGCCGCCAGAGTCGCTCAAGGACGTCCGCCTGCTCTCGGCCCAGGCGCCGCGGCTGCCCCTCGCGAACTGCGATACCCCGGGCGCATGCCAGTGCACCTATCGCCATCACGACGACCGGCGCGCGGGTCCCCGCCGTGCGCGAGAGCGCGACGAGCTCGCGGATCCCTGGGCGCTCACCGACCGGCGTCGCTCGATCGGCCGTCGCGAAACCGACTGATCGCCCCACTCGCCCGCCTGCGGTATCTGCGGATTCCGTGGTCCGGCAGGTCGCGTCGAACATGCGCGCCAAGCCGCGGCCCCGCCGCAGACACCGTGCGTCGCACCCGGCATTCCCCTGGAGCCCACCATGCAGAACCCCGATCGGCCGACCAACGCCCTGCCTCCGCCGCTGCCCGACTGGTTCCCGCGCGGCGCCGCATTGCTGCGCGATCCGACGCTGAACAAGGGCACGGCTTTCTCGGTGGCGGAACGCGAGGCGCTCGGGCTGCGTGGCCTGCTGCCACCGCAGGTCGGCACGCAGGACCTGCAGGCCAGCCGCGTGCTGGAGAACCTCCGGCGCCTGCAGACGCCGCTCTCGAAGTACATCCTGCTCGAGTCGCTGCAGGACCGGAACGAGGCGCTGTTCTTCCGGGTGATCACCGACAACCCGGACGAGATGATGCCGATCATCTACACGCCCACGGTCGGCCTCGCCTGCCAGCAGTTCGGGCACATCTACCGCCGGCCGCGCGGCATGTACATCACCGCCGCGGACCGCGGCCAGATCGCGCACGTGATGCGCAACTGGCCGTATCGGCAGGCACGGATGATCGTCGTCACGGACGGCGAGCGCATCCTCGGCCTCGGCGACCTCGGCGCGAACGGCATGGGCATCCCGATCGGCAAGCTGTCGCTGTACACGGCGTGCGCCGGCCTGCACCCGCGTTACTGCCTGCCGGTGATGCTCGACGTCGGCACCAACAACCAGGCGCTGCTCGACGACCCGCTGTACATCGGCATCCGGCAGAAGCGCCTGTCGGGCGCGGCGCTCGACGAGATCGTCGAGGAGTTCGTCAACGCGGCACAGCAGGTGTTCCCCGGCATCGTCGTCCAGTTCGAGGACTTCGCCAACCACAACGCGTTCCGCCTGCTGCGCCGATACCGCGACCGCGTCTGCTGCTTCAACGACGACATCCAGGGCACGGCCTCGGTCACCGTCGCGGGCATCTTCTCGGCGCTGCGGGTGACCGGCAAGCGCATGGCCGAGCAGACCTTCCTCTGCCTGGGCGCCGGCGAAGCCGCGACCGGCATCTCCGACCTGCTCGCCGCCGCGATGGTGGACGACGGGCTCACGCCGGAGCAGGCGCGCCAGCGCTGCTGGATGGTGGACTCGAAGGGGCTGGTGGTGGCCAGCCGCGGCGACCTCGCCGAGCACAAGAAGGGCTACGCGCACGAGCACGAGCCGGTGCGGGATTTCCTCGGCGCCGTGCAGGCGCTCAAGCCCACCGCAATCATCGGCGTGGGCGCGACGCCGGGCATGTTCACCCGGGAAGTCGTCGAGGCGATGACTCGCCTCAACGAGCGGCCGATCGTGTTTGCGTTGTCCAACCCGACCTCGAAGGCCGAGTGCACGGCCGCGCAGGCGTACGAGTGGTCGGGCGGCAAGGCGCTGTTCGCGTCGGGCAGTCCGTTCGACCCGGTGGATTTCGGCGGCCAGCACTACGTGCCGCGGCAGGGCAACAATTCGTACATCTTCCCGGGCGTGGGGCTCGGCGTGGTCTCGGTGCGCTCGACGCGCGTCACGGACGAGATGTTCATGGCAGCCGCACGCACCCTGGCGCAGCACACCAGTGCAGCCGACCTGGCGCAGGGCAGCCTCTATCCGCCGCTCAACCGTGTGCGCGAGGTATCGGCGCACATCGCCGCGGCGGTGGCCGAAGTGGCCTATCGCGACGGTCTCGCCACGCTGCAACGCCCCGACGACCTCGTCGAGTTCATGAGCGCGCAGATGTACGACCCGCGGTACGCCAGCTACGTCTGACGGGTTGCCGCGGCCGCCACGGCGTGGTTCCATCGTCGGCCCCGGAGGCCGCCGCTGGAGGTGACATGACCACACTCAACCTGACGCTGCAGGTGAACCGGGCGCGGCACTCCGAGTCCCGACTGGTCGAGCGGGAACTGCCTGCGCTCGGCGCCGCACAGGTGCGCTTTCGCATCGAGCGCTTTGCGGTTACCGCCAACACGGTCACTTACGCCACGACCGGCGATCTGCTGGGTTACTGGGACTTCTTCCCGACCGGCGAGACCGGCTGGGGCTGCGTGCCCGCCATGGGCTGGGCGCAGGTGATCGACTCGCAGCATCCCGACGTGCGGGTCGGCGGCCGCTACTACGGCTGGTTCCCGATGGCGCGCTTCGTCGACATGGCGGTGACGCCGACGGCCGACGGGCTGCGCGACGACGGACCGCACCGCGCCGCCCACGCGCCCGTGTATCGCGCGTATGTCGCGACCGACCGCGATCCATTCCACCAGGAGGGCACGGACGCGGAAGACCGGCACGCGTTGCTGCGCGGGCTGTTCATCACCGGCTGGCTTGCGGAAGACTATTTCGCGGACAACGACTGGTTCGGCGCGCGGCGCGTGCTGGTGCTGTCGGCGTCGAGCAAGACGGCGATCGGGTTTGCGCACTGCGCCGATGCCCGTTCCGGCATCGAGGTCATCGGCGTGACGTCAGGTCGCAACCATGCGTTCACGCACGCGCTCGGCTGCTACGACGAGGTCATCACCTACGACGACATCGGCACCGTGCCGGCCGCTGCGCCGGTGGTGTCGATCGACATGGCGGGCAGCGGCCCGGTGCTGGCCGCCGTGCACGCGCACTTCGGCCAGCAATTGCGGCATTCGATGGCCATCGGCCGCAGCCACCACGAGGCGCCGCCGCGAGCCGGCGACTTGCCCGGACCGAAACCTGCGTTCTTCTTCGCGCCGACGCAGGTGAAGAAGCGCGTGCAGGACTGGGGATTGCGTGGCTACCAGCAGCGCATCGCGGCCGCCGTCAAGGGATTCGTCGACTGGAGCCACGGCTGGCTCGACGTGCGGCACGCGAACGGCGGGACCGCGGCCGCGGCCACCTGGCAGGAGGTACACGCCGGGCGCGTCGCCCCGGACGAGGGTTACGTCGTCTCGCTGTGGGATCAGTAGACGACGCCGTCCTTCATCACGAACGCGACCTTGCGCGTCAGCGCGATGTCGGCGAGCGGGTTGCCGGCGACCGCAACCACGTCGGCGCGGAAGCCGGGCTCGAGCTGGCCGATGTCGGCCACGGCGAGCACCTGCGCCGCGTTGTAGGTCGCGGCCTGCAGCGCCTGCGCCGCCGGCATGCCGCCCTCGACCATGTAGCCGAACTCGACCGCGTTGTCGCCATGCGGACCGACGCCCATGTCGGTGCCGAAGGCGATCTTCACGCCGGCCTGGTTGGCCCTGCGGAACGTATCCTGGATCTGCGCGCCGATGCGTTCGGCCTTGGGCCGCACGATGTCGGGCAGGTAGCCCGGGACCCTGGCCTTCTCGGCGACGAATCGGCCGGCGGTGATGGTCGGCACGTACCAGGTGCCGTGCTGCTTCATGAGCGCCATGATCTCGTCATCCATCTCGGTGCCGTGCTCGATCGACGTGACGCCGCCCAGGATCGCGCGCTTCATGCCTTCCTTGCCGTGCGCATGCGCGGCCACCGTGTAGCCGTAGTCCCTGGCCGTCTCGACGATGGCGCGGATCTCGTCCGCCATGAACTGCGGCGCGTCGGCGCTCTTCGCGTAGCTCAGCACGCCGCCGGTCGCGGTAATCTTGATGACGTCTGAGCCGTCCTTGTAGCGTTGCCGTACCGCCTGGCGCGCCTCGTCGGCACCGTTCACGACTCCCTGGGTAGGGCCGGGCGTGCCGAGCACGAACGACAGCTGCGAGTTCATGCCGTTGGTCGGATCGGCGTGGCCGCCGGTGGTCGCGATCGACTTGCCGGCCGCGTAGATCCGCGGGCCCTTCACCAGGTCGGCGTTGATCGCATCGCGCAACTTGAGCGTGACCTCGCCGCCGAGGTCGCGCACCGTCGTGAAGCCGGCACGCAGGGTCTTCTCGGCGTAACCCACCGCACGGAATGCGAAGTCGACGTTGTCGAGACGGAAGCGCTCTTCGTAGGCGCGCGGGTTCGACTCCGAGGCGAGATGCACGTGCAGGTCGATCCAGCCCGGCATGCAGGTGTGTCCGGCGAGATCCACCGCGCGGGCTCCCGGCACTGCGACGCGGCCGGGCAACACCTGGCTGATCCGGCCGTCACTGGTGACGATGGTATGGGCGCCCGCCAGGCGCGCCGACTTCGATTCGAAGACATCCCCGCACTGCAGGGCGAGGGTCTCGGCCAGGGCCGGGGCTGCGGCCAGCAGGCCGGCGGTGAGCAGGATCGAACGCATGCGGGTGGCTCCAGCCGAAAACCGCGCAGTCTAGACAAGATGCCTGTGGAGCGCAGCATGGCGGCGGGTGCGGCTTTGCAGCCGGACGCCGACTGCAGGTAGTCTGCCGCCGCCGTGCCCGCCGCAACACACCCGAATCCGCCCACGGGCGCCACGTACGCCAAGCTGGTCGCCGTGCCCGCGATCTGGGGCGGCACGTTCATCGCCGGGCGCATCCTGGCGCTCGCGCTGCCGGCCGCCGTCGGTGCGCTGCTGCGCTACGTCGTGGCGGTGACCGCATTGCTGGTCGCGGCGCACTGGCTCGAAGGCGGGCTGCCCCGCCTCACGCGCCGCCAGCTGCTCGGGACCGTGCTGCTGGGCGCCACTGGCATCCTGGCCTACAACCTGTTCTTCCTCGGCGCGCTCGCCCGCCTGCCCGCCAGCCGCACCTCGCTGATCATCGCGCTCAACCCGGTCGTCACCATCTCGGTCGCTTCACTGCTGCTCGGCGAGCGCATGAGCGCGCGGCGCTGGCTCGGCGTGGCGGTTGCGCTGGTCGGGGTCTGGATCGTCGTGTCGCGCGGCGATGTGCTGGGCTCGGTCGGCGGCGCCGTCGGCATCGGCGAGCTGCTGATGTTCGGCGGCGTGTGCTCGTGGGCGGCCTACACGCTGATCGGTCGTCGCGTGCTCGAGGGGCTGTCGCCGCTCGCCGCGACCACCTACGCGTCGCTGTGGGGCACGGCGATGCTGGCCGTCGTCGCCGCACCCGAGTTGCGCGGGCTGGCGGTCGCCGATCTCAGCGGGCCCGGTGGTGCTGAGCGTGCTGTATCTCGGGGTGCTCGGTACCGCCGTGGCCTTCGTCTGGTACTACCAGGCCGTGCAACGCCTCGGCGCGGCGCGCACGGTGATCTTCAACAACCTCGTGCCAGTGTTCGGTGCCAGCTTCGGGTCCTGCTGCTCGGCGAGCCGCTGCTGCCGAGCATGCTGCTCGGTGGCGCGATTGCCGTGGCCGGCGTCATGCTAGTGTCGCGCGGATGAACCTTCGACGAGCCGCGATCCTGCTTGCGACCTGCCTCACAGCCGTGAGCCCCTCGCTGTTCGCCGCTGCCGACGGCTCACGGCTGCAGCTGCCCGAGGACGCCCAGGTCGGCATCGTGGTGTTCGAGGACCTGCAGTGCCCGGACTGCGCGCGGGCCCATCCCGAGCTGCTGCGGGTCGCCGCGTCCGAGAAGGTGCCGGTGGTGATCCATGATTTTCCGATTACTCGCCACGCGTGGGCGTTCCCGGCGGCAGTGCTGGCCCGCTGGTTCGGCGCGCATTCACCGGCGCTCGAGACCGAGTTCCGCAGCGCCGTCTTCCAGCACCAGTCGGCCATCAGGCCCGAGAACCTGCGCGAGTTCGGCGAGCAATTCGCCGCACAGCACGAGCTGCAGCTGCCCCCGGACGTCGACCCGGATGGCAGGCTGGCAGCCGCGGTGCAAGGCGATTTCGACCTGGGCCGCCAGATCGGCCTCGAGTACGTGCCGCTGGTGTTCGTGGTCGGCCGCGGCAGCGACGCACCGCAGTGGGTCGAGGTCACGGAACTGGAGAAGCTCCCCGCCGCAATTGCCGACATGCGCAAGGCGACGCAGCGATAGCGTCAGCGGCAAGCGGCAAGCGGCGCGGACAGCGGTCAGTGACCGCGAGCGTCGTAGACCAGCCGTCCGATCTCGGCGTAGCCCATCATCGCGCCTTCGAAATTGTCGAGCATGGTCTGCGTGAGTTGCGGCAGCTCGGAGTCGGGGTGGCCCGCTTCCGTCAGCAGCGACTTCGCGAACTCCGGATCGATGAAGAACAGCAGCGCGCTCAGGCACGTGCCCAGATCCTCGTCCAGGTCGGCCGGCAAGTCGACGTCCCACGCCTCCTCCAGCCAGTCGTGACCCTGCGCAAAGCCGCCCGCCCATTGCATCAGCGGCGCGTCCTTGGCGAAATTGGCCTCGGGCGGCTGGCGCACGACGACGCACTCCGGCAGGCGCACGGTGGCGTCCAGCACGTCCCGATTCAGCTGGTTGTAGAGCGCCATGACCACGTGGTGGAAACGCACGCCTTCGGCCTCGTCGGCGAACACCGGCCCGTCGTCGTCGAAGATCGCAGGAATCCACTCCGAGGGCAGCACCAGGTCGGGTGCGGCCACGATCGCGAACAGGAAGCCGTACAGTTCCTCGAGGCCGAGCGTGCCGGGCGCACGCAGGCGTGCTTCGGCAAGGAAGCGGCGCAGCCACTCTTCGTCGGCGGCCGAAATGTCGGGAATCTGCGTGGTGGGAATCTGCGTGGTCATGGCCGGATGGTACGCCGTCAGCCGAGCGTCAGCAGGTGTTTGCCGTAGGCCCGCACGTCGTCCCAATCGGTGTAGTCGATGACCGTGCGCGGATCGGTGGGGCCGTTGGTGTACTTCATGATCATCTGGATCATGACCCGCTCGTGCCACGGCCATGACGGGTAGTCGACCTTGCCGGCGATCACCTTGAGGTCGTGCGGGCGCCACGGCGAGAGCTGCAGGAACTTCTGCATGTAGCGGTTGCCCTCGATCGTGGCTTTCTCGGGCGTGCGCGCCACCACCGAGACGTTGAAGAAGCTGCTCGGCTTCGCCTCGAGCGAGGCGCGGTGCGCGGCGATGAACGCGAACACGCTCTTGTCGTAGGTGCCGTAGAGCACCGGTGCGCCCAGCGCCACCACGTCGTAGCGTCCCCACTCCACGCCTTCGTGCACCGCCTCGTTGAGGTCCATCATCTCGGCGCGACCGCCCGCTTCCACCACGCCCTCACAGATGCGGCGGGAAATGCGGGCGGTGTGCCCGCCACGGCTCATGTACAGGACCAGCACGGTTTTCATCTCGTCAGCCTCGGCAGTCGCGGGATCTGAATGATAATGCACGACGATGCCCGTATTGCGCCTGTTCGCCCTGCTGTCGTGGCTGGCCGCTGCCTCCGTCGCAACGGCCGCGCACTGGACGACTGTCGCGCCCGGTGTCGAGTACCTGCACCTGTTGCGTGACGGCACCGACTTGCACGCCGTGCGCGTGGACCTGCAGCGCAGGGATCTTGCGGTGGTCGCCACCGCAGCGTCCGAGCGCGGCCTGGCGGTCAGCGATTTCGCACGTGGCCGCCGCGCCCTGGTCGCGATCAACGGTGATTACTTCGACACCGCGTTGAACCCGGTCGGCCTCGCGATGGGCGACGGCGTGGTCTGGTCGCAGGCCGACGAGCGGTGTGCGGCGCCAGGAGGTGGTCGGCGTCGGCCCGCGGCGCGTGCGCATCTTCCCGCGCGCCGAACCGCTGCGCGAACCGAAGCGCTGGATGACCGGCGCGGTCTCCGGCTGGCCGATGGTCGTGCAGGACTGCGCGCCGGCCACGCCCCTGCCGGGCAGCGCGCACTTCACGCTCGCGTCGCACCCGCGTACCGCCGTAGGATTGTCGAAGGACCGGCGCCGCCTGCTGCTGGTGGTGGCGGACGGCCGGCGCGACGGCGTGCCGGGCCCGACGCTGCCGGAACTCGCCGCACTGCTCGTCGAAATCGGCGCCTGCACTGCGCTCAACCTCGACGGCGGGGGCTCGAGCGCGCTGTGGCTGCGTGACCGCATCGTCAACCGACCGAGCGACGGTGTCGAGCGCAAGGTCGCCAATCACCTCGCCGTGGTCGAGACCGGGAGTCCACACTGATGCCGATCAAGATGCCTGGCGTCGAACAGGTCCTGCAGCTGCCGGTCCTGATCGAGCGCGTCATTCCGCCGAATGGCAGGACCTGAACGGCCACGTCAACGTGCGCCACTACCTCGAGCTGTACGATGCGGCGAGCTGGCCCAGCCTCGCGGCAGTCGGCCTCGACCCGAGCGTGTTTCTCGAGCAGCGCCGGGGGCTGTTCGACCTCGAGCACCACCTCTGGTACCTGGACGAGCTGCACGTCGGCGACGTCGTCACCGTGCACTGGCGCTTCCTGGAGCGCACCGTGAAGCGCTTCCACGGCGTGATGTTCGTCGTCAACCAAACCCGTGGGCGGCTGGCCAGCGCGTTCGAATACGTGAGCACCGGCGCCGACCTGGACGCGCGCAGCACCGCTCCGCTGCCGGTCGAATTCGCCGCCCGACTCGACCGCCTGATCGCCGAGAGCGCGGCGCTCGACTGGCCCGCGCCCGTGTGCGGCGTGATGTCGGCCTGACCGGGTCCGACCTGCTAGCATACCTGCCCCCCAGCGATTGAGACCGAGGTTGCCGATGAGCCTGTCCCTCCGCGAGCAGCTGCTCCAGGCCGGGCTGGTCACCGAGAAGCAGGCCCGGCAGGCCGAACGGGCCAAGGGCAAGGAGCAATACCGCGGCAAGAACAAGAAGGCGCCGCAGCCGGCGCCGACGCCCGATGCCGTCAGGGCCGCGCAGCAGGCGCAGGCTGCGAAGCTGCTGCGCGACCAGGAGCTGAATCGCAAGCAGCAGGAAAAGGCCGAGCGCAAGGCGCGGGCCGCACAGCTGAGGCAACTGGTGGAACAGCTGCGAGTGCCCCGGCCCGAGAGCGATGACTACTTCAATTTCGTCGACGGCGGCAAGGTGCGCCGCCTCGCGGTCACGCCCGACCTGCGCGCGCGCATCGTGGCGGGCAGCGTGGCGATCGTGCGCTGGGAAGGCCATTACGACCTCGTGCCGCTCGACGCGGTCGAGCGTATCCGCGAGCGCGACGCCGAGGCGATCGTCGCGAACCCCACGGCGGCGACCACCGCGGCGCAGGGCGCTGACGACCCGTACCAGGACTACGTCGTACCCGACGACCTCATCTGGTAATTCGCGCGATGGCGAACTTCGGCGAGGTACTCGAGACGCTGCGGCGTGACGGCGACGCGTGGACCGTGACGATCCCGCGCACGTGGTCCAACGGTCGCACCGTGTTCGGCGGACTGCAGGTGGCTCTCAGCGTGCGTGCCATGCGTGGCGCACTCGATGCGGGTCTCGGCACGGGTGCGGGCAGCGCGTCGTCGCTGCCGCTGCGCAGCCTGCAGACCACCTTCGTCACGCCCGTGTCGGCCGGCACGCCGCTCGTGCTGCGCGCCGAGTTCCTGCGCAGCGGTCGCTCCGCCTCTCATGCGCGCTGCGACCTGCTGCAGGATGGTAAGGTCGCCTGCACCACCACCGCCATCTTCGGTGCCGCCCGCCCGTCACGCATCGTGCTGGACATACCGCGCCCGCAGCCGGATGCCGATCCCGAGACGCTGCGCGACGTGCCGTACATCCCGGGCATCACGCCCGAGTTCCTGCAGCACCTGCAGCTGCGGTGGGCGGTCGGACGGTGGCCGTACTCCGGCCACGATGACCCGCACTCGATGATCTTCGCGCGCCTGCGCGACACGGACTGCGGCCCCGAGGACGCACTGCTCGCGCTCGCCGACTCGATCCCGACACCGGCGCTGTCGATGCTCGACAAGCCCGCGCCGGCGACGTCGATGAACTGGATGCTCGAGCTGATCGGCGACCCGGGGCTGCTCGAGCGCGAGCAGTGGGCGTTGATCGGCACGGACGTGCGCGCCGGGGCCGACGGCTACCTCAGCCAGACCTCGGTGCTGTGGGGCCCCGGCGGCCACGCTTTCTCGGTGAGTCACCAGAGCGTCGCCATCTTCGGCTGACGGCGACCGGGGACCGACGCGCTATGATCGCCGGCGTGACCACCCTCCTCCTGGTACTGGCCGCCGGCGTGCTGTTCTGGGCCGTCGCGAGCTACAACCTGCTGGTGCGCGACCAGCACCGCGTGGCGCAGTCCTGGAGCGACGTCGGGGTGCAGCTCGCGCGTCGTCGCGACCTCGTGCCCAAGCTAGTCGAGGTCGTGCAGCGCCATGCCGGCTACGAGCGCGCCGTGCTCGAGGAAGTGGCTGCACTGCGCGCACAGGGCATGCACGAAAGCTCGCCCGCGACGCTCGGCGGCATCGAGGGGCGGCTGGGCGCCGGGCTGCAGCGGTTGATCGCGATCGCCGAGGCCTATCCGGACCTGAAGGCGAGCGCGAGCTATCTCGAGCTGATGCGCAACCTGAGCGACGTCGAGGAGCAGATCCAGTTCGCGCGGCGCTACTACAATGGCGCGGTCAATAACCTCAACACCCGCATCGCCACCTTTCCCGACCTGGTCGTCGCCCGGCTGCTGCGGTTCCGTCCTGCGGAATATTTCGAGTTCGAAGCATGATGCGTGGGCTGCTCACTTTCGTCCTGCTCGTGGCGATTGGCGCCGTCGCCGTGGCCGACGAGCGCATCCTCGACTGGCAGAGCGACATCCGCGTGCGGCCCGACAGCACGCTCGAGGTGACCGAGACGCTGCGCGTGCGCGCCGAGGGACAACAGATCCGCCGCGGCCTGCTGCGCGACTTCCCGACCCGCTACGTCGATCGTCGCGGCCAGCGCGTGGTCACCGGCTTCGAAGTCATCGCCGTCCTGCGCGATGGCCGCACCGAGCCGCATACGCTCGAGAGGCTTGCGAACGGCGTGCGCATCCGCATCGGCGACCCGGAGGTGTACCTGTCACCGCGGGACTACGAGTACACGATCAGTTACCGGACCGACCGCCAGCTCGGCTTCTTTGCCGATCACGACGAGCTGTACTGGAACGTCACCGGCAACGGCTGGGACTTCCCGATCGATGCCGTGGAAGCTCGCGTGTACCTGCCGGGCAGCATCGACGCCACGGACATCAACGTCGAGGCCTACACCGGCCCGCAAGGGGCGCAGGGTCGCGACTGGCAGGCCGAGGCCGGAGCCAGCCTGGCGACGTTCCGCACCACCCGTGGTCTCGGCCCACGCGAGGGACTCACGATCGTCGCGAGCTGGCCGAAGGGTCACGTGACGGCACCGGACCTCGACCAGCGCACCGCCTATCTGCTACGGGACGCGTGGCCGGCCGCCCTGGCACTCGGCAGCCTGGCGTTGCTGCTGCTGTATTACGCGGCGGTGTGGCATCGGGTCGGGCGTGATCCGCCGCAGCGCGTGATCGTGCCCCGCTACGAGCCGCCCGCAGGGTTGTCGCCAGCCGCCATGCGCTTCCTGCGGCGCATGGCCTACGACGACCGTTGCTTCGCTGCCGCGGTGCTCAGCCTGGCAGTGCAAGGCGCCTTGCGCATCGAGCAGGCCTCGAGCGGGCTGCTGAAGCGCTCGCGCCAGTTCACGCTGCACCGAACGGAGCCGGCGCGCGGCGTCACACTGGCCGAGGACGAACGCGTGCTGCGCGACCACTTGTTCAGCGCGGCGGCCAGCGTCGAGCTCGACGACGCCAACCATGCGGTCATCAACGGCGCGAAGCTCGAGCACCTGCGCGTGCTGAAGGCGCGCTACATGCCCTCGGCGTTTCGCGCCAATGGCGCATGGCACGCGCTGGGCGTGGTGCTGAGCCTGCTGATCGGCGTGTTCGCCGTGCTGCTGCCGGCGCTGAAGGGCGGCTTCGGGCCCTCCTGGTGGTTCATGACACCGCCCGGCTGGGTGGCGCTGGCTGCGGTCGTCCTGGCGTTCGTCGCCAACGTCGCGTTCGGCCGGTGGCTCAAGGCGCCGACCGTCGCCGGCCGCGCGACGATGGATCACGTCGAAGGCTTCCGCCTGTACCTCGACGTCGCCGAGGGTGACGAGCTCAAGCTCGTCGCTGCGCCTCCGCTGACCGTTGGCCTGTATGAGCGCTACCTGCCCGCCGCGCTCGCGCTCGAGGTGGAACAACACTGGGCGGAGCGGTTCGCGACGGTGTTCGCCACGCAGGCGGCCGCGCACACGCCGAGCTGGTACTCGGGCGACGCCTGGGACACTCGCAACGTCGCCGGCTTCACGTCGGACCTGGGCTCGTCGTTCAGCAGCGCGATCAGTTCGGCCTCCACGCCCCCGGGATCGAGTTCCGGCAGTGGTGGCGGCGGCTCGTCGGGCGGTGGGGGCGGCGGAGGTGGTGGCGGCGGCGGTAAGCGGCGGCGGCTGGCAGGTGGCGGCGTCGAGTTGCGGGGTTGGGTATCTCGTGGCCAGGGACGCTGGGAACCATCCATGGGGCTCGCGCGCGACGATCCGTGTCGCGCGACGCCCTGGCCACGAGATACCCACCCCCGCAACCCGACGCGGACATTGCGGCTGACGCGGATAGAGTTGCCGGACGCCAATGTCGTCGCGTCCGCAACAGGGTTCGACGACAACTCACAGTTAGCGCCACCGCCGTGCGTCGAGGCCGCCGCGTCGGCAGGTTGGTGGCAAGGGCTGTGTGGTTGGCAGGGCGTCGCGCGACACGGACGTCGCGCGCCGAGCCCCAGGGATGGTTCTCAGCGTCCCTGCCAACCACACAGCCCTTGCCACCAACCGGTCGACGGAGATCCAGCCGCGCAGCTAAAGCACGCTCGGCAGCGTCGTCGCGTCCACCAGTCCGCGCACGCCGAAGAGCGCAGGCAGGATCACGTCGGGCGGATGACGGCGACGCAGTTCCGCGACGAGCTCGGTCCCCGCGCGATAGGCGGGCAGGTACATGCGACCGAGCAGCGGATGGCGGCCCCAGGGGCCGGCGAACTTGCCGGCGCGCTCCGCGGTGACCAGGAATTCCGAGCGCAGTGCCGCGGCCACTTCGGCCTGTGGTCGTCGCTCCTGCCAGGTCAGGTACGAGGCCTGGTTCTTGGCATCGTCCTGCAGCAACGCGAGCAACACGCCGAGCTCGAGATCGCGGTCCGGCAACTCGGCGGGCTCGGTCACGCCATGCGCGATCAGGATCGCATTGTTGGCGATGCCCTCGAACAGCACGCTCACCCGCGTGTTCATGGTCAGCACCGAGGCCTCGAACCCGACCAGCCCGCGCACGTACAGGTCCTGCAGGTAGGCGAACGTCGTGACGTGGCCGGGCACCACCTCGTGGCTCACCAGCTGCTGGAACTCCGGCACCGAGATCTCGAGCGAAGCGTTGAGCTCGTAGCTCGCCTCGTATTCGGGCCGGCCGTCCGGCCGCCGCGCATGGCCGAGGTAGTTCATCGAGCCCGAGAACCACGCATTCTCGATCGCGAGGAAACGAACGTTGGCGCGCGGCACGGCGGCGAGCTCGGCCGGCAGGTGCGGCACGAGGTGACGTGCGGCCAGCGCGTCGTAGTACGCGACGAACGCATCGCCGACAGCAGCGATGGACTTCGACGGCACGCGACGCGCCGCCCGCCAGGCGTCCACCGCAACCAGCAGGGAGTCGCGGTCGTGCGACGGATGCCCCGCCGCCGCGAGCAGTTCGGCGACTCGCAGTCGTTTCGCTTCCGGTCGCGATGGCTCAGGGGCGCGGCCGGTGATCGTGCGGACGCAGCGATCGTACGGAACCTCGGGCCCGCGGCCGACGAGTTCCATGGCGAGGTCCCACATCACCTCGCAGCAGAGCCCGAGCCCCTCGAGGTAGGCACCGCGCAGACCGCCCGTCGCGCGCGCGCCCTCCAGCACGCGCGTGATGGCGCCGCGCACGTCTACGGCGTCCAGGTACGCCGCGACCGCCGTCCGATCGGGGGTCGTGCCGCCGACCCCGCCGTTGCCGCGCAACACCGCCGCCGTGGCGTGCGTGTACGCGAGCGGCAGCGGCTCATCCGAGAACCAGCAGTCGGCGATGAATCGGCCCACGCCGGAGGGGTTCATCACGTCGCCGCCCCACAGCGTGTCGATGCCGATGAGCGCCTCGGCGGTGGCGAAGTCCAGGCTCTCGAGCGGCATCTCGTGTCTCCTCTGGGTCATCCCGGGGAACCGTTAAGGAACCCCTAAGCCTCGGCACATAGCCTACTCCGCGACGTGGGCATGGTGCCCGACGACCCGACGACAAGGGGACTCCGATGCAGACTTCGACTTCCACCGGCAGGCGGCTCATCTGGGACCTGCCGACGCGCGTGTTCCACTGGGCGTTGGCGGGGTCCTTCCTCGGCGCCTATCTGCTCGCCGAGGAGGACGGCTCGCGCAATCTCCACGTGATGTTCGGCTACACGGTGGCGGGCCTGCTCGTCTTCCGGCTGCTGTGGGGTTTCGTCGGCTCCACGCACGCGCGCTTCCGCGACTTCGCCTACGGTCCCGGCGCAGCCGCAGCCTACCTGCGCGACCTCGCCCGGGGTCGCGCGCCGGACTACGACGGCCACAATCCGGCCGGCAGCTGGGCCATCTATGCGCTGCTCGCGCTGGCCGCGACCACCGCGCTGACGGGCTGGCTCCACTACAATGGATTTGGCGGCGAGACTTTCGAGGAGATCCACGAGGTGCTCGCGAACGCGTGGCTGGTCATGGTCGCGGTGCACGTCGCCGGCGTGGTCCTCGCAAGCCTGGCCCACCGACGCAACCTCGTGGCCACGATGATTACCGGTCGCCGAGAGGATAGCAGCGCGGCCGAATTGGACAACGAAGGCGGCGAACCGGGCCCTGGGCGCGGGGCGCGGGCGACTGGTCCGCGATTTGCCCTCGGCTCGGCACTCGCGGTGGCGGTGCTCGGCTTCTGGAGCTGGGCAGTGACGACGGGCGGCGGATCGCTGCTCGCGGGCGCCGAGGGCGCGGCCGAAAGCGACCAGCACGCGGACTTCGAGGAAGGTGCGCGGCTGCAAAAAGATGAGGAAGACGACTGACCCATGCGCGTGCTCCTCATCGAGGACGATCCCCTGCTCGGCGACGCGCTGCAGGCAGGGCTGCGCGGCAAGGGCTTCGCCGTCGAGTGGCTGCGCGATGGCGAGGCCGGCGCCGCGGCGCTGGCCACGGACCGCTTCGACGCGGTCGTCCTCGATCTCGGCCTCCCCCGGCTGGACGGCCGCCGGCTGCTCGAACGTCGTCGCGGCGAGGGCGATCGCACGCCCGTGCTGGTGCTCACGGCGCGGGACGCGCTCGAGGATCGCGTCGGCGGCCTCGATGCAGGCGCCGACGACTACGTGGTGAAGCCGGTCGCCATCGCCGAACTGGCTGCACGCCTGCGCGCATTGGTCCGTCGTGCGAGCGGCATCGCGCGGGGACAGCTCGAGGCCGGGCCTCTGGCCGTCGATCCGGCCACGCGTGCAGTGACGTGGCGGGGTGAGCCGGTCGAGCTCGCGCCCCGCGAATACGACGTGCTGCTTGCGCTGACGCTCAAGGCCGGGCGCGTCGTCACGCGACAGCAGATCGAGTCTGCCCTGTACGAATGGGACCGCAGCATCGAGAGCAATGCCATCGAGGTGCACGTGCACCACCTGCGCCGCAAGCTGTCGCCCGACCTGATCCGAACCGTGCGGGGCGTGGGCTACATGATGGCGGCGGACGGCGGGGTGCCGACAGGTGAGTAGGTATTCGCTGCGCCGCCGCTTGCTCACGCTGCTCCTCGCGAGCGTGGTGGTGGCCTGGGCGGCTACCACGCTCCTGACCTACCACCACGCGCACCACGAGTTGGACGAGCTGCTCGATGCCCACCTCGCGCGCTCGGCCCGCCTGCTGCTCGCGCAGGAAGGCGACGAGCTCGAGGAGATTCGCATCGGCGAGTCCGCGGATGCAGGCCCGTACGGTCAGGACGTGGTGCTGCAGGTGTGGCGCCGGGGCCAGGTGCTGGCGCTGCGCAGCGCGGGAGCGCCCGATGCGCGGCTGTCGTCTGTCGAGACCGGCTTCAGCGACGCGACGGTGGCCGGTCGTCACTGGCGCGTATTCAGCGGCTGGGACGTCGAGCGCCAGGTCCTCGTGCAGGTGGCGGAGGATCACGCGCTGCGCGAGCGGCTGCTCGCCCACTACACCCTGAGCGGGCTGCCCGCCCTGCTGTTCGGCGTCCCGCTGCTCGGCGTACTGGTGTGGCTGGTCGTCGGCGCGGCCGTTCGACCGCTCGCCCACCTCGGCCACGAAGTGAGCCGGCGCGGTCCAGGCGACCTGCGACCGCTGCCCGATGGCGGGGTACCGATGGAGGTGAACCCGCTGGTGGACCGGCTGAACGCGCTGTTCGCACGCATTTCGGCGTCCATGCAGGCCGAGCGGCGCTTTACCTCGCACGCGGCGCACGAGCTTCGCACGCCGATCGCGGCAATCCGCGCCCAGGCCGAGGTCGCGAGGGACAGCATCGACTCGGGCGCCCGCGAGGTCGCACTGGCGCACGTAATCGAGGGTTGCGATCGCGCCGCTCGCCTCGTGGACCAGATGCTGCTGCTCGCGCGGATCGACGAGCGTGCCTCGCAGGACGGGCCGGCGACCAGCCGGCTCGACCAGGCCGCGGCGCGCGTGATCGCGGACCTCGCGCCCGCGGCACTCGACAACGGCGTGGCCCTCGAGCTCGCCACCGACGAGGACGTGAGCGTGGCCCTGGACGGCGCCCTGCTCGACGTGCTGCTGCGCAACCTGCTCGACAACGCCGTCCGGCACGGCGGCGCGCCCGGACTGGTCACGGTGCGCTGCACGGACGGCTCCGACGGCGCCCGGCTCGAGGTCGCCGACCAGGGACCCGGCGTGGACGAGGCGGAACTGGCCCAGCTCGGCCGCCGTTTCTATCGCGCGTCCAGCGCGCGGGGACCGGGCAGCGGCCTCGGGCTGTCCATCGTCCAGCGCATCGCGGAGGGCTGCGGCGGGACGGTCCGGTACCTGCGCGGCCCCGCCGGTCGCGGCTTCGTGGTCGAGGTGCGGCTCCCGTCGCGCCCGGCTGACTGATCGGAATACGTGTTTGCCGCTGTACGCGAAACGCCCGACTTAAGGGTGCGTTAAGGCAAAGTGACGATGCTCGCCTCATCCCCGAGATGAGTGGAGAGTCGTCATGCGCTATCGCGTCCTGTCTTCCGCCCTGCTGATGGCCCTGGCCATAGGCGTGACCCACGCGCAGGGAACGTGGCAGCCGCTGCCGGACACGGCTCCGGCCCCCGCCGACAATCCCACCACGGCCGCCAAGGTGGAACTCGGCAAGATGCTGTACTTCGACCCGCGCCTGTCCTCGACCGGCACGGTGTCTTGCTTCTCCTGCCACAACGTCATGGAGGGCGGCGACGACCACATGACGACCTCGGCCGGCGTGCACGGGCTGAAGGGCGGCCGCAACGCGCCCACCGTGTGGAACTCGGCGTTCCATTCGGTGCAGTTCTGGGACGGTCGCGCGCCGTCGCTCGAGGAACAGGCCAAGGGTCCTCCGGTGAACCCGATCGAGATGGGCATGGCGGACCTCACCGCGGTGATCGACCGCGTGCGCCACATCCCCGGCTACAAGCCGTATTTCGAGAGCGCGTTCGGCGCGGGTGATGTGGTGACGATGGACAACGCCGCCAAGGCGATCGCCGCCTACGAGCGCACGCTGATCACCCCCGGCAATGCCTATGATCGCTACGCCAAGGGCGACATGAAGGCACTCACCGCGCAGCAGGTACGCGGCCTCGAGGCGCTCGCCAGCGTCGGCTGCACCAGCTGCCACCAGGGTCCCGCGTTCAACGGCCCGCCCCTGCCCGCGGGCACCGGCTTCTTCATGAAGTTCCCGACCTACGAGGACAACGCGTACGTCGTGAAATACAAGCTGATGGATGACCTCGGCCGTGCCACGGTCACCAAGGACCCGGCCGACCGGGCCATGTGGCGCGTGCCGACGCTGCGCAACCTGGAATTCACGGCGCCCTACATGCACACCGGTACCGTCAAGACGCTGCCCGAGGCCGTGCGGGTCATGGCCGTGACGCAATTGAACAAGACCCTGCCAGACGCACAGGTGGACGACATCGTCGCCTTCCTCATGGCACTCAGCGGCCCGTTCCCGCAGCAGACCATGCCGCGGCTGCCGCCGACGCCGGGGGATCTGCTCGAGTAACATCAGCGTCCACCAGCGTCGACCGAAACCAGCCCGGTCGGCGCGCCGAAGGGTCGGGTATGGCGTTGAAAATTGATCCCTGGTCGTTTCCGGACCCCGAGCCCGCCCCCGAGGCGGGCGACGGCGGCGATTCCATCGTGCTCGCCGGCGGTTGCTTCTGGTGTACCGAGGCGGTGTATGCGCAGCTCGACGGCGTGCTGTCGGTGCGCCCCGGCTACGCGGGCGGCGTCCGCCGCGACCGCCAACTACGACGACGTCTGCACCGGCACCACCGGGCACGCGGAAGCGATCGAGATCCGCTTCGACCCGCAGCGCATCGCGCTTGGCCAGGTCCTCAAGATCTTTTTCTCCATCGCACACGACCCGACGCAGCTGAACCGCCAGGGCGCGGACGTCGGCACCCAGTACCGCTCGACGATCTTTTATGCCAGCGAGTCGCAGCGCCGCATTGCCGCGGCCTACCTGCGGCAGATCGAGGCGGCCCAGCTGTTCGACGCGCCGCTCGCCACGACGCTCGAGCCGCTCGAGCATTTCTACGTGGCCGAGCAGCACCACCACGACTACGCGCGACGCAACCCGTGGCAGCCCTACATTCGCGCGGTGGCGACGCCCAAGGTGGAGAAGCTGCGCGAGGCCCACGCCGACCTTCTGAAGGAACGCACGTGAGCGCCCACGACCTCACGCCGCCGTCGCCGGAGGAGCGGCACCGCCTGGAAGCCGCGCTGACCGCCGAGGAGCGCAGCGTGCTGCTCGAGCATGGCACCGAGCGCCCGTTCTGCGGTGCGTTCGTCGACCAGAAGCAGCCGGGCGTCTACAGCTGTCGACTCTGCGGCCTGCCGCTGTTCCGCGCCACGGAGAAGTTCAACAGTGGGACCGGCTGGCCGAGCTTCACGGCGCCGTACGACGACGCGCACCTCGAGTACGTGCGCGACGCCAGCTACGGCATGCTGCGCACGGAGATCCGCTGCGCACGCTGCGGCAGCCACCAGGGCCACGTGTTCCCCGATGGTCCGCCGCCGACCGGGCAGCGCTACTGCATCAACTCGATTTCGCTGGCGTTCACGCCGGACGGCACCTGAGACGACGCCAGGCCACCGCATAGATCGCGACGTTCACTGCAAGCACCAGCAGCCCGAGCGCCAGCTGCACGTTGCGCGTCAGGCCGTCGGGATAGAGCAACGCCAGCAGGTAATGCTCGATGAACCCGCCCGGGTAGCCCTGCTCCCCCGCCAGTGACCGCAACTGGTTCTCGAGCGGCGTGAGCGGGCAGATGCCGCCGGTCAGCTCGATCCCCGCGCCCCAGGCAACGACCGGCAGGTGCAGCCAGGCGAGCCACGGCCGGCGCCATGCCAGCAGGCCACCCAGCATCACGAACGCGACGAAAGCCGCGTGCGTGACGAGGACAGCATCCGCCAGCAGGCGGTACGGCAACGGGGCAGACTACTTCTTGAAGATGCCGAGCTTCTGCAGGATGAAGATCAGCAGCGCGGCGCCGACAATCGCGACGACAGGAAGCGGACGATGCCGCCAGAGGCGCGATACCGAACAGCCCGGCGATCCAGAAGCCGATCAGCGAGCCGACGACGCCGACAGCATGTTGGCGATGCAGGCCCATCTGCGCATTGGTCTTCATGACCATGCTGGCGAGCCAGCCGACGATGCCGCCGATGATCAGTGCGGTAATGAATCCCATCTGCGTCTCCCCTGGTTGATCGTTGCGCGGGAAAAAATCCAGCCGGTCATTTTGCGACCGCGTGCGGCCGCCCGCCGAGCAGGCGCGCCGGCAAGTAGAACACGGCCCGCACCAGTTCCAGTACGCCGCCCACGGCGATGCCGACCAGCCGGAATGGCAGCGACAGCAGCCAGACGATTGGCCAGAGCACCAGCGCCAGCAGCGCGAGCGGCCAGCACACGGCGAGCAGCAGCAGCCAGAGCAGGAACTTGAGCATGAGCGGGGCCCTCCGTCAGCCGTGATCGTAGGCCGCGCGACGGCGCAATGCCAGCGGTCAGGTGGTGGCGGGCGGCGTTTCGAGCTTCGACAGGTCGAACTCGCCCTTCGCCTCGAAGCGCTGGGTGCCGAACAGGCCGCCGTTCAGCTTGCCACTCATCTCGTAGTTGACCTTCTCGACCGGCTGGCCGTCGAGCATGCCCACCACCTGGCGCACCATGCGCAACACCGAGATGGTGACGGGCACTGCCACGATCGCCTCGCCAAAGCCAGCCACCGTGCCGCTCTCGCTGCTCACGCCGCTGGCGAAGGTCTTGTCCATCACGTCGAACTTCAGGTAGATGCCGGAGAAGTCGATCGGCGCCTCGTTCGGGTTCTGCACGCGCAGCTTGACGAGCATGCGGATCTCCATGCCCTCGCCCGGCAGTCCCTCCATGCCGGCCACGGTGACCTGGATGGGATCCTTCTGCGGCATGCTCGCGCAGCCCGCCAGGGTGAGGCAGCGGCGGCGATCAGGAACACTCGACGGCTGGTCATGACGAATACCTCAGTGGAGCGGCTCGAAGCGAGCCGTGAAGTGTCGCAGCTGCGATGGCTGCGACACGATGCGCAGGCCGCGCAGCTCACTGCGCCGGCGCACGATGTCCTCGAACACTTCGACCACGTAGTCCGCGTGCGACTGCGTGTACACGCGACGCGGCATGGCGAGGCGCACCAGATCCATGTCGGCGGCCACCTCGGTCCCGTCCGGTCGCTGGCCGAACATGACGGTGCCGATCTCACAGGCGCGGATGCCACCGTGCTCGTAGAGCGCCACCGCCAGCGCCTGGCCGGGGTACTCGAGCGGCGGGATGTGCGGCAGGAAGCGCCGCGCATCGACGAACACGGCGTGGCCGCCCACCGGCCGCACGATCGGCACGCCCAGCGCGGTCAGCTTCTCGCCGATGTACTCGTTGGTGCGCACGCGGTAGCGCAGGTACTGGTCGTCCACGATCTCGTGCAGGCCGACGGCGATCGCGTCGAGATCGCGGCCGGCCAGCCCGCCGTAGGTCGGGAAGCCCTCGGTGAGGATCAGTCGGTTGCGCGCGGCCGCGGCGAGCGCATCGTCGTTCAGTGCCAGCCAGCCGCCGATGTTGGCGAAGGCGTCCTTCTTCGCGCTCATGGTCATGCCGTCCGCGACCGCGAACATGTCGCGCACGATGTCCTTCACGCTGCGGTCCGCCTGCCCGGGTTCGCGGCACTTGATGAACCAGGCGTTCTCCGCGAAGCGGCAACCATCGATGATCAGCGGCTTGCCGTGGCGCCGGGCGATCCCGGCCGCGGCGCGGATGTTCTCGAGGCTCACCGGCTGGCCGCCACCGGCGTTGTTGGTGACGGTCAGCATCACCAGTCGGCATCCGCTCGCCCTCGTCCTTCAGCAACTGCTCGAGCCGCACGAGATCGATGTTGCCCTTGAACGGATGCAGGTCATCCGGGTCGTGCGCCTCGCGGATGACGAGGTCCACCGCCTCGGCGCCGGTCGCCTCGATGTTGCCGCGCGTGGTGTCGAAATGCGTGTTCGACGGAATCAGCCTGCCGGGCCCACCGACGATGGAGAACAGGATCGCCTCCGCGGCGCGCCCCTGGTGCGTGGGAATGACGTGCCGGAACGGCATCAGCTCGCGCACCGCCGTCTCGAAGCGGTAGAAGGACGGCGATCCCGCGTACGACTCATCGCCGCGCATCACCGCCGACCACTGCTCGGCGCTCATGGCGCTCGTGCCCGAGTCGGTGAGCAGGTCGATGATCACGTCGTCCGAGTGGAGGCCGAACAGGTTCCAGCCGACGGTCTCCAGCAACCTGCGGCGCTCTTCGGGCGTGGTGAGCCGGATTGGCTCCACCACCTTGATGCGAAAGGGTTCGATGATGGTTTTCATGGCTGGTGGGCAGTCTACCCGTGCCGCGCGGCGGCGGGGTGGGCGCCCGGGGCGCCCCTCCCGATAGTTGCTCCCTATCGGTTCAACCAGATCAATCAATTGGCCCTACCGCGCGTCGGCCGCCATCATCTGCGCCCACGGGATTTGTCCCCAGCGCAATGCAACCCCAGGAGTTACGACCATGACCTCGATCATCAACACGACCATCAAACCCTTCAAGGCCACTGCCTTCCACAATGGCGAGTTCGTCCAGGTGACGGACGCCGACCTGAAGGGCCAGTGGTCGGTATTCTTCTTCTATCCGGCCGACTTCACCTTCGTCTGCCCGACCGAGCTCGGCGACGTCGCCGACCTCTACAAGGAATTCCAGAAGATCGGCGTCGAGGTGTACAGCGTCTCGACCGACACCCACTTCACGCACAAGGCCTGGCACGACGCCTCGGACACGATCAAGAAGATCGAGTACCCGATGGTCGGCGACCCGACCCACACGATCAGCCGCAACTTCGGCGTGCTGATCGAGGACGAGGGCCTGGCGTTGCGCGGCACTTTCGTGGTGAACCCCGAGGGC
This sequence comes from uncultured Gammaproteobacteria bacterium, assembly GCA_963731105.1. GTDB lineage: Bacteria > Pseudomonadota > Gammaproteobacteria > Steroidobacterales > Steroidobacteraceae > RPQJ01. The sequence goes on from CAVSUM010000001.1 coordinate 147,713, forward strand.
GTGATCAAGGTCGCCGAGATCAACGACCTCGGCATCGGCCGCGACGCCAAGGAGCTGCTGCGCAAGGTGCAGGCCGCCCAGTACGTCGCCGCGCACCCGGGCGAGGTCTGCCCCGCCAAGTGGACGCCCGGCGCCAAGACGCTGGCCCCGTCGCTCGACCTGGTCGGCAAGATCTGACCCAACCCCCTCCCCCTGCCCCCTCCCGGCTTGCCGGGAGGGGGAATTTATCAGCAACGGTAACCGAAATGCTCGACGCCAACCTCAAGCAGCAGCTGCAGGCCTACCTCGGCCGCATGACCCAGCCGATCGAGATCGTCGCGACGCTCGACGGCAGCGACGCTGCGGCCGAAATGCGCGCGTTGCTCGAGGACGTCGCCTGCCCTTTCGAACCTGATTACGCTCCGGCAGCGCGACGCGGACGGCAGCGTCCGCGCGCCGTCGTTCAGCGTGAGCCGGGTCGGCTCAGACATGGGCATCCGCTTCGCCGGCATCCCGATGGGGCACGAGTTCACCTCGCTGGTGCTCGCCCTCCTCCAGGCCGGCGGTCACCCGCCGAAGGCCGACGCTGCGGTGATCGAGCAGATCGAGACGCTCGACACCGACCTCGACTTCGAGGTCTTCATCTCGCTGACGTGCCAGAACTGCCCCGACGTCGTGCAGGCGCTGAACCTGATGGCGGTCCTCAACCCGCGCGTGCGCGCGACCATGATCGACGGCGCCCTGTTCCAGTCGGAGGTCGAGGCCAAGCAGGTCATGGCCGTGCCCACCGTGCACCTGAATGGCCAGCCGTTCGGCCAGGGTCGCATGTCGGTCGAGGAGATCCTCGCGAAGCTCGACACCAATGCCGGCGCCCGCCAGGCTGCGAAGATCAACGACAGGGCCCCGTTCGACATGCTGATCGTGGGCGGCGGTCCTGCCGGCGCCTCGGCAGCAATCTACGCCGCGCGCAAGGGCATCCGCACCGGCATCGTCACCGAGCGCTTCGGCGGCCAGGTGCTCGATACGATGGGCATCGAGAATTTCATCTCGGTCACGGAGACCGAGGGGCCGAAGCTCGCCGTACAGCTCGAGAACCACGTCAGGACGTACGACGTGGACATCATGAGCGTGCAGCGCGCGGAGCAACTGCTGCCGGCGGACGCGGACGGCTACGTGGCGGTGAAACTCGCCAGCGGCGCAACGCTCAGGAGCCGCAGCGTGATCCTCTCCACCGGCGCCCGCTGGCGCGAGATGAACGTGCCCGGCGAGCGCGAATATCGCGGCCGCGGCGTCGCCTACTGCCCGCATTGCGACGGGCCGCTGTTCAAGGGCAAGCGCGTCGCCGTGATCGGCGGCGGCAACTCGGGCGTCGAGGCCGCCATCGACCTCGCGGGCGTCGTCGGCCACGTCACGCTGATCGAGTTCGACGGCCAGCTGCGGGCGGACGAAGTCCTGCAGCGCAAGCTGCGCAGCCTGCCGAACGTGCGCGTGATCGTGTCGGCGCAGAGCACCGAGGTGCACGGCGCGGGCGGCAAGGTGAATGGATTGTCCTACAAGAACCGCAGCTCGGGCGAGCTGCACCGTCTCGAGCTCGAGGGCGTGTTCGTGCAGATCGGCCTGCTGCCCAACACCGAATGGCTGAAGGGCACGATCGCGCTCTCGCCACGCGGCGAGATCGAGGTCGACGCACGCGGCCAGACGTCGCTGCCCGGCGTGTTCGCCGCGGGCGACGCCACCACGGTGCCGTACAAGCAGATCATCATCGCCATGGGCGAGGGCTCGAAGGCCGCGCTCGGCGCCTTCGACCACCTGATACGTGTTTCGGCCCCGGCGGCCCAGGCCGCCGCGGCCTGAGGCCGCGGCGACTGGGTCACCATTCGTTGCGGTCGAACTGCTGCAGGACACCCATGACCACGGCGGCCAGCATCATCATTGCGGCTAATTCCATGACGTTTCCTCCTGTCGGCGCCGGTTTGGCGCAGCGCTTACAGTAGGAATAGATGCTTGCAGCCGCGTTACGGTTGCATCTCGGGACGATGAATCGCTGCCAACCGTGCATGCTTCACGCTGTTCCGGCCGGGGGCCGCTGCCCGTAACATAGGCGCAACCATCGCCTGGAGTGCCCCTGTGGCCGGCGCCAGCCTTCTCGCCCTGCTCGACGACATCGCCAGCGTCCTCGACGACGTCGCGATACTTACCAAGATCGCCACCAAGAAGACGGCGGGAGTGCTTGGCGACGACCTTGCGCTCAACGCCCAGCAGGTGGCCGGTGTGCGCGCTGAGCGCGAGCTGCCGGTGGTCTGGGCCGTCGCCAAGGGCTCGCTGGTCAACAAGGCGATCCTGGTACCGGCGGCGATCGCGATCAGCGCGATCGCGCCGTGGGCGATCACGCCGCTGATGATGGTCGGTGGGCTGTACCTCTGCTACGAGGGCTGCGAGAAGATCTGGCACCGGTTGACCCACCGCACGGACGAACAGGCGCACCACGAGGAACTGCGCCAGGCACTCGAGAACCCGACGGTGGACCTGCGCACGCTCGAGAAGGACAAGATCAAGGGCGCCATCCGCACCGACTTCATCCTCTCGGCCGAGATCATCGTCATCGCGCTCGGCACCGTGGCGGCAGCAACCTTCGGCGTGCGCGTCGCCGTGCTGGTCGGCATCGGACTGCTCATGACGGTGGGCGTGTACGGGCTGGTCGCGGGCATCGTCAAACTCGACGACGCCGGTGTCCAACTGCTGTCGCGCACCGGCGACGGCGTCCCCGCGGCGACCTCTCGTGCACTCGGCCGCGGTATTCTCTGGTTCGCACCGTGGCTCATGAAGGCTCTGGCGATCGCCGGCACCGCCGCGATGTTCCTGGTCGGCGGCGGCATCCTGGTGCACGGTATCCCGATCATCGAGCACTGGCTGGCGGCAACGTTCGACGTGCCGCAAGGGGCGTCGAGTCTCAAGTTGGTGTTCTCGGGCGTGTTGCCCGCCCTGGCCGCCGCGGTCGTGGGTATCGCGGCAGGTGCGATCGCCGTGTTGATCGTCAATGGACTGAAGAAGCTGAGGTCGGCACGATGAGAAGCGGCATTCCCGAGACATGCCGCTGGTCCCGTCCGGCCGCGATCACGGCACTATTCGCCTATGCCTGCCTGGCCTGCACGGTTGCGGTCGCTGCGGCTCCCGCGATCTCCGACACCGCCTACCGCGGTCATGTCGAGCGTTTGTCTTCGGACGAGTTCGCGGGCCGCGCACCTGGCACCGAGGGCGAACGCAAGACGCTCGCCTACCTCGAGCAGCAGTTCCGCGACGCCGGCCTTGCGCCCGGCAACGGTGGCAGCTACCTGCAGCCGGTGCCGATGGTCCAGATCGTTACGCAGCCCGACCCCACGCTGCAGGTACGTGGCACCGGCGGCTCGCTCAGCCTCGCCTACGGGACCGACGTCGTGATGTGGACCAGGCGACCGGTCGCGGAATCACGACTGGCCGACGCCGAACTGGTCTTCGCCGGCTACGGCATCGTGGCGCCGGAGCATGGATGGAACGACTACGCTGGACTCGACGTACGCGGCAAGGTCGCCGTGGTGCTCGTCAACGACCCGGGCTACGCCACCCGGGATCCGTCACTGTTCACCGGCACCACGATGACCTACTACGGCCGCTGGACCTACAAGTTCGAGGAGGCGGTACGGCAGGGCGCGGCCGGGCTGCTCGTCGTCCATGAGACCGGCCCGGCTGGCTACCCGTGGGATGTGGTGCGCAACGGCGCAGCCAATCCGCAGTTCGACCTGCGCATCGCCGATCCCGCCGCCGAGCGGCTCGCGATCGAAGGCTGGGTGACGCAGGACGGCGCGCAACGCCTGCTCGCTCTGGCAGGGCTGGACTACGCTGCGCTCAAGCAGGCGGCGGCCGTGCGCGGCTTCCGCGGTCGCCCGCTCGGCATCACCGCCAGCGTCGGCGTGCGCAACGAGGTTCGCTTCGGCACCTCGTACAACGTGGTCGGCATGGTGCCGGGCAGCGAGCGTCCAGACGAGTTCTTCGTCTACACGGCGCATTGGGACCACCTCGGTACCGCGGCCGACGGCGACGGCGACCGGATCTTCAACGGCGCTGCGGACAACGCCACGGGCACCGCCGCCCTGATCGAGATCGGCCGGGCCTTCGCGTCGACCCGGCCGCGACCGAAGCGGTCCGTAATGTTCGTCGCGGTGACGCTCGAGGAATCCGGACTGCTCGGCAGCCAGTACTTCGCCGAGAATCCGCCCGTGCCGGTGGCGCGCATGTACGGCGGGCTCAACATGGACAACCTGGCGCCGATCGGCCCCGCCCGTGACGTCGTGGTCATCGGCCTCGGCGCGTCCGACCTCGACGAGTACCTGCGGCGCGCCGCCGCGAAGCAGGGCCGCCTGCTGACACGCGAGCCGACGCCTGAGAAGGGTCTCTACTACCGCTCCGACCACTTCAACCTCGCCAAGCAGGGCGTCCCGATGCTGTACCCCAAGGCCGGCATCGACACGGTCGAGGGAGGCGCCGATCTACGGCCGGGCCTGGCTCGACGACTACGTCGCCAACCGCTACCACAAGCCGTCGGATCAGTACGACGCGTCCTGGAACCTGCACGGCACGCTCCAGGATCTCGCGCTCTACTACGACGTCGCGCTGACGCTCGCCAACGAACAGAGCTGGCCTGCGTGGCGCGAGGGCAGCGAATTTCGTGCCATACGAGACCGCAGTCGGCCGCCGTCGGGCGACCACTGACAGGAAATTCCGTGGAACGCACTGAACGCTTCTACAAGATCCAGCAGATGCTGCAGGCGCGACGCTTCGTGCGCACGCAGGAGTTCCTGGACGCACTCGAAGTCTCGCGCGCCACGTTCAAGCGCGACCTCGAGTATCTGCGCGACCGGTTCCACGCCCCGATCGTCTACGACCCCGAGCACGAGGCCTATCGATTCGACGACAAGGTCGAGGACAGCGCCGTCTGGCAGCTGCCGGGGTTGTGGTTCACCGCCGACGAGCTGGTGGCGCTGCTCACCATGGACCGCCTGCTCTCCGACCTGCAGCCGGGCGTGCTGTCGGAACTGATCGGTCCGCTGCGCAAGCGACTCAAGGACCTGCTGGCGGCCGGCGAACACAGTGCCGACGAAGTCGCCAACCGGATCCGCGTGCTGTCGATGGGATCGCGCGCCATCGAGCCCGCGCACTTCCGCGCGCTGGCCACGGCGCTGCTCTCGCGGCGACGGCTGAAGATCCGCCACAACCGCCGCCAGGACGGCGACGTGCTGGAGCGCGAGGTGTCGCCGCAGCGCCTCGTCCACTATCGGGACAACTGGTACCTGGACGCCTTCTGCCACAAGCGACAGGCGCTGCGCACGTTCGCGGTCGACGCGATCGAGCAGGCGACGGTGCTCGACAAGGATGCCAGGGATGTGGGCGAGGAAAGCCTGGAGCGGCACTTCGCCAGCGGCTACGGCATCTTCGCGGGCGTGGAGACACAGGAAGCGGTGCTGCACTTCAATCCGACCCGCACCCGCTGGGTAAGCCGCGAGACCTGGCATCCGAAGCAGGACGGCAAACTGCAGCTGGACGGCAGCTACCTGCTCAGGTTCCCGTACTCGCGCGAGCCCGAGCTGGTCATGGACATACTGAAGTACGGTGGCGACGTCGAGGTGCTGGCGCCTGAGTCGTTGCGCACGGCCGTGGCGGAGCAACTGCTCGCCGCTGCAGCACACTACCGCTGAGCTATTTCCTCGCCAGCACGCCGTCGCCGCGCAACTCGGTGGTGAAGCCCGCGGCCCGCAGACGTCGCGCGACCTCGTTCGGCACATCGCGGCCAGTGGTGAGCTTGTTGGGCGTACCGGTGTAATGGAACAACCGGCCGCGGCGCTTCAGCACCCTCGCCAGCTGGTCGTAGAACGACTGCGCGTACAGCTCGCCCGCAATGCCGAAGCGCGGCGGATCGTGCAGGATCGCATCGATCGACGCGTCGGGCAGCGCCTGCACGGCGATGGCCACGTCGCCGAGCGCCAGTTCGAGCACCCCACCGGCCGGTGGTGACCACGGATTCAGGCTGCGCAGCCACAGCACGTCCAGGTTCTTCTCGAACGAGACGACGCGGGCAGCGCCGCCCTGCACGCACCACGCGGCGAAGTAGCCGAGGCCGCCGCAAGTGTCGAGTACCACCTTGCCTCGCGGCTCGATCATCGCGACCTTGGCGGCCGCATCTTCGTACGGCGACACCCGCGCCGTGGGCAGCATCTTGATGCCGTCGATCTCGAACGTGGGCGGCCCCCACTCGGTCGGCACCAGCTTGATCAGCGAAGTCGAAAAGCGCGCGACGGGGGCAAAGGCCTCGCCCGTCCAGTGATAGATCGTGCGTTCCCTGCAATTCTCGAGGTACGGGTAGCGCTGCCCTTCCCGCGACCAGTGATCCCGCGCAAGTGACACCGTCGCAATCGATCGACCGAGATCGAGGGAACACTCGACGCTTGCCGCCCCGGCCAGGCGTCCGGCCTGCAGCACTGCGTGCACGTCGGCGGTCAGCAGCGGACCGCGTCATCGCAGCCCCTCGGCGCTAGACGCCCCGCATCCAGTCATCCACCACTCGCGCCAGCACCTCGAGAGGCATTGCACCGCCCTTGAGCAACGCGTCGTGGAAGCCGTGCAGGTCGAAGCGCTCGCCGAGCTTTGCCTCGGCCGCGGCGCGCAGTCGCACGAACTCGAGGTGGCCGATCTTGTAGCCACACGCCTGGCCGGGCCACACGCAGTAGCGATCGATCTCGCTTTCCACCGCGCCGCGCGCCAGCCCGACCGCGCCTTCCATGTAGTCGACGGCGCGTTCCCGGCTCCAGTCCTTCCAGTGCATGCCCGTATCCACCACGATGCGCACCGCGCGATACAGGAATGACTGCAGCATGCCGAGTCGCCCGAGCGGGAAGTCGCGGTACATGCCGATCTCGTCGGCGAGCTGCTCCGCATACAGGCGCCCAGCCCTCGGTGAAGGCATTCATCAGCAGCGTCCGATGCAGCAGCGGCGTGTCCTGCGCCTCGAGCGCCAGCGTGCCCTGCAGGTGGTGACCCGGCAGGCTCTCGTGGTAGGTCAGCGTCGGCAACGCCCACTTGGGCCAGATGCCGGTATCGACCAGGTTGATGTAGTACGCGCCCGGTCGCGTGCCGTCGAGGCTGCCGAACTGCGCATAGCCGCGCGGCGCGCCGAGCTCGATAGCGGGCGGCACGCGCCGCACCTCGACTGGAGTGCGCGGCAGCACTGCGAACAGATCCGGCAAACGCGCCTTGATCGCCTCGATCTGCCGGTTCAGGTCGGCGAGCAGCTCCGCACGACCGGCATCGGTGTTCGGATAGAGCCAGCGCGGGTCCTTCGTCAGCGCCGACAGACGCGCGCCGACCGTGCCCTCGCCGTGACCCTGTGCCCTGAGCAGCGCATCCGCTTCCGCTGTGATTTCCGCGACCTGCGCAAGGCCGAGTTCGTGCGCTTCGTCCGGCGTGAGCCGCGTCGAGGTCTGGTAGCGCAGGCACAACTGGTAGTACAGCTCGCCGCCCGGGCGACCACGCATGCCGGCATCATGGCTGGCGCGTGCGCGCTGCTCGGTGGCCGCGGTGATCTGCGCATCGAGCGCCTTGGCCAGCGGTCCGTCGACCAGTCGCGCGGCTCGCCCACCCCAGTCGCCGGCGATGCCCTTGGCGGCCGTACGCTGGACCAGCGCGCGTGTCATGGCCGACTGCGCCCCCGGCTGTGCGCGCAGCAGCTTGAGCTGCACAAGAGTCTTGTCCACGACGAAGTCCGGCGGAACGATGCCACGCCGCAGGTCGTCGCGCATGCGGGTTGTGTTGTGGTTCAACTCGCGGGCAAACGCCTCCAGCCGCGCCAGGAACGCCTCGGCATCGGCGGGTGACTCGAGCGGGTGCTTGGTCGCCAGGAAGTCCGGTGTCGACTGGTACGCACCCGTCAGCTGGCTCACCACGAATGGCACGGGATAGTTGTAGCCGTCGACGGTACCGACCGGCTGTGCCTCGAGCTCCCGGCTGATCGATGCGAGCCACACGATCGTGTCGAAGTCCGAGCGATCGCGACCGGCGAGTTGCGCGGCATCAATGGCCTGCAGCTTTGGCCAGGCGTGTGCCACAGGACCGAGCGGGCCCATCCGGTGATCCGGCGAACGATCGTTGAGCCGTGACCGCAGTGCCGCGCGTGACCCGGTATCGAGCCCGAGCGTGGTCGCGCTCTGGGGCGTGACCGTCAGCATCTCTTCGAAAATCGCGTCGTACAGTGCGCGGGCGCGCGCCACTTCAGGGTTCGATGCCGCGGCACCCGCGTGGCGGGCGAGAATGGAACTCACGGCCAGCGCGACGCTGGACGCCAGGAAATCGCGACGGTGCATGATCATCTCGTTGCAGCGCCTGCTGCGCGGGCCGACAGTCTAGCGCGGCGGCCGGCACGCGGCCCGGTCCGGCGCGGATTGACGCCCGGTGCCGACGGTCACAGACTGCGGCGCTCCCGCAACCTGCCAATCCGCACGACCAGGTGCTCCCGATGCCGCCCAAGCCCGCAGTGCCGAAATTCGCAGTCTTCGCCGCTTTCGCCGTTGCCGGCAGCGCGCTGGCGAGCGATCCCACCGCCCCGCCGACGCGCACCGAAGTCGTCGTGGACACCTACCACGGCACGAAGGTCGAGGATCCATACCGCTGGCTGGAGAATGGCAGCGACCCCGCGGTGCGCGAATGGACGGCGCGCCAGTCGCAGCGCACGCGCGCGTACCTCGATGGGCTGCCCGTGCGCGCCAGGCTGCGCAGCCGCCTCGAGGCCTACATCAGCGACTCCTCGCCGCGGCACTACAAGCTGCGTGCGGCCGGCGACCAGGTATTCGCGCTGTACTTCGACCCGAAACTGCAGCAGCCGTCACTGCGCGCGCTTGGCATGGACCTTGACCCGGCTGCGGCGCGCACCATCCTCGATCCGAACGCGCTCGACCCGACCGGCGCGACCGCCATCGACTGGTACGCGCCCTCGCCGGACGGCAAGCTCGTCGCAGTGTCGTTGTCGAAGGGCGGCAGCGAGGACGGCAGCCTGCACGTGTTCGAGACGGCCACTGGCGCGCGCGTCGGCGAGGTGGTTCCGCGCGTCAACTTCCCGACCGCAGGCGGCGACCTCGCGTGGGCGGGCGACGGGCGTGGCTTCTGGTACACGCGCTATCCAGGCTTGGAACGGCCCGAGGCCGATCGTCATTTCTACGTGCAGGTGTACTTCCACCGGCTCGGCACGGATCCGGCGCAGGATCCGCGCGTGTTCGGCGACGGCCTGCCGAAGATCGCCGAGATCCAGCTCGACTTCTCGCGCGAGGCCGGCGCATTGCTGGTATCGG
>CAVSUM010000002.1:0-25372 GCA_963731105.1 uncultured Gammaproteobacteria bacterium
GCAGGAAAGGGATCCACCTTTCCTGCGTCGCACGGCGCACGCAACGCCCACCGGATCCCGCCGAGGCGCTTGGTTGCTGCCTGGAGACGTTACCTGGGCCGTGCGTAGGCCGCCGCAAAGCGGCCGCAGTCAGGCCACCATCGCCGCCGACTGCGAACCGGCGCTCAGCGGCCGCCCAAGCTGGCGTGTACCGAGCGCCGGCGAGAATTCGCGCCCGTCCCACACCTGCACGCCGGCGATGAATACCGCCGTCACGACGCCGTCCGAGCGATTGACGAGTTGCTCGTGCTCGAAGATCTCCCGGTACACCATGCGCCGGTTCGCGTCCGTGTCGTAGCTGCGCAGCGCCTCCGGGTCGATCAGCACGAGGTCGGCCTGCGCGCCGACGTCGAGCCGGCCGGCGTCGATGCCGAAGAACTCGGCTGGCTCGCGCGTCAGGCGCTTAACGGCTTCAGCGACACGTTCCAATGACCGGCGCTGGGCGATCTGCAACGTGAGCAGGTTGCCGTCGAAGAACGCGAGGTTGATGAGGTGCGCGCCGCTGTCGTTGAATCCGGGCAGCATGTGCTCGTGGAACAGCAGCTGCTCGAGCACCTCCGGCCGGTCGTTCGCGATCGTGAACCACCAGCGCAGCTCGCGGTCGTAGCGCCGCACGAGGTGCAGCAGGAACGCGCCCTCGCGACCGATCGGGTTCGGGAACGAGGCGAGCGCCGCGGACTCCTCGGCACTGCGCGCCGCGTCCATCCGACCCGCCTGGAAATCCTGCAAGCGTCGGTAGATTGCGCCGAACGTCTCGCCCTGCCACTCGGCGACCGGGCAGCGTTCGACCGTCAGCGCGTCGAGGTCGCGATTGAAGGTCGAGACCGCGCCGGCGTCGTGCCACTCGCGCACGAAGGTCGTGCCGAATTCCTCGCCCGCCATGATGCGCCGCCGTGCGGCGGCGTCCTCGATGTCGCAGGCCATCAGCTGCCGCGACGACTCGAACTCCTCGAAAATCGGGCAGATGGCGCCCTCCGCGTACATGCGGAACGGCGTGGCCAGCACCTGGAAATGGAAGCGTCCCTGCAGCAGCGCTGATTGAGCAGGTTCGCGATCAGCGGGAAGAGCTTCCAGGTGCGTCGCTCGTGGGTGAGGTCCACCGCCGTGAGCGCCGAGGTCTTGAGCGGGCGACCGAACAGCCGGCCGCTGGTGAGGAAGAAGCGCAGGAACGTGGCGACGCGGTGCGAGGCGTCCGGCGTGCACTGCCAGACGCGGTCGTGACCACGCACCACCGCGAGCAGCGTGCGCAGCTCGCCGAAGGTCGCATGCTGCGCGGGAATGCGCTGGTCGGTGTGCGGCGCGTTGGCCAGGTAGTGGAACGGGATCGCGTCGGTCGAGAAGCCCGCGTAGCCCTGGCGCATCGCGTCCTCGAGCAGGCGCGCCATGCGCAGCAGCTCGTCGTCGGTGGGCTCGCGCGATACGGCGGCCGCGGTGCCCATCACCTCGATGCGCAGCATCGAGTGCGGGATCAGCGGCACGATGTTCGGGCCGAGCGGCAGCCGGCCGAGGTGCTCGAGGTAGCCCGCCGTCGTGTCCCAGTCGATGCGGTCCACGACCTTGCGCAGCACCGGCTTCGGGATGTTCTCCACGCGCGTGAAGCAGTCGAGGATCGGGTCCTCGCCGTTGCGCCGCTGCGCGCCGAAGGCGGTGCCGAGGCTGCAGTTGCCGACCACCACGGTGGTGGTGCCGTGCCGCACCGATTCGGGCAGCCCAGGGGCGAGTTCCACCTCGAGGTCGAGGTGGGTGTGGATGTCGAGCAGGCCGGGCATGAGCCAGCGGCCAGTGGCGTCGATGACGCGCTCAGCACGGGTTGGGTCGAGGGCCGGTCCGCGCGCGGCGATGCGGCCGTTCGCGACGGCCACGTCCTCCTGGCGCGGCGGCGCGCCGGTGCCGTCGAAAACCAGGGCGTTGCGGACGAGGGTCTGCCAGGGACTGTTCATGTTCAAAGGGTAACGAATGCCAGTTACACCAAGGACAGATTGAAAATACACGAGACTCGTGTAAAAAGTGCCAGAAGTGCAAATGCAGGGGATGCTTTCCCGTGAAAAACGTCACGATCACCCTCGACGAGGCCACCGCCCAGTGGGCGCGCCAGATGTCTGCGGAACGCGGCGTCAGTGTGTCGAGGTTCGTCGGTGAACTCCTGCGGCAACAGATGCAGCAGGAGGCTAGCTATGAACTGGCGATGAAACGGTATTACGCCCTTCAACCCCGACCGTTGAAAGGTCCCGGTGAGAAATACCCGACCCGGGACGAACTCTATGACCGGCCTCGTCTTCGTTGACACGAATGTACTGCTGTATTCGCTCGACCAAGGGGAGGGAGCGAAGCATCTTGGTGCACGCCAGTGGCTGGACACCTTGTGGAAGGACCGCAACGGGCGCATCAGCGTGCAGGTGCTGAGCGAGTTCTTCTTCAATGCGACGCGCAAATTGTCGCCCGGACTGCCGCGGGAACAGGCGTGGGATTTTGTCGTCGCCCTGTCGGACTGGCGCCCGCAGACCACCGACTTCCGAATCCTGGAAATCGGCGAGAAGGTACAGGCGCAGTACGGCCTGAGCTGGTGGGACAGTCTGATCATTGCGGCTGCCCATCGGCAAAAATGTGGCACTTTGTTGACCGAGGACCTGCAACACGCAGCCGTGTATGCCGGTGTCACCGTCATGAACCCATTCCGCGTGGGTGTGCAGGAGTCAAGAAGCGAGTACGCGCCGCGGCTGGTCGCGCCACCGCTGCGCGGTCGGGGGCGACCAAGGAAGGCGGCCCCGTAGCTACTGCCAGCTCTCCAGGTCCAGCGCCAGGCTGGCGGTCACCGACTCGAACGCGTCGCACAGCGTCGCCACCTGCGCCGCGGTCGTCGCCGGCGACACCAGCATCATGTTGTGGAACGGCGCGATCAGGCAGCCGCGGTTGAGCAGCGCCAGGTGGATCGCCTGCTCGAGCGCGGGGGCGTGTGCGGCCTCGGCCTCGGTGCCGTTGCGCAGCGGGCCTGGCGCGCAGATGAATTCCACCCGCGCGCCAACGCGCACCACGTGCCACGGCACCTCGTACTGGTCGATCACGCGCTGCAGCCCCACCGCCAGGCGCGCCGCGAGCCCGTCCATGTGCGCGTACGCCTGCGGCGTCATCACCTGCTCGAGCGTGGCGCGTATCGCCGCCAGCGACAGCGCGTTGGCCGACAACGTGGTGCCCATGCCCGAGTGACCGGGCGGTGCCTGCGCGCGGGCCGTGTCGAGACGCTGCGCCACTTCCTCGGTGAAGCCCCACACGCTCGCCGGCACACCGCCCGCCACCGGCTTGCCGAGCACGAACAGGTCGGGCTCCAGGCCGTGGGCGCCCGTGTAGCCGCTCGGGCCGGTCGAGATGGTGTGGGTTTCGTCGATCAGCAGCAGCGTGCCGGCCGCGCGCGTCAGGCGCCGCAGCTCCGCGTGGAACCCCGGCTCGGGCAACACCATGCAGGAGTTGGTCATCACCGGCTCGGCGATCACGCAGGCCACGTCGCCGTGTGCCAGCGCGGCTTCGAGCGCCGGCAGGTCGTTGAACTCGACGACCCGCGCCAGCCCGGTCAGGTCGGCCACCTGCCCGAGCAGCCCCGGGCGGTTCACGGCACGGCCGTCCATCAGCCGCACGAACGTCTCGTCCACCGTGCCGTGGTAGCAGCCGTTGAAGACCAGGATCTTCGGTCGCCCGGTGACGGCACGCGCGACGCGCAGCGCGAAGCGGTTGGCGTCGGTGGCCGTGGTCGCCACCTGCCAGTGCGGCAGGCCGAAGCGCTCGGCCAGCAGCCGCCCGACCTCGATCGCGTCCCGCGTGGGCAGCATGTAAGTGAGGCCGCGCGTGGCTTGCCGCGCGATCGCCTCGGCCACCGGCGGTGGCGAGTGCCCGAACATCGAGCCGGTGTCGCCGAGGCAGAAGTCGGCGTACTCGTTGCCTTCGATGTCGGTCAGCAGCGCGCCGCGCGCCGACTCGACCACGAACGGGAAGGGCATGGACCAGTCGCGCATCCAGTGCATCGGCACGCCCTGGTAGAAGCCGGCGATGCCGTGGCCGGTGAGCGCCAGCGAGCGCGGGTGCAGCGAGACGTAACTCTCGCGCTCGGCTTCGAAGATCGCGGCGATGCGCTCGAGCGGGATGCCGCCGGGGGTGTCAGCATTCACGAGGTGGCGTCCGGTCGGTCGGGAAAGGACTCGCATTGTAGGCTGCAGCGCAATGGCGGCGAAGCAGCCCGGGCCCGCGGTTGACGCTCCCCGGTCGCCCGTGGATACTGCGGTGCACGATGAACTCGCGCACCGCAATCACCCTCGATCGCCGCTGGTGGTGGCGCCACTCCTGAGGAGTGGGCCCGGACGCGCACGTCTCGTACGCAGGATTCTTGGGACCCATCTCCGCGAACCACCGGGGATGGGTTTTTTGTTTTGCGTCCCCGGAACCTCGCGATAGAGGAACCGTCAGTGACGACCAGCCTGTTCGACATCTCGGCCGACCTCGACACCCCGGTGTCGGCCTACCTCAAGCTGAAGCCGTTCCGGCCGCGCTTCCTGCTGGAAAGCGTGGAGGGGGGCGAGCGGCTCGCGCGCTATTCCTTCATCGGCTTCGGCGACAGCCTCGAGCTGCGGCTGGATGCGGCGGGCCTGCGCCTCGGCAGCGAACGGCTGCCGCGACCGGCTGACCAGGCCGAACTGCTCGCCACCCTGCGTCGCGCGCTCGCCGCAGCACCCCGGCCGGAAATAGCCGACACCAGTTTTCCCTTGCATGGCGGCCTCGTCGGCGTCGCCAGCTACGACCTGGTGCGCTATTTCGAGCGGCTGCCGTCGCACGCGCGGGTCGACGACGACTGCCCGGAGGCCCATTACATCGCGCCACGTTCGCTGCTGGTGTTCGACCACCTGACGCGCCGCGCCGCGCTGCTGCATGCCGGTCCCGAGTCCGAGCGCCAGTCCCTGCGCCGCGAGATCATCCGCGCGCTGCGCGGCGGCCTGCCCGGGCCGGCCTGGGCGGCGAGTTTCAGTCCGCCCGTGGCGAGCCTGTCGGAGGCGCAGTTCCTGCAGGGGGTCGAGCGCACGCAACAGTACATTGCAGCCGGCGATGTCTACCAGCTGGTGCTGTCGGTGCGCTTCTCGGGCCGCTGCGACCTCGACCCGTTCGAGACGTACCGCGCGCTGCGACTGCTCAACCCGTCGCCGTACATGTACTTCTGCGACCTCGGCGACCGCGTGGTCGTGGGCTCTTCGCCCGAGGCGCTGGTGAAACTGAACGGCACGCGGGCGACCATGCGGCCGATCGCAGGCACCCGGCCGCGCGGTGCCGATGCCGCCGAGGACGCGGCGCTCGAAGCCGAGCTGCTCGCCGACCCGAAGGAGAACTCCGAGCACGTCATGCTGGTGGACCTCGCGCGCAACGACCTCGGCCGCGTCGCCACCGCGGGCTCGGTGCACGTGCAGCCTTACCGCTCGATCGAGCGCTACAGCCACGTCATGCACATCGTGAGCGGCGTGAACGGCGTGCTCGCCCCGGGCCGCGATGCGTTCGACCTGTTCGCGGCGGCGTTCCCGGCCGGCACGCTGGTAGGCGCGCCGAAGGTGCGCGCCATGGAGATCATCGACGAGCTCGAGCCGGTGCGGCGCGGTTTCTACGGCGGCACGGTCGGCTATTTCGGGCACGGCGGCGACATGGACCAGGCGATCACCATCCGCACCATGGTGTTTCACGGCGACACCTACAGCTTTCAGGCCGGCGCGGGCATCGTCGCCGACAGTGTGCCGGTCAGCGAGTACCGCGAGGTACTGGCCAAGAGTGCTGTGCTGCGCCGCGCGCTCGAACTGGCGCGGGAGGGGCTGTGATGAGCACGACGCCGCGCCTGCTGCTCGTCGACAACTACGACAGCTTCACCTACAACCTGGTGCAGGCCTTCCTGGTGCTCGGCGCGGACGTGCTGGTGCATCGCAACGACCGGATCACGGTCGACGAGGCACGGGCGCTGGCGCCCACGCACCTGTGCATCTCGCCGGGCCCCGGCACGCCGCACGACGCCGGCGTGTCCATGCAGATGATCGAGGCGTTCGCCGGGCAGCTGCCGGTGCTCGGCGTCTGCCTCGGCCACCAGTCGATCGTCGAGGTGTTCGGCGGCGAGGTGGTGCGCGCCGGGCGGTTGATGCACGGCAAGGTCTCGCCAGTGCACCACGATGGCCGCGGCATCCTTGCCGGCATGCCGCAACCGTTCGATGCCGGCCGCTACCACTCGTTGATCGCGCGCCCAGAGTCGCTGCCGGCCGTGCTCGAGGTGACGGCGCGCACCGCCGAAGGCGAGATCATGGGCGTGCGGCACAAGGAGCTGATGGTCGAAGGCGTGCAGTTCCATCCCGAGAGCGTGCTCACGCCCGACGGGCCGGTGCTGCTCGGCAACTTCCTGCAACTCAGCGGCGGCCGGCGCGCAACCTGAGGGCTGCATGATCGAACTGCGCGACATCCTCGAGCGACTGCTGCAGCGTCGCGACCTCGGCGAAGCGGAGGCCGGCGAATTGCTGGTGGCGTTGACCGACGCATCGGTGGCGCCGGCGATGTCGGGCGCGCTGCTCGCCGCGCTGCGCTCCAAGGGCATCACGCCGGACGAAGTGCGCGGCTTCGCGAGCGCGATGCGGTCGCTGGCACGCCGGCCGCAACTGCCGCCCGGGCCGCCCGCGATTGACATCGTCGGCACCGGCGGCGATGCCTCGGGAAGCTTCAACCTGTCGACCGGCGCGGCATTGCTGGTCGCCGCGATGGGCGTGCGCGTCGTCAAGCACGGCAACCGCTCGGTGTCGAGCCGCTCCGGCAGCGCCGACCTGCTCGAGGCGCTCGGCCTGCCGCTACCGCTCGACGAGCGCGCCGCGGGCGACTGCCTTGCCGCAACCGGCTTCACGTTCCTGTTCGCGCCGCACTACCACCCGGCAATGAAGGAAGTGGCGCCCGTGCGCCGGGCGCTCGGCGTGCGTACCGTGTTCAACCTGCTAGGTCCGCTCACCAACCCGGCCGAGCCACCGTTCAGCCTGATCGGCGCCTACAGCACCGACGCCGCGAAGTTGATGGCGGAAACGCTCGCTGGCATGCCGATCGAGCGGGTGTTCGTGATCCACGGCGAGCCTGGTTGGGACGAGGCGACGCCGGTCGGGCCGTTCGAGCTGTACGACGTGCGCCCCGGCCGGGTGCAGCGCGAAGTGCGCGACCCACAGCAACTCGGACTGCAGCGCTGCACGCCGGCCGACCTCGCCGGCGGCGATGCCGCGCACAATGCCGTCGGCCTGCGCGCGGTCTTTGATGGACACGATACCGGCCCGCACTGCGACGCCCTCGTGCTTAATGCCGCGCTCGCGCTTGAAGTCACTGGGGCCGTGCCCGACGCCGCGGCGGGCGTGGCGGCGGCCCGGGAGTGCGTTCGCAGCGGTGGAGCGATGCGGTTGCTGGAGCGACTGGCAGCGTTCGGAAGCGGATCGCGGATAGCGGATCGCGGATAGTGAAAGACGCTTCGCGAATGCCGTGCTCACTTCCTGCGGCCGCCGCCTGGCGTGCCGCTCCGACTATCCGCTATCCGCTATCCGCTATCCGCTAGCCATGGGTCTCCTCTCCGACATGCTCCACTCCGGCCTGCAGCGCGTCGCCGAGGCGCGCGAGCGCGTGCCGGACGCGGCGTTGCGTGCGGCAATCCTCGGCACACCCGCGCCGCCGCCGCTGCGGCTCCAGGCGCACGGGTTCGACGTGATCGCGGAGCTGAAGCTGCGCTCGCCGTCGCTCGGCGACCTGTCGGCGGCGACGCTCGACCCGGTGGCACGCCTCGAGGCCTATGCCGAGGGCGGCGCGGCAGTGTGCTCGATCCTCACGGAACCCACGCGCTTCGATGGCGACCTCGAGCACCTGCGCCTCGCCGTGGACACGCTGCAGCCGTTCGGGGTGCCGGCCATGCGCAAGGACTTCCTGGTCGACCCGTACCAGGTGCTCGAGGCGCGGGCCTACGGCGCGTCGGGCGTGCTGCTGATCGTGCGCATGGTGCCCCGCGAGCGCCTGGTGGAGATGCTCGATTGCGCCGCACAGCACGGCCTGTTCGTGCTGCTCGAGGCCTTTGACGCCGACGACCTGCAGGTCGCCGAGTCGATTGCCCGCGAGCGCGAGGGTCGCGACGAGCAGGTGCTGATGGGACTCAACTGCCGCGACCTCGAGACGCTCGCGATCGACACTGGCCGCTTCGCCGCCCTGCGCGGCCGTATGCCGTTCGCGTGGCCCGCAGTCGCGGAAAGCGGTGTGCAGACACCGGACGATGCAGCACGCGTGGCGCGGCTCGGCTATCGCCTGGCGCTGGTCGGCACGAGCCTGATGCGCCGCCACGATGCGGCGGATGCGGTGCGGGAGTTGCTGGAGGCGGGCCGCGCGGCCCGGCCGTGACGCGTGGTGCCGCCGCTGTGGATCAAGATCTGCGGGCTGCGCACCCCGGGCGCCATCGAAGCGGCGGCGCAGGGTGGCGCCGATGCCGTAGGGTTCGTGTTCCACGCGGGATCGCCGCGCAACCTCGAGCCCGCAGCGGCTGGCGAGTTGCAGCGCGCGGTGCCGGCGGGCGTCGAGCGCGTCGCGGTTTTCCTGCGCCCGTCGCAGGCATTGGTGGATGCCGTGCTCGAGGCAATCGCGCCCGACTGGCTGCAGGCTGATGTGGCCGACCTGGAGATGCTGCGCCTGCCACCCGGACAGCGGTTGCTGCCGGTGCTCCGTAGCGGCGCAGCGACGTCGGCGCCACTGCCAGCTCGTTGCCTGTTCGAAAGTGCGCGCAGCGGCGCGGGCGAGCAGGCCGACTGGACCGTGGCGGCGCGCATGGCGCGCACGGCGCAGGTCGTGCTCGCGGGTGGACTGAATCCCGCCAACGTGGCACAGGCGGTGCGCGCGGTGCGACCGTTCGGCGTGGACGTGAGTTCGGGCGTCGAGCGCGAGCGCGGCGTGAAGGATGAGCAGTTGATTCGTGAATTTATCCGGGCCGCCCGCGAGGCGGAACGCGGCCCGGCGATCCAGGAGAACCGTTGATGAGGACCGACGCCCTGAAGATCGACCGGGACGCGCTGCTGGCGCAGGCGCTGCGCGGCGCTTTTCCCGATGCGCGCGGCCGCTACGGTCCGTTCGGCGGCCGCTACGTGCCGGAGACGCTGGTCCCCGCACTCGACCGGCTGGAGGAGGGAGTGCGAACCCACCTGCACGAGCCGGGCTTCCGCGCCGAGCTCGAGGCGGAATTGCGCACCTGGGTCGGTCGGCCGACGCCGCTCACTCATGCGCGCGAACTGTCGCGGCGCTGGGGCGCGCAAGTGTGGCTCAAGCGCGAGGACCTGGCGCACACCGGGGCGCACAAGATCAACAACGCGATCGGCCAGGCACTGCTGGCCAAACGGCTCGGCGCAAAGCGCATCGTCGCGGAGACCGGTGCGGGCCAGCACGGCGTTGCCTCCGCCGCCGCCTGTGCGCGACTCGGCATGCCCTGCGTCGTGTACATGGGTGCGATCGACATGGAGCGCCAGGCGCCGAATGTCGGCCGCATGAAACTGCTGGGTGCCGAGGTCGTGCCGGTGAAGAGCGGCGACCAGACGCTGCGCGCCGCGATCGACGAAGCGCTGCGCGACTGGGTGTCCGACCCGAACGGCACCTACTACCTGCTGGGCTCCGCGGTCGGCCCGCACCCGTACCCGTACCTGGTGCGCGAGTTCCAGTCGGTGATCGGCCTCGAGGCACGTGCGCAGATGCTCGAGCAGGCGGGCGCGCTGCCGGACGTCGCCGTGGCCTGCGTCGGCGGCGGCTCGAACGCGATCGGGCTGTTCCACCCGTTCGTGCGCGACCTCGGCGTACAGCTGCTGGGCCTGGAGGCCGGCGGCACCGGCACCGGGCTCGGGCAGAACGCAGCCTCGCTCGCGTACGGGACGCCGGGCGTGCTGCAGGGCTGCTACTCGCTGCTGCTGCAGGATGAGCATGGCCAGATCCAGGAGACACACTCGGTGTCGGCGGGACTCGATTATCCCGGCGTCGGTCCAGAGCACGCATTGCTCGCGACCATCGGTCGCGTGCAATACGAAGCGGCCGAGGACGAAGAGTCGCTCGAGGCGCTGGCCGAATGTTGCCAGGCCGAGGGCATCCTGCCTGCGATCGAGACGGCGCACGCGTTCGCTGGCGCGAAGCGCTTCGCGCGCGCCCATCCCGGCAGCCGCATCCTGATCGGCCTCTCGGGCCGCGGCGACAAGGACATGCCGACGCTGCAGCGCACGCTGCTCAAGGGGAAGCTGTAATGGGCGCGCCACGCGACACGATCAGCGCCGCGATCCGCGCCGCGGCAACCGAGGGCCGGCCGGCGGTCGTCGGCTTCATGACCGCAGGATTCCCCGACCAGGCGGGCTTCAGCGCCAGCCTGCGCGCGATCGCCTCGGCCGCCGACGTGGTCGAGATCGGCGTGCCGTTCAGCGACCCGATGGCGGACGGCATGACCATCCAGCGCGCCAGCCAGGTCTCGCTCGCGGGCGGCTTCACGCTGCCGTGGCTGCTCGCGGAACTCGAGCAGATGCAGCCGCGACCGCAGGCGCCGCTGCTGCTCATGAGCTACCTCAACCCGCTGCTGGCGTTCGGCCTCGACCGGCTGCCGGCCGCGGCGGCGCGGGCGGGCGTGGCGGGCTTCATCATTCCCGACCTGCCGTACGAGGAAAGCGCCGAGGTCCGGGCCGCGCTCGACGGGCAGGGACTGGCGCTGGTGCAGATGGTCACCCCCGTGACGCCAGACGAGCGACTGCAGATGCTGTGCAGGGCGAGCCAGGGCTTCGTGTACGCCGTGACCATGACCGGCACGACCGGCAAGAACGTGGCCGTGCCCGACGACGTGCTCGCCTACATGGACCGGGTCCGCGCCGTGTCGCCGGTGCCGGTCTGCGCCGGGTTCGGCATCCGCAGCGTCGAGCAGGTGGCGCGCATGAGGGGGCACGTGGACGGCGTGGTGGTTGGCTCGGCGCTGGTCGAGGTCCTCGAGCGGCGCGAAGATCCCGCGGCCTTCATTCGTTCCCTCAACAAGCCCTCTCCCGCCACAGGCGGGAGAGGGTTGGGGTGAGGGTTCGCATGACGTTCTCCGTCTGCGTCTTCTGCGGCTCGTCGTCCGGCGACAACCCGCGCTTCGGCGATGCCGCGCGCGACACCGGTCGCGCCATCGCCCGTCGCGGCTGGACGCTGGTGTACGGCGGCGGTCGCGTCGGCCTGATGGGCGTGCTCGCCAACGCGGCGCTCGAGGCCGGCGGCGAGGTGGTGGGGGTCATCCCGCGCTTCCTCTACGAGTGGGAAGTGGGCCACGACGGATTGACGCGCCTCGAGATCGTCGAGACGCTCACCGAGCGCAAGCAACGCATGGGCGAACTGTCCGGCGCGTTCCTGTCGCTGCCGGGCGGCATCGGCACGCTCGACGAGCTGTTCGAGGCGTGGAGCTGGGCGCAACTCGGGCTGCAGCCCAAGCGGAGCGCGCTGCTGAACGTCGCGGGCTACTACGACGGGCTGGTCGCATTCCTCGACCGGGCGACCGCGAGCGGATTCATGAAGCCGCAGCACCGGGCGCTGCTGGCCGTCGGCACGGACCCGGAGCGGCTGCTCGATGCGCTCAACCCGGCAGCGAGTTGAAGCCCGTCACGGTAACCATGAGCTTGCGGCCGCAATCGAGCCGCGATGGCGGTCTCAGGCGGCGGCGACCGCGGCCCTGAGGTGGTCGATGACCAGCGTGCGCATGTTCTGCAGCGGGTTCTTTTCCCAGGTGAAGCACGGCGGTTCACGGCGCAGCATGGACCAGCGCTTCGAGTGCAGCACCTGCCGCAGGTAGTCGAGGTTGCGATCGATGGCTTCCATGTACGGATTGCGGCCGCCGAACACCGGCTCGTAATAGCGGTACGCGCCGCCGAACTCGCCGTCGAGGCGCGTGCGCATCGTCTCCGCGACGAACTCCGGCGTCTGCCGCAGCACGTCGAGTCCCGATCCGTACACCACCTTGAGCCCGGCGTCGCCCTGGCTCACGGCGACGCCGCCGAGCACGAACTCCGGGTAGAGGCGGTCGCGGCATTTCTCGAGGTAGCAGCGATCGGCCATCTGCGCCGTCATGTCGGCCGTGCCGAGCAGGTGCCCGACCTTGCGGTCACGGGCGTCGTCGAGGCGGATCTGGTCGAAGCGCAGTTCGTAGCCGGTGAAGTGCACGATCTGCGTGGCCACCGGCACCCATTCGGCGATGCCGATCGACGGCAGGTAGCGCGCGAGAAACTGCGCGCTGCGGCCGACGTGGGTGCGCGTGAACTCGGCGCCGTTGCGATGCGTGGTGTCGTCGGTCTGGCGGATGTAGCCGGCGTCGTGGAACAGGGCCACGACGATGCCGAGCAGCGCACGCTCCGCGCCGAGCCGCTGCTCGGGTGCGTGCGAGCGCTCGTAGCCCACCAGCAAGCGCGCCATCGCCAGCGTGTCGTCGAGCGTGTGCTGCACGTCGTGATAGACGGTGTCGCAGCCGAGATAGCCGGGAAACTGGCCGTTGAAGAGCCGTTCGAAGTCGGCGAACGCGGCGCCGAGCTTGTCGGCCTGGCCGCCGGGCCAGGTGCGCGTGAACAGTTCCTCGACGGCGCGACGCACGGCGACGACCGAACTCACCTGCACGGTGTTGGTGACGTCGTAATCGCTGCGCCGATACTGCATGGCGTTGTTGTTGTCTCGAGCAGCGCGGGTGCCAACGCGCTGAGCGGCAGTGTACTGCCGCGCCGTTCAAACACCAGAGTAAAGAATTTCGACAGTGGCCCGGATCGGCGCCGCCGCGACCTATATGTCAAACCTCGCGGCCACCGGCGCGTGGTCGGAAGGCCGCTCCAGCTTGCGGGGCGCCTTGTCGATGTGACACGCGCCGCATTTCTGCGCGAGCGCCGCGCTGGCGAGGATCAGGTCGATGCGCAGGCCGGCGTTGCGGCGGAAAGCCATCATCCGGTAGTCCCACCAGGAGTAGGACTTCTCCGGTTGCTCGAAGCGCCGGAAGCAGTCCTCTAGCCCGGTGGCGAGCAGCGCGCGCAGCGCGGCACGCTCCGGCTCGCTGACGTGCACCGAGCCTTCCCAGGCCTTCGGATCGTGCACGTCGCGGTCCTCGGGGGCGATGTTGTAGTCGCCGAGGATCACCAGCTGCGGATGCCGCGCCAGCTCGGCGGCCACGTAGTCGCGCAGTGCCGCGAGCCAGCGCAGCTTGTACTCGTACTTGTCGGAACCGACCGCCTGCCCGTTCGGCACGTATACGTCGATGACCCGCACGCCGCCGATGGTCGCGGCCAGCACGCGCTTCTGCTCGTCCGCGAAGCCCGGGATCCCCGGGACCACGTCCTCGAGCGTGTCGCGTGACAGCAGTGCCACCCCGTTGTAGGTGCGTTGCCCGCTGAACGCCACCTGCAGCCCCAGCGCCTCGATCTCCTCGCGCGGGAAGTTCGGGTCGTCGATCTTGGTCTCCTGCAGCGCCAGCACGTCCACCGGGTTGGTGGCGAGCCAGTCCTTGAGGTGCGGCAGGCGCACGCGCAGCGAGTTGACGTTCCAGGTGGCGATGAGCATGAAGAAGGGGGTGGTGATCAGGGGGTAGGGGGTAGTGCCCAATGTCAGATAGCAGTGGCACGCTGGAGATAGTAAGTGTTTCAGGCGGCCGGCGCGCCGGCTTTCTCACTACCCCTACCCCCTGATCATTACCCCCTCTCCTACGCCGCAAGTCCCATCTGCCTCAGCAACGGCTCGATCTCGGGCTTGCGGCCGCGGAACTCGACGAACGCCTCCATCGCGTCGCGGCTGCCGCCGCGCTCGAGGATCGAGTGCAGGAAGCGGCGCGACGTGCGCGAGGTCGAACACGCCGTGCTCCTCGAACGCGCCGAACGCATCCGCCGGACAGCGCTTCGGCCCACTTGTAGCTGTAGTAGCCGGCCGCGTCGCCGCCCGAGAACACGTGCTGGAAGCTGTGCGGGAAGCGGTTGAACTCGGGTGGTCGCACCACGGCACGACCGTGGCGCGCACCTCGGCCAGCGTGTCGGCGATGCGCGGCGGCCGGCCGGGCGCGTACTCGGCGTGCAGGCGGAAGTCGAACAGCGCGAACTCGAGCTGGCGCACGGTCTGCATGCCAGCCTGGAAGGTACGGCTCGCCTGCAGGCGAGCGAGCATCTCGCGCGGCAACGGCTCGCCGGTCGCGACGTGTGCGGAGATGAGTGGCAGCACCTCGTCGCGCCAGGCGAAGTTCTCCAGGAACTGGCTCGGCAGCTCGACCGCGTCCCACGGCACGCCGTTGATGCCGGCGACGCTCGGCACGTTGACCCGCGTCAGCAGGTGGTGGAAGCCGTGGCCGAACTCGTCGAACAGGGTGAGCACGTCGTGGTGGGTGAGCAGCGACGGCTGCTCGCCGACGGGCGGTGCGAAGTTGCACACCAGGTAGGCGACCGGCAGGGCGCTCGCGCCGGCGAGCTGGATGCGGCCCACGCACTGGTCCATCCACGCGCCGCCGCGCTTCTTCGGCCGCGCGTACAGGTCGAGGAAGAAGCCGCCGCGCGGCGTGCCGTTGCGGTCGAGGACGTCGAAGAACTTCACGTCGGGGTGGTACACCTCGACGCCGGCATTGGCCACGATGCGCACGCCGTACAGCCGGCCGAGCACCGTGAACAACCCCGCCAGCGCGCGCGGCAGCGGGAAGTACGGCCGCAGCGCTTCCTCGGAGACCTGCAGCTGCTCGTTCTTCAGGCGTTCGGACCAGTAACCCACGTCCCAGGCGTTGAGCGGGCGGCCGGCGAAGCGCTCCAGCTCGGCAAACTCGCGCCGGGCCGCAGGCCGGCTTACCTGCGCGAGGCGTTGCAGGAACGCGACGACCTCGGCCGGGTCGTGCGCCATCTTGGTCGCGAGCGAGTACTCGGCGAAGTTCGCGGAAACCCACCAGCTCGGCGGCTTCATCGCGCAACGCGAGGATCTCGGCCATCAACGGCCCGTTGTCCCATTGCCCGGCTTGCGGCCCGCGATCCGAGGCGCGCGTCACCCACGCCTCGTAGAAGTCGCGACGCAGCGCGTCGCTGGCGGCGTGCGTCAGCACGGCCTGGTAGGTCGGCGCGTCGAGTGAAAACAGCCAGCCGTCCTTGCCGTCGGCCACCGCCGCATCGCGTGCCCGGCGCACGGTGTTGGCGGGCAGGCCTTCGAGATCGCGTTCGTCGGTCACCTGGCGTGACCATGCCGTGGTGGCGTCGAGCACGTTCTCGTCGAATTTCGCCTGTGCGGTGGCCAGTCGCTCCATGACTTCGCCGAAGC
This sequence comes from uncultured Gammaproteobacteria bacterium, assembly GCA_963731105.1. Classification (GTDB taxonomy): domain Bacteria; phylum Pseudomonadota; class Gammaproteobacteria; order Steroidobacterales; family Steroidobacteraceae; genus RPQJ01. Next base: position 15,343 of record CAVSUM010000002.1, read on the forward strand.
GCTGCTTGCGTTCCGGCGGCAGCGAGACACCGGCGAGGCGGAAGTCGCGCAGCGCGTTCTCCACCACCTTGCGCTGCTCGGCATCCAGTGCGGCGCCTTCGCGGTCGGCGACGCCCTGATAGGCGGCGCACAACTCGGCGTTCTGGCCCAGCTCGGTGTGGTACGCCGTAAGCAGCGGCAGGCAGGCGTTGTAGGCGGCGCGCAGCTCGTCGCCGTTCATCACGCCGTTGAGGTGCCCCACGGGCGACCACGCCGTGGCGAGGCGGTGGTGCATGCGCTCGAACGGCACCACCAGCGTGTCCCAGCGGTCGGCGCCGGTGGCGAGCAGGCCGGCGATCTCGGCGCGGTTCTCGTCGAGCAGTTGCCGGATGGCGGGCTCGACGTGGCGGGCCTCGATGGCACCGAAGGCCGGCAGCGGCTGGTCCGTGAGCAGCGGGTTGGTCATCGCGAGCGTCCGTCCCGGCGGGAAAGGCCGCTATTCTAGGCACAGTCCGCGGCTCAGCCGAGCACTCCCTGCAGCAGCCAGGCCAGCGCGTAGGTGGCGACCGCGAAACCGGCGAACGCGACCATGGCCTTGCGACGGTAGCGCTTCGCGAGCTCCTTCTGCGGGTAGGCCGCGACCAGGAACAGCTGGCCTTCGTCGGGCCGGCTGACCACGTGCAGCGCCGGCGGGACAGGCCGTTCGAGGTGCCGCTGCGCCACTGCCTGCCTGGCAGTCTCCCGCGCGCGCTCCCACTCCTCGAGGCTCACCTTGCCGTCGCGGTCGGCATCGAAGCGCTCAGCCAGCGCCGCCTGGTCCTGCTTCCATTCGGCCAGTAGCGCCCCCACGTCGGCGTCCTGCGTCGTGTGCGCGGTGCCCGTCAACGTGCGGAACTGCCCGAGCAGGTGCACCTGCTCGTGTTCGTAGATGCGTTCCTCGTAATAGCGGTACTCGCGCTCGCCGAACGTCGCGCCCTGCCCGGGAGCGTGCGTCGGCCACGGCGTGTCGCCGTACCAGGTGGTGTTCTCGGCGGTGAGCACCTCCGCCCCCGCCGGCTGCACGAGGCACACGCCCGTGCCGTCATCCAGCCGGAACGGCTGCTCCGACCGGCCGGAGTTCACCGTCGCCCACTCGGTGCGCCGCTTGCCCTTCGATTGAGTGCTGGTGCGGCGCTGGACCCGGTAGCGCCACCATACGCAGGGCCGCTGCGTCAGCGGGGCAAGATTGGGCGCGCCTGCGAGCGACTGGCTGCGGCCCACCAGCTCGACGTAGCCCTGCGCGGCGGAGCGGATGCGCGAGGTCGGCGTGTCCTCGAGCATGCGGGCGATGTGCAGCCAGCGGAACGCGAAGCGGCCGCCGCCGACCACGGCGACCCCCAGCGCCAGCAACCAGAACCAGAACTCCGATGGGTCAGCCAAACAGCTTCCCGAGGTCAACGTCGCGCTTCTGCTCCTCCGTGAACTCGAGCAGCGGGGCCGGCCGGAACTCGAACAGCCGCGCCACGATCAGGTCCGGGAAGGTCTGGATGCGGATGTTGTTGAGGTTCACGGCCTCGTTGTAGAGCTCGCGGCGGTCGGCAATGGTGTCCTCGAGCTGCGTGATGCGCGTCTGCAGGTGCTGGAAGCTCTGGTCCGCCTTCAGGTCGGGGTAGTTCTCGACGACCGCGAACAGCCGGCCGAGGCCCTCGCGCAGCTGCTGCTCGGCGGCGCCGACCGCCGGCACGTCGCCGCTGCCCTGCGCCTTGAACACCGCCGAGCGCGCCTGCATGACCCGCTCCAGCGTATCGCGCTCGTGCGCCATGTAGCGCTTGCAGGTTTCCACCAGCTTGGGCAGCTCGTCGTGCCGCTGCGTGAGCAGCACGTCGATGTTGGACCAGGCCTTGCGCACGTTCTCGCGCAGGGCCACGAGGCCGTTGTAAATGCGCACGGCGTAGATCGCCGCCACCACGAGCAGCGCCAGGAACAGGATGGTCACGACGGCCACGGCAGGCACTCCTTGGGCGGGATGTCCGCCGATGTGCAAGATTGCAGCCTGCCGGCCCCGAACGTCTAGACTATTCGTCGCAATTCACGGGAAAAGTGCCATGCGGACCCGGCCCTACCGCGGTATCCACCCGACGCTCGACGAGGGCGTCTACATCGACCCGACCGCCGTCGTGATCGGCGACGTGGTGCTCGGCCGGGACGTGTCGATCTGGCCGATGGCGGTCGTGCGCGGCGACGTGAACTACATCCGCATCGGCGCGCGCAGCAACGTGCAGGACGGCAGCGTGCTGCACGTGACGCGGCCCTATCCGGGCAGCGACGCCGGCTGGCCGCTGCTGATCGGCGAGGACGTGGTGATCGCCCACAAGGTGACGGTGCATGGGTGCTCGATCGGCAACTGCGTGCTGGTCGGCATCGGCGCGATCGTGCTCGACGGCGTGGTGGTGGAGGACGAGGTGATGATCGGCGCGGGCAGCGTGGTCACGCCCGGCAAGCGCCTCACGTCCGGCGGGCTCTACCTCGGCAACCCGGCGCGGCGCGCACGCGACCTGACCGACGCCGAGCGTGCACGAATTCCGGTCATGGCCGGTTTCTACGTCGACCTCAAGAACGAGTTCCAGCCGCCGTAGCCGCTCGCTGCTTGAGCGCCCGTAACACCGGCGCGGTGTCGGGACGCACGCCGCGCCACAGCTCGAATGCCTCCGCGGCCTGTTCGACCAGCATGCCCCACCCCTGCTCGGCACGCCCTGCCCCGAGGCGCTTCGCCCAGGCCACGAACGCGGTGTCGCCGACGCCATAGGCCATGTCGTAGCAGGTGGTGAGGCCGTCCACCACGGCGATCGGGATCAAAGGCACCTCGCCGCGCAGGCTGGCCGAGGTGGCGTTCACGATCAGGTCGAAGCGCTGGTGCTCCAGCCGACCGAACTCGCAGCCCGCGACCGGGCCCAGTTCAGCGAACTCCGCGGCCAGCTGCTTGGCGCGTTCGGCCGTGCGGTTGGCGATCACCAGCAGCCGCGGCTGCAGCGAGAGCAGCGGCTCGAGGGCGCCGCGCGCGGCTCCGCCGGCGCCGAGCAACAGGATGCGCGGCGAATTCCAGCGCAGCCCGAGGTTGCGCGTCAGGTCGATGAGCAGTCCGGCGCCGTCGGTGTTATCGCCGATCAGCTCTTCGTCGCGCCGCACCACCGTGTTGATCGCATCCGCGAGCTGCGCGCGCGGCGTCAGTTCGTTGACCAGGTCGGTGGCGGCGCGCTTGTGCGGCAGCGTGACGTTGATGCCTCGCCCGCCGCTGCTGAAGAACCCGATGACGTCGCTGCGAAAGCGTTCCGGCGGCGATTCGTGCAGGCGGTAGACCATGTCCTGCCCGGTCTGGCGCGCGAACATGCCGTGGATGAACGGCGACCAGCTGTGCTGGACGGGGAAGCCGAAGAGGGCGTACTGGTCGGGCATGGCGCAGAGTATTGGAAGGGGGCGGAGAAGAGAGGGGGTAATGATCAGGGGGTAGGGGGTAGTGCCGGAGGTACAGCGGCGCTATCGGCGACCACCTCTTCCCTACCCCCTACCCCCTAGTCATTACCCCCTCTCCCCCAGCCATTCCGCCGCCCGCCGCGCAAAGTACGTCAGGATGCCGTCGGCGCCCGCGCGCTTGATCGAGGTGAGCGACTCCAGCACCACGGCCCGCTCGTCGAGCCAGCCGTTGCGCGCGGCGGCCATCAGCATCGCGTACTCGCCGCTCACCTGGTAGACGAAGGTGGGCGCGCCGAAGCGGTCCTTCACGCGCCGCACGATGTCGAGGTACGGCAGCCCCGGCTTGATCATCACCATGTCCGCGCCCTCGGCGAGGTCGAGCTCGACCTCGCGCAGCGCCTCGTCGGAGTTCGCCGGGTCCATCTGGTAGGTGTACTTGTTGCCCTTGCCGAGGTTGCCGGCCGAGCCCACGGCGTCGCGGAACGGGCCGTAGAAGCTCGAGGCGTACTTGGCCGAGTAGGCCAGGATGCGCGTATGGATGTGGCCGCCAGCCTCGAGCGCGTCGCGCACGGCGCCGATGCGGCCGTCCATCATGTCCGAGGGGGCGACCACGTTCGCACCCGCCTCCGCGTGCGACACGGCCTGCTTCACCAGCGCGTCGACCGTGACGTCGTTCACGACGTAGCCGTCGTCGTCGATGATGCCGTCCTGCCCGTGGGTGGTGAACGGGTCGAGCGCCACGTCGGTGATCACGCCCAGTTCCGGCACGGCCTTCTTCAGCGCCCGCACCGCGCGCTGCGCAAGCCCCTCCGGGTTCCAGGCCTCGCGGCCGTCCAGCGACTTGGCCTCGGGCGGCGTCACCGGGAACAGCGCCATCGCGGGCACGCCGAGCTTCGCTACGTCTGCCGCCTCGCGCACCAGCTCGTCCACCGACATGCGTTCGACGCCCGGCATCGATGGCACGGCCACGCGCTGCTTCGAGCCCTCCATCACGAACACCGGGTAGATGAAGTCCGAGGCGGTCAACGTCGTTTCGCGCATCAGGCGGCGGGAAAAGTCGTCGCGCCGCATGCGCCGCATGCGCACCCGCGGGTACTGCGAGGGGGTGTGGTGGTGGCTCATAGGCGACTCCAGTCGGGCCGGAACGCGATTGCGCCGGCGCGGCACGGCGGGCTAAGGTTCGGACCCGGCGGCACCCGGCAGGGGAGCGGTGTCCCGCCATTCCGCCGGGCGGTAATACCGCCGCACTTTCCCCGGTCTTTATACATGAACGCGCCGTTGGCCGGAAAGCGCGGGGAAGCCGCATTCGCGACGCTCTGCAACAAGCTGCGGCCGGACCTGTTCCGCTTCGCATTCTGGCTCGCGCGTGACCGGTCGGTGGCGGAGGACGTGGTGCAGGAAGCGTTGCTCAGGGCGTGGCGCTCGCGGGACAGCCTCACCGAGGTCGATGCCGCCAAAGGTTGGCTGCTGACCATCATCCGCCGCGAGCATGCCCGCCTGTACGAGCGCAAGAGGCACCAGACGGTGTCGGTGGACGAACTGGTGGGCAGCGAATCACCGGAACTGGCTGCCGTGGAAGAGCAGGAGACGCTGGACGTGCGCCGCGCGATTCTTGCCCTCGAGGACGACTATCGGGAGCCGCTGGTGATGCAGGTGCTGCTGGGCCTGTCGACCCAGGAGATTGCAGACCAGCTCGGACTGACGCAGTCGGCCGTCCTGACGCGGTTGTTCCGCGCGCGGCAAAAGCTGCGTCGGGCGCTCGGTGGCACGACCGACGGGGAGGGCGAATGATGGAGTGCCTGGAGTTCCGCCGGCAGGCTGGCGCCGATCCGCAGCACCTGGGGCTCGAGGCCCGGCAGCACGCCGCCGCCTGCTCGCGGTGCACCGGGCACCTGGCGGCCCTGTTGGCGCTGGACGAACGCATCCTTACGGCCCTGCAAGTGCCAGTGCAGGTGCCGGGCGCGGCTGCGGCCCCGCGGCGCGGTGGCGCCGCTGTAGCTGGCCTCGACCGCCGGCGCTGGATGGCGCTCGCAGCCAGTATCATCGGCGGCGTGCTCGTTGGGACGCTGCTCTGGGTCGGCGGGCCGCGGAACTCACTGGCCCAGGACCTGATCGAACACCTCGACCACGAACCCGGGGCACTGGTCGCCACGAAGCGGCCGGAGGAGGACGCGGTGCTCGGCAAGGTGCTGGAGCGCGGAGGGATTCGCCTGCGCCCGGATGCGCCGCTGGTGTCCTACGCCAGCAGCTGCCGATTCCGGCGTCACACGGTGCCGCACCTCGTCGTGCAGACGATCGGCGGTCCGGTGACCGTGATGGTGTTGCGCAATGAAAAGCCCGCGTCCCCGGTCCATTTCGATGAACAGGGCTTCGTGGGCCAGATCGTGCCGGCCGGGCCCGGCAGTATCGCGGTGATCGGCGCCGACGGTGCCGATCTCGAGGAGATCGCCGCGCGAGTGCTAGCCGCGGTGGAATGGCTGGAAGACTGACGAACCAAGAAATCACGCAAGGAGACGACCGATGAACACGAAGAACCTGAAGACCCTCGCCCTCGGTGCCGCCGTCGCCGGTTCGCTGGCTGCGATGTCGACCGCGCAGGCCAACCCGTTTGCGGTGACTGCGCTCGCCAGCGCCTACATGGCCGGCGACGGCGATACCAAGGGCACGGAAGGCAAGTGCGGCGAGGGCAAGTGTGGCGCCGGCATGAAGGACGGCGACAAGGCCAAGGGCGAGGGCAAGTGCGGCGCCGACAAGGCCAAGGGTGAAGGCAAGTGCGGCGAGGGCAAGTGCGGCGCCAACATGAAGGACGGCGAGAAGAAGCCCGAAGAGAAGAAGCCGGAAGCAGCCTGAGTTCCGGGCCCTCTCCCACCTCGGGTGGGAGAGGGTGCCCGCAGGGCGGGTGAGGGTTTCGTTTGCCTAAGTCAGAGCAATCTCCGACACGCTGCCCATGGTCCTACGCGGCCATGTCCGACGCGTACGTCCGCTACCACGACGAAGAGTGGGGCGTGCCGGTCCACGACGACCGCAGGCAGTTCGAGTTCCTGATCCTCGAAGGCGCGCAGGCGGGGCTCAGCTGGTCGACGATCCTCAACAAGCGCGACGGCTATCGCGAAGCGTTTGCCGACTTCGACATCGAGCGCGTGGCGCGATTCGACAAGCGCAAGGTCGAGAAGCTGATGCTGTTCCCCGGCATCATTCGCAACCGGCTCAAGATTGAGTCCGCGATCGGCAACGCGAAGGCGGTGCTGAAGCTGCAGGACGAGCTTGGCGGCCTCGCTCGCCACCTGTGGTCGTTCGTCGGCGGCAAGCCGATCGTCAACCGCTGGACCGAAATGAAGCAGGTGCCGGCGACCAGTGCCGAGTCCGATGCGCTAGCCAAGGACCTCAAGCAGCGCGGCTTCAAGTTCGTGGGATCGACCATCATCTACGCCCATATGCAGGCGACCGGGATGGTCAACGATCACATGGTGAGCTGCTTCCGCTACCAGCAGTGCGCGAAGCTGCGCTGACCACCTCTCCCCTTTGTGACCTCTCCCGCCTGCGGGAGAGGTCGGCCGCAGGCCGGGTGAGGGCCTTTCTGTCGATTCACGCGCAATTTGTCCCTGCATCCATGCGCTCGTGCTGCTAGCATCAGTCGTATTACGAATACTTGATCGATCAGCCAATCGTATGACAACCATCACCGTTTCGCCGAAGTACCAGGTCGTCATCCCGCTCGAGATACGCGAGGCGCTGGGCATCCGGCCCGGGCAGAAGGTCCAGGCGATCCAGTACCAGGATCGCATCGAGCTGATCCCGGTGCGGCCGATGCGCAAGGCTCGAGGCTTCCTCAAGGGCATCGATACCTCGGTGCCGCGCGATGACGATCGCCTGTGAACGTGGTCGACTCGTCTGGATGGCTGGAGTTCCTGGCCGACGGGCCCAATGCCGGGTTCTTTGCGTCCGCCATAGAGCGAACGGCAGACCTCGTGGTGCCCACGCTGTCGATCTTCGAGGTATTCAAGCGTGTTCTGCAGCAGCGCGATGAATCTCACGCGTTGCAGGCTGTGGCCTTGATGCACCAGGGCCGGCTCGTCGACCTGACAGCGCCGCTGGCAATCGACGCTGCCCGTCTGTCGCGCAGCGCAAAATTACCGATGGCCGACAGCATCATGCTGGCCACTGCCCGTGCGTACGGGGCGACGCTCTGGACTCAGGACGGGGACTTCGAAGGAATGCCTGGAGTCCGGTTCCGGGCAACCAGGTCGCAAGGGTAGCGAGCCCTACTCCGGGACGAGCCACTCCACGCTCGTGCCGCCCAGCCCCTCCGGCGACAGCAACTTGTGCAGCTGCGGCAGCAACTCCTTGAGTCGCTCGTCCAGCAGCCACGGCGGGTTGACGATCACGAGTCCCGCTCCCGCCATGCCGACCTGCGCATCCGCCGGCAGCACGCCGAGCCGCACGTCGAGCACCTTGCGGATCCCGGAGCGCTCGAGATTATTCTGGAAACGCAACGGGCCGGCGCGGTCGGTGAGCGGATACCAGATGCAGAACGTGCCGGTGGGCCACCGCTCGTGCGCGACCTCCAGGCCCGCCAGCACGCGGTCGAACTCGAGGTCGGATTCGTAGGGCGGGTCGATCAACACCAGGCCACGACCCTCGCGGGGTGGCAGGTGCGCCTTGAGTGCCGCGTAGCCGTCGCTTTCGATCACCGACACGAGGCGCTGGCCGCCCAGCGAAGCCCGCAACGTGTCGGCTTCCTTCGCCAGGGTTTCCATCAGCACCAGCCGGTCGGCGGGCCGGCGCATGCGCGCCACGATCACCGGCGAACCCGGGTAGGAGGTGATCGCACTGTGACCCTTGCCGGCCGACTCACGGACCAGCTTCACATACGTCGCCACCTCGGCGGGCAGCGCCGAGGCGGGCAGGTCCAGCAGCCGTCCGATGCCGCCCTTGTATTCGCCGCTGCGCTGCGCCTGCGCGTCGCTCAGGTCGTAGACGCCGCGCCCGGCATGCGTGTCGAGGTAGAAGAACGGCGTGGGCTTCTTCTTCAGGTGCTCGACCAGCATGATCAGCACCACGTGCTTGAGCACGTCCGCGAAGTTGCCGGCGTGGAAAGCGTGGCGGTAGTTCATGGCGCACAGGGTACTACTGCGCGGGTGGGCGGCGTCACATAAGGCAATCAACGTCGGCCGGTCTCGAGGCGACGCACCGGGGACTCAGGTACCGGAAGTTCACCGGCCAGACCCACAAGAGGGACCGGTGACGGTAGCCCTCAGCCTTGCCGTTGCTTCAGCCAGTCCCGGGGCCGCAAGAAATCGCGGTAAAGGCGCTCCTCCGGAGTGCCCGCTTCGGGCCGATAGTCGTACTCCCAGCGCACCAGCGGCGGCAGCGACATCAGGATCGACTCGATCCGCCCGCCGGTCTGCAGCCCGAAGATCGTGCCGCGGTCGTAGACAAGGTTGAATTCCACGTAGCGCCCGCGCCGGTACAGCTGGAAGTTCCGCTCCCGCTCGCCGTACGGCGTGTCCTTGCGCCGCTCGACGATCGGCAGGTAGGCGGGCACGTAGTGATCCCCAACGCTGCGCATGAACGCGAAGCTCCTCTCGAATCCCCACTCGTTGAGATCATCGAAGAACAGGCCGCCGACACCGCGCGTCTCGTTGCGGTGCTTCAGATAAAAGTAGCGATCGCACCAGTCCTTGTACTTCGCGTACACGTCCGGCCCGAATGGGTCGCACGCCGCCTTCGCGGCGCGGTGCCACTGCACCACGTCCTCCTCGAACGGGTAGTAGGGCGTGAGGTCGAAGCCGCCACCGAACCACCACGCGGCGGGCTCGCCGTCCTTGATTGCGACGAAGTAACGCACGTTGGCGTGCGAGGTCGGCACGTAGGGGTTGCGCGGATGGATCACCAGCGAAACGCCGGTGGCCTCGAAGCTCGCGCCGGCGAGTTCGGGCCGCTGCGCCGTGGCGGAGGCGGGCAGCTTGCCGCCCATCACGTGCGAGAAGTTGATGCCTGCCTGCTCGAACACCGCGCCGTCGCGCAGCACGCGGCTTTCACCGCCGCCGCCCTCAGGGCGTTGCCAGGTGTCGCGGCGGAACGTCGCGCCCCCGTCGGCCTGCTCGAGCGCAACCGTTATCGAGTCGTGCAGCGAGCGGAGGTAGGTGATGATGGCTGCACTGGACGGGGCGGATGTGGGCATGGCTTGCGTTTCGTCGGATCAGGAAGCGCGGCGAGGATACCGCCAATTACGCGCCGAAATCACTCGAAATAGCGGTTGCGGCTCCTGCTGCGGTCGCGGATTCTCACGGCATTGCGCCCAGGTCCCGCAACTTGTCTCTCCCGCGAACATAGCAAATATGCGATAGTATGGCTGGTGACTGGCAGGTCCGATTTTTCAGTCCTCGGCTGCAGCGGGAGATCCTTGCTTTGCCCGACGGCCTGCTGGCTCGCTTCCTGAGGTATGCGGAGCGGCTCGAGTCTTTCGGGCCGGATCTCGGGATGCCGCACACGAGGCCAATGGGGCGAGGGTTGTTCGAACTCCGCCTGGCCGCGCCGGAGGGGATCGGTCGCGTGCTGTTCTGCACCCTTCCGGGTAGGGGAATCATGATGTTGCATC
>CAVSUM010000003.1:0-137785 GCA_963731105.1 uncultured Gammaproteobacteria bacterium
ACGCGCGCCGCGCGCCGGTCGTCGCGCGTCGTGACCGTAGCGCTCGCTCCGCGTTGAATCCCCGAGTGTTTCCGTCCCAACGCGTCCCGACGCGTCGTGATGGGCCATAATAGCTCTGAACGACAAGCCAACCCCGCGGCCAACCCCGCGGAAGGAGACGCGCCATGTTGACCGAGAAGCGGATCAAGAGTGCCGTCCCGCCGGAAGGCAAGAGCGAGATCAACCTGCGTGACGAGGAAGGCCTCGTGCTGCGCGTGCGGCGCAACGCCGACGGCTCCATCACGCGCACGTGGGCGTTCTGGCGCGAGCGTGAAGGGAAGCGCCAGCGCGCGGCGCTGGGCGCATGGCCGGACGTTTCGCTCGTGGAGGCGCGCCGACGCGCCGAGCACCACAGGCGGCTGGCGGACGCAGGCGTGCGCGTCACCACCGCGCTCGTACCCGCAGCGCTGAGCGCACACCCACAGACCTTCGGCGAGCTGGCCAACACATGGCTCCAACTCTATGCCGTCCCACGCCACAAGGACAAGGGTGCGCGCACGCGATGGTTATTGAACAAGCACGCCGCCATGATCGCCGACGTGCCGCTCGCCAACCTGACCAAGCAGCACGTGACGCTCACCGTGCTCCCGCTCGTCAACGCGCGGCACCACAAGACGGCCGGCGACCTTTTCGCGCTGCTCAAGCAAGTGTGCGCGTTCGGCGTCAGACACGACTTCATTGCCGCGGACCCGGTGGGCGCGCTGCGGCGCGCGGATGTCGTGCCACGCCGCAACCGGCCGCGTGAACGAGCGCTCGCGCCGGCCGAGCTACAACGGCTTGCTGTGGCTTGCGTGGCGGAGCGTACCGTCGGCCCAGCTGGGCGTACGTTCGTGGTGCCTGTGGTCCCTCCTGTGGCGGCGCTGGCCGTGTTCGCGATCCTGGCCACCGCCTGCCGGCCGGGAGAGCTGGCGCTGGCGACGTGGCCTAGCGTGGATCTGCGGCAGCGCATCTGGAAAATTCCCGCGGCCGATTCAAAGATCGGGATTGAACGACGCGTGCCGCTCTCGCCGTTCGCTGCTGCGCTGTTCGAGGTGCTGAAGGAGATCGCGGCCGGCGAGCCGCGTGTGTTGCCCATGGGACGCGCGGCGCTCTCGCGGCTCGTCAAGGACCGACAGCGTGCAGAGACCCGGCGCAGCGGCAAGCGCGCGCACAACGATGGGCTGCTGCTCGACGCGCCTTGGACGCTGCACGACCTTCGACGCACGAGCGCAACGCTGCTCGGTGAGGCCGGCGTCGCGCCGTCCACGATTGAACTCACGCTGGGGCACCTGCCGAGTCGCTTAGTGCAGACCTATCAGCGTGCGGACCGCACGGACGAGCAGCGCGCGGCGTTCGAGCTGCTGGGCACGCGGCTCGCCGCACTCGCACCCGAGCTATTGACCACGCTTCGCGCACGGCTCGCGCTCGCCTAACAGCGCACATTCCGTCGTTCACTTTTCCTCGCATGCGATCTATGCGAGGCCCATGCGAGGCAAGTGATTAATTCACGTGCCTTCTCGCGTGGCATCGGGCATTCATGGCAGCGCGATATAGTCCGGTGGCAGCAAGTTCTCCGAGCGAGACTTCGTCCCGGACGCGATGTCCGACGGCCGATGAACGCGAGGAGTGAACATGAAACGCGCCACGAAACTTCTGCACACGGTGCTCACGCCGGAGCTGGAGTCCTACAAGCTTCTGCCCTGCGCGACGGTCACCGAGCTGACCGGACTCAATCGCCGCATGCGGCTCGCGCTGGAGCGCGCCGGCACCTTCCCCAAGCCCATCACGCTCTCGTCGAAGACGCGGCTGTATAGCGCGCAGAAAGTGCTCGCGTGGATCGAGGAGCGGCAGTCGTGATCGTGCCGGAGGAGCTGCCCGAGGCCTCGGGTATCTACTGCATCACGCACGTCGCCAGCGGCATGCGCTACGTCGGACTGTCGAAGAACATCCGCAAGCGTATGCGAGCGCACCTACACCACACCAAGTGTGACGAGCGCGACACGTACATCTACAACGCGCTACGCAAGTACGGCGCGGCCGAGTTCGAGATCGAAGTGCTGGAGTTCTGCTCGGTGCGCGCGCTGAAGAAGCGCGAGCAGCACTGGATTGCGGTGAATGACTGCATCGCGCCGCGTGGCTACAACCTGACGCGAGGCGGTGACGTGTCGCCGATGACGAATCCGGCCGTCGCTGCAAAGATGGGCGCGACGATGCGCAGACGTTTTGCGGAGGAACCGGATCGGCGCGTGCGACAAGCAGCGGCCATTCGAAACGCCTATGCAGATCCGGTGGTGCGCGCGCGAATGGTCGCCCTCACCGCAGCAGCTCGCAATGCCCCTGCAGTGCGCGCGAAGATATCTTCCGGTTTGCGGCGTGCTTACGAGAATGACCCGACGCTGCGCGCCAAGAACGGCGCGGCACAGCGCAAGCGCTTCGAATCGGCGGAGGCACGAGCCGCAATAAGCGCAGCACAGCGCAAAAACTTCGAGAACCCGCAAGCTCGCGCCAAGCTTAGCGCGGCACTCCGAGAGGCTTACGAGAATGACCCGGCCCTGCGCGCCAACATCGCCGCCACTTGGCGCGACCCGACGGTGAAGGCTGCGCGCACAACGCGCCACGCAGTCGAAGTCGCCGGCCAGCAGCACAGCTCGTTCAAGGCCGCCTGCCTCGCGCTCGGACTCGATCTCGCTAGTCACACCAAAGCTCGCAAAGCGATGAAGCGCGATGGCTCGGTCGTGTTCCGCGGTCACACATTCACCCTCGCGCAGAAGGATGCCGCTTGATGGATTCACCCGCGCAGCCGTTCGCGTTCGATGCCGCGCTGTTGGAGCACGTGGAAGCACTGCGGCAGGCACCGCGCGCAAAGTGGTTGCCGTTCGAGTCGCAGCGCGACCGTGACGCGCGCATCGAGCGCGACCGCATACACCACCTGATTGAGCGTGAGAACGCGATCGCTGACTTGCACTCGCGCTGGGCCGCGGCGCGCGGGTGGCGCGTGTCGCACAAGCCGGCAACGCTCGCGCAGCTGATCTGGAAGACCACCAAGGCCGACGAGCACGGCGTGCTGCCGGAGATCCTCTCGCGGCTGGAGACGAGCGCGCTGCAGAAGGTGACGCTGCGCCGGGGACCGAAGGGCACGCGCATCGCGCTGCTGCTGCATACGCCGCTCACCGGCCGCGATCTCGCCAATGCGCGGAACTTCCTGCGTGTGTACGGGACGCTGACCGAGCAGCTGCCGTTTTCGTTCCTCAACCCGCGCGGCCTCTACGCACTTCTTGTTCAGCGACTGCCGGAGGAAGAGGACGACTGAATTGAAAACGCCCCACCCGGTGAGTGATGCCGAGTGGGGCGCGGAGACGACGTGATGAACAGAACGAACGAGCGAGACGAATTCTCCCGCTAGCGTGAGTGCCTAGCAAGCTTACTGAACGAGGAACGACGTGATGAGTGACGACGACGCAACACAACAGGCCAGCGGCCTGCCGGAGCAAGAGATCGAGCGGCTGGTGCGCGAGGGAGAGGCGGCGCAAGCACGCTACGTCGCGCTGCCGCGTGCTGAGCTGATGGATCTGGAGTTCATGCTGCAGCGCTTCGCGTACTGGGCAGACAAGGACCAGGTCATCGACCTGCTCAATCCGTGGCGCGTGTTCACGGTGCAAGGCTTCAAGAACTTCACTGCCGCCAGCAGCCGCATCATCGTCGGGCCGCGCGGCGGTGAGAGCCGCGTGCCCATCGCGAGGGACTGGCTGGAGCACGACGCGCGAGTGCAGGTGGAAGGCTTCGCGTTCGCGCCGGGCAAGCCGCGTGTGTGCGCGGACGTCAATGGCCGGCCTGCCGTGAATCGCTGGAACCCACCGGGCATCGCCAGCTGCACGCTGCCGGCGGATTGGCGGCAACGAGCGCAGGTGTTCGCGGCGCATCTGGATTACCTGCTGCCGGATCCCGTCGAGCGCGACTACGTGCGGTGCTGGCTGGCCCACCGGATCCAGCGACCCGGCGATCTTCCCGGCTGGCATGTGCTGCTGGTGGCCGAGGGAACACAAGGCACAGGACGCAACTGGCTCGCACGGATGCTGAAGGCGATGCTCGGACCCTACGTCATCGAAGGACTCAACCTGCACCGCATCCTCGACGGTGGCTTCAACGCCGAGCTGGAGCAGGCCATCGTCGCGGTGGTGGACGAGATCCGCGAGGGTGGTCAGGAGCATTGGCGGCACGCCGAAGCACTCAAGTCCTTCCTCACCGAGAAGACCCGCACCATCAACCAGAAGTACCGCCCGACGTACGAGGTCGCCAACTGCTGCGGCGTGCTGATGTTCTCGAACCACCTCGATGCGCTACCGTTGAACGAGGAGGATCGGCGGCACTACGCCGCGCGCTGCACGACGACGCCGCGTGGCGCTGATTACTTCGACCGCATCTACGCCGCGCTCCACGACCTCGACACGCTGCGCTCGATCTACGAGCACCTGATGCGCATGGACATCCGCGACTTCCCGATCGCCGGCCGCGCGCCAGCGAGCACGACTAAGGCGCAGGTGATCGAGCACGGCCGTAGTGACGAGGAGATTGAACTGCGGCGGCTGATCCGTGAGTGGCCGAGCGATGTGATGCGGTCCGCCATGTTGCGCGCGCTGCTGCAGCGGCACCGGGACGCCGATCTGCTGTTCGGCGAGGAGCGCCACCGCAGCGATCAGATCAGCACCGCCTACCTGCGCAAGCTCTACCGCGTCTGCCGCGTGGCGACGTGGAAGCAACAGGTGACGATCGAGGGGAAGCTCGTGCGGGTCGTCGTGTTGCGCAACCACGAGCGCTGGAAGCACGCCGAGGATGCCGACGTGGCCGCAGAGGTGGTCCGCGGCGAGAGCGCCGTGCCGTGACTTTCGTGTACCGAAAGCCGCGTGCGCTGTCTTTCGGGTACGCCGAAAGATGCCGCGGCTCGCTTTCTGGTGACCCGAAAGTCGCCACGCCGCGTGCGTACCCGAAAGTCCTTCCAGCACAAGGCACGTTTCGGCTCTTTCGGCTCTTTCGGATAGCCGAACAAGTGGAGCAAGAGGGCATAAGTGTTCCTTATCCAGTTATAGGAGAAGAGTAGGTTGGACCACGTACGCGAAAGACCCGGCCCGTACACGCGGCTACCCGCGGCCGACCCAACAGGCGGCTCGCTCGGCCCACAGGCTGGCCACAGGAGCCACGCGGCTCGGCCGGCGACCCCAACGCCCAGCCCATCCCCGAGCGCCCAGCGGCGGAGCCTACCGGGGGGATGGAACCATTCCTGATGACCCACCGCCGGAAACCCACGCTCCACAAGAATTGTTGCACGGCCAAATCGAATATCTGAATCGCTGGAGGCAACGTCCCATGAAACCACGCCTGACCGACGCTGAACGCGCACGCCGCAGTGAACGAATGCGGCTGCGCATGGAGGATCCCGCGTACGCCGAGCGCGTCCTTGCTGCGGCAGCTGCGGCCGGATGGAAGAAGCGCGGCAAGAAGAACGCGATGAAGCGTGCGCACGTGCGAGCAAAGATCCGCGGCGCAGGCAACGCGCTGGCGCGGCCGGAGGTGAAGGCAAAGCACCTCGCCGCAGTGCGCGCCTACCACGCGCGACGCCGCGCGCAGAAGGAAGCCAATGAGTGAACGACCCGCGCGCCTGTCGTGCCGCGAGGCCGCGGCGTTCCTCGGTGTGAGTGAACGACAGCTAGAGCGCTGGCGCGTTGAACTGCGCGGCCCACCGTTCTTCCGGCCACCGGGCGCACGGCCGTTCTACCTTGAGTCCGATCTGCGGCTGTGGCTCGCACGGCACCGCGTGAGAACCAGAAACCCTCCGCTACCCTCCGAGCGCTCCGGGCATTCTTCCTCCACAGACTCACCCGACTCACTTGCAGAGGACATGCCCGAATGAACGATCACACTGCCCAGCCCCAGTTCGACTTTGCGCGGCTCGGCTTCGCGCTCGCCAAGATGGCCGGCGACACCGTCGCTGCCGTCGAGTACACGCGCGACAAGGGTTGGGCGCGGCCGGAGCGCATCTGCCGTGCCGCAGTGAATGCAGGCACCACGGCGGACCCGAACTTCGCCGCCAGCCTCGTCGAGTACCGCAACGTGTCGTCCGCGTTTCTGGCGGCCATCGCCGTGCAGTCTCCGCTGGATGCGCTGGCGGGACTCGCGGCCGGCAACATCCCGGCGCGCAAGCGCATCGTGCTGAGCACCATCGCGCTGAACGGAAGCATGGTCGCGGAAGGCGCGCCGAAGCCGGTCAGCCAACTCGCGTTCGACACCACGCTCACTGAAGAGCAGAAGGCCATCGCCATCGTCGTGGTGACCGACGAGCTGCTGCGCATGGCGGACGCGGCCGGCATCACGCTCCTGCAGCGCGAGCTGGCGAACGGTTGCGCAGCCGCGGCCAACGTGAAGTTTCTTTCCGACCTCGCCGCAGCCGCTAGCTCGGCCGGCACCATTGCTGGCGGCACGGACTTCCTTGCTGACTTGCACGACGCGCTGAGCGCCATCACCTCACGCGGCACCGGCCGCGCTGTGGCCATCGTTCCGCCGGCTGTCGCGGTCGATCTCTCCATGGCCGCAGGCAGTGCGTACGACCAGATGACGCCGACTGGCGGCACCATCCGCGGCGTGCGCGTGATGGTCTCGGACCAGGTACCCAACGGCGCAGACGTGATCGTTGTGGATCCGTCGAAGCTCAACATCGATCCGGGCATCGTGACGCTGGCCACCTCAACCGCGGGTGCGATCCAGATGGACGACAACCCGAGTGCGGGCGCACAGAACCTCGTGTCGCTCTACCAGACCAACAGCGCGGCACTGCGCGCCGAGCGGCGCATCAGCTACTCCATCCTGCGCAGCGATGCCGCGGCCGTGATAACCAACGCGGATTACTCGCCCACGCCATGATCAACCTCAAGCCAAGCGCCGCGGATCGCGCCGCGGCTGAGAAGGTGCTGGCCGCGCTGGAAGCCAAGCCGGGTTTCAACGCGCGCAAGGCGCTGCTCCAAGCGCTGGCCACGCTCGTTGCGGCGAACAAGAAGGCCGCGAGCGGCGACACCGTGAAGCTCAAGGACGGCACCGTGTTCCGCGTGGATCGGTCGCGCGGCTCCACGTCCATCTACATCAACGGCCAGCGCGTGTACCGCATTGGTGGTCCGTAATGCGGCCAGCGACGTTCGCCGCGGTGAATGCAGCGCTGCGCGACCTTGTCGCAGGCGCGGAGCGCATCGAGGCGTACGCGGCTGAGGACGGCAGCGGCTGCATCGTTTTCGTGGAGACCAAGGACGGCCTCCAATACGCCAACATGCCGCTGCCCACCGACGCGGAGTTCACGCTCACCGAGTTCACCGCAGCACTGAGCAACGGTCGCCTGCCGCGACCTAACCTGAGACGAGTTGCATGAGCACACCCCTGCGCGATCCAACGCAACCACTGCCGGGAATGCCGTGCCCGAAAAACAAAAACAGCATGCAGTGCGGCGCGAAACGGCTACGCAACGTCGGTGATGCAGTCGGTGCGCGAGTGATCTGCATGAACCGCGATTGTGACGCGCGCTTCACGCTCACGGACGCGGGATGGAAGCGCGATGGCGCGTGAGGAAGCGTATGCGCTGCTGACCCGCGCGGCCACGTTGGAGGCGCAGCGCCAGAGCGCTGTGCGTGACGGTGACGAGCGGAAGCGTGACGCGATCATGGACGAGCTGCGCGCGCTGTGGCGACGTTACAGCGAGCTGACTAATGCACGAGCCGAAGACAGATGATTGGAATGCCGCAGAGCGTGCAAGAGCACGAGCGCTCCGCCGCGCGTTGCAGGCGGCGCAGACGGAAGCGGCTCTGCTTCACCGTCATCGTTGTCTCTGTTGTCGCGATCGAGATGACGGCACTGATTGCAATCTTTGCGCACCTGACCGGCCTGCTGAACTGACCTGACGCGCGGCCTTCCGTCGCGCACACAAATCCCTGCGACTTTCTAGCGCGCCGATCGCGCTGCACAGGAATTCCCTGCGCGGCGTGTGCGCCCATTTTCCCAGCGTCTCGTGGCCGGCGGTGCGCATCCATTTCGTACGTAACTGCATGACGTTTGGGGAGAACCCAAAACGCGATATGCCGTCATTCCTGGCTCGACTCGATTCTTTCTCCGCCGGATGTCCCGGCAAGGAGAAACGAAATGACGAGCAAGACGAACCGCAAGAGCAAGACCGTCAAGGCTGTGAAGGCACCCAAGGTGGACCGCGCCATCAGCCAGCGCGTCGCCGCCAGCTGGGAAGTGAAGAAGACGGCAAAGGAGCGCGCCACGCGCACCGCAGTGAGGGCACGCGGCAAGGAGTACCCGTCGTTCCTCGCGGCTGTGACGGCATTGAAGTTGTCGCCGGTCAATCACCGCAGCGCACGGCGCGTTCTCAAGACGACCGGCCGCTGCACGTTCCGCGACGTGAACTTCACGGCCGCGGCCTAACCCCAACCCAAGGAGACGAACATGCGTAACCGCATTGAGATCGATCTGAGCGAGCTGGAAGTCGAAGCGCTCAGCGTGAGCATCAACGTCGAGGACATCATCAGCAACCTCGATGCCGACGACATCATCAACCTGCTGGACGACCGCGTGCAGCAGGAGATCGCCGGCCAGTACATCGCCGGCCTCGACGGTGACGAGGCGCGCGAGCTGCTGCGTGATGCCGGGCACTTGGAGCGCCGGCACGCGGCTCCCACCGTGGAGATGCGCGGCACTCACCTGCCGCACGTCATGGGCGTGTACGTGGATGACGAGGTGCAAGGCGTGATCATCACGTCCACCGACGGTGCCTACGTGCAGCTGTGGTCCGGCACGGCGTACGCCGTCGGGCTGCTGCGCTTCGACAGCGAGGCTGAGGCCCACCGCGTCGCCAAGTGGATCGTGCTCGGCCAGTGGGCCCATCAGGAGGCCTGAGCCATGCGCATCATCACGAAGAGCATGGAGGAGCGGCTGGCGCGGCTCAAGGATGTGCTGCCGCAGTCGTACGTCGAGGCAACCGGCTCGCGGCCGGCGGAGTGGCTGAACGCTCCGCAGCCGAGCGGCATCCAGCGCGTCACGTTCGAGGACCCGGCGATGCTGGTGCAGGAGCACGACATCCCCGAGTGCCGCGTGCAGCTGGTTGTGATCGTGACCTGCGGCGGCATTGGCTGCGAGCGGCGAGCGTTCGTGCCGCTCGACACGTACAGCCCCACGTGGTTCCGCTGCCCACGCTGCGGCGTGCTGAGCATGATGCCGGAGGTACGGTCATGAGCCGGCTCCACGTGCTTGGGGCCGCGGCACTCGTGGCTGCACCGCTGGTGGCGGCGCTCGCGCTGTCGTCCTGCGGCGCGGCGGACGCCGAGCAGTCGTACATGTGGCGCGTGTACGTGCCGGCCACCTCGGATGCCGCCATCACGGCATACGCGGCAGGCAACACGGACGTGGCCGAGCGACTGCACAACTGCGTGCTGGCGTTCCAGCTCTTGGGCAACGACCTCTTCGACGAGCAGCACCGCGGCACAGCGCGTTGCTTCAACGAGGCGGTGCGTGCTCAGGCGCTGGCGATCGAGTGGAGGGCACAGTGATGAGCCGCAAGCTCAAGGTGCCCACGGCGACGACGCTGGTGCTGGACGCGTTGGTCCGCGCTGATGACTTCCTGACGGCCAAGCAGCTGCAGGCAGTCACGCGGCTCGACGTGTGCCACGTGTCGGCGGCGCTCCACCACCTCCGCAAGTACCGCGCTGCGGCGTGCATCGAGCAGCCGGATGCGCTGTGGTGGTTCGCTACCTGTGAAGACGACCTCCGGACACGCACTGTTGAAGAGCGCGTGCCGGAGAGCCGTCGTCGCAATCGCCGTCGGAAGATGACCGCCTAGCAAGCAGCACTACAACAACGACCGCAACACTTCGACCCGGCACTCGCCGGGTCTTTTTTTGTCTGCGACGACCCCGCGGCCAACCCCGCGGTGGATCGCTCGTCGCCAGAAACACTGGCGCGGCCGGAGGGATTCGAACCCCCGACCCTCAGGTTCGAAGCCTGATGCTCTATCCAACTGAGCTACGGCCGCATGGAGGCGAGGTGAAAGTGTACCAGCAGCGGATCACTTCATCGTCGGCATCACGAACTGCGCGCCCTCGCGGGCGGCGGTCGGCCACCGCGAGGTCACGGTCTTGAGGCGAGTGTAGAACCGCACGCCGTCGGGACCATGCACGTGCAGCGGCCCGAACAGCGAGCGCTTCCAGCCACCGAACGAATGGAATGCCATCGGCACCGGGATCGGCACGTTTACGCCCACCATGCCGCACAGCACGCGCTGCGTGAAGGTACGGGCCGCCTCGCCGCTGGCGGTGAAAATCGCGGTGCCGTTGCCGAACTCGTGCTCGTTGACGAGCGCCAGCGCGGCCTCAAGATCGGGCACGCGGACGACGCACAGCACCGGCCCGAAGATCTCCTCGCGATAGATGCGCATCGCCGGGGTCACGTGGTCGAACAGGCACGGCCCGAGGTAGTAGCCCTGCTCGTGCCCGGTAACGCGGATCTCGCGACCGTCGACCACAAGCTGCGCGCCTTCCTGCACGCCGATGTCCACGTACCCGCGCACGCGCTCGAGGTGCTCGCGAGTGACCAGCGGCCCCATGTCGGCACGGTCGACCGTGCCGGGCGCGACCTTGAGCTCGGCGAGCTGCTGCTTCACGGCCTCGATCAACCGGTCACCGGCATCGCCGACGGCCACGGCCACGGAGATCGCCATGCAGCGCTCGCCGGCGGAGCCGTAGGCGGCACCGACCAGCGCGCTCGCGGCATTGCGGGTATCGGCGTCGGGCATCACCACCATGTGGTTCTTGGCGCCACCGAGCGCCTGCACGCGCTTGCCGTGCGCGGAGGCGGTCCGATAGATGTACTCGGCCACCGGGGTGGAGCCCACGAAGCTCACGGCCGCGACACGAGGATCGGTGAGCAGCGTATCGACGGCCTCGCGGTCGCCGTTCACCACGTTGAACACGCCATCCGGCAGGCCGGCTTCCTTGAGCAGCTCGGCGACCCGCAGCGGCACGCTCGGATCCTTCTCCGACGGCTTCAGCACGAACGTGTTGCCGCAGGCGATCGCCACCGGGAACATCCACATCGGCACCATCGCCGGGAAGTTGAACGGCGTGATGCCGGCGCATACGCCCACCGGCTGGCGGATCGACCAGCTGTCGACGCCGGTGCCCACGTTCTCGGTGAACTCGCTCTTCAGCAGCTGCGGGATGCCGCAGGCGAACTCCACGACCTCGATGCCGCGGGTCAGCTCGCCGCGCGCATCCGAGAGCACCTTGCCGTGCTCGGAGGTGAGCAGCAGCGAGAGCTCGTCGGCATGCTGCTCGAGCAGCGCCTTGAAGCGGAACATCACCCGCGCGCGCTGCAGCGGCGTGGTGCCGGCCCAGCCGGGCAGTGCGGCCTCGGCCGCAGCGATCGCGACGCGAGTCTCGTCCGCGTTGGCGAAAGCGACGTGCCCGCGCAGCGCGCCGGTGGCGGGGTTGTACACCGGGCCTTCGCGGCCGGAGGTACCCGCGACGTGGTGGCCCGCGACGAAGTGGCCGAGGTTGAAGGGCGCAGCGGCGCGGCCGGCGGCGTGGGAAGGCGTGCTCATCGTCAATCCTCGACCGGTGCGAACAACCGGTCCTGTGGCAATACGGTGTCGGCCGGGTACGGGTCGTGGCCGGCGATCCTGGCGTAGACGGGCGTGAAGTCTGGCGCGGTCTCGCGGAACAGTTGCCCGAAGTCCTCGATCACGAAATAGGTCTGCTGGAAGCTGTCTATTTTATAACGGGTGCGCATCACGCGCTCGAGGCCGAAGCCGATGCGGTGCGGCGTGGGGTCCGCCAGCGCGTAGCTCACCTCGCTCGGCGAGGAGAGGATGCCCGCGCCGTAGATGCGCAGGCCGTCGCCGTGGCGGATCAGCCCGAATTCCACGGTGTACCAGTAGAGCCGCGCCAGGTACTCGAGCGCGTGCAGGCCCTCGGCCTTCTGCCCGCCCCGCCCGTAGGCCTGCATGTAGTCGGCGAACACGGGGTCGAACAGCAGCGGCACGTGGCCGAAGAAGTCGTGGAACACGTCGGGCTCGACGATGTAGTCGAACTCGTGCTCGTCGCGCAGCCACACGGTCACGGGAAAGCGCCGCTGCGCGAGGTGGGTGAAGAACACGTGCTCGGGCAGCAGGCCGGGCACCGCCACCACCTGCCAGCCGGTGGCGCGGCCGAGGCGCTCGTTGACCTCGTCAAAGTGCGGGATGCCGGCCGCGTAGCCCAGCGTGTCGACCACGCGCAGGAACTCGGCGACAGGCGCGGCCGGGGACGAGGCGCATCTGCCGGGCGTACAGGCGGCGCCAGCGATCCTGGTCGGCGTCGCGGTAGCTGCCGTAGTCCTGCTCGACGGTGTAGTCGGGCCGCATGCCGGCGTAGTCGCCGCGCAGGCCGTGGCTGCTGGCCCCGTAGGTGACCGGCGGCGCGGGCGTCGTCATGTCGGGCTCACCTCTGGACAGGTCGGGGGCGCTCCCCGGGGGCGCCAAGCATAGCCGCTCCCGGGGGCGCCTCTGCTATAGTCGGCGCCCATTTTTCACCGGCCGGACGCCGTCGCCGCCCAATTCGAGGACCTGACCATGAAGCTCTCGACCACCCTGCTCGCCCTGCCCATGCTGCTCGCCTGCGGCGCCGCCGCCGAGGCGGCCTGCGTCTATCCGCAGGCACCGCAGTCACTGCCGAACGGCACCCAGGCCACCAAGGAAGAGATGCTCGCCGCGCAGGCGCAGGTGAAGGAATACTCGAAGAACGTGCAGGAGGTGTACCTGCCCTGCCTCGAGCAGGAAAAGACCGCGGCCGTGGCCGCGCTCGACACCATGGATGCCGAGTACACGGCGAAGGTGGCGGCCATCGACGCCGTGCACGCCAAGAAGCACAACGCCGCACTCGACGAACTGACCGCGCTGGCCGCCCGCTGGAACGAAGAGCGCAAGGCCTACAGCGCCGCGCAGACCAAGTAAGCGCGCGCACGGGCCCACCGTGCAGTCCCTGCCCACCCCGGCCGAAGCCGAGGCACTGATCCGGCAGCACATCGTGCCGCTGCCGGTCGAGTCACGCCCGCTGCCGGCGCTCGCCGGCGCCGTGCTCGCCCAGTCGGTGCGGGCCGAGCGCGACCAGCCACCGTTCGACCGCGTCACCATGGACGGCATCGCCATCGCCAGCGAGGCGTGGCGCGCCGGCCAGCGGCGCTTCCGCATTGCCGGCACGCAGGCCGCCGGCGCCCGCCCGCAACCCCTGCCGGCCGAGGCGTGCCTCGAAGTGATGACCGGTGCGGTCCTGCCGCCGGGCAGCGACTGCGTGATCCCGGTCGAACGTCTCGCGGTCGCGGACGGCTGGGCGGAGATCGAGGCCGACTACGCAGTGGAGGCTTTCGGCAACGTCCACACCCGCGGCCTCGACTGCCGCGAGGGCGACCTGCTGCTGGCCCGCGGCACGCGCCTCGGGCCGCCGGAACTGGCGGTGCTCGCTTCGGCCGGCCTGCCCCGCGCCGACGTTCGCGCCGAGCCGCGCATCCTGGTCGTCGCCACCGGCGACGAACTGGTCGAGCCCGGCGAGCCGATCGAGTCCTGGCAGGTGCGGCGCTCCAACTCGTATGCGCTGCGCGGCGCGCTCACGCTGCGCGGCTGCCGGCAGGTCGCCGAGGACCACCTGCCCGACGATCCGGCAGTGCTGCGCGAGCGGCTCGCCGTGCACCTCGCCACGCACGACGTGGTGGTGCTGTCGGGCGGTGTGTCCATGGGCCGCTTCGACCACGTGCCACAGGCGCTGCGCGACCTCGGCGTGACCGAGGTGCTGCACCGCGTGGCGCAGCGCCCGGGCAAGCCCTTGTGGTTCGGCGTCGGTCCGGCCGGGCAGGCGGTGTTCGGGCTGCCCGGCAACCCGGTGTCGTCGCTGGTGTGCCTGGTGCGCTACGTAGTGCCGGGCCTGCAGGCGCTGGCCGGGCTCGCGCCGCGGCCGCCGGAGCCGGTCGCACTTGGCGCGCCCTTCCGCGTCAAGCCCGCATTGTGGTATTTCCTGCCGGTGCAGCTCGATTCGAGCCCGGCGCTCGGCACGGTGGCCCTGCCCCGCGTCACGCGGGGCTCGGGCGACTTCGTGTCCCTGCTCGGCTCGGACGGTTTCATCGAGCTGCCACCCGGTCCCGCGGAGTTTGCCGCCGGGCACGTCGCGCCGCTCTATCGCTGGTGAGGCCCATGCCTGAATCGCGTCCTGCCGCCGACCCAACCGTCGTCCCGCTCGGGGCCGCGACGCAGCCGCGCGACCGGTTCGGCCGGCCGATGCACGACCTGCGCATCTCGGTGATGGACCGCTGCAACTTCCGCTGCCCGTACTGCATGCCGAAGGAGACCTTCCACGACCGCTATCGGTTCCTGCGCACCAGCGAGCGCCTGGGTTTCAACGAGATCGTGCGGGTGGCGCGCGCCGGCGTGGATCTCGGCGTGCGCAAGGTGCGGCTCACGGGCGGCGAACCACTGCTGCGTCCGCGACTCGCGGAGCTGGTGGGCGAACTGTCGTTGATCGAGCGGATCGAGGACATCGCGCTCACCACCAACGGCGTGCTGCTCGCGCAGCATGCCGCCGAACTCAAGGCGAACGGCCTGCGCCGCGTGACCGTGAGTCTCGACTCGCTCGACCCGGCGGTGTTCGCCACCATGAGCGGCGGCTTCGGCGGACTCGACGACGTGCTCGACGGCATCGACGCGGCGCTCGCCGCGGGCCTGGGGCCGGTGAAGGTCAACGCGGTCGTGCGACGCGGCAGCAACGACCACACCGTCCTCGGGCTGCTCGAGCACTTCAGGGGCACGCCCGTGATCGTGCGCCTGATCGAGTACATGGACGTCGGTAACCGCAACGCGTGGCGTCGCGACGAAGTGGTGCCTTCATCCGAGTTGCTGCAGCAGGTCGCTGCGCGCTGGCCGGTGACGCCGCTGCCCGGCAGTTATCACGGCGAGGTCGCCACGCGCTATCGCTACGCGGACGGCGCCGGGGAGATCGGCTTCATCTCGTCGGTGAGCGCTCCGTTCTGCGGCGACTGCACGCGCGCGCGGCTCTCCTCCGAGGGTGTGTTCTACACGTGCCTGTTCGCCACGTCGGGCACCGACCTGCGCGGCGCGCTGCGTAGCGGCGCCTCCGACGACGAACTCGCCGACCTGCTGCGCACCGCCTGGACCGGCCGCGACGACCGCTACAGCGAGCAGCGCGAGGCGCTGCGGCAGCGCGAGCAACCGCTGCGCAAGATCGAAATGCACTACATCGGCGGATGAACAACCCGTTTTCACACGTCGACGAGCACCGGCAGCCCGCGATGGTGGACGTGGGCGGCAAGGCCGTGACCCATCGCACCGCAACGGCGGAGGCGCGCGTGCGCTTCCCGCCGGCGGTGGTCGAGGCGCTGCAGGAATGCGGCTTCGAGACCAGCAAGGGCCCGGTGTTCCACACCGCGATCATTGCCGGCGTGATGGCCGCCAAGCGCACCCACGAGCTGATCCCGTTCTGCCACCCGCTGGGGCTGGACAACTGTCGCGTCGAGATCGACATGAACGAGCGCCACGAGGCGGTGATCCGCTGCAGCGTGAGCGTGCACCACCGGACCGGCGTGGAGATGGAGGCGCTGACCGGCGCGTCGATCGCCGCGCTCACGGTGTACGACATGTGCAAGGCGCTGTCGCACGAGATCGTGGTCGCCGAGCTGCGCCTGCTCGAGAAGCACGGCGGCAAGCGCGACGTGGTGCAGCCATGAGCGCTCGCCCTGTACGGCCTGGTGCTGGCCGGCGGCGAAAGCCGACGCATGGGCCGCGACAAGGCGCTGCTCGACTACCACGGCCAGCCGATGGTCGAGTGGGCGTATCGGCTGCTGGCGCCGCATTGCGAGCGCACTTTCGTGTCGGTGCGTGCCGCGCAGGCTGCGGATGAGGTACGTGCCACGCTGCCGCAGATCGTGGACGGTGCCGCCGGTGCCGGTCCCATCGCCGGCATCGCCGCGGCGCAGGCCGCACACCCGGACGCGGCCTGGCTGGTGGTGGCGTGCGACCTGCCCTTCCTGAGCGAGGCCACGCTGCGGCACCTGCTGGCGCGGCGCGGTGCGCAGCCGGTGACGGCCTATCGCAGCGCACACGACGGCCTGCCCGAGCCGCTGTGCGCGATCTACGAACCCGCCACGCGCGCGGCGATCCTCGCTGCGATCGACGCCGGCCGAAACTGCCCGCGCAAGTTCATCCTCGGTACGGGCGTGCCGCTGGTGGAGCTGCCCGAGGCGACGGCCCTCGACAACGTCAACACGCCCGAAGAGCTGGCCGCTGCGGCGGAACGGCTCGCGGGTGGCACCGCCGCAGGGTCCGCGCCGTGATCGACATCCAGGTGCAGTATTTCGCGGTGCTGCGCGAACGCGCCGGCGCGTCGCGCGAACAGGTGCAGACCGGCGCGGCCACCGCGGCCGAGCTGTATGACGAACTCGCCGCCCGGCACGACTTCGGCCTGCCGCGCGCAATGCTGCGCGTCGCGGTCAACGACGAATTCGCCGAGTGGTCGCGCCCGCTCGCCGCGGGCGACCGCGTGGTGTTCATCCCTCCGGTCGCCGGCGGCTGATGGACGCGTTCGGTTTCAGCAGCGGGCCGCTCGAGCCCGAGCGCTACCGCGACGCCCTCGCCGATCCCGCGGCGGGCGGCTACGCGAGCTTCGAGGGCTGGGTGCGCGACCACAACGAAGGCCGCACCGTGCAACGCCTCGAGTACGAGGCGTTCGAGGCCCTGGCGATCAAGGAGGGCGATCGCATCGTCGCCGAGGCCGTGGCCCGCTTCGGCGTAACGCGCGCGGCCTGCGTGCACCGCGTCGGCGCACTCGGCATCGGTGAACTGGCGGTGTGGGTCGGCGTGAGCGCCGCGCATCGCGACGAGGCCTTCGCCGCCTGTCGCTACATCATCGACGAGGTGAAGCATCGCCTGCCGATCTGGAAGAAGGAGCACTACACCGACGGCGACTCGGGCTGGGTGAACTGCGAGCGCTGCGCCGCGGCGGCGCCGTGCCGAGAGGGCACGGACACGAGCACGACCATGGGCCTGCACGCGGCGGACGAGGCGCACTCACCCGCAGCGGTACATGATTACTCGCGGCAGATGGCCCTGCCCGAGGTGGGCGCCGCCGGCCAGGCGAAGCTCGCCGCTGCCTCGGTGCTGGTCGTCGGTGCGGGCGGGCTCGGCGTGCCGGTGCTGCAGTACCTCGCCGCTGCCGGCATCGGTCGCATCGGCATCGTCGACGGCGACGTGGTCGAGGCGAGCAACCTGCATCGGCAGCCCCTGTACGGCGTCGCCGATGTCGGCCGGCCGAAGGTCGAGGTGGCGGCCGAGCGGCTGCGCGCCCTGAACCACGACGTGCGCATCGAGCCGCACGCGATGCACGCCACTGCGGAGAACATCGACGCGCTGGTCGCGCATCACGACCTGGTGATCGAGTGCACCGACAACTTCCGCGCCAAGTTCCTGGTGAGCGACGCGGTGGTGCGCGCGATGAAGCCCGCCGTGTTCGCCAGCGTGCACCAGTACGAGGGCCAGGTGCAGGTGTACCGGCCCCTGCCTCACTGGCCGTGCCTGCGCTGCCTGTGGCCCGAGGCACCGCGCGACGGCATGGTGGGCAACTGCGCCGAGGCCGGCGTGCTCGGCCCGGTGCCGGCCACGCTCGGCGCGCTGCAGGCGATGCAGGCGTTGAAGCGGCTGCTCGGGCTCGATGCGGGCGAGCCGCCGTCGCTGGTGATGGTGGACTTGCTGTCGCTCGAGACGCGCCGGCTGGCGGCGCAGCGCCATCCGGCCTGCGACCACGAGAACCCGGGCGCCACGCCCGCGCCGCAGCATGCACCGCTGGAACTCGAGTACTCCACGCTCGCAGCAGCCTTCGAATCCGGCCTCGAGCTGGTGGACATCCGCGAGACCTGGGAGCGCGCGCACGACCCGCCGGGCCTGCAGATCCCGACCCACCTGCCGCTGAGCGCGCTGGTGAACGGATACCTGGAGTTTCCCTCCGAGGGACGCTACCTGGTCATCTGTGCGCACGGGGTGCGCAGCCTGTCGCTCACCGAGCACCTGCGCGCGCAGGGGCAGGCGGAGGTGTATTCGCTGCGCGGCGGGCTCGCCGCGCTACGCTCCTGACGACCGCGGGATCAACCCCGCACCTGCCCCGCCCCGCGCACCACGTACTTGTAGCTGGTGAGCTGCTCGACCCCCACCGGGCCGCGGGCGTGGAAGCGGTCGGTGGAGATGCCGATCTCCGCGCCCATGCCGAACTCGCCGCCGTCGGCGAACTGGGTCGAGGCGTTGTGCAGCACGATCGCGCTGTCGACCCGCGCCAGGAACTGCTCCGCCGCCGCGGGATCGTCGGTGACGATCGACTCGGTGTGCGCCGAGCCGTAGTGCGCGATGTGCGCGATGGCCTCGTCCACGCCGGCGACGACCTTCGCCGCGATCACCGCGTCGAGGTACTCGGTGTACCAGTCGTCCTCGGTCGCGGGCCGCACGCGCGGATCGACCGCCTGCACGGCTGCATCGCCCCGCACCTCGCAGCCGGCGTCGAGCAGGTCGCGCACGATCGGCGCGAGATGCGTCGCCACGCAACCCTCGTCCACCAGCAGCGTCTCGGCGGCACCGCAGATGCCGGTGCGGCGCAGCTTGGCGTTCTTCACGATCGCGCGCGCCATGTTCAGGTCCGCCGCGCGGTCCACGTACACGTGGCAGTTGCCCTCGAGGTGGCCGATCACCGGCACGCGCGCCTCCTGCTGCACGCGCGCCACGAGGCTCTTGCCGCCGCGCGGCACGATCACGTCGATGCTGTCGGTCATGCCGGCGAGCATGTAGCCCACCGCCGCACGGTCCGTGGTCGGCACCAGCTGGATGCATGCCTCGGGCAGGCCCGCGGCGCGCAGCCCATCGACCAGGCAGGCGTGGATCGCCGCGCTCGAGTGGTGACTCTCGCTGCCGCCGCGCAGGATCGCCGCGTTGCCCGACTTGAGGCACAGCGCGCCCGCATCGCAGGTCACGTTGGGCCGGCTCTCGTAGATGATGCCGATCACGCCGAGCGGCACGCGCACGCGCTGGATGCGCAGGCCGTTCGGCCGCGTCCATTCCGCGATCACGGTGCCGACCGGATCGGCCAGCTGTACCACCTGCTCGACGCCCTGCGCCATGGCCTCGACGCGCGACGCGTCGAGCTTGAGCCGGTCGAGCATCGCGCCACCCAGGCCCGCGGCCTCGGCCGCCTTCATGTCGCGCGCATTGGCGGCGAGGATCTCGCCCGCGCGGTTCCGCAGTGCCGCCGCAGCCGCCGCCAAGGCCGCATTCTTCTGCTCGGTCGAAGCAAGCGCGAGCGCCTGCGCAGCCTCGACCGCCGCGCGACCGATGGGCGCCATCAACGCTGCGATGTCCTGCATCGTCATACCAGCACCAGGTCGTCGCGATGGATCATCTCGTCGCGGCCGCGGAAGCCGAGCAGCCCCTCGAGCTCGCTGCTGCGCCGGCCGCGGATGCGCTCGGCATCGGTGCTCGAGTAGGCCGCGAGCCCGCGGGCGATTTCGAGCCCGTCGGGATCGCGCACCACCACCGCGTCGCCGCGATCGAAGCGGCCCTTCACCGCGGTGATGCCGGCCGGCAGCAGGCTCTTGCCGGCCCGCAGCGCCTTGGCCGCGCCCTCGTCCACCGCGACTTCGCCGGCGGGCTTGAGCATGCCCGCGATCCACTGCTTGCGCACGGCCAGTGGCGACGCTTCGGCCACGAACCAGGTGCAGCGCGCGCCCGCCTCGATGCGCCGCAGCGGATGCTCCTCGCGACCGGCGGCGATGCACAGGTGGCAGCCGGCGCTCACCGCGATCCTGGCCGCCATCACCTTGGTCGCCATGCCGCCCGAGCCCACGTCCGACGCCGAGCCGCCGGCCATCGCCTCGATCGCCGGGGTGATGCGCGGCACCTCCGGGATGAACTGCGCGCCGGGTTCGCGCGAGGGATCGGCGGTGTACAGGCCGTCCACGTCGGACAGCAGCACCAGGCAGTCGGCGCTCACCATCTGCGCGACGCGCGCGGCCAGGCGGTCGTTGTCGCCGTAGCGGATCTCGGCGGTGGCGACCGTGTCGTTCTCGTTGATGACCGGGATGGCGCCGAGGCGCAGCAGCGTGGTGAGCGTGTTGCGGGCGTTGAGGTAGCGGCGCCGCTCCTCGGTGTCGCCGAGCGTGAGCAGCACCTGTGCGACCGTGAAGCCGCGCTCACCGAGCACTTCCTTCCAGGCGTGCGCCAGGCGGATCTGGCCGACGGCGGCCGCGGCCTGCTTTTCCTCGAGCTTCGGCTTGCCGCGCACCAGGCCGAGCTCGCGCCGGCCGAGCGCGATGGCACCCGAGGACACCAGCACGACCTCCTGGCCGCGGGCACGCAATGCCGCGATGTCTTCGGCGAGCGCGTCGAGCCAGGCGCGGTTGACGCTGCCGGTCGACTTCTCGACCAGCAGCGCGGAGCCGACCTTGACGACGACCCGCCGGGCCACGGCCAGGCGCGATCCGCCGGCCGCGGCCCTGCGCGTCATGCGAACGCGAAATGCTCGGCCGGCAGCGTCATCAGGCCGTCGGAGCCCGCGCGCGCCGCGGCGGCATGCGCGTCGATGCGCGGCAGCAGGCGGTCGAAGATAGAACTTCGCCGTGACCAGCTTGGCCCGGTAGAAGTCGGCCTCGGGGTCGCCCTCGGCCAGCTTCCTGGCGGCCACGCCGGCCGAGGCGAGCCAGCACCAGCCGAGG
The DNA here is from genome assembly GCA_963731105.1 of uncultured Gammaproteobacteria bacterium. Taxonomy (GTDB): domain Bacteria; phylum Pseudomonadota; class Gammaproteobacteria; order Steroidobacterales; family Steroidobacteraceae; genus RPQJ01. The sequence continues at coordinate 20,833 of CAVSUM010000003.1, forward strand.
CAGACGTAGCCGGCGACGGCCAGGTAGTCCACGGCGGCCGCGCCCACTTCGTCGCGGTTCTTCATCGCGGCGGCGCCCAGCTCCATCGTCAGCTTGCCGAGTTGCTCGACGCGCTTGCCGAGCTCCGTGGCCAGCGGCGTCACCTCGGGCAGCGGACCGAACTTGTCGATCGCTTCCTTGATGCGCGCGGCGATCATCTGCACGCTCTTGCCGCCGGTGCCGAACACCTTGCGGCCGAGCAGGTCGAGCGCCTGGATGCCGTTGGTGCCTTCGTAGATCGGCGTGATGCGCGCGTCGCGCATCAGCTGCTCGACGCCCGTCTCGCGGATGAAGCCGGCGCCGCCGTGGATCTGCACGGCGAGGCTCGTCACTTCCATCGCGGCATCGGTGAGGAACGCCTTGACGATCGGCGTCAGGAACGCGACCAGGTCGTCCGACCGCTTGCGCTCGGCCTCGTCCGGGTTCATGTGCGCACTGTCGATCTCGCGACCGGTCAGGAAGCACAGCACGCGCCCGCCCTCGACCAGCGCCTTCTGCGTGAGCAGCATGCGGCGCACGTCCGGGTGGACGATGATCGGATCGGCGGCCTTGGTCGGCGCCTTCGGGCCCGTCAGCGAGCGGCCCTGCAGGCGGTCGTTGGCATAGGCGATGGACGCCTGGCAGGCGAGTTCCGAGACTCCCTGGCCCTGCAGGCCCACGCCCAGGCGGGCGTGGTTCATCATGGTGAACATGCAGGCCAGGCCCGCGTTCGCCTTGCCGAGCAGCCAGCCCTTCGACTCGTTGAAGTGCATGACGCAGGTGGGCGAGGCGTTGATGCCCATCTTGTGCTCGATGGAGCCGCACTTGACGCCGTTGGCGGCGCCCAGGCTGCCGTCCTCGTTGGGCAGCAGCTTCGGCACCACGAACAGGCTGATGCCCTTGGTGCCCGCAGGCGCGTCCGGCAGGCGCGCCAGGACCAGGTGGATGATGTTGCTGGTCAGGTCGTGCTCGCCGGCGGTGATGTAGATCTTGCTGCCGGTGATCGCATAGGAACCGTCGCCCAGCGGCTCGGCCTTGGTGCGCAGGATGCTGAGGTCGCTGCCGGCGTGCGCCTCGGTCAGGCACATGGTGCCGGCCCACTCGCCCGACACCATCTTCGGCAGGTAGCGGCGCTTCAGCTCGTCTGTGCCGTGCGCCTCGAGGGTCAGCGAGGCACTCTCGGTGAGGCCCGAGTACATCTTCCAGGCCATGTTGCCCGAGCACAGCATCTCGCCGAACGCGAGCGCAAAGCCGGCCGGCAGGCCCTGGCCGCCCCATTCCGGGTCCGCCGTCATGGTGATCCAGCCGTCCTGGCAATAACGGTCGTAGGCTTCCTTGAACCCGGGCGGCGTGTGCACCTGGCCGTCCTCGAAGCGCAGGCCGTGCTCGTCCCCGGTTGCGTTGGTAGGGGCCAGCACCGTCTCGGCGAAGCGCGCCCCCTCCTCGAGGATGCCCTCGAGCAGGTCCTTGTTCAGCTCCTCGCGGCCGAACGCCTGGTAGCGCCGCTCGAAATCGAGAACCTCATGGACCACGAAACGGATATCACGGAGGGGGGCACGATAGGAGTACACGGTAGTCACCTTCCTGTACGGGGCTTTCGCGAGTGATTTTACGCGAAGGTGGGCAACTGCTCCGTAGGTGTGTTCCGGTTGCCGCCGTCACGACCCGACCGTATAGTTGTTCGCAAGCAATATCCGAAAGATTCCCGAAAATCCCGCCGAGGACCCCGAGCGTGAGCCGCGACTTCGACCCGGAACAGGGCCAATGGTATGAAGATCTCGACCAGGAGGAGATCTTCAAGGTCGTCAACCTCGACCCGGACGAGATGCTGGTGCGCATCCAGTGGCTCGACGGCGAGTACGAGGACCTCGACCTCGAGGCCTGGAACGAGCTCGACCTCGAGAAGGCCGAGGAGCCGGAGGGCTGGGTCGACGAGGTCGAGGGGGACGAGGACGACGAGGACCTCGACGACGAGGAGGACCTGGACGAGGAGGACGAGGACGACTGGGACGACGACGAGGACGAGGACTACGACGACGACGATGACGAGTATCGCGACCGCGAGTGAACGATTCGCCCCCTCCGCCGCTCCCCGCCCCGCCGCCGGCCTATCCGGCTGACCTCGAACGCGACTGGCAGGCCGGCGACGGCACCGTCCTGCACCTGCGCCCGCTGCGCCCCGACGACCTCGACCGCGAGGTCGCCTTCATTGCCGGGCTCTCCCAGCAGACCCTCTATTACCGCCTGCAATACTCCTCGCGCTCGGTGAGCCGCGAGGACGCGGCCCGCCTGCTCGAGCTCGACTACCGGGACCGGATGGCCATCGGGGCCCTGTCCGGCACGGCGCCGGACGAGGCGCTCGTGGGCGTCAGTCGCTACGCCCGCATCGACGGCACCGACCAGGCGGAGTGCGCCATCGTCGTCGCCGATGCCTGGCAGGGCCGCGGCGTCGGCACCGAGCTGATGCGCAGCCTGGCCCAGGCGGCGCGCGCCAGCGGCATCCGCACGCTGGTCGGCTCGAGCCTGGGCGAGAACCAGCGGATCCACGCCTGGGCGCGGCGCTTCGGCTTCGACGTGCACACCGAGCCCAACTCGGGCGGACACGTCAACATCACGGTCGATCTCGGCTCGCTGCCTTCCTGACCCGGCGCGTGGCGTCGCGCCACTGCCGCCAGGCGTCGAGCACCAGGGCCGCCCGGTCGGCCGACTGCCGGCGCAGCTTGCGTTCCCGCAGGTCGAGTTGCGCCACGAGCCGCACCGCGAGCGGCCGGCCGAGCGAGCGCTCGTTCGACTGCACCCAGTGCGCGGCAAGCAGGGTGTCGCGGTGCTCACCGATGCGATCCTGGGCCGCGCGCAGGCGCCGCAGCAGGCGTGCCGTGGGCTTCGGCGCCACGTCAGCCACCACTTCGAGCGCGTAGCGGCAGTGTTTGAAGGCCAGGCGCAGCTCGTGCAACTCGGTGGCATCGGTCGGCTTGGCACGCAACAGGCGCACCGGCCGGCGCCAGGCACGTGCAACCAGCGCCACGACCTCGCCCAACCGGGCATCCCGCACGGCGAACAGTGCCGCGCTGGCGCGATGCCGCTCGAGGGCGGCGCACAGGGCGGCCCAGCCGGGCTCGGCGGCGTGGCGGCGCAGGTTCTCGCGCGAGGTGATGCGCAGGTCGTCGAGCAGCACGCCGAGGCGACGGCGGTCGGCGGGCGTGTTGGCGGCGTCGGCACGGGCCAGGTCGACCAGCAGCTCGCGACGTACGTCCGCCTCGCGGACCGCCCCGAGCGCCTGCGCGAAGCGCCTGAGGTCGGCCCGGTACAGGCGGTCGCGGCGAGGTTCGAGCAGCGGCCGGAATGTCTTCAGGATCGAGCGCAGGCGGCGGGCCGCCACCCGGCCACGGTGCACGTCCTCGACCCCCGCCGCCTCCAGGGCCGCAGCGGCGGCCGCCAGCAGGCGTTGCTGCTCGCGGATCGCCTCTTCGAGGCGCGCGCTGCCGGGCGCCGGGAGCGCTGCCGACACGGCTGGGGTGGGCTTTTGTCGGGCCATGGTCGCGCCGGGATATAGCACGCGAGCCGCGGGCGGCGTCACCTCGACGCCGACCGGCGTCAGGCGGCCGGCAGGCGCTTCAGTTGCGTGGCGTCGAGCACCATCGCCAGCAGCGCGCGGATGGAGCGGTGTGCCTCGAGCGGGTGGCGCAGCGGCGCGTCGAGGTGCAGCCGATAGGTGTTGCGACGCCCCTGCCGCTCGCGCAGGATGACGCCGGCGTGTTCCAGGTCGCCGACGATGCCCTGCACGGCGCGCTCGGTGATGCCGACCTCGGCCGCCACGTCGCGCAGGCGGGCGTGCGGGTCGAGCGCGAGGCACACCAGCACGTGGGCGTGGTTGCTGAGGAACGTCCAGTGCCGTGCGGCGGTGGCAGTCATGGCGGGCACCTCGGTCCGGCGGCGCGGGAACCCGGGCCGCGGCCGCTTGTCTGAAGTATGGTTCCGGTTTTTCGCTTCCTGTTAGTATGCGCCACCGCACGGTGACCAGGCCATGCCCCGCCCGGGCCGGCCTTGAATCCCGGTGGATCAACCCAAGCGAATGGTTCGTTGCGGCACTGCCCGCTGGAGACTCGTCAAGATGAAACGGATCCTGCTGTTCCTCGTCACCAACCTCGCCGTGGTCGTGCTGCTGGGCATCATCCTGCGGCTGATCGGCTTCGAGGGCATCCTCGACGCCCAGGGCGTGGACCTCAACCTCGGCGCGCTGCTGGTGTTCGCGGCGGTCGTCGGCTTCACCGGGGCGTTCATCTCGCTCGCCATGTCGAAGTGGACGGCCAAGCGGATGATGGGCGTGCGCGTCATCACCCAGCCGGCGAACTCCGCCGAGAGCTGGCTGGTGAACACCGTGCAGCAGCAGGCGCAGCTGGCCGGCATCGGCATGCCCGAGGTCGGCATCTTCGATTCGCCGGAGCCGAACGCCTTCGCCACCGGTGCACGGCGCGATGCCTCGCTGGTCGCAGTCAGTACCGGCCTGCTGGCGAGCATGTCGCAGAAAGAAGCCGAAGCCGTGCTCGCGCACGAGGTGAGCCACGTCGCCAACGGCGACATGGTCACGCTGACGCTGATCCAGGGCGTGGTGAACACGTTCGTGATCTTCCTGGCGCGCGTCGTCGGCCACACGGTCGATCGCGTGGTGTTCAAGACCGAAGAGGGCCACGGCCCGGCGTTCTGGATCACCACCATCATTTCCGAGATCGTGTTCGGCCTGCTCGCCACCATCATCGTCATGCACTTCTCGCGGCAGCGCGAGTTCCGTGCCGACGCGGGCGGCGCGAAGCTGGCGGGGCGCGAGCACATGATCAATGCGCTCGAGCGCCTGAAGCAGCGCCACGCCGGCCCGTTGCCGGACAAGATGGCGGCGTTCGGCATCGCGGGCGGCCGCATGAGCGGCTTCAAGCGGTTCTTCATGACCCACCCGCCACTCGAGGAACGCATCGCGGCGCTGAAGGCCGGCTCGCTGTAATCGGGTTGAGCGGTTCCGGCACCGCGGTCGTCTGGTTCCGCCGCGACCTGCGGCTGATCGACAATCCGGCGCTGGCGGCAGCCTGCGAGCGCGCCCGGCACGTGGTCGCGCTGTACGTGCATGCCCCCGCGGAAGACGGCGAGTGGGCTCCCGGCGCCGCCAGCCGCTGGTGGCTGCACCACAGCCTGGCCCGCCTCGACGCCGAACTGCGCTCCCGCGGCGGTCAGCTGATCCTGCGCCGCGGCGATTCACTCGCGGAACTGCGCCAGGTGGCGCGCGAGAGCGGCGCCGCAGGCGGTGTACTGGAATCGCCTCTACGAGCCCGCGCGCGTCGCACACGACACGCGCATCAAGGCGGCACTGCGCGAGGACGGGCTCGAGTGCGAGAGCTTCAATGCCGCTCTGCTGCACGAGCCGTGGGAGGTTCGCACCGGGCAGGGCGATCCGTACCGCGTGTTCACCCCGTTCTGGCGCGCCTGTTCCGCACGCCTCGAGGCGCTGCCGAAGCCGCTGTCGCCACCCGCCGCGGTAACCGCACCGCCCTCGCCGCCCGCGAGCCTGTCGCTCGCTGAACTGGCATTGCTGCCGCACGTGCGCTGGGATGCTGGCCTGCACGACGCGTGGACGCCGGGCGAGGCCGGCGCGCTGGCGCAGCTCGAGACCTTCACGGACGGCCCCATCGAGATCTACGGCGAGGGTCGCAACCGGCCGGACCGGCCGGAGACGTCGCGCCTGTCGCCCTACCTGCATTTCGGCGAGATCGGGCCGCGCCAGTGCGTGGCGGCCGCCCGCAACGCGGTTGCCGCGCGCCCTTCCGCACAGGCAGCCGCGGACAGCTTCGTGCGCGAGATCGGCTGGCGCGAGTTCGCGCACCACCTGCTGCACCACTTCCCGCACACGCCCACCGCGCCGCTCGACGCGCGCTTCGACGCGTTCCCCTGGGACCCGGACGAGGCATTGCTCGAGGCCTGGCAGCGCGGCCGCACCGGCTATCCGATCGTCGATGCGGGCCTGCGCGAGCTGTGGACCACCGGCTGGATGCACAACCGGGTGCGGATGATCGCGGCTTCGCTGCTCACCAAGAACCTGCGCCAGCCATGGCTCGCCGGCGCGCGCTGGTTCTGGGACACGCTGGTGGACGCCGATCTCGCCAGCAACACGCTCGGCTGGCAGTGGACCGCCGGCTGCGGCGCGGACGCGGCCCCGTTCTTCCGCATCTTCAATCCCATGCTGCAGACCGAGCGCTTCGATCCCGAGCGCGCGTACCTGCGTCGCTGGCTGCCGGAACTGCGCCGGCTGCCGGACCAGTGGATCCATCGTCCCTGGGAAGCGCCGCCGGCGGTGCTCGCCGCGGCCGACGTCAGCCTCGGCCGTGACTATCCGCGGCCGATCGTCGACTTCTACGCCAGCCGCACCTCCGCGCTCGCCGCCTACGGCTCCATCAAGGCACCCTCCGGACCCGCCCGCGCGTCCTGAATCCGCACCCGCAGCGGGGCCGAACGTGGCCGGCATGCGCGCGTCCTCCTTCTCCAGCGGATTCCTGAGCTGCCATCGTCGTCGCGGCCGCCCTGCTCGGTGGTCCGACAGCCGTCGCGTCCACCTTGCCGGTGCCTGTGGTCGAGCAGGGCTATGCGTTGCGCAAGGTCGGCGGCGGAGAACTCAAGTGGCTGGGCCTGGCGATCTACGACGCGAGCCTGTGGACCAGCACCGGACGCTACGCCGGGTTCGGCGGGGGCGACACCGTGGCGCTGAGCCTGTGGTACCAGCGGGCCTTCAAGCGCGACGAGCTGCTCGGCATCACCGAGACCGCATGGCGCAAGCTCGGCCAGCCGGACGCCACGCAGCGCGAGCGCTGGCTGGCGGAACTGCGGCGTGCATGGTCGGACGTGGCGCCCGGGCAGAACGTCACCACGGTCGTCGTGCCCGGCGGGCCGACGCGCTTCTACGACCAGCGTGGTCGCTTCGCGCAGGTCGACGACCCGGCCTTTGGGCCGGCGTTCCTCGCGATCTGGCTCGATCCCCGCAGCGTGGTGCGCGACCTGCGGCGGCAGTTGCTCGGCAGCCGTGACGCAGCCGCGACCACGGCGGCGAACTGAGGGCGCGCCGTGCAGGATCGGCCAATCAACCCCGCATGGGGACTGTGGCGCAAGGTGCTTGCGTGGTTCGATGCGTCGTCGGCGCCGGCGCCGATGGATCCGGCCGAGCTCGACCGCGTCGACTGGACCCGTATCGTGCCGTTCGTCGGCATGCACCTCGCCTGTCTCGCCGTGGCCTGGGTCGGCGTGAGCCCGGTGGCCGTCGCGGTGGCGGCCGCCCTGTACGTGCTGCGCATGTTCGCCATCACCGGCTTCTACCACCGCTATTTTTCGCACCGCACGTTCAAGACCTCGCGCGCCGCGCAGTTCGCGTTTGCCGTGCTCGGCGCCTCTGCGGCGCAGCGCGGCCCGATCTGGTGGGCCGCGCACCATCGCCACCACCACGTCCACTCGGACCAGGCGAACGACGTGCACTCCCCGGCGCAGCGTGGCTTCCTTTGGTCGCACATGGGCTGGTTCCTGTCGCGCGGCCACTTCGCCCCCGACCTCGGCCGCGTGCGCGACCTGCTGCGCTACCCCGAACTGCGCTGGCTCGACCGCTTCGACATCGTGGTGCCGTTCCTGCTGGCGCTCGGCCTGCTGCTGCTCGGCCGGTGGCTGGCGCACGCGCATCCCGAGCTCGGCACCAGCGGCGGGCAACTGCTGGTGTGGGGATTCTTCGTCTCGACCGTCGCCTGCTACCACGGCACCTACACGATCAACTCGCTGTGCCACGTCTGGGGCCGGCGCCGCTACGCGACCAACGATGAAAGCCGCAACAACTGGCTGCTGGCACTGCTCACGTTCGGCGAGGGCTGGCACAACAACCATCACCGCTACCCGGCGTCGGCGCGGCAGGGCTTCTACTGGTGGGAGATCGACGTCACCTATTACCTGCTGCGCGGGCTGGCCGCGCTCGGCCTGATCTGGGACCTGAAGGGCGTGCCGCACAGGATCCGCGACGTACACACCGCGGTGACTCCGTGAGGATCGCAGTCGTCGGTGCCGGCGTAGCGGGTCTGCACGCGGCCTGGCGTCTCGCACGCTCGCACGACGTCACCGTGTTCGAAGCGGCCGACTACGCGGGCGGCCACACCGCGACGGTCGACGTCGAGTGGGCCGGTCGCAGCTACGCGGTGGACACCGGCTTCATCGTCTTCAACGACTGGACCTACCCGAACTTCATCGCGATGCTCGAGGAACTCGGCGTCGCCTGGCAGCCGTCCAACATGAGCTTCAGCCTGCGCTGCGAGCGCAGCGGGCTGGAGTACAACGGCACCTCGTTGAATTCGCTGTTCGCGCAGCGGCGCAATGCGCTGCGACCCTCGTTCCTGCGCATGATCGCCGACATCCTGCGTTTCAACGCCCGCGCGAAGGCCGAGTGCGGGACGCTCGACGCGTCGCTGACGCTCGGTGAGTACCTCGAGCGCGGCGGCTACTCGCGCCGGTTCGTCGAGCACTACATCGTGCCGATGGGCCGCGCGATCTGGTCGGCGGAAGAGACGACGATGCTGGGCTTCCCCGCCCGCTTTTTCATCGAGTTCTTCGACCGCCACGGCTTCCTGTCGGTGGACAACCGCCCGGTGTGGCAGGCGGTGCGCGGCGGCTCGCGCGAGTACGTACGGGCGCTGCTGCGTGCCACCCCGCTCGACCTGCGCCTCTCGACACCGGTCGAGTCGATCCGCCGGCTGCCGCACGAGGTGCGCGTGCGCACTGCGCGCGGCGACGTCGAGTCGTTCGACCACGTGTTCCTCGCCTGCCACGCGGACCAGGCCCTGCGCCTGCTCGAGGCACCGAGTGCGACCGAGGTCGAGACCCTGGCCGCGTTCCCCTATGCCAGCAACGAGGTGCTGTTGCACACCGACCTGAGCGTGCTGCCGCGCCGGCCGCTCGCGCAGGCCGCGTGGAACTACCACCTGCTGGCCGACGCCCAGGACCCGGTGGCGCTCACCTACGACATGAACGTGCTGCAGTCGCTCGACGCGCCGGTCCGCTTCCTGGTGTCGCTCAATCACCGTCGCGCCATCGACGAGCGCAAGGTGCTGCGCAGCTTCAGTTACGACCACCCGGTCTATTCGCCGCGGGCGGTGGCCGCCCAGGCGCGGCATCGCGAGCTGAACGGCGCGCTGCGCAGCTATTTCTGCGGTGCCTACTGGCGCAGCGGCTTCCACGAGGACGGCGTGGTCAGCGCCCAGTCCGCGCTGGCGCATTTCGAGGAGGACCGTGCCCGTGCAGAGCTGCCTGTACGCCGGGTGGGTTAGGCACCGGCGCAACGCGCCGCGCCCGCACGCGTTCCGCTACCGACTGTGCCTGCTGTACCTCGACCTCGACGAGCTGCCGCAGGCGCTCGACGGGCGCTGGTTCTGGTCGGCACGCCGCACCGCGCTCGCCCGCTGGCACCGCGCCGATCATCTCGGCGACCCGGCCCGGCCACTCGCCGACGAAGTCCGCACGCTGGTCGAGAGCCGCACGGGCCGGCGTCCGGCGGGACCGATTCGGTTGCTCACCGCGCCGCGCCTGCTCGGCTACGGCTTCAACCCGGTGAGCTTCTACTACTGCTACGACGCAGCGGACCGGGAACTCGAGGCGATCGTCGCGGAGATCAACAACACCCCGTGGGGTGAGCGCCATTGCTACGTGCTGCCGGCGAGCCACAACGAGGGCACGCCCGCGAAGCAGCGCTTCCGCTTCGGCAAGGACTTCCACGTGTCGCCGTTCCTGCCGATGGACATGCAGTACGACTGGCGCTTCAGCCAGCCCGACGGCCGCCTGCTGGTGCACATGGAGAACTGGCGTGAAGGGGCGCTGCAGTTCGACGCGACCATGACGCTCGACCGCGTGCCGCTCGGCAGCGGCGCACTGGCCGGCGCGTTGCTGCGCTACCCGTTGCTGCCGTTCAAGGTGCGGCCGCGATCTACTGGCAGGCGCTGCGGCTGTGGCTCAAGCGTGTGCCGTTCCACACCCATCCCGACCAGACCGGCGCCGGGCACCGCCGCGGCGAAGGACGCATCGAGAGGCTCGCACAATGAAACCCAGCATCGTTCCGACCGTCGACGCCCCCGCGCGCCCGGACCACGGCAGCTGGCTGCAGCGCCTCGGCCGGCGGCTGTTCCTCGAACGGCTGGCGGGGCTGCGCGAGGGTGAACTCACCGTGATCGACGGCGAGGGCCGGCAGACCTTCGGCCGGCGGACCCCCGCGTGCAACCTGCGCGCGACCATCGAGGTGCTGCACCCGCAGACCTACGCCGATGCCGCGTTCGGTGGCACGGTCGGCGGCGGCGAAGCCTACCTGCGCGGCCTGTGGCGTGCGGACGACCTCACCGCGCTGATCCGCCTGATGCTGGTGAACCGCGACGTGATGCAGTCGATGGAGGGCGGCGCCGCGCTGCTCACCGCGCCGCTGCGGCGCAGCCTGCACTGGCTCAACCGCAACAGCCCGGACGGCAGCCGCCGCAACATCGCCGCGCACTACGATCTTGGCAACGACCTGTTCGCGCTGATGCTCGACGAGACCATGGCCTATTCCTGCGCCGTGTTCGAGCGGGACGACGCGACCCTGCACGAGGCCCAGCTCGCGAAGTTCGAGCGCATCTGCCGCAAGCTGCAGCTGTCGCCCCAGGACCACCTGCTCGAGATCGGCACGGGCTGGGGCGGGTTCGCAATCCACGCCGCCAGCCGCTACGGCTGCCGGGTGACCACCACCACGATCTCGCGCGAGCAGCACGACTGGGCGCGCGAGAAGATCGCGGCGGCCGGCGTGCAGGATCGCGTCACGCTGCTGCTCGACGACTACCGCGACCTGCGCGGGCGCTACGACAAGCTGGTCTCGATCGAGATGATCGAGGCGGTCGGCGCGCGCTATCTCGACACCTACACGGCGCAGTGCGCGCGGCTGCTCGAGCCGCACGGGGCGATGCTGCTGCAGGCGATCACCATCCAGGACCAGGTCTACGAGGAGGCGCTCGGGTCGGTGGACTTCATCCAGCGCTTCATCTTCCCGGGCAGCTTCATCCCGTCGGTCACGGCGATCACGGACTCGGTGCGGCGCGCCACCGACCTGAAGGTGTTCCACCTCGAGGACATCGGGCCGCACTACGCGACGACGCTGCGCCGCTGGCGGGAGAATTTCTTCGCCCGGCTGCCCGAGGTGCACCGGCTGGGCTACCCGGATGCCTTCGTGCGCATGTGGGACTATTACCTGTGCTACTGCGAGGGCGGGTTCCTCGAGCGCCAGCTCGGCGACGTGCAGATGCTGCTCACCAAGCCGCGCTGCCGGCTGCCGGCGGTCCTCTAGCGGGTTTCACCTACTACCGCGGGAGCGGCGGGATCGCGAGAATCCGCCCGGAGACCCTATCCTGCCCGGAGCGCCCCCATGAGCGAAGCCGCGATCCTCGAAGGCCTGAGCAAGTCCAAGCTGGCCGTGGAGCTGAACGACGAGGAGCGCCGCGTCCTCGCGGCTGCCATGACGCTGCGCGACCTGCAGCACGGTGAAGTGCTGATCCGGGAGGGCTCGGCCGACGACCACCTGTACGTGGTGGCGAGCGGCGTGCTCGGCGTGGTGAAGGGCGCCGGCCTCGAGGAAGAGGTCACGATCAACGCGATCCGCCCGGGGGACGTGGTGGGCGAGCTGTCGTTCCTCGACGGCGCCACGCGCTACGCCTCGCTGGTCGCGCTGAGCGACACACGGGTGCTCGGCCTGAGTCGCGACGCCCTCGAGGGGCTGCTGGAGACCCGGCCCAAGGTCGTCTACCACGTGATGCGGGCCATCGTGCGCGTCGTGCACGAGATCCAGCGGCGGCTGTCCATGCAGACGGCCGAGCTCACCAACTACCTGTACAAGACTCACGGCCGTTACTGACGGAGGGGAGCTGAGGGGACGCTCTCTTGAGTGTCCCCGGTGCTGGGGACACTCAAGAGACCGTCCCTCGTCCCCTTATCGGGCGCGGCCGCCCTGAATTGGTGCGTCGCACCCGATTGATGCGTGCCAAAGCCCCGATTTGGGCCGCGTCGCAGACTGGCACGATTTTCGCTTTCAGTCCATCGGAAGGAGCCCCGATGGACCGACCTGCCCCGCCCCCCGCACCGCCCTATGACGAGATGTACACGGCCGACGGCCACGTCCGGCCGCACTACGCCGTGTACGCCGACTGGCTCACCCGCCAGCCGGACGATGTCCTGCGCCAGAAGCGTGCCGAGGCAGACAGCCTGTTCCACCGCGTCGGCATCACCTTCGCGGTGTACGGCGAGCAGGACGGCAACGAGCGGCTGATCCCCTTCGACATCGTCCCGCGGGTGCTGTCGGCGGACGAGTGGCGAAAGCTCGCCGCGGGCCTGCGCCAGCGCGTCCGCGCCCTCAACGCCTTCATCGGCGACGTGTACCACGACCAGGAGATCCTCAAGGCCGGCCTGCTCGCGCCCGAACAGGTGTTCTGCAACCCCCAGTACCGTCCCGAGATGGCCGGCCTCGACGTGCCCGGCGGCAACTACGCGCACATCGCCGGCATCGACGTGGTGCGCGCCGGCGTGGGCGAGTTCTACGTGCTGGAGGACAACCTGCGCGTGCCGTCGGGCGTGTCGTACATGCTCGAAGACCGCAAGATGATGATGCGGCTGTTCCCCGAGCTGTTCGCGCTCAACCGCGTGGCACCGGTGGAACACTACCCCGATCGCCTGCTCGAGAACCTCGCGAGCGTCGCGCCGGCCGGCGTGGCCGATCCGGTGGTCGTGCTGCTGACGCCCGGCGCGAACAACAGCGCCTATTTCGAGCACGCCTTCCTCGCGCAGCAGATGGGCATCGAGCTGGTCGAGGGCCAGGATCTGTTCGTGCGCGACGGCTTCGTCTACATGCGCACCACGCAGGGTCCGCAGCGCGTCGACGTGATCTACCGGCGCATCGACGACGACTTCCTCGACCCGCTGGTGTTCCGACCGGATTCCGTGCTCGGCGTGCCGGGCCTGATGGCGGCGTACCGCGCCAGGCCGCGTCACGGTGGCGAACGCGATCGGCACCGGCATTGCCGACGACAAGTCCATCTACCCGTACGTGCCGGACATGATCCGCTTCTACCTCGGCGAGGAGCCGTTGCTCGCCAACGTGCCGACGCGGATCCTGCGGCGCAAGGACGACCTCGCCTACGCGCTCGCGCACCTCGACGAGCTGGTGGTCAAGGAAGTGCACGGCTCGGGCGGCTACGGCATGCTGGTCGGGCCGACGGCCTCGGAGGCCGAGCGGGAGGATTTCCGGCTGCGCATCCTCGCCGCCCCGGACAAGTACATCGCCCAGCCGACCCTCGCACTCTCCACCTGCCCGACCTTCGTCGAGCAGGGCGTCGCGCCGCGGCACATCGACCTGCGGCCGTTCGTGCTCTCGGGCCGCGACATCACCATCGTGCCCGGCGGCCTGACGCGCGTGGCCCTGCGAGCCGGATCGCTGGTGGTGAACTCGTCGCAGGGCGGCGGCACCAAGGACACCTGGGTGCTGGAGGCGTGATGCTGAGCCGCACCGCGGACCACGTGTACTGGCTGGGTCGCTACGCGGAGCGGGCCGAGGACCTCGCGCGTACGCTCGACGTGCAGTACCGCCTGTCGCTGCTGCCACACGAAGGCCGGTCCGACAGCGAGGGCTGGGCACAGGTGCTGCGCACGCTGCGCATGGAGGACGCCTACGCCGAGCAGCACGACGGCATCGAGCCGCACTGGGTCATCGACTTCCTCGCCTTCGACACCGGCAATCCCTCGAGCATCCTGAGCTGCCTGCGCGCCGCGCGCGAGAACGCCCGGGCCGTGCGCGGCTCGATCTCCTCCGAGATGTGGGAGACCTTCAACTCGACCTGGCTCGAGGCCCGGGCGCAGGCGCCGAGCCGCTTCACGGCGCTGAACGTCGCCGAGTTCGTCGACTGGGTGAAGTACCGGGCGCACCTGGCACGCGGCGTGGTGCTCGCCTCGATGCTGCGCGACGAGGCGTATCACTTCATGCAGATCGGCACGTTCCTCGAGCGCGCCGACGGCGTGTCGCGGCTGCTGCTGATCCGGCTGGCCTGCGAAGCGGCACTCGCCGAGCAGCGCGCCATCGCCCACGACTACTACCCGTGGAGCGTGCTGCTGCGCGGCCTGTCGGCCTTCGAGAGCTTCCGCCGCGTGTCGCGCGACAGCGTGAGCCCGCGGCACGTCATGGAGTTCGTGATCCTGAACCGCGGCGTGCCGCGCTCGATCTACCGCTCGGTGAACCTCGTGGCCGAGAACGTGCACGCGGTCGCGAACTCGCAGTCCGGCGAGACCGAGCGGCGAGCGGGACTGCTGCACGCGGAACTGCGCTTCGGGACGTTCGAGTCGCTGGCGCCGGAGGGCTGCGAACTGTTCCTGCGCCAGCTGCTGGCGCGTACTGCCGACCTGAGCGATCGCGTCGGGCGCGATTTCCTCGGGCACGTCGCCTGAGCCGAGCCCCACCGATGCTGCTGCAGATCCGCCACGAGACCCGCTACGAGTACCAGGAGCCGGTCAGCTACAGCATCCAGGCGCTGAAGCTCACGCCGCGCGCGGACCCCGGCCAGCGCGTCGTGAGCTGGCGGGTGCTGGTGCCGGGCGATCGGCTCGAGCAGGTCGATCCGTTCGGCAACCTGACGCAGATCGTGACGCTCGAGACTCCCCATCGCGCGCTGTCGATCATCGTCGAGGGAGTCGCGGAGATCGACGACGACTCACCGCTGATGCCGCCCGACACCGGCGGCCTGTCGCCGCTCGCCTACCTCGCGCCGACGTCGCTCACCCGCCCGAGTACCGCCGTGCGCGAGCTCGCGGAACGACATCTCGGGCGTCACCCCGCCGGGCCGGCCGCACTGATGGACCTGGTGGTCGGCATCCGCGCGGCCGTCGCCTACCAGCCCGGCATCACCAACGTGACCCACAGCGCGGCCGAGGCGTTGGATCTCGGCGTGGGCGTGTGTCAGGATCAGGCCCACGTGCTGGTGGCCTGCTGCCGCGCGGCCGGCGTGCCGGCCCGCTACGTCAGCGGCTACTTTCATTCAGGGGACCTCGGCGAGGCCGCGAGCCACGCGTGGGCCGACGTGTGGCTCGGCCCCGACCAGGGCTGGTTGAGCCTCGACGTGACCCACGCCGAGCAGGCCGGGACGCGCCATTGCCGCCTGGCCGTCGGTCGCGACTACCTCGATGCCGCGCCGGTGCGCGGCGTGCGGCGCGGCGGCGGGTACGAGTCGATGGCGGTGACGGTGCAGGTGACGGTGCAGGTGACGGGCGGCCAGGGCCAACAACAATGACCTATTGCGTTTCGATGCTGCTCGATTCCGGCCTGGTGTTCCTGTCCGACAGCCGGACCAGCGCCGGCGTCGACCAGATCAACACCTTCCGCAAGACGACGATCTTCGAGCGACCCGGCGACCGGGTCATCGTCATGCTCTCGGCCGGCAACCTGGCGATCAGCCAGGGCGTGCTCAACCTGCTCGCCGAGAAGCTGGCCGCGCAGGACCCGCAGACCGTCAGCCTGCACAACTGCCCGAACATGTTCGAGGCGGCGCGCTGCGTGGGCGCGGCGCTGCGCGAGATGCACGTGCGCGATGGCGAGGCGCTCAAGGCACAGGGCGTCGAGTTCAACGCCACGTTCATCGTCGGCGGCCAGATCCAGGGCGAACCGCCGCGGCTGTTCCAGCTGTACTCGGCGGGCAACTTCATCGAGGCGTCCGCCGACACCACTTATTTCCAGATCGGCGAGTCGAAATACGGCAAGCCGATCATCGACCGCGTCACCCGGCGCAGCATGGCGCTGTCCGAGGCGGCGAAGTGCGCGCTGATCTCGATGGATTCGACGATCCGCTCGAACCTCACCGTGGGCCTGCCGCTCGACCTGGTCATCGTGCGCCGCGACGAGTACCGGGTCGCGAGTCACGTCGACATCGGTCCCGAGAACAAGTACTTCCAGGTGATCCGCGGCGCATGGGGCGAGGCGCTGCGCGAGGCGTTCAGCGCGTTGCCGAACCCCGACTGGGTCGGCCTGCGTTAGGGAGGGGACGGTCTCTTGAGTGTCCCCGGTCTGGGGACACTCAAGAGACCGTCCCCTCCGCCTCCCAGCAGACCACCCGGTCGCGTCCCGCGGCCTTGGCGAGCAGCAACGCCTTGTCCGCGCGGCCGATGCAATCCTCGACGCTGAGGTCGGCGACGAGCGGCGTGATGCCGAACGACGCAGTGAGCCGGATCGGCGCGCCGGCCGGCGTCGTACCGAGCGTCACTCCCGCCAGTGCGTCGCGGATGCGGTCGACGAGGTGCCAGGCGCCCTCCGGGTCGGTGCCGGGCAGCAGCATCAGGAACTCGTCGCCGCCGTAGCGGAACACCTTGTCGTAAGGGCGCAGGTGCTCGGTCACGCAGCGCGCGGCCCCCGCCAGCACTTCGTCACCGATGCCGTGCCCGTAGCTGTCGTTGACGACCTTGAAATGGTCCAGGTCCATGAACGCGATGCACGACGGCTGCACGCTGCGCAGCGCCAGTTCGCGCGCCTCGCGCAGCGCGGGCAGGAGCTCGATGCGTCGGTAGGTGCCGGTGAGCGCGTCGCGACTGCGCAGCGCGACCGACATCTCGTGGCGGAGCGAATCGAGCTCGCGGCGCAGGCGTCCCGACTCGGCGACGAACTGGTCGAAAGCGCCGATCGAGACCGATTCGCGCCCGGTCATCTCGAGCCGCAACTGCGCCGCGAGCCGGTGCAGGCGACGATGGGCCGCCTCGATCGAGGCGTACTCCGGCCGGCCGCGCAGGTCGTGCTGCGCCTGGTGATAGAGCCACTGGCCGAAGGCGCAGGCGCGATGCGGTTCGATCTGGCCGTCGTCCGAGTTCGGACGGCAGGCGGCACACCAAAGTGCGTATCAGACGGCGGTGCCAGTCCGCATGGTGGCGGATGGCTCCCTGCAGTTCGTCGTGCATCCGCTGCAAGTCGGGCGGGTGTATGCGAATCATGGTCCCTTGGCCAACGTGCTTCAGGACCTTGCCACCGCCCGGCAGGTGGCGTAATTCGTAGTGACCACCGGAGACCCGATGAGCGACGCCACGCTGCAACCGACCGCCTTGCTGGACAGCGACCACCCGGCCGTCGTCGCGTTCGCCGCCCGGCACGGCCACGGCGCGGACGACCGGGAGCGCGCGGTGGCGCTCTACTACGCCGTGCGTGACGGCTTCCGCTACGACCCGTATCGGATCGACCTGTCACCCGCCGGCATGCGCGCCAGCACCGTGCTGGCCAGCGGCTACGGCTGGTGCGTGCCGAAGGCAACCCTGCTGGCGGCCGCCTGCCGTGCGATCGGCATCCCGGCGCGCGTGGGGTTCGCCGACGTGCGCAACCACCTGTCCACCGCACGCATGCGCGAGGTGATGCAGACCGACGTGTTCTACTGGCATGGCTACGCCGTGCTGCTGCTCGACGGCGCCTGGCGCAAGGCCACGCCCGCGTTCAACCGCGAACTGTGCGAACGCTTCGACCTGCTGCCACTCGAGTTCGACGGGCGCGGCGACTCGCTCTACCACCCGTTCGACCGGCAGGGCCACCGCCACATGGAATACCTCGCCGACCGCGGTGCGTTCGACGACGTACCGCTCGCACGGATGACGGCAGGACTTCGCCCGCCTCTACCCGCGCTGGGCACCGCGCCACGCCGAGATGGCGGGCGCGGACTTCACCGGCGACGTCGAGGGCGAGCGCGGCCGCTAGAGCCGCACGGCGACCTTGAATCCGCCCCAGAACATGCGCTTGCCGTCGAACGGCATGTCCTTCATGTTCATCATGTCGGCAAGTCGCGGATCCTTCATCACCTTGGCATTGACCCGATCGCGATGGGCGCGCGACGTGTAGTGGATGAAGGAGAACCAGACCACTTCGTTCTTCTTGAGCTTCACGGCCTGCGGAAACGAGGTGAGCTTGCCCGGCTTCACGTCGTCCGCCATGCACTCGACGTAATCGAGCGCGCCGTGCTCGCGCCAGACCTTGCCGGCGCGGCGCGCCATGCGCTTGTAGGCGGCGATGTTGCGCTTCGGCACCGGGATCACGAAACCGTCGATGTAACCAGCCATGGCATGCCTCCTGCCCGCGTGGGGCGCGTTGTCTTATGGTCAGGCAGTGGCGACTGTAGCATTGGCGGCACGAGACCACGCGCCTGCTGCCCACCGGAGCCCCGCCATGCAATTCGAGACCCTGCTCTACGCCGTCGATGGCGCGATCGCCACCGTCACCCTGAACCGCCCGGAGGCACTGAACACCATCGTGCCGCCGATGCCGGACGAGCTCGAGGCCGCCGTCAACGCGGCGGTGCGCGACCCGGTGGTCAAGGTGATCATCCTGCGCGGCGCCGGGCGCTCGTTCTGCGGCGGCTTCGACTTCGGCGACGGCTTCCACCACTGGGATGAGCACATCAACACCGGCGGCGAGTGGGATCCCGGCAAGGACTTCATGTTCGCCACTGCGCCGGCGCTGGCACCGACACAGAAGTTCATGAGCCTGTGGCGCTCGCCGAAACCCGTGATCGCGCAGGTGCACGGCTGGTGCGTGGGCGGCGGCAGCGACTACGCGCTGTGCGCCGACCTCGTGATCGCCAGCGAGGACGCACGCTTCGGCACGCCGTATTCGCGCATGTGGGGCGCGTACCTGAGCGGCATGTGGCTGTATCGGCTCGGGCTCACCCGCGCCAAGGAATTCGCGCTGACTGGCAAGCCGTTGTCGGGACGCGAGGCCGCCGACTGCGGGCTGATCAACCGCGCCGTGCCGTTTGCCGAGCTCGAGGCCACCGTGCGCCGGACGGCGCTGCAGCTCGCCTCGATCCCGTTGTCGCAACTGTCCGCAATGAAGCTGATCGTGAACCAGGCTTACGAAAACATGGGGCTCGCCGCCACCCAGACGCTGGGTCCGATCCTCGACGGGCTGATGCGCAACACGCCGGACGCCAGGGAGTTCATCGAGCTGGCGCGCGACCAGGGGGTACGGGCCGCCGTGGCACGGCGCGACGGGCCTTTCGGCGACTACAGCCAGGCGCCGCCCGACCAGCAACCCGACCCGCGCAACGTGGTGCGGTGATCGGTATCATTCGCCGGTCCATTTCCCAGATTCGGCGCACCCATGTACCTGATCCGCCTGCTCGCCCTGCTCGCCCTGCTCCTCGGCACCACCGCCAGCCATGCCGACCCGGATCCGCAGTCCGACGAGTTCTGGTACGGCGCGGCCGCCGACGGCACCCCGACCGTGCGGCTGTACTACTTCTACTCGCCGACCTGCCCGCACTGCCAGGCGGCCGCACCGTTCATCGACGAGCTCAAGGCGCGCTGGCCGTGGCTCGAGGTGCAGAAATTCTCGGTCAAGGACGACCGCAAGAACGCCAGGTTCTACTACGACACCGCGCTGTCGCTCGGCACCAAGGCCTTGTCGGTGCCGGGCTTCGTGTTCTGCCGGCAGGTGCTGATCGGCTACGACTCCGCCGACACCACGGGCGCCGAGATTGCCGCCGCGCTCGAGTCCTGCTACCGAAAAGCGGTCGACTCCGGCATCCGCGGCATGAGCGCAACGCCGTCCGGACCCGGCGCGCCCGCGACCGGCGGGCCGCAGACGCAGGTGCTCGAGGGACAGCCCGGCACCACGGTCAACCTGCCGTTCGTCGGCGCGGTGGATGCCAAGGCGTTGTCGCTGCCGGTGCTGACGCTGGTGCTTGCCGGCATGGACGCGTTCAATCCCTGCGCGTTCTTCGTGCTGCTGTTCCTGCTGAGCCTGCTGGTGCACGCCAAGAGCCGTACGCGCATGGCAATTGTCGGCGGCACCTTCGTCCTGTTCTCGGGCCTCGTGTATTTCGTGTTCATGGCGGCATGGCTCAACGTGTTCCTGATCGCGGGCGAGCTGCGTGTCATCACGATCATCGCTGGCCTGCTGGCACTCACCGTCGCCGCGCTCAACATCAAGGACTTTTTCTGGTTCAAGGAAGGCCCGAGCCTGTCGATCCCGGAGTCAGCGAAGCCCGGGCTGTTCAAGCGCATGCGTGGCATCGTCGCAACCGGCAGCCTCGGGCCGATGCTCGCGAGCACCGTGCTGCTCGCCATCGTCGCCAACTCCTACGAGCTGCTGTGCACGGCCGGCTTCCCGATGGTGTACACGCGCGTGCTGACGCTCAGCCAGCTCGACACCTGGCAGTACTACGCCTGGCTCGCCGTCTACAACGTGATCTACGTCATCCCGCTGCTGGTGATCGTGTTCGTGTTCGTGAAGACCATGGGCGCGCGCAAGTTGAGCGAGAGCGAGGGCCGCATCCTCAAGCTGGTGTCGGGCTTCATGATGCTCGGCTTCGGCCTGCTGCTGCTGATCGCGCCGCAACTGCTCACCAACCCGACGGCGTCGATCCTCGTGCTGCTGGTCGCGGTCGCGGTCGCGCTGGTGGCGGCCAGGCTGGCGAAGCCAGCGGCGGCCTGAACGGCTTGCCGACCCCGCCCGCCAACGTCGCTGCCGCGGTCGCGCGCATCCGGGCCGCGCTTGGCGCCGCGGGCTGCCTCGAGGCGCCGGCCGAGGTCGAGCCGTTCCTCGTCGACTTTCGCGGCCTGTACCACGGTGCCACGCCGCTGGTCGCCTGCCCGGCCTCCACGGCCGAGGTGGCCGCCGTCCTCGCCATCTGTCACGAGCTGCGCGTCGGCATCGTGCCGCACGGCGGCAACACCAGCTATTGCGGCGGCGCGACACCTGGCGAGCGTGGCGACCAGATCGTGCTGTCACTGCGGCGGCTGGACCGGATCCGCAGCGTCGACGCCGCGAACTTCTCCATGACCGTCGAGGCCGGCTGCCTGCTGGCCAACGTGCAGGCGGCCGCCGAGGCCGCGGACCGCTACTTCCCGCTGGCACTCGGCTCCGAGGGCAGCTGTCAGATCGGCGGCAACCTGTCGACCAATGCCGGCGGCCTCAACGCCGTGCGCTACGGCGTTGCACGCGACCTCGCGCTGGGCCTCGAGGTCGTGCTGGCCGACGGCCGCACGCTCGACGGACTGACCAGCCTGCGCAAGGACAACACCGGCTACGACCTGCGCGACCTGTTCATCGGCGCCGAGGGCACGCTCGGCGTGATCACCGCGGCGAGCCTCAAGCTGTTCCCTCTGCCGCGCAGCGTAGAGACTGCGTTCGTCGCCGTGCCGGACCTTGCCGCCGCAGTGCAGCTGCTCGGCCGCCTGCGGACCGCGACCGGCGATGCGGTCACCAGCTTCGAGTTCCTGCCGCGCAGCGCCGTGGAACTCGCCGTGCGTCATATCCCGGGCGTCGGCGATCCGCTCGACCAGCCGCACGACGCTTACGTGCTGTGCGAGGTTGCCACCGCCCGCGACGACGCGGCACTGCGCGGCCTGCTCGAGGCGACGCTCGCCGAGGCGATGGCCTCGGACCTGGTGCACGATGCCGTGATCGCCGCCTCTCTCGCGCAGCGCGCCGCTTTGTGGAAGCTGCGCGAATCGGTCCCAGAGGCGCAACGTGCCGAGGGCGCAAGCATCAAGCACGACGTTTCGGTGCCGGTCGCAGCACTGCCGGCGTTCGCCGCCGAAGCCACGACCGCCGTGCTGACGATCGTGCCGGCCGGCCGCATGGTTGCTTACGGCCACGTGGGCGACGGCAACCTGCATTTCAACGTCAGCGTGCCGGCTGGCGGCGACGAGCGCCAGTTCCTGTCGCACGCAACGGCCATCCACGATGCCGTGCACGCCATCGTGCGCCGCTACCGCGGCAGCATCAGCGCCGAGCACGGCATCGGGCGGCTCAAGGTCGAGGCGCTCGCGCGCCACAAGGGCGCGGTGGACCTCGACGTGATGCGCGCCATCAAGCGCGCGCTCGACCCGCATGGCATCCTCAACCCCGGCAAGGTGCTGCCCGAGCCATGAGCCACATCACCACGCCCGGTACAACCCGGGCCCGCCCCACCTGCATCGGCGGCCTGCACGAGATCTGCGTCGGCGTTCCCGACCTGGTCGAGGCGATCGCCTACTACGAGCGATTCGGCTGCCAGGTCGGCCGCATCGGCGAGCTGGATCGTGCGGCAGCGCGTGCGCTGTACGGCGTGGACTCGGCGCTGCGCTCGGTGCGATTGAGCCACGGCCTGGCCGATCACGGACTGTTGCGGCTCATGCAGTGGGAGCGACCGGTCAACGACGGCCTCGGCCTCGACGACGATCTGCGCTGCCTCGGCAGCCGCTGGGGCGTGCGGCTCACGGCGAGCGTGCTCGACATCGCCAACCACGCCGTCACGGCCCGCGACCTCGGCGAGCCGCTGCGCGTGATCGAGCCGGTGCTGGCCGTGATCGGCGAGCTCACTGGTCACCGCGCGCCGCGGCCGTTCGCCGAGCCGCTGGCATGCGTGCGCGAGATGGTGCTGATCCGGCCGCTGCAGCGCGAGGTGTTCTTCGAGCGCTTCGGCTACGACAGCCCGCATTACGGCTGCATCTGCCCGCACTCGCTGTTCCGCACCAGCCAGCACACGCACGCCGGCATCATGATCGCCACCGACGACCACCAGGTGCTGCGCTTCTACGACGAGGTGCTGGGACTCAAGCGCTGGTTCGATGCCGAGCGACCGTACGCGCAGACCACCGGCTCGTCGCGGCGCATCTTCGGCCTGGCGGAGGGCGAGACGCACTGGACGGTGGATTTCGACGATCCACGTTCCGGCCACTCGCTGGCGGAACGCCGCTCCGGCAAGCTCAAGGTGGTGCGCTTCGCGGCCTCGAGCCGCCTGCCCGACAAGCGCGACCGCTCGCGGCCGGGCTGCCTCGGCTACTCGCAGTACACGTGGCGCGCCAGCGACGTCGACGGCTTGTGGAAGCTGGTGCAGGCCGGCGGCGCGAAGCAGGTGACCGACGTGCTGCCGGACGAGTTCGGCACCCGCGCGTTTTCCTGTGTCGCCCCCGATGGCTACACCTGGACCTTCCTGGAGGGGACGCTCTCTTGAGTGTCCCCCGCGTGCTGAGTTGCGAGTGCTACTGCTTTGACACAGGGGGATGAGACGTGGCGACGAACCTCGAGCAGGTACAGAAGATCTACGCCGACTTTGCGACCGGTGACATCCCGGCGGTACTGGGGACGCTTGATTCGTCGATCGAATGGACAGAGGCCGAGGGGTTTCCGTACGGCGGCACGTACGTCGGCCGCGACGCCGTGCTAGCCAGCGTGTTCATGAAGCTCGGCACCGAGTGGGACGGCTTTGCCGCAGTGCCGGCGGAATACATCTGTGACGGCGACGTGGTGGTGGCGCTCGGCGAGTACAGCGGCACCTACAAGGCCACCGGGAAGAGCTTCCGGGCGCCGTTCGTGCACGTCTGGCGACTGCGGAAGGGTCGCTGGTGAAATTCCGCCAGCACACGGACACCGCGCTGGTTCAGGCGGCACTGCGCTAGGCGGTCGAGCGCTCAAGGTTGCGTATCGCCTGGAACTGCTCATCGGCGGGCTATATCGAGGGTCTTCGCGCCAAAGATGAACCAGACGCGAGTGATGAGCGCCCCCTGGACCTCGTACATCGCGATCGCGTCCTGGACGCCGGTGCCTTCCGGATAGGTCCGTGTGATTCTTTCGGGATCAATAACGAAGTTGCCCATGACCATGCGCTTGATGACCACTGCATGAAGGTTTGGCTCCGCGAACCTGGCTGCGTAGCGCTCGCGAATTTGAGCCTCACCGCTGGCGAGGAGCCTGGAGGGATGCTCGAACAGCTGGGCGTCCTCGGCATAAGTGGCGAGGAACGCGCTCAGGTCGCGGGCGTTGTACGCGGCAAGCTGTGTCTGAACGACGCCCTCCGGGTCAGTGGCAGACATGGACGGAGTGAGCGAAGAGACCGGCAAGCACGGCGATCAGGCCGAACACGGAACGTCTCGAAATCATGTGGACCCCCGGCAGGACGGAACGGCGATTTGGTCAGGTTTGCAGCGCGCAGTCCACAGGCGTCGCCTTGAGCAGGCGGACGCAGACGTCGGGCTCGAGCCCGACCAGGTAGCCTCGTCGGCCGCCGTTGATGCAGACCCGGGGCAGCGTGAGGATGCTGCGCTCGATGTATACCGGCATCTTGCGGCGCGTGGCGAACGGTGAGATGCCGCCCACGAGGTAGCCACTGTGGCGGTTGGCGGTCTCCGGGGCGCAGGGTTCCACCGACTTCGCGCCGATCTGCCGGGCGAGGTTCTTGGTCGAGACGCTGCGATTGCCGTGCATCAGCACGATGAGCGGCGACCCCTTCTCGTCCTGCATGACCAGCGTCTTCACCACCGTGAATGGATCGAGGCCGAGCACTTCGGCGCTGTGCTGGGCACCGCCGTGCTCGAGGTACTCGTAGGGGTGTTCGGTGAACGCGATACCGTGAGACTTGAGGAACGCGGTCGCGGGCGTCTCGCTGACGCGGGTGGACTTGGCCATGGTGACGACGATGCGCGGCACGAGGTAGGTGGATTCTAGCCGCAGGGGAAATGCGGCGTGGGTTGACGGCACCTGACCCGCGGGTTGTCATACGCTGCATGATTCTTCATGCAGTGCTGCGGTAACCATGCGACCCCGAGCCTCGGCATTCATCGCGACCAGCCTCGACGGCTTCATCGCCCGCCCGGACGGGAGCCTTGACTGGCTCGACGACGCGCAGGCGCTGATCCCTGAGGGCGAGGACTGCGGCTACCTCGAGTTCATGGCGTCGATCGACGGGCTGGTGATGGGGCGGCACACCTTCGAGCGGGTGCTGGGCTTCGACCCCTGGCCGTACGGGAACACACCGGTGTTCGTGATGAGCCATGCGCCGGTGGCGATTCCGATCGCCCTGTCGAAGTCGGTGCATTCCGTCCAGTCGACACCCGAAGCGCTGGTCGCACAACTCGGTCGCGACGCATTCCGCCACCTGTACGTGGATGGCGGGCAGACGATCCAGGGCTTCCTGCGCGCCGGGCTGCTCGACGACATCACGGTCACTGTGATCCCGGTGCTGCTCGGTGCGGGCCGGCCGCTGTTCGGACCGCTGAATCGCGACGTCGAACTGACGCTGATGCGGTCGCGCGCCTATGAGTTCGGCTTCGTGCAGTCGACGTACCGTATCGACGTCGCTGATTGAGTGCGGACGTCGTGCAGATCGCGAGGTCCGATCCTGCCTGGGTATGGGTCAGGGCGCCTGCCGCGTTAGTGCCACGAGTTTCGTGAGCGCAAAGCGGCAGACCGGCACGTAGAACGGAGCCCACGCAGGAATCGTGAACGTGATCCGGCAAGTGTCGGGACCCGTCGAGGAGACGATGTGACCGGTGGCGGGAACGCCGCCGACTCGCCAAGCCCAGGCCCTGCCCTCCTCCCAACCGGTAATCGCAAAAGGCAACCAGAGACCGGGCGTGGTCTGCACGCGGCCTCGCATGCCGGCGTTGATGTAGCGCTGCGGTGCGTCCACCGCACGCACGCTCGGGCCCCAGTGCGGCCACGCGTGAGTGTCCGTCAGGAGCCGCCAGGCGACGGTGGCGGGAACGTTGATCGGGCCGGTGGCCTCTAGCACGGCGCAGCGTCGTCAGCGCCTGAGCGCGACCAGCACACTCGTGAACCGGGTGAGCGGAATCTCGTAGGTGATCATTCCGAAATTCATTGCTTCCCGATAGCCCTTGGGGAGGCTCCCCCGGATGAGTTTGCGCACCGCGGCAATGACCGCCCGCCGTTCGGGGGGCAGGCCCGCAAGATACTCGCTGACCGTCGATGCAGTACTCAAGACCATGGAATCCACAAAATCGTGGCGGGACCGGACACGACTCGGTAGATTGTCGGCCGGGGGGCGGGCGGAATTCGATCACTCACGCAAGGGTTGCACGCATGCCAATTTCGAAGAAGCTCGCGGCTGAATTCATCGGTACGTTCTGGCTCGTCCTCGGCGGTTGCGGCAGTGCCGTGCTGGCCGCGGCCTTTCCCGAGGTTGGCATCGGCCTCGCGGGTGTTTCGCTTGCCTTCGGCCTGACGGTGCTGACCATGGCCTTCGCCATCGGCCACATCTCGGGTTGTCACCTCAATCCCGCGGTCACCGTGGGCTTGTGGGCCGGCGGTCGCCATCCGGCCGCCGAGGTGCTGCCCTACATCGTGGTACAGGTGCTCGGCGGCGTGGCCGGTGCCTTCATCCTGCTGATGATCGCCTCGGGCCAGCCCGGTTTCGACCTGTCGGGGGGCCTGGCCTCGAACGGCTACGGTGCGCACTCGCCGGGCGGCTACTCGATGGCATCGGGCTTCCTCACCGAAGTGGTGATGACGCTGATGTTCCTGGTCATCATCCTCGGCGCCACCGATCGACGCGCGCCGGCGGGCTTTGCGCCGATCGCCATCGGCCTCGGCCTGACGCTGATCCACCTGATCAGCATCCCGGTCACCAATACCTCGGTGAACCCGGCCCGCAGCACGGGCCCGGCGATCTTTGTCGGCGACTGGGCGCTCGGCCAGTTGTGGCTGTTCTGGGTGGCGCCGATCCTGGGCGCGCTGGTCGCGGGATATCTCTACCGCTGGCTCGGCAACGAAAAGAAATAGGTCCCGACTCACTCGGCCGGCGGTGTCCTGCTGATACCGCCGGCTGTCACCGGCAGCGCTCATGGCCAAAGTCCTCAGGTCCTGGCTGTTCTGGGTCATTGCAGCACCGTTGCTGCTGGTCGGCCTGTACGCACTCGTCGGTTTCAAGATCGCGCCGGGCATCGTCCGCGACCAGGCGCAGAAATTCGTGCGCGAGAACTATGGCCGCGAGCTGCAGGTTGGCGCGATCGTGCTGCAGCCGTTCAAGCTGCAGGCCGAGGTGCGCGACCTCGCCTTCCCCGATGCCGACGGCCGGCCGATGCTGGCCTTCGAGCGGCTGTTCGCCGACTTCGAGCTGTCCTCGCTGTGGAACCGCGCTTTCACGTTCAAGGAAGTGACGATCGATGCGCCGCAGGTACGGGCGGTCATTCGTCCGGACGGCTCCGTCAACCTCGGCGACCTCGCGTTGCCCGAAGATCCCAACGAGCCCGACGCACCGCTGCCGAGCGTCTGGATCCATAAGCTCGCGGTCGAGCGTGGCACGGCGGACTTCGTCGACCAGGCGCGGCGCGTGCCGTACGAACGCGCATACCAGGCGATCGGCTTCGCACTCGAGGATTTCCGCACCACGCCGGAAGGCGGCGACTTCAGCCTGAGCGCGCGCAGCAAGGAGGATGAGACCTTCGACTGGCAGGGCCGCTTTGCGCTCGCGCCCGAGATCAGCTCGCAGGGCGAGTTCCGCATCGGCGCGCTGCACACGCCGGGACTGCTCGACTACCTCGGCGATGCCCGGCCATTCACCTCCACCACCGGTACCATGGACCTTGCCGGCACGTACCGCGTGCGGCTCGCCGAGCAAATCGAGCTCGACGTCGAACTGCCGAAGATCGAGATCAAGGACCTGAGCCTGCTCGCGCGCGAGGCGAGCGAGCCATGGGTGCGGCTTCCTTCGGTGGTGGTGACGGGCGTGGCCGCCGCGATGCCCGCGCAGACCGTCAAGGTCGACAAGGTGGCCGTCGACGCGCTCACCGCGCAGGCCTGGCTGGATCCCGACGGATCGATCAACCTCGAGCGGCTGTTCGATGCGCCGGCACCGATCGACTCGCCGTCACCGCCGCCCCCCGAGAGAGCGACCGTGGACCGTGGCCGTCGGTGGCATCGAGGTCACCAATGCCGCGATCGATTTCGAGGATCGCGCGATCGCGCCGGTCACGAAATTCCGCTTCGCGCCGGTCAACGTGCGACTGTCAGAGGCGAGCCTCGACCTGTCGCGGCCGCTGCCCATCACGCTCGACGCAGTGATCAACGATCACGCGAGCTTCACAGCCAGTGGCTCGCTCACGCCGGAACCGCTCGCCGCGGCGCTCGACATCAAGCTGGCCAAGGCGCGCATGACGATCCTGCAGCCGTACGTGCTGCCGCTGGCCGACCTGACCATTACCGGCGGCGAGCTCGACGTTGTCGGCCACGTCGAGCTCGCGCCGCCGGAAAGCGACGGCCCCGAGCTCAGCTTCGCCGGCGACGTGGCCATCGATCGCTTCACGTCGGTCGACAACGCGTCGCGACAGGACCTCGTCAACTTCGCCCGGCTCGAGCTGGGCAAGATGCAGTACGCGATGACCCCGGACTCGCTCGGTATCGACCGCGTCTCCGTCCGGCAACCGTATGCGCGAGTGATCATCAGCCCCGAGCGGGTGATCAACATCGCTGCGGTGCTCGACCCGCAGGGTACCGCCAAGGCCCTGGAGGAGCGCCGCGCAGCTGAGGCGGCCGAGGCGACCCTGAGCCCGGCCGAGCGCCGCCGTATCGAGCGCGAACAGGAGGCGGCAGAAAAGGCGGCCGCCAGGGCGAAGAAGGCGGGAGCCAAGGCACGCAAAGCCGGCAGCGCACCGCCGCCGCCGCCGACAGCCGGACCTGCGCCGCCCGACACGTTCCCGATCCGTATCCGCGAGGTGCGCATCGACAACGGGCGCATGAACTTCACGGACAACTCCATCCAGCCGAACTTCTCGGCCGACGTGCAGACAGCTCGCCGGTACGATCACGGGACTGTCGAGCGCCTTCGACGCGCGCGCCAAGGTCGACCTCAAGGGCGAGACTCGAGGAGTTCTCGCCGGTGACCATCGCGGGCGAGCTGCAGCCGTTCGCCTTCGATCGCCACTCCGACCTGACGATGCGCTTCGAGAACATCCCGCTGCCGATCTTCAACCCGTACTCCGGGTCGCTGGCGGGCTACAACATTGCCAAGGGCAAGCTCACCACCGACCTGCATTACGTCATCGAGAACCGCCAGCTCGACGCGCAACACAAGATCCGCATCGACCAGCTCGAGTGGGGCGAGGCCACCGATACCAAGGGCGAGGCGACGCTGCCGGTCAAGTTCGCCACCTCGCTGCTCAAGGACAGGAACGGTGTCATCAACCTCGACGTGCCGGTGACCGGCACGCTCGACGACCCGACGTTCCGCATCGGCCCGATCATCTGGCAGGTCATCAAGAACCTCCTCACCAAGGCGGTGACGGCACCGTTCGCGTTGCTCGGCGGGCTGTTCGCCGGGGCGGAGGAAGCGCAGTTCGTCGATTTCGCGCCCGGTGACGCCACGCTGGACGCCGCGACCAGCGAGCGCCTCTCCGCGCTCGGCAAGAGCCTGGTGGAAAAGCCGGAACTGAAGCTCGACGTGCCGATCGGCGTGCTGGCGGACCTCGACGGTCCGGCGCTGACGGACCGCGCCTATCGTGACGCGCTCGCCGGAGCGGCTGCCGGCCGCGCTGGCAAGGATGAAACGGCACCGGCCTACGACGCGTTGACGCCGGAACAGAAAGTCGCGGCGCTCACCGTGCACCTGCGCCAGCAGACGGGCACGGCACCGGTCGTGCCCGAGCCGGCCGAGCCGCCCGACGGCACGTCGCGCAAGGACGCGAAGGCGTTGCGCGAGGCAGCCGCGGTCGAGTACCTCGAGAAGGCGGTCCGCGATAGCGTCGCCGTGCCGAAGGCCGTGCTCGATAAGCTGGCCGAGGAACGCGCCGTCGCCGTCGAACGCGCGCTGCTCACCGACACCGGGCTCGAGCCGACGCGCGTTTTCAAGGTACGCGAGGGCAAGCTCAGCGCGAACGAGGGCAAGGTGCGGTTCGAACTGGGCCTGAAGTAGCGGCGGCCTATCCCGCCGCCATGGGCGCGGTGACTGCGGAACTCAGGAAGCCCTGCCCGCCGGACTGCTGGCAATAGATCCATCTCCGCCCCAGCTGGCGCTCGAGGCCGATCGCCGCGGCCTGCAGCGCCGCGTCGTCCAGCCCCAAAGGCACCGCATCGCCGGTCGCAGCGTCATCCCGGCGATAGATCGTGAACGCTGGACGCCAGGCATGCTCGCGGATCACGAAGGATGCGGCCACCTGCAGCGCGGCCGACGGCACGCCGGCGGCTGCGGCCAGCACGTCGGTGATCGTCGTCGCCTGCTCCTCGATGGCCTCTTCCGCCTGCGTCCACGCGCGCGACTGCTCTTCGCTCGGGCGCGGTCGGCGACGTGATCGCCAGTTCGTGCGACGCCGCAGCACCGGCACCAGCGTCGGGACCCAGCACCAGCAGCGTCCGCGACGGCCCGGACTCCATGAACAACGTGCCCGAATCCTGGATCAACGGCGCGATTACGCACGACAGCCCGAGCGTTTCCTGCGCGAGCCGGCGAATACGCTGCTCGGCGGCGTCGCGCCGGAACCAGAGTCGGCGCCACGGAATCGCGGCACCCGTGGCGAGCGGCGACGCATACCCTGCCTCGCCCAGCAACGAATACCTGTAGAAGCCCGCGAGCCCCCGGGACGCCGTGCCGAAGGGCTCGACCAGCAACTCTAACCGCGGGCCCTTGCCCTGGTGTGAGGCTTCGATGGCGGCCCCGAACGCCTGCCGCAGGTCCTCGAGCGCGGCGAGCACGTTCTGTTGCAGCCCGAAGCCGAGCGCATCCCGGTACGGCAGCGGCGCGGCCGGCAGCAGTCGCAACTCCGTCGCGCCGTCGCGCGCAGTCGCCTGCTCGGTGGCGTCGCGCGACCAGGCGAGCGCCTCGTCCCGGCCAGGGAAGAGCCGCGTGTCGCCGGATGGCGGGTAGAACGGCGCGAACCGCAGCGTCCACAGGTCGCCGCCGACCTTGCGGTAACCATCGAACATAGATCGCGCGGCCGGCGGATCGAGACGCTGCTGCAGTTCCCCGGCGAACTCAGCCGCGGGATCGCCGCGCAGTACCTGGTGGATGATGGCCGTCGCGGCCGGGCTCGAGACTTCCTCCCACGTCAGCAGGAAATCCTCGAGGCCCGGCACGGCACGGCCGTCCGGCAGCGTCGGCACCCAGGCCGGCAAGCCGAGGCTGCGCGGCAAGGTGGCCGGATCGCTGCGATGGACCAGGATGATCGGCAGCAGGCCGAGCACGCCGCCTCGCCCTTGCCCCGCGGACGGCGGCGGACTCTCGTTCTGCGAGTCGATCGCGTCGAACAGCAGGTCCGCCGCTACCGGATTGCCGTGCCCGACGACCGCGACCAGCCGCTCCGCGTCCGCCCCGAGCTGCGCGGCCGCTTCGCCGGCAGCTTGCCGGAAGGATCGCCAGCGCTCGCCGTCGTCCGCTGCCGGCGCCGTCACGAGCGCATTCCACCGCTGCACGAAAGTTGCCACTGGATCCGTCATCGGTTCTCCTGAATTGCTCACAGCCCGCGCGGGCGGGTTCCGTCAACCGGCTCGGCGCCGGACTTGTATTGCTGGTGCTTCGGCAGCTGCATGCGCGCCGTGTACCTGAGCGGCAGAAGTGCGCCGACCAGGATCAGCACCACGAGCAGCACGATGCCAGCGAGCTTGAGCATGGCGACCTTCAGCTGCCGACGCGGCCGCCGTCGTCGCGGCGAATGGCGATCACGCTGGGCCGCGGCACGCGCCCCCGACCGTCCGGCCAGTCGCTGACGGGTCGCGCCAGCGTACCGCCCTCGCCCGGATGCTGCACCGAGAGGAACAACGTGGTGCCATCGGGCGTGAACTCGCAGCCGCACACCTCCGCCCCCAGCGGTGCACTCATGAACTGGCGCAGTTGGCCCCGCTCTGCGCCGTCAACCGGTACTGCAAAGGCGCCGTTGTTGTCACCGCGCGGTTGCGCGCCGTCGGTGACGATCCACAGGTGGCCCGCCGGATCGAAGCCCAGGTTGTCGGGGCAGGCGATCGGCGCCAGCGCTGCGGCGGCCGCGGCGCCGGCAAAATACGTATCGCCCGCGGCGAGTTCGCCGGGCCGCAGGCGCGACGCCTCCGAGAGGAAGCGGGCACCCGGAGCGGCTGGGTCGCCGGCGAGCAGGAATACGTTCCAGCGGAAGCGAGTCGCCGCCGAATCGCCGCCGAGTTCCTCGATCTCGAGGATGTGTCCGAACTCGTTCGCGCCGCGGGGGTTGGCCGCATCCACGCCGGCGTCGAGCAGGCGGCCGTTGATTTCGCGCCGCTGCGCAGCTGCAGCACGCTGCGGATTCTTGGTGAACGCCACGTAGACGCGACCGGTGCGCGGATGCACCTCGACGTCCTCGGGCCGGTCCATCGGCGTAGCGCCGAGCAGGTCCGCCGCGGCGCGCGCCTTGATGTGCACCTCGCCCGCGTCCGCGAACCCCGCCCTGGCGGTGAGCGGCCCACTGCCGTGCACCAGCGGCAACCATTCGCCGCTGCCGTCCGCGGCGAATCGCGCCACATGCAGCGTGCCGTGGTCGAGCAGGTCGCGGTTCGCCTGCGGACCCGCCGGGTCGCAGCGGTCGCGGGTGACGAACTTGTACAGATACTCGAATTCCTTGTCGTCGCCGGTGTACACGGCGACGCGGCCATCGCGTGCGATCGCGCAGGTGGCCCCCTCGTGTGCCATGCGGCCGAGCGCCGTGCGCTTGCGGACCGGTGCCGCCGGGTCGCGCGGGTCGATCTCCACGATCCACCCGAAGCGCAACGCCTCGGCGGGCTCGCGGCCGACGTCGAAGCGCGGCGTCGTGTGTTCCCAGCCATGGTGGCTCAGTGGCTGCAACGGGAAGCGTCGGTGCGCGTCGCGCAGGGCGGCGTCCGCGGCAGGGTCACGCTGCCAGGCCTGGTAGCCACCGAAGTAGTCCTGGATGTTTTCCTCTGCGGTGAGGTAGGTGCCCCACGGCGTCTTGCCGCCGGCACAGTTGCCGAGCATGCCGAGCACGCGCGTGCCGGTAGGGTCCGCCGCAGTGCGCAGCAGCGCATGGCCGCGGGCGGGGCCCGTCATCTCGATCGGCGTGGTGCCGGTCACGCGCCTCGAATAGCGCGAGTCGCGGCGCACCCGCCAGGCGCCGCGCTGCAGTTCGACCTCGAGCACCGAGGCCCCGTGCGCCGCAAGGCTGACGCGTGCCGCCTCCGGATGCCGTCGGCACCACTCGGTAAGCGCAGCAGCGCCTTCGCGCCCGAGGCCGATGCGCCCGGGGAACATCAGCTCGTCGTTGGTGTACTCATGGTTGACGCACAGCAGCCCGCGCCGTCCCTCGCGGTCGAGCGCGAAGAACGCGATCGCGTCGCAGTTGTAGCCAAACTGCCGCTCCTGCGCAGCCGCGGCGCCCGGCTCGAGCAACGCACCGCGCGCGAGGCCACGCGTATCGAGCGACGCCGCGTCCGGCCACAACGGGTCGCCCCAGCCGATCAGGACCGCGGCGGAGTAGCCATCCGGCACGCGCACCGCGTCGGCGCGGCTGCCCGTGATCGACCGGAACGTGAGCCGCACCGCATCGTCGCCGCTGTGCGCCGCCTCGGCCGGCAGCGCGAGCGCCGAACCAAGCAGCGCACCGGCCTGCAGCACGCCACGACGCGACACGCGCCGCTGCAGGATCGAGTCGAAGGTCTCGTTCACGACCGCTCGCGCATCAGGCCTTCCTGCGCGGTGCTGGCCAGCAGCCGGCCGTGCCGGTCGAAGATGCGCCCGAAGGCAAGGCCGCGCGATCCCGAACTGCTCGGGCTCACCAGCGCGTACAGCAGCCACTCGTCCACGCGCAGCGGCCGATGGAACCACATGCCGTGGTCGATGCTGGCCAGCATGACCTCGCCGGACCGGTACGACAGGCCATGCGGCAGCGTGGCCGTCTCGAGCAGGTGGTAGTCGGACATGTAGGCGAGCAGGCAACGGTGCAGGATCGGGTCATCCGGGCACTGGTCGACGAGCCGGAACCAGAGATGGCGCACGCCGGGTCGCGGCCCGCCGGCCTCGACCGGCTCGACCGAGCGATACTCGAACGGGCGCTGCAGCGACCAGAACCGGCGGCGCTCGGCGGGCATGCCATCGAGCGACTTGCGCACCTCGGCCGTCATGTCCGGCAGCTGATCCGGCGGCGGCACGTCCGGCATCGGCACCTGGTGGTCGGGGCCGTCCTCCTCGACCTGGAACGAGGCGGACATGTGGAAGATCTGCCGGCCATGCTGGATCGCCACCACGCGGCGGCTGGTGAAGCTGCCGCCGTCGCGGCTGCGATCCACCTCGTAGATGATCGGCGCGTCGAAATCACCGCGGCGCAGGAAGTACGCGTGCAGCGAGTGCACGAGGCGCGCCTCCACCGTGCGGCTCGCCGCCATCAACGCCTGGCCGAGCACCTGCCCGCCGAACACCTGCGGGCTGCCGATGTCGCGGCTCTCGCCGCGGAACAGGTTCTGCTCGAGCCGCTCGAGGTCGAGCAGCCGGATCAGGTCCGCGAGCAGGCGATTCATGCGCTGCCGGGCCGCTCAGCCGTTCACGCCGAGCCGTTTCTGCATGATCGGGCTGGTGGTCGTGTACTGCAGGTGCACCTTTTTCGCGGGATTCAGGTGCTCGGTGATCGCGAACGCCGCGAGCGCCGCCTCGTGGAAGCCGCTCAGGATCAGCTTCTTCTTGCCCGGGTAGGTGTTGATGTCGCCGATGGCGAAAATGCCGGGCACGCTGGTCTGGAACTTCGCCGTGTCGACCCTGATCGCCTTCTTTTCGAGCTCGAAGCCCCACTCGGCGATCGGCCCGAGTTTCGGGTGCAGGCCGAAGAACGCCAGCACGTGGTCCGCATCGATGTCCCTCGACGTGCCGTCGGTGCACCTGACCGTGACGCCGTTGAGGCGGCCGTCGGCGCTCTTCACGCCCGTGGCGATGCCTTCGAGGTAGGTCATGCGGCCCTCGGCCACCAGCTGCTGCATGCGGGCCACGGACGCGGGCGCGGCCTTGAACTCGGAACGGCGGTGCACGTGCACGATGCTGGTCGCCTTGCCGGTGAGGTCGATCACCCAGTCGAGCGCCGAATCGCCGCCACCGAAGATCACCAGCCGCTGGCCATGGAAGTCGGATGCGTTGCGCACCCGGTAGTGCACCTGCCTGTCCTCGAAGGCATCGGCGCCCTCGACGCCCAGCCGGCGCGGCTGAAACGAGCCGAGGCCCGCCGCGATCACGACGGCCTTCGCGACGAAGCGCGTTCCCGCGGACGTGGCAAGGTCGAAGCGGCCGTCCTCACGCGGGCGCAGCTCGACCACCTCCTCGCCGAGGTGGAACTCGGGCCCGAACGGCTTGATCTGCTCCATCAGCCGGTCGACCAGCTCCTGGGCGCCGCACACCGGCAGTGCCGGGATGTCGTAGATGGGCTTGTCCGGGTACAGCTCGGCGCACTGCCCACCCGGGTGCTTCAGCGTGTCGACGATGTGCGACTTGATGCCGAGCAGCCCCAGCTCGAAGACCTGGAACAGTCCCGCCGGGCCTGCGCCGATGATGACCGCGTCTGCCTCGATCGGGGCGTCCGCGCCGATGGAAAGGGTTTCTGCCACGGAAAGCTCCAGGGACCCGCTGGGGAAACCGGGGATTCTAGCGGATAGCGGATAGCGGATAGCGGATGGGGAGGAACTCCCGCCCCGCCGGCCGCTCTATTCCGCCACGATCCGCTACCCGCTATCCGCTATCCGCTTTATCCTTACGGCCTGTACCCATTGCCCGACCGGGTCTAATTCCCATCCTTGACGCACGTCAAGGCAGGGGGGCCCACCCGGGCGCAGTCTGTTCGCGGACCATGCAGCCAGGGAAACCGATGAATTCGCACCAGATCCGGTTCGACGCCGACCTCATCCGCCGCTACGACCGGGCCGGCCCGCGCTACACCTCGTACCCGACGGCCGTGCAGTTCACCGACAAGTTCGGCCTGAACGAGTACAAGGCCGCCGCGCTCGCCAGCAACCAGGACCCGATTCCGCGGCCGCTGTCGCTGTACGTGCACATCCCGTTCTGCTCGAGCCCGTGTTTCTACTGCGGCTGCACCAAGGTCATCACCCGCAACCACGAAAAGGCCGAGGCTTACCTGTACCGGTTGCACCGCGAGATCGAGCTGCAGGGCCAGCTGTACGACCAGGACCGCGAGGTCGAGCAGCTGCACTTCGGCGGCGGCACGCCCACCTTCCTCACCTCGCTCGAGATCGACCGGCTGATCGAGAAGCTCGGCAGCCACTTCAAGCTGTCGCGCGACCCGGCCCGCGAGTACTCGATCGAACTCGATCCGCGCACCATCACGACCGACACGCTGCGCGACCTCGCCAAGGCCGGCTTCAACCGCTGCAGCCTCGGCATCCAGGACTTCGACCCGCTGGTGCAGCAGGCGGTGAACCGCATCCAGTCGATCCCCGACACGCTGCGGCTGATCCGCGAGGCGCGCGAGTTCGGCTTCAACTCGGTGAGCGTCGACCTGATCTACGGCCTGCCGAAGCAGAACCTCGAAGGGTTCGCGAAAACGCTTGATACCGTGCTCTCGGCCAAGCCGGATCGCTTCGCCGTGTACGCCTACGCGCACCTGCCGCAGATGTTCAAGGCACAGCGGCAGCTCAATGCCGCCGACCTGCCGACGCCCGAGGTGCGCCTGGCGCTGCTCGGGCTCACCATCGAGAAGCTGAGCGCGGCCGGCTACGTCTACATCGGCATGGACCACTTCGCCCTGCCGCAGGACGAGCTGGTGATCGCGCAGGGCAACGGCACCCTGCACCGGAATTTCCAGGGCTATTCGACGCGCGGCTACTGCGACCTGATCGGCCTCGGCGTGAGCTCGATCGGCAAGGTCGGCGACAACTACATGCAGAACCTGAAGACGCTGCCGGAGTACTACGGCGCGCTCGACCGCGGCGAACTGACCGTGCACCGCGGCCTGACGCTGACGCGCGACGACGTCATCCGCCGCGACGTGATCCAGCAGATCATGTGCTACGGCGTGCTCGACTTCGACAAGACGGGCGAGCGCTTCGGCATCGACTTTGGCAGCTACTTCGCGAGCGAGCTCGTCGCACTCGAGCCGATGGTCGCCGACGGCCTGGCCGAGTTCGCCGCGCCGGGCCTGCGCGTGCTGCCGGCCGGCCGGCTGTTGCTGCGCCACCTCGGCATGGCGTTCGACGCCTACCTCGCGTCCGCGCAAGCCGCGCAGCAGCGGTTCAGCAAGGCGATCTGAGACGCAGCCCGTGCCGCCGCCTCGACCCCCCCCATTCAGAAGGGGGTCACGGTGGTCGCGCCCGCCGCTATAGTGTCGGCGAACAATTCGACCGGCACCCGCCGCGGAGTACGCTCGATGAAGCACGTTTCCCAGCCCGACCCGAGCCCTCATCACCACGGTAGCTGTGACGGCATTTGTCGCAAGCACGGCCGCAGTCGCCGCCGACTCCCAGGTCGGCGTCGCCGGTTCCCTGGACAAGCAGTCCGCGGAAAAGGCGTTCCCCGCACAGAAACTGTATTCACCGTACGCCGGACGCAATTTCCCGACCCGCCCTTACTTCGGCGACACGCACCTGCACACGTCGTTCTCGATGGACGCCGGGGCCTTTGGTGCGCGCCTGACGCCGCGCGACGCCTACGTGTTCGCCAAGGGCAATGAGGTGAAGTCCTCGAGCGGCCAGCCGGTGAAGCTGTCGCGCCCGCTCGACTTCCTGGTGGTGGCGGACCATTCGGATGGCATGGGCTTCTTCCCACTCCTCATGGCCGGCGGTCCGGACATCATGGCGGATCCACAAGGCAGGCGATGGCACGAGATGATCCTCGGTGGCCAGGGCGCCGCGGCCGCGATGGACATCATCCAGAGCTTCGGCAAGGGCACGATCTCCAAGGCCATCCTGCCGGTACCGGGCACGCGCGCTTACCAGAGCGCGTGGGACGAGACGATCAAGGCGGCGGAGGAAGCCAACGAGCCGGGGCGCTTCACGGCCTTCATCGGCTACGAGTGGACCTCGAACACCGGCGGCAACAACCTGCACCGCAACGTGATCTTCCGCGACAACGCGACCAAGGCGGGCACCACTGTTCCGTACACGACGATGCAGCCGCTCGGCAGCGACAACCCGGTCGACCTCTGGAAATGGATGGCCGGCTTCGAAGAGAAGACCGGCGGCAACGTGCTCGCCATCGCGCACAACGGCAACCTGTCGAACGGCCGCATGTTCCCGACCGTCGAGGCCTTCGGCAAGCCGATCGACCGCGGCTACGCGGAGAATCGCGCCAAGTGGGAGCGCCTCTACGAGGCCACGCAGACCAAGGGCGACGGCGAGGCGCATCCGTACCTGTCGCCCAACGACGAGTTCGCGAACTTCGAGACCTGGGACAAGGGCAACCTCGACGGCAGCGCGGCCAAGACCAGGGACATGCTGGAGTTCGAATACGCTCGCTCGGCACTGAAGAACGGCCTGCTGCTCGATCAGAAGCTCGGCGTGAATCCCTACAAATTCGGCCTGATCGGCAGCAGCGACGCCCACACGGGCCTCGCCGCGATGGAGGAAGACAACTTCTTCGGCAAGACCGCGCCGCAGGAACCAAGCCCGGAGCGGATGACCGCCAAGTTCTTCGACAACGCACAGACCGGCGTGAAGATCATGGACTGGGAAGTGTCGGCGTCCGGCTACGCGGCGGTCTGGGCCACGGACAACACGCGCGAGGCGCTGTTCGACGCAATGGAGCGGCGCGAGACTTACGCGACCACCGGCACGCGCGTGGTCGTGCGCTTCTTCGGCGGTTGGGACTTCGAACCGCAGGATGCGGGCAACCGGCTGCCAGCCGCCATCGGTTACGGCAAAGGCGTGCCGATGGGGGGCGACCTGAGCGCCGCCCCCGCGGGCAAATCGCCGACGTTCCTGGTCGCTGCGCTGAAGGATCCTCTTGGTGCCAATCTCGACCGCATCCAGATCGTCAAGGGCTGGCTCGACGCAAAGGGCGCGGTGCAGGAGAAGGTTTACGACGTCGCCTGGGGCGATGCCGACAAGCGCAAGCCCGGTGCGGACGGCAAGCTGCCGCCCGTCGGCAGCACGGTGGACGTGGCGAACGCCAACTGGACCAACACGATCGGCGACCCCGAGTTGATCACGGTCTGGAAGGATCCCAGCTTCGACCCGAAGCAGCGTGCGTTCTACTACGCCCGCGTGCTCGAGATCCCGACCCCGCGCTGGACCGCCTATGACGCGAAGCGCTTCGGTATCCAGCCGTTGGCGGGAACGACGATGACGCTGCAGGAGCGCGCCTACACCTCGCCGATCTGGTACACCCCTGGCGGGTGACCGCCAGGAGGCGGAGGAAACGTGACCATCGAGGCCGAATCGGCACATCAGCCGAGCGCCAAAGAGCGTCTGCGGGAGGAACTGCGCCGTTACCTGGCGGTCAGCGCCTACCTGTACGTCTGTTTCGCGGCAATCCTCTTCTACAAGTCGGCGATCCTGAGCAGCATCGGCGAGCATTACCTGCCGCTCGGGCTGGCAGCCGGCAAGGCTCTGATCCTCGGCAAGTTCTTGCTGCTCGGCGAGGCGGCGGGCGTCGGCACGCGGATCGGCGCCCGGACTTTGCTGCAGCGTATCGTGAGCAGCTCGGTGCTGTTCCTGGTCGTGCTGATCCTGCTGACGATAGTCGAGGAGATCATCGTCGGTCTCGTGCATGGACACTCGCTCGGACAGGCGGTGGCTGCGCTCTCCGAGCATCCATGGCCGGAGACACTGGCGTCCTGCTTCCTGATGCTGCTCGTCCTGATACCGCTCGTGACTGTCACCGAGGTGAGTCGGGCCCTCGGACCCGGGGCACTGCGCCGGCTGCTGCTCGGGCCATCGCGCAAATGAAGCGATGAGTCGCTGGCTGAAGGAGCCGCTTGCTCCATTTCCTGCTGCTCGGACTCGCAATCTTCGGCGCCTACCGGTTGCTCGGCCCGAACGAACCACCGCCGTCCTCGATCGTCGTGACCGAGGGCATCATCAACGGGCAGATCGAGTCGTTCTCGCGGACCTGGCTGCGTCCGCCCACGCCGCAGGAAGTGGACGAACTTATTCGCGAGTACGTCCGCGAGGAAGTCTATTACCGCGAGGGCATGGCCCTCGGCCTGGATCGTGACGACACGGTCATCCGTCGACGACTGAAGCAGAAGCTCGAGTTCGTCGCCGAAGCAGCCGGCATGGCGACCGAACCGACCGACGACGACCTGCGCGCATTCCTGGAGCAGCGCCGGGAGGCGTATCGGACCGATGCGCGACTGTCGTTCGTGCACGTCTTCCTGAGCACCGATCGGCGTGGCGACGCAGTTGGGAAGGACGCCGCGCGGACTGCTCGCCAGCCTGCAATCGGGTGACGACACGATCGACCCCGCCGCGCTCGGTGATCCAACCCTGCTCGAACGCCAGTTCGAGGACGTGCCTCTGCGCGACGTCGCCGCACAGTTCGGCGACGAGTTCGCCGGTCGCGTGGCCGAGCTTGCCGGTCGGCCAGTGGCAGGGCCCGATCCAGTCCGGCTACGGGATGCACCTCGTCCTCGTCAGCGCAAGGACGGACGGCCGCGCGCCCGAACTCGACGAGGTCCGCGACGCGCTGCGTCGCGACTGGCTGAACGAGCGGCGCATCGCCGCAAACGAGGCGTACTACCAGTCGCTGCTGCAGCGCTACACGGTGACCGTCGAAGGACGCAAATGAAGCTGCGCGCCCTGCTGCTCGCCCTGCTCTGCTTGCTCGCGGGCGCCGCATCGGCCCACGAGGT
The DNA here is from genome assembly GCA_963731105.1 of uncultured Gammaproteobacteria bacterium. Taxonomy (GTDB): domain Bacteria; phylum Pseudomonadota; class Gammaproteobacteria; order Steroidobacterales; family Steroidobacteraceae; genus RPQJ01. The sequence goes on from CAVSUM010000003.1 coordinate 61,378, forward strand.
GCGCCCGGCCTATCTCGAGTTGCGCCAGACTGGTGCCGAGACCTACGACGTCCTCTGGAAGGTGCCGGCCCGGGGGGACGACCTGCGCTTCGGCCTGTACGTCGAACTGCCGGCGGGAACGGTCAACCTGACCGAACCGCGCGGCGAGTTCCTGGGCGGCAGCTTCGTTGAACGCTGGAGCGCGCGACGGCCCGGGGGCCTCGACGGCGCAACGATCCATATTGCCGGCCTCTCTGCGACCCGGACCGACGTGCTGGTCCGCGTCGAGCGTCTCGACGGCACGACCCAGGTCGGCCGCGTGACGCCAGGCGCGCCCGATTTCGTCGTGACCGCCGCGGCCTCCTCCGCCGAGGTCGCCCTGACCTACCTGAAGCTCGGCGTCGAGCACATCCTGCTCGGGATCGACCACCTGCTGTTCGTGCTCGCGCTGCTGATCCTGGTGCAGGGCACGCACAAGCTGATCGTGACCATCACCGCGTTCACGGTCGCGCACAGCATCACGCTGGCCGGTGCGTCGCTTGGCTTCCTGGACGTGCCGGGTGCGCCGGTCGAGGCCTGTATCGCGCTCAGCATCGTGTTCGTTGCCACGGAGATCGTGCACGGCCGCAACGGACGGCCCGGCCTCACCGCGCGGCGCCCCTGGATCGTGGCGTTCGCGTTCGGCCTGCTGCACGGCTTCGGTTTCGCCGGCGCGCTGCACGAGATCGGGCTGCCGCAGACGGACATTCCGCTCGCACTGCTGTTCTTCAACGTCGGTGTGGAAGTGGGCCAGCTGATCTTCATCGTGGCCGTGCTGGCCGTGATCGTCGTTGGCGCGCAGGATCCCGGTCGCCCTGCCCGCCTGGTCCTGGCGCGTGCCGCCCTATGCGATCGGTGCCGTCGCATCGTTCTGGCTGATCGAACGGCTGGCGGCGCTCGGGGCCTGACGCCGACGCGCGACGAAGTGATCCATCGCTTCTGTTCGGCAGCGTACAGAGAGTATCGACGCAGGAGCCCATAACTCCTGACTCATGTTCAAGCTAAATTTCCGTCCTGTAATCGCCTCAATACTCCTGCTCGGCCTCGCCGGCTGCGACCACTGGGCGACCGTGCCGGAAAGTGCCGGCTTTGGTCCGGCACCGACGTTGCCGCCGCCGCACCCGACACTCATACCGACGGTGCAGATCGCTCCGGCCAAGGGCTGGCCCCCCGGCGCGACGCCGGTGGCCGCAGCCGGGCTGGTGGTGAATCCCTACGCGGCAGGCCTCGACCACCCCCGCTGGCTGTACGTGCTGCCGAACGGCGACGTCCTCGTTGCGGAAAGCAATGGGCCGCCCCGCCCCGATGACGCGCGCGGCATCAAGGGCTGGGTGGCGACCCGGATCATGGAGCAGGCCGGCGCCACCGTTCCAAGCGCCAACCGAATCACGTTGCTGCGCGACACCGACGGGGACGGTACCGCGGACTTCCGCTCCGAATTGCTGGGCGAGCTGAATTCACCGTTCGGCATGGCACTCGTCGGCAACAGCCTCTACGTCGCCAACACCGATTCAGTGATGCGTTTTCCCTATGAGGCAGGCGATACGCAGATCAGCGCGCCAGGCGTAAAGGTCGTCGACCTGCCCGCGGGCACGATCAACCATCACTGGACCCGCAACCTCATAGCCAGCCACGATGGCTCGCGCCTCTACGTGACGGTGGGCTCGAACAGCAACGTGGGCGAGAACGGCATGGAGAACGAAGTCGATCGTGCGGCGATCCTGGAGTTGAATCCCGCCACCGGCGACCGGCGTTTGTTCGCCACCGGGCTTCGCAACCCGAACGGGTTGGACTGGGAACCGCACACCGGCGCGCTGTGGACCACCGTCAACGAACGCGATGAGCTGGGCAGCGACCTGGTGCCCGACTTCATGACCGCGGTGCAGGACGGCGCGTTCTACGGGTGGCCCTACAGTTATTACGGCCCGCACGTCGACGCGCGGGTGAAGCCCCAGCGCCCCGACCTGGTCGCTCGCGCCGTCGTGCCGGACTACGCGCTCGGCGCGCATACGGCGTCGCTCGGGTTGGTGTTCTATCGGGGCGCCCTGTTGGCGCAGCACTATTCGGGCGGGGCGTTCATCGGCCAGCATGGTTCCTGGAATCGGCAGCCGCGGAGCGGCTACAAGGTCATATTCGTGGCCTTTGCCGGAGGACATCCCGTTGGACATCCCGAGGATGTATTGACCGGGTTCATCGATGCGAAGGGTAATGCCCTGGGTCGTCCAGCCGGCGTGGCGGTCGACCGGGCTGGCGCCCTGCTCGTCGCGGACGATGTTGGCAATGTCGTCTGGCGCGTGCAGCCGAACACGCGAATGCAGTAAGCACCGCCGTGAGCGTGCGGAACCGCACAGAGTTCGTCAGCGACCACCCATACACTTCCGCCATGAGTTGGGCAGAAGCGATGCAGGAAAATGCCAGAGCTACCTGGCGGGATCGCGTCTCCGGGGACGTAAACGTCCTGCGCAGCGCACCCTCAACCTGCTGGGACCCGTATGACGTCTGGCTGACTCGCGTCAAACAGCCTCGGGAACGTGCGGCCGACCGGTACACGGCCAACGCCGAGTGGCCAGGTGCGCAGGCTGCCAGACTCTAGGGCTGCCGGGTCGGCGCCGAGGGTGCCAATGACGGCAAGGGCCTGGCTAGCCACATTTGCAGGGCTTCTACCTGCGCTGACCGTCGTCGGCCTCGCACGCGCAGCGGCTCCCGATGCCGATCCGCTGCCGTCGTACGTCACATCGATCAGCGCGCAACTCGACCCTCGGGTCGCGCAGACCCTGGTGCAACTCGATGGCACCGGCCGGCAATTGCTGGCGCTGCGCTCATACCTGCGGAGCGCGCCTCACCTTGCCGAACGCTGGAGCTGGACCCAGGAACAGATCGAAGCCTTCGAGGGCTCCCCGGAGCAACGCGATCTGCAACAGGAGATCGACAGGGTCAGGACGGCGTTCGTCGCAGCCAACCCTGGCTTCGAGTCTGTACGTGAATTCACAGGTGCGCAGCCTCGACATACAGATCGAGCACTGGAACAGCAACGACTCGGTGCAGGCAGCGGCTGGGGAGATCCAAGCGGCCGCGCAGGCGCTGATCCTTGCGTCTGGTTTTCCCGCGAATCGACCCGAGCAAGCACGGAAGGCGCTTGAGGCGTTCCTGAACGGACACAGACCGGTGCCGACGCCGACGATCGCGGCTCCCGGGTTGTCGTTGCACGGCCAGATGCGAGCGATCGACTTCCAGGTGCATCAGGGCGGGCGGGTCGTTGCAGGCCCGAGTACGCCTACCATTGCGGCGGACTGGGTTGCGGCGGGATGGGCAGCGAAACTCGACTCAGCCGTGCGGGAGGCGAGCCACAAGTTCGTCGGCCCGCAGGCATCTCCGCCGGCGCCGTGGCACTACACCTACGTGCCGGACGCGGTAGCCCACGATTAGGCGGCGGCGCCGACGGGCGTGCCGGCTGCTACTGGGCCGTCTGTTGTCGCGCGTACTCGCTGCGCTTCATCGCGAAATAGGTGTCGCGGTCAATTTCGCGGAGCTGGCGGGGATAGAGTTCGGTGGCACTGAACCAGCGCTCGAGGCTCTGTTCGAAGCGCGCCGGAGCGGGCGCCGCGAGCGCGCCGAGATAGGCGTCGAGGGCCAGGTAGTAGCGCACGGTATTGCGCTCGATCGCACCGCGGACGCCGCCAATGAACCTTGGGCCAGGGTCGTTCGAATCCCCGATCACCGTGAAGCCGACCTTGTCGCTGCCGGAGGTCGCGAGGTACGTCTTCATCGCCAGGCGACCCACCAGCCCATAGCTGTAGGAATACCGGAGGTGCACGAACGCCCGCCCGCTCTCCAGGCCTACCGCCTCGAGGGAGATGCGGTAATTCGACGTACCGAGCGGTCCCTCGCGGGCCTTGAGCTGGACGTCGACGTAGTCTGGACGCGACGCCACGATACCGAACGTGAATTCGACTCGATGCGCGCTGCTCAGTGGCTGGTCGAAATTCCTGCCGATCGCGGTCGAAAGCGCGGCGTGCCCGTCGCGGGAAATGGGACGACAGTACTTCACGTTGAGGTGCAGGATCAGCGCGTCGCACCAGTTTGCCGGGCTCGAGAACGCGTCGCTGACTGTCGCGATCGGGTAGTCGACGACGGCATAGACATCGCCTTGTGAAGCGGCAGGCCCTTCGATGGATTGGACGTGGAGATGCTGCGGGAACGGGCTGTGCGCGAGTTGCTTGCTCAAGGCTGCATGGCGAGCCCGCAGAGCCGTTGCCGGGTCTGTTGCAGGCCTCGCGCCCATGGCTGCCGTTGCACATACGCAAGCCGCCAGCACCACACCAAACCCGCCCATCCGCCGGCTGGATGACATGCGTGGCGGCCACCTCATGCCAGCATTATCGTCGAGCATGAGGATGAAGACGACGAGCGCCCAGTCGTCAGGCCAACTTCCTGAGGTCTTCCCTCAGGTCCTCATGGGGTACCTTGCCGTCAGCAGCGAGTCGAACTGCCCTTGCCTCGTCGCGGAGGGTCACAGGATGCTCAGGGTCAGGCGACGCGCAGCACGACGCTGCCGCGGTCGCTCGATACGCTGCAGCCAGACCTGAAACGGGTCCCAGCCTGCGGAGACCTGATCCAACGGCAAGCCAGCGGCTGAACTCGGCCTCGGCGCTCGCGGCGCCCTGCGACCCACGCGACGCCACGGTAAGCCGGGACTCGGACTCATGCGAAATCGAGTCACTCATGCGTGCAGCGTCCGCGGCGTGTTCTTTCGCGAGCTTGTAGAACAGCGTGCCGTCGTAGAACGACTTCATCCTGGCGACGCTCAAGGCGGGCACTGTCTTGCCACCCTCGACGGCGACGGTGTCGGCTGCCGAGCGCAAGCAGTAGCTGCCACTCGGCCGTCGCCGCCACATAGCCGGCCATTGATTCGCGGTTCACGTTGATCATCCTGGTGAGTTCGGTCGCGGTAAACGCCTTATCACCATTGCGGTCGACGGTGGAACGCGCTCCGAATACCTCTGCGAAGCGCCTGGCGACGAACCGGCCCCGCTTGTCCAGGATCCCGGTGTCGCCATCGTGCTTGCCCTTCTGGATCGATCGATGTCGACTTTCATCGCCAGCAACGAGCCGCGCGTCTGCAGGCTCAATGGCACGACGATGGCGAGCGCGGCCGCCTCTGCCACGCCAACGGCATAGCCGAGGGCCCGGAGCCCGCGTGCGCACTCTGCGACGTCGACGCCACGATCGCCGTTGTCATCGAAGAAGGACACGTGGCGCTGCAGCGTGGTGTCGGTCGGACGGCTGCGTGCCTTCATCGTGCGAGGCAACACGTCGCCCCCACCACCTCCCGCCTTGCGACGGGAGGTCGAGGGCTTCGCCCGCCGCGGGGCTGCTTTCGCAGTCGTCAAGACGGTTTCGAGATCTTCGCAAGCGCTTCGGCAGCCGGCTGGATCTCAGATCTCTCGACCGCGAAATCGCCGAGCGCAATGATGCCGACCAGTCGCTTGTCGTGATTCACGACCGGCAAACGCCGGACCTGCTTCTCGCTCATGAGCTGTGCCGCGTGGTCCACGGTGTCGTCGTCGTAGGCCCAGCAGATGCCCTCGGACATGATCTCGCGCACTTTCGTGCCGGGCCCCTTGCCTTCGGCCACGGCGCGGATCGCAATGTCACGATCCGAAATCGCACCGATCATGCGGTCGTGCTCGCCGACGGGCAGCATCCCGAAATCGCCGTCACGCATGGTCCGTGCAGCGTCGCTGATGGTCATGTCCGGGCTGATGACCTTGACGTCCCGACTCATCAGGTCTTTGAGCAGATGCATGTTCGATCTCCTTTGATCACAAGTCGCGCGCGAGAACTGCCAACGCCTGGCGCCTGCTCAGTTCGTCTTCGGCGGAGGCGACGGCTCGACGATCACAGTGGTGCCGGTGCCGGTCTTGCCGGTCTCACCGGTCTCGCCGGTCGCACCGGTCTGGCCCGTGTACCCAGTGTCACCCTGCGCACCGGTCTGGCCCGTGTATCCAGTGTCGCCCTGCGCACCGGTTTGGCCGGTGTAGCCGGTATTGCCGGTATTGCCCTGAACACCAGGTTCGCCCTGCGGACCGGGGGGGCCGGGCTCGGCTGCCGGGGCGGGAACGGTGACGACGGTGGGCTGTCGCTCACAAGCACTCAAGCCCAGCGCTGCAACGATCGCAAGCATCAATATCGAACGGTTCATGGTTGATCCTCTGGTAGCGGAAGACTGCCGCGCGGATGGCTCCTGGCCGTCCGCGTACTTGGCGCGACCCAACTAGTCGCACTCGGCATCTGAGTAGCGTAGCGACAAGAGACGCAGCATTCGGTGCGCCAACGTACATTGAAGGACACTAGGTTGGAGAGCGCACAGACCCAGACGCCGTGATCGATTAAACGTTGTCCGGTGAGTACAGGCCTTCGAAACCGGGAGTAACGGCGTGCAGTTCAGGATTCTTCGTTCGCTGGTGGCAACGTCACTGGTAGCGTTCATCGCGCTGCCGGCGCTGGCGGTTGACACTGGCACACCAGCGGAATCTCGCCCTGGGTCCGCGCAACTACCGGATCAGCGCGATGGGCAGCTGCGGTTGCTGGCGCTGGTCGGGCCAGCGGTGGCGATCAGCCTACTGAGCATCCTGGGGTTCACGATCACGTTCAGTACGCCGCGTCACGACATGCGGCAGCGACGCTTCGTGGATCGGCCGTAAGGCCGCTGCATTCGCCAGCCCAGCCACGTCCCTGTGGCTGGCGCCGGTAGAGATCACCTCTCGCAGAACAAGGTGCCGTTGCGGTTGCCGGCCTGATAGTTGTTACCGCAATCGCGCGGCGAGAGGCTGGAACGGTTCCAGGTGCCGTTGGTCGTCTGGCACACGGCCGTCAGCGTGCCGCTCGAATCCATCGATATGTCACGGCAGGTCTGGCTGAACGAACCGCGCCACTGATTCACGTTCTGGCTGCCGCCGTCACCCGACTCGCAGAACAGGTTGCCGTCGCGGTTGCCAGCCTGATAGCTGCTGCACTGGCGCGGCGAGAGGCTCGTGCGCCGCCAGCCGCCGTTCGCCGCCTGGCAGGTCGCGGTCAGCGTGCCGTTCGAGTCGGTGGAAATGTCGCGGCACGAATTGCCGAACGACCCGCGCCACTGGCCCATATTGCCGCTGCTGCCGTCACCCGACTCGCAGACCAGTTTGCCGTTGCGATTGCCGGCACGATAGCTGGGACACTTGAATGCCTGCAGGTTGCTGCGCTGGTAGGTACCGTTGCTCTTGCGGCAGGCAGCCTGCAGCTTGCCCTGCTTGTCGACGAAAATGTCGCGGCAGGAATCGAGGAACGACCCGCTCCACTGGCCCATGCTGCCGCTGCCGCTGCCGCTGCCGCCGGGCGACTCGCAGAACAGCATGCCGTTGCGATTGCCGAAGGCCCGGCAGGATCCGATTTGCGCCGACGCGAACACAGACTTGCCGCCGTCGCGCCTGCACGCAGCGTGCAGCGTGCCATCCTGGACATAGGCCCGGTCGCAGGTCTGACGCCAGGATCCGTCCGGCAGTCCGTCGGTGGCGGCCGACGCCGTTTGCGGCACCACCGCAATGCCAGCCGCGAGGCCGACCAATGCGAGACCGCTGAATAATGCTCGTTCGATAATCATGATGCTCTCCGTCTGGTGCGCGACCACCTAGCCGGCGGCGATGCTGCCGGCACTGGTGATGCGACGACGGTAGCGCCGAGCTGCAGCGTGGTCTGTACGTCAGCGCACACGGATGGGTGGGCCGCACGGCAGCAGTTCTCGAAGCCGATCTAACGAGCGCGGCTCAGCGGCTCGCCGCCGAGGACAGTATCCGGCCGACCGTTCGCAGTCGTGCCACGCCGCGAACCTCCTGCGGAAAGAGCGGGATCTCGACGATCGGCACGTCCCCGTGACGCTCGCGCAGCTGCGCGAGGTACTGCTGCTGCTGTTGCCGCTTCTGCGCGAGGAACGGCGAGTCCGACTCCTGCACGACGTTGTTGACGATCAGCCGCGAAATCCCGAGGTCGTAGCGCCGCAACTCGTTCACCACGGCGTCCAGCTGGCAGACCGCCAGCGCCTCGGGGATCGTCACCAGCGAGAAGACGACGTCTTGACGCAGGAACGCCATGCACTGCGCGGCCAGGTCGCGCCAGCGGCCGAGAATCTCGATCACCGACTCGCGCCGCTCGCCCGCATTGCGCAGGTGGGAATAGATGCGCGGCGCCGTCCGCAGGTGCTCGGCCAGCATCGACGGCATGCCGAGCAGCGCGAGCGTCTGCCCCAGCGGAGCCGTGTCCCAGACGACGTGGCGGTAGCGTGACTCGAGCGCGAGGCGGCGGATGTAGTCGACCATGAATTCCTCGTTCAGCCCCGGCAGCACCGAGGTCATGAACTGGACGAACGTGCCGTAGTCGATGTCCACGAAGCTGGAGAACACGCCGTAGACGTCGCGGCCGAACGCTTCGTTCCACATGTGGCGCACTTCTTCGAGACCCAGTTCGGTGAGGAACAGCCCGGGCAGCACCTCTCGCTCGCGATGGGAACCCTGGATCTCGAAGATGTGGGACAACGAGGGGGTCGGATCGGTCGAGACCACGAGGCTGGGCTGTCCTTCGTCCGCGAGTTGCAGGGCGGTCGCCGCGGAGCACGTCGTCTTGCCGACACCGCCCTTGCCCAGGAACACCTGGACGCGCGTCGCGCTCGAGGCGTCACGCACTGCGTGATCGGTCGATGCCGATGCCCGTGACATCGGCGACTCCATCCTCAGTCGCTTGCGGAGGGCGTCGGACCGACCGGCCGACTTAGTCTCACGAGGCTATATTCTGCAGGATTTTCTGCCGGGTTGCGCCATTCGTGCTTCCCGATCCCACGTTGGCCCGACTGCGACGGCGGCGGACCGCTGGGCACATAGACCACCACGTCACCCTGGTAGGCCCGCATGTACCAGTTCGAACCGCACTGGTAGTAATTGGTGCCGTTCGAAACCGTGATCCTGGCCTCGCACGGGAGCGACGCCAGCGCCGTGACCTGGGTGACGTTGGTGACGTTGGTCACTGTCGTGACGTTGTCGTCGTCCCAGTCGTCGTCGGCCACGGCGACGACCGCTCCGACGGCCATGCCGACGACCACGACCTCGCCCCAGTCATCGTCATACCAGTCGTTGTCCCAGTTGTCCTCGTAGAAGTCCTCGCGGTCGTCGCGGACCTCGTCGGCGTAGTCCTGGCGGTCATCCTGGGCCTCGCCGCGCGAGTCCTGCCGCTGGCCCTGGTTCTCGGTGCGACTGCCCTGCCGCTCGCCCTGGCTTTCCTGGCGATTCCCCTGGCGATCGGCTGAAGAGCCCTGCTGCTGGGGCGTGCGCTGGGCCGCGCTCGGCGAGCGACTCGCCGGCTGCGGCGCCGGGCGTGACGACATACCGCCGCCCCTGGCCGCACTGCTGCGCGACATGCCGCCGCCACCGCCGCCGCCACGACCACCGCCCCGGGCCTCAACCTCGGCCAGGCCTGCCAGCAACAGTGCGAGCGCGGCAAGGACCGCGATGGCGATGCCATGAAGTCGAGGACGGCGGCTCATCGTTGCTCTCCAGTGGGTGCGACCGCGGCATCGTCCCGGCGTCGCGGCGCGAGATACATGATCTGCTCGGCCCCCGCCGGGGGCACGAACGTGAATGCGGCGGCATCGGCCGTCGCCGCCACGCTCCAATCATGGAAGTCGGCGCGAAACTGCGGCTGTCCCGGCGCGTTCTTGTAGGTGATGACCACACGTCGCGGCAACGGCTGGGCCCCCTGCGCGATCCACAGTTGCATGTCCACGTCGTCGGACCGGACGGCGAGGTGATCGGTCGGGACGTCGAACAGGGTGCACTCCTCGACCAGCACGACGGATGTGGCGCGCTGGTCCACGTGCTGTGGAAAGCCCGTGGTGAACAAGCGCGCCAGGGGCAATGTCGCCCGCAGGTCGCGAACCATGTAGACGAGCGCCTGGTCGAGACTGCCCGCCTTCTCCACTCGGGCATAGACGTTTTCGCTGGCGTTGAACGCCGTGATCCACCGACCGTCGAAAACGACGCCCCCTCGTTCGCCGTCACTGCGCTCCGTCTCGACGCGCAGTTTGTCCGGTCGCTGCATCAGGATCTGGCGCCGCTCGCCGAATTCGATCCGCTGCCCGTCCGCCTGGATCGCGTCGTAGCCACTGCGCATGGTCACGCGCAGGCCGGGAGCCCCTGCGATGAAATTGGCCATGTTGAGCAGCAGTGCCCGGGCGGCGGGATCCTGCGGAGCAGCTGCTGCGGCCGTGGTCGGGTCGGCCGCGCGAACCGGGCCGGCGCAGACCAGGGCAGCGATCGCCAGTTTTGCCAGCGCGCCCATGGGACGAACGACTGTGCACGCGTTCCAGTGAGTCATTGATGCGATTCCTCAGGTCCTGCGGAGTGTGCCCCGGCCGAGCGGATGCCGCGCCTGCCCCTGGCACGGGTCTCCTCCGGAACATTGGCGACTGTAATCACACTACACCCGCCGCCGTCCATACGCTGTTTCCGGCGGAACCTGCCGCCTCGACTGGCGAGGCCAGGAGCCCGGTGCCGGGTCGCGCGCCGCACCGCTTGATATTGGTCAAGGCGGCTCCTGGCGTCCGCGGCGCAGCATTCCTGCCATGCCGCGGTCCACCCGCGGGTTGCAATGGAGAAACTCACGTGACCGACACAAGCAAGCTCTGGAAGGTGCTGGGAGGCATTCTTCTGGTGTCCTTCGCCATCCTGCTGTTCATGGGCCGGCAGATCTACCTGACGATGCCGCCGATCCCCGCCGAGGTGCGCACCGCCAACGGCCAGACGGTGTTCACCGAGGCCGACATCCAGACCGGCCGCAAGGTGTGGCAGACCATCGGCGGCCAGCAGGTCGGCTCGATCTGGGGCCACGGCGGCTACGTGGCACCCGACTGGTCGGCCGACTGGCTGCACCGTGAGTCGGTCGCGCTGCTCGACCTGTGGGCCGTGCGCGACACGGGCCGCAAGTACGACGAGCTCGATCCGCCGCAGCAGGCGAGCCTGCAGGCCCGGTTGCAGGCGGAAGTGCGCGCCAACACCTACGATGCCGCGACGGGCGTCGTGACGGTCTCCGAGGACCGCGCCGCCGCCATCGCGACAGTCGCCGACCATTACTACCGGCTGTTCGGCGACGACCCGGCGCTGCAGACGCTGCGCTCGCAGTACGCCATCCAGGAAAACCCGATTCCGGATGCCGCGCGCCGCAGTGCGATGAACGCGTTCTTCTTCTGGACGTCGTGGTCGACGGTCACCAACCGGCCGGGCCAGGACATCACCTACACCAGCAACTGGCCGTCGGAGCCGCTGGTGGGCAACGTGCCGACCACGCCGACGTTCATCTGGACGTTCGTCAGCATCCTGTTCCTGCTCGGCGGCATCGGCGCGCTCGCGTGGTACTACGCCACGACACACGGCAAGGAGGCGCCGCCGGTCGTGCCCGACAGCGATCCGCTGAAGAGCCTGCAGCCGACGCCGTCGATGAAGGCCACGGCCAAGTACTTCTGGGTGGTCACCGCGCTGATCGTGGTGCAGATCATCCTCGGCGGCATCACCGCGCACTATGCAGTGGAAGGGCAGGCGTTCTACGGCTTCCCGCTCGCCGAGTACCTGCCGTACGCAGTGACGCGCAGCTGGCACCTGCAGCTGGCGGTGCTGTGGATCGCCACCGCCTGGCTCGCTACCGGCCTGTACATCGCGCCGGCCATCTCGGGCCACGAGCCGAAATTCCAGCGCTTCGGCGTCAACTTCCTGTTCACCTGCCTGCTGATCATCGTGGTCGGCGGACTGGGCGGGCAATGGGCGGCCGTCATGCAGAAGATGGGCCTGGAGACGAACTTCTGGTTCGGCCACCAGGGCTGGGAATTCGTCGACATGGGCCGCTTCTGGCAGGCGTTCCTGTTCGTCGGCCTGATGGTGTGGCTCGCCCTGGTGGGCCGCGCCCTGTGGCCGGCGCTGAAGCGCCGCGACGACAGCCGCTCGATCACCATGCTGCTGTTCCTCTCCACGATCGCCATCGGCCTGTTCTATGGCGCCGGCCTGATGTGGGGCCATGAGACGCACCTGTCGATGGTCGAGTACTGGCGCTGGTGGGTGGTGCACCTGTGGGTCGAGGGCTTCTTCGAGGTCTTCGCCACCGCGGTCATCGCCTTCCTGTTCACCAAGCTCGGCCTGGTGCGCGGCAGCACCGCGACCGCCGCCGTACTGTTCGCCACGGTGGTGTTCCTGACCGGCGGCGTGCTCGGCACGTTCCACCACCTGTACTGGACGGGCACCCCGACCGGCGTGCTGGCGCTCGGCGCGTCGTTCTCGGCGCTCGAGGTCGTGCCGCTGGTGCTGATCGGGTTCGAGGCCTACGAGAACTACAAGCACAGCGAGGCGAAGCCGTGGGTGGCCACGTACCGCTGGCCCATCCTGTTCTTCGTCGCGGTGGCGTTCTGGAACATGGTGGGCGCCGGCCTGTTCGGCTTCCTCATCAACCCGCCGCTGGCGCTGTACTACATGCAGGGCCTCAACACGACGCCGCTGCACGGCCACACCGCGCTGTTCGGCGTGTACGGCATGCTCGGCATCGGCCTGATGCTGTTCTGCCTGCGCGGCCTCGGCCGCACGGCCGTCTGGGACGAGAAGCTGCTCAAGGGCTCGTTCTGGACGCTCAACATCGGCCTCGCGCTGATGGCGCTGCTGTCGCTGCTGCCGCAGGGCCTGATGCAGGTGCACGCGGCCGTGACGCACGGCTTCTGGTACGCGCGCTCGGCCGAGTTCCTGCAGCAGCCGCTGATGCAGACGCTGGTGTGGCTGCGCATGCCGGGCGACGTCGTGTTCTCGATCGGTGCCGGCATGCTGGCGCTGTTCGTGGCGAAGCTGTACATCGGCAAGGCGAAGCCGGCACCGGTGCCGGCGACGACGGTAGCCGAGGCGACCACGGGTCGCTGATGACCGTCGCTGTGATGAGCAGCGGGCGCCTTCGGGCGCCCGCTGTTTTGAGGTACTTTGCGTGATGCCTGCGAATCCCGTTGCTGCCACCCGCTGGAGCCGTGCTGACCGCGGCTCCGCACCGCCTCGCCTTCCTCTGCGGCCTCGCGAGCCTGCTCGCCGCGAGCTTGTGGTGGGGCCTGCACCTGGTCGCCCGCTACAGCGGCACGCCGCTGTTCGCGCTCGACCTCGGCGTGGCGCCGATCTGGGCGCACTCGTTCCTGATGCTGTTCACGGTCCTGCCGACCTTCTTTCTCGGCTTCCTGTTCACTACCTATCCGCGCTGGATGAACGGCCCGCTGGTGCCGCGCCTCGCCTACGTCGCTGCGCCTCTGCTGCTGACGGCCGGGACCGCGTGCTGGCTGGTCGGCGTGCACACCGCGCTCCCGCTGCAACTGGTCGCGGCGGCCCTGGTGACGGCCGGACTGGCAACCGCACTGGTGGCGCTGCTGCGCGTGCTGCTCGACGCGCAGCAGGTCGTGTCGCATGCGATCGTGACCAGTGCCGCATTCGCGATCGGGGTCGTCTGCGCCGCCGGATTCGGCTACGGGCTGTGGGCCGGCAGCGACTTCGTGCTGCACTTTGCCGTGCGCGGCGCGCTGTGGGGCTTCCTGCTGCCGGTGTTCTTCGCGGTCTGCCACCGCATGATCCCGTTCTTCTCGCAGGGCGTAGCCGTGGGCTACGTGCCGTGGCGCCCGACGTGGCTGCTCGTGTCCGTGGTCGGGCTGGCGTGGCTGCGCCTGCTGCTCGGCACCGCGGGCGCACTCGATTCGCTGCTGGTGGTGGATGCCGCGCTGTTCGTCCTCACGGCGCTCGCCGCAGTGCGCTGGACGTCGCTGCGCGCCCGTGGCAACCCGCTGCTGTGGACGCTGTACGCGGGCTACGCCTGGCTGCCGGTCGCGATGCTGCTGCAGTCCCTGCGCGACGTGAGCTTCCTGGTCACGGGCGAATGGGCGCTCGGTCGCGCGCCGATCCACGCCCTCGGCATGGGATATTTCGCCGGCATGCTCATCGCCATGGTGACCCGCGTCACCATGGGACACTCCGGACGGCCGCTGGCCATGGATCGCATCGCGTTCGCCTGTTTCGTCGGCGTGCAGGCCGCTGCGGCCCTGCGCGTGGCCAGTGAAATCGTGACGGCCCCGGCGGCGATCCAGTGGCTGCTGCTCGGCAGCCTCGCGGTGTGGCTCGTGGCATTCGCCGTCTGGGGCGGCCGCCACGCGCCGATCTACCTGGCACCGCGCAGCGACGGGCGGCCTGGATGAGCGAGCTGTACCTGCCGCTGCGCCACATCCACATCACGTGCGCGATCCTGAGCATCGCGTTGTTCGTGCTGCGCGGCGCGCTGATGCTCGCCGACTCGCCGTGGCAGCGCAACGTGGTGCTGCGTTACCTGCCGCACGCCGTCGACACCGTGCTGCTCACCACGGCACTGATCCTCACCACGGTGATCCACCAGTTCCCGTTCGCCACCGGCTGGCTCACGGCCAAGCTGCTGCTGCTGGTCGCCTACATCGTGCTCGGCAGCATCGCGCTCAAGCGCGGCCGAACGCGACGGATCCGCATCGCCGCGTTCATCGCAGCACTGGCAACGGTCGGGTTCCTGGTCACCGTGGCGCGGGCACACCATCCGCTGGGGATGTTCGCCTCGTGAGAGTTCATGAGAGCCAGAAAACGACGTTGAGAATGTAGGCGTCGTCCGCCACGCGGCAGCGCGTGCGGTCCTCATCCTCGGCGACGACGAACCGCCACTGCCTGACGGCCTGCAGGACATTCGAATCGAACGCGTCGCCAGGCACCGAGGCCAGCACCCGCGACTGCTGCACCTTGCCGTCCTCGTCGAGGGCCACGCTGACCACCACGGCGCCGACGATGCCGCGGTACCGCTCGTCCCGGGGGTACTGCAGCTTCGGCACGCGGTTCATCCCGCCGCGACAACGCGGCAGCGCCGGCACCGCGGACGGACCCTGCAGGTCAGCTGTGCGCGGCTCACGCAGCTCGCGGGGCAAGGATGGCGGGCGCTGCGCTGTGTCGGCCGGCGTGCGAGTCACCTTTGGCCCGGACTGCGAATCGCTCGCGAGGTACGCGTTGATGGCACTGATCCACGCCACCGCCTGGTAGCGGATCGACTGCAGCCGATCGCAGCTTGCAGGATCGCCCGCGCGCTCGATGTCGGTGACGATCCGTTCGTGCAGATCGGCCATCGCGTCGGACTGCCGCACCGACCGGTCGTCCATGAAACGCGCCGCGATCTGCCGGATCTCCGCCTGTCGCTGTAGCGGCAGGCTCGCGGCTCCCGCGCGGCCCGCGAGCCTCGCCAACAGACCCGCGGCCCGGTCGGCATCGCGCCACGCACCGCGGCCCCACGCGTCGGACAGCAGTTCCCGGGCCGCCTGCATCGAGATCGCATCGGCCGTGGCGTCCGCCGCGACGCGTGCGTCGAGCGTGTCGAGCAGTGCAGTGCTGCCGCCTGCGTCCGGCTGTGACTTCCAGGCGACCAGTTGCACCAGCACGCGCGACATGGCCGGCTCGTCGTCGAACGTCGGCGGCTCACCGGTCGGGCCGGCCAGGAACCCGGCAAACCGTTGCGCGACTTCCATGCGCCCCGCCCGGTACGCCGCGAACCCGAATTCGCGCGCCAGACGCGGGGCATTCACTGTATCGCCGGCCACTGTCGGCCACGCGGCAACCGCGGCATCGGTCGCGGCCCCGAGGTCGCCACGCGCCACTGCGGCATTGAATGCCTCGACGCCGGCATTCGCGGCCCCTGCCTGTCCGGCCAGGCACAGCAGGATCGCACTGGCCATCACACGGCGGATTCCATCCATACCGTGCCTCCTTGGTCCTGCGAACTATTCCACAGCTCACCCCGGGCTGCTACGGTGGCGGGATGCAGAACCCGACCAACCTGCTCGCCGCCGTGCGCGGGCACCACCTGTTCGCCGGCCTGTCGCCGGCGCAGATGCAGCGACTGCTGACGAGCAGCTTCGTCGAGGACTACGAGTCGGGCCACCTGCTGTTCGACCGGGGCCAGCCGGCACAGTATTTCTTCATCGTCATCGAGGGACAGGTGAACCTGGTCCTCTACTCGAAGGCCGGCGAGGAGAAGATCGTCGACATCCTCGGGCCCGGCAACAGCTTCGCCGAGGCGGTGATGTTCATGGAGGCGAAGGGCTATCCGGTTTCGGCTGTGGCAGCCGCGCACTCGACCGTGGCGCGCTTTCCCAGCCGTGAGTACATCGCGATCCTGCGCGAAAGCCCGGAAACCTGCCTGCGCATGCTCGGGCACCTGAGCCAGCGGCTGCATATGCGCATCCGCGAGATCGAGTACCTGACGCTGGAGAGTGCCACGCACCGCCTCGTGCGCCTGATCGAAGGCCGCCTGCCCCTCGACGCCGACGGGCCAGCGGAGATCACACTGCAGGAGTCGCGACAGGAACTGGCGTCGCGGTTGTCCATGAAGCCCGAAACCCTGTCGCGGATCCTGCGCCAGCTGGCCGATGCAGGCGCCTTGGTGGTGCACGGCCGGGTCCTGCAAGTACCTGATCGCAAAAGACTTCTGGCCATATTCGACGCCACGCCCTGACAGCACGCAGAAAGTCGCAACTGCAATTGACCGAGGTCAAGGCGCCGACGGCTCCCCGGTACTAGTGTTGGCTC
The DNA here is from genome assembly GCA_963731105.1 of uncultured Gammaproteobacteria bacterium. Classification (GTDB taxonomy): domain Bacteria; phylum Pseudomonadota; class Gammaproteobacteria; order Steroidobacterales; family Steroidobacteraceae; genus RPQJ01. The sequence goes on from CAVSUM010000003.1 coordinate 78,066, forward strand.
CATCCCCAGCGGCGGCCCGTCGCGTCGCCGGGCGGTACCAACCACGGGAGCCATCCATGACGTCCAAGTTGAAACACCCCGTCCGCGCCGCACTCGTGTTGGCGGTGACGGGTGTCCTGGGCTTTGCCACCCCGGCGTGGGCACAAGCAGTGCACAAGGCGGAGGTCGCCGGCGCCGCCGGCGTGACGCCGGCGCAGTTAGCCGCCGGCAAGACCGTCTTCGAGATCACCTGCATGGCCTGCCACCAAGCCGACGGCAAGGGCCTGCCCGGCGCTTTCCCGCCGCTGGCCGGGTCCGACTACCTGCTGGGCGACAAGGATCGCGCCGTCGGCGTGGTCGTGCGCGGCCTCGAGGGCGAAGTCGTGGTGAACGGCGTCAAGTACAACTCCGTGATGCCGGCGATGACGCAGTTGTCGGACCAGGAGATCGCCGACGCGCTCACCTACTCGATGAATTCGTGGGGCAACCAGGGCGGCGCAGTGTCGGTCGCACAGGTTGCAGCCGTGCGCGCCAAGGCGGCCGCAGAGCCCAAGAAGGCATCCTCGCCGACCCAGCACCCGACCACGACGGCCGAGCTCAAGTACCAGGGCGCGCCCTCGCCTGCCGGCGCCGCCGGCGTGAAGATCCTGGTGACGCCGGGCGCCCCCGACATGACCGAGCCCGAGTTCAAGCACGCGCAGGAAATCTACTTCCAGCGCTGCGCCGGCTGCCACGGCGTGCTGCGCAAGGGCGCCACGGGCAAGCCGCTCACACCGGACATCACCCAGAAGAAGGGCACCGAGTACCTGAAGGTGTTCATCAACCAGGGTTCGCCCGCCGGCATGCCGAGCTGGGGCAAGTCCGGCGAGCTGTCGCAGGAGGAAGTGGACATCATGGCCCGCTTCGTCCAGCACGAGCCGCCGCAGCCGCCCGAGTTCGGCATGCCCGAGATCAAGGCGAGCTGGAACGTGATCGTGCCGGTGTCGCAACGGCCGACCAAGCAGCAGAACAAGTACAACCTCGACAACATCTTCGCGGTCACGCTGCGTGACGCGGGCGAGGTCGCCCTGATCGACGGCGACACCAAGGAGATCATCAACGTCGTCCGCACCGGCTACGCCGTGCACATCTCGCGGCTGTCGCACTCAGGCCGCTACGTGTACACGATCGGCCGCGACGGCAGGATCGACCTGATCGACCTCTTCTTCGACAAGCCGACCAAGGTGGCCGAAATCAAGGTCGGCCTCGAAGCGCGCTCGGTCGAGACGTCGAAGTACAAGGGCTACGAGGACAAGTACGCGATCGCCGGGGCGTACTGGCCGCCGCAGTACACGATCATGGACGGCCTGACCCTCGAGCCGCTCAAGGTCGTCTCGACCCGCGGCATGACGGTCGACACGCAGGAGTTCCACCCCGAGCCGCGCGTGGCCGCCATCGTCGCCTCGCACGAGCATCCGGAGTTCATCGTCAACGTGAAGGAAACCGGGCAGATCCAGCTGGTCAACTACGAGGACATCAACAACCTCAAGACGACCACGATCGGCGCCGCGCGCTTCCTGCACGACGGCGGCTGGGACTCCACCAAGCGCTACTTCATCACCGCGGCCAACCAGTCGAACAAGATCGCGATCGTCGACTCCAAGGAGCAGAAGCTCACGGCGCTGGTGGACGTGGACAAGATCCCGCACCCGGGTCGCGGCGCGAACTTCGTCGACCCGACAGTACGGTCCGGTCTGGGCGACCAGCGCGCTCGGCAACGAGAAGGTGACGCTGATCGGCACCGACCCCGAGAAGCACGCCGACCACGCGTGGAAGGTGGTGCGAGTGCTGAAGGGCCAGGGCGGCGGCTCGCTGTTCGTCAAGACGCACCCGAAGTCGAAGCACCTCTACGTCGACACCACGCTCAATCCGGATCCCAAGATCAGCCAGAGCGTGGCGGTGTTCGACATCAACGACCTCGAGGCCGGCTTCAAGGTGCTGCCGATCGCCGAGTGGGCGAACCTCGGCGAAGGCCCGAAGCGCGTCGTGCAGCCCGAGTTCAACGCCGGCGGCGACGAGGTCTGGTTCTCCGTGTGGAACGGCAAGGACCAGAAGTCGGCCCTCGTCGTGGTGGACGACAAGACGCTCGCGCTCAAGAAGGTGATCAACGATGCACGCATCGTGACGCCGACCGGCAAGTTCAACGTCCACAACACCGTGGGCGACGTGTACTGACGATCCTCCCTGCGTGAGTCCCTCCGGGGACGCGCATTCAGGCCCTGCCTCGCGAGAGGCAGGGCCTTTTTTCGAAACACTGAACGGCGGCAGGACCCGCGGCTACAATGGCCGCCATGCAGGCCACGACCACCTGGAACCGCAAGGCACTGCTGGCCGCCTTCGAAGAGTCGTCGCTGCTGCTCCCGGGCCTGATCCTGGCGTTCGACCTGGCGCTGTTCGCCGCCGGGTCCGCCCTCACGCTGCTGGCAGCGTCCCTGGCCCTGAAGCTGGTCGGCACGCTCGTCGTCACCGGCGCGATCGTGCGCCTGTTCCTGGTCGGCCATGACGCCTGCCACGGCAGTTTTTTCGGCAGCGCGCGGCTCAACGCCGCCTGCGGCCGGCTGGCCTTCCTGCCGTCGATGACCGCCTACAGCCTGTGGGAAGTCGGCCACAACACGGCCCACCACGGCTTCAACAACCTGAAGGGACGCGACCAGGTCTGGGCGCCCTTCTCCAAGGCCGAGTTCGACGCACTGCCGCGGCGCCGCCAGTTGCTCGAGCGCCTGTATCGGGGCGGCCTCGGCTGGGGCGCCTACTACCTGGTCGAGATGTGGTGGAAGAAGCTCTACTTCGCGAGCCGCAAGGAAATCGGCTCGAGCCGCCGCGAGTACACGCTCGACAGCCTGCTGGTGACCGCCGGCGCACTGGTGTGGCTCGGCGTGGTGGCACTCGTGGCACGCGCCACGGGCCAATCCTTCGCGCTGCTGGCAACGCTGGCCGTGGTGGTGCCGTTCCTGCTGTGGAACGGCATCATGGGCTTCGTCGTCTACCTGCACCACACGCACCCGACGATCGCGTGGTTCCAGAACCGACAGGAATGGCAGCGCCACCGTGCCTACCTCACGGCCACGGCCTGCGCGCGCCTGCCGCTCGGCATCGATCGCCTGATGCACAACATCATGGAACACAACGCCCATCACCTGAACCCGCGCATACCCATGTACACGCTGCGCGCGGCACAGCAGGTGCTGCGGGAGAAATTCCCGGGGCTGTGCGAATACCGGCTGGACTGGCGGACCTACGTGGACAGCGCAAGGCGCTGCAAGCTCTACGACTACGCCAACCACGCGTGGACGGATTTCAGCGGCCAGGTGACAGCGCGCGTTGCGCTCGCCAGCCCCGCGACCTGAGGACCGGTCCATGCTCCACGGCCATGTCGTCCAGGCCCGCCATGCGGACCTGCTCACCTACCTGCACGGCGATCCCGACGCTGTCGCCACCGACTGCCGCGCGCCCGACGACGCCGGCCCGGACAGCCTGGTCTTCGTCAGCGACGCACAACAGCTCGCGGTCGCCCGCGAGCGCCGCGCCGCGATCCTGGTCGTGCCGAGGACGATGGCCGACCAGCTCGACCCGCAGGACGGCGCGTTCGGCTGCTGCTTTGCCGTGGGCTCCGTGCCGATGGCTATGGCGGTGCTGCTCAGGCACTTCGATCGCAAGCGCGAGCGCTTCACGCAGTGGGGCGAGCGGCATCCGACGGCCGTGGTACACGACACCGCCGTGCTTGGGTCCGGTGTGTGGCTGGGCCCCTATTGCGTCATCGGTGCCGGCGCGTCGATCGGCGACGGCTGCTGCATCGGCGCGCACGTGGTCGTCGAGAACGGCGCACGCGTCGGCAGCGGCACGATCCTGCACCCGCACGTGTTCGTCGGCGCCGATTGCGAGCTCGGGCGCGACTGCGAGATCCACCCGCACACCAGCATCGGCAGCGACGGCTTCGGCTACGCCGTGGGCGCGAGCCGTCGGCCGCAGAAAATCCCGCACCTCGGCAACGTGCACATCGGCGACGAAGTCGAGATCGGCAGCAACTGCGCGATCGACCGCGCCAAGCTGGCGTCCACCTGGATCCGCTCCGGCACCAAGCTCGACAACATCTGCCACATCGCGCACAACTGCGACCTGGGCGAGGACGGCTTCTACACCGCGGGCTTCATGATGGCGGGTTCGACCACGATCGGGCGCCGCTTCATGACCGGCGGCAACAGCGTGGTCTCGGCGCACCTCACGCTCGCCGACGACGTGGTGCTGGCGGGTCGCTCGAGCGTGACCAACGACATACGCGAGCCCGGCCACTACGGCGGCTATCCGCTGCAGCCCCTGAAGGACTGGATGCGCACGCTGGCCTCGCTCGGGCAGTTGAACGAGATGCGCAAGAACCTCAACCGGGTGCTGAAGCAGCTGCGGCTGACCGACCAGGCCTGACGGCGCCGGCTCAGAACTGCCAGTGCAGCATGACCGAGGCGTTGCGCCCGGGTCGCGTGTAGTACGGCACCAGTGGGTCCGTGGCAACGCGGCCACGCACGTCGGTCCATTCGATGTACTCGGCGTCGGCCAGGTTGAACAGGCCGACATTCAGGCGCAGGCCGTTGCCGAAATCGTAGCGGGCCAGCAGGTCGAGCGTGACGTAGCCGTCGGGCTCGTACAGGTCCGCCCGACTGTCGTCCACGGCGTCTCTTGGTCAGCCACCGCGGTCGTGACCAGCTCGCCGCCCCAGCGACCCGACGCTGACTCGTACCCCAGGCCGAGCACCGCGCTGGCCGGGTCGACTGAATTCAGCGGCTCATCGCGATCGAGATCGTCGCCCCGTGCCCACGCGGCGGACAGGCGCGCGGTCCAGCCTTCGAGCCGCGGCATCCATTCACCGAGCCGGCCCGTCGCGGTCAGTTCCGCGCCGTATATGCGCGCCGAGGCGACGTTCTGCGACTGGAACAAGGTGACGCCGGTCGCGGGATCCCTGCCGAGGTTCACTTTCGACTCGATGAAGTCCTGGTAGTCCGTGTAGTAGACGCTGGTGGCGACGCTCGCCGTCGCGCCGTTCCAGCGCAGCCCGAGCTCGTAGCCGTCGCTGGTCTCGGGCTGCAGGTCGGGATTCGGGATGGCGCGGATGTTGAGCAGCGGCAGCTCCAGGCCGATGTTGAGATCTTCGGGCGGCGGTGCGCGGAAGCCGTGCGCGTACTGTGCGAACACGGTGAGCCCGTCACCGATGGTGCGCGTCACGCCGAGCTTGGGTGCGAACGCATGGTCGTCGAGATCCACCGCGGGACTGGTCGGGTTGTCCTCGCGGAACATGGCATCCGGGCGCGAGTCGAGCCGGTAGTAGTCGAACCGCAGCGCAGGAATCAGCGCCCAGCCCGAGTCGGCCAGCGCGATTTCGTCCTGCACGAAGGCCCCGGCGCGATCGACGTCGGTGATGGGGAAGTCGCGTAACGGGAACGACTCGCCGAGGATCACCGACGTCGTGGCGCCGGTGACGAGGTCGGTCTGCAGCCCGTCGCGCCGCTCCTCGATGCGGCTCGTCGCAGCCTCGAGGCCGTACACCAGCGTGTGCCGGGTGGACTTCGCATCGAAGCCGCGCACTGCCTCGAATTCCACGCCGAACGTCGCGTCCTCGAGCCGGAACCCGCGATCGATCGCGACCGGCAGGCGTGCGCGGCGGCACCGCGCGGCGCTGCTCGTAGGTGTCCTGGCGCGTCTCGGTACCCTGCGCGTACAGGCGCCAGGTCGCGTTGTCGAAGGCACGGCCGCCGGCAAGGCGCTGGCTGGCGCCCAGCCGATAGCGGTCGGAACGATCATCGCCCTCGAGCAGCGTGGTGTTGACGAACCGCGTGCCCGCGAGACCGAGGAATGCGTCGATCGACGTCTGCTGCCGGACCGCGCCGCTCTCCAGCACCAGCGAGAGCGGGCCGCCCGGCATGACGGCAAAGTCCAGCTTCGCGAGCCAGGAGTCGCTGCGATAGTCGCGCGGATTGGGCTCGACGTCGGCCGCCGTCGCAGCCTCATGTCCCTCGCGGTGCACGTAGCCCAGCATGCCCGACCATCCGCCGTGCCGCAGGGCGCTGGTCGCCGCCGCATTCCAGCCGTCGTCCACGCCGGTCAGGCCCGACGACACGCGCAGCCCGGTGTCGCGACCGGCCCCGAGCAACGACTGCGGCTCGATGGTCGTCATGGCGACGACGCCGCCGATTGCATCGCTGCCGTACATCGACGAGGCCGGACCGCGCAGCACCTCGACGCGCTGCAGGAACGCCGGGTCGACGAAGTTGCGGCCAGAGTCCGAGAAGCTGCCGATCGCGAAGCCCCCGGCCACCGGCACCCCGTCCACTTCCACGGCGACCCGGTTGCCGCCGACGCCGCGCACCGAGAAACGTGTCGGCGCCGAAGCGGAACGGATCGCTGCGCACCGAGAGCCCGGGCTCGTAGCGCACCAGTTCCTTCACGTCGGTGACCAGCGTGCGCTCGATCGTTTCCCGCGGGATCACGCTGACCATGGCGGCGATGCGCGTGACGGGCAGCAGGCGCCTCGCATACACGGTCACGGTTTCCAGGGCCTGGTCCTGCGTCGTGGCGGCGGCGGCGGACGCACTGGCCGGGATCGCATCGGCGGCTCCGGCCTGCAACGCCACCGTGGCCAGGATTGCACCTGCCGTCCCGGCCACGCACTTCGAACGTACGGATCGACCGACCATGTGCAGAGTCTGCGCCGCCCGCCCGGGAAGGCCATGACCCACGTCAAGCACTGCCTGCCACCGCGCCCCGGCCGGACGCGGCGTTCTGGCGGCATAACCGCTGGTTCTCACCGCGGGACACGGGCAGCGCGTTGCCGGAAAATACCCGTTCCTACCCGCCTACCCTGCCAGGTTCCCACCATGAAGCTCGAGACCCTCGTCGTCCACGGCGGCTACGCCCCCGACCCGACCACCAAGGCGGTCGCGGTACCGATCTACCAGACCACCTCCTACGCCTTCGACGACACGCAGCACGGCGCGGACCTGTTCGACCTCAAGGTGGCGGGCAACATCTACACGCGCATCATGAATCCGACCACCGACGTGCTGGAAAAGCGCGTCGCGGCGCTCGAGGGCGGCGTCGGTGCGCTGGCGCTCGCCTCGGGGCAGGCGGCAATCACCTACGCGCTGCAGACCATCACCGAGACGGGCCAGAACGTGATCAGCTCGTCGGCGCTGTACGGCGGCACCTACAACCTGTTCGCGCATACGTTTCCGCAGTACGGCCTGACGGTGAAGTTCGCGGACCACCGCGACCCGGCGTCGTTCGAGGGGCTGATCGACGCGAACACCCGGGCGATTTTCTGCGAGTCGGTCGGCAACCCGGCGGGCAACATCACCGATTTCGCGGTACTGGCCGACGTCGCCCACCGTCACGGCATTCCGTTGATCGTCGACAACACCGTGCCGTCGCCCTACCTGTGCCGGCCGTTCGAGCACGGTGCCGACATCGTGGTCCACTCGCTCACCAAGTACCTGGGCGGCCACGGCACCAGCATCGGCGGCGCGATCGTGGACTCCGGCAAGTTTCCCTGGCACGAGCACGCCGACAAGTTCCCGCGGCTCAACACGCCCGACATTTCCTACCATGGCGTGGTGTACACGGACGCCTTCGGCCCGGCCGCCTACATCGGCCGCGCGCGCGTGGTGCCGCTGAGGAACATGGGCGCGGCGATCTCACCGTTCAACAGCTTCCTGATCCTGCAGGGCATCGAGACACTCGCGCTGCGCATGGACCGCATCTGTGAGAACTCGCTCGCCGTGGCGCGGTACCTGCAGCAGCACCCGAAGGTGCGCTGGGTGAACTACGCGGGCCTGCCGGATCATCCGGGCCATGCGCTGGCACGCAAGTACATGGGCGGTCGCGCGTCGGGCATCCTCACCTTCGGCATCGAGGGTGGTCGCGCCGGCGGTGCGCGCTTCCAGGACGCGCTCAAGCTGTTCGTGCGGCTGGTGAACATCGGCGACGCAAAGTCGCTGGCCTGCCACCCGGCGAGCACCACGCACCGGCAGTTGAATCCCGCCGAGCTCGAAAGGGCCGGCGTCAGCGAGGACATGGTGCGGCTGTCGGTCGGCATCGAGCACGTCGACGACCTGCTGGCAGACCTCGAGCAGGCGCTGGCCGCGACCTGACCGCCGCGGCCGGGATCAGGCAGCCACGCGACCGTCGCGCGAGCGCAGTGTCCAGAACAGCCAGTGCCCGAGGCCCGACAAGGCCAGCACGGGCACGAACGCCGCCAGCGCATGGCCGAGGAACTCCAGCGGCGGCGCGTGCGGTGCCGCATGGCTCGACGCGAGCACCAGCACCGGCGCGGCCAGCACCGCGAGCAAGGCCGGGCGGCGGCCACCCTGGGTCAGCGCCAGCGACAGCATGACTCAGCAGCAGCGCGCCACGGGCGAACGGTTCGTCGAACACGTCCGTGACGAACACCAGCATCATCGAGGCCGTCGCCGCGACCGTGACGCGCACCACGGCGTCGCGCGCCGTACTGGTCGCGAACGGCTCGCTGGTCGCGACGATCACCAGTGGCAGCCACCACGGATGCGCGATCCCGACCAGACGCGCGGCAAACCACGCCGCGGCCGTGACGGTCGCCAGCAGCACCGCATAGCCCAGCGCGGATTGCGGGTGCAGGTGACGGGCTTCGAACTGCAGCCCGCGCAGGACGGTCGCTGCGAGCAGGAAGCCATACGAAGCACCGGCCAGCATGAAGCCTCCGCGGCGCAGCACATCTGCCCCGGCCGCCGGCTCGAACGACCCGATCAGCGCCGCCGCGAGCAACGCCACCAGCCCGCGATGCAGCCCCTGCGAACTCGCCGCGCCGACGGCCGCGGCGATCGCGACGATCAGGGCGACCACGCCGTCGGTCGACTGCGCGGTGACGCGGCCGCCGCATAGACCATCGGCAGCAGCACGGAGAAGCCCGCGACCGGGCGCGCGAGCAGGCTGAGCTGCAGCGCAAGCACGGCACCGAGGCCGACGTAGTGCGCTGCTTCGTTGAAGCCCGCCCAGTACGCCAGCGCTGCCGGGGCACCCAGCAGGACCAGCACGCCCAGGATCCGCGTTGTCATTCTTGTTACCACGCGGCGCTCAGCCCGCCGCAGCCAGAACGTCCCCTGCCACGATGGCAAGCAAGATCTGCGCCATGGAACCTGCAGACGTGTGAATTCAGTGTGTTACGCAACCGCTGGCGGCCCGTGCGGCGGGAATATGTAAAAGCAATCGACAGCTGCCCCGGTGACTCGCGGGGCGACTGTCAATATGCTCGACAGGCCAGCCCTCAGGTCCATGGAGTTCCGTCATGTCTTCGTCCCGTCACTCCAATGGCGCCAGAACCCTGGCGGCCACCACCGCTGCTGGTGCTGCTCGCCGGTTGCGGCGGCGGTGGCGGCGGCTCTGGCAGCACCGGGGGCACCGGCGGCGGCGGCGGCACGACGGCCTGCGCCGAGACCGTCCGCAAGCAGTTCGTGCTCGACGCCTCGCGCGAGTGGTACCTGTTCGACACGCTGCTGCCGACCTCCGTCGACCTCGGCAGCTTCGCCACCGCCGAGGCACTGCTCGATCACCTGACGGCCACCGCCCGCGCCCAGGGCAAGGACCGGTACTTCAGCTACCTGACCACGAAGAGCGCCGAGAACTGCTTGCTCGGCGACGGACAGTTCGTCGGCTTCGGCTTCCGCACGCGCGTCGATCCCGTGAACCGACCGATGATCCTCGACGTCTACGAGTCGAGCCCGGCCTCCGAGGTGGCCATGCAGCGTGGTGACGAGATCGTCGCCATCGATTCCGGCAGCGGCTACGTCACCGTGTCGCAGTTGCTGGCCAGCGGCAGCACCATCACCGACGCACTCGGCCCCGCGCAGGAGGGTGTGCGGCGTGGCCTGCGCCTGTTGCGCAACGGCGTGACGCGCGACGTGTCGCTGGTGAAACGCACGGTCACGATCGACCCGGTGCCGGATGGCTTCGGAACGCAGGTGCTGCCGCTGGCCGGCACTACGGGGGTGGGCTACCTGAACCTGCGCAGCTACATCTCGACCGCGGACGCGCAGCTCGGCACGGCTTTCGCCACCTTCCGTGATCGCGGCGTGCGCGACTTCATCGTCGACCTGCGCTACAACGGCGGCGGTCTGGTGAGCACCGCCGAGGTGATGAACAACCTGCTCGGCGGCGCGCGCAGCACGACCGAGGTGCAGTACCGCACCGTGTTGAACGCGCGCAAGACGGCGGAGAACACGACCAGGAACTTCCGTCCGACCGCGCAGTCGGTGCAACCGGTGCGCATCGCGTTCCTGACCACGGGTGCGACGGCTTCCGCGAGCGAGATCAACGTCAATTCGATGGCACCGTGGGTCGAAGTGGCGATCGTCGGTGAGGACACGCTCGGCAAGCCGGTCGGCCAGTATGCGTTCGACATACCGAACTGCGAGGACCGGCTGCGACTGGTGACGTTCAAGACCGTGAACGCACTCGGCCAGGGGGACTACTACGACGGGCTCGCCGCACCTTGAAGTTCGCCTGCGCCGCCAGCGACACCCTGGACCAGCCGCTCGGCTCGACCAGCGAGGGCATGGTGGCCGCGGCGCTCAGCTGGTTGCGCACGGGTGCCTGCCCTGCGGTCATGACCAGCGTGGCCGGACGCGCCAAGACGACGGCGGCGCAGTTCAGCGAGCGCTACCCGCGACCCGCGCACCCGTCCGCGGCGCAGTGGTGGCTGCCCGGCATCGAGTGACGCTCACGCTGCGGGGTGGCCGCGGTGCTCGAGCAGCGCGAGTGCCTCGACGTGATGCGTCAGCGGAAAAAAGTCGTATGGATGGATGGCCGTGACCGCGTAACCGGCGTCGACCAGCCGGCCGAGGTCCCGGGCCAGGGTGCCCGCACTGCAGGACAGGTAGGCGATGCGCTGCGGCCGCAACTCACCGGCCAGGGCAGCCACCACCTCGGTCTCGAGGCCGGAGCGCGGCGGATTCACGTAAGCGACGCGGGAGGTGGGTTGCGCCTGCCACCAGTCGCGGATCTGCGGCAGCCGCTGCACGCACGTGCCGCGCAGCACCTGCGCTGAAGGCGCGTTGACGGCCGCGAGTGCCACCGCCTCGCCCGACAGCTCGATGCCCAGCGCCGCGCTGCCCGCGTGGGTCCACTCGCGCAGGCTGGCTCCGTAGCCGCAGTACAGGTCGAGGACGCTGGTTCCCGGCGACGGCCGCAAATGCGCCACCGCAACTCGCAGCGCCGTGTCGTGCAGCTCCGGCAGCGCCTGCGCGAAGGCCGTCGGACCGTGCTGCAGGCCATGCGCGTCGGTTGAGCGCGGCACGCCCCAGGCGAGCTGCCAGCCACTGCGCGCAAACAGCCGTCGGCCCGCGGCCGGATGCAGGTGCAGCCACAGGCCCTCGATGCCGATCGCTGCGCTGTCCCGGCCGAGCCCGTGCAGCGCGGCAGCGTCGACCTCGTGCGCCTTGACGATCAGCGTCGCCTGCGCGCCGCAGACGTGCAGGTACGCCAGCGGCAACTCGGCGGCCGGCGGCAGTCGTGCGGCAAGCAGATGCACCAGGTCGCGCACCCGGGCGGTGTGCACCGGGCAATCGTGGATGGCGATCAGTTCGTCGCGGCGCATCAGGCCGAACTGCCAGCCGGTGTCCTGCTGCCAGCGCGCCGTCAGCGTCACGCGGTCGCGGTAGCCGAGCCGCCGCGCGGCGTCGGGTCCGGTGACCGCGGCGAGCACGTCTGCCCACGGCTGCAACACGCGCGCCAGGTAGGCGGACTTCTGCGCCAGGCTCGCGGCGATGTCGAAGCGCCGGTGCCGGCAGCCGTGGCAAACCGGCACGCAGCCCGGCGGCAGGGAATCGGGTACGCTCACGGCCCCATGGTGCGAGAAAGCGTGGACGGCCTCAATGGCGGGAACCGCAGCGTCGTCGCTGCCTGAGCTGGCAGACGTGCGCGCTGCGGCGACGCGTCTCGCCGGTCACGCGCGTCGCACACCCCTGCTCGCAGGCACTCCGCTCGACGAGCTCGTCGGCGGGCGCTGCTGCTCAAGCTCGAGACGCTGCAGCACACCGGCTCCTTCAAGTTTCGCGGTGCCTACAACCGACTGGCCCAGCTCGATGCTGGCGCAGCGCGCCGCCGGCGTGGTGGCTTTCTCGTCGGGCAACCATGCGCAGGGCGTCGCGGCCGCCGCGCGCCTGCTCGGGATCCGCGCGACGATCGTCATGCCCGCGGACGCGCCGCGCGTGAAGATGCGCAACACTCTCGCCCTCGGTGCCGAGGTGATCGAGTACGACCGGCTGCGGGAGAGTCGCGAAGTGATCGCCGCACGACTGGCTGCGGAGCGTGGTGCGGTGCTGGTCCCGTCCTTCGACGATGCGCACGTCATCGCGGGCCAGGGTACCGTCGGCCTCGAGATCGTCGAGCAGGCAGCGGAATCGGGCGTCGCTCTCGACGACGTGCTGGTGTGCACGAGCGGCGGCGGCCTGGTCGCCGGCATCGCGCTCGCCGTGCAGGGGCTGTCGCCGGCGTCGCGCGTGTGGTCCGTGGAACCCGAGGGGCACGACGACCATCGCCGCTCGCTGGCCGCCGGCCTGCGCGTAGCGAATGACCCGGGCACGCGCTCGTTCTGCGACGCGTTGCTGGCCCCGGAGCCCGGCGTGCTGACCTTCGAGATCAACCGGCACCGACTGGCGGGCGGCCTGGCCGTGAGCGATACCGAGGTGCGCGCCGCAATCGCCTTTGCGGCCAGGACGTTCAAGCTCGTGGTCGAACCCGGTGGCGCAGTCGCACTCGCTGCGGTACTGTGCGGCCGCTTCGCGGCGCACGGGCGCAGCGTGGCGGTCGTGCTGTCCGGCGGCAACATCGACGACGCGCTGCTGCGCGAAGTGCTGGCCAGCTGAAGTCCTGTCCGAGGAGTCCCTGCATGTCCATGCCGTCGCTCTGGCTGGCCGCCTTGCCGGCCTTGCTGGCCGCCGCCGTCCTCACCTGGATCGCGAGCGTGGCGAAGCGCAACGTCACGATCGTCGACACGCTGTGGCCGCTGCTGTTCGTGATCGCGACCGCGGTGTACGTCGGCCTGCAGCCGGCGCCGTCGTCGCGCGCCTGGCTGGTGCTGGCGCTGGTCACGCTGTGGGGACTGCGGCTCGCGATCTATCTCGCCTGGCGCAATTTCGGCCACGAGGAAGACCGTCGCTACCAGGCCATCCGCCGTCGCAACGAGCCGAACTTCGCGCTCAAGAGCCTGTGGCTGATCTTCGGCTTCCAGGCCGCGCTCGCGTGGGTGATCTCGCTGCCACTCGCCGGCGCGGCGGCAGGCACTGCCCCGCTCGGCCTGCCCGACCTGTTGGGCGTCGTGCTGTTCGCGGTCGGCCTGCTGTTCGAGGCGATCGGCGACCTGCAGCTCGCGCGGTTCAAGTCCGATCCGGCCAACGCCGGTCGCGTCATGGACCGCGGGTTGTGGCGCTGGACGCGCCATCCGAACTACTTCGGCGACTTCTGCGTGTGGTGGGGCTTTTACCTGCTGGCACTGGGCGCCGGCGCCTGGTGGAGCATCGCCGGACCGCTGATCATGAGCTTCCTGCTGCTGCGCTTTTCCGGCGTGCGGCTGCTCGAAAGCGACATCGGCGAGCGCCGGCCCGCCTACGCCGAGTACGTGCGCCGCACCAATGCGTTCTTCCCCGGTCGGAGAAAGGAAGGGACGCTCTCTTGAGTGTCCCTTCCGCGGGGACACTCAAGAGAGCGTCCCCTCCGTTCCGATGACGAGGCTCACGATGGTCGTGCCGCTGCCGCCGATGTTCAACGTGGCGAAGGTGCGCGCACCCTCCACCTGGTAGTCGCCCGCGGTCCCGGTGACCTGCCTGCAGCAGTCGAGCGTCATGCGCACTCCGGTCGCACCGACCGGATGACCGGCTCCGATCAGGCCGCCGCTCGGGTTCACCGGGATCCGTCCGCCGATCTCGATGTCGCCGTCCTCGATCGCGCGCCAGCTCTCGCCCGGCGGCGTGATGCCGAAGTGGTCGATCGCCATGTATTCGGTCGTGGTGAAGCAGTCGTGCGTCTCGATGCCGTCGAGATCCTCGACGCCGCGCACGCCCGCGCGCCGGAACGCATCGGTGATCGCACGACGCACCTCCGGAAACACGTACGGCTGGCCGGCGCTCGCCTGCACCTTGGCCTCGTAGGTGATCGGCGCGGTGCGGTGGCCCCACCCCCGGATGCACGGCAACTGCCCTAGCGCCAGACCGTGCGTTGCAGCGTACTCGGCTGCCCGCGCCTGGCTGGCAAGGAACACCACCGCTGCGCCGTCGGTGATCTGGCCGCAGTCCTGCTTGCGGAGGCGGCCCTCGATCACCGGGTTGGCCTCATCGTCCGCGGCGAAGCTGCGCTCGTTGAACGTCCAGCGCCGCGTCTGCGCCTGCGGATTGCGCCGGGCGTTGCCGAAGTTCACTTCGGCGATGCGCGCCAGGTGCTCGTCGCGCAGCCCGTAGCGGCGCTCGTACTCGTCCCCCAGCCGGCTGAACACGTGCGGCCAGGGGAAGCGCACGTCGCGGCACTCGTGGCCGGACCACATGGCGGGGCCGCCGATGTACTGCGCCGCCTGCTCGCCGGGCACGTTGCGCATCTGCTCGATGCCGACCACTGCCGCGAGCCCGTAGCGCCCCGCTTCGAGATCCGCCATCGCGGCGAGCAGCGCCAGGCTGCCCGATGCGCACGCACCCTCGTGCCGCGACGCGGGCACGCCGGCTAGATCCGGGTGCAAGGCGGCAAACAAGCCGCCGAGGTGACCCTGGTTGCAGAACAGCTCCGCGGCGAAATTGCCGACGTGCGCAACCTCGACGTCACGCGGCGCCAACCGCACCTGCTCGAGCCCGCCGAGCACCGTCTCGCGCATCGCGTCGGCGATCTCCAGTCCCTCGCGCGCCCAGTTGCGGGCGAAGTCGGTCTGCAGGCCTCCCAGCACGTACACAGGTTCCGTCATCGACGTTCCTCAGGTTGGCGGCGCCACGGCGATGCGCAGCAGTTCCGCACGTACCACCTTGCCGACCGGGTTGCGTGGCAGGGCGGCCACCGCGCACACCCGCTCCGGCTGTTTGAACACCGCAACGCCGCGGCTCGCGAAATGCGCCGCGACCTGCTCGAGCGTGACCTCCGACCCCGGCCGCGGCACCACCACCGCGCAGATGCGCTCCCCCATCAGGTCGTCGGGATAGCCGACCACCGCCCCTTCGAGCAGCCCGGGGCAACCCGCGAGGATCTCGTCGAGCTCGTCGGGCGAGATCTTCACCCCGCCGCGCACGATGATCTGCTTGTGGCGGCCCGCGAAACGGTAGTAGCGCGGCCCCTGCTCGTCCGCGGCGATCTCGAACAGGTCGCCGGTGCGGAAGAAGCCGTCGTCCGTGAACGCCGCTGCGGTCATCTGCGGCGACTTGAAGTAGCCGTCGAACACCGTGGCGCCACGCACCTGCAGCTCACCGGGCCGGCCCGGCTCGAGGATCTCGGCGCCGCTCGCCGGATCCACGAGCCGCGTTTCCATCGACTGCGAGACCCGGTGCGGCCACGGCACCTCGGCGCGACCGAAGCGCGGGAAATACCTGGCACGACGCTCGGGATCCGGGATCTCGTCCGGACCGCTCGCGAGCGACACGCCCTCATTCGAGCCGAACAGGTTGACGATCTCGATGCCGAGCCGCTCGCGGAAGCCAGCGATCATGGCCGGCGCCAGCGGCGCCGAGCCCGAACCGATGCAGCGCAGCGACGACAGGTCCACCTTGGCGAGCAACGCCTCGTCGCGGATCAGCAGGTTGAGCACTGCGGGCGGCGCGATCGCATAGTGCGGCCGCTCCACGGCGATCTGCTGCAGGTACACCTGCGGATCGAACGGGTGATGCAGCAGCAGCGTGCCCGCCGCGTGCAGCCAGCTCAGGAAGCAGCCCCCGATCGCCGCCATGTTGATCATCGGGAACGGGTTCAACAGCTTGTCGCCCGGCGCGATCCGTGCCGCCTCGAAGTGCGCGTAACTGATGGCAATCCACTGGTTGTGCGAGCGCGGCACGCCCTTCGGCGCGCCTTCGGTCCCTGACGTCCAGCAGATCGTGAACACGTCGTCCGCCGAGATCGCTGCAACTGCCGCGACCAGCGTCTGATCCGCGGCCGACGCCGGCCCGGCGGCCAGCTGCTGCGCGCCGTAGACCGCGCCGCCGCCCGCGAGCAGCAGCGCTGCACCACAAGCTTGCGCCAGTTCAGACCCGAGGCCCGCGTGGTCGAAGCCCTTGAATTCCGGGACGGTGACGATGGCCTTCGGCTCGAGCAGCGCCACGACCTGGTCGAGTTCGTGCCGCCGGTACTGCATCGCGACCGGGCTGAGCACGATCCCGGTGCGGGCCGCCGCAAGGTACAGCGCGACACACTCCCAGGTGTTCGGCAACTGCGCCAGCACCACGTCGCCGTTGCGCAGCCCGAGGCCGAGCAACTGCGCGGCGATCGCCACCACGGCCGAATCCAGCTCCGCATAGCTGAGCCGCCGCGGCTCGCCGAGGCCAAGTGCCGCGCGGTTCGCCGGATCGACGACCGCCGTCCGCGCCGGGTCCGACGCAACAGCGCGGGCGAACAAGTCGCCCACGGTGACGTCCGACCACCAGCCGAGGCTGTGCATACGTGAGATGCGATCAACGGGAGACGTGCGCACGATCATCCTCCTGGCCGCGCCGGCCGCGCGGCCGGACGGCGAAACACCACGTCGTCGATGCCCAGCTCGCCGCCGCAATGGTTGCAGCGCGCGCTCGGCACCAGCCGGCGACCGCAGTCGGTGTGGTACAGCACCGCCGTCGCGTCGCGCCGCCCGCCGAGCCAGCGATCGCCCCACGCCATCAGCGCGATGGCATACGGGAACAGGTCGCGGCCCTTGCTCGTCAGCCGGTACTCGCTGCGCGCGGGGTGGCGGGAGTAGCGGTACCGCTCGAGGATCCCGAGCTCGACCAGGTGGCCGAGCCGGTGGGTCAGGATGTTGCTGGCGATACCGAGCGAGGACAGCATTTCCTCGAAGCGACGCTGGCCGAAGAACGCGGCCGAGACGATCAGCGGCATCCAGCGATCGCCGACCACGTCCGCGATGTAGGTGAACTCGTCGCGCGACCCCCGGTGGGTACGCGCGGTCGAGGGCGACAACCGCCGCAGCATCGGCCTGGCGGACACCAGCGGTCCGGTCGGCAGCCGGCTGCGCAGGCGCGTCCGGCGCAGGTCGATGTCGCCGCCGCAGTGGGCACAGACCAGCTGCGGCCGGGTCGCGTGCCCGCAGGCTGCATGCCGCAACTGCGCCGGCACGCTGCCGCTGCGCGGCGCCCAGCGCCGCTCCCAGCGCCAGGCGGCGAGCGCCACCGGGAACAGGTCGCGCCCGCGGCGCGTCAGGCGATACTCGTCACGCGGCGGTGCAGTGCTGTAGCGCACCTTCTCGAGCAGTCCCTGCGTGACCAGGGCACCGAGCCGGTTGGCGAGCGTGGCGCGCGTGGCACCGGTGCGCGCGATGAATTCCTCGAAGCGGCGCGCGCCCTGGAAGGCGTCGCGCATGATCAGGATGGCCCAGCGGTCGCCGATCACGTCCATGGCGCGCGTGACCGAGCTCGAGGCGATGTGCTGTGCGACGTCCGACACGGTCCGCACTTTAGCCGAGGGTCGCGCCGGCGCAAACAGTCGCGCCGCTTGATCCCGGGCGCGGACGGTTGCTAGTCTAGTTCTGCAAGCCACATCCGCTCGCCACGATCGAGGACGCGACCTTGGCCGACGCCCCGGCAACCCTTGCTGCACCGCCGCACGACCGGCTCGGCGCGCTGCGCGGCCGGCTGAGGCTGCCGCTCATCTGCGCCCCGATGTTCCTCGTGTCCGGCCCGGACCTGGTGATCGCCGCCTGCCGCAACGGCGTGATCGGCTCGTTCCCGGCGCCGAATGCCCGCCCCCTCGAAGTGCTCGACGCGTGGCTGGGGCGCATCGCAGACGAGCTCGGGGCGGCCACCGCGGCTGACCCCACGGCCCGTATCGCGCCGTGGTCGCTCAACCTGGTGGTGCATAGTTCCTACGACCGCCTGCCGGCCGAGCTGGAGCTGGTGCGGCGCCATCGCCCGCCGATCGTGATCACGGCGCTCGGCAGTCCCGCGCGCGTCATCGACACCGTGCACGCCTACGGCGGCCTGGTGTTCGCCGACGTCGGCAGCATCGCCATGGCGCGCAAGGCGGCGCAGGCGGGCGCGGACGGCCTGATCCTGGTGAGCGCCGGCGCCGGCGGCCACACGGGCTCGGTCGCGCCGTTCGTGTTCGTGCAGGCCGTGCGCCAGTTCTTCGACGGCATCGTGGCGCTCGCCGGGGGCGTCTGCAGCGGGGCCGCGATCCGCGCCGCCGAGGTCGCGGGCGCGGACCTGGCCGACATCGGCACGCTGTTCATCGCCGCACGGGAAAGCCTGGCCGGTGACGAATACCGGCAGATGGTGGTCGACGCGGCGGTGGACGACCTCGTGCTCACCAAGGCCTTCACCGGTGCGAGCGCCTATTACCTGCGCCAGAGCATCCTGCGCAGCGGCCTCGACCCCGACAACCTGTCCGGCAAGACCGCCATGGACTGGAGCAAGTCCGACACGCAGCTCAAGGCGTGGAAGGACATCTGGTCGGCGGGCCAGTCGGTGGTCGCGGTGCAGCGCGTCGAGGGCGCGGAAGAGATCATCGCCCGCCTGCGCGCCGAGTACCTGCAGTCGCTCGCCGTCCCCTCGTTCGGGCCCTGAGGCCGGTACCGCTTCCCGAGGAATCCGTCATGTCCGCAGTCAGTCCCCTGCTCTCCGGCACCCACGGCCCCATCGCGGATGAATCCGTGTTCGACGACCTGCCGGTCATCGGCGAGGTGCCGCAGGATCTCAACGGCGCATTCTTCCGCAACGGGCCCAACGCCCACTTCCCGCAGCCCGGCCGCTACCACTGGTTCGACGGCGACGGCATGCTGCACGCCGTCTACTTCGACCGCGGCCGCGTCACCTACCGCAATCGCTACGTGCGCACGCAGTGCTTCCGCGAGGAAGCAGGCCGCCGGTCGCGCGCTCTGGTCGGGAATCATGGACCCGCCGCGCAGGGACCGGCCGGACATGCCGCTCAAGGACACCTCGAACACCGACGTCAAGTTCCACGCCGGCCGCCTCGTCACGATGTGGTACCTGGCGGGCCAGCCCTACCACGTCGATCCGTGGACGCTCGAGACGATCGGTCCGGCGGATTTCAAGGGGACGCTGCACACGCACGTCTCGGCGCACTCGAAGGTCGACGAGCAGGCCGACGAGTTCGTGTACTTCGACTACACCAAGACCTGGCCGTACATGAGCTTCGGCATCGCCGGGCCCGA
The DNA here is from genome assembly GCA_963731105.1 of uncultured Gammaproteobacteria bacterium. Taxonomy (GTDB): domain Bacteria; phylum Pseudomonadota; class Gammaproteobacteria; order Steroidobacterales; family Steroidobacteraceae; genus RPQJ01. The sequence goes on from CAVSUM010000003.1 coordinate 97,438, forward strand.
CGGCACGGTCCGCAAGACCGTGAACGTCGAACTGCCCGGCCCGAGCCTGCCGCACGACATGGCTTTCACGAAGCAGCACGTCATCCTGCACGACCTGTCGCTCACCTACGATCCGCAGGCCTACGCCGCCGGCCGCCACAAGCTGCGCTTCTTCGGCGACCGCCCGGCGCGCTTCGCGGTGATCCCGCGCAACGGCACCGAGCGTGACGTGCGCTGGTTCGAGGCGGAACCCTGCTTCATCTACCACGTCGTCAACGCCTGGGACGACGACGACGAGGTGGTGATGGTCGCCTGTCGCTACCGCACGCCGCGCGACCTGTCCGGCGCACCGGACGAGCTGCGCTACGCCAAGGCCATCGCACACCTGCAGATCGACGCCTGCATGTACGAGTGGCGGTTCAACCTGCGCACCGGCCGGACGCGCGAGCGGCTGATCGACGACACGCTGAACAGCGAGTTCCCGATGATGAACAGCTGGCTGCAGGGCGTGCCGACGCGCTACTCGTACAACATCCTGATGCGCAACCGCGACCTCGGCGCGCAGTTCGGCGGCCTGGTCAAGTACGACACCATCGACGGCCGCTTCACGGCGTACAGCGCGGGTGACCACTTCTGGTACAGCGAGGCACCGTTCGCGCCGGCCGATGCGCAGGCGGCGGAGGACGACGGCTACCTGGTCAGCTTCGTCACCGACATGCAGCGGGAGACAGACGGAGATCCAGGTGTTCGATGCGCGGGGCACCAGCCTCGGCGACGGACCGGTGGCGCGGATTGCGCTGCCGCGTCGCGTACCGCACGGGTTCCACGGTACCTGGGTGAGCGCGAAGCGGCTGGCGGCCGCGCCGCAGTCCGCCCACGCATGAACGAGGTGCTGCTGTACGAGTGCCTGCGCACCCCGCGGGGCGCGGGCAAGCCCGGCGGAGCGCTGTCGTCGGTGCCGGCCGCGACGCTGCTCGGTGGAGTGCTCGGCGAACTCGTGCAGCGTACCGGGCTCGACACGGCGCGGGTCGGCGAGGCGATCTTCGGTTGCGTCACCCAGGCCGGCGAACAGGCTGGCAACGTGGGCAAGATCGCCGCGCTCGAGGCCGGCTGGAGCGACTCGGTCTCGGTCGCCACCGTCAACCACTATTGCGCCTCGAGCCTGTGCGCCCTGCACCTCGCGGCCACCCGCGTCGCCTGCGGCGAGGAACTGGTGGTCGCCGGCGGCGTCGAGTCCATGTCGCGAGTGCCGATGGCCTCGGACCAGCCGCCGTTCATCGTCGATCCGGTCACCGTGCAACGACTGGGCGCGCCGCCGATGGGCGTGAGCGCCGACGGCATTGCCACCCTGCAGCGAATCACCCGCGAGGACGTCGAGGCCTACGCCGTGCAGTCGCAGCAACGGGCGGCACGCGCTCGCGAGGCCGGCCACTTCTCGCGGTCGCTGGTGCCCGTGCACGGCGCCGACGGACGCGTGCTGCTCGCGCACGACGAAACGATCCGCGCCGGCGCCTCGGTGGAGAAGCTGCTGGCCATGGCGCCGTTCTTTGCCGAGATGGGCGCGCAATGGGCGGACGCGCTGCTGCGCACGCGGCACCCCGAACTCGGCCCGGTAAACCACTTCCACCATGCCGGCAACTCCCCGGCGATGGCGGACGGCGCCTCGATCGCGCTGCTCGGCGGCGAGTCCGCGGCGCGCAGCCTCGAGGTGCCGCCACGGGCGCGCGTACTCGCTACCGCGAGCCACGCCGACGACCACGTCCTGGCCCTCAACGGAGCGCTCGGCGCGACGCACAAGGCCCTGCGGCGCGCGGGACTCGCGGTGCACGATGTGGACCTCTGGGAAGTCAACGAGGCCTTTGCCGCACCCACCCTGCATTTCATGCGCCAGCTCGGCATCGATCCGGATCGGTTCAACGTCAACGGCGGCGCCATCGCCCTCGGCCACGCCATGGGTGCCACCGGCACCACGCTCGTCGGCATGCTGGCGGACGAGCTGGCCCGACGCGGGCGGCGGCGCGGTGTCGCTGCCGTGAGCGGCGCGCTGGGCCTGGGCGCCGCGGTCGTGATCGAAATGGTGGTCGATTGAGCTGGCGCGCGCACCCGGGAGATTGCCTGCGATGACCGCGGCCGCCGCGCGCCTGTACGAACAGCACCGCGACCTGCTCGCGCGGGCCACGGCAGCTTGCGTGTCGCGCGAGTATTTCAGCCCGTTCCCGGAGACGCCGGATCGCTACCCGGACTCGGCCACTGCGCTGGCCCGCGGCCTCGATGCCTTCCGCGCACAGCTCGGCAAGCCGTTCGAACTGCAGCAGCCGGGAGAATTCGGGCGCCTGGGCGCCGAGGTATCGCCGTACACCGGCGAGCCACTCGGCATTGATTACCCGCGCGCCGACATCGACGTGCTGTTCGGCGCCGCGCGTGCCGCCGTGCCCCGCTGGACTGACGCCGGGCCGGAGGCCCGCGTCGGCGTCTGCCTCGAGATCGTGCAGGCGTGGTTCGCTGAACTGCCGGCACTGGTGCACGCCGTCATGCACACGGCTGGCCAGAGCCCGGCCATGAGCTACGCCGGCAGCGGCACCAACGCGCTCGACCGCGGCATCGAGGCGATCGTCTACGCGCACCAGGCCATGTCGGCCGTGCGGCCGCAAGCGCTGTGGGAACGGCGCTTCGGCTCGGCCACCATCCGGCTGCAGAAGCGCTACCGGCTGGTGCCGCGGGGCGTCGCCGTGTGCTTCACCTGCGCGACGTTCCCCACCTGGAACGCCTATCCGGCGATGCTGGCGAGCCTCGCCACCGGCAACGCGGTGATCGTCAAGCCGCACCCGACCGGGATCCTGCCAATGGCATTGTCCGTGCGCGCCGCACGGCGGGTGCTGGCCGCGGCGGGGTTCGACCCCAACCTCGTGACCCTGGCCGTCGACAGCCCGGCCGAGCCGCTCGGCAAGCGGCTGGTCGAGCATCCGCTCACCGCGATCGTGGACTTCACCGGCAGCGCGCGGTTCGGCGCGTGGGTGGAGCGTCATGCGCACCCTGCCCTCTGCTACACCGAGACCTCGGGCGTGAACACTGTGCTGCTCGAGTCGGTGCACGACCTGGACGCCGTGGCGCGCAGCCTCGCCACGACCATGCACCTGTTTTCCGCGCAGATGTGCACCTCGCCGCAGAACATCTACCTGCCGCGCGGCGGCATCGACGTCGGCGGACGACGCGCCAGCGTCGACGAAGTCTGCACAGCGCTCGCGACGGCGTTCCGCGGCGTGACCGCCGAGCCGGGCGCGCCGCCTCGATCCTCGCCACGATCCAGTCGCCGGGCACGCTCGACCTGATCGGCACAATGCGCGACGCGGCACGGCAGCACGGCACGAGTGGTGGTCGATTCCGGGCCCTACCAGCACCCGGAGTACCCGGCCGCACGGACCGCGACGCCGCTGTTGCTGCGAGTCGGCACCGCGGCGCGTGACCTGTATCGGGAGGAGCGCTTCGGCCCGATCGGCTTCGTGATCGAGACCGAGGACGCCGACCATGCCCTGCGCAGTGCCACCGACGACGTGCGGGCCGCGGGCGGCATCACCGCCTTTGCCTACTCGACCCGGGACGATTACCTCGCCGCGGCCGAGTCGGCCTATGCGACAGCCGGTGCGCAGCTGACCTGCAACCTGACCGGCGCCATGCCGCTCAACTTCGCCGCGTCCTACAGCGACTACCACGTGACCGGCCTCAATCCGGCGGGCAACGCCACGCTCACCGATGCCGCGTTTGTCGCGGCGCGTTTCCGCATTGCACAATCGCGCCGACCCGTGGCGTGAATGCGACAGGCGTTGCGCTGCACCGCGACGCTGCGGTATTAGTCTGGTTGCGCAAGCCACGCCGGCCGGTCCGGCGGGCACAGAATCGGCACACACTGGGGGAAACAGCAACATGACGACGCTTCGATGGGCGATCACACGGGTCCTGATTGCGGCTGCCAGCGCCACGGCAGTGGTATCGCTGGCACATGCGCAGGAGGCGCCGAGGACCGGCGGCCTCGAGGAGATCATCGTCACCGCGCAGAAGCGCGCCGAGAGCGCGCAGGACGTGCCGATCGCGCTGTCGGTGTTCGATTCGGACACGCTGCGCAGCGCGAACATCATGCGCATCGAGGAGATCGCGCTGCGCACGCCGAACTTCACGATGATGCGCGTCAACGTCGGCGAGCCGCAGTTCTACATCCGCGGCGTCGGCTCGAACTCCGACTCCGCGGCGGGCGACCCGACCGTCGGCGTGTTCCAGGACGAGGTGTACGTCGGTCGCGTCAGCGGCGCGGCGTTCGACGTGTTCGACATGCAGCGCGTCGAGGTGCTGCGTGGCCCGCAGGGCACGCTGTACGGGCGCAACACCTCGGGCGGCGCCATCAACTTCGTGCCGAACCGCCCGGAGCAGGACTTTTTCGCGAGCGCCAGCCTGTCCAAGGGCTCCTACGACACCCTCGACGGTCGCGTCGTGCTGAACGGCGGCCTGACCGACACGATCGCGGGCCGGCTGTCGCTGAGTCACCGCACGCACGGCGGCTACTCGAAGAACATCGAGACCGGCGCCGAACTCGACGACGAGGACAACTGGAGCGCCCGTGCGCAGGTGATGTTCACGCCGAGCGACGCCAGCCGCCTGCTGCTGGCCTACGACTACGTCACCGACGACACCAAGGGCAACGCGCGCGTGCCCTACCCGGTGTTCGACACGGGCCAGGTGGGCGCAGGCGAACAACTTGGCGCTGGCGGCGCTGCGGCGGATCTGGCCGGCGGGCTCGAACGTTCGCCGTTCGTATTCGGTCGAGGAGTCCTTCCAGGAGCGCGAGATCAACGGCCTCACGGCGCGCTACGAGCACGACGCGAGCTACGGTTCGTGGACGGTCCTCGGTGCCTGGCGTTCGGTCGACCTCGCCTGGTACGAGGACCTCGACGGCCTGAAGCCCTATCGGTTTCCCGCCCGTCACGCCGCCATTTCCCGCGCCCTACGGCTGGGTGCTGCAGAACCGGGACATCGCCGACGAGGAAGCCGAGCAGTACAGCCTCGAGGCACGCCTCGCCTCGCCGGCCGACTGCGAAGCTGCAGTGGGTCGCCGGCCTGTACCTGTTCGACGAAAGCGTCGACCGCACCGAGCGGTTCATCACCCAGTTCAGCCTGCTGGCGGCCGCGGGTGGCGACGTCACCTTCGGCCAGGACGTCGATTCGACGAGCTACGCCGCGTTCGGCCAGCTCACCTATCCGCTGACCGAGCAGCTGAGCGTCACCGCAGGCCTGCGTTACTCGGACGACCAGAAGGACGCGCACCAGACGGCGGTCAACAACACACCGACCGACCCGACCCCCGGCATCCCACTGTTCCCCGGCCAGCCGTACGACGTCACGGCCAGCGATTCGTGGAGCCCGCTCACCGGCAAGCTCGGCCTCGATTACCGTACCGACGGCGGCCACTTGCTTTATGGCGCACATCAGCCGCGGCCACAAGTCCGGCATCTTCCCGAGCCAGAACAACGTCGTGCAGAACGTCGGCGAGGCCACGCCGGCCGAGGAGGTGTGGAACTACGAAGCCGGCGCCAAGTCGCAGTGGCTCGACAACACGCTGCGCGCCAATTTCGCGCTGTTCTACATGGACTACTCGGACCTGCAGCTGTTCCGGCTCGATCCGCAGCTGCGCCTGCTGACGTTCACCGAGGACACGACGAACTATGGCGCGGAATTCGAGTTTCTCGCCGCGCCGGACGAGGGCGTCGAGGTCGGCTTCAACCTCGCGTGGCTGAAGGCCGAGGTGAACGGTGGCGTGAACGACGGCGCCGAACTGCCGCGGGCCCCGGAGTACTCGGCGGGCGTCTTCGCGCAGTTCAGCTGGCCGATGTGGGGCGGCAACACCTCGGTCCGCACGGACCTCAAGTGGACCGACGATTACCGCACCGAGCTTGCCTACAACACCGGCGCGCCGGCGGCCGATGCGGCCAACGCGCGCATCACGGAGGTGAACAGCTTCACGCTGCTCGACATGCGCGCCGCCTGGGCGCCGGGCAAGGGCAACCTCGAGCTGTCGCTGTGGGGCAAGAACCTGCTCGACGAGACCTACCCGACGCACATCATCCCGTTCCTCGGCAACGGTTTCTCGATCTTCGGCCCGCCGCGGACCTACGGCGTCGGGATCAGCTGGAAGTCGCGCTGACGACTAGCCGACCGTGGTCTCCGGCCTGTTCCTGTCGGGGCTCGCGGTCGGCTACCTGGCGCTGCTGTTCGGCATCGCCTTCTATGGCGAGCGTCGCTCGATCTACCCGTCGCGCGAGCGGCTGCGGCCGTACATCTATTCGCTCGCGCTCGGCGTCTACTGCACGACGTGGACCTTCTTCGGCGCCGTCGGCACCGCCGTGCGCGACGGGTGGAGCTACCTGCCGATCTACCTGGGCCCGGCGCTGGTGTTCCTGGCAGCGACGCCCTTCCTCGGGCGGCTGGTGGCCATCGCGCGGGCGCACAACATCACCTCGATCGGCGACTTCATCTCCTCGCGATTCGGCAAGAGCCCGGCCCTCGCGGCACTGGTCACGGTCATCGCTCTGACGGCGGCGGTGCCGTACCTGTCGCTGCAGTACAAGGCGGTGGGCACCAGCATCGACGTGCTGACCGGTAGCGTCGACCGGCACGAGGCGTGGTTCACCGATCCGGCACTGGCCGTCGCCCTGCTGATGGCGTTGTTCGCTGCGCTGTTCGGCACCCGCCAGCTCGATGCGACCGAGCACCACGAGGGCGTGATGCTCGCGATCGCGTTCGAGTCGCTGGTCAAGCTGCTGTCGTTCGTCGCCGTCGGCGTGTTCGCGCTGCTGCACCTCGACGGCGCACCGCCGCTCTCGGCCACACGCCTCGGCGACCTGCGCGACGTCGCCTCGCCTTCGTTCGCGGCCTCGACGCTGCTCGCCGCCGTCGCGATCTTCTGCCTGCCGCGCCAGTTCCTGGTCGGCGTGGTGGAGTGCGCCGACCCGAGGGATCTGCGCACCGCGCGCTGGGTGTTCCCCGCCTACCTCGCGGTCTTCACGGTGTTCGTCGTCCCGGTGGTGCTGGCAGGCCTCGGCCTCGGTCTCGGCGAACGGCACCAGGCCGACTCGTTCGTGCTGTCGCTGCCGATGGAGCACGGCGCGACCTCGCTCGCCATCCTGGTGTTCCTCGGCGGGCTGTCGGCCGCCACCGCCATGGTCATCATGGCGAGCATCGCGCTCGCCACCATGATCACCAACGACCTGGTGATGCCGGCGCTGTGGCGCGGACGGTGGCTCGGCATCGGTCCGCCGGCCGACGTCGGCCGCCTGGTGCTGCGCACACGGCGCGTGGTGATCCTGCTGCTCGCTCTGCTGGCCTTCGCCTACCATCGCGGCACCAACGCGCCGGCGAGCCTCGCTTCGATCGGCCTGCTGGCGTTCGCCGCGGTGGCGAATTTCGCGCCGGCCATCCTCGCCGGCCTGTACTGGCGCGGCGCGACGCGCGAGGGCGTCTTCGCGGGACTTGTCGGTCGGCTACCTGGTGTGGATCTACGCGTTGCTGCTGCCGACCTTCGGCGCCGGCGCCGTCACCGGCCTGCCGCTGCTCGGCGGCGCGGCCCTCGCCGTGGCAATGAACACGCTGACGCTGGTCGGCGTGTCGCGACTTCGCGGGCGTGTCGCTTCGTGACCGCATGACCGCCACGATGTTCCTGCGCGGCGCCCAGCCGACGACGGGTCCGGCCGACGCGGGCGGCGCGCGCGTCGGCGATCTGCTGGCGGTCACCGAACGCATCATTGGCGCGGATGCCGCAGCGCGCGCGCTGCAGGACTACTGCGCGCAGGCCGGACAGGCCGACGCCGCGTCCCACGGAGCCAGCCGACCGCGGCCTGTTGCAGACCATGGAACGCGTGCTCGCGGGCGCGATCGGCGCCTCGTCGGCGCGGTTCATGTTCACGCATGCGCTGCAGGGACGCGGCGTCGCCGCCGAGGAAGTCGCCGAGCTGCTCGACGAGGCCTCGCAGGAACTGCGCTTCAGCCGCCAGCTGCTGCAGGCCACCATGGAAAACGTGTCGCAGGGCATCGCCGTGGCCGACGCCGAGGCCCGCATCGTGGCCTGGAACCGGCGCTACCTCGAGATGTTCGACTATCCCGAGGGCATGGTCTACGTCGGGCGACCGGTGGCCGACCTGATCCGCTTCAATGCCAGCCGCGGCGAGTTCGGCAGCACCGACGCGGAGGCGCAGGTCGAAAAGCGTCTCGCGCACATGCGCGCCGGCTCGGCCTACGTCATCCAGCGGGCGCGACGCAGCGGTCGCGTCTACGAGATCCGCGGGCAGCCGATGCCGGATGGCGGCTACGTAACCACGTTCACCGACATCACGGACTACAAGGAGACCGAGCGCGCACTGCTCGACGCCAAGCAGACGCTCGAGCAGCGCGTCGAGGAGCGCACGCGTGAACTGCAGGGCGCGCTCGAGGCACAGCGTGACGCGAAGCGGCTCGCCGAGCTGGCCAACACCACCAAGACGCGGTTCGTCGCCGCGGCGAGCCACGACCTGCTGCAGCCGCTCAACGCGGCACGGCTGTTCGCCTCGGCGCTCGAGGAACGCTCGACCGATCCCGCCGTGCTCGAGATCGCCGGCCGCATCGACAGCTCGATGCGGGCCGCCGAGGAGGTGCTCGACGACATGCTCGACATCGCGCGCCTCGAGAGCGGCACGCTGCGCACCGAGATCCTCGACTTCGACCTGGCGGAGACGTTCGCCGACCTCGAGCGGCAGTACGCGCCGCTCGCGGCGCGCCGCGGCCTGCGGCTACGCTTCACGCGACCGGTCTACCGCGTGCGCAGCGACCGGGTGCTGCTGCGTCGCGTGCTGCAGAACCTGGTGTCGAACGCACTGCGCTACACCCGCGCGGGCGGCGTGCTGGTCGGCTGCCGGCGCCGCGGCGACTCGGTCGAGCTGTGCGTATGGGACACCGGCCCCGGCATCCCCGAATCGCAGCAGCGCGCGATCTTCGACGAGTTCCGCCGCCTCGACCGGCCCTCGCCCTGGGGCGAGCAGGGCCTCGGGCCTCGGACTTGTCGATCTGCGATCGCATCGCGCGGCTGCTCGGCATGCAACTCGGCCTGAGCTCGCGGCCCGGCCACGGCTCGATGTTCCGCGTGCGCGTGCCGCTCGGCAGCGCGGCAGGCCCCGAAGTGGTCGCGCCGGTCGAGGCGCCACCGGCCACCGCACCATCGTCGCTGGTCGGCCTGGCCGTGCTGTGCGTCGACAACGAGCCGGAGATCCTGGCCGGCATGAGCGCGCTGATGACGCGCTGGGGCGTGCGGATCGTGACGGCCGGGGATTTCGAGGACGCGCGCCGCGTCGCCGCTCGCGAGCACCCGGCCGTGGTGTTGGCGGACTTCCGCCTCTCCGACACGGGGCCCGACGGCCTCGACCTGCTCACCGAACTGTGCCGCGCCGGCCACGACGCGCCGCCGGGTGCGCTGGTCACTGCCGATCACTCCGCGACGCTGGCCGAGCGCGCCCGCACCCTCGGCTTCCCTTTGCTGCGCAAGCCGGTGAAGCCGGCTGCACTGCGCGCGCTGCTCGGTGCGCTGGCGGCACAGCGCAACGGCAACGGCGGCACGCGCTGAGGTTCAGTCCGGTTCGTCGGGCGGCGGCCGGACACTCGAGCGGTCGACGGCCAGCCGTCCCGCCGCGAGCACGGCCTGGGTGCGGGTCGCCACGCCGAGCTTGCGCAGGATCGCCGTGACGTGCGCCTTGACCGTCGCCTCGGACACGTCGAGCTCGTAGGCGATCTGCTTGTTGAGCATCCCCGAGCACAGCATGCCGAGCACGCGAAATTGCTGCGGCGTCAGTTCCGCCACGCGGCGCGCGACGCGCAGGTCCTCGTCGCCGTCCGGCGTCGCCCGCGGCGGATGGAAACCCGGCGGCGTGTAGATCTCGCCGGCCAGCACCGACTCGACGGCCTGGCCGATCTGGCCCGCCTCGGTCGACTTCGGGATGAAACCCTGTGCACCGTAGCGCAGCGCGCCGGCAATGGTCTGCGCGTCGTCGTCCGCGGACACCACCACGACCGGCAGGCCGGGCCGGCTGCCGCGCACGTGCGCCAGCGCGTTGAAGCCCTGCGCGCCCGGCATGTTCAGGTCGAGCAGCAGCAGGTCGGCGTCCGGCTGTGCGTCCAGCGCCGTGAGCAGGGACGCCACCGAATCCGCCTCGATGAAGCTGGTGCTGGAGTCGAGCCGGGCCACCGCCGCCTTCAGCGCCTCTCGGAACAGCGGATGGTCGTCCGCGACGATGATCTGCCGGAGCATGGTGGACTGAATATAACCGCGCGCCTCGCGCTTGGCAGCGCCGTGCGCCTTCGACCAATGGCGAATACCCCACCGAGCGCCGCGCGGCGCAGCATCGGCGCATTCTCGTCACGGGGGACCTGCAGATGCGTACACGACACCACCGACCCTCAGCCCTGCGCGGCATGATCGCGGCCACGCTGGCGGCCACCGTCCTCGGAATGCCGGCTGCCGCACTGGCGCAGACCGCCAAGGAAGTAGAGCTCGAGAAGCGCGTCGCCGAACTCGAGAAGATGGTGCAGCAGCTGGTGGCGGACAAGACCGCCAAGCCGCAGCAGCCGCGCCGGCTGCTGGCGCACCTCCCGCGACCACCGCGGCCGCTGCCCCGGCCAAGCCAGCCGCGGCACCGATCCAGGGCGTGTCGATCACGCCGAACGCCGCACCGAACACGACGTTCCTGCTGACCGGCTTCGTCAAGGCCGATGCGCTCTTCACCAACACCAGCGACGGCGAGCTGGCGGACAACTCAGTCGGACGAGACTTCTACGTCCCCAGCACCATCCCGATCGGCTCGCCGGTCGCGGACGAGGGCACGGACCTGAACGCCCACGTCAAGCAGTCGCGCGTCAACTTCGGCACGGACACGATCCTGGCCGGCGGCGACAAGCTGTCGACACGGTTCGAGATCGACTTCTTCGGCTCGGTCACCGGCGACCAGCGCATCAGCAACACCTACGCGCCCGTGCTGCGCCATGCTTACGTCACCTGGCACGAGTGGCTGGTCGGCCAGACCTGGTCGAACTTCATGGATGTCGCCACGCTGCCCGAGGCGGTGGACTTCATCGGCACCACGGACGGCACGACCTTCGTGCGCCAGCCGCAGGTGCGCTACACGAAGGGCGGCTTCTCGATGTCCGCCGAGAATCGCGAGACCACGATCCTGCCCTACACCGTTGCCGGCGTGGCGGGCAGCCGCATCGTCTCGGACGACGGCATGTTCCCCGATCTCACGGCCCGCTATGCGTGGAAGGGCCCGTGGGGCCACTTTGCGGTCGCCGGCCTGCTGCGCGAGCTGACCCACGAGAACAACACGATCACGAGCACGATCGACGACTCCACGTGGACGGGCGCCCTCAGCCTGTCCGGCAAGTTCAACTTCGGCAAGGACGACCTGCGCTGGATGGCGTTGTACGGCAACCTCGGCCGCTACGTCGCCCTGAACTTCGCGACCGATGCCGTGCTCGATGCCAGCGGCAACCTCGACGCGGTCGACGGCTACGCCGGCTTCATCGCCTACCGGCACATGTGGACCGACAAGCTGCGCAGCACGGTCACCTACGCGCTCGAGAGCTACGACTACGACTCGATCCTCGGCAACTCGACGGCGAACCAGTCGAGCGACAGCTGGACGGTGAACATCTTCTACTCACCGCTCCCGAAGCTGGACGTCGGTGCCGAGTACCGCCATGCCAGCGCGGAACGCGAGAACGGCGACGACGGCAAGCTCGACCGCGTGCAGCTGACCACCAAGTACTCGTTCTGATCGGTCGCGCTAGCTGGGATCCCAGCTAGCGCGCACCACCCGCCACGCGTCGTCCTCGAACTGCAGTTCGAGGACGACGTCGTGGACGTCGGCCGCCAGGTCGAATCCCGCGGTCTCGGCCGAACCCGTGCCGAGCGTTCCCACGGTGAGCTTCACCCGCGCCAGGTCGCGGTAGGGAAATTCGACGCTGTCGATGCGCGTCAGCAGGTGCACCGACGGGTGCGTGACGAGGTAGCCGCGCAGGTACTGCTTCAGCTCCTCGCGGCCGCCGCCCTGTGCGTCGCGAAACGCCGGTGCCACGTGCTCGAGGATGCCCGACAGGTCGCGCGCCTCGGCCGCCGTTTCACCGGCTGCGATGACGGCCCGCACCCGTGCGTCCGGGGTCTGCTGGTCGCCACAGCCGGCGACTGCCAGCGCCGCGCCCATGGCCAGCGCGACCGTCGCGCGGCGGAAAAACCCGCATGCTTGTGGCAGCATCGCCCTACTCCGCTTCGTGCATCACCAGGGAGCATTGTCCCATGCGGGCATTCCGTTACCACGCCGCCGCCCCTGCCACGATGCCGCGCGTCGAGGAGGTCGCCGTACCCGAACCGGCGCCGGGTGAGCTGCTGGTGCGCGTGCGCAAGGCGAGCCTCAACCCGGTCGACTGGAAAATCGCGACCGGCAGCTTCCGCCTCCTGGTCAGGGGCGGCCTGCCACGAACCATGGGCAGCGATTTCAGCGGCGAGGTCGCGGCGGTCGGCGCCGGGGTCAGCGGCTGGGCCCCGGGCGACCCCGTGCTGGGGTTCATCGACCCGTTCGCGCGGCCGCTGGGGACGTTCGCGGAATTCGTGCCGGTGCCGGTCGAGTTCGTCACGCGCCGTCCGCCATCGATGGACGACGCGCTGGGTGCCGCGTTGCCCTGCGTCGGCGTCACCGCCGTCACGCTGTGCGACCTCGCACGCGTCGGCCAGCGGCTCGAGCGTGCTCGTCAACGGCGCCTCCGGCGGGGTCGGTCACCTCGCCGTGCAGGTCGCGAAATCGCGGGGCGCGCTGGTCGCCGCAACGGCCAGTGCAGCTCGCCGCGAGTTCGTCACTGCGCTGGGGGCGGACACGTTCATCGACTACCGCGCGGAGCCGCTGGAGCGCTGGCCGATGGCTTTCGACGCGGTGCTCGACTGCGTGCCAAACCTGCCACGCCGCAGCCATCGTCGCTTGCTCCGGCGCGGCGGCCACTACGCGAGCACGCTACCGACGGCCTGGACTTACACGGTTGATCCTTTGCTGAACCACACCGGGCGCGTGGTGCGCCATGCGGTGATGCTGCGGCCGAGCGCTGCAGCGATGGCGGAGCTGTTCGAAATGCATGCCGCAGGTCGTCTGCGTTGCGAGGTCGCCGGCGAATTCGGGCTCGAGGATGCGGCGCGTGCCATCGAGCTTTCCCGTGCCGGCCACGTGGCCGGCAAGCTGATCATCCGCGTTGCGTGACGATCAGCCTGCCGGGCCGCGGGAAGGTCAGCTGCCGCATCTCAGGCAAAGGTCTGGATGTTGGCAACCGCGTAGGTCAGCGAACCCATCACGATCATCACCGAGACCACGAGGCCGGCCAGGATGCGGGTGGTGAAGCTGTCGGCGTTGCTGCAGGTAAACATGGTTGGATCCTCCGTTGCGTGCGGGGGCCAAGTTACGCCGCGGCATTACTCAGAAAAAGAGCAATAATCGAATAAGTCTATTCACGAATTCCGAACAATACATTCGCCGGACCGGATCGGGGCGCCAGGGCCCGGCCCAGGCTTCAAGGGCATTTGCGGTACGGGGAGCCATTCACCAGCGCCTGGTGGCGCGCGCTCAGCTTCGGGCCGCCGGCCCAGCCTTCATCGTGCGGCTCCACCGTCAGCACGCCGTTCTTCTCGTCAGCGTTGAACGCCATGATCACGGGCCAGCCGTTCGCACTGCTGAACGGGAAGAACCACGCGGTATTGCCCCGGTACTCCGGTCCGCCGAAGCTGGCCGCGTACTCCAGCTTTCTTCGACTTGTCAGTGACGCCCTTCAGTTCCAGCGCAATGCCGGTCGCATCGACCACGACGCGTGGCTCACGCGCACAGTCGCCGCCCGGCGCATAGCGCCCGAACAGCGCCTCGAAGCCCTTCATGTCGCTGATCTCGACCGCGGTCGGCCGAATTCGCTGCGAGCCCCGCCGCCGCAGCGACGAGCACCGCTGCCAGATGCAGGCGCAGGTTGGCCATGACAGTTCCCCCCTGTGTGTGGCTCGAACGCATTCAGAACCCGCCGCGGGATCCTGTCAATCGCCCCGCGGCGCCCTACAGCGTGAGCGTCATCTGCACCAGTTCGGGATCCTCGGGGTCGCGGCCGGTCTTGAAGCCGAGCGAACGCGACAGTTCGATCATGCGCGTGTTCTCGCGCAGCGTGACGCCGTTCATCACCTTGAGGCGCCGCTCGCGCGCGGCCTCGATCAGCCGCGTGAACATGCGCCGCGCCAGGCCCTTGCCCTGCCAGTCGTCGGCCACCACGATCGCGAACTCGCAGGTCTCCTCGTCGGGCAGCGTCGTGTAGCGCACCACGCCGATCTGCTGCTCGCCGTCCGGCGTGTCGATCAGGGCGATCAGCGCCAGTTCGCGGTCATAGTCGATCTGCGTGAAGCGCGACAGCATCGCCGGCGTGAGGTCCTTGAGGCCGAACATGAAGCGCAGGAACTTCGACTGCTCCGACAGGCCGTGGACGAACGCGCTCTCGATGGCCGCGTCCTCGGGACGGATCGGGCGGATGGTGGCGATCACGCCTCCGGGCAGCTCCATCCTGTCGCGCAGCCCGCTCGGATACGGGTGGATCGCCATGTGGTCGTAGGGCCGCGCCGTCGCCGGCGACGGCAGCACGCCGATGCGCGCGTCCACCACCACCGCGCCATGCTCGGTGACGATCAGCGGGTTCAGGTCCATCGCGCCGACCGTCGGCAGTTCGCTGACGATCTCGGAGACGCGCAGCAGGATCTGCACGACGGCCTCCTCGTCGGCGGCGGGCGCGCCCCGCAGCGGCTGCAGCGCCTGCGCCGCGCGCGTGCGCCGGATGAGCTCGTGGATCAGGAACTGGTTGAGCGGCGGCAGCGCCACCGCGCGGTCGCGGATCACCTCGACGAAGATGCCGCCGAGGCCGAAGCTGATCGCCGGGCCAAACACCGGGTCGCGCACCACGCCGATCATCAGCTCGCGGCGGTTCTTCTCGCGGTACATCGGCTCGATCAGCACGCCCTGCAGGTCGGCCTCGGGCCGCTTGCGCGCCACGTCCGCCATCATGCGGCCGTACGCGCCGCGCACGTCGCGCTCATCGACGAGGCCGAGGCGCACGCCGTCGACGTCGGTCTTGTGCGGGATGTCCGGCGACAGGATCTTCATGGCGACCGGAAAGCCCACCTCGCAGGCGCGCGCCACGGCCTCCTCCGCCGTGTGCGCCGGCAGGCTGCGCACGGTCGGAATGCCGAACGCGTCGAGGATTTCCTTGGATTCCGCTGGATTGAGCCAGTTGCGCTCGTCGGCCAGCGCCGCGTCGATCACGGCTTGTGCACGCGCACGGTCCGGCGCGGAGGCCAGCTCGACCGGCTCCGGCACCTGCAACAGCAACTGCTGGTTCGAGGCGTACAGGCCCATGCCGGCGACGGCATCCACCGCAGTCTCCGGCCGCATGTAGCTCGGCACCCGGTGCGCCGCGAAAAGCGCCCGGCTCGCCTCCACCGCGGTGCCGCCCATCCAGCAGGCAAACACCGGCTTGCGACTTTTCTGCGCGATCTCGACGAGCGAGCCCGCGATCGCATCGGGATCGGTGAGTGCGTGCGGCACCAGGATGGCGAGCAGCACGTCCACCGCGGGGTCTTCGAGGCAGATGCGGGCCGCCGCGGCGAACTGCGTGTCGTCGACGTCCGGCCGCACGTACACCGGGTTGCCTTCGCGTGAGGCCGGCGGCAATTCGGTGGCGAGGCGGTCGAGCGACTCCCGCCCCAGCTCGGCAAGCTGCAGGCCACGGTCCTGCGCACGGTCGGCGGCGATCGTGCCAGGACCGCCGGCGTTGGCGACGATGGCGAGCCGCTTGCCGCGCACGCGCACTCCCGCACCGAGCGTGGCAGCCGCCGTGTACAGCTCGGAAAAGTCGCGGATGCGCAGCACGCCGGCGCGGCGCATGGCGGCGTCGAACACGTCGTCGGCGCCGACCAGCGAACCGGTGTGGAACGCGGTGTCGCCGGCCGCGGTGACGTGGCGCGCCGCCTTCATCACCACCACCGGCTTGACCCGGGCGGCCGCCCTGAGCGCGCTCATGAAGCCCCGCGCGTGCTCGACGCCCTCGAGGTACAGCATGATGCTGTCCGTCGCCGGGTCGCGGGCCAGGTAGTCGAGCATCTCGCCGAGCTCGACGTCGGAGCCCACGCCGGTGGACACCACGCTCGAGAAGCCGACGTGCCGCGAGCGCGCCCAGTCGATCAGGGCCGCGCACAGGGCTCCCGACTGCGAGACCAGCGCCAGCCGTCCCTTGTCCGGCTGGCCCGGGCCGCACGCGGCGTTGAGGCCGATGTCGGTGCGGATCACGCCGAGGCTGTTCGGCCCGAGGTAACGCAGCCCGTGCTTGCGCGCCTGCACGCGCAACTGCCGCTCCAGCCCGGCGCCGGCCACGCCGCCCTCGCGGAACCCGGCGGACACGACCACGGCGGCCCGGATGCCCTTGCGACCGCAGTCGCCGATCACCTCGGGCACGGTCGCGGCGGGCGTGACGATGATGGCGAGATCCGGCGCTTGCGGCAGGTCGAGCACGCTGCGGTACACGGGCTGCCCCGCGATCGAGTCGAGCCGCAGGTTGACGAAATACAGCGGCCCGCTGAATCCAGCGTCGGCCAGATTGCGCCGCACGACGTCCCCGAGCGAGCCGCTGGCGTCGCTGGCGCCGACCAGTACCACGGACGCGGGCTTGAGCAGGGCGGCGATGCGCTGGGCAGACACGACGGGACCTGACGGTAATTGCCGATGACCCGGCCGATGCTAGCTTTATACTCGTCCGTGTCCATCCTGAGTCACCGCAGGACCACTTCAATGCCCGTGGCTTTCATTTCGCATCCGGCGTGCCGCCTGCACAACATGGGGCAAGGCCATCCGGAGCAGCCCGCCCGGCTCGATGCCATCGAGGAACTGCTGCACGTGCGGCAGCTGCACGACTTCCTGGTGCACCACGAGGCACCGCGCGCCACCTTCGAGCAGCTCGCGCGCGTCCATCCGCGGGAGCACGTCGAGCAGCTGAGCACGATCTCGCCCGCGGAGGGCCTGGTCCGCGTCGATCCCGACACCGCGATGTGCCCGGACACGTTCGAGGCCGCGTTGCGGGCCGCCGGTGCCAACGTCCTGGCCACCGACCTGGTGATCAATGGCGAGGTGCGTCGCGCGTTCTGCAACGTGCGTCCGCCGGGCCACCACGCCGAGCGTGCGCAGGCCATGGGCTTCTGCTTCTTCAACAACGTCGCGGTGGGCGCAGCCCACGCCCTCGAGCACCACAGCCTCGACCGCGTGGCGATCCTCGACTTCGACGTGCACCTCGGCAACGGCACCGAGGACATCTTCAGGGGCGACCGGCGCGTGCTGATCTGCTCGAGCTTCCAGTACCCGCTGTACCCGGGCAACAACCCGGGCTCGGTGCCGGGCCACATCGTCAATTGCCCGCTGCCCCCGGGCAGCGGCAGCGAGGCGTTCCGCAAGGTGGTCACCGAGCAGTGGCTGCCGGCCCTCGAGGCGTTCGCGCCGCAGCTGATCTTCATCTCCGCGGGTTTCGATGCCCACGCGGCCGACGACATGGCCGAGCTGCGCTTGACCACCGCCGATTACGCGTGGGTGACCGACCGGGCCTGCGACGTGGCGGCCCGCCATGCCAGGCACCGCGTCGTTTCGACGCTCGAGGGCGGTTACGACCTGCCGGCGCTCGCCGCCAGCACGGTGGCGCACATCGACCGCCTGATGGCCGACTGACTCCGGGCGGCCGTGATTACGTCCATCGTCTAATGGCCGGCGGGCCGTCCGTCGTCTAGAAGAAGACGATTCGCGACACGGGCGGGAGCCAGCAATGCAGACCTACCAGGCACTCCACGCGCGCTCGATCAGCGACCCGGAAGGCTTCTGGCGCGAGCAGGCGTCGCTGATCGACTGGCACCAGCCGTTCACCCAGGTGCTCGACTACGCGCGGCCGCCGTTCGCCCGCTGGTTCGTCGGCGGCCGCACCAACCTGTGCCACAACGCGGTCGACCGGCACCTGCCCGAGCTGGGCGATGCCCGCGCGCTGATCTATCTCTCCACCGAGACCGGCCAGGAGAAGATCTACACGTTCCGCCAGCTGCACCGCGAGGTGAACCGCATGGCGGGGATCCTGCTGGGGCTGGGCGTCGCCAAGGGCGACCGCGTGTTGATCTACATGCCGATGATCCCCGAGGCGACCTTCGCCATGCTCGCCTGCGCGCGCATCGGCGCGATCCACTCGGTGGTGTTCGGCGGGTTCGCGTCAGTGAGTCTCGCCACGCGCATCGACGACGCCAGGCCGAAGCTGGTCATCAGCGCCGATGCCGGCTCGCGCGCCGGCAAGCCGGTGCCCTACAAGCACCTGCTCGACGAGGCGATCCGCCTGTCGAAGGCGCCGCCGGCGCAGGTGCTGCTGGTGGACCGCGGCCTCGCCCCCATGGCACGCACTCCAGGCCGCGACGTGGACTATGCCGAGCTGCGCGCGGCGCACATGAACGACGAGGTGCCGTGCGAATGGCTCGAGAGCTCGGAGCCGAGCTACATCCTCTACACCAGCGGCACGACCGGCAAGCCAAAGGGCGTGCAGCGCGACACCGGCGGCTATGCGGTGGCGCTCGCCGCGTCGATGCAGCTGATCTACAGCGGCCACAAGGGCGAGACCTACTTCGCCACCAGCGACATCGGCTGGGTGGTCGGCCACAGCTAC
This sequence comes from uncultured Gammaproteobacteria bacterium, assembly GCA_963731105.1. Taxonomy (GTDB): domain Bacteria; phylum Pseudomonadota; class Gammaproteobacteria; order Steroidobacterales; family Steroidobacteraceae; genus RPQJ01. The sequence continues at coordinate 116,218 of CAVSUM010000003.1, forward strand.
ATCGTCTATGGGCCGCTGATCGCCGGCATGGCGACCATCATGTACGAGGGCACGCCGATCCGGCCGGACGGCGGCATCTGGTGGCAGATCGTCGAGAAGTACCAGGTCACGATCATGTTCTCCGCGCCGACGGCGATCCGCGTGCTGAAGAAGCAGGATCCTGCGTTCCTGCGCAAGTACGACCTCTCCTCGCTGCGGCTGCTGTTCCTCGCCGGCGAGCCGCTCGACGAGCCGACCGCGCGCTGGATTTCCGAGGGACTCGGCAAGCCGGTGGTGGACAACTACTGGCAGACCGAGACGGGCTGGCCGATCCTCGCGATCCAGCGTGGCGTCGAGGCGCTGCCGAGCAAGTTCGGCTCGCCCGGCGTGCCCGTGTACGGCTACGACGTGCGGCTGTTCGATGCGCACAGCGGCGAGGAAGTCGGTGCCGACCAGAAAGGCGTCGTCGCGATCAACGGCCCGCTGCCCCCGGGCTGCATGACCACGGTGTGGGGCGACGACCAGCGCTTCGTCTCGACCTACTGGTCGGACATCCCGGGCCGCCAGGCGTACTCGACCTTCGACTGGGGCATCCGCGACAAGGACGGCTACTACTTCATCCTCGGCCGCACCGACGACGTCATCAACGTCGCCGGTCATCGGCTCGGCACGCGCGAGATCGAGGAATCGATCTCGTCGCATCCGAACATCGCGGAGGTGGCGGTGGTCGGCGTGGCCGACAACCTCAAGGGCCAGGTCGCGATGGCATTCGCGATCGTGAAGGACACCAACCTGATCGACACGCCCGAGAAGCGGCTGGCCCACGAGGCCGACGTGATGAAAGTCGTGGACAATCAGCTCGGCGCGGTGGCACGCCCGGCCCGCGTGCATTTCGTGACGGCGCTGCCCAAGACCCGCTCCGGCAAGCTGTTGCGGCGTTCGATCCGCGCGCTGTGCGACGGCCAGGACCCCGGCGACCTGACGACGATCGAGGACCCCTCCGCGCTCGAGCAGATCCTCGCCGCGGTGCGGGGCTGAGCAGACGGCCGGAACGGCGTGATCTGGTCGCGTGCCGCCGTGACGTCATGGCGGCATCCTACGGCTGCTTAAACGGCGCGACCTTCGACATCCTCGCCCTTGCCCTCGCGCACGGGTCGGCGACTCGTTCCAGCGGAGGTTGACCGCGTCGTCGGACGCCACGGGGTCCGCGACACCCACACCACGAATCGCATGCCGTCGGTGATAGAACGGGTCGCCCGTCAGGTTGCGGCGCGGTTGCGCCGCGTGTCGACTGACCGACGCCACGCACGAACGCGAAGCGTCCGACCGCCTCGTGGTAGCAGCAGGCTGTGGAGCAGGTACTCGCGCGACTCGTCGACCACCGGGTCGATGATGTGCGTGGTAAGGGTCGGCGACTTGCGGGACATCTTCACGCCGATGTCGCGGCTCACCTGCCCCACCCACACCGGCTGGCCCTCGCAGCGGAACGGGGCCAGCCACAGGCGCATGTGGTTGCGCTGCGAGATGGTCGAGCGCCCGCGCTGCAGCGCGATGTCCTGCTTGCGGCCGAATGCGTACAGCGAGCTGACCGGCGCGGTGATAAAGGCCTTTTCGGCGATCGCAGCGCCGACCATGCGCCGCACGCTGTCGACAGTGATGGCCTCGGTGAAGTTCCAGCCGCTCGCGACCAGCGCCGCGAGCGCATCCTCGCCGCTGCCGACCAGCACCACGTTGAGCGGATCGCCCTCGCCGGTGCCGTCGGCATTGCTGGTGCAGCATGGCAACCCTTCGCGCAGGCGGGCGCGCAGTTCGTCCAGCGCCAGGTCGGGATACTGCTGCACCTGCGCGTAAAGGGCGCGCAGCGCGGAGCGTTCGTAGTCGAAGCCCTCGGTCGGCAGCATGACGGCGAACCGCAGGCGCACGCTGTGCCGGTGCCCGGACAGGCGCACGTCGACGAAACGGCCGCCACGCAGGTGCGAGGCGTAGACGTAGCCGGCATTGGTGCTGCCGGCCGGAGGAAAAACGGCAGCGCCTCCTCCCGGAACCGACGCGTAGCGGCCGCCTTCTGCTCGGCCATGAGCTTCACGCCGGTCACCAGCGCCGCCTCGTCGGCCGAGTAGTAGTCGGGATCGATGGCGATCGGCAGCAGCCAGTAGTCGACATCGCTGTCGTTGGTGATGCTCAGCCAGATCGGCTGCACCCCGCGCTCCGCGAGTGGCACGCCGAAGTGCCGCGCCATCTCGTCCTCGGTCGGGATGGCGACCTGTACCGTGACGCCGTCCTGCTGCGCCGTCTGCACGCGGCCGAGCGGCAGTGGCACCGGCTCCGTGCTGTCACGTGCTGCGACGGAAGCAGCGGCGATCAACAGCATCAACGCGGACGCGAGCATCGCCGGCCATTGCTTGTGCACCTGTGTTGCCACGCCGTCCAGCCTCCGAGGCATCAGTCGCCGGCGCGTGCGAAGCGATACCGCTCGGCCCTAACCTTGCGCGTCTCGAGCCAGTAGCGCCACGTGGACCACGGCCAGATGGTGAAGTTGCGACCGTCCGCCGACTGGTACCAGCTCTTGCAGCCCGAGCTCCATACCGTGCCCTTCAGCGCCTGCTGCACGCGCTCGTTGAAGCGCCGCTGCTCGCCCGCATCGACGTCTAGGTAGTCCGCGCCGCGCCGGCGCAGCTCACGCAGGCACTGAAGCACGTAGTGCACCTGGGCCTCGATCATGAAGATGATCGAGTTGTGGCCGAGTGCGGTGTTCGGGCCGACCAGCTGGTAGAGGTTCGGGTAACCCGCGACCGAGATGCCGTAGTACGCCTCCGCGCCGCCCTGCCAGTCGTCGGCCAGCACAGTGGCCCGGCAGGCCCGATGACCGGGAAGTCGCGCAGGTAGATGCGCGGGTCGACGATGAACCCGGTGCCGAGGATGATGCAGTCGACCTCGCGCTCGACGCCGTCGGTGGTGACGATGCCCCGCTCGGTCATCTCGCGGATGCCGTCGGTGACCAGCTCGACGTTCGGGCGGTCGAACATCGGGAACCAGGTGTTCGACACCAGCACGCGCTTGCAGCCGATGCGGTAGTCGGGCGTGAGGCGGCGGCGCAGCTCCGGGTCCCGGACCTGCCGGCGCAGTCGAGAGCTTCGCGAACGCCTCGAACAGCGACGACAGGCCGGTGTGGAAGATCGGCCACACCCGCGACTCGTTCGTCCAGTACAGCCGTGCACGATGCAGCCTGCGCCAGCGATCGGAGCGCGCGAACCGCCGCTTGGCGCCCTCGCTATAGCGACGCGTGTCACGCGGAATCACCCATGCCGCCGTGCGCTGGAACACGTAGCAGCTGCTGCACCTCGGGCGCGATCTCCGGGCAGTACTGGATCGCGCTGCCACCGGTGCCGATCGACGCCACGCGCTTGCCCTTGAGGTCGTAGCCGTGGTCCCAGCGCGCGGAGTGGAACACCTTGCCGCGGAAGCGGTCGAGGCCCGGGATCTGCGGCATCTGCGGCCGTGCAGCGGGCCAGTGGCGATGCACGAAGTGCCGCGCCGACAGCGTCCGCCCGACCGCAGGTGCACCGTCCAGCGGACCGGTCGCCGAATCGAACGCGCGCCGTCACCTGCTGGCCGAAGCGGATGAAGGGACGCAGCCCGTACTTGCTCGGTGGTGTCGAGGATGTACTGCTGGATCTCGCTTCCAGCCGGCGTAGCGCTGGCTCCAGTCGGGCTTGCCCTCGAACGAGTACGAGTAGAGGTGCGACTGCACGTCGCACTCGGCGCCCGGGTACTGGTTGTCGCGCCAGGTGCCGCCGACCTCGGCGTCCTTCTCGAGGATCACGAAATCGCGGATGCCCTGCTCCAGCAGCTTGATCGCCAGACACAGGCCGCCGAAACCCGCACCGACTATCGCGACTTCCACCTGCCGGGGCCGCACCTCGGACTCGACTTGCGGCACTGCGGACATGGTCAGGACTTGCTGCGTGCAGTGCGTCGAGCCGGTCGCTTCGCAGGAGCCTTCGCCGCCGCGGGCGTCGCCTTGCGCGGAGCGGCCCTTCGCTTGCGCCCCCCCTTCACGAACAGGTCTTCGAGTTCGTCGAGTGCCTCGCCCGTGTACACCGCCAGCCGCTGCACGCTGCGGTACGCGCTCGTGGCAGGCGGTGAACCCGAAGTACAGGCCGCCGGCATAGCTCATCACGGTGATGTTGAGCGCCTGGCCGTGCGCCAGCGCCGAAATGGGGTAGTACGCCTCCATCTCCGCGCCCATGAAGTAGAGCTTGCTGCGCGGCCCTGGGACGTTCGAAATGATGACGTTGTAGATCGGCGGCACGCGCGCCACTCATGCCCGGGATGCGCGTGAGCATCTGTGGCGAGCTGATCAGCACCGTGTAGTCGATCAGCGCCGTGCCGCTCATCTGCTTCAGGTAGTCGCGGCCCGCGGCGCTGCTGCGGCGGATGACGTCGAAGCGCTCGCGCACGTCGGCAACGTCGGTGCCCATCTTCACGTTCGCAAAGCTGATCGCGTTGCCGCCCGCCTGGTTCGCGTCGCGCGGCAGTGCCACCGGGATCGAGCAGATCAGCGACTTCTTCGGCAGCTTGTCGATCTCGGCGAGGTAGCGCCGCATGGCGCCGCTGCAGGCGGCGAGCAGCACGTCGTTGATGCTGCCGCCCGCGGCCTCGCCGATCGCCTTCATCCGCGCCATGCTGGTCGACTGCGTGGCGACGCGGCGCTGCGGGGTGATGGCGGTGTTGAAGATCGTGCGCGGCGCCTCGGCGAGCGACGCGAAGTCCGGATTGTCCTTGAGGCCGATGGCCGCCTTGGCGGATCCCGCGAGGCCGCGCAGCAGGCTCGGCAAAGCTTGCGCCTGGCTCGAGCAGCGCGGACGGCAGCACCCCCATGGTCCCGGACGGTGCGACGCCGCTGCGCGGCTTGCGCTTGCGCTCCTGCGCCCAGATCGGCGGCGTGCGGGTCTCCTGCGGATCCTCGGGGAAATTGACCAGCCCGACGCCGGAGACGCCGTCGGCCAGCGAGTGGTGCATCTTGCCGTACATGGCGAAGCGGCCGCCGTGCAGGCCCTCGATCAGGTGCACTTCCCACAGCGGGCGGTTCATGTCCATCGGGTTCGAGTGCAAACGCGAGATCAGCACGCCGAGCTCGCGCTCACCGCCCGGGTATGGCAGGGCCGAGTGGCGCAGGTGGTAGTCGAGGTCCACCTTCTCGACCTCGTCCCAGCTTGGCAGCAGCCGTCCCGGGCCCACGCCGCGCAGCCGGTAATTGAACGGCGGCGCGGTGACCGGGAAGCTGCGCAGGTATTCGTAGACCTGCTTCGGGAAGTCGCGCGGCGCCCCGGGCGGTGGCAGGAAGGTCTGCAGTCCGGCGACGTGCATCGGCGTCTGGCGCGTCTCCATCAGCACGAAGCTCAGGTCGAGCAGGTTGAGGGGCTTGGCGTAGGCCATGGTGAATCTCCTGTCGGGAACCGATTATTTCGATCCGCCGGCCGAACCGCAATTTCCACGGATGCGGGACGCGCGAAACTGGGCAGAATTGCGACAGTCAGGTTGGAATGAATCCAGCAACCTCGCCCTGGCTGCCAAGGAGAGTTCAGAATGAGCTTTTTCGGCAAGATTCTCGAGAAACTGGGCTTCAAGACCGCCAAGGCCGAGCCGGTGCCGCCGCCGCCACCGCCGCCGGTGACCCGGGCACCCGCTGCTCCGGTGCCTCCGCCGCCCCCGCCGCCGCCGAAGCCCATCGCCGTGGTGGACGTGGTCGCGCAACTCGAGAAGCTCGCGGCCGCGAACCCGCAGAAGCTCAACTGGAAGGTGTCGATCGTCGACCTGCTCAAGCTGCTCGACATCGACAGCAGCTTCGGCGCCCGCAAGGAACTGGCCGTCGAGCTCGGCTGCCCGGCCGACCTGATGGGCGACTCGGCGAAGATGAACATGTGGCTGCACAAGACGGTCCTGAAGAAGATCGCCGACAACGGCGGCAATATTCCAAAGGAACTGCTCGACTGAGGCGTTGAGGGCAGGCAGCGCCCCCGGCCGCTCGCAAGGCTGCCGGGGGCGCGCTGCGTATTGGCTCAAGGCGAATCCAGGGAGAGAACCATGCAGATCACCGACCTCCTCCAGCAGATGGGCGGCATCCAGTCCATGGCGCGCGAACTCGGCGTCGACGAGTCGCAGGCGATGGCTGGCGCCGCCGCGCTGGTCCCCGCGATCCTCGGCGGCTTCAAGAAGCAGGCCCAGGCACAACCCACCGGCCTCGAGGGCCTCGCCGGCATGCTCGGCGGGCTGGGCGGCGGCGGTTTGCTCGACGACGTGCTGGCACCGCAGCCGACCAACGTCGGTCGCGGCAACGACGTGCTGGGGCAGATTTTCGGCTCGCGCGAAGTCAGCCGAACCGTGGCGCAGAACGCAGCCACGGGCACGGGCCTCGACCCTGCGCTGCTGAAGAAGATGCTGCCGATCCTGGCGATGCTCGTCGCCGGCTACATGTCCCGGCAACGCAGGCCGCGGCACCCCAGGCGCAGGCGCCCGCCGGCGGCGGCCTCGGCGACCTGCTGGGCGGCATGCTCGGCGCCGGCCGGGCACCGGCGCAGCCCGGCGGCCAGCCGGGACTCGCGTCCATGCTCGATCTCGAACGGCGACGGCAATCCGCTCGACGACATCCTCGGCATGGCAGGCAAGCTGATGCGTTAGGCGCGGATCCGCTGTGCGCCGCAGCGCGACGGTCCACCGCGTAGGTGTAGATCACGTCGGTGCTGGAGTTCAGCGCCGTCTCGAACGAATCCTGCACCACGCTGATGATGAAACCCACGGCGACCACCTGCATGGCGACGTCGTAGGAGATGCCGAACAGCGAGCACGAGAGCGGCACCAGCAGCAGGCTGCCCGACGGCACGCCGCTGGCTCCCGCAGCGGCGAGTGCCGACACCAGGCACAGGAGAACCGCGCTGCCGGGCGACACTGCGATGCCCAGCGTGTTGGCCGCGGCGAGCGTCAGCACCGAGATCGTGATTGCCGCGCCCGCCATGTTCACGGTGGCGCCGACGGGGATGGTCACCGCGTACAGCTCCTCGCTGATGCCGAGCTTCTTCGACAGCGCCAGGTTGACCGGGATGTTGGCCGCCGAGCTGCGGGTGAAGAACGCCGTGATGCCCGATTCCTCGAGGCAGCGCAGCACGATCGGATACGGATTGCGGCGCGTGACGGCGAACACCAGCAGCGGATTCACCAGCAACGCCATGATCAGCATGATCGCCACCAGCAGGCCCGCGAGGCTCGCGTAGCCCGCCAGCGCCCCGAGGCCCACGGTCGCGACCGTCAGGCTCACCAGGCCGAAGATGCCGACCGGCGCGAGCTGGATCACGTAGCGGACGATTTCGCTGACGCCGTCCGCGAGTACCTGCAGGTTGCGCCTGAAGCCCTCGGGCGCCTTGCGGAAGCTGACACCGAGCAGCACCGCCCAGGTAAGGCAGCCCAGGAAATTGCCGGTCAGCAGCGCGTTGACCGGGTTGTCCACCAGCTTGAACAGCACGTCGCCCAGCACCGCGCTCACCGCCGTGGGCGGGGCACCCTCGGCCACGTCGCGCAACGCGATGACCTGCGGGAACAACGCGCTCATGCCGAGCGCGAGCACCGCGGCGGATACCGTGCCGACGGCGTACAGCAGCATGGTGAGCAGCACCTTGCGACCATCGAGCCCCGACTCGTGGCGGTTGGCGATGGCGGACATCACCAGCACCATGACCAGCAAGGGTGCCACGGCCTTGAGCATCGCGACGAACAGGCGCCCGAGCAGGCCGAGTGGCTCGGCGACGCCCGGCGCCAGCACGCCGAGCACGGCGCCGAGCAGCACGCCGATCATGATTCGCGGCACCAACCCGAGCTTGCCTGGCGACATGCCGTGCTCCGGCCCCGCTGGTCACGGGGCGACGGGCGCAGCTTACGGCATTACAGGACGGCTGGCCCTTGTCGGCCGGCCGGGTGCCGTGCAAGATCCGGGGGATGGCCGACATCTTCGTTTCCTATTCCAGGCAGGACAAGGACCGCGTAGCGCCGCTCGTGGCGGCGCTCGAGGCCGAGGGCTGGTCCGTCTGGTGGGACCCGGAGATCACCCCGGGCGAGGAATTCGACTCGCTGATCTCCCGCGAGCTGGAGTCGGCGCGCACGCTGGTCGTGGTCTGGACGCCGCAGTCGGTCGATTCACGCTGGGTGCGCGGCGAAGCGCGTGACGCCGCCGACCGCGGCGTGCTCGTGCCGGTGCGCTTCGACAACGCACGGCTGCCGATCGACTTCCGCGCGTTGCACACGACCGACCTGGACGATTGGGGCAACGACCCGCAGGGCGCGCAATTCAAGGGGCTGCGCAAGGCGCTCGAGGCCAAGCTCGGCACGCCGAAGAAGGCGGTCCCAGCCTGCCACGACCGGCGGCCGCAAGTCGGAGGTGAGCATCTGCGTGCTGCCGTTCGCCAACATGAGCGGCGACCCGGAGCAGGAGTATTTTTCCGACGGCATCACCGAGGACATCATCACCGACCTCGGCAAGGTGTCGGCGCTGTCGATCGTCTCGCGCAACATGGCGTTCTCGTTCAAGGGCGCCACCGGCGGCGTCGCCGAGATCGGGCGGCAGACCAAGGCCGCCTACGTGCTGGTCGGCAGCGTGCGCAAGGCCGGCGAGCGCGTGCGCATCACCGCGCAGCTGGTGAACGCCGCGAACGACGCGCAGGTGTGGGGCGACCGCTACGACCGCGACCTCAAGGACATTTTCGCGCTGCAGGACGAGATCTCGAAGGCCATCGTCGCAGCCCTGAAGCTCACGCTGCTGCCCGAGGAGAAGCTCGCCCTCGAGCAGCGCGCGACCACCAACGTCAAGGCGTACAAGTTCTACCTGATGGCCCGCCAGTTCAGCGTCATGGGCAATGAGCGGCACCAGGAGATCATCGTCCGCCTGTGCAAGCGCGCCGTGGAGCTGGACCCGTCCTACGCGGCGCCGTGGGCCACCATGGCGATCGCGCAGTGGGACATGCACCGCCGCAGCGCCTGCCCCGAGGATGGCCAGGAAGCGGCCAGCCGTGCCATCGCACTCGACCCGAAGCTCGCCGACGCGCACGCCGCGCTGGGCGCCGCGCACCAGGGCCAGGGTCATTACGAAGTTGGGCTCGAAGCCTGCGAAGCCGCGCTGCGCCTCGATCCCGACTCCTACGAGGGCAATCGCGTCGCCGGCATGTGCAGCATGGCCCTGCGCCGCTACGACGACGCCGTGCGCTACTTCGAGAAGGCAGCCGCAGTCGTCGAGACCGAGTTCGTCGCCGCCAGCTTCGCGCCGCAGTGCTACATCGCCAAGGGCGACGTCGCCGGCTCGCACGAGGCGTCGCGCCGGGCGCTGGCGCGCGTCGAGAAGGTCATTGCCGTGGAGCCGGACCACGGCCGCGCACTCGGCTACGGCGCGACCCTGCTCGCGGAACTCGGTGAGGCCGAGCGCGCCAAGGAGTGGATCGAGCGCGGCATGCTGCTCGATCCCGACAACACGATCCTGCACTTCAATTTCGTCTGTGCACTGGCGCGCCTGCGGGAGATCGACGATGCGCTCGACCTGCTGGCGAGCGTGATCGACAAGGCTTCGCAGGGTTGGCTGGTGTGGCTCGACAACGACACGGATCTCGATCCGCTGCGCGGCCACCCGCGCTTTGTCGAGCTGGTGCGCAAGGCCAAGGCGCGGTTCAGCGCGAGCTAGCCCGCGTCGCGCTCACTGCGCGGCGGTGTCCCGCAGGTTGCGCATCGCGGCGAACTTCTGCTCCATGTCGTGGCGCATCGCGCGGCGCGCCTCGGCGAGCGAATGCCGGCGGTGATCCTCGGGAGTCTGCAGCATCAGCGGCGGCACGGGCGCTGGCTTGCCGGCGTCGTCCAGCGCGACCATGGTGAAGAAGCAGCTGTTGACGTGACGCACCGACTTCTCGCGCACGTTCTCCGCGATCACCTTGATGCCGACCTCCATCGACGAGGTGCCGGTGTAGTTCACGGAGGCGAGGAACGTCACCAGTTCGCCGACGTAGATCGGCTGGCGGAAGGTCACCTGGTCGACGCTCAGCGTCACCACGTAACTCCCGGCATAGCGGCTCGCGCAGGCGTAGGCCACCTGGTCGAGCAGCTTGAGGATCGTGCCGCCGTGCACGTTGCCCGCGAAGTTGGCGGTGTCGGGCGTCATCAGCACGGTCATGGTCAGTTGGTGGTCCGGGAGGGTCACGTGGCGACCTGCTGCAGCTCACATGGGTCCGTACTGTAGCGCGGACCGCGCCCGGTTGGCGTGCCGCGGGATCAGTCCCCGCCGTTCGGGCCATTGTGGCAGTCGTAGCAGCCCACCGCGACGCCCCTGGCTACCGTGCGTGAACCCCAGCTGCGCTGCGCGGCCGTGCGCGACAGCACCGTACCGCGGAAAGTCGTGCCGTGGCAGGCCGCACAGGCCTGGCGGTTGCGCTCGGCGAGGGATCCGTGGCCGCCCTGCCGCCAGCGCGCGTCGTTGACGACGTGCATGCCGTGGGGACCGTCGAGCGACGCGGCCAGCGTTCCGGCGCCGTGGCAGGTCGTGCATTCCACGATCGTGCCCGTATGCCCCTGCAGCTGCTGCGGCGCGACGTTGTCGTTGTGCGCAACGGTATCGTTGGGCCAGATGGCGTGAGTGCTGTTGTGGCATCCCTCGCAGGCCACGCCGCCGTGCCCCTTGCTGTAGCGGAACAGCGAGTTGGCGTTCTCCGCGAAGCGGGTGTTCGACGCCTTGCGCGGCGAGGCCGCCGCATCTGCGCTGTCGAACGCGACCAGCGTGCGGATGCCGTCTGCCGCCATCAGCGATGCGTCCGCCAGCGTGAGGTGGTTCGCGGCGTCGCCGGTGTGGCACGACTGGCAACGCGGCAAGTCGACCCAGGGCCGTCGCGCCTTGCCGTCGTTCTGACCGTCGATGCTGCCGCCCGCTGCGAGTGACGCTGCGCCGCCGACGGCGCCCATGCCGCCGTGGCAGTTCTGGCAGGTGACGGTGTCGGTCATCGCGCCACGCAGGCACTGCGTCGAGCGGCCCGGATGGCAGGAGTAGCAGGCCTGGGTTGCCGGCGACGGCGGCAGGCCGCCCTGCGCGACCCAGCGATCGGCCAGCGGGGCGCCCGTGGCATCGCGCATCCTGCTGGCGTGATACGCATGCATGGCGGCGGACATCGTGGGGCGACCGACCTGGGTCCCCGACGGCCCGGTGCCGGCGAGATCGAGTGCGGCCGAGTAGTGACAGGCCGCGCACAGCACCGGCCTGGAGGCGAACAGGCTCGTGCCTCGCCGGCTATCGTGGAGCAGCAGCACATTCTCGCGCGACTGCACTTCGAGGTCGCCCGCCGTGGACCACGCGATGCCGGCGGCCCGCGCCGCCGCGGTACCGGTCGCGTGACAGTCGGAACAGGTCGTCTCCTCGGACACGGGGAGCACGATGTCGAGGGTCGCGAGTGACTGGCCGCTGGCCTTGTCCGTCGCCGTGAGTCGCAGCAGCGGGTAGCGATTGATGCGGCCCGCATCGTCGACCGGCACGATCGGGATGCCTTCCGCCTTGAACAGGCCGTTGCCGGCGTGCCACGCAAACGACGTCTGCTGGGCGGTGGTCGCTTCCGCCGGCATGTACAGGCCCTTGAGTCCCTGGCCCGGCTGCAGGTTGGCGCCGTAGGTGCGCGCCGCGTAGCGCCAGAAGTTGGTCTTGTCCTGGCTGCGGCTGTTGATCGAGCCGTTCGGGTCGGCCACCGCCGAGTAGCGCAGGGCCACGGCGCCGTCGCCCTGCAGCGCCGGCTTGCCGCTCGCATCCGTGCGCAGGACCTGCGCGTTCACGACGTTGTAGGGCGGCAGGATCGAAAAGACGGAGAAATCCGCATCGACGCAGTGCATGCCGAGATCGTTGGCGCCGAGGATCTTGTAGGACGCGGTCGAACCCGTCCCGCCCCCGGTACCGCTCCCCGTATCCCCACCCGTCACACCGCCGGCGCCGGCATCCCCTGAACTGCCGCCGCCCCCACCGCAGGCGCTGAGAGCGAGCAATGCGGCGACCACCAGCGCGATGGTGCGCGCGGCGCGGAACGGAGAACTGAGCTGCATGAGGTGCCCCGGGAGTCGGACGGGTGGTCCTGTCCCTGGGTTAGACGGCTTGACGCGACGCAATCAATCGCCGTGCAGTTACTGCTCCCAGTGGAACTTGTGCAGGACGCGGTGCACCACCGGCGCGAAGATGAGGCCCGCGCCGACCAGGAACACCAGTCCCGCGTACAGCGCATACACGCCGGCAAACAGCTTGCCCCCGTCCGTCCGCGGCGCGTCCACGGGGCCCATTCCGCCCATGAGCATCGCGGCATTCAGGAACGCGTCGCGCCATGGCAGGTGCTCGAAGTACTCGTAGCCCGCCATGCCGGGCACGAGTGAAACCAGGAACAGGCCGAGCGCCGCGGTGACGTGCAGCAGCAGTCGCTTGACGAACTGACGGCGAGGAAGGGGTGGATGTGGCTTGGGCTCGTACACCTGGAGGCCCCTCTTTGGCTGAAGCGCGGTAACTCGGTCCGCGATTGAACCATAGCATCGCGACCAGTGAACTCCCCGTGCCGAGCGATGGTCGAAAGCCATGAGTCACATGAACGACGTCAATTCCACCAGCGACACGGGCCGCTTCCACCTCCCGACCTTCGCCGGCGAACATCGGCGCCGGCCGGCGATCACGCCGATCGTGCGCGACACTTATGCGGTGATCCTGGCGGGCGGACGCGGGTCCCGGCTGCAGCAACTGACCGACTGGCGGTCCAAGCCGGCCGTGCCGTTCGGGGGCAAGCACCGCATCATCGACTTCGCGCTCAGCAACTGCATCAATTCCGGCATCCGCCGGATCGGGGTTGCCACCCAGTACAAGGCCCACAGCCTGATCCAGCACCTGCAGCGTGGGTGGAACTTCCTGGATGCCGCCCTGCAGGAATTCGTCGACGTCCTCCCCGCCCAGCAGCGGCTGCGGGAAGGCTGGTACGCCGGCACGGCGGATGCCCTGTACCAGAACCTCGACATCCTGCGCATGCAGTCGCCCCGCTTCGTGCTCGTGCTGGCCGGTGACCACGTCTACAAGATGGATTACGGGGTCATGCTGGCCGAGCACGTCGAGCGCGGTGCGGATGTCTCGATCCCCTGCCTCGCGGTGCCGCTGGATTCGGCCTCGGCGTTCGGCGTCATGCGCATGGACGATGACGGGCGGGTGCGCGAGTTCGTCGAGAAGCCGGCTGAGCCCATGCATGCACCCGGCGATCCCTCGCGCGCGCTGGTCAGCATGGGTATCTACGTCTTCAATGCCGAGCAGCTCTACGGCTACCTGCGCGCCGATGCACACGACGCCGACTCGTCGCACGATTTCGGCCGGGACGTCGTGCCGCGATTGTTGCGCGACGGCGCGCGCGTCTACGCGCATCGCTTTGCCGACAGCTGCGTCAACATGGTGGACGGGCACCCATACTGGCGGGACGTCGGCACCGTCGATGCATACCTGGAGGCCAATCTGGACCTGGCCCGGGTGCATCCGGAACTCAACATGTACGACGAGCAGTGGCCGATCCGCACGCTCGAGGAGCACCAGCCACCCGCCAAGTTCGTCTTCGAAAGCGCCGACCCGCGCGGCCAGACGCTGGATGCACTGGTATCCAGCGGTTGCATCGTGAGTGGCGCCTCGGTGATCCGTTCCCTGCTCTTCACCGACGTCACCGTGGAGCACGGATCCGTCGTCGAGGACTCGGTGCTGTTGCCCAAGGTCCGCGTCGGCCGCAACGTCAGGCTGCGCCGCGCCATCGTCGACAAGTTCTGCGTCCTGCCGGACGATTTCACCGCGGGCCTCGACCGAGCCGCGGACGCGGCGCGATTTCACGTGACGCCGCGGGGAGCGGTGCTCATCACGCCCGAGATGCTGGGACAGGAATTCCACGACCACGGCTGATACCGTGCCTGCTAGCGGGATGGCTCCGGATCGAGCCGCCTGTGCAGGACCCGCAAGGCATACAGGCTGAGCGCAGCGCCGATCATTCCGAGCGACACCAGCCAGCCGATGTGGCGATTGACCGCACCGTCGGCCAGCAACACGGCGCCGACGGCGTAAGGCAGCTCCGCCACGGCCAATGCCGCGAGGAAGGTGCGCAGGCGCACGCCGAGATACCCGCACACGTAGCCGGGAATTTCCGAAGGCAAGGCAAGGTACAGCAGCAGAACCAGGGCAAACGTGGCCTCGCCCGGGATGCGCTGCAGGTAGAAATCAAACTGGCTCGGGGTCTTTTGTGCCGTCGACCGCGGCCTGCGCAACACGCGACCCAGCGCATAGGTGCCGATGCCGCCCAGCAGCCAACCGAGCCAGAGCAGGGCCAGGGTGACCGTGCTGCCCCAAGTGAACACGGCCACCGGCAACAGCAGCGCGCTGGAGAAGAACGCGAGGACTGCCGAAATGGCGGCAAGCAACACAAACGCGACGGCACCCAGGTACGGGTGCCCGGCAATCAGCGGCTCGGCGGCGGACAGCGCCCGCTGCAGGCCATCGTAGACCTCATCTACGGACAACAGCAGCGCCAGGGAGACGCAGATCAGTGCCACGGCGACCGCGCGTCCCCAGCTGCGGGCGTGGGAAATCGGGGCAGCGACGACGCTCAGCAACTCACCTGGCGACTTTCTCACTGGCCCACGTTAGCAGGCTTGCGCGGCAGCGCGCGCCGACGGAAACCGCGTACCGGATATCGGGACACAGCGGAAGCGGCTGGCGCGCCCGGAGAGATGGCGGCCCCGCTCCGCTACTCGGCCGCCCCGTTGGGGCCATCGCGGAATCGCTCGTGCCCCGCGATGCCGCGATGTCCTACCGCGCGGACGCGCGGTAGTCGACCTCCCGACGTCGTCGGGAGTTCTCAAAGCACTCCGGGTGAAGCCGGTGAAACAAAAAGGTCCCTCCGACTGGAGGGGCCTTTTTCGTTTCACTGGCGCGCCCGGAGAGATTCGAACTCCCGACCTTCTGGTTCGTAGCCAGACACTCTATCCAACTGAGCTACGGGCGCGTACTGACAGCAATTGTACTGGCGGAGAGAGAGGGATTCGAACCCTCGAAGGGCTTTTGACCCTTACGCCCTTAGCAGGGGCGCGCCTTCGACCACTCGGCCATCTCTCCGGTCTGCAGAGAGCCGCGAAGGATAGCGGCCCGGCGGCGCCGCGTAAAGCGCCACCGCCGGGGATCGCGGCCAAAAGTCTGGATTGGGTCGCCGGGACGGATCGTCCGGGCTCAACTCGTCACGGAAACGAGCCGTGGCCGTTGCCGCCCGGCGCGGGGCGGCTGTCGCCTTCCTGCTCTTCGCGCTTGATGCGCTCGTAGATCTCTTCGCGGTGCACGGCCACGTCACGCGGCGCGTTCACCCCGACACGAACCTGGTTGCCCTTGACGCCGAGGATCGTCACCGTCACGTCATTGCCGATCATGACGGTCTCGCCCACGCGCCTGGTGAGAATCAACATCCTTTTGCTCCTGGCCTGCGAGGCCTGATCATCTGTCCGTCGACCCCTGGAACCCACCCCGCGGGGTCGACCAGCGGCAGCGAATCTCCGGCTTGTTATCCAGGCCCCGGCTGACTCGGCTGCACCCCCGCCATTCACCAGCCCAAGCGTGACCGGCGTGTGCGTCGGGCAACGATACGCTTCGCTGCAAAAAAAATCAGCGCTGACGGAATGAAAAGCACCGCCGCAGGTGCGAATCTGCGCACCGATGGTCCAGCCGGACCACGACTCAGCCGTCGAGCCGCTCCCGGACCCAGCCTGCAACCGATTGCAGCGCGTCCACGAGCCGGCTGGGATCGGTGCCGCCCGCCTGGGCCATGTCCGCCCGGCCGCCGCCGCGACCGCCGACCTGCTGCGCCACGAAGTTGACCACGTCGCCGGCCTTCACCTTTGCCGTGGCATCGGCGGTGACGCCCGCGATGAGCGTGACCTTGCCGTCCGCGCCCGCGCTGCCGAGCACGATCACCGCGGTGCCGAGCTGGCTCTTCAGCTGGTCCACCGCGTTGCGCAAGGCCGCGGCGTCCGCACCTTCGACGCTGGTCGCGATCACCTTGATGCCCGCAATGGTCTCGGCGTCGGCGGCGAGATCCTTGCCGCGGCCACTGGCGAGCTTGTCCTTGAGCTGGGCGATTTCCTTCTCCAGCTGGCGGCTGCGCTCGATCAGCTGGCGCACCTTTTCCTCGACGTCGTCGCGCGAGCCGCGCACCAGCCCCGCCACGTCGCGCAGGCGGTGCTCGGTCTCGAGCACGTGGTCGAACGCACCCTCGCCGGTCACGGCCTCGATGCGGCGCACGCCGGCGGCGACGCCACCCTCGGCCAGGATCTTGAACAGGCCGATGTCGCCCGCGCGGCTCACGTGCGTGCCACCGCAGAGCTCGGTGGAGAATTCGCCGATGCGCAGCACGCGCACCTCGTCGTCGTACTTCTCGCCGAACAGCGCCATCGCACCCGCCGCGACGGCGGCGTCGAAGTTCATCAGGCGCGTCTCGGCCGCGGCGTTGGCACGGATCTCCGCGTTCACCAGTCGCTCGATTTCGCGCAGCTCGTCGGGCGTGACCGCGGAGTAATGCGCGAAGTCGAAGCGCAGCCGGTCAGGCGCCACCAGCGAGCCCTTCTGCGTGACGTGGAGTCCCGAGCACCTTGCGCAGCGCTGCATGCAGCAGGTGCGTGGCGGAGTGGTTGCGGCGCGTTGCCTGGCGCAGCGCGTGATCGACCTCGGCCGTCACGGCATCGCCGACGCGCAGCTTGCCGCCCTCGAGTCGCCCGACGTGCAGGTGCACCTTGCCGAGTTTCTGCGTATCGGTCACCACGAAGCGCACCGCGCCCGCCGCCAGCACGCCCTGGTCGCCGACCTGGCCACCGCTCTCGGCGTAGAACGGCGTGGCGTCGAGCACCACCTGCCCCTCCTCGCCCACCTGCAGCTCCGCGACTCGCTGCTGGCCGCGCAACAGCTCCACCACGCGCCCCGTGGCCTGCTCGCCCTCGTAGCCGGTGAATGCGGTCTGGCCCTCGATCTTCACGCCCGCGCGCAGGTCGACGCCGAACTTGCTCGCAGCCCGCGCCCGCGCCCGCTGCTCGTCCATCGCCGCCTCGAAGCCCGCCTCGTCGATGGTGAGGCCACGCTCGCGCGCGATGTCGTTGGTGAGGTCCAGCGGAAAGCCGAAGGTATCGTACAGGCGGAACACCGTCTCGCCGGGGATCTGCTGGCCCGCAGCTTGCCGATCGCGCCGTCGAGCAGCGCCATGCCCTGCGCCAGCGTCTCGGCGAACCGCAGTTCCTCCTGCTCGAGCACGCGCTCGATGTGCGCGCGCTGCGCAGTGAGCTCGGGATACGCCTCGCCCATCACCTGCTCGAGCGTGGCGACGATCTTGTGGAAGAACGGCTCGCGCTGGCCGAGCATGAAGCCGTGGCGGATGGCGCGGCGGATGACCCGCCGCAGCACGTAGCCGCGGCCTTCGTTCGAGGGCAGCACGCCGTCGGCGACCAGGAACGCGCTCGCCCGGATGTGGTCGGCGATGACGCGCAGCGAGCTGGCCGTGAGGTCGGTGGTGCCGGTCTGCCGGGCCGCGGCCTCGATCAACGCGCGGAACAGGTCGATGTCGTAGTTGCTGTGCACGCCCTGCATCACGGCTGCGACGCGCTCGAGGCCCATGCCGGTGTCCACCGACGGCTTCGGCAGCGGCGACAGCTTGCCGTCGGCCGCGCGATCGTACTGCATGAACACGAGGTTCCAGATCTCGACGTAGCGGTCGCCGTCCTCGTCGGGCGAGCCCGGCGGGCCGCCCTCGATGCCGGGGCCGTGGTCGTAGAAGATCTCGGTGCACGGCCCGCAGGGCCCGGTGTCGCCCATCGCCCAGAAGTTCGACTTCGCGCCGAGCCGCGTGAAGCGCGCCGGATCGATGCCGATCTCCTTCAGCCAGATCTCGGCGGCGCCGTCGTCCTCCTCGTACACCGTGACCCACAGGCGCTCGGCCGGGATGCCGAGCGTGCCGGTGACGAAGTCCCACGCGTAGCGGATCGCCTCGTGCTTGAAGTAGTCGCCGAAGCTGAAGTTGCCGAGCATCTCGAAGAACGTGTGGTGGCGCGACGTGTAGCCCACGTTCTCGAGGTCGTTGTGCTTGCCGCCGGCGCGCACGCAGCGCTGCGAGCTTGCGGCCCGGGTGTAGCTGCGGTGGTCCTTGCCCAGGAACACGTCCTTGAACTGGACCATGCCGGCGTTGGTGAAGAGCAGCGTCGGGTCGTTGCCCGGCACGAGCGAGCTCGACGGCACCACGGCGTGGCCGTGGCCCTGGAAGAAATCGAGGAACGCCTTGCGGAGTTCCGCACTGCTCATCTGCCTGGTCGGTACGCGTTGATTGCTCATGGTTCGATGTCTTCGTCCGGGCCGAGTGCGGTCCGGATCTGCTCGCCGGTAAACCCTCGATATTGGAGGAAGCGTGCCTGTCTTGCACGTTCCGGGTAGTCGCCGGGCGGCGACACCCCGAAGCGCCGCCGGCGCGCCTCGCGCGCCAGCCCGGCCCAGTCCTCGCCGGCAGCGAGGAGGCCGGCCTCGACCTCGTCGTCCGGCACGCCGCGCTCGCGCAGGTCGGCACGGATGCGCACCGGCCCGCGGCCGCGCCCTGCGTGCTGGCGGATGAACTGCTCGACGTAGCGGGTGTCGCTCAGCAGCCGCTCGGCCACCAGCCCGTCGACCACGGCGGCGACCACCCCGGACGGGTAGCCGCGCCGCTCGAGACGCCGGGCGAGTTCCGTGCAACCGAAATCGCGGCCCGCCAGCAGCGCGAGCGCAGCGGTACGTACCGTGCGCTCGTCTGCCCCGGCCGCGTCGGCGTCAGGCTTCCTCGGTCGCCGCACCCTTGGCCGCCTCGCCCTTGCGCGCGGGCAGCACGCGGGCGCGGATCGCGTCCTCGATCTCGCGCGCGGTCTCGGGATGCTGCTGCAGGTAGCCGCGGACGTTGTCCTTGCCCTGCCCGATGCGCTCGCCCTTGTAGCTGTACCAGGAGCCCGACTTCTCGACCAGGTTCTGTGCCACGCCGATCTCGATGATCTCGCCTTCGCGCGAGATGCCGGTGCCGTACATGATCTCGAACTCGGCCTCGCGGAACGGCGGCGCGACCTTGTTCTTCACCACCTTGACGCGGGTCTGGTTGCCGACCACCTCGTCGCCCACCTTGATGGCGCCGATGCGGCGGATGTCGAGCCGCACCGAGGCGTAGAACTTGAGCGCGTTGCCGCCGGTGGTCGTCTCGGGGTTGCCGAACATCACGCCGATCTTCATGCGGATCTGGTTGATGAACACCACGATGGTGTTCGAGCGCTTGATGTTGCCGGTGAGCTTGCGCAGCGCCTGCGACATGAGGCGCGCCTGCGCGCCCATCTGCATCTCGCCCATTTCGCCCTCGATCTCGGCCTTGGGCGTGAGCGCCGCCACCGAGTCGACCACGACGATGTCCACCGCGTTCGAGCGCACCAGCATGTCGGTGATCTCGAGCGCCTGCTCGCCGTTGTCCGGCTGCGAGACCAGCAGGTCGGTCACGTTGACGCCGAGCTTCTCGGCGTAGGCCGGGTCGAGCGCGTGCTCGGCGTCGACGAACGCGGCCGTGCCGCCCTGGCGCTGCACCTCGGCGACGACCGTCAGCGCGAGCGTGGTCTTGCCCGAGGATTCCGGCCCGTAGATCTCGACCACGCGGCCCTTCGGCAGGCCGCCCACGCCGAGCGCGATGTCGAGCCCCAGCGAGCCCGTGGACACGGTCTCGACGTCGTAGGTGGCGCTGGCGTCGCCGAGGCGCATCACCGAGCCCTTGCCGAACTGCTTTTCGATCTGTCCCAGCGCGGCGACCAGCGCCTTCTTGCGATTGTCTTCCATTGCTCTGCTCGTGGAGCCGTACGGGCTCGTTCGGAAATGGGTGGGATCCGGGAAGGGGCGCATTATTCCACAGCGACCCCGCTCCCGCAGGGTGAAAAATTGAGCGGAATCAGCAATTTCTCGCATGGCAGGCTCATGGCGTGAGCCAGGCTGCGCGCCCCGGCGTCAGGCGTGCAGCGGCCAGGACGCGAGCGGGGTGTAGATCGATCCAGAGCGATCGGTGATCGACTCGACCAGCGCGAACTCCGCCACCGGCCAGCCCAGCGGTTCGAACGGCGCCGTCGGCACCGGCTGCGTGACCTTGCGCGCCAGAGTGACGTGGGCGCGGAACGGCCGTGTCTCGGGCTCGAACCCCTGCGCGGCGAGCGCGACCCGCAGTTGCGCCACCAGGTCGGCGAGCGGCGGCGGCACCTCGCGTGCCACGAGGCACAAGACCTCCGGCCGGCGCCAGAACTCGACCGCGTCGAACCGCAATTCACTCGGGCTCGCGTGCACCTGTGCCGCCGCGTCACGCGCGGCAGCGACTCGCGAGGCCGGCACCGACCCCAGGAACTCGAGCGTGACGTGCCACTGGTCCGGGCGTTGCGCGCGCCCGACGCCGGCCGGCTGCAGCGCCCGGATGCGCGGGGCCAGCGCGGTGCGCAGCGGCTCGTCCGGCCAGAGCGCGAAGAACAGCCGGTGGGTGCGCTCCGGGCGCGGCTGCGCCAACAGGTTCTCGCCGCTCACGAGCCGAGGACTCCGCGCAGGGCGGCAACGACGGCCTGCCGTCGCACCTGCTCGCGGTTCCCTGCCAACAGGTGCACGGCGGCGCGTACCTCGGTGCCGCCGCCCGGAGCGCGCGCCGCCCAGGCGAACCAGACCGTGCCGACGGGCTTGTCGGGCGTCCCGCCATCGGGTCCAGCGATGCCGCTCACGGCCACGGCGACATCGCCCCCGAGCCGCTCGAGCGCACCGCAGGCCATCGCGCGGACCGTGGCCTCGCTCACGGCCCCGTGGCCCGCCAGCGTTCGCGGCTGTACGCCGAGCAGCGCGATCTTCAGTTCGTCGGTGTAGACCACCGCGCCGCCCCGGAACCATTGGGAACTGCCCGGCCGGTCGGTGCAGGCCTTGGCGATCCAGCCGCCGGTGCAGGATTCGGCGGTCACGAGCGTGCCGTCCCGGTGGCAAGCAGGTACCCGGCCACTTCAGCTATGATTTCGTGCAAGTCGGGCACAGGGTGCGTGTCCACGGGCGGATTCTAGCCGCCTTTGGGCGACGGCATGGCGTGCCGGCCCACCCCAAGACAAGTCAACCAACAAGGCAGGTCATTCACATGAGATTCGCCCCCCTGGCGATTGCGCTCTTCGTCACCTCGTTCGCACCGGCGCTGCACGCGCAGGACACCGGGCTCGCTTCGGACGAGCAGATCCTGCTCAAGCAGGTCAACACGGACGTCAAGGCCCTGTACGCTGCCGAACCTCGGCCTGACCGAGGAAGAGAGCGCGAAGTTCTGGCCGATCTTCAACGAGTACCAGGCGAAGAAGAAACCCCTCCAGGATCGTTTCCTCGCCAACGTGAACCATTTCGCCGAGAAGTACGACGGCATGACCGACGCCGACGCGGCCGCTCTGCTCAAGGAAAAGATGGCCATCGAGAAGGAACGCGAGGCGCTCAAGCAGAAGTACACGGCGAAGA
>CAVSUM010000004.1:0-259597 GCA_963731105.1 uncultured Gammaproteobacteria bacterium
TCTTGCTGTAGCTCGGGTCGAACTTCAGCGAGAGGTCGGTCGTGAACATGATCGGCTGCGTGCCGCTTCGACGGATCGTGCGCATCCGGCACCATGACGGCCGCGTTCTTGTCGCTGGGCACCCACTGGATCGCGCCGGCCGGGCTCTTGGTCTGCACCCAGTCGAACGCGAACAGGTTGTCCAGGTACTGCGTCGTCCAGGCAATCGGATTGGAAGTCCAGGCGCCTTCGAGGCCGCTGGTGATGGTGTCGCCGGCGTTGCCGCGACCGCACTTGTTCTCCCAGCCGAAACCCTGCTGCTCGAGGCCGGCAGCGGCGGGCTCTGCGCCCAGGCACTTGGCCGGGTCGTAGGCACCGTGGGCCTTGCCGAAAGTGTGCCCGCCGGCGATCAGCGCCACGGTCTCCTCGTCGTTCATCGCCATGCGACCGAAGGTCTCACGGATGTCCTTCGCGGCCGCGAGCGGATCCGGGTTGCCGTTCGGCCCCTCCGGATTCACGTAGATCAGGCCCATCTGCACGGCGGCCAGCGGGCGCTTCAGCTCGCGGTTGCCGCTGTAGCGCTCGTCCGCGAGGAACTTGCGCTCCGGGCCCCAGTAGGTCATGTCGGCTTCCCAGTCGTCGATGCGCCCGCCGGCAAAGCCGAACGTCTTGAAGCCCATCGACTCCAGCGCGACGTTGCCCGTCAGCACCATCAGGTCGGCCCAGGAAATCTGGCTGCCGTACTTCTGCTTGATCGGCCACAGCAGGCGCCGCGCCTTGTCCAGGCTGACGTTGTCGGGCCAGCTGTTGAGCGGCTCGAAGCGCTGCTGGCCGCCATCCGCGCCGCCGCGGCCGTCGAACGTGCGGTACGTGCCCGCGCTGTGCCAGGCCATCCGGATCATGAAGGGGCCGTAGTGGCCGTAGTCCGCGGGCCACCAGTCCTGCGAAGTGGTCATCAACGCCTTGATGTCCGCCTTGACGGCCTCGAGGTCGAGCTTCTTGAATTCCTCGGCGTAGTTGAAGTTGGCGCCCATCGGGTTGGACGTGACCGCATGCTGGCGCAGCGGCCTGAGGTCGAGACGTTCGGGCCACCAGTCCTGGTTCGACATCGGCTGGCCCGCCGGGGCGGCGGCGCTCGACATCGCGACCGGCGACAGGGCTGCCGCTGCAGCGACGAGCGCCACGGTGGTCGCGAGGCGTGAGGTGTTGGTACGCATGCAAAAGCACTCCTGGATTGCGATGGAAGCAACTTGGGCAGGCGCACTATGGTTGATCGGCCAGATATTCAAAAACTGATCTTTTCTATGAGTTAGATTGATGGCGTCAATCGCCGTGCCGACGTCCCCCCAGCCTGCAGCGTGCACACAACCGATGGGCAAACCCCGGCGACCGTTCCTCGTTCCAATTTGCCTGGCCCTCGCGTTCGGCCTGAGCGCTTGCGTGACGCCGGCCCCGGCCGCTGAGCAGCCATTCCTCGTCGGCAACGTCCTCAGCGTCACCGACGGCGATACGATCAGGGTCCAGATCGGCTCCGGCCCGATTACCGTGCGCTTCGACGCCATCGACGCCCCGGAGAAGAGCCAGCCGTGGGGCCGCGAGGCGTATGCCGAGCTCGCCAGGCGGCTCAACCGGCAAGTCGTCGCGCTCGAGGTGAAGACCCAGGACCAATACGACCGGCTCGTCGCGGTGGTCTACCTGGGGGACGAGAACATCAACGGCTGGATGGTGCGGCAGGGCCACGCGTGGGCGTACCGCCAGTATTTGAGCGAGGCGGACTACTGCACCTGGGAAGCGTCGGCCCGATCAGCGCGACTTGGACTGTGGAGTCTCCCGCCGACCGGCTGGTACGCCCCGTGGGAATGGCGACGAGTGCAGCGCGGTGACGGTGGCGGCTTCACCGATTTCAGCCACGAGACCGCCGAGCAGTGCGTCGCGTCGATGCGTCGCGCCGACCGGGTTAGCCCGCCGCCGAGGCCGCCCAGAGATCCGCGGCCCTGAAGCGCCCGGTCGCAGTGAGTTCGACGTGCGCAGCGCGTTCCGCCCGCAGCCGCGCGCGACACGCCATGAACGTCGTCTTCGCCACGACCTCCAGCGAACTCGAGCTGGCAAACAGGAATCCCTGGCCCGCGACGCAGCCGAGATCGAGCAGGGTCCTGGCCTGGTCCTCGTTCTCGATGCCTTCGGCGATCGTCTCGAGGCCGAGCGTGGTGCCCAGCATGACTACGGCACGCGCCAGCTCGGGGCCGCCGTTCTGTTCGGTCATGCGGCTGACGAACGCCCGGTCGATCTTCAGGATGTCGATCGGGAACCGGTGCAGGTAGGAGAGTGACGAATAGCCGACGCCGAAGTCGTCGATGGCGAGCCGCACACCCAGCGCCTTCAGCTCGCGCAGTCGCGCCAGGTTGACCTCGGTGTTCTGCATGAGCGTGCTCTCGGTGAGCTCGATCACCAGGCTGCCGGGCTCGAGGCCGGAGACCGCGAGTGCATGACGCACGTCCTCGACCAGGTTGCCCTGTTGCAGGTGGCGGCCGGAGATGTTGACCGCCACGCGCAAGCCATCCCCGGCAGCGATCGAATGGCTCAACGCACGAACCTGGGTGCACGCATCGACCAGCACCCGGCGGCCCAGCTCGACGATCCGGCCCGATTCCTCGGCGATCGGGATGAAGGCACCGGGCATCACGATGCCACGCTGTGGGTGATTCCAGCGCAGCAGGGCCTCGACCCCCAGCAGCTCGCGGCGAGTCAGGTCGACGACCGGCTGGAATTCGAGGAAGAACTCGTCGCGTGCCAGCGCGAGGTCGATGTCCTGCTCCAGCCGCAGCCGGTCGTGCAGCTGCTCCTGCATGTGCGGCTGGAACACCACCAGACGCGCCTTGCCGGCGGCCTTGGCGTTGTACATGGCGATATCGGCATTGCGCAGCAGCTGCTCGGCGTCGTCGCCGGGCCGCGAGCAGGCCACGCCGATGCTGGCGGACGCCTCGGTCTCGCGCCCGTCGACCAGCAGCGGCTGGTTGAAGGCGTCGCCAATCGGCAGCGCGATGCGCTCGGCATCGGTGTCGCTGCCGATGCCTTCGAGCAGGATCGCGAACTCGTCGCCGCCGAGACGGGCCACCGTGTCGGACGGCCGCGTCGACTTCACGAGTCGCTGCGCCGCCGCCTGCAACAGGCGATCGCCGGTGTCGTGGCCAAGCGAGTCGTTGACGTTCTTGAAGTCGTCGAGGTCGAGGAACATGACCGCCACGCGCAGCTGGGTGCGCTGCGCAATCGCCAGTGCGTGCTCGACCCGGTTCCAGAACAGGCTGCGGTTGGCGAGCAGCGTGAGCGGGTCGTGGAACGCGAGCTTGCGCAACTGCTCCTCGAGCGCCTTGCGTTCGCTGACGTCGCGGAAGTTGAGCGCGAGGCCGGCGATGGCCGGATCGTCGGTGAGGTTACTGCCCACGCACTCGAGCGTGCTGCGGCGGTCGCCGGTCTCGACCACGGCCTCGACCGGACCGATCGTGCGCCCGCTAGTCGCCGCCACCTCGGTGAGGAAGGCGCCCACGCGATCGCGCTCTCCCTCGGCCCACAGGTCGAGGAGGTTGCGGCCCACGAGCTCGTCCGGATGGATCGCGAAGGTGCGCTGGGCAGCGGGGGAGGCGAACCGCAGCTGGCCCCCGTGGTCGGCGATCATGATCACGTCGGAGGCGTTCTTGATGAGCGAAGCGTAGCGCGCCTCGACCAGGCCGGCGGCCCGCCGCTCGCGCAGCAGCGCGTCGTCGCGCAGCAGTACCCCCTGGCGCACCATGACGAGGGCGGTCACCATGAAGATGATCACGGTCATCATGTTCACGGGTGTGGATACCGAGCTGCGCTCGACGTATACGAGTACGAAGAACGACACCATCATCGCGATGTACGGCATGCCCTGCACCAGCGCGCTGCTGAAGGCGCTGGGCATGCGCCGTGCAGGAGGCGCGCCACGCAGGTGCTCGCGGGCAGCGGCGGCCAGCCAGACGTAGCACGACAGGTAGATCGCGTCCGAGACGCCACCTGGCAGGTAGCTGCCGCCGACCTTCGACATGGCCCAGACGATGTCGGCCAGGGACATCGACGAGAAGCCCAGCGTCAGCAGCATCACGGACCGGCGCGGGATCGGAGCGGAGTCGGAATGCATCAACAGCACGCCGCAGGCGAGCAGCACGACGCAGTTGAGCGCGATGTAGCCCTGCGCCAGCACGTACCGCAGCAGGTCCGGCTCGTTGGTCGACGCGGCCGTGGGTGCGATCACGCAGTACCAGAAGAAGCCGCCGAAGCCTAGCAGTAGGATCACCGCGTCCAGTCCGAGCCGGGCCCACTGCACGCGGACGGCGGCCGCCCGGACGACCGTCAGCGCGGCAGCGAATACCAGCGGATAGAACGCGACGAAGAACACGTCGCCGACAGACGGGAAGGGGTCGATGCCAAACAGCCAGTACGTGGCGTGCAGCAGGTTGCCGGTGCCGTAGCTGGCGAGCGCGGCGGTGAGGAACCACCAGGTGCGCCGCGCGGCGGGGTTGGATGAGCCGCGTGCAGCCGCGGCGGCGAGCACTGCCGCGACGATCGACGCCGGGGAATCGGAATAGAGGTTGATGATCTCGAGCGCGCGGGATCCCTGCGCATCGACGAAGGTCAACAGGATCGCCACCACGGTGTAGGCGAGGAGTGCGACGACGGTGGCGCCGGTCCAGCCGGAGATGAAACGCTCGCGCTTCCTGCCCTCGTTGGTGTGCGGCCCTGGCGACATCTTTCCCGGCGCGCGGCTCCTGCGCGGTAACGTTCTTACACCCGGCACATCAAGCCCCACTGGGCCCGGCTCCATCCGTGATCGGCGTCCGATAACCGGGGCCACGAACGTGACGCGGCGCACAGTGCTATCGTCGCAGCCGGCATGACCATCGACTACGAACCGATCGACCCGCCGGGCAGGCTCGACACCCTGCAGGAACTGCGTTTGCCGATCGACGTGCTGCGCTGGGCGCCGTCGTGGTTCGCCATGAAATCGGGTCGCGACCGCGCAGCCGCGCACGGCCATCCTGTGCCCGGGTTTCGGGGCCGGCCCTCGGTCGATGCGCGTCCTGGAGGCGTTCCTGCGCCGTCGCGGCCATCACGCCCGCGACTGGGGGCTGGGACGTAACACCGGCGACGCGAAGCTGCTGCGGTCGAAGTTGCAGCCTGTCGTCGAGGAATCGATCGCCGCGCACGGCCAGTCGGTGGTGCTCGTCGGCTGGAGCCTGGGCGGCTACATCGCCCGTGAGTACGCGCGCGAGCATCCTCGCGAGGTGCGCAAGGTGATTACGCTCGGCAGCCCGGTGATCGGCGGACCCCGTTACACGGCCACGGCCGAATGGTATCGGTCACAGGGGTACGACCTGGCCGAGATGGAACGAGCCGTCGCGGACCGTTACGCAGTACCGCTGCGCGTTCCCGTCACGGCGATCTATTCCAAGCGCGACGGCGTCGTGGCCTGGCAGGCGTGCATCGACAAGTGGTCACCGCAGGTCCGCCACATCGAAGTCAGCGAGACGCATGTCGGCCTGGGATTCGCGCCGCGCGTGCTCGCCATCGTCGCGGACGAGATCGAGCAGACGTGACGCGGATCACGCGCAAGAGGGGCGCCTTTCCCGGTGAGCGCCCGCTGCGAACGCTCACGCGGGATGAAGTCGTGCAGCGCCTCGCGACGTCACTCGAGGAGCGCGACGGCGTAACCGGGGCGCACTGCGTGCACGAGTTGTGGATGCGGCACGAGCCGCCGATGAATGTCGAGCGGATGCTGGGCCTCTTGTGGCGGGCGGCGTCGGAGTCGGTGCCGGAGTGGCTGCCGATGCGGTATGTCGAGTGGCTGCCGCTCGTGTATGAGGTGACGGCAAGGTTCGAGAAGTCGGGCCGCGGGCGAACGAACATCTACCTCGTGCTGCTCGACTACGAGGACAGTCCGCGCGGGCCTTACGGTGTGTACGTGGGCGCAACCCAATACTCGCCGGCGGCGAGGTTCGATCAGCACAAGGCGGGGATCCGTGCGGCGGGGAGCGTCCTGAAGCGTGGGCTCGAGGTGCTCACCGGGCCGGTGTTGCACCTGCAGGGACTGAAGCGCGCACAGGCTGAGGACATCGAGGAAGGACTGGCAGAGGCGCTCCGGGCCGAGGGCCTGATGGTGCAGGGCGGGCATTAGTGCTGCGGCCCGTGGCTAACCCCACTCCCGCCTGACCGCGGCCTCCACCAGCTGGAACACCCGTCCGTCGTCTGCCGCCTGGGTGCGGCCGAGCAGGCCCATCCGCCAGCGCGCAGGCAGTGCCGCGGCGCCGTGCAGCGCGCCGACCGC
The DNA here is from genome assembly GCA_963731105.1 of uncultured Gammaproteobacteria bacterium. Classification (GTDB taxonomy): domain Bacteria; phylum Pseudomonadota; class Gammaproteobacteria; order Steroidobacterales; family Steroidobacteraceae; genus RPQJ01. The sequence goes on from CAVSUM010000004.1 coordinate 6,320, forward strand.
GGCACCGACGATCGCCGCAACGGTGTCGTTGTCCTGCGTATCGTTCACGGCGCGGACCAGGGCTTCTTCCGGGTCGTGCAGGTGATTGGCGAGGATCCACAGCACGCTCGGCACGGTCTCGAGCAGGTAGGCGCCGGAGTGCCAGGCCTCGCAGGCTGCGCGTGTGTCCCAGCCGTGCCGCATCGCCTCGCCGAGTACCGCATCGAGGTAGTCCGGAAACGTGCCGTGCCAGTCGTGGAAGCGTCCGCCGCGCGCGTGGTAGCGCTCTTCGGTGCAGACCTGCCGCACCGTGCCCAGGAAGGTGGACGTGACCCACTCCGCAGTCGGCAGTGCTTCGAGCCGCAACAGGCGTGCCAGCAGGTCCGTGAACGCGACGCATGAGGCGACCGAGCTCGCGTCGCGGTGCGTGACGATCGAGGCGAGTGCCGTGTCGAGCCACAGCGCGGCGCTCGGCCCCTGCGCGTGCAGCAGCACCACCGGGGCAATGCGCATCAGTGCGCCATTGCCGGCACTCTCGGCGCTGCAGCGATACCACGGCGTGATGCCCTGGGCGCGGTTGTCGAGGAACTGTCGTACCGACCGGCCGAGCCCGAAGATTTCGCGCGCGGCAAAGCGCGCCGCGAGGTCGTCGGGATCGAGCTCGCCGCGCTCGAGCAGGCTCTCGAGGGTCCAGAACGCGAGCTGGCTGTCGTCCGAGGGCAGGCCCACGCGACTGCCGGAGGCGTGCCTGTTCGGCAGGTAGTCGCGGATCTCCGCGTACTGCGCAACGCGCTCCGCCGGCGAGAGGCTTTCGCTGGTGTTGCCGAGCGCATCGCCGATGGCGAGGCCGAGCAGCATGCCGCGCAGCCGGTCCGGCGGCACGGGACCGCCGACGGTCTGGCCGGGACCCTGCAGCAGCGCCGACTTGGCCGGCAGGAAGCCTTCGGAGATGACGCGGGCGGCGAGGGCGAGTGTCGAGGACATCTAGTCGAAACCCAGCCGGTGCAGCAGCCGCGCAAACCGGGCGTCGTCACGCAGCGGATCGAGCAGCGGGTCGTTGCGCGCGTAGATGAGTCCGGAATCACCGACACCGAGTGCGTGCTCGAGGCGCTCCAGCGCGGCGTCGCGATCGCCCCATTGCGCGAGCACCTGCGCCTGCTGGTACAACACGCGATCGCCGTCCTCGGCGACCAGCTGCGCCATGGCGGCCCTGGCTGCCTGCACGCGACCGAGCCGATGTTCCGCAATCGCGAGGCCCGCCCGCTGGAAGTCGAGCGCGGGCTCGGCGGCGTATTCGTTGCGCGCGTCCTCCAGGCGACCCAGCTGCAGCCTTGCATCGCCGATGGCCGCGTGGGCGCGCGACAGGCGCGGATTCATCGTCAACGCCTGCTGCAGCGGCGGGATCGAGCTCGAATAGCGGCGCGCCGCGTACTCGATGGAGCCCGCGGCGCGATGAATCAGCGGGTTGAGCTTGTCGAGCACCAGCGCGCGTTGCATGGCTTCGGTCGCCTCTGCATCGCGGCCCGTACGTGCACTGTACTGCGCGTAGCGTGCCAGCACCGTGGCTTCACCGGCCCCGAGCTCGCGCGAGCGCTCGAACGGCTCGCGTGCCGCGCGCGCGTCGAGCCGGCCCTGGAACAGCGTGAAGCCCAGGGTCGAATGCGCATCGGCCAGCAACGGGGCAATTGCAATCGCGCGCTGTGCCGCGGCGATCGCGGCGTCGTACAGCTGCGTCAGCTCGCTGGCCTTGCCGAACTGGTTGGCGATCGCGGTGAGCGAGCGCGCCCTGGCCGCGTGGGCTGCGGCGTAGTTCGAGTCGGCGGCGATCGCGGCGTCGAACTGTGCGAGCGCGGCCCGTTCCGAAGCCTCGTCCACGCTCAGGTCGTAGAGCGCGCGACCGCGCAGGTAGGCGTCGAAGGCGACGACGCTGGTGGTGCCGCCCGCAGCGGCCACCGAGCCGCCACCGGCCGCAGGCACCGATTCGGGCGCCACCTGCGCGACGAGGGCGTTGGTCACCGCGTCGGCGATCTCGCTCTGCACCGCGAACACGTCGCGCACGCCACGATCGAACGTCTGCGACCAGCGGCTGAATCCGGTCGCGCCGTCGACCAGGTCGGCCGTGATGCGCAGCAGTTCGCCCGAGCGTCGCACCGTGCCGTCGAGCAGGTACGCGACGCCGAGCTTGTGCGGCGATGGTGACGGCGTCGTCGTTGCGGTCGCGGAACCGGGCCGACGAGGCCTGGGCCATCACCAGCAGGTTGAGGTTGCGGGCGAGGGTGGCACGCACTTCCTCGGCGAGCCCGTCGGAGAAGTAGTCCTGCTGAGGGTCGCCGCTCAGGTTGGCGAACGGCAGCACTGCCACGGTGTTGCCCGACGCAGCCCGATGGACGCCGAGCAGCCCGCGCTGCCATGCCAGCCAGCCCGCGGCGCCGGCCACGACTGCGCCCGTGGCCCCGATCAGCAGCCGCCGTCGTGACATCCGGTCCGGCGCCGGCTGCACGCTCGTCGCGTGGGGCAAGTGGTGCAGCGCGTGCCCGGCCGCCGCACCGACCGAGCGGACGATGGCGGCGACCTGGTCGGCGTCGGCGTTGCCGTGCCAGCCGGCCAGCTTGATGGCCTGATACTGGCGAAACCCGAGTGGTGGCTCGGTCCCGTCGAGCGAGACTGGCACCAGCTTCTTCAGCTGGCGGCCGGTGGCGGCTTCGTCCAGTACCCAGTCGGAGCCGATCGACGCGCGCGACCAGAGCACGATCACTGCATCACTGCTTTCCAGGGCGACCTGGATGGCCTGCGAGAACGCCGCCCCGCCTTCGATCTTCGTGTCCCACCACACTTCGAGGCCCGCGGCCTCGAGGGCACGGGCCAGCGGCGCCGCCGTCGCCTGGTCCTCACGAGCGTAGCTCAGGAACGCAGTCGGGCGGGTCGCCGTCGTGCGATGGTGCTCGTTGCCGGTCATCCGGGCAGAGTACCCGGACCGGTGCGGCTGCGACAGCAGGACTGGTATGCTCTGCGAGGCAGACAGCAAGCCACGGACCAACATGAGCAAGCCGACCGAACCCATCGTCGACGAGGCCGCCCTGCCGGCGTCCCTGCGCATCCGCAGGCGGATCGAGGCCGAGCGGCGGCGCTTCCACGCCAACGACAACATCGCCGAGTTCCTGCGTCCAGGCGAAATGGACGAGTTGCTCGACGAGGTCGAAGGCAAGATGAAGGGCGTGCTCGAAAGCCTGGTGATCGACACCGAGGGCGACCACAACACCCAGGACACCGCGCGCCGCGTCGCCAAGATGTACCTGCAGGAAGTGTTTCGCGGTCGCTACGTGCCTCCGCCGCCTGTCACCGAGTTCCCGAACGCCGAGCACCTGAACGAGCTGATGATCGTCGGCCCGATCACCGTGCGCAGCGCCTGCAGCCACCACTTCTGCCCGATCCTCGGCCGCCTGTGGATCGGCATCATGCCGAACGAGCACTCCAACCTGATCGGGCTGTCGAAGTACTCGCGGCTCGCCGAGTGGATCATGGGCCGGCCGCAGATCCAGGAGGAGGCCATCACGCAGATGGCCGACCTGCTGATGAACAAGGTCAGCCCCGACGGCCTCGCCGTGGTGATGGAGGCCGATCACTTCTGCATGCACTGGCGCGGCGTCAAGGACGACAAGACCAAGATGGTCAACAGCGTGATGCGCGGTTCGTTCCTGAAGGACCCGACGCTGCGCCGCGAATTCCTTTCCCTCATCAGCCTGACCGACTGAGGCGACCATGCTCGTCCGACTCCTGTACGCCAGCCGCGCCACCCAGCCACAGAATGTGTCCGTGTACGACTCGATCCTCGAGCAGTCGCGCGCGCACAACCCGCAGCTCGGTATCACCGGCATCCTTTGCTATAGCGACAACGTGTTCATCCAGGTGCTGGAGGGTGGCCGCGACGAGGTGTGCGAGCTGTACAACACCATTGCCCGCGACCGCCGGCACCAGGAAGTGCGCATCCTCAACTTCGAGGAGATTCGTGAGCGGCGCTTCGGCGCCTGGACCATGGGCCAGGTCAACCTGGCGAAGGTGAACCCGTCGCTGCTGCTCAAGTACGGCGAGCGCGCCGAGCTGAACCCCTTCACCTGCTCGGGGGCGGCCACGCTGTCGCTGCTCGACGAGCTGATCGCCACCGCACAGGTCGCGAGCCGCGCCTGAGCGCCCATGAGTCGGGGACGCACCTGGCTGGTGGCGCTCGCGTCGCTGTGCGTCGGCGCAGCGCTGGCCGTGGCGGTCATGCGGATCCCGTCGTTGCGCGTGTGGAGCTCGGAACGAGGCGACATCCGCTCGGCAGCGGCCGAGGAGATCATGGTGATGCGGACGCCGGGCGGCCTGCTCGAGGTGTCGCGCATCCGGGCCACCGAGCAGTTCGACACCCGGTTCGTGCACTCGTTGCTGGGCATCCCGATGGGCGAGACCGTGCCGCGCATCCGCGTGCCGGTGGTCTATCGCTATCACATCGAGCTGGCGCCGGAATGGCGGGTGCTGCGCAGCCGCGACCTGTTCACCGTGGTGGCGCCGCCGGTGAAGCCGAGCCTGCCGGTGGCCGTGGACCTGTCGCGGATCGAAAAAGAAGCGTCGGGCACCTGGGTGCTGCTGCCGTTCACCGCGACCGATGACCTCGACGACCTCGAGCGCGAGATCACCGCCAAGCTGGCGAAGAAGGCGATGCTGCCGGCCTACGTGCAGATGCAACGCGAGGCGGCGCGTGAGACGGTCGGCGAGTTCGTGCGCAAGTGGCTGGTCACGCAGGCGCAGTGGCACACCGTGCCGGCACCGCGCATCCGCGTGTTGTTCGCCGACGAGCCGGTCGGCTCGATCGACGCCGTGGTGCCGCTGGTGGGGTCGTAGCCGGCGCGACAATGCGCGCCGGCTCCGGGTGGGCGGACCTCCGACAGGAGGAGGATCCAACTGGGCTCCGCCCATCTGCCCGGTGTCGTCGGCCAGCAGTGGGCTCGACACACGGGACGCAAATTCCTTGTACGCCGACGCTACTCGCGGCGGCAGCTCCTGATCTACCTATGGCGATCGTGGAATGTGGAAATTGCGACGCAGTCGCGGTCCGCGGCTGCAGGACTGCTACCCTGCGCCGACCCGACTGACCGGACCCGAGGTCCTGCCGCCATGCTGACCGTCCACCACCTCGAAACCTCGCGTTCCCAGCGCATCCTCTGGTTGCTCGAGGAGCTGGGCGTGCCCTACGAGCTCAAGGTCTACCGTCGCGATCCGGCGACCCGGCTGGCGCCGGCGGAGCTCAAGGCCATCCATCCGCTCGGCAAGTCGCCGGTGATCACCGACGACGGCGAAGTGATCGCCGAGTCCGGCGCGATCATCGAGTACCTGGTCGAGAAATACGGCGGCCGGGGACAGGGCGAGCTGGCGCACCTGCAGCCTGCCACTGGCACTCCTGCGTACCGCCAGTGCCGCTACTGGATGCACTATGCCGAAGGCTCGCTGATGAACTGGCTGGTGATGAAGCTGGTGTTCGTCAGCATCCCGAAGCGGCCGATGCCGTTCTTCGCCAAGCCGATCGCACGCGCCATCTGCGGCAAGGTGCAGGCGCAGCTCATCGATCCGAACCTGCAGTCGGCGCTGGCGTTCATCGAGGGTCACCTGTCGCGCCATCGCTGGTTCTGCGGCGACGACCTGACGATGGCGGATTTCCAGATGAGCTTTGCGGTCGAGGCACTGCTGTCGCGCGCCGCCGATGCCGGTCGCTATCCGAAGCTGCACGAGTACCACGCGCGCATGCGGGCGCGGCCGGCCTACCAGCGGGCCGAAGCGAAGGGCGGCCCGACCGTCATGGCGGCGTAAGAGGCATCCAGCACGTGCGCGCGGGTCTGGCGGCCCTGGTGCTGGGACTGCACCTTTCGGTGGCAGGTGCGCAGTCACCCGACGCGGGCGTGGCGCCGTCGCCGGAGGACGCCGTGCCGCTCGAGGAAGTGCTGGTCACCGGCCAGCAGCCCGGCCCCGGCCTGTGGAAGGTGACGCGCCCGGCGGCAGGCAACGACCACGTGTTGTGGATCCTGGGCTCGTACGGCCCGTTGCCGAAGAAGATGCAGTGGCGGTCGACCGAGCTCGAGGCCGTGCTGCGCGAGTCGCAGGAGGTCATCGGCCCCCGACGATGAAGGCCGAGGTGGGCGCCCTCGGTGGCGTGACGCTGATCCCGTCGCTGCTCGGGCTGCGCAAGAATCCGGACGGCAAGCGACTGCAGGAGATCCTGCCGCCGGATCTCTACGCGCGCTGGGTGCCGCTCAAGGAGCGCTACGTCGGCAAGGACGACGACATCAACGGCTGGCGACCGATCTTCGCGGCCGCGGCGCTGTACGAAGTGGCGCTGCGCAAACGGGGCTTCGAGACGAACGGCGCCATCTGGCCGACCGTCGAGAAGCTGGCGCGCAAGTCGAAGCTCGAGGTGACCGAGCCCACGGTGTCGGTGAAGGTCGAAAAGCCGCGCGACGCGATCAAGGAATTCAAGCACGCGTCGCTCGACGACCTCGACTGCTTCGCGAAGACCATCGAGCGACTCGAGTCCGACCTCGACCTGATGCGCGTGCGTGCCAACGCCTGGGCGGTCGGCGACGTGGCGCAGCTGCGCCAGCTGGCACCTGTCGACAACGCCAGCGCCTGCATCGCCGTGGTGATGAACGCGCAGGTGATGCAGGATCGTGGCTACACCGACTGGCCCGCCCGTCGCGCGGAAGCCTGGCTCGCCGCGGTGGAGCAGGCGCTGGCCCGCAACGTGTCGTCGGTGGCCGTGCTCTCGGTCGACCAGATTCTCAAGCCCGACGGTTACGTGGCCACGCTGCGCGCCCGCGGCTACGCAATCGAGGATCCCTGATGGACTTCGACCCGCACGCGCTGCCGCTGACCGGCGCGGTGCAGCGTATCGGCGCGGCGGTGTGGCGCATCGTCGCGCCGAACCCGAGTCCGTTGACCGGCCCGGGCACCAACACCTACGTGGTCGGCGTGGACCGCCCGGTCGTGATCGACCCGGGCGTCGACGATCCGGCGCACCTCGAACGCGTGCTCGAGGTGGCGGGCGGCAGGATCGAGCGCATCGTCTGCACCCATTCGCATCCTGACCATTCCCCCGGAGCGGCCTGGCTGCGCGAGCGCAGCGGCGCCCCGGTACTCGGGCTGCCGGCTCCGGACGACGGCCACCAGGATGTGAGCTATGCGCCGGATGCGCCGCTGGCCGATGGCGAGCGCATCGGGACCGGCGATGACGTGCTGCGGGCGATCCACACGCCGGGCCACGCGTCGAACCACGTCTGCCTGCTGCTCGAGGGCGAGCAACTGCTGTTCACCGGCGACCACCTGATGAGCGGCTCGACGGTGATCATCATCCCGCCCGACGGCTCGATGCGGCTCTATCTCGGAGTCGCTGCGGCGGCTGCGCGAGCACACCGCTGACGGCGCTGGCGCCGGGGCACGGCGCACGCATACCGGCGGCCGTGAGCGGAGATCGATCGGGTGATCAGCCATCGCCTGGCGCGCGAGGACAAGCTGGCGCGCGCGCTCGACAGGCGCCGCACGGCAACCCTCGACGACGTGCTGCCCGAGGTCTACGACGACGTGCCGAAATTCATGCACGTCTACGCGCGCTATTCGCTGCTGGCCCACGCGCAGAAGCTGGTCGAGGAGGGGCGCGCGCTGCTCGATGGCGAACTCTATCGCTGGCGCGGTGACTGAGCGGCCCGGTCGCGCCTCGGCCGGCGGCGTTCGCGCTAGAGGCCGCGCAATCGCTGCTTGAGATTCGATGCCGGAGCGGTTGCGTCGGAGAGATCGCCGCTCAACGGCGTCACGGTGACGTAGCCCTGCTGCAGCCAGTGGTTGTCGGTGTCGTTGCCGTCCGCCGCAGCGACGCTCGTGGTCTGCGCGCGGTACTCGCCGTCGGCCGTTGCGGCGAAGGTCACGCGCAGGTCGGTGATCGAGCCCTGGCGAGCCAGCCGGGTGCCGCGAAGTTGCGGCACCGGCACGGCGGGGTAGTTGACGTTGAGCACGGTACGGGGGTGCGCCACCTTGCCGCCGTCACAGAACCAGCCGCGCGTGGCGGCCACGACCCGTGCCAGGTGCGCGCCGACGTCCTCGTACTGCGCGCGATTGGCGGGCGAGTCCACCGGCTGGTCGCCGTGGAGGCGTTCCGCATTGACCGCGAGGCCCGGCACCGGCGGGTCGAGCAGCAATGTGCCGGCAAGCGCGGCACCAACGGTGCCGGACAGCATCAGCAGCGAGCCGGCATTCGGGCCGTGGTTGATGCCGGAGATGACCAGGTCCGGGCGCCGGCCGGCGGGATAGAGCGCCGTCGCAGCCAGCACGACCGTGGTCGCGGGCGAGCCGCCGATCGCGAACACGGCAGCGTCCTGCGGATCGCGCAGCACGCGGACGTTGCCCCAGGTGAAGCTCATGCCGCTGCCGCTGGCGTTGCGGTCCGGCGCCGCGAGCGTCACGCGGTGTCCCGCCGCCTGCAACTGCGCGCGGAGAGCGCGGACGCCGACTGCGTCGACGCCGTCGTCGTTGGTCAGCAGGATATCGAGGGGGCCGGAGCCGCAGAGCGCGGCCAGGCCGGCGAGCGTCGCGAGGCTGCCCGCAGCGGGCATCGCCTCAGAACTCGAGTTCGGCCTGGTAGACGATGACGGCGTCGCCCGCGACCTGCACTGCAGTCGCGCGCTTGCCCGAGGCCGTCACCAGCACCTCGACCTGACCCGGCCGCTGCACGAAGCGGCCCTGGTGGCCGACCAGCCGTGCCGGCTTGCCGTTGGCAGCCAGCAGGCCGTGGTGTACGAGGTACACGCCGAGCATGCCGTGCGCGTTGCCGCTCACCGGATCCTCGGGAACGCCGATCACCGGGCAGAACATGCGCGACTCGGTGGCGAACGGGTCGCTGTCCGGCATCGGCGCAAAGACGAAGAAGCCGTCCGCGCCGACATGCGGCGTGAGGTGCATCAGCGCCTCCATGTTGGGCTGCAGCGACTCCAGCGCCTCGGGCGAGCGCAGGCCGATCAGCAGGCGCGAATTCCACTTGCTCATCACCTGCATCGGGCACGACGGGTGCAGGCTCGCCGAACTGATGCCGAGCGCGTCGAGCACCGGCGCGCGGCGCTCGTCGGGCACCAGCGGGCCGAACGTGGCGGGGCTCTGGTGCAGCGTGACGTGCAGGTTGGGCGCCTTGCCCTTCACCTCGACCTCGATGATCGCGTTGCCCGACTTCTGCCGTACCTTGCCCTTCGGCACGCCGTTGGCGATCGCACGCACGTAATGCGCCGCGAGCGCCGCGTGGCCGATGAACGTCACCTCGCGCCGGGGCGAGAAGAAGCGGATCTCCAGGTCGTGGTCGGGTGCCTCCGCGGCCAGCACGAAGGCGACCTCGGTGCCGTGCAGCTCGCGGGCGAGCCGGCGCATCTCCTCGTCGCTCAGTTGCTCCGCGTCGAGGACCACCGCGGCGGGGTTGCCGCAGAAGCGCTCGCGGGTGAACGTGTCGACGAGGAACAGGCGGCACTTGCGCTGGGCCATTCGAGCTGGATCCGGACCGTAGGGACGCGCATTAGTCCCGACCGCGCCGCCGCCGTCAACCGCGCGCGTACCCCGGGGCGGGGCCGGCCGGTATACTGCGAGGCACCTTGGGGTGGCCTGACTGGGCCTGAGATGCTGGCTGCGGCACCTGCCGCTCACCCGCGAACCCGTTGAACCTGATCCGGTTAGCACCGGCGTAGGGAGCAGGTCCGTGCCTAAGCGCAGTCTATTTTTTTCTTATTTATCAATATATTACGCTCGAATTCTCGGGCGATTCTACGGTGCGGGTGCGTTCCTGCTCGCGACCCTGCCGGCCTGGCCGGCCGCTGGCCCGCCCGACGCCCCGCTGGAAGAAATCGTAGTCACTGCCTCGCTGCGTCCGGAGGCCCTTGGCGAGTTCCCCGTCAGCACCACCGTGCTCGATGCGGCCGTGCTGCAGGCCGCCGGCTTCCAGCACCTGCAGGATGCGCTCGGCCTGGTGCCGAACCTGAACTGGTCGGGCGGCACGTCACGGCCGCGCTTTTACCTGCTGCGCGGGGTGGGTGAGCTGGAGCAGTACCAGGGGGCGCCGAATCCGTCGGTCGGCTTCCTGATCGACGACATCGACTTCAGCGGGGTCGGCATGCCCGCCAGCACCTTCGACGTCCAGCAGGTCGAAGTGCTGCGCGGACCGCAGGGCACGCGCTACGGCGCCAACGCGCTGGCCGGGCTGATCAACATCCGCACCCATGACCCCCGGCCCGAGCCGGAGCTCGACACCGAGTTGACGGTGGGTGACGACGGCACGTTCGGCGTCGGCCTGGTCGCCGGCGGACCCCTGGGCGACGCGGCGACGGAACGCGGGGCCTGGCGGTTCGCGGCCGAGCAGGCACAGAGCGACGGGTTCCGCCAGAACGTCTACCTCGGGCGCGACGACACCAACGGCCGCGACGAGCTCACGCTGCGCGGCAAGCTCGCACTGCAGCCGGCGCCCGGCTGGCAGCTCATGCTCAGCGTGCTGTACGCCGACCTCGACAATGGCTTCGACGCTTTCTCGCCCGACAACTCGTTCGACACGCTGTCGGACCGCCCGGGCCGCGACTCGCAGGCTTCGGCGGGCACCGCGCTCAAGATCGTCGGTGACCTCGGCGCCACCACGCTGCGTGCCACCACCGCCTACGCCGACTCCGACATCGTCTACAGCTTCGACGGTGACTGGGGCAACGATGCGTACTGGGGCGAGTTCGCGCCGTACGACTACTTTTCGCGCTACGACCGTGAGCGCCGCACGCTGAGCCAGGACCTGCGCTGGTTGAGCAAGGCGACGGCGCGCGTCGATGGATTCGGCTGGCTGGCCGGCGTGTATGCGCTGCGCCTCACCGAGGACAACCGCCAGCGCGACGAGTTTGCCGGCGAGTTGCTGCGGCCCGAGCTCCAGGCGAACTACGAGGCCGTGAGCGCCGCGGCGTACGGCGAGGCGGAATGGCTGGTCGGCCGCGACGTGGTGCTGTCGAGCGGCCTGCGCGTCGAGACGCGCTCGGCCGACTACGACGACAGTGACGGCGCGACCTTTGCGCCGCAGGACACGATGCTCGGCGGCCACCTGTCGCTCACGGGGGAGTGGCACCCGCGCGGCACCTGGTACGTCACCGCCAGTCGCGGCTACAAGGCCGGCGGCTTCAACATCGGCGCCTTCGTGCCCGACGACCGTCGCGAGTTCGAGCCCGAGTACCTGTGGAACCTCGAGACCGGCCTGCGCCACGCCAGCGCCGACGGCACCCTCAGCGGCGAGCTGGCAGTGTTCTACATGTGGCGCGAGTCGCAGCAGGTGGCGACCTCGTTCCAGCTCGATCCGGGCGATCCGCTGTCCTACGTGTTCTTCACCGACAACGCCGCACGTGGCCGCAACTTTGGGCTGGAGGCGTCCGTGGCGTGGCGCCCGCACGAGGCGGTCACGCTCGGCGCGACGCTCGGCCTGCTGCACTCCGAGTACCTCGATTACCGCTACGGCGACCGCGACCTCGACGGTCGCGAGCAGGCGCACGCTCCCGGCTACCAGTACTCGCTGTCGGCGGAGTGGAATGCCGGCCGCGGCTGGATGGCGCGGGCGGACGTGACGGGCAGCGACGATTTCTATTTCGACGCGAGCCACGACCAGAAGTCGCAGCCGTACGCGCTGGTGAACCTGAAAGCCGGCTACGCGGCGGATCGCTGGGCCGTGTATGCGTGGGCACGCAATGCGTTCGACGAGCGATTCGCGGTGCGCGGCTTCTACTTCGGCCTGGAGCCGCCCGACTTCGCGAACCAGCTGTACGTGCAGCAGGGCGATCCGCGGCGGATCGGCGTGACGGTCACGTGGTCGCTGCGGTGAGTGGCGTGTTGCCGTCGGTCAGCGCATTTGCGTGCGGCTGCCGGGATCTTGCCGGCCGGGACGCCGTGAATCCGTCCCTGGAGGCTCGCGCGCGACGTCCGTGTCGCGCGACGCCCGGCCGACAAGATCCCGACACCCGCACGCCGAGAACTGCTGAACCCGACTGCAGCGTGCGCCGTGCGAACCTTGCGTTGACCTCAGCAGCGTCTGTTGGCCTGCACGACCTCTGACGCACACGAGAATCGACCACCGTCGGTCGGTGGCCGGGGCGCGGGAGGTGGGAGATTCCGTGGGCCGGGCGTCGCGCCGCATGGACGCGGCGCGCGAGCCTCCAGGGACGGATTTACGGCGTCCCGGCCCACGGAATCTCCCACCTCCCGCGACCCGGCCTGCCACATCGCGCCGGGGAACGATCCTGGCGCGCGAGCTGATATCAACAGCAACAGACCGGAGCCACGAACATGCGCATCGCAATAGACATCAGCCTGTATCCGCTCGACGCCGACTTCGTCCCGCCGATCAAGGACTTCATCGAGCGACTGAATCGCCACGCCGGACTGAGCGTGGCGACCAATGCCATGAGCACGCAGGTGGCGGGTGAGCACGACGCCGTGTTCGCCGCGCTGGCCGCCGAAACGAAAACCACGTTCGCAGGCTCGGGACGGGCCGTGTTCGTGATGAAAGTGCTCGGCGGCCCGCCGTCGCCGGCAGAGAAAGGATGAACCACGCGTCGGCACTCGAACGGATCGTGGCGGGACTTGCTGCGATTCCGCCCGCAGAGTGGGCGGCGGTGGTGCTGGCGTTCGGTTACCTGCTGCTCGCCGTGCGGCAGAACGCCTGGGCCTGGGCCTGCGCCATCGCCAGTTCGGCGATCTTCCTGGTGCTGTTCGTGCAGGCCGGCCTGGTGATGCAGGTGGCCTTGCAGGTGTTCTACATCGGCATGGGCGTGTACGGCTGGTTCGCGTGGCGCCGCGGTGGTGAGTCCGGGGCGGGGCTGCCCGTCTCGCGCTGGAGTGTGCGCAGGCACGCGCTGGCCATTGCCGTGCTCTGTGTGGCGACGCTGGTCAACGGCTGGCTGATCGCCCGGACGCAGGGCGGGTTGGTGCCGTACGTCGACGCATTCGTCGCCTGGGTCAGCGTGCTTGCCACGTGGCTGGTCGCGCGCAAGGTACTCGAGAACTGGCTGTACTGGATCGTGGTCGACTCGGTGGCGGTGGTCCTCTACTGGTCGCAGGGCCTGCACGCGACGGCGGCGCTGTTCGTCGTCTATGTGCTGATTGCCGTGCGTGGTTATTTCGCGTGGCGCGCGGACCTGGTACGGCCACCCGCGCTCGTCCGGGGTGGTGCTGGTGCCTGAAACGGTCGACGTCGACGCGTGGCTTGCGGACGAGGCCGCACTGCGTGACCTGCTGCGGGGCTGCGAGGCCACGCAGAGGCTGGCGGATGGCCGGCTCACTCCGGTCGCAGGTGGGCTCAGCAACCGTGCCTGGCGGCTCGAGGCGCGGGACGGCACCTGGTTCGTGCGCCGCGCCCACCCCGACGCGGCGCGTCTCGGCGTGGACCGCCGCAGCGAGTGCATCGTGCTGCACGCGGTGGCTGCCGCCGGCCTCGCACCGCCGGTCCTCGCCTGCGATCCGGGGGCCGGCCTGCTGGTCACGCGTTTCGTCGCGGGGCAGTCCTGGCAGGCCGCGGACGTGGCGCACTGGAGCCGCCTGCATCGCGTCGCGGATTGGCTGCGCCGCCTGCACCAGCTGGCGGTGCCGGTCGGCGTGCAGGACGTCAGCTATGAACGACAGGCCGGGCACCTTGCCCGCCAGTTGCCCGCGGCGGACCCCGACCTCGAGCGACTGCAGGCGTTGGCCACTGACTGCCTTCGCGCGCCTTCGCGAACGGCACGCCTCGACGGCCCTCTGCCACCACGACCTGCACCACCTGAACATGATCGAGGCTCGCGGGCGCCTGTGGCTGGTGGACTGGGAATACGGCGGGCGAGGCGATCCGCTGTTCGACGTCGCGGGCTTCCTCGCCATGCACCAGCTCGGTCCCGGGTCCGACGGCGACCTTCGTCATGTCCTACGGCCGGTTGACCCCCGCCGACCGCAGCCGCCTCGACGACGCGCGCTGGGTGTTCGATTACGTGCAGTGGCTGTGGTACCGGCTGCGCTTCCCGGACCCGGCCGCCGACCCGACCGGTGCCGCAGCGCGTTTGGCGAAGCGGCTGCTGCACTGCGATAATTGAACGCTTGCACAGCGATGGGTGACGCATGGCCAAGATGCTGGTGACGGACCGGGACGGGCACGAACACGAACTCGAGGGTCGGGAGGGCGTGAAGCTCATGGAGACCCTGCGCGAGTACGACTACGGTGTTACCGCGATCTGTGGCGGCCTGTGCTCCTGCGCGACGTGCCACATCTTCATCGACCCGGAATGGATCGACCGCCTGCCGGCGCCGCAGGGCGACGAGAAGGAACTGCTGGTCGAGCTGCAGCACTACGAACCGGCCCGCTCGCGGCTCAGTTGCCAGGTGGACTTCACCCCGGCCCTCGACGGGCTGCGGCTGACGGTCGCCCCGGACGAGTGAGCCGGGGCAGGGGTGCCGGTTACGGGCGCCTTTGACTTTTTCGCTGCCGGCCAACATCCTCAGGAGTTCCGCCTCCCCAGAGGATCAGGATGACCCCTCGCAGCCAGCCCCGCCCCCGGGACACGGACGTACAGCCTGGCAACTGGCAGGCCCGCAAGAGCGCCTCGACGCGCCTGCAGATCGTCGAGGCGACGCTGCGTTGCTTCGTCAGGCTCGGCTATTTCCACACCACCACGCCGGCGATCGCCGAGGAAGCGGGCCTGTCGCGCGGTGCGATGCTGCACCACTTCCCGTCGCGCATGGACGTGGTACGGGCCGCCGTGCTGCACCTGCACGCCAAGCGCCTGGTCGCCTTCCGCGCCGCGGTCGACGGCCTGCCGGCCGGCGCCAATCGCGCGCATGCCGCGCTGCGCGCCCACTGGGAGCAGTTGCGACACCCGTTGTACAGCGTGTTCATCGAGCTGTCCGTGGCCGCGCGCACCGACCCGGAGCTGGCGGACATCCTCGGGCCTGCAGACGCCGCGTTCGTGCGCGAGCTGCGGGCGACGGCCATGGAGGTCGTGCCCGAATGGCGCAACCGCGGGCGCAATTTCGACCTGGGCTACGACCTCGCGATCTGCGTGCTGCAGGGGCTGGCGCTCAACATGCTCAGGAAGCCCGACACCGAACCGGACGAGGCCTTCCTGCGTTACCTCGAGGAGCGCGTGGACGAACTCGCCCGCGGCGCGCCGAGTCGACGGCAACGAGTCGCGCCCGAAGGGTGCGCGGAAACAACGAACGAACCAGCGGAGTGACGGATGACCAAGACTGTACTCGCGGCGGTGCGCGACGGTGTCGCCACCGTGACGCTCAACCGCGCCGAGGGTGCGAACGCTCTCAACATGGCGATGGGCCGCGACCTGCTCGAGGTCGCGCTGCGCGTCGAGGCGGACCCCGCGGTACGCGCCGTGGTCGTGACCGGGGCCGGCAAGCACTTCTGCTTCGGCGGCGACCTGCGCGGCATGGCGGAGCAGGGCGCCGCGATCGGCGGCTACTTGAATGAGCTCACCACCAACATCCACGCCGCGATCAGCTGCTTCGTGCGCATGAAGGCACCGGTGATCGCCGCGGTGAACGGCACTGCGGCGGGCGGCGGCGTGGGGCTGATGTGCATGACCGACCTCGCCATCGCCGGCCGCAGCAGCCGCTTCTCGCTGGCCTACACCGGCGTGGGGCTCGCGCCCGACTGCAGCACGTCGTTCCTGTTGCCGCGGATCGTCGGCCGGCGCCGCGCACTGGAGCTGCTGCTCACCAATCGCACCCTGTCCGCCGACGAGGCGCTCGCGTGGGGTCTGGTGAACGAGGTGGTGGACGACGCCGAGGTGCTGCCGCGGGCGCAGGCACTGGCCGCAGGGTTCGCGGCCGGGCCGACCGAGTCGTACGCGGCGGTCAAGCGGCTCATGGACGCCGCCGACCCCGGCCTCGAGGCGCAGATGGCGCTCGAGGGCCGCACCATCGCCGCCCAGGCGCTGCATCCGCACGGGCAGGAAGGCGTGGCCGCCTTTCTCGGCAAGCGCAAGCCGAGCTTCGGTTGAGTAGTATTGCGTTGCAACAACCTTCGGGGACACCGACATGACCGACGCCTTCATCCTTGATGCCGTGCGCACCCCGCGCGGCCGCGGCCGCCCGGACGGCTCGCTGCACTCGATCACCCCGATCCAGCTCGCCGCGCAGGCGCTCGGGGCGCTGCGCGACCGCACGTCGCTCGACACCTCGATGGTCGACGACGTGGTGCTCGGCTGCGTGACGCCGGTCGGCGAGCAGGGCGCGGACATCGCGCGCATCGCGACACTGGTGGCGGGCTATGCCGAGAACGTGCCGGGCAAGCAGTTGAACCGCTTCTGCGCCTCGGGCCTGGAGTCGGTCAACACCGCGGCGGCGCAGATCATGGCGGGCCAGTCGGACCTGGTCATCGGCGGCGGCGTGGAGCACATGTCCCGCTGCACCATGGGCATGGACGGTGGCGCCTGGGCCATCGACCCGGCGGTCGCCTGGCCGCTGCACTTCATTCCGCAGGGCATCAGCGCCGACCTGATCGCGACCCTCGAGGGCTTCACCCGCGAGCAGGTGGACGCGTTTGCGGTCGAGAGCCAGCGCCGCGCGGCGCATGCGCAGTCGAGCGGCTACTTCGACCGCTCGGTGGTCCCGGTGAAGGACGTGATCGGCGAGGTGGCGCTCGCGAAGGACGAGTACCTGCGTCCGGGTACGTCACGATGGCCGACCTCGCCAAGCTCAAGCCTGCGTTCGAGATGATGGGCGAGGCGGGCGGCTTCAACGCGGTGGCGCTGCAGCGTTACCCGGAGGTCGAGGTGATCCACCATGTGCACACGGCCGGCAACTCGAGCGGCATCGTGGACGGCGCGGCCGCGGTGCTGGTCGGCAGCAAGAAGGCGGCCAAGAAGGCCGGGCTGACCCCGCGCGCGCGTATCCGTGCGTTTGCCTCGATCGGCAGCGAGCCCACCATCATGCTCACCGGGCCGGCTGGCTCGGCGCGCAAGGCGCTGAAGCGCGCCGGCATGAAGCCGACGGACATCGACCTGTGGGAGATCAACGAGGCGTTCGCCGCGGTGGTGCTGCGCTTCGTGCGCGACATGGACATCTCGCTGGACATCGTCAACGTCAACGGCGGCGCGATCGCGCTCGGTCATCCGCTCGGCGCCACCGGTGCCGTGATCCTCGGCATGGTGCTCGACGAACTCGAGCGGCGGAACCTGTCGACCGCGCTCGTTACGCTGTGCGTGGGCGGCGGCATGGGCACGGCCACGATCATCGAGCGCGTCTGACGCGCGCGCACACCGGACTCAGGGGCTACACATGACACAGAACATCCGCTTTTCCGTCGACGGCGACGGCATCGCACTGCTCGCCATCGACGTCGCCGGCCGCCCGATGAACGTGCTGACGCCGGGCTTCCAGGCCGACCTCACCGAATGCATCGACAAGGTCGCGAGCGACCCGGGCATCAAGGGCGCGGTCATTGCCTCCGCCAAGTCGAGCTTCATGGCGGGCGCCGACATCAAGGACATGGTCGGCGCCTTCGCGCGCGGCACTACCGCGGCGCAGGCCGCGGATTTCAGCTATTCGCTGCACAAGCTGTTCCGCCGCATGGAGACCTGCGGCAAGCCGATCGCCGCGGCGATCAACGGCGTGGCGCTCGGCGGCGGCTTCGAGCTGGCGCTGGCCTGCCACTACCGGGTGATCGAGGACGGCCCGAAGGCGGGCGTCGGCCTGCCCGAGGTCACCATCGGCCTGCTGCCGGGTGGCGGCGGCACGCAGCGGGTGCCGCGGCTGATCGGCATTCCCGAGGCGCTGCGCATGATCACCGAGGGCAAGCAGCTCGCCCCGGCCGACGCGCTCAAGAAGGGCCTGGTGAACGAAGTCGCGCCCGCCGCGGAGATCGTCGAGCGCGCCCGGCAGTGGATACTCAAAGGCGGCGAAGGCGTACAGCCCTGGGACAAGCAAGGGCTTCAGGATCCCCGGTGGCGCCGGGCAGACCTCGCCGGCGGCCGCGCAGGCATTCATGGCTCGGTACGGCCCTCACGGCCAGGACCACGATGCGCAACTACCCGGCGCCGGTCGCGATCCTGTCGTGCGTCTACGAGGGCACGCAGGTGCCGATCGAGCAGGGACTGCGCATCGAGTCGAAGTACTTCGGCAAGCTGCTGGCGGGTCCGGTGGCGCGCAACCTGATGCGCACCATGTTCGTGAACAAGGGCCTGGCCGACAAGCTGTCGCGCCGGCCCGCCGGGCCGCCGAAGTCGCAGGTGCGCCGCCTCGGCATCCTCGGCGCCGGCATGATGGGCGCCGGCGTGGCGTACGTGTCGGCGCGGGCCGGCATGGACGTCGTGCTGCTCGACAGCACGTCCGAGCTGGCCGATAAGGGCAAGGACTATTCGCGCCAGCTGCTCGCGAAGGACGTGAGCCGCGGCAAGCGCACGCAGGCCGATGCGGACGCGATCCTCGCGCGCATCAAGCCGACGACGAACTACGACGACCTCGCGGGTGTCGACCTCGTCATCGAGGCGGTGTTCGAGAACCGCGAGATCAAGGCGGACGTCACGGCGAAGACCGAGGCGGTGATCCCGAAGAACGCGGTGTTCGCCAGCAACACCTCGACGCTGCCGATCTCGGGGCTGGCGCAGGCCTCGAAGCGGCCGGCGCAGTTCATCGGCATCCACTTCTTCTCGCCGGTGGACAAGATGCCGCTGGTGGAAATCATCCTCGGCAAGAAGACCAGCGACGACACGCTCGCCCGCGCGCTCGATTACGTGGGGCAGCTGCGCAAGACGCCGATCGTGGTCAACGACAGTCGCGGCTTCTACACCAGCCGCTGCTTCGGCACGTTCTGCGCCGAGGGCGCGGCGATGCTGCAGGAGGGAGTCAACCCGGCCCTGATCGAGAACGGCGCGAAGATGGCCGGCATGCCCGTGGGTCCGCTGGCGGTTGCCGACGAAGTGACGATCGACCTGCAGTGGAAGGTGATCAAGCAGACCGAGGCCGACCTCGGGACGCAAGTTCGTCAAGCCCGTTTCCTACGACGTGGTCCGGAAGTTCGTCGAGGAACTGAACCGTCCCGGCCGGCGTTTCGGCGGCGGCTTCTACGACTACCCGCAGGACGCGAAGAAGCACCTGTGGCCGGGTCTCGCAGCGGAGTTCCCGCGCGCGCTGCAGCAGCCGACGGTCGAGGAAGTGCAGAAGCGCCTCATGTACATCCAGGCGCTGGAGACCACGCGCTGCATGGAGGAGGGCGTGGTCACCACGGCCGCCGAGGCGGACCTGGGCTCGATCCTCGGCTGGGGCTTCCCGGCGTGGACCGGCGGCACGCTGTCGTACATCGACACGATCGGCATCCGCAACTTCGTCGCCGAGTGCGACCGGATGTCGAAGCGCTACGGCAAGCGGTTCAAGCCATCGAAATGGTTGCGCGAGCGCGCCGAGCGCGACGAGCCGTTCCATCCGGCGCCGGGCGGCGAAACCCGCGCAGCGTGAGTCTGCTGCCGCAACTGGCGTCTCCGCGTTCCGGATTCAAGCGCGGGGACGCCGTGAACCC
Source organism: uncultured Gammaproteobacteria bacterium (assembly GCA_963731105.1). GTDB lineage: Bacteria > Pseudomonadota > Gammaproteobacteria > Steroidobacterales > Steroidobacteraceae > RPQJ01. The sequence continues at coordinate 25,863 of CAVSUM010000004.1, forward strand.
ATCCATGGGGGCTCCGGGCGCGGCGTCCATGCCGCGCACGGCCCCGCGCATGAACCCGGAACGCGGAGACGCACAGCGGCTTTCGCCGGCGCGCTGGCCGCGTTCGTTACTGTCTGCATCTTGAGGAGTGACTCATGCCGATTCCGGCCTCGTTTCATAACCGCCTGAGCCTGCCGCTCATCGGTTCGCCGATGTTCATCGCCTCGACGCCTGAACTCGTGATCGAGCAGTGCAAGGCGGGGATCATCGGTTCGTTCCCGGCGCTGAACGCGCGGCCGGCCTCGCAGCTCGACGAATGGCTGACGCGTATCCAGGAGGAACTCGACGCGCATGCCGGGGCGAACCCGGGCGCGAAGGTCGCGCCGTATGCGGTCAACCAGATCTGCCATGCGTCCAACGACCGGCTGCAGCACGACGTGGAGGCCTGCGTGCGCCACAAGGTGCCGCTGATCATCACCAGCCTGCGGCCGCCGCGTGAGATCGTCGAGGCCGCGCACTCCTACGGCGGACTGGTGTTCCACGACGTCATCAGCGTGAAGCACGCACGCAAGGCCGCCGAGCAGGGCGTGGACGGCATCATTGCCGTGTGCGCCGGCGCGGGCGGTCACGCCGGCACGCTCAGCCCGTTCGCGCTGGTGCGCGAGATCCGCGAGTTCTTCGACGGCACCATCGTCCTGGCCGGCGCGATGTCGAGCGGCGCCGACGTGTTCGCGGCGCAGGCGATCGGCGCCGACATGGCCTACATCGGCACGCGCTTCCTGGCCACCACCGAGGCGCACGTTCTCGACGAGTACAAGCAGATGATCGTCGCGTCCGCCGCGGAGGACGTCGTCTACACCAACCTGTTCAGCGGCGTGAAGGGCAACTACCTGCGCGGCAGCGTGGTCCGCACCGGCTACGACCCGGACAACCTGCCCGAGGCCGACAAGTCGAAGATGAACTTCGGCTCGGGCAGCGACCTGAAGGCCAAGGTGTGGCGCGACATCTGGAGTGCCGGGCAGGGCGTCGGCAACATCCACGAGGTGCTGCCGGCGGGCGAGCTGATCGCGCGCATGGTCGGCGAGTACGAAGACACGCGTCGCCGCCTCTGCGGCGCCCGCTGAAGGGAGACTGGACCATGGCAGACATGTTCGACCTGAAGGGCCGCGTGGCGCTCGTGACCGGCGCGAGCCGCGGCATCGGCGAGGCGATTGCGAAAGCCTACGCCGAGCGCGGCGCGCGAGTGATCGTCTCGAGTCGCAAGCAGGACGGCTGCGAGGCAGTGGCGGCTGCGATCGTTGCGGCGGGTGGCGACGCTGTCGCCATGGCCTGCCACATCGGGGACATGGAGGCGCTCGCCAAGCTGTTTGCCGCCGTGCAGGAGCGCTACGGACGCCTCGACGTGCTGGTGAACAACGCGGCCACCAATCCTTATTATGGCCACGTGCTCGACACCGACCTCGGCGCCTTCCAGAAAACCGTGGACGTGAACATCCGCGGCTACTTCTTCGCCTCGGTGCTCGGCGGTCGGCTGATGCGCACCGGCGGCGCTGGCTCGATCATCAACATCGCCTCGGTGAACGCCATCCGCCCCGGGCCGTTACAGGGCATCTATTCGGTCACCAAGGGCGCGGTGCTCAACATGACCAAGGCCTTCGCGCGCGAGTGCGGTCCCGAGGGCATCCGCTGCAACGCCATCCTGCCGGGGCTCATCCGCACCAGGTTCGCCGGCACGCTGATCAGCGACGAGCAGCAACTGCAGCACTACGTCGGCAACAATCCGCTGCGCCGCGTCGGCGAGCCGCAGGACCTCGCCGGGGCCGCGGTGTTCCTCGCCTCGGATGCCTCGTCCTACGTCACCGGGGAGTTCCTGGTGGTGGACGGCGGCTTCCTGATCTAGCGGGCTACTTCTTCGCTCTGCCTGGCGCGCCACGGCCTCGGCGCGTGCCTTCACCGCTTCGGCATCGCCGAGGTAGCGGCTCGACAGCGGCTGCAACTTCGCATCCAGCTCGTACAGCAGCGGTACGCCGGTCGGGATGTTCAGCTCGACGATGTCGGCGTCGCTGATGCCGTCCAGCATCTTCACCATCGCACGCAGGCTGTTGCCGTGCGCGGCGACCAGCACGTTGCGCCCTGCCTCGAGCTCGGGACGGATGCGCCCGTTCCAGAACGGCAGCACGCGTGCCAGCGTGTCCTTGAGCGACTCGGACGCGGGCAGCTCGCCGGCCGGCACGCCCGCATAACGGCGCTCGAAGCGCGGGTGCTGCGGGTGATCCGTGGCCAGCGGCGGCGGCGGGATGTCGTAGCTGCGACGCCAGATCTTCACCTGCTCGGCACCGTGCCGGGCGACCGTCTGCGCCTTGTCGAGTCCCTGCAGCGCGCCGTAGTGGCGCTCGTTGAGGCGCCAGCTGCGCTCCACCGGCAACCACATCATGTCGAGCTCGTCGAGCGTGATCCACAGCGTGCGGATCGCACGCTTCAGCACCGACGTGAACGCGAGGTCGAACGGGATGCCCTCGGCCTTGAGCAGTCGCCCGGCCTCTTTCGCCTCCTCGAGGCCCTGCGCGGACAGGTCCACGTCGATCCAGCCCGTGAACAGGTTCTCGAGGTTCCAGATGCTCTGGCCGTGGCGCAGCAGTACCAGTTTGCCGGTGCTCATGTCGGTGGTTCGTATGAGGGGGATGCGGGGTTTATAACAACGCCCCCGGGGTCGCGCCAGACGGGAAAGTCGCGTTGCTCAGGCGGCAGGATGACCATCGATCCCGGCCTCGCAGCGCACGCGACGTGTCTGCAACGTGTCCCGCCAGCGGGCGCGGTTCGCGTCCGCCCGTGACCGGCTGGCCGGCGCATGGTCGAGGTGCCAGGCCAGCGCGGCGAACAGCAGCGTCTGCCGGCCGACCCCGGCATGCTCGAGCCGGGCACAGAGTTCCTTGTCCTCCGCGCCCCAACCGGTCAGCGACTCGTCGAAGCCGTTGACCCGCACCAGATCCTCGCGCCAGAACCCCTGGTTGCAGGCCTTGATGGCGACCAGAGCGTTCGCAGCGCGACGCAGCTCGCGGGCCAGCCACGGACTGCGCAGCGCGTAGCTGCGACGAATGCCGCCGAGGCCGGGCGAGAGCGGGCCGGGCAGGGAACTGCCTGGCTGCAGCAGGCGGGCGGTCGCCGACGCGTCGAGCAGGATGCGCACGCCCTGGCTGTAGTGCCCGCCACGCGCCAGTGCGAGATGATCCGCGAGAAATTCCGGATGCACGACCATGTCGCCGTCGAGCAGCACCAGGTACTCGCAGTGCGCCCGGGCGATCGCAGCATTGCGGGCGCGACCGGCGCGGAAGCCATCGTGGGGCTGCCAGACGTGCCGCACCGGATAGCCTGCGCGCACGGCATGCCGCTCGATCACCCGTGCGGTGGCCGCTCCCGAACCGTCGTCCGCGACCAGCAACTCGTCGGGCGGCCGCGACTGCGTGGCCAAGCGCGTCGAGCACGCGGGCGAGCGCGTCCGGTCGCTCGTACGTCGTGACGACGAGGCCGCAGCGGATCACCGCTCGGCGACGGCCAGCCGTCGCAGGGCCTGCAGCGCCACCGACAGCGAGGCGAAATCGGCGACCGACGGCTGGGCGCGGATGTCGTTCACCACGCTGCGTGCGTGCTCCGCCTCGACCGTGTGCTTGCCGATCCACGCCTGCACGGCGCGCGCCGGATCCCGCTCGCGGGTTTCGCGCAGCACGCGCTCGGTCAGGCCGCGATGCGCGTCGTACAGCGCCTCGCGCAGGCTGCCGCGCGCCACCGCCTGCCAGTGTCCCTGGATGTCGAGCTCCTCGATGCGCGTGCGCAGCCAGTCGAGGCCGAACTCGCTGCCGACGCCGAAGTAGGTGCGCGCCGCGACGGCGACCGACAGGCGGTGCGCCTGCGCCAGCTCGACGATGTCGGGACCGCTCGCGAGCGCGCCGCAGGCCGCCACGTGCCGCGCCAGCGCCGCCGGGACCCGTGCCGCATCGAGTTGCGCGACCTGATGGTCGAAGGCATCGCGTTCCAGCCCGTGCAGCCACTGCGGCAGCGCCGCGGCCAGCTCGCGAATCCCGGGTCGCAGCCGGGCCACCTGCGCGTCGATGCCGAGCGCGCCGCGGTGGCGCTGGATCAGCCAGTACGTCACCTGGCGGATCAGGGTCACCGTGTCGAGCGTCATCGCGTACTGCGTCGCGGCCGCGACCTTGTTGTCCAGACCTTCGATCGCGGCCCACACCGCGCGCACCTCGAACGCCTCGCGGGCTATCGAGTAAGCGCGCGCCACGGTGGCAGCGTCCGCCCCGGTGTCCTGCTGGGTACGCGACACGAAGGTCGGGCCCATGCGGTTGACGATGCTGTTGGTCGTGGCGGTGGCGATGATCTCGCGCCGCAGCCGGTGCTCGCCCATCAGCTTCGCGTAGCTCTGGCCGAGCCGTGCCGGGAAGTAGCGGTCGAGCTCGCCGCTCAGGTACGGATCCTCGGGCACGTCCGACAGCATCAGCTGGTTGTTGAGCGCGATCTTCGAATAGGACAGCAGCATCGCCAGCTCGGGGCGGGTGAGGCCCTTGCCGGCACGGTGCCGTTCCTCGATTTCCTCGGCGCTCGGCAGGAATTCGAGCGCCCGGTCGAGCACACCCTCGAGCTCGAGGGAGCGGATCAGGTGCGCGTGCTCGCCGAGGCGCTCGGTGGCTGCCGACTGCAGCAGGCTGATCGCCTGGCTCTGCAGGTAGTTGTCGCGCAGCACCAGTGCGCCGACCTCGCTGGTCATCTGCCTGAGCAGCCGGTTGCGCTCTGCGCGCGTCTGCTTGGTGCGGCGCGCGACGACGTCGAGCAGGATCTTGATGTTCACCTCGTGGTCCGAGCAGTCGACGCCGCCGGAGTTGTCCACGAAGTCGGTGTTGAGGCGGCCGCCGTGCAGCGCGAATTCGATGCGCCCGAGCTGCGAGCAGCCGAGGTTGCCGCCCTCGCCGATCACCTTGCAGCGCAGTTCGCGTCCGTCGACCCGGACGGCGTCGTTGGCGCGGTCGCCGATCTGCGAGTTGGCCTCCCACGAGGCCTTGACGTAGGTGCCGATGCCGCCGTTCCACAGCAGGTCGACCGGCAGCAGCAGGATGGCGCGGATGATCTGCGTGGGCGTGGCCCGTGGCGTCTCGATGCCGAGCAGCGTCCGCGCCTGCGGCGCCAGCGCGATCTCCTTGGCATCACGCGGGTAGACGCCGCCGCCCTTCGAGAGCAGGCGCGTGTCGTAATCGGCCCAGCTGGAGCGGGGCAGGTCGAACAGGCGTTGGCGCTCGGCAAAGCTGCGCGCTGCATCGGGCTCGGGGTCGATGAAGATGTGCTGGTGGTTGAAGGCTGCAACCAGGCGGATGTGCGGCGACAGCAGCATGCCGTTGCCGAACACGTCGCCCGCCATGTCGCCGACGCCGGCCACCGTGAAGTCCTGCGCCTGCGTGTCGAGCCCCCGCTCGCGGAAGTGGCGCTTGACGCATTCCCACGCGCCCTTGGCGGTGATGCCCATGACCTTGTGGTCGTAGCCCGCCGACCCGCCGGAGGCGAACGCGTCGCCGAGCCAGAAACCGTACTCGGCGGCGAGCGCGTTGGCGGTGTCGGAGAACGACGCCGTGCCCTTGTCCGCCGCGACCACCAGGTACGGATCGTCCGGGTCGTGGCGCACGGTCGTCCGCGGGCGGCACCACCTTGTCGTCGCGCACGTTGTCGGTGATGTCGAGCAGGCCGCGGATGAACAGCCGGTAGCACTCGGTGCCCTCGCGCTGGATCGCCTCGCGATCGCCCCGCGGCAGGTGCTTCGGCACGAAGCCACCCTTCGCGCCCACCGGCACGATCACCGTGTTCTTGACGTTCTGCGCCTTCATCAGGCCGAGGATCTCGGTGCGGAAGTCCTCGCGCCGGTCGGACCAGCGCAGGCCGCCGCGTGCCACCTTGCCCATGCGCAGGTGCACGCCCTCGACGCGCGGCGAATACACCCAGATCTCGAACATCGGTCGCGGCTTGGGCAGCTCCGGCAGCTACTTGGGATCGAGCTTGAACGACAGGTACGGCTTGGGTGCGCCGTCCTTGTCGCGCTGGAAGTGATTGGTGCGCAGCGCCGTGGCGATCACCGCGCGGAACGCGCGCAGGATGCGGTCGTCGTCGGGGCTCGTGACCTGTTCGAGCGCCTCGTCGATTTCACGCGCCAGCGAGCGTTGCTGCGACGTGCGGGTCGAGGCCGCGAGCTGCGGGTCGAAGCGCGCCTCGAACAGCCAGGCGAGCCGCGCGGCCAGGCCGGGGTGGCGGGCGAGCACCGCCTCCATGTAGCGCTGGCTGAACGGCAGGCCGGTCTGCAGCAGGTAGCGGCAGACGGCCCGCAGCACCAGCGCCTGGCGCCAGTCGAGGCCGGCGGCCAGCACCAGGCGATTGAAGCCGTCGCTCTCGGCAAGGCCGTTCCACACGGCGAAGAACGCCGTCTCGAAGCGTGCCCCCGATTGCGCGGGATCCAGTTCGCGTCCAGCGGCGTGCGTCACCTCGAGGTACTGGATCCAGTAGCCCGTGCCGTCGCGCAGGGTCACGCGGTACGGTCGCTCGTTGAGGATGCGCAGGTCGAAATTCTCGAGCAGCGGCAGCAGGTCGGACATGGCGACCGGAGCGCCGCGCCGGTACAGGCGCAACTGCAGGTGGCCCGGACCGTTGCCGCCGCGGCGCAGCTCGAGGCCCAGTGCCTGCGGCGAGTCGGACAGCTGCAGCAGTTCCAGCAGGTCCGGCAGGGCTTCGGCGGCGGGCACGTCTTCCTGGTACGACACCGGGAACGCGCCCTCGATGCGCGACGCCAGCTCGGTGGCGCGCTCGGCGGACAGCCGCGCCTGCAGTTCGGCACGCAGGTGGTCCTCCCAGGTGCGCAGCGTCTCGGCGATGCGCCGCTCGATGCGCTCGATGTTCGCGGTCACTTCGCGGTCCGGGTCGGTGCGCACCAGCAGGTGCAGCCGCGCCAGCGTGGACTCGGAAATCTGCACCTGCGCCTCGAGCGAGTCGCCGCCCAGTTCCTCGAGCAGGATGCGTTCGATGCGCACGCGCGCCTGTGTGTTGTAGCGGTCGCGCGGCACGTACAGCAGGCAGGAGAAGAAGCGCTGGTAGGGGTCGCGGCGCAGCAGCAGGCGCACCCGGCGCCGCTCGTAGAGGTTGACGATGCCGCGGAAGCTGCGCACCAGCTCGGGCACGCTCGCCTGGAACAGCTCGTCCCGCGGATGCGTTTCGAGCACGTGCATCAGCGCCTTGCCGTCGTGGCTCACGGGCGAGATGCCGAAATGGTCGATGACGCGCTGCACCTTGTGGCGCAGCAACGGAATGGCGCGCGGGCTGGTGCTGTAGGTCGCCGAGGTGAACAGGCCGAGGAAGCGACGCTCGCCGGTGACGCGACCGCGCCGGTCGAGCAGCTTGATGCCGACGTAGTCGAGATACGTTGCGCGGTGCACGGTCGAGACCGAATTCGCCTTGGTCACGACCAGCGCCGATGCCTCACGCGCCTTGCGGCGCACCTCGCCCTTGAGCAGGGTCGGTTGCGGGCGCGGCCGGCCCGCACCGGTGCGCAGCAGGCCGAGGCCCGAGCGCGCGACGGGCACCAGGCGGTCGACGCTGGCGCCGCGGGCCAGGCGGTACTCGCGGTAGCCGAGAAAAGTGAAGTGGTTGTCGGCGAGCCAGTCGACGAAGGCGGCGGCCTCGTCGGTCTCGGCCTTGCCGACGCCCGGCAGGCCGTCGCGTAATTCGTCCGCGATGCGGCGGGCGCTTGCCAGCATCTGCGGCCAGTCCTCTACCGAGACGCGCACGTCGTCGAGCGTCGTCTCGATCCGCGCGCGCACCTGCTCGAGCTGCGCGGCGTCGCGGGTGAGGTCCACCTCGATGTGCTGCCAGGATTCGGGCTTGCCGTCCGCCAGCTCGCCGGCTGCCGCGGCCAGGCGGCCCGCCCGGTCGCGTCGCACGGCGAGCACCGGATGCACCATCGTGTGGATCGACAGCCCGCAGCCGTTCAGCACCACCGCCAGCGAGTCGACCAGGAACGGCATGTCGTCGGTGACGACTTCGACCACGGTGCGCGGCGACTGCCAGCCGTCGCGCGACAGGTCGGGATTGAAGACGCGCACCAGCGCCCGGCCGGGCTTGCGCACCGCGCCGAAACGCAGGTGACTGGCGGCGGCCGCGGCGAGCGCACCGGGATCGCCGGCCCGCAGATCGGCTTCGTCCACGCCGCGGTAATAGGCCTGCACGAACGGACCGAGCGGCAGCGGCGTGTCGCGCGCGGTGCGCGCGGTACGCGACTGGCGTGCAATGGCGTCGATCAGGTGCTGGCGCGCGGCCGGTATGGTTCCTGGCATGTTGTCGTTCCCTGCGGGCTCTGTTGGCCCGCGTGAATTATAGGTCAGCTGCGACGGGCAGCCCGGGGTCGCCGCTGCCGCAGCGCAACACGCGCCTCGCTCAGCGCCTGTGCGCGCGTCGTCAGTGTGTCGAGGGCGCGGTCGAGGGCGGCACGCTCGGCGGCGTCGAGCGTGGCGAGCAGCTCGCGTTCGTAACCCAGAGCGAGCGGTGCAACTTCCCGGTACACGGCGGTGCCTGTCGCGGTCACCGCCAGCACCGAGCGGCGCCGGTCGTCGCGTGCGATGCTGCGCCGCAACCGCCCGGCGGCGAGCAGTCGCGCCACGGCGCGGCTCACGGCCACCGCGTCCATGCGGGTCAGGCGCGCAACTTCCGCCGCCGAGACACCCGGGTGCCGCGCCAGCACCGCCAGCACGCGCCACTCCGGAATCGACAGGCCGAAGCGGCGCTGGTATGCCTCCGCGATGGTGCTGCTCACGACGTTGGTGAGCACCGACAGGCGGTAGGGCAGGAAACGGTCGAGGTCGATGGTGTCCGGATGCGTTGGCTTCACGTGCGGGCCCGCCGGTGGATCGCTTGCGAGTGTAACGATTCCGTCCGGCGCCCGCCAGCCGGGATCAACCGAGGTGCGGGCGGGCGAGGTACTCGTGGGCCTGCATCTCGGACAGGCGGCTGCGCGTGCGCTCGAACTCGAAGGCGAGCCGCGTGCCGCGGTACAGCGCCTCGGGCGGCGCCGCGGCCGACAGCACCAGCTTGACGTTGCGGTCGTAGAACTCGTCCACCAGCGCGACGAAGCGCCGCGCCGGGTCGTTGTTGCCATCCTCGAGCACCGGCACGTTCGACACGAACACGGTGTGGAAGTCGCGGGCGATCTCCACGTAGTCGGCCGCGCTGCGCGGCCCGCCGCAGATCGCCTCGAAGTCGAACCACACGACGTCGGCGCCACGGCGGCGTGCCGGGATGTCGCGGCCCTCGATCTCGAGCACGCCGCCCGACTTCCCGAGCTCGCCGGCGATTTCCTCGAAGCGCAGCGCGAGCGAGTCCTCCGCGAACGGGTCGGCGCTGTCCAGGTACAGCGGTGCCTTTTCCAGCTGCCGCAGCCGGTAGTCGCAGCCCGCATCCACGTTCAGTGTCTCGGTGCAGCGCTCGATGAGCGCAATGGCGGGCAGGAAGCGGTTGCGCTGCAGGCCGTCGCGGTACAGCCCGGCGGGCGGCGCGTTCGAGGTGAACACCAGCGTGACGCCGTGCGCATCGAGGCCGGCGAACAAGCCGCCGAGGATCATCGCGTCGGCGATGTCGCCGACGTACAGCTCGTCCAGGCACAGCACGCGCGCCTCGCGCGCCAGTTCGGCGGCGACCTGCTCGAGCGGGTTCTCGCGGTCCCGCAGCTGGCCGAGCCGCCCGTGCACGTCCTTCATGAAGCGGTGGAAGTGGTGGCGTCGCCCGGCGACCGGCAGTTGGGCGTGGAACAGGTCCATCAGGAACGTCTTGCCGCGGCCGACGCCGCCCCACAGGTAGAGGCCGCGCACCGCGGGTGTCTCGCGGCGCACGACGCGCCGCAGGCGACCGAGCCAGCCGCCGGACGTCGGCGTGCGCGGTCGCCAGCCGCTGGCGCAGGTCCTCGAGTCGCGCGACGGCGTGTTCCTGCGCGGCGTCCGGCTGGTAGCCGTGCTGGCGCAGCGATTCGTGGTAGGCGTGCTGCAGGGTGTCGCGGCCGCTCATCGGTCGCGTCGCGTCAGCTCGCGAGCTCGGGCAGGTCGCGGAAGTGCTCGAGTGCCTGCGGATTGGCGAGCGCGTCGGTGTTGCGCACGGGCCGGCCGTGGATCACGTTGCGCACCGCGAGCTCGACGATCTTGCCGCTGATGGTGCGCGGGATGTCCGGCACCGCGACGATGCGCGCCGGCACGTGCCGCGGCGTGGTGCTGGCGCGGATCGTGTCGCGGATGCGCTTCTCGAGCGCGGCATCCAGCTCCACGCCCGGCCGCAGCCGCACGAACAGCACGACTCGCACGTCGTTGTCCCAGTCCTGCCCGACGGCGAGGCTCTCGAGAATCTCGTCGAGCTTCTCGACCTGGCGGTAGATTTCCGCCGTGCCGATGCGCACTCCGCCCGGGTTCAGCACCGCATCGGAGCGACCCAGGATGACGAAGCCGCCGTGCCCGGTGTGCACGGCGTAGTCGCCGTGGCACCAGGTGTCCGGGAAGCGCTCGAAGTACGCGGCGCGGTACTTCGCGCCGTCCGGGTCGTTCCAGAAGCCGATCGGCATCGAAGGGAAGGGCGCCGCGCAGACCAGCTCCCCCTGTTGCTCGCGCAGAGGGCGGCCGTCATCGTCGTACACCGCGGTCGCCATGCCCAGCCCGGGCGACTGGATCTCGCCGCGATGCACGGGCAGCCAGGGATTGCCGAGGCAGAAGCAGGAGATGATGTCCGTGCCGCCGGAGATCGAGGCAAGGTGCAGGTCCGACTTGATCGCCTCGTACACGAAGTCGAACTGTTCGGGCGCGAGCGGCGAGCCGGTGGACATCAGCACGCGCAGCGCCGCGAGGTCGAACTGCCGGCCCGGCGCGCCGCCGTCTTTCTGCAGCGCGGAGAGGTACTTCGGGCTGGTGCCGAAATGCGTGATGCGCTCGCGCTCGGCCAGCCGCCACAACACGTCGCGGTCCGGCGCGAACGGCGAGCCCTCGTACAGCACCAGCGTGCAGCCGGTGGCGAGCCCGCTCACCAGCCAGTTCCACATCATCCAGCCGCAGGTGGTGAAGAAGAACAGCCGGTCGTCGGGCTTCAGGTCCGAGTGCAGCAGGTGCTCCTTGCGGTGCTGCAGCAACGTACCGCCGACGCCGTGCACGATGCACTTCGGCACGCCGGTCGTCCCCGACGAGTACATGACGAACAGCGGCGTGTCGAAAGGCACCCGCGTGAACTGCAGCGCCGCACCTGCGCGCCCGAATTCGGCGAAGTGCACCGCGTGCGGCACGCCTGCGAGGTCGGGCCGATCCGCCACGTAGGGCACGACCACCACCCGTTCCACCGACGGCAACTGCTCGAGCACACCGCGCACCGGCGCGAGCGAATCGAGCGTCTTGCCGTTGTAGAAGTAGCCGTCCGCGGTGAACAGCACGCGCGGCGCCACCTGGCCGAAGCGGTCGAGCACGCCATTGATGCCGAAGTCGGGCGAGCACGAGGTCCACGCGGCGCCGAGGCTGGTCGTCGCCAGCATGGCGATCACCGACTCGGGCAGGTTGGGCAGGAATCCGGCCACCCGGTCGCCGGGACCGATGCCGAGTTCCCGCAGTCCCGCCGCGACGCGACCGACCTCGGCACGCAGCTCGCGGTAGGTGAGCTCGCGCCGCGCGCCGCGTTCGTTGCCGAACACCAGCGCGACGTGGTCGTCGTCGCGGGCGAGCAGGTTCTCGGCGAAATTGAGGCGCGTGTCCTCGAACCACACGGCGCCCGGCATGCGGTCGCGGTGCTGGAGTACCGGTGCGGTCCCGGGCGTGTGCAGCACGCCGGCGAATTCCAGCAGCGCCGTCCAGAACTGCTCGCGCTGGTCCACCGACCAGCGCCACAGGGCGTCGTAATCGCCGGCGGGCGCGCCGTAGTGCTCGCGCGCGAACGTGGCGAAGCGCGTCAGGTTCGCGGCCGCGACGCGCGCGGGCGACGGAGTCCAGGTCGGCTCGCCCATCCGCGCCGCCGCCTACATGGCCTGGTAGTTCGGCCCGGACCCGCCCTCGGGCGTGGTCCAGGTGATGATCTCGTACGGGTCCTTGATGTCGCAGGCCTTGCAGTGCACGCAGTTCGACGCGTTGATCTGCAGGCGCTTGCCGCCCGCACCGTCGTCGACCATCTCGTAGACGTCCGCCGGGCAGAAATGCTGGCAGGGGTTGCCGTATTCGGTCGCGCAGCGCGTGGCGCAGATCGTGGTGTCGGCGACCTTCAGGTGCACGGGCTGCGATTCCTCGTGGGCATTGCCGGCGAAGAACACGGCGCTCACCCGGTCGCGCGGCTTGAGCGTGCGCTCGCTCCAGCCGCGGTCCGGCGAGGCGTACTGGTCGAGCCGCTGCGTGGCCGAGTGGTCCGCGTGATGCTGCAGGGTCCACGGCGAATGGCCGGCGGTGAGCGTCTCGAGGGCGCCGTTCAGCATGCCCATCCACATCCCGTGCTTGAAGCCCGGGCGGATGTTGCGCACCTTGTAGAGTTCCTGTCCGCCCGGCGACGTGCGCCAGCGCTGGTCGAAGCCCTGGCTGCCACCGGTCTCGACCAGGTGCTGCGCGGCGAGCGCGCCGCTGCGCACTGCCTGGTGCACACCCTTGATCTTCGGCACGTTCAGCGTGCCGCCCGCGTCGCCCACCAGGAACGCGCCCGGCATCTCGAGCGTCGGCATGGACTGCCAGCCGCCTTCGATGATGGTGCGCGCGCCATAGGCAAGCAGCTCGCCGCCGTCGAGCAGCGCCTTGATGCTCGGGTGGTTCTTGAACTGCTGGTACGCCTCGAACGGCTGGAAGCGCGGGTCGGCGTAGTCGAGGCCGACCACGAAGCCGACGTACACGCGGTCCTGGTCGAGGTGATACAGGAAGCTGCCGCCATAGGTGGCCGCGTCCATCGGGAAGCCGACGGTGTGCTGGATCCGGCCGGGATGCGCGCGCCCGGGCGGCAACTGCCACAGCTCCTTGAAGCCGAGGCCGTAGGTCTGCGGCGACTTGCCGGCTTCGAGCCGGAAGCGTTTGATCAGCACCTTCGACACGCTGCCGCGGCAGCCCTCGGCCAGGATCGTCGTCCTGGCGCGGATCTCCGGGCCGGGCGCGAAGTTGTCGCCCGGCGTGCCGTCCTTCGTGAGTCCCATGTCGCCGATGCGCACGCCGGCGACCGCGCCCTGGTCGTCGAACAGCGGCGCGGCGGCGGCGAAGCCCGCGAACACGTCGCAGCCGAGCGCCTCGGCCTTGCCGGCGAGGTAACTCACCAGGTTGCCGAGCGACACGACGAAGTTGCCGTGGTTGTTCATCTGCGGCGGCGTCGGCAGCTTGTAGCGCTTGGTTTTGGTCAGCAGCGCGAATTCCTCGTCGCTCGCCGGTACGCAGATGCCCTTCATCTCCTTGCGCCACTCGGGCAGCAGCTCGTCGAGCGGCCCGGGCTCGATCACCGCACCCGACAGCATGTGTGCGCCGGCGCTTGCGGCTTTCTCGAGCACGCAGACGTTCAGGTCGGACTTGAGTTGCTTGAGGCGGATCGCGCAGGCGAGGCCGGCCGGGCCGCCGCCGACGATCACGACGTCGTACTCCATGACGTCCCGCTCGATGTTTTCAGCCGCGTTTTCAAGCATGTGGCGAGTCCTGGTGATTGTCTGCAGACCATGTTAGCCCGTCCCGGCGGGGCTCTCCACGCCGGTCGGGGTTCAGCGCGGCGCCATGCGGATCGCGCCGTCGAGGCGGATCGTTTCCCCGTTCAGCATCGGGTTCTCGACGACCTGGCGCACGAACGCGGCATATTCCTGCGGCCGTCCGAGCCGCGGCGGAAACGGCACCTGCTTGCCGAGCGACTCCTGCGCTTCGGCCGGCAGCGCGGCCATCATCGGCGTCAGGAACAGCCCGGGCGCGATCGTGACCACGCGGATGCCGAACGCGGCGAGTTCACGTGCCATCGGCAGCGTCATGCCAACGACGCCGCCTTTCGAGGCGGAGTAGGCCACCTGGCCGATCTGGCCGTCGAATGCGGCGACCGACGCAGTCATGATGATCGCGCCACGCTCGCCGTCGGCGTTCGGCGTGTTCCTCTGCATCTCCGCGGCGGCGGCCTTGCACACCAGCAGCGTGCCCACCAGGTTGATCTCGATCACCTTGCGGAAAAAGTCACCCGGCATCGGGCCGTCCTTGCCGACCAGGCGCTTCGGCCAGCCCACGCCGGCGCAGTTCACCGCCACGTTCAGGCCGCCGAGAGCCTGCGACGCGGCGGTGACGGCGGCATTCACGGCCGCTTCGGAGGTGACGTCGGTCTCGATGAACGTCGCACGGTCGCCGAGCCTGGCCGCGAGCGCCTCGCCGGTCGCCTTGTTGACGTCGAGCAGTGCGACACGGCCGCCGCCCGCGACGACGTCCTCTGCCACGGCCTGGCCGAGTCCGGAGGCGCCGCCGGTGATGATCGCGCGTGTGAGCTGGATCTGCATGGTCAGAGCCTCAGGCCGCCATCGATGTCGATGCTGCGGCCGGTGAAGTAATCGTTTTCGGCAATGAAGACCGCGGCGTGCGCAATTTCCTCCGGCAGGCCGAGTCGCTTGAGCGGCACGGGCTGCGTGACCTTCTCGAGCATTTCCGGCGGCATGCCGGCGAGCAGGTCGGTGCGCGTGAAGCCGGGAGCGATCGAGGCGGCGCGGATACCGAAACGCGCCAGCTCGCGCGCCCAGACCACGGCCATCGCCGTGACGCCGGCCTTGGCCGCCGAGTAGTTGCTCTGCCCCGGGTTGCCGCACTTCGAGATGCTGGCGATGTTGACGATCACGCCACCGTGGCCGAGCTTGATCATCCGTTCGGCGGCTTCGCGCCCGCAGAGGAACACGCCGGTCAGGTTCACGTCGATCACGGCCTGCCACTGGTCGAGCGTCATCTTGCCGACGACGTTGCCATCCTTGACCTTGACCAGCAGCGCGTCCTTGATGATCCCCGCGTTGTTGACCAGCACGTCGAGCCGGCCGAAGTCGGCGACCACCGCGTCGAGCGCCGCCACCACCTGGTCTTCCCGCGCGACGTTCGTGGTGTACGCGCGTGCCTCGACGCCGCGGGCGGCGAGTTCGGCCCGCGTCGCCTCGAGGTCGGCCGGCAGCAGGTCGAGCAGCGCGATGCGCGCGCCCTTGTCGGCAAATGCGCATGCGATCGCCTTGCCGATGCCCTTGGCGCTGCCGGTGACGGCCACCACCTTGTCGTTGAGTTGCATGCTGGTGTCCTCGTCGCCGCGTCAGGCGAGCAATTCGATGCAGATGGCGGTCGCTTCGCCGCCGCCGATGCACTGCGTCGCGACGCCGCGCTGCAGGCCGCGCTTGCGCAGCGCGTGCACCAGCGTAGTGACCAGGCGCGCGCCGGTCGCGCCAATCGGGTGGCCGAGGGCGCAGGCACCGCCGTTGACGTTGACCTTGGCCAGGTCGAGGCCGAGGTCGCGCGCGCAGGCCATCGCCACCACGGCGAATGCCTCGTTGATCTCGAACAGGTCGACGTCGGAGATTTTCCAGCCCGCCTTGTCGAGCGCCTTCTGGATCGAAGGCGCGGGTGCCGTGGTGAACCACTCGGGCGCCTGCGCGTGGCTCGCGTAGGAGACGATGCGTGCGATCGGTCGCAGGTTGCGCGCCTTCGCGGCGGCCGCGCCCGCGATGACGATGGCGGCGGCGCCGTCGGAGATCGACGACGAGGACGCGGCGGTGACCGTGCCGTCCTTGCGGAAGGCCGGCTTGAGCGACGGGATCTTGGCGATGTCGAGGGCGAACGGCGTCTCGTCCTGCGCCACGACCTGCTCGCCCTTGCGCGTCTTGAGCGTGACCGGCGCGATCTCGGCGGCGAAGTCGCCATCGCGCACAGCCCGCTGCGCGCGGCGCACGGACTCGGCCGCGAACGCGTCCTGGTCGGCACGCGTGAAGCCGTACTTGTCGGCGGTGGCGTCCGCGAAGCAGCCCATGGCCTGGCCGTCCCACGGGCTCTGCAGGCCGTCGTAGAACATGTGGTCGAAGATCTCGCCGTGGCCCATGCGATAGCCGGCAGCGCGCCTTGAGCAGCAGGTACGGCGCGTTGCTCATCGATTCGAGGCCGCCGGCCAGCGCCACGCTCGAATCGCCGTTGCGCACCTGGTCGGCGGCGAGCATCAGCGCCTTCATGCCGGAGCCACACATCTTGTTGACCGTCGTGGCCGGCACCGATGGCGCCACGCCGGCGGCGATCGCAGCCTGACGTGCGGGCGCCTGACCCAGGCCAGCCGGCAGCACACAGCCGAAGATCACCTCGTCGATGGCATCTGCGCCGACACCGGCATCAGCGAGCGCGGCCCGCGCCG
The DNA here is from genome assembly GCA_963731105.1 of uncultured Gammaproteobacteria bacterium. Taxonomy (GTDB): domain Bacteria; phylum Pseudomonadota; class Gammaproteobacteria; order Steroidobacterales; family Steroidobacteraceae; genus RPQJ01. The sequence goes on from CAVSUM010000004.1 coordinate 42,231, forward strand.
CAGCGGCACCGAGTTGCGGGGCGGTGGCGGCGACCAGTGCGCCCTGGAAGGAGCCGATCGGCGTGCGGCGCGCGGCCAGGATCACGGTGTCGTTCATCGCAGTCCCCTCGGGTGTGTGCAGCGGCGCCCGCCGTGGAGGCGGGACGGAAATTCACGCGGTCAGGCGCGATCCGGGCAGTGTAAGCCCGCCAGTTTTTGCGGCGCAAGACAACCGTAGCGCGACCGCCGCGGCAGGCACGCGTCGTGCTAGCTGCGCGGTGACCGCCCGCCCGACGGGCGCGGTCGGGGCAGCAGTCCGCGCTCGAAGAAGCCGACGAACGCATCGGCGATTTCCAACGGTGACAGCGGCTGGTCAACCCGGTACCAGTGCGCGATCCAATTGAGCGCCCCGGCCAGTGCGAACGCCGTGGTCTTCGGGTCGCAGGGTTCGATCGACCCGTCGTCGATGCCGGCACGCAGCAACCGGCGGATGCCCTGGTCGATTTCCGACTTGAGGACGTTGATCTGGCGGCGCATCTGGGGCCCCAGGTCCTGGTCGTGGGCACGCACCATGCACCAGCCGTACTCGGACGCAATCGCGGCGGCGTAGCCGTGGATCACCGCCCGCAGTCGCTCGCGGCCGGGGCCGGGCAGGCGCTCCGACTCGCGCAGCGCCTCGCGGATCGGCCGCAGTCCGGCCAGGAAGCACTCGAACAGCAGCTGCTCCTTGTTGGCCACGTAGTAGTAGACCGTCGGCTTGGTGACGCCGAGGTCGGCGGCGATGTCGTCGAGCGAGGTGTGGTGGTAGCCGCGCTCGTTGAAGGCACGCGCCGCCGCGCGGATCACTGCCTCGCGCTTCACTTCGTGGTCGCGCGGCCGCCGCCGGCGTGCAGCCCATGGCGAGGCGCCGTCGGGCTCGGGCGCTGGTGCACTGCGGCGCCGTGTGTCATTCATCGTGGGCTCCGGGCGGGGAGGCGAGTGACCACCGGTTGACCGCCCCGCGCCGGCTGAGCATACTCTCGAGTAATTACCTACTCAAGAGTAGGAATACACTGGCGAAGCCAGCGGCCACCGGCAACGCAGGGGATCGACGCATGAGTCACAAGGGTGCGGGCAGCGGATCGGCGCAGCGGATTGCAGAGCCCGAGGCGGAGGAGACGCCGCTGCGGTTCGTGAGTGCGGCGTCGCTGTTCGACGGCCACGACGCGGCCATCAACATCATGCGCCGCCTGCTGCAGGCCCACGGCGCCGAGGTCGTGCACCTCGGCCACAACCGCAGTGTTGCCGACATCGTGCGCGCCGCCATCCAGGAGGATGCCGACGGCATCGCGGTCAGTTCCTACCAGGGCGGCCACAACGAGTACTTCCGCTACATGGTCGACATGCTGCGCGAGCGCGGCGCCGGCCACGTGCGCGTCGTGGTAGGCGGGGGCGGCACGATCGCGCCGCACGAGATCGAGGAGCTGGAGTCGTACGGCGTGGAGCGCATCTACACGCCGGAGGACGGCCGCAAGCTCGGGCTCGACGGCATGATCGCCGACGTGATCCGCCGTACGCGCGCGAGTCGCCGGCCGCCGTACGAGTTCGGACCGCTGGGGCCGCGCGACCAGCGGCAGGTGGCGCGGGCGATTTCCGCGCTCGAGCTGGAAGAGGCGCCGGCCGCGCTGCGTGAGGCGCTGCGCAAGTCGGGCGGCCGCACGCAACGGCGCGTACCGGTCATCGGCATCACTGGCACCGGCGGGGCCGGCAAGTCCAGCCTCACGGACGAGCTGCTGCTGCGGCTGGTGCGACAGTTCCCGGAGCGCCACATCGCGGTCGTGGCGATGGATCCCACCCGGCGCCGCAGCGGTGGCGCGCTGCTCGGCGATCGCATCCGCATGAATTCGCTGGCGGCCGAGCAGGTGTTCATGCGCTCGCTGGCCACGCGTCGGCAGAACCTCGCCACCAGCGCCGTGCTGGCCGACGTGATCGGCCTGCTGCGCCATGCCGGCTTCGATCTGATCGTGGTCGAGACGGCGGGCATCGGCCAGAGCGACACCGAGATCGTCGACCTGGTCGACGTGCCGCTGTACGTGATGACCAGCGAGTACGGCGCCGCGAGCCAGCTCGAGAAGATCGACATGCTCGACTTCGCCGAGCTGATCGCGCTCAACAAGTTCGAGAAGCGCGGCGCCGAGGACGCGCTGCGCGACGTGCGCAAGCAGTGGCGCCGCAACCGCACCGCGTTCCAGTTGCCGGACGACGCGATCCCGGTGTTCCCCACGATCGCCAGCCGCTTCAATGACCCGGGCGTGAACCGGCTGTTCGCGGCGCTGTGCCGCAAGCTCGACGAGCAGTCGGGCGAGGGCGGGCGGCGCTGGACGGTGGCCGACCCAGGGCCTACCGAACTGGTGGCGCGGCACGCGCTGGTGCCGGCGAGCCGCACGCGCTACCTGGCGGAGATCGCTACCAACGGCCGCCGCGCGCAGGAAGACCTGCAGCATCGCGCCGAGGCGGCCAGCCGCGCCAACAGCCTGTACGAGGCCCTGCGCGCGCTCGACGATCCCGCGCAGCCCGCGCCGCTCGAGCGTTATCCGGCCGATGCGCTCGCCGATGCGAGCGACGCCGCGCGTGCCCGGCTGCGCTCCGCCTACAACGACGCCCTCGAGGCCGTCGGTGGCGAAGGCGTCGGGCTGCTGCGCCGCTGGCCGGCCATCGCGAAATCGGCGACCGACGCCGAGTACGTCTACACGGTGCGCGGCCGCGAGATCCGTGGCGCGAACTACACCGAGACACTGAGCCACAACAAGGTGCCGAAGCTCGCGGTGCCGCAGTACCGCGACTGGGGCGACCTGCTCACGTTCCTGCTCAAGGAGCACCTGCCCGGCCACTTCCCCTACACGGCCGGCGTGTATCCGTACCGGCGCGAAGAGGAGGATCCGACCCGCATGTTCGCCGGCGAGGGCGGCCCCGAGCGGACCAACCGGCGCTTTCACCTGCTGGCCGCCGGCCACGGTGCGGCACGCCTGTCCACGGCCTTCGACTCGACCACGCTCTACGGCGAGGACCCGGACGAGCGGCCGGACATCTACGGCCGCATCGGCAACTCCGGCGTGTCGATCGCCACGCTCGACGACCTGAAGAAGCTGTACTCGGGCTTCGACCTGTGCGCGCCGACCACTTCGGTGTCGATGACGATCAACGGCCCCGCGCCGATGATCCTCGCCATGTTCATGAACGCCGCGGTGGACCAGCGCGTCGAGCGTTACCTGCGCGAGAGCGGGCGCTGGGAGGAGGCGGAGCGCAGGATCGCCGAGCTGTATCGCGACCGTGAACGGCCGCGCTACCAGGGCGAGCTGCCGGCGGGGCACGACGGCTCGGGCCTCGGCCTGCTCGGCGTGACCGGCGACCAGCTGCTCGACCGCGAGACCTACGAGCGGATCCGCGCCGAGACGCTGGCGCAGGTGCGCGGCACGGTGCAGGCCGACATCCTCAAGGAGGACCAGGCGCAGAACACCTGCATCTTCTCCACCGAGTTCGCGCTGCGGATGATGGGCGACGTGCAGCAGTACTTCATCGAGCGCAACGTCCGCAACTTCTACTCGGTGTCGATCTCCGGCTACCACATCGCCGAAGCCGGGGCGAACCCGATCTCGCAGCTCGCGTTCACGCTTGCGAACGGCTTCACCATCGTCGAGTACTACCTGGCGCGCGGCATGCGCATCGACGACTTCGCGCCGAACCTGTCGTTCTTCTTCTCGAACGGCATGGACCCGGAGTACGCGGTGATCGGCCGCGTGGCGCGGCGCATCTGGGCGCGCGCGATGCGCGACCTGTATCGGGCCGGGCCGCGCTCGCAGATGCTCAAGTACCACATCCAGACGTCGGGCCGCAGCCTGCACGCGCGCGAGATCCAGTTCAACGACATCCGCACCACGCTGCAGGCGCTGTACGCGCTGTTCGACAACTGCAACAGCCTGCACACCAATGCCTACGACGAGGCGATCACCACGCCCACCGAGGAATCGGTGCGCCGGGCGGTGGCGATCCAGCTGATCATCAACAAGGAGCTCGGGCTCAACCGGACGCAGAACCCCTGGCAGGGCTCGTTCGCGCTCGACACGCTCACCGACCTGGTCGAGGAGGCCGTGTACCGCGAGTTCGACCGGCTCTCCGAGCGCGGCGGCGTGCTCGGCGCGATGGAGACCATGTACCAGCGCAGCCGCATCCAGGAGGAGAGCCTCTACTACGAGACGCTCAAGCACGACGGCCGGCTGCCGATCGTCGGCGTGAACACGTTCCTCGGCGAGGAGGACTCGGGCGAGATCCGCGAGGCGAAGCTGATCCGCTCGTCGGAAGAGGAGAAGCAGGCGCAGGTGCGGGCGGTGCGCGCGTTCCTCGAGCGCAATGCCGACCGTCGCACGGACGCGCTCGCGCGGCTGCAAGCGGCGGCGGCGGGTGGCGGCAACGTGTTCGCGGAGCTGATGGAGACGGTGAAGGTCGCGTCGCTCGGCAGCATCTCGCGGGCGTTGTACGACGTGGGTGGGCAGTATCGGCGCAGCATGTGAGTTGCGGCGTTTGCGCTGCGCTGAGTTGCTGCGCTGCGCGGCTGCTTGCCTGTCGGCGTTCTGGAGCGGGAGCTGGTTCGGCCGGGACGCCGTGAATCCATCCCTGGAGGCTCGCGCGCGACGTCCGTGTCGCGCGACGCCCGGCCGAACCAGCTCCCGCTCCAGAACGCCGACAGGCGGACGCGCGTTGCGCTGAATTGGCCGCGCTGCCCCGACCGCGCTGCGCAAATCGCGCTGCGAGTACTGCGATAGCGAGTCAGCGTTGACGTGCCGGGCAGGGGATCGTCTGGCCGGGCCGTCGCGCGACATGGACGTCGCGCGCCGGAGCCTCCAGGGATGGCTCGTGGCGTCCCGGCCAGGCGATCCCCAGCCCGGCACGGCAACGCGCAGAGCTCACTGACCGCGCAGCGCCGACACGCAACCGCGTCAGCGCAGCCAGCTCAGCCGCGCAGCGTCTGCTGCGGAGCGAGGTCCGGCTCGTCGAGCCGCGCGACGATCGCGCACCGCGCCTCACGCCGCAGGTCGTCGGCGACGGCACCCGACGCGAGACACTCGATCGGCGCCAGGATTTCCACCCGCACGCGCCCCGGCCGCACCAGCAGTGCCTTGTTCGGCATCGCCCGCCGTGCGCCGAGGATCACGGCCGGCACGACCGGCATCGAGCCGCGCACCGCGGCGGCGAACGCTCCGACGTGGAAGCGCTTCAGGCCCGGCACCTCGTCGAACGTGCCCTCCGGAAAGAACACCAGCGCGTGACCGGCCGCGGCGCGCTGCAGCACGCGCATCGCGCCACGGCGTCGGCCGCCTTCGCTGTGCCGGTCGACGAACTCCGAGCCGATGCGCTGCAACAGGAACCCGGCCAACGGCATGGACGCGGCCTCGCGCTTGACCACGAACGAGAAGTGCGGCGGCAATGCGGCCTTCATGACGATGCCGTCGAGGTAGCTCGCGTGATTCGCCACCACCACGCACGAGCCCGTCGGCAGCCGTGCGAGCCCGTCGACCGTGAGCCGGATCCCGAGCACGAGCAGGGCAAGTCCGGCGAGCCAGTGCGTCAGGCGGCGGCGCCAGTCGAGGCTCGGCACCACGAGCGCCAGCGCCGTGGCCAGCGCCAGCAGCAGGGTGAAGACGGCGAGCGCGAACACGCCGTAAACGGTCGTGAGCACGCCCGCCAGCGCGCGGCGCATCGCTGCAACCTCGGGACCGGAAATCCGGGCAGGGCGCGCAGTCTGCCGGGTGCGCTGCATTCTGTGAACTGGTTCCGGTTATGTTAACGGGGGCGGGATCTGTGAGGGGAGTCACGACGATGCCGTTGCGACGGCTCGCATACTCGCCGCCACAAGGAGTCCCGACCAACGATGAGCACTGCAGTGAAGAGCAGCGTCCTCGCTCGAACCCAGCGTGGCAGCGGCGGCCAACGTGGCCCCGGCCCGATCGACCGCTTTCTCGATGCGGTCTGGATGGAGCGCGGCCTGTCGCCCAACACGCTGGCGGCGTATCGCGCGGACCTGACCGCGCTCGAGCGCTGGCTCGACGCGCACGAGGGCGACCTCGCCGCGGCCAACCGCGGCGACCTGCTGTCCTTCATGGCATCGCGCATCGAGGCCGGCGCCAGGCCGCGCTCTACGGCCCGCCAGCTGTCGAGCTTCCGCCGCTTTTACCGTTACCTCGTGCGCGAAGGCGCGCTGCGCGAGGATCCCACGGCGCAGATCGCCATGCCCAAGGTCGGGCGTTCGCTACCGCGATCGCTCACGGAGGAGGAAGTCGAGGCCCTGCTGGCCGCTCCTGCCGTGGGCGATCCGCTCGGCCACCGCGACCGCACCATGCTCGAGGTGCTGTACGCAACCGGGCTGCGCGTCTCCGAGCTCGTGAACCTCAAGCTCTCGTCGGTGAACCTCAACCAGGGCGTGCTGCGCATCGTCGGCAAGGGCGACCGCGAACGGCTGATCCCGATGGGCGAGGAGGCCGTGCAGTGGGTGCAGCAGTTCCTGCAGGGGCCGCGCGTCGAGATCCTGCTCGAGCGCCAGACCGACTACCTGTTCCCGACGCGGCGCGGCGACCGCATGACGCGCCAGGCGTTCTGGCACATCATCAAGCGCTACGCGCGCAAGGCCGGCATCCAGAAGGAGCTGTCGCCGCACACGCTGCGCCACGCCTTCGCGACGCACCTGCTCAATCACGGCGCCGACCTGCGCGTGGTGCAGATGCTGCTCGGTCACAGCGACCTGTCGACGACCCAGATCTACACGCACGTCGCCCGCGAGCGCCTCAAGGACCTGCATTCGCAGCATCACCCGCGCGGCTGACCGCCCGTGCCGGCCGTGCTCTGCTAGACTCCGCCGCGCTCGTTTGAACCTGCGGCGGCCGGCGCTGTCTCAAGTGTCCATTCCCGCTTGCATTGCACGGATGGATCTCATGCGCCCAGCCCCTTGCCTCGCCTCCCTGTTCGCCGTCGCCGCGCTCGGCATTGCCGCTGCGGGTGCCGCGGCGCAGGACAAGCCAGCCGCCAAGCCGGCACCGGCCAAGGCCGCGGTCCCGGCCGACGTCCGCGCCCGCGTGGTCGCGAAGCTGCCCGGCGCCAAGGCCGAGGATGTCGCGCTGTCGCCGATCCCGGGCCTCTATGAAGTGACCATGGGCGGCCTGATCGCCTACGTGAGCAGCGACGGCAAGTATCTGCTCAGCGGCAACGTCTACGACCTCGACACGCAAGCCAACCTCACGGCCGCGCGGCGCAACACGGCGCGTGCCCAGGCGCTGGCCGCGGTCCGCGAAGGCGACATGATCGTGTTCTCGCCGCCCAACCCGAAGATGACCGTCACGGTGTTCACGGACATCGATTGCGGCTTCTGCCGCCGTTTCCACAACCAGATCGCCGACCTGAACAAGGCGGGCGTGCGCGTCCGCTACCTGATGTTCCCGCGCACCGGCCCCGGCACCGAGTCCTGGCGCAAGGCTGAGTCCGTATGGTGCGCAAAGGACCGTCGCGACGCACTGACGCGCGCCAAGAAGGGCGAGGACCTGAAGTCGAAGTCCTGCGACGCCTCGTCGCTCAAGACGCAATACACGATGGGCGAGGACCTCGGGGTCGAGGGCACGCCGGCGATCTTCACGCAGACGGGCGACTACATCGGCGGCTTCCTGACCCCCGACCAGCTGGTGAAGTCCGTCCAGGAAACGCAGAAGGCCGCGAACGCGGCCCGCTGAAGGGCAGGTGCTGCGGCATCGCACCGCAACACCGCGCCAGACGGCTCAGCGCTCGAGGAACTCGAGCTTGCCGTTACGGCCGTCCCATTCCTTGGCGTCAGCTGGCGCGTCCTTCTTCTCGGTGATCACCGGCCACTGCTTGGCGAGGTCGGCGTTCAATTTCTTGAACGCCTGCTGGCCGTCGGGCAGTTCCTCCTCGGAGAAGATCGCCTCGGCCGGGCACTCCGGCTCGCACAGCGTGCAGTCGATGCACTCGTCGGGATCGATGACCAGCATGTTCGGCCCTTCGTGGAAGCAGTCCACGGGGCAGACTTCCACGCAGTCCATGTATTTGCACTTGATGCAGTTTTCCGTGACGACGAAGGTCATCGGCTCACTCCAGGGTCATTGATCGGGCGCCGCCGGCGGGCGAAGGGGGGGTATTCTGCCAAAGCTGCGCCGCGCTGCAAAACCGGCTGTCAGCGAGCCGCGCGCGGCCGCAGGTCGATTGCGGTGAAATGATGGCGCTCCAGGCCGGCGCGCCGGTCCTCGAAGTAACGACGCAGCGCGAAATCCACGCTGCGGAACGCCATGTCGTGCCAGGGGATCCCGGCCTCGTCGCAGAGCATGACCTCGAGGCTCTCCGCGCTCACGCCGAATTCCGGCCGCGGCAGTCGTGCGCGGAACATCACGTGCACCTGGTCGGCGTGCAGCACGTGGACCACGGCGAGCAGCGAGCCGATCTCGACCTCGGCCTGCGCCTCCTCCAGCGACTCGCGCCGCGCCGCGTCCTGCGTCGTCTCGCCGTTCTCCATGAACCCCGCCGGGATGGTCCAGTAGCCGAGCCGCGGCTCGATGGCGCGCCGGCAGAGCAGGATGCGGCCGTCGTGCTCCGGGACGCAGCCCGCCACGATCTTCGGGTTCTGGTAGTGCACGGCGCCACACCCGGTGCACACGTGCCGCGGGCGATGGTCGCCGTCCGGCACGCGGATCGTCACGGGCTGGCCGCAGTGGGAACAGAAATTCATGAGCGGATAGCGAATAGCGGGATAGCGGATAGGGGATAGTGAGCGGAGGTGCGGCGGCTCCTGGCGGCGGCCGCGTCGCTCCCACTATCCGCTATCCGCTATCCGCTATCCGCCGTCAGCAGTTGGTGCCGGGAGAGGGAATCGAACCCTCACGATGTCGCCACCGCCGGATTTTGAGTCCGGTGCGTCTACCAGTTCCGCCATCCCGGCGCGGGGCGGGAAGCTTAACCGATGCGGTTACGGCTGGAGAAATGCAAATATAATCAATAGATTACGAGCGCCATTGAAGGTGGGGGCGGTTCGGCCGCACACTAGGCAGACCTTTTTGCTGCGCCGCAGGGAACTTGCCCGGGCAGCGCACGGTCGGATGGGACTCACGTCGCCTGCGGGCGGCCTGCGTTGATTGCACGGAGAGTGCCCGCATGCGACGACGGTGGTTGCCCCTTGCCTTGGGCCTGCTCCTGCTCGGCGGAGTCGCCCGGGCCGATGACACGCTGGTGGCGCGCCTGACGGCGGCCGCGCCCGCCGCCAATCCCAAGGTCATTTCCCTGGCGACCCGCGCTGCGGAATGCGCCCGCAAGCAGGGTCTGCTCGACGGCTTCCGTCACCTCGCGGTCATCGACTACTCGCTCCCCTCGACCCAGCCGCGGTTGTGGGTGTTCGACGTGACGCAGGGCCGCCTGCTGTACCAGGAACTGGTCGCCCACGGGCGCAACACCGGCGAGCGCGTGGCCGAACGCTTTCTCGAACGTCGAAGGCAGCAAGATGTCGAGCCTGGGCCTGTACCAGGCCGCCGAAACCTACTACGGCAGCAACGGTTACTCGCTGCGACTGCGCGGCCTCGATGCCGGGTTCAACGACAACGCGCTGGCACGCGCGATCGTCATGCACGGCGCGCCGTACGTCAGCCAGGCGATCGCGGAGAGGCTTGGTCGCCTGGGCCGCAGCTGGGGGTGTCCAGCGGTGCGCCAGGAAGTGGCGCGCGGCGTGATCGACACGCTCAAGGGTGGCGCGCTGCTGTTCGCGTACTACCCGGACAGCAAGTGGCTCAAGGAATCGCCGCTGTTGAGCTGTGGCGGGCAGCGCCCCGGCCAGGTCATGGCCAGCCTGGCGTCCCCGTCGCCCCGCGGCTGAACTCCGCCGCCCAGCCCGCGGTCATCCGCGGGGCTTGCGACCTTTTGCGCCGCCCGCGCATCTAATGGCGTGAATGAGCGCCTTTCTCGACAGCGACCTGCCTCCCGACACGGTGTCCCGCGCCCGCGCAGGCGCGGTTGACGCGCAGGAATCCATTTACCGTGCCTTCCAGCGACCGGTGCGCACCCTCGCGCGCCGGCTGGTGTCGCGCGCGGCGGTGGCCGAGGAACTCGCGCAGGACGTGTTCATCGAGGTGCTGCAGAGCCTGCGCCAGTTCGACGGCCGCGGCTCGTTCGCCGGCTGGGTGCGCGCCATCACCGTGCGCAAGTGCCTGATGCACCTGCGCTCGCCGTGGCAGCGCGGCCTGCGCTGGGTGGAGGCCCTGACCGACGACGACCTGGGCACGGGGTCGGCGGCGGGTGAGCACGAGGGCCCCGCGGCGGCGCTCGACCTCGAGCGCGCCCTGGCGCAGCTCGGTGATACGGCGCGCGTGGTCGTCTGGCTGCACGACGTCGAGGGATACACGCACGCCGAGATCGGCGCGCTGCTCGGCGGCACCGCCAGCCTGTCGAAGTCGCAGCTCGCCCGCGCCCACGCGCGGCTGCGGGAGCTGCTCGAACCCGGTGGAGTGACTGCATCATGCATGCCCGCAACGACGAATTCCTGAGCCTGCGCGAGCGGCTGCAGGCTTTGCCGCCCGCTCCCGAGAGCGGCGTCGACGCCTGGCCCGCGATCCAGGCCCGCCTGGCGGAGGCGCCGCGGCGCCGCAGCCGATTGAACCGCGCGGCGCCGTTTGCCGCGGCCGCGTCGGTGGCCGCGCTCGGCCTGTTTGCCACGCTGCGTTGGGTCGACGTTCCGGCGCCCGCGACCGAGTCGTTGCGGCCGCCGGTGGTGCTCGAGGCGGAGTCGCTGGCCGATCTGCGCGAGCGCTCGCAGGCCCTCGAGGCGCTGCTCGCGGCCATGCCCGAGCGCCCGGCCGTCGAGCGCGCCGGCACGTCGGTGCCGATCGAGTCGCTGCAGTCGCAAGTGCAGTGGCTCGATCACCAGCTGTCAGTCGCGGGGGCCGACGGACGCTCCACCGAGGCCGAGCAGCTGTGGCGGGACCGCGTCGAAGTCATGAATTCGCTCGTGCAGCTGCGCTACGTCGAGGCGCAGCTCGTCGCCCTTTAGAACCGGAGGTTCAACATGCAGTTCATTCGCTACACCCGCGTCCGCAGCCTCGTGGCCGGCGCCTGCTGCGCGGTGCTGTTCGGCGCCATGCCCACCCTGGCCTCGGCCGCCGCCGAGCCCGATCGTGCCGCGCTCGAGAAGCAGTTACAGGCCGCGCGGCAGCAGCTCGACAAGTCCGCGCGCGAAGTCGCCGACCTCAGCCGCCAGCTGCATGGCGGGCAGGAAGACGACGTGATGAGCTTCGTGCACGGCGGGCCGAAAGGGTCGATGCTCGGCATCAACATCAGCGGCGGCGCTGCGCGCGACGAGGGCGTTGACGTGGTCGGCGTGAGCCCGGGCGGCCCGGCCGAGCAGGCGGGTCTCAAGGCGGGCGACGTGGTGACCGCGGTCGACGGCAAGGCCCTGCGTCGCAGTGGCGAGCGCAGCGCCAGCGCGCAGCTCGTCGAGTACATGCGCGGCGTGGAGCCGGGCAAGGTCGTGAAAGTCGATTACCTGCGCGACGGCAAGAAGCAGGCTGCGTCGGTGACCACCGCGCCGGCCGAGCCGCCGATCGTGCGGGTGATCCGCCGGCAGGTCGGCGGCCCGGACGGCGAGGGGCTGCCGTTCCCGGGGCTCGAGATGCTGCTCGGCCCCGGGCGCGCATTCGGTTCCCTCGAGCTGGTGCCGGTGACGCCGAAGCTCGGCTCGTACTTCGGCACGGATCGCGGCCTGCTGGTCGTGCGCGCGCCGGCCGCCAAGGGCCTGCCGCTCGAGGAAGGCGACGTGCTGCAGACCATCGACGGCCGCACCCCGGACAATCCGGGCCACGCGTTCCGCATCCTGCAGTCGTACCAGCCCGGCGAGAAGGTGAAGCTGGGCGTGCTGCGGCAGCGCAAGCAGCTGACGCTCGAGGCCACGATGCCGGCACCGGAGGCGGGCGCGATGGGGCCGCACCAGATGCGCCAGTTCCGCGAGTTGCGCGTTCCCGCGCCGCCCGCACCGCCTGCGCCGCCGTCGCCGGGGGCCGGTCCGGCTTGACCCGGTAGCGATCCGGCAGGGGGCCCGTCCAGCGACGGGCCCTCTGCTAGCATGCGCGGCCCATGCTGCGCAGCGACTTCCATTACGACCTGCCCGACGAGCTGATCGCGCGACACCCGGCGCCGCGCCGCAGCGACAGCCGCCTGCTGCATCTCGACGGGCGCAGCGGTGCGCTGGTCGATCGACTGTTCACCGACTTGCCACGATCTGCTGCGTGCCGGCGACCTGCTGGTGTTCAACGACACGCGCGTGATCCCGGCGCGGTTGCACGGCCGCAAGGCGAGCGGCGGCCGCGTCGAGATTCTGCTCGAACGGGTCGTCGCTGGCCGTCGCGCGCTGACCCAGCTGCGCTCGAGCAAGCCACCGGCGCCTGGATCCGAGATCCACTTCGAGGGCGGTGAAGTGGCCACCGTGGTGGGCCGCGAGGCAGACTTCTGGCTGCTCGAATTCGGCAGCGACCCGGCCGCGCTGTTCGAGCGCCTGGGCGAGATGCCGTTGCCGCCCTACCTGCGCCGCGCCGCCGAGGACGCCGACCGTGAGCGTTACCAGACCGTGTACGCGCGGGCGCCGGGCGCCGTGGCTGCACCGACTGCGGGCCTGCACTTCGATGCCGAACTGCTCGAAGCGTGCGAGCGGGCCGGCGCGGCGCAAGTTCACGTCACGCTGCACGTCGGGGCAGCCACGTTTCAGCCAGTGCGTGTCGACGACTTGCGGGAGCACCGCATGCACGCGGAACTGGCCGAGGTGCCGCCCGATGCCTGCGACGCGGTGGCCGCTTGCCGCGAGCGGGGCGGGCGCGTGATCGCGGTCGGGACCACGGCAGTGCGCGCGCTGGAGTCCGCCGCAGCCGGCGGCCGGTTGGCGCCGTTCGCGGGTGACACGCGGCTGTTCATCACGCCGGGCTTCCGCTTTCGCGTCGTGGATGCACTGCTGACCAACTTCCACCTGCCCGAGTCCACGCTGCTGATGCTGGTCGCAGCGTTCGCGGGCCATGGCCACGTCCTCGCCGCCTACCGTCATGCCGTGGCCGCGCGTTATCGCTTCTTCAGCTACGGCGATGCGATGTTCGTCGAGCCCGACCCGGCGGCGCTCGCGCCACGCGAGGCCGCGTGAAATTCGACGTGCTCAAGGTCGATGGCCACGCGCGTCGCGGCCGCCTGCAGCTGCGCCGCGGTACGGTCGAGACGCCGGTGTTCATGCCGGTCGGCACCTACGGCACGGTGAAGGCGATGACGCCCGAGGAGCTCAGCGGGCTCGGCGCCGAGATCGTGCTCGGCAACACCTTCCACCTGATGCTGCGCCCGGGCACGGACGTGATCCGCGCCCACGGCGGACTGCACGGCTTCATGCACTGGCCGGGGCCGATCCTGACCGACTCCGGCGGCTTCCAGGTGTTCAGCCTCGCCGAGTTGCGCAAGCTGACCGAGGAGGGCGTGCGCTTTCGCTCGCCGGTGAACGGCGACCCGGTGTTCCTGAGCCCCGAGATCTCGATGCGGGTGCAGACCGACCTCGATTCGGACGTGGTGATGGCGTTCGACGAATGCCCGCCGTACCCGGCGACCGAGGCGGAGGCGCGCAAGTCCATGGAGCTGTCGATGCGGTGGGCGCGCCGCAGCCGCGACGCATTCGGCGAGCTGGGCAATCCGAATGCGCTGTTCGGCATCGTGCAGGGTGGTACCCACCTCGGCCTGCGCCTCGAGTCGCTCGCAACGCTCACGGAAATTGGCTTCGACGGCTATGCGGTGGGCGGCCTCGCCGTCGGCGAGCCCGCGGTGGAGCGCAATGAAGTGCTCGAGGCGCTCGCACCGCACCTGCCGGCGGACCGGCCCCGTTACCTGATGGGAGTCGGCACCCCGTGGGACATCGTCGAGGCAGTGCTGCGCGGCGTCGACATGTTCGACTGCGTCATGCCCACCCGCAATGCGCGCAACGGCCACCTGTTCACCCGCCAGGGCGTGGTCAAGATCCGCAACGCCGCCCACCAGGCCGACACCGGCCCGCTCGACCCGGCCTGCGCCTGCTACACCTGCCGCCACTACTCCCGCGCGTACCTGCGCCACCTGGACCGCTGCAACGAGATCCTCGGCGCGCGGCTCAATTCCATCCACAACCTGCATTACTACCTCGACCTGATGCGACGCATCCGGGGGGCGATCGAGCAGGGCGACTACCCCCGGTTCGCAGCCGCGTTCCTGGCCGGGCCGGAGGGGCCGGGCAACGGCTCCGGCAGCGGCGGCGGGGCTCGGGTATAATCCCCGCCTTTTTGGGGCTCCCACGTTCCCGGGGCCCGTGCAAAGGAGTCCGTCGATGGAGTGGTTGATCCCGAGCGCCTACGCGCAGGCCGCCGGCGGCGCGCAGCCCAATGCCTTCGTGCAGCTGCTGCCGCTGGTGCTGATTTTCGTGGTGTTCTACTTCCTGCTGATCCGTCCGCAGGCCAAGCGCGCCAAGGAGCACAAGGCGATGGTCGCCGCCCTCGCGGTGGGCGACGAGGTGGTCACGAGCGGCGGCATGCTCGGCAAGATCACCGAGACCGGCGACCAGTTCCTCACCGTCGAGATCGCCGATGGCGTGCGGGTCAAGGTGCAGCGGCACACGGTCGGCACGGTGCTGCCGAAGGGCACCCTGAAGAACGCCTGAGTTTCGAGGTTCCTGCATGCACACTTATCCGGCCTGGCGGCTGTGGCTGGTCGCCGTCGTCATGGCGTTGGCCCTGGTCCTCGCGCTGCCGAACGTCTTCGGCGAGGCCCCGGCCCTGCACATTTCGCGTGACGATCGCGCCGCCTTCACGGAACTGACCCAGGCAGAAGTGACCGGCCTGCTCGCCGCCAAGGCGGTGCCGGTGGCCGCGTCCTGGCTGGAAGGCGACCGCCTGGTGCTGCGATTCGACGACGCGGCGCAACAGCGGCAGGCCCGCGAGGCGATCGCAGCCGCCGCTCCCCGCCAGTACCTCGTGGCGCTGTCGCAGGCGCCGCGCATGCCGGGCTGGATGCGCGCCCTGGGGCTCAAGCCGATGAGCCTCGGCCTCGACCTGCGCGGCGGCGTCTACTTCCTGTACGAGGTCGACGTGGCCGGCGCAGTCAAGCAGCTGATCACGACCATGGAGCGCGATTACCGCACGCTGCTGCGCAACGAGCGAATCCCGTTCATCGGCATCGAGCCCGCGGGCACCGACGGCCTGAAGATCGAGCTGCGTTCCAGCAGCGACGTGCAGAAGGTCGTCGACCTGCTGCGCAAGCAGGACCCGGGGCTCACGCTCGAGCCCAATGCGCTGGGCGAGGGCGGCACGGTGACGGTGCGTCTCACGCCGGACCAGGTCAAGCAGCGCCAGGACTTCGCGATCCAGCAGAACATCACCACGCTGCGCAATCGCGTGGACGAGCTGGGCGTGACCGAGCCGATCGTCGCCCGCCAGGGTGTCGACCGCATCACGGTGCAGCTGCCCGGCGTGCAGGATCCCAACGAAGCGCTGCGCGTGCTCGGTGCCACGGCCACGCTCGAGTTCCGCCTGGTGGATGACCAGAACGATGCCATCGAGGCCGAGCGCCTCGGCCGTGCGCCGCTCGGCTCACGTCTCTACAAGACGCGCCAGGGTGGCCCGGTGCTACTCAAGCGCGACACCATCGTCTCGGGCGAGCAGCTGGTGGACGCCAGCTCGGGTTTCTCCGAGGGGCAGCCGGCCGTGTTCGTGAAGCTCGATGCCCGCGGCGCCGCCGAGATGCTCGAGACGACCCGCCAGAACCTCGGCCGGCCGATGGCTGTGGTGTACATCGAGAAGAAGCGGGTCAAGGCGGACGAGCCCTGCAGCGGCGTGCGCACCGGTGCGGAGTGCACCGAGGAAGAGGTGATCAGCGTCGCCACCATCCAGGGCGTGTTCAGCAGCAACTTCCAGATCACGGGCCTGCTGGCCAGTGAGGCGAGCGAGCTTGCGCTGCTGCTGCGCGCCGGGTCGCTCGCGGCACCGCTCTACATCGTCGAGCAACGCACCGTGGGCCCGAGCCTCGGCCAGGACAACGTGCAACGCGGCTTCCAGGCGCTGGTCGTCGGCCTGATCGGCATGTTCATCTTCCTGGCCGTGTACTACCGGCTGTTCGGCCTGGTGGCGTGCGTCGTGCTGTTCGTGAACATGGTGGCGCTCACGGCGCTGATGTCGCTGCTGCAGGCCACGCTGTCGCTGCCGGGCATCGCCGGCATCGTGCTCACGGTCGGCATGGCGGCCGACGCCAACGTGCTGATCTACGAGCGTATCCGCGAAGAGGTGCGCAACGGGATGAGTCCGCACGCCGCGATCAACGCCGGCTTCGACAAGGCGTTCTCGGCCATCGCCGACTCGAACATCACCACGCTGATCGCGGGCATCGTGCTGTTCACGTTCGGCACCGGGCCGGTGCGCGGCTTCGCCGTCACGCTGTGCCTCGGCATCCTGACGTCGTTGTTCTCGGCCATCCTGGGCAGCCGTGCCCTGATCCATCTGATCTGGGGTCGCCAGCGCAAGCTCGACGCCCTGCCGATCTGAGGCGGACGCACCATGGAATTTTTCAAGAAGCGAACCAATTTCCGGTTCATGCCACTGCGCCAGCGGTGGTACGCGATCTCCGGCGTGCTGATCCTGGCGTCGCTGGCGATGCTCGGGATCCGCGGGCTCAACCTCGGCATCGACTTCACCGGCGGCGTGGTGCTCGAGCTGAGCTTCCCGCAGGATGCGGACCTCGACCAGGTGCGAGGCGCACTGGCTGCGGCTGGCCACGAGGACGCGACGGTGCAGAGCTTCGGCACGCCGCGCGACGTGCTGGTGCGCCTGTTGCCCAGCGAGGGCGAGGATACCGCGGCCGTCGGGCAGGGCGTGCTCGAGGCGGTGCAGTCCTACGAGCCCGGCGTGCAGCTGCGGCGTACCGAGGTGGTCGGCGCCCAGATCGGCAAGGAGCTGGCGGAGCAGGGCGCGCTCGCCGCGCTGTTCGCGTTCCTGATGATCCTCGCCTACGTTTCCATGCGCTTCCAGTGGAAGCTCGCCGTGGGTTCCATCGTCGCTGCGCTGCACGACCCGATCCTGGTGCTCGGGGTATTCGCCGCCCTGCAGATTCCCTTTGATCTCGCGACACTGGCCGCGATCCTGGCGGTCGTGGGCTACTCGCTGAACGACACGGTCGTGGTCTTCGACCGCATCCGCGAGCGCTTCCTGATGATGCGCAAGGGCACCCCGGTCGAGATCGTCGACCTCGCGATCAACGACACGCTGTCGCGCACCTTGATGACCAGCGTGACGACCCTGATCGCGGTGTTCTCGCTGCTGTTCATCGCCGGCGACGTGCTGCGCGGCTTCTCCGCTGGCGCTGGCGATCGGCGTCTTCGTCGGCACCTACTCGTCCATTTTCGTGGCGAGCTCGATTGCGATCGACCTCAAGCTCACTGCCCGCGACCTGATGCCCGTGCAACGGGAGAAGGACGCGGTCGACGACATGCCGTGACCCCGTCGCGGGCCACGGTCCTGGGCGGGGCGACGGGAGCCGGCTGATGGAGCTGGTCTGGGGCGGTTTCCTCGCCTTCTTCCTGTCGCTGCTGATCCTCGACCTCAGCGTCCTGCACCGGGAGTCGGCCGAACTCTCGGTGAAGCAGGCGCTCTTCTGGACCACGGTCTGGGTGAGCGTCGCGATGTCGTTCAACGCGGTCATCTACGGCCTGTACGAGTACCGCTGGCTCGGTTTCGTGCCGGGACCGGGCGTGGCCAGCGGCGCCGACGCCGTGGTGCTGTTCGTCACCGGCTACCTGCTCGAGTGGTCGCTGTCGGTCGACAACATCTTCGTCATCGCGCTGATCTTCGCGTACCTGAAGATCCCGCCGCTGTACCAGTACCGCGTGCTGTTCTGGGGCATCGTCGGCGCGATCGTGCTGCGCGGCATCATGATCGTGACCGGCGCCGCGCTGCTCAGCCGGTTCGACTGGATGTTCTACGTGTTCGGCGCAATCCTGCTGGTCTCGGCACTGCGCATGCTGCGCGACGACGACGAGGAGCGCGACTTCGGCTCGAGCTTCCCGGCGCGACTGGTGCGCCGCTTCATGCCGGTGACGGAGAACCTGGACCGGGCGCGCTTCTTCGTGCGCCGCGAGGGGCGCCTGCACGCCACGCCGCTGTTCGTCGCGCTGGTGATGGTCGAGCTGACCGACGTGGTGTTCGCGGTGGACTCGATCCCGGCGATCCTGGCGGTGACGCGCGACCCGTTCATCGTCTTCACCTCGAACGCGTTCGCCATCCTCGGCCTGCGCTCGCTGTACTTCGCGGTCGCCGGCCTGATGGCCATGTTCCGCTACCTCAAGTACAGCCTGGTGCTGATCCTCGCCTTCGTCGGCGTGAAGATGCTGCTGGTGAGCCACTTCCACGTGCCGAACCTGGTGTCGCTCGGCATCATCCTCGGCACGCTCGCGGGTGGCGTCATCGCGTCGCTGTGGGCCTCGCGGCGCGAGGAGCGGGCGGCGCTGCGCAAGTCGGGCGACTGAACTACCTCACGCGTACGTCTCAAGGCGCAGCGGCTCGGGCTGAAGTGCCAGCTGCGCGGGACGCCGTGAACCCATCCGTGGGGGCTCGCACGCGGCGTCCATGCCGCGTGACGCCCGCTCAGCTGGCCCTTCAGCCCGGCCGCTACGCCTGATCGTGCGGTGGCAGGCCGCCAGCAACCCGAGCCAGCTGACGGTGCGAGTCGTATCCACCAAAACGCTCGCCTCGAAGTGCCTGATTGCCCTGGCCGCAGCGCTGCGGTCACGCAGGGCACGCACGACCGACCACGACATGGCGTGCGATAGCCTGGCTGCAACGAAGTCTCAGGCGCGAAGCGGGAATCGCCGGAACGGATCAAGGCAAGGGTGTCTGCCGGGCGGGCGTCACGCGGCATGGACGCCGCGTGCGAGCCCCACGGATGGGTTCACGGCGTCCCGCGCGGCAGTCTTACCGCAGGGTTCAAGGTCAGGGTGTTTGTCGCGCGGGCGTCACGCGACACGGACGTCGCGTGCGAGCCCCATGGATGGTTCCCGGCGTCCCGCGCGACAAACACCCTGACCTTGATCCCTTGGGCAAAGTCAGCCGCAAAGCGGCGTGCAGCGCGCGCTCAGCGACCGCCCTTGCGCAGCGTGCTGTGCCTGAAACCGTAGAACACGTAGATCAGGAAGCCGACCGCCGTCCAGCCCGCAAGCCGAACCCATGTGTCCTGCGGCAGCGAGATCATCATGCCGGTGCAGACGACCGCGCCCGCGATGCACACGAACCACGGCGCCGGCACCTTGAACGGCCGCGGCAGGTCGGGCCGCGTGTAGCGCAGCACCAGCACGCCGATGCACACCGTGGTGAAGGCGAGCAGCGTGCCGATCGACACCAGCTCGCCGAGGATCGTGACCGGGAACAGGCCGCCGATCAGCGCGGCGAGCGAGCCCGTCACCAGGGTGCCGACGTAAGGCGTCTTGTGCGTCGGGTGGACTTTGCGGAACAGCGGCGGCAGCAGCCCGTCCTGCGCCATGGCGTAGAAGATGCGCGGCTGGCCGAGCAGCATCACCAGCATCACCGAGGTCATGCCGGCGATGGCGCCGAGCTTGATCCAGCCGGACAGCCAGCTGAGTTCCGGGTGGCGATCCAGCGCGAGCGCCACCGGTGCCGCCGTGTTGAGCTCGGCGTAGGGCACCATGCCGGTGAGCACCGCCGCGACCGCGACGTACAGCACGGTGCACACGGCGAGGCTGGCGAGGATGCCGATCGGCATGTCGCGCTGCGGGTTCTTCGCCTCCTGGGCCGCGGTCGAGACCGCGTCGAAGCCGATGTAGGCGAAGAAGATGATGCCCGCGGCCTGCACCACGCCGCTCCAGCCGAACTGGCCGAACTCGCCGGCGTTCGGCGGGATGAACGGCTGCCAGTTGGCGCCGTCGATCACCCAGACGCCAAAAGCGATGAACAGCAGGATCACCGTGACCTTGATCGCGACCACGATCGCGTTGAAGCGCGCCGACTGGTGGATGCCGACGTAGCACAGGGCCGTGATCGCGGCGATCACCAGCACGGCCGGCAGGTTGATGATCGCTCCGGTACGCACGATCTCGAAGTGACCCTCACCCTTGGTGAGCGGTGCGTTGGTCAGCGCGTCCGGCAGGTGGAAGCCGAGCTGCTCGACCAGGCTCACCACATAGCCCGACCAGCCCACGGCCACGGTACCGGCGGCGAACAGGTACTCGAGGATCAGGTTCCAGCCGATGAACCAGGCGACCCCTTCGCCGAGCGTGGCGTACGAGTAGGAGTACGCGCTGCCGGAGACCGGGATCATCGAGGCGAACTCGGCATAGCACAGGCCGGCGAGCGCACAGCCGAGCCCTGCGATCAGGAACGACACCACGAGTGCGGGACCCGCGTGGTTGGCCGCCGCCGTGCCGGTCAGCACGAAGATGCCGGTGCCGATGATGGCGCCGATGCCAAGCAGCACCAGTGCCCGCGCGTCGAGCGTGCGGTGCAGCTCGTTCACCGTGTCGGCTTCGTGCAGCTCGCCAATCGGCTTGGTGGAGAAGAGTCGCTTCGGCATGCGGTCCGGCTCCTCAGGCTTCGCGCAGTTCTTCCGGCAGGTGCGGGCGCAGGCACTCGACCAGGGCGTCGTAGACCTTGGGCGTGCCGGCGGCGACGTTGCCGCCCTGGCGGTATTCGCCGCCACCGAGGGTGCCGATGCGGCCGCCGGCCTCGGTGATGAGCAGCGTGCCTGCGGCGGTGTCCCAGGCGTTGAGGCCGATCTCCCAGAAGCCGTCGACGCGTCCGGCCGCAACGTACGCCAGGTCGAGCGAGGCCGCGCCAGGGCGGCGAATGCCCGCAGTCTGCTGCATCACCGCCTTGAGCATGGCGAGGTACTCATCGATGTAGCGCACATTCGCCCGGTACGGGAAGCCGGTGGCGACCAGCGCCCCCTCGAGCTCCACCTGCTTGCTGACGCGGATGCGCCGCCCGTCGAGCTGCGCGCCGTCGCCGCGCGAGGCGGTGAACAGTTCCTGCCGCATGGGGTCGTAGACCACGCCGTGCTCGAGGCGGCCGCGGTACTCGCAGGCCAGCGACACCGCGAAGGTGGGAAATCCATGCAGGAAATTGGTGGTGCCGTCGAGCGGGTCGATGATCCAGACGAACTCGTCGCCGCCGCTGCGCCCGGATTCCTCGCCGAGGAAGCCGTGGTCGGGGTGCGTACGGCGGATGGTCTCGATGATGTCGCGCTCGGCGGCCTGGTCGATCTCGGTGACGAAGTCGTTGCGGCTCTTGGAGCGCACCCCGAGCGAGGGAACGCGGTCGACGTTGCGGACGATGAGGTCGCCGGCGCGGCGCGCGGCGCGGATGGCGATGTTGAGCAATGGCTGCATGAGTCGGGACCCGGCGTGCGTGCTGGCAAAGAGCGGCGGGACGGGCCCCGCCAATGGCCGGCTAGAATAGCAGAGCATGTCCATCCGCATCGTCCTGACCCGACCCTCGCACCCGGGCAACATCGGCTCCGCGGCGCGCGCCATGAAGACCATGGGGCTCCGCGACCTGTGTCTGGTGGCGCCCGAGCGTTTTCCGGCGACCGAGGCCACCGTGATGGCGGCCGGCGCGCAGGACGTCCTCGACCGGGTGCGGGTGTTCCCCGACGTGTCGAGTGCAGTAGCGGACTGCGGGTTGGTGGTCGGCACCACGTCCCGTGCGCGGCACCTGCCGTGGCGAGTGCTCGAGCCACGCGAGGCGGCGGCCGAGATCGCCGTCGCCGCGACGACGAGCGACGTCGCGGTGCTGTTCGGTGCCGAGCGCACTGGGCTCACCAACGACGAGCTCGAACTCTGCCAGCGGCTGCTGACCATCCCGACCGGCTCGCCCTACGGCTCGCTGAACGTGGCGATGGCGGTGCAGGTGGTGACGTACGAAATCCTGCTCGCCACGCGTGCCGTGGCGGACGCCGCCGGCGAGCGTGGCATACCGCTGGCGAGCGCGACCGAGATGGAGCGTTTCTACGCGCACCTCGAGCAGGTGCTCGGGGAAATCGATTTCAACGATCGCACCGGCGAGGGGCACCTGATGGCGCGCCTGCGCCGGTTCTTCAATCGCGCGGTCCCGGACCAGAACGAGATCAACATCCTGCGCGGCATCCTCACCTCGATCCAGGGCAGGCGACGACGCGCCGGCGAGCCGCACTTGCCGCGCGGGAGCGACGGCGCATGAGCGAACTCGTGTACCTCGACAATGCGGCGACCACTGCCGTCGACCCGCGCGTGGTCGAGCAGATGCTGGCCTGCCTCGGCCCGGCGGGCGATTACGCCAACCCCTCGGCAGTGGGCCACGCGCCGGGGCGGCGCGCCCGCGCCCGAGTGGAACAGGCGCGGGAGGAGGTCGCTGCGCTGGTCGGCGCCGACCCGGTTCAGGTGATCTTCACTTCCGGGGCCACCGAGGCCGACAACCTCGGCATCCTCGGCGCGGCGCGCTTCTATCGCGAGCGGGGCCGTCACGTCGTCACGTCGCGCACCGAGCATCCGGCGGTGCTCGACGCCTGCCGCCAGCTCGAGCGGGAAGGCTGCGCCGTGACCTACCTCAAGCCCGGGGCGGATGGCATCGTCGCTCCCGCGCAGGTCGAGCAGGCCTTGCGCAGCGACACGATCCTGGTGTCGCTGATGCACGTGAACAACGAGATCGGCGTGGTGCAGGACGTCGCTGCCGTCGGCCGCCTGTGCCGCTCGCGCGGCGTGCTGTTCCACGTCGACGCCGCGCAGGGTGTCGGCAAGCTGGCGCTCGACGTCGAGCGCGACTGCATCGACCTGCTGGCGCTGACCGCACACAAGGTGCACGGGCCCAAGGGCATCGGCGCGTTGTGCGTGCGCCGCGAACCGCGCCTCGGTCTCGTGCCGCTGCTGCACGGCGGCGGCCAGGAGCGCGGCCTGCGTTCCGGCACGCTGCCGACCCACCAGGTGGTCGGCATGGGGGCCGCGCTGCGCATTGCCGCGCTGGAAATGGCGGCCGACGCAGCGCGCATCACCCGCCTGCGCGAGCGATTGTGGCAAGGCATCGCCGCAATGCCCGGGGTCACGCTGAACGGACACCCGACCCGCCGCGTGCCGGGCATCCTCAGCGTGAGCATCGACGGGGTCGAGGGCGAGAGCCTGCTGTACGCGCTGCCGGGCCTCGCGGTCGCTTCGGGCTCGGCCTGCGCCACCTCGACCGGCGAGCCGTCCTATGTGCTGCGCGCCCTCGGCCGCAGCGACCGGCTCGCGCAGAGCACGCTGCGCTTGAGTCTCGGCCGCTTCAACACCGAGGCCGACGTCGAGCAGGCGATCGAGGCGATCGTGGCCGCAGTGACACGGCTGCGCGCGATCGCGCCGGAGAGCAGCACGTGAGGGACGCGGATCCGCGCTACGGTGCGGAGGTGCGCGCCCGCATGACGAGTCTTGCCGGGGCAGGCCGGTTCGCACGATCGCCCGAGGTCGCGCTGGGTCGTGCCGGCGACCGTGAGCACGGCGCCGAGGTGGTACTCGCCTGCCGCGTCGTCGCAGGCCGGGTCGAGGAGGCGCGCTTCCAGGCCTTTGGTTGTCCACACCTCGTCGCCGCTGCGTCGTGGCTCACCGACCGCCTGCGTGGCGCCGGTCGCGAGGATCTCGAGCATTGGGACTGGCGGGAGGCGGCCGACGCCCTGGCGATGCCACCGGCAAAATTCGGGCGCCTGCTCACGCTGCAGGACGCCGTGCGGGCCGTGGCGGGGAACTGGCCCGGCGCCGCGGCGTCTACAGTGTAGAATCGATCGCACACGAAGGACCAACGCGCCCCATGACCGTTTCCCTGACCCCTGCGGCCGCCGAACGAGTACAGGCTTTCCTGGCCAAGCGCGGCGGCGGCGTCGGGCTGCGGCTCGGCGTCAAGAAGACCGGCTGCTCGGGCTTCGCCTACGTCGTGAACTACGCGGACGAGGTGGCCGCCGGCGACCACGTGTTCGAGGACCGCGGCGTCAGGGTGATCGTCGACGCCGAGAGCCTGCGCTTCGTCGACGGCACGGAGATCGATTTCGTGCGCCAGGGCCTCAACGAGGCCTTCAAGTTCCGCAACCCGAACGTCCGCGGCGAGTGCGGTTGCGGCGAGAGCTTCAACGTCTAACTACCTGCCGCGGTTGAATTTTCTTGGCTGTTGCCCCAGCCGCTGGTATCATTCCACGTTCGCTTTTCGAGGTTGGCCCCGCCCGGACCCGCGCTGTTGCGGGTCCGCGAGTATTGGGGCTCCGATTCACCTGGATTGAGGGGCCGCAGGCCCCGTCGTGAGGATTCGCATGGCCGTCGAACGCACCCTGTCCATCGTCAAGCCCGATGGTGTCCGCAAGAACGTCATTGGCGAGGTCATCCGCCGCTTCGAGACCGCCGGCCTGAAGATCGTGGCCGCGCGCATGCAGCGCCTGTCGCAGTCCGAGGCCGAGGGTTTCTACGCGGTGCACCGCGAGCGACCGTTCTTCAAGGACCTCGTGGCCTACATGACCTCCGGCCCGGTGGTCGTGCAGGTGCTCGAAGGCGAGAACGCCGTGGCCAGGAACCGCGAGATCATGGGTGCCACCGACCCGAAGAAGGCCGCACCCGGCACGATCCGCGCCGACCTGGCCGACAGCATCGAGGCGAACACCGTGCACGGCTCCGACAGCCTCGAGAACGCCGCGATCGAGATCGCGTACTTCTTCGCCGCAACGGACCTCTGCCCGCGCTGACGCATGGGTGAGCTCGCCACACCGAAGACCAACCTGCTCGGCCTGACCAAGGCCGGGCTGGAGGCGTTCGTCGTCGGCATGGGCGAGAAGCCGTTTCGCGCCCGGCAGCTGATGAAGTGGATGTACCGTCGCGCCGCGGGCGACATCGACGCGATGACCGACCTCGGCAAGGATTTCCGCCAGCGCCTCGCCGCGGTGGCGGAGATCCGCGTCCCCGAGGTCGTCGTCTCGCAACGCTCGGCCGACGGCACCCGCAAATGGCTGCTCCGGCTCGAGAGCGGCCAGGCCATCGAGATGGTGTTCATCCCGGAGCCCGGCCGCGGCACGCTGTGCATCTCGAGCCAGGTCGGCTGCACCATGGACTGCACGTTCTGCTCCACGGCGCAGCAGGGCTTCAACCGCAACCTCGACGCCGCCGAGATCGTGGGCCAGGTGTGGCTCGCCAATCGCGAGCTCGGCTACTCGCCGGACGGCGACCGCGTGATCACCAACGTGGTGTTCATGGGCATGGGCGAGCCGCTCGCCAACTATCGCAACGTGGTCCCGGCGGCCGAGGTGATGATGGACGACTTCGGCCTCGACCTGTCGCGCCGCCGGGTGACGGTCAGCACCTCGGGCCTGGTGCCGCAGATGATCCGCATCGCGGACGAGACCAACGTCGCGCTCGCGGTGTCGCTGCACGCGCCGAACGACGAGCTGCGCAACGAGCTGGTGCCGATCAACCGCAAGCACCCGATCGCCGATCTGCTGGCCGCGTGCTGGCACTACGTCGAGAAGCAGAATGCGCGCAGCGTCACCTTCGAGTACGTGATGCTCGACGGCGTGAACGACCTGCCGGCGCACGCCCGCGAGCTGGCGACGCTGTTGCGCGGCCGTCCGGCCAAGGTCAACCTGATTCCGTTCAACCCGTTCCCCGGGACCCGCTACCGTCGCTCTAGCGAGGAGGCCATCGTGCGCTTCCGTGACCTGCTGCTGAAGGGCGGCGTGATCGCCACCATCCGTCGCACGCGTGGCGACGACATCGACGCGGCCTGCGGCCAGCTGGTCGGCCGCGTCAACGACCGCACCACCATCCGGCTCGGGCAGAAGCTCGTGCCGCTGACCGTGGTGCAGGCGTGAGCCGCCGGGTACTGGTGTCGCTCGGTACGGCGCTGTGGCTGGCGGCGGTCCCGGCCGCGCAGGCCGCGGACAAGATGAACCTGCAGCAGGCCGCAGAGGTCAACGCGCAGCTCGCGATCACCTACCTCAAGCAGGAGAACCTGACCGCCGCGCGCGACAAGATCGAGCGCGCGCTGGACCAGAACCCGCGCAGCTCCGAAGTGCAGATGGCCGCTGGCTTCGTCTACGACCGGCTCGGCGACGACCGCAAGGCCGAGTCGCATTTCCAGCAGGCGGTGAAGGTCGGCGGCAAGGACAACCCGCTGGTGCTCAACAATGCCGGCGCGTTCCTGTGTCGCAAGGGCGACAAGAAGCAGGGCGAGCAGTATTTCCTGCAGGCGGCGGCCAGCGCGCTGTACCCGACGCCCGAGTTTGCGTACCTGAATGCAGGCCAGTGCGCGCGTGCCGACGGACGGCCGAAGGATGCCGAGCGCAATTTCCGCGAGGCGTTGAACATCAAGCCGAACCTCGGCGACGCGCTGTACCAGCTCGGCGACCTGCTGCACACGACGGGCAACGACCTGCAGGCCCGCGCCTTCGTGCAGCGCTACCACGAAGTGGCCCCGGCCAGCGCGTCCTCGCTGTGGCTCGGCTACAGCGTGGAGCGCAAGCTCGGCGACGAGGCGGCGGCCGGTGAGTATGCGCGGCGCCTGCGCGGCGAGTTCGCCATGTCTACCGAGGCGGGCCAGTTGTTCGACGCGGAGCGGGCGGCGACAGTGAGTCCGGAGCCCGCACGCGACGCCGAGGCAGCAGCGGGCCCGGGCGCGCTGCTGCGCCGCGCTCGCGAGGCAGCCGGGCTCAGCGAACAGCAGGCCGCCGAACAGCTCAACCTGGACTCGAACGTGGTCGCAGCGCTGGAGCGTGACGATCTCGCGGCACTCGGCGCACCCGTGTTCGCGAAGGGCCACCTGCGCCGCTACGGTGCCTTGCTCGGCATCCCCGAGGCCGACCTGCTCGGTGCCTACGGGCGCTCGGGTGCGCAGCCCGAGACGCCGAACCTGATCCCGAAGTCGCGCATCGAAATGTCGCCAGTACGCGGGCGGCCGAAGTGGCCGTGGGTGCTGGGCGGCGTACTCGCGTTCGTCGTGGCCGCCGGCCTCGCGGCCTACGTGTCGGAGCACGGCGTGCGCCTGCCGTCATGGCCTTGGGCAGCCGGTGACGCCACGCAACCATCGACTGGCGCGCCGGCCGCGACGCTGGAGTCGGCACCCGAGGCAAATGCGCCCGCACCGGTCACGGTGCAGGAGACTGTGACGACCGTGCCCGCGGCGACGGGCACGACCCCGCCGGGTGCGACGCCGGTGCTGCAGCTGCCCACGGGCCACGTCAGCATGACGCTGTCGTTCGCCGCAGATTCATGGACCGAGATCTACGACGGTGCGGGCCAGGCGGTGCTGTACGACCTCGGCCGCGCCGGTTCGCAGCGCTTCGTGACGGGTGCAGCGCCGCTCAGCGTGACGTTGGGCAATGCGCCGACGGTGACGCTGGCGGTGAACGGACGGCCCACGCGGCTGCCCGCCGTACCGGCGGGCCAGACGGTGGCGCGGTTCACCATCCAGGCCGACGGCTCACTGCGCTGACGGCGGGCCGAAGGACCCCAGGCGAACATGAGCGAAACCCTGCAGCCCGTGCGCGGCATGAACGACGTCCTGCCGGACGACACGGCGGCGTGGCAACTGCTCGAGCGCGCGGCACTCGAGACGTTCGCCGAGTACGGCTACCGCGAGATCCGGCTGCCGCTGCTCGAGCGCACCGAACTCTTCAAGCGCTCCATCGGCGAGATGACCGACATCGTCGAGAAGGAGATGTACACCTTCGACGACCGCGGCGGCGACTCGCTCACGCTGCGCCCGGAGGCGACGGCCGGCATCGTGCGTGCCTGCATCAGCAACGGCCTGCTGCACAACCAGCGCCAGAAAGTGTGGTGCATCGGACCGATGTTCCGCTACGAGCGGCCGCAGAAGGGCCGCTACCGGCAGTTCCACCAGATCGACGTCGAGGCGCTCGGCTTTCCCGGCCCGGACGTCGACGCCGAGCTGATCATGATGTCGGCGCGACTGTGGCGCCGGCTCGGGCTCGCAGGCCTGAGCCTCAACCTGAACTCGCTCGGCACGCCCGAGTCGCGCAAGGGTTACCGGGCCGAGCTGGTCGCCTATTTCGAGCGGTTCGCCGCCGACCTGGACGAGGACAGCCGGCGCCGCCTCGGCGGCAATCCGCTGCGCATCCTCGACAGCAAGAATCCGGCGATGCGCGACATCGTCGCCGGCGCGCCGGTGATCACCGACTACCTCGACGACGAGTCGGCCGCGCACTTCGCGGCGCTGCGTGCCCAGCTCGACGGCGCCGGCATCGCCTACGTGGTCAACCCGCGCCTGGTGCGCGGACTGGACTACTATTCGCGCACGGTGTTCGAGTGGGTGACCACCGACCTGGGTTCGCAGGACGCGGTATGCTCCGGCGGCCGGTATGACGGCCTGGTGGCCCAGCTCGGCGGAGCGCCGACGCCGGCCATCGGCTGGGCGCTCGGCGAGGAGCGCATCGTCGAGCTGATGCGGCTGCAGGGCCGGGCCGGCAACGATGCGTCGCCCCACGTCTACCTGGCGCTGGCAGGGGCGGCCGCCGAGCAGGCCGGCCTGCAGCTGGCCGAGTCGTTGCGCGACGCCGTGCCCGGCCTCAGGATCGAGACCAACTGCGGTGGCGGCAGCTTCAAGTCGCAGCTCAAGCGGGCCGACCGCAGTGGCGCGAGCCACGCGGTGATTCTCGGCGACGAGGAAGTGGCGCGCCAGGTCGCGACGCTGAAGCCGCTGCGCGAGGACGCCGGGCAGCGCCAGCTGCCTCTCAGCGAGCTGGCCGCCGTGCTGGCTGGCGTGATGGTGGTCCGCAGCGGCGGCGGCCAGGATTGATCAACGCGGGCGCACGCACGCGCCGGCACGACGGAGTACTCGAGAAGTGGAAGACCTGACCGACAACGAACTCGAAGAACAACTGCGCCGCTGGTGGAGCGACAACTGGGCCTGGATCGTCGGCGGCGTGGCGCTCGGCCTCGCGCTACTGGCCGGCTGGCAATACTGGCAGCGCTACCAGGTGCAGAAGGCGGAGTCGGACGAGAGTGCCTATCTCACCGTCGTCCGCTCGCTGGAGGCCGGCAAGCGCGACGATGCGGCGAAGCTGTCGACCGAGCTGCGCGAGCAGAGGCCCGGCTCACCGTACGCGGACCAGGCAGACCTCGCGCTGGCCCGCGCCGCTGTCGAGGCGCGCCAGTACGACGAGGCCGCAGGCTTGCTCAAGCGCGTGGCGGACGGCTCCAGGGATCCGGAATTGCGGCTCGTGGCGCAGACGCGCCTCGCGCGGGTCCTGCTCGAGCAGGGCAAGCACGATGAAGCGCTGGCCCTGCTCGACGTGGCGAAGGCCGGCGCGTTCGCGGGCCTGGTGCACGACATCCGCGGCGACGCACTGGCGGCCAAGGGCGACGCGGCAGGTGCACGCAAGGAATACGAGTCGGCACTGGCGGCGGCCAAGGGCGAAGCCGGGGTCGACCAGGCGTTCATCGAGCTGAAGCGTGACGCGCTGCCGCAGTCCGCGGCTGCTCCCGCACCGGCGGTCCCCGCCGCTGCACCCGTCGCCGCGCCCGCCGAGGTGCCCGCCAAATGATCCGCTGGCGCTCGTTCGTCGCCGTTGCGGCCCTGGGCCTGCTGACTGCCTGCAATCGCGACAAGACGGCCGAGCCGCCGGCCGAGCTGGTGGAGATCAACCAGACGTTGCCGGTCAAGCAGCTGTGGTCGACCGGCGTGGGCGGTGGCGGCGAGAAGCTGCGCCTCGCGCTCGGCCTCGCCAAGGACGGTGACACTCTGTTCGCGGCTTCGCGCGACGGCGACGTCCGCGCGCTCGACGCGACGTCCGGCAGCACGCGCTGGCAGGCGAAGACCAAGGCCGACCTGTCGGCCGGTCCCGGGGTCGGCAGCGGCCTGGTGGTCGTGGGCACCAACGGCGGCGCGATCATCGCCCTCGAGGCGGCGAGCGGCAAGCAGCGCTGGAAGGCCACGACCAGCGGCGAGGTGCTCGCGGCGCCCCTCGTGGCGGACGACCGCGTCGTGGTGCGCTCGGTGGACGGACGCCTGCGGGCGTTCAGCGCGGCTGACGGCAAGGAACTGTGGATGGTCGAGGACACCGTGCCGCGCCTGACGCTGCGCGGCACGTCGCCGCCGGTCCGTGCCGGCGACGTGGTGCTGTCCGGCTTCGATACCGGCCGCGTGTTTGCCGTCGCGCTCGGCAGCGGCGACATCCTCTGGCAGGCGCAGGTCAACTCGCCGCGCGGCCGCACTGAACTCGAGCGGCTGTCGGACATCGATGCCGCGATCCAGGTTTCGGGTGACGAGGTCTACGCGATCGGCTACCAGGGCCGCGTCGCGATGATCGCGCTCGGCACCGGCCAGTTGTGGTGGACGCGCGACGTGTCGAGCTACCGCGGCTTCGCGCTCGACGACGAGCGCTTGTACGTCGCGACGTCCGACGGCGACGTCGTCGCCCTGCGCCGTCGCGACGGCAGTACCGTCTGGCAGCAGCAGGGCCTGAAGCGCCGCGGGCTCGGCGTGCCGGCCATTCACGGCGGCGCCATCGTGGTGGGCGATTTCGACGGTTACCTGCACTGGCTCGACCGCGACTCCGGCCGGTTCGTCGCGCGCGAGAACGTGGGCGGCGCCCGTTTCGCGACGGCACCGATCGTGGACGGCGAGCGGCTGTTCGTGATCGACGACGACGGCAAGGTCACGCGTTCCGCGCCGGAGGCGGCGCGGGCCGCTGACCTGTGCTGCCCGTCATTGCGCTGGTCGGGCGTCCCAACGTCGGCAAGTCCACGTTGTTCAACGTGCTCACGCGCTCGCGTGACGCGCTGGTCGCCGACGTTCCCGGCCTGACCCGCGACCGCAAGTACGGCTATGCGCGCGTCGGCGAGCGCCGCTGCGTGATGGTCGACACCGGCGGCCTGGTCGAGACAGTCGCCGGCGTGGAGCGCCTGATGGCCGAGCAGACGATGAAGGCCGTGCAGGAAGCCGACCGCGTGCTGTTCCTGGTCGACGCGCGCGCGGGCTGCTCGCCCTCGGACCTGCACGTGGCCGACGTGCTGCGCCGCGCCGGCAAGCCGGTGCTGGTGGTCGTGAACAAGGCCGAATCGCTCGACCCCGACATGGCCACTGCGGATTTCCACCAGCTCGGCTTCGGCGAGCCGGTGGCCATCTCCGCGACACACGTCGAGGGCGTCTGGTCGCTGATGGAACGCGCGCTGGAGGATTTCCCCGAGCCCGGGCAGGAGCCCGAGCCGAGCGAGGATGCCGACGACATCCGCGTGGCGGTGGTCGGCCGCCCGAACGTCGGCAAGTCCACCCTGATCAACCGGCTGCTCGGCGAGGAACGCCTGGTCACCTTCGACCAGCCCGGCACGACGCGCGACACCGTGTACGTGCCGTTCGAGCGCGACGGCCAGGGCTACGTGCTGATCGACACGGCCGGAGTGCGCCGCCGTGCCCGGGTCAGCGAAGCGATCGAGAAGTTCAGCATCGTCAAGACGCTGCAGGCCATCGAGCATGCCCACGTCGTGGTCGGCGTGATCGATGCGCACGATACCGTCGCGGAGCAGGACGCGAGCCTGCTCGGCATGGTCGTCGAGCAGGGGCGGGCGCTGGTGGTCGCCGTCAACAAGTGGGACGGCATCCCGCCCGACCAGCGCCAGGCGATCCGCGACGGCCTCGACCTGCGCCTCGACTTCCTGCGCTTCGCGCCGGTGCACTTCATCTCGGCACGGCACGGCACCGGCGTCGGCGAGCTGATGGTCGCGGTGCGGGCCGCGTACCGGGCGGCGATGCGCGAGTTGCCCACCAAGGAACTGACCAGCGCGCTGGAGCAGGCCGTGGCGGTGCACCAGCCGCCGCTGGTGCGTGGCCGCCGCATCAAGCTGCGCTACGCGCACCAGGGCGGCCGCAACCCGCCGATCGTGGTCATCCACGGCAACCAGACCCAGCACGTGCCGGCGACCTATCGCCGCTTCCTCGAGAACCACTTCCGCGAGGTGTTCCGCCTCGAGGGCACGCCGCTCCGGATCGAGTTCCGCACCGACGACAACCCGTTTGCCGGACGCCGCAATCCGCTGACACCCCGCCAGGTGCGCAAGAAGCGGCGGCTGATCCGCAAGGTGAAGGGCGGCAGGCGTTGACCGCAGCGGCGGCCGGGCCCCGGCCCGCCGGACTCATAACCAGCGCTTCTGACGCGCTATCCTCTGGCTCTTGTTCGTCGGGGAGGGCGGCATAGACTGCCTGCATGGCCATGGCTCTCGCGCGTCCACCGTCGTCGTCGGCACCGGAACTGCCGGCGCGCCGCTTTCGCGCGGCTGGCTGAGCCGTTGCGCCTGCATCGCGGTGGCGTGATCGAGCAGCCGGTGGTGGCCTACGAGACCTGGGGCCAGCTGAACGCGGCGCGCGACAACACGGTGCTGATGTTCACCGGCTTGTCGCCCTCGGCGCACGCGGCGTCGTCACCGGCCGACCCGAAGCCCGGCTGGTGGGAGTCGATGATCGGCGACGGCCGGCCGATCGACACGCGGCGTTACTTCGTCGTCTGCATCAACTCGCTCGGCAGCCCGTTCGGCTCGTCGAGCCCGGCGTCGATCGACCCGCGCCACGGCCGTCCCTACGGCACTGCCTTTCCCGAAGTCGCGGTGGAGGACATCGCGCGGGCGGGCCGCGAGGCGTTGCGGACGCTCGGCATCGAGCGCGTCGCCTCGGTGGTCGGGCCCTCGCTTGGCGGCATGACGGTGCTCGCCTATTGCGCGTTGTTCCCGGGCGAGGTGGACAGCGTCGTCACGATCTCGGGCGCGGCGCGCGCCAATCCGTTTGCGATCGCGCTGCGCTCGCTGCAACGGGAGATGGTGCGCAGCGACCCGGCCTGGCACGGCGGCAGTTATCCGCCCGGGCGCGGTCCGCGGCTCGGCCTGCGCCTGGCGCGCAAGCTGGGCACCATCACCTACCGCTCGGTGGACGAGTGGGACCAGCGTTTCGGCCGCCGCCGTGTGCCCGAGACCGCGGGCATCGCCGGCGACTTCCGGCCCCAGTTCGAGGTGGAGGCCTACCTCGAGCACCAGGCGCAGCGCTTCGCCGATGCGTTCGACGCCAACTGCTACCTGTACCTGTCGCGCGCCATGGACAACTTCGACCTCGCCGACCACGGCGACGGCTCGCTGGCCGCGGCCTTCGCGAAGTTCCAGGTGCGTCGGGCGCTGGTGCTCGGCGTCGAGACCGACATGCTGTTCCCGATCGAGCAGCAGCGCGAGATCGCCGACCATCTGCGCGCAGCGGGCCGCGCCACGGTCGAGTATCACGCCTTCCCGTCGCTGCAGGGCCACGATGCGTTTCTCGTGGACCTGGCAAGGTTCGAGCCGGCAATCGGAAACTTTCTGAGGGGGTAGGGGATAGGGGGTAGGGGGTAGTACGGATTCGGAACAGCCGGCGCGCCGGCCTCCGCTCACTGCCCCCTACCCCCTACCCGCTACCCCCTCGCGCTATTCCGCCAGGAATAGCGCCGGATCCACCATCGCCCGGTTCACGGCGACTCCCCAGTGCAGGTGCGGCCCGGTGACGCGCCCGGTGGCACCCACCAGGCCAAGCTTCGCGCCGGTGTCGACCTCGTCGCCGGCTTTCACGTCGATGCGGCTCAGATGGCAGTACATGGTGATCACGCCCTGGCCGTGGTCGACGAACACCGTGTTGCCGTTGAAGAAATAGTCGCCGGTGTCGATCACCTTGCCGGGCGCCGGGCTCAGGATCGGCGTGCCGGTCGGGGCGGCGATGTCCATGCCGCTGTGCGGGTTGCGCGGCTGGCCGTTGAAGAAGCGCCGCAGGCCGAAACTGCTGGAGCGCTGCCCCGGCAACGGCGCACGCAGGCTGAGCTCGGGGACTCGGTCCGCCGAGAAGTTGCCGAGCGCGGCATCGATGCGCTTGCGCTCAGCGGCGATGCGCTCGAGGTCGTCCTTGTTCGGGTCCACGTGCCGCTGGTTGGCGACCTTCAGGTGCTGCTCGTCGTACTTCTTGGCGGTCACCGTGAATGCGAGCTCGCGAGCCGCGCCCTGCGGCGGCTGCAGTTTCGCCGTCAGCGGGCCCGGCTTGGTGTCGAGCGGGATGCCGACCACGGCCACCCAGCCCGCAGCCGTCTCGATCACCGGGGCGAAGTACGCGCCCAGCTGCACTGTGCCGGGTGGTTCCTCGGCAGCACCGAGATCGAGCAGTGCAATGCCGCCCGGAACACGACTTTCGCGCGGCAGGTCGATGGCGAAGGCCAGGCGTGGCGCGAATTGCACGGTGAACACCAGTGCCAGCATGGCGAGTCGCGCGAAGTAGAGCGTGCCGCCCGGCGGCGCAGGATTGTGCCGGATCATTCGTCGGCCTCCGGTGCGGCAGGCCCGCCGAGTTCCACGCTGAGCACCTGTGCAGCAATGCGGCCGCGCGCCAGCCGTGCCGTGATGCGGTCACCCGGCTGCACGAGCGCGGTGTCCTGCAGCACCTTGCCGCCGGCGTCGGTGACGATCGCATAGCCGCGGTCCAGCGTCGCGAGCGGACTGACGGCGTGCAGTGCGCGCGCGGCGAGCTCGAACTGCTGGCGGCGTGCCTGGATGCTGAAGCGCACGCCGCGGGCAAGGCCGCGCTCGGCGGCATCGAGCCGCAGGCGCGACGCCGCGACCCGCAGCGCGGGTGACGCGCGCAGCAGCAGTGCGTGCGCGGTGGATAAGCGGCTGGTGACCCGCTCGAGGCGGGCGCGCGCCGCGAGGCGCAGGCGGCCCTCCAGCTCGTCGAGTCGTTGTGCGTGCTGGCGCAAGCACCACGCCCGGGTGCACCCGGGCCAGGCGCTGTTCACGCAGCAGCAGCGCCTGTCGCTGGTCACCGAGCCGGCGCCGCATCGCGAGGCCCATGCGCCGGTACGTGGCGGCCAGCGAGCGAAGCCACTCGGCGCGATCCGGCACGACGCGTTCCGCGGCGGCGGAGGGCGTCGGCGCCCGCTCGTCGGCGACGAAATCCGCGATCGTGAAATCGACTTCGTGCCCGACGCCGCTGACCACCGGAATCGGGCAGGCGAAGATCGCGCGTGCCACGGCTTCGTCGTTGAACGCCCACAGGTCCTCGAGCGAACCGCCGCCACGAGCGACGATCAGCACGTCGCAGTCGCGCCGCGCGGAGGCGAGCCCGAGCGCCTGCACGATTTCGCGCGGCGCGGCCTCGCCCTGCACCGCGACCGGGTAGACCAGCACCGGGATGGCCGGAAACCGTCGACGCAGCACGTGCAGGATGTCGCGGACCGCCGCCCCGGTCGGGGAGGTGATCACGCCGATGCGACGGGGCAGGGCGGGCAGCGGCTGCTTGTGCTGCGAGTCGAACAGGCCCTCGGCCTGCAGCTTCTGCTTCAGTTCCTCGAAGCGGCGCCGCAGCGCGCCTTCGCCGGCCTCCTCGAGGTGCTCGATCACCACCTGGAACTCGCCGCGCGCCTCGTACAGGCTGACCCGGCCGCGGGCCAGCACCTGTGCGCCGTCCTTGACCGGGAAGCGCACCAGCAGGTTGCGCTGGCGGAACATCGCGCAGCGCACCTGGGCCGCGGCGTCCTTGAGCGAGAAGTACCAGTGGCCGGAGCCCGGCCGCGACAGGTTGGAGATCTCGCCCTCGAGCCAGACCGAGCCGAGGCCGCGCTCGAGCAGCGCGCGAGCCTCCCGGTTGAGCCGACTGATGGAGAAAACCTCGCGCGAGGGCGGGGCGGCGGCGGGGGCGTCGAGCCAGGAATCCTGCATGGTGGCGGGAGTTTAGCGAACTCCCGGCACCCGGCGGGCGGTCCGGGCGCTTTCCCCGGGGTGGCCGCGGCGCGTACAATTGCGCGCTTCCTTTCAAAAGCCCGGATCAGCCCATGCTGCGCATCCTCGAGGAAGCCCTCACCTTCGACGACGTCCTGCTGGTCCCTGCGTATTCGCAGGTGCTGCCGCACGAGGTCAGCCTCGGCACGCAGCTCACGCGCGGCATCCGGCTCAACCTGCCGGTGGTGTCGGCCGCGATGGACACCGTGACCGAGCACCGCCTCGCGATCGCCATCGCGCAGGAGGGCGGCATCGGCATCATCCACAAGAACATGTCGGTGGAGGCGCAGGCGCGGCAGGTGGCGCGGGTGAAGCGCTTCGAGAGCGGCATCATCCACGACCCGATCACGGTGCGGCCCGAGGCCACGATCCGCGAGGTGCTGGAGCTGACGCGGGCCAAGAACATCTCCGGCGTGCCGGTGGTGCGCGACGGCAAGGCGGT
This sequence comes from uncultured Gammaproteobacteria bacterium, assembly GCA_963731105.1. GTDB lineage: Bacteria > Pseudomonadota > Gammaproteobacteria > Steroidobacterales > Steroidobacteraceae > RPQJ01. Next base: position 78,467 of record CAVSUM010000004.1, read on the forward strand.
CGGCATCGTCACCCACCGCGACCTGCGCTTCGAGACGCGCTTCGACTCGCCGGTGTCCGCCGTGATGACGCCGCGTGAACGGCTCGTGACGGTGCGCGAAGGCGCGCCCAAGGACGAGGTGCTCGGCCTGCTGCACAAGCACCGCATCGAGAAGGTGCTGGTGGTCGGCGACGACTTCGACCTCAAGGGCATGATCACGGTCAAGGACTTCCAGAAGGCCACCGAGTTCCCGCGTGCCTGCAAGGACGAACGGGGTGCGCTGCGCGTCGGCGCGGCCATCGGCACCAGCGCCGACACGCTCGAGCGCGCCGCCGCGCTGCGCGAGGCGGGAGTGGACGTGATCGTGGTCGACACCGCGCACGGCCATTCGCGCGGCGTGATCGAGACGGTGCGCAGGATCAAGGCCAAGTGGCCCAACCAGCAGGTGATCGCGGGCAACATCGTCACCGACGAGGCCGCGATGGCGCTGGTGGATGCGGGCGCGGATGCGGTCAAGGTCGGCATCGGCCCGGGTTCGATCTGCACCACGCGCGTGGTGGCGGGCGTCGGCGTGCCGCAGATCAGCGCGGTGGCCAACGTCGCCGCGGCGCTCGCACGCGCACGGCGTGCCGCTGATCGCCGACGGCGGCATCCGCTACTCCGGCGACGTCGCCAAGGCGATCGTTGCCGGCGCGCACTGCGTGATGATCGGCGGCATGTTCGCCGGCACCGAGGAATCGCCGGGCGAGGTCGAGCTGTACCAGGGCGCGTCCTACAAGTCGTACCGCGGCATGGGTTCGCTCGGCGCGATGGCGCAGGCACACGGCTCGCGCGACCGCTATTTCCAGGACACGACGGCCGAGCTCGAGAAACTCGTGCCGGAGGGCGTCGAGGGCCGGGTGCCGTACAAGGGCAGCGTCGTCGCGATCCTGCACCAGCTGTCCGGCGGCCTGCGCGCGGCAATGGGCTACACCGGCAGCGGCAGCATCGAGGAGATGCGCACGCGGCCGAAGTTCGTGCGCATCACCGACGCCGGGATGCGCGAGAGCCACGTCCACGACGTGACCATCACCAAGGAAGCGCCGAATTACCGTGTCAGCTGAGCCTGCGAGCGTCCGTCCGCCCGACATCCACGCGCACCGCGTCCTGATCCTCGACTTCGGCTCGCAGTACACGCAGCTGATCGCACGTCGCGTGCGCGAGCTCGGCGTCTATTGCGAGATCCACCCGTGGGACACGGGCGACGAGGCGGTGCGTGCCTTCGGCGCGCGCGGCATCATCCTGTCGGGCGGCCCCGAGTCGGTCACGCAGGCCGGCGCGCCGGCGCGCGCCGCGGCCGTGTTCGAGCTCGGCGTCCCGGTGCTCGGCATCTGCTACGGCATGCAGACCATGGCGGCACAGCTCGGCGGTCGCGTCGAGCCCGGCGCCGTGCACGAGTTCGGCTACGCCGAGGTGCGCGCTCGCGGCCACTCGGCGCTGCTGCGCGACATCGAGGACCGCGTCGATGCCGAGGGCCACGGCGTGCTCGACGTCTGGATGAGCCACGGCGACCGCGTCGTCGCGCTGCCGCCCGGCTTCAAGGCCATCGCCTCGACGCCCGACCTGCCGATCGCGGGCATGGCCGACGAGGCGCGCCGGCTGTACGCGCTGCAGTTCCACCCCGAGGTCACGCACACCCGCCAGGGCGCGCGCATCTACGAGCGTTTCCTGCACGAGCATCTGCGGCTGCGACGCCGGCTGGAACGCCGGCAACATCATCGAGGATGCGGTCGCACGCGTGCGCGCAGCAGGTCGGCGGCGGCAAGGTGCTGCTCGGACTGTCGGGCGGCGTCGACTCCTCGGTGGTCGCGGCGCTGCTGCACAAGGCGATCGGCGACCAGCTGACCTGCGTGTTCGTGGACCACGGCCTGCTGCGCCACCACGAGGGCGACCAGGTGATGGCCGTGTTCGCGCGCAACCTCGGCGTGCGAGTCATCCGCGTGGACGCCGCAGGAGCGCTTCTTCACGGCGCCTCGCGGGCGTCGACGGACCCCGAGGCCAAGCGCAAGATCATCGGCCGCCTGTTCATCGAGGTCTTCGACGAGGAGGCGCACAAGCTCGAGGGCGTGGCGTTCCTCGCGCAGGGAACCATCTATCCAGACGTGATCGAGTCGGCCGGCAGCAAGACCGGCAAGGCGCACGTCATCAAGTCGCACCACAACGTCGGCGGCCTGCCGGAGCACATGAAGCTCCGGCTCGTCGAGCCGCTGCGCGAGTTGTTCAAGGACGAGGTGCGGCGCATCGGCGTCGAGCTCGGCCTGCCCGCCGAGATGGTGCATCGCCACCCGTTCCCCGGCCCCGGGCTCGGCGTGCGCATCCTCGGCGAGGTGACTCGCGCCGCGGCCGACACGCTGCGCCTCGCCGACCACATCTTCATCGAGGAACTGCGCCGCGCGGGCTGGTACGACAAGACGAGCCAGGCGTTCGCGGTGTTCCTGCCGGTGAAGAGCGTGGGGGTCACCGGCGACGGCCGCCGCCACGAGCCCGTGATCGCGCTGCGCGCCGTCGAGACCGTGGACTTCATGACGGCGCACTGGGCGCACCTGCCGTACGAACTGCTCGACGTCTGTTCGCGCCGTATCGTCAACGAGGTCAAGGGCATCTCGCGCGTGGTCTACGACATCTCGGGCAAGCCGCCGGCGACGATCGAGTGGGAGTAGGGGCCGCCCGGCCAGCTCATCGTCCCTGCGCCTGCAGCGAATTCCAGCTCAGGCCGATCTGGAAGAGCAGGGTATCCCGGCCGGTGAATTTTCCTTGCAGAGAGCCGAAGCCGGGAATGCTGGGTGTGGATACCGGCGCATCACCCATGCCCACGTAGCTCACGGACATCTTGACGCTGCGCGAATCCGTCCAGCGCCATTCGGCGGCGAGGCCCAGCGACCACAGTGCATCGAGGCGCAGGGTCATGGTGCGCTCGTCGTCGTCGATCATCTGGTTGGTGACGAGCCCGCCAACGCCCAGCATCCAGCGCCTGGAGACCGGCCAGCTGTAGCTGGCGCTCATGGCATAGACATCGTTGTACCTGGGATTGGAGCGCGCAAAGGACTGACCGTTGAAATAGAACTCCGAGAGGCGGAAGTCGCTGAAATTGATCCAGGCCAGGTCGGCCGTCACGGCAGCATGACTCGGGAACTCATGATAGAAACCGGCCACCATCGATGCGGGTGAGGTGCTCTCGATGGTGAGACCGGCATCCAGGATGCCCAGCCGCTGCATCACCGTCTCGGTGTTCGGCCCGAGACCGGAGAGTTCGTTGTCGGCGTCCCGACTGGGGTTGATCTCGGAGCTGTAGGTCAGGCCCCAGCGCGTGCGCTCGCTGCTCTGGTAGAGCATGGACAGTCCGAAGCCGACCTCCACGCTGTCGGCCTCCAGCCTGGATCTGCCATCGCCGAAGCCCGGGTCGAATATGTTGCGCACCGCCCGCTCCTGTTCGAAGCTGGAGTAGGTGATGGCTGCGCTGGCGGCAACTGACCACCGGTTGTCGATGCGATATGCGAGGCTGGGAAACGCGCTGACAAAGACGGAGTCGTAGCTCGCGATGAAATAACGACCTGGCCAGTCGCCCAGATCGTCGGAGAAGCCCGTCCCGAGGAAGGTAAACGACGCGGTGAATCGCTCGTTGATGGGCTGGACGATCGCGAACCGTGGCACGACGGTGTCACCGGAGTTCCGCGAGTTGGACTGGCTGCCAGTGCCGCTGAATTCGCTCTCCCATTCGGACTCACTGGTGAACCACAGGACATCGGCGTCCACCGCGCGCTGCGCAAAGCGGGAAATGCCCGCGGGGTTGGAACTCGCCGTCTGGGCGCTGTCCGCGGGCGCCGCCATGCCCGTGCCCAACGGGTACGGGCGCGCCTGGGCCAGGCTGCTGGCAAGCATGAGCGCGAGCAAGGCTGAGACGAGCCGGCATCGTGACATTGGCAATACTCGAACGACGGGTGGGGCAGGTCCTGCGTGGTGCCAGTCTGACCCAGGCAGCCTGCGGCGCAAAGCCCGGCAGCTCGGCCGCCCACGAGTCGCGCCTACTGGCCCTGGCCGAGCGCGTAGCCGGCCTCGCCGTCAAACGTGCACAGGTTCTCGGTCTTGATGAAGTCGAGGCCGTCGCTCTCGAGGTTGTGCAGCAGGTCGATGATGTCGCGGTTCGTGACCGCCCGCGGTTGCTGGTCCGCGTCGACGCCGACGAACCGGCAGCGCCAGTGATCGGTGCAGAACGTCTCCGGGAATCCGCCCGGCCAGACCTTGACGCCGCGGTTCGTGATCATCTGCAGCTGGAAGCCCGCCGGCCGCGGCTGATGAGCCAGCGTCGCGAGCCGGCCGGCGAGGAAGTCGGCCGTGACCCCGGCCGCGTGCACGAATACATCGACGCCGACGATCGCCTTCTTCGCCGCCGGGGCGGCGACGTAAAGCGGTGGAGCCGTCGTCCGTGTCTGCGGCGTATCCACGTACGCGGCCGCCCGAAGCTGCTGCGGGGCCTGGCCGAGCCGCTCGATGACCGCGGCCGCAAACTCGCGGGTACCGACGCTGCGGCCGGTGGTGGATCGCAGTTCGGCGGTCGTGAAGCCGTCCTCGATCGTGCGCAGCCAGGCATTGTGGATCCTGGTGGCGACGGCGGACTGCCGGATGTGGACCAGCATCATGACGGCGGCGAGCAACAGCCCCGAGGGATTTGCGACGCCTTTGCCCGCGATATCGGGCGCGCTGCCGTGGATCGCCTCGAACATCGCGATGTGCTCGCCGATGTTGGCGCTGCCCGCCAGGCCGACCGAGCCCGTCATCTCGGCGGCGATATCAGACACGATGTCCCCGTAGAGATTCGGCGTGACGATGACGTCGTACCGCTCGGGTTGCGTAGCGAGCCTGGCCGCGCCGATGTCGATGATCTGGTGTTCGGTCGCAATGTCGGGGTACTGCGGGGCGATCTCGTCGAATACCTTGTGGAACAGTCCATCAGTCATCTTCATGATGTTGTCTTTGGTCATGCAGGTGATCTTCCTGCGACCGTGCAACCTGGCGTACTCGAACGCGTAGCGGACGATCTTCTCGCAGCCGGGTCGCGTGATCAGCTTCAGGCACTGGAAGACCTCGTCGGTCTGGCGGTGCTCGATGCCGGCGTACAGGTCCTCCTCGTTCTCGCGGACGATCACGATGTCGAGCTGCGGGTGCCTGGTCTGGACGAACGGGTGGTAGCTGACGCACGGGCGCACGTTCGCGTACAGACCCAGCGTCTTGCGGATCGTCACGTTGAGGCTCTTGTAGCCGCCTCCCTGTGGCGTCGTGATCGGCGCCTTCAGGAACACCCGCGTCCGGCGCAGGCTGGCCCACGATTCGGGGGCGATCCCGGCCGAGTGGCCGGCGCGGTAGACCTTCTCGCCGATCTCGATCGTCTCCGGCGCGACCTGCGCGCCAGCTGCATCGAGCACTTGCAGCGTGGCCGCCATGATTTCGGGGCCGATGCCGTCGCCGCAGGCGACCGTGATGGGTGTCTTGTCGGGCATCTCGCGGGTCCTCTTGGAGGGGGGTGGACGCAGACTACGGCCGTCAGAGGATCGAAAAAAGTGATATGTTTTGATCAAAACCATAGGAAAAGGCGATGCAACCACTGCCCGCCGTGAGGGCCACGCTGAATCAACTGCGCAGCTTCGAGGCGGTCGCCCGTCTTGGTGGCGTCGGCGCGGCGGCGCGTGCGCTGCATCTGGCGCAGCCGACCGTCTCGACGCAGCTGCGCGAACTCGGGCTCGCGGTTGGCCTGACGCTGTTCGTGCCGCAGGGGCGGGGTCTCGTCCTGACTGCCGAGGGCCAGCTGCTGCTCGATGCCGCGCGCGAGCTGTTCGACCGGTGGCAACGCTTCGAGCAGGATGCCGCCGATCTGCATGGCCTGCGCCGGGGCCGACTGCGGATTGCGGCCGTGACGACGGCCGAGTACTTCCTGCCCGACCTGCTCGGGCCGTTCGCGCGCACCTGGCCCGGCATCGAGATCGAACTCGCCGTCGAGAATCGCGATGCGGTGATCCGCCGGCTCGAGCGGGGCGACGATGAACTGGCCGTGATGATGCTGCCGCCGGCGGAGTTGCCGCTCGAGCGCTGGCCATTTCTGCCCAATCCGCTCGTCGTCGTTGCGCCGCGTGGCCATCCGCTGACGGCGCTGAAGCGGATTTCGCTCGAGCGGGTCGTCAGCGAGCCGCGGCTTACGCGCGAACCGGGTTCCGGCACGCGACTTGCGACCGACGATTTCCTGCACCAGCGGGGGATCGTCTGGCCGCCGCGCATGGCGCTCGGCAGCAACGAGGCGCTGAAACATGCGGTTGCCGCGGGCCTTGGCCTTGCCGTGCTGTCGCGGCACACGCTCGGCAAGGAGCCCGCCCGTGCCGGCCTGGTCGAGCTGCCGGTGCGCGGCTTTCCGATCCGGCGCCGCTGGCACCTCGTGTGGCGGCGCGATCGCCGCCTGTCGCGCCCCGGACAGGCGTTCCTCGACGATCTGCGGCGCGTGGTCCGGTCGCAAGTACCATAGGCAGTCTGACAACCGCTTGCTCACCTGCTCCAGAGGAACGCACCATGGCCATCGACAACGCCCTCTACACCGCGCAGGCCACCTCCACCGGCGGGCGCACCGGCAGCACCGAATCATCCGACGGCCGAGTCAAGCTGCAGCTGTCCACGCCCAGGGAGCTGGGTGGCGACGGCGGGCCTGGCACCAATCCGGAGCAGCTGTTCGCGGCCGGCTACTCGGCGTGCTTCATCGGCGCGATGAAGGCCGTGGCCGGCAGGCAGAAGATCAGGCTGCCGGCCGAGGTGTCGATCACGGCCGACGTGTCCATCGGACCGATGACCGGCAAGGCGGGCGCTTTCGGCATTGCCGTGACGATGGCGGTATCGGTGCCGGGCATGGACAGGGCCGCTGTCGAAGCGCTGGTGGCCACCGCGCACCAGGTCTGCCCGTACTCGAACGCCACCCGCGGCAACATCGACGTGGCGCTCAGCGTGGCCTGATCAGCAGGCCCTGCATCGTCACGGGGTCGAGGACACCTGCGTCCAAGACGTGATCGCACTGCGCGCCTGCCGTTCTTTTCCTACACTATCCGCCATCCGCCATCCGCCATCCGCTTCTCCCTTGGACTCCGCCGACCTCACCTTCATGTCCCGCGCCCTCGAGCTGGCGCGCCAGGCCGAAGCGGCCGGCGAGGTGCCGGTTGGCGCGGTCATCGTCAAGGACGGCGTGATCGTTGCCGAGGGTTCCAACCGGCCGATCGGCAGCTGTGACCCGACGGCCCATGCGGAGATGGTCGCGCTGCGCGCCGCCGGGCAGGCGCTCAGCACCTACCGTCTCACCGGCACCACCCTGTACGTCACGCTCGAACCTTGTGCAATGTGCGCATCGGCGATGGTGCACGCGCGGGTGCAGCGGCTGGTATTCGCCGCGACCGATCCGCGCGCCGGTGCGGCTGGCTCGGTGTTCAACATCGTGCAGCACGCGGCGCTGAATCATCGCCTCGAGTGCACCGGGGGCGTGCTCGCGGAGGAGTGCGGCACGCTGCTGCGCAATTTCTTCCTCGCGCGCCGCTGAGTGCAGCCGCTGCCGGTCGGCTCGACGGCTAACCGTTCGGTTTCGTTCTGGCCTTCGGCTTCGTCGGCGGTGGGTCGACCGGGGGAGGCTCCGCCTCGGGCGGCGGCGCACCGACGCCGGCCACCGCAAGGATGTCCAGGTAGGCCTGCACGTTGTCGACGTAGCGCACCGGCTCCCAGCCGCGCGCGTAGCCGCGCCGCGTCTGCGAGTACCAGCGCTCCTGGCTGAGGAGCGGCAGGAACTCGCGCACGTCCTGCCAGCGGTCGGGATTCTTGCCGTGTTGCTGCGCGAGCACGCGCGCATCCTCGACGTGGCCGAAACCCACGTTGTAGGACGCCACCGCAAACCAGGTCCGGTCGGGCTCCTCGATGCGGTCCGGCACCGTCTTCAGCAGGCGCGACAGGTAGCTCGCGCCGCCGAAGATGCTGTTGCGGGGATCGAGGCGGTTGCCGGCGCGCATCAGCGCTGCGGTGTCCTCGGTGAGCTGCATCAGGCCGCGCACGCCGGTGAAGGACACGGCGTGCGGGTCCCACTTCGACTCCTGGTAGCCCATCGCCGCAAGCAGTCGCCAGTCGAGCTGGTACTTCTCGGCCGCCTCCTGGAACCACTCGACGTAGCGGGGCAGGCGCGTCTGCACGTGCTGCAGGAAGTTGCGCGAGAAGAGGTAGTCGAACTCCTCGCGCTCGCCGTAGTAGCGGTCGAGCAGCTGCGCGATCGTGCCTTCCGCCCGCGCGCCGGTGAAGAACGCGTTGACCCGGTCGAGCAGCGACCGGTCGTGCGCCGCCGTGCTCACCACCCAGGCGATCGCGCGCTCCGGCGACAGGTCCAGCGCGATCGCGAGTTCCGGGTGCACCAGGCGGTTGAGGGCGTACTCGGTCGAGCTCGCGAGCGTGAACTGCACGGAGCCGCGGGACACCTCGGCGAGGATTTCCTCGGTCTCGCTGCCGCCGCGCTCCACCCAGGCGAGCTCCGGGTGCTGCAGGCGCAGGTCCTCCAGGGTGCGTTGGTGGGCGCCGCCCTGGGCGACCTCGACCTGGCCCCTGGCGGCCTCGGTGATCGAGGCCGGACGCCGGTTGCGGCGGTTGTGGATGAGGTGCTCGCGCACCAGGTGATAGCCGGGACCGTACTGCACGTGGTCGGGCAGCCGGATGCCGGTGGTGGTGCCGGCGGCCGCGACGTGGGCGCGGCCCTCGGCGACCTCGCGGATGGCCTCCTCGCGGGTGCGCACCGTGTAGAGGCGCAGGGCGACCCCCAGGTGCTCGGCAAAGCCGCTGGCGAGCTCGTAGGCCGGGCCCTCGGGGCCGTGGCTGCCCAGGTAGTAGGCGTCCGGGCTGTTGCGCGTCACGACCCGCAGTTCGCCCGTGGCCAGCACCTGCTCGAGCAGCCCCGGCGGCTGGCTGCAGGTGGTCAGCAGCAGGGTGGCGAGCAGTGCGAGCAACGGCTTCATGGTTTGTATAGAATACGCGGCCGCCGGAGAGGTACCGAAGCGGTCATAACGGCGCCGACTCGAAATCGGATGGGGGCATAATCGCCCCACGTGGGTTCGAATCCCACCCTCTCCGCCAAAAAACGCCCGCGTCTGCGGGCGTTTGTACATCCGGAGAGGGTCGATTCGAACCCGGAGTGGGGCGAGGTTCGCCCAGTGGGTTCGACCACCGGGCCAATGGCCCGGTGGCACGCCCTCGACGCGTCAGTCGGCGAGGGCGCCCCAGCGGGGCGAGGCACGCTGTGGCGTGCCGAGTGAATCCCACCCTCTCCGCCAAAAAACGCCCGCAATCGCGGGCGTTTGCGTACGCATTACCCACTACTGCGCCCCGGGACCCCGGTGGCAGCATGCTGCCTAATAACAAGAACCCGGGGATCCGCCCGCATGCGCCTTCAGGAACCGGACGGCGATCAAACGGAGTCATTGCCCACGGACGGCCTGCAAGTCGAGGAGACCCGCGACCCCGACACCGTGCGCCTGTTCGTGAAGGAATGGCGACGGCGGATCAACGCTGAGTTTATCGAGTACCCCGTGCCCCGCGAGCAGGCGCCGCGCTGGGGTGGCATGATCGACGGATGATCGTCGACGCCTGGGCACAGCACCCCACCTCGCGCCACCTCGCTCACCCGATGTTCGAGTCGCTGCGTCGCTGGACGCGCGGCGACGCTTCCGCACGCACTTCGCCGCCACCCACCGGTGAGTGGCCGGTGTCGGTCACGGTGGCCGCGATGGACGAGGGCGGCATCAGCCGCAGCCTGATCAGTGCGTGGGAAGGGCCGCGTGGCTCACTGATCTCCAACGACGAGGTCGCCGCCTTCGTGCGCGATGCACCCGACCGGCTGATCGGCGTGGGCTCGGTGGACATCAGCCGGCCGCGCGAGGCCGTGCGCGAGATACGCCGCTGCGTGCGTGAACTCGGCTTCAAGGCGATCCGCGTGCTGCCGTGGCTGTGGGAACTGCCGCCGACCCACGCCCGCTTCTACCCGGTCTACAGCGAGTGCTGCGAGCTGGGCGTGCCGTTCTGCACGCAGGTCGGCCACACCGGGCCGCTGATGCCCTCGGAGGTCGGCCGTCCCATCCCGTACATCGACCAGGTGGCGATCGACTTCCCGGAGCTCGTCATCGTCGGGGGCCACATCGGCTACCCGTGGACCGAGGAGATGGTCGCCGTCGCCACCAAGCACCCGAACGTGTACATCGACACGTCGGCGTACACCGTGCGCCGCTACCCGCCGCAGCTGGTGGCGTACCTGCGCTCACACGGCGCGGGCAAGGTGCTGTTCGGCAGCAACTGGCCGATGATCGCGCCCCGCAAGGCGCTCGAGGGGCTCGACGAACTCGCGCTGTCCGAAACGACGCGCGCCGCGTTCCTCGGTGGCAACGCGGCACGCGTGTTCGGGTTGTGAGCGCGGCTACTTGATCTGGCCGCGGATCTCGCCGAGGCGATAGTCGCCCGGGCCGGAATTCGGCGGGTCCGAGCCGTCACTGGTGTGCACGTTGACGTAGGCGTTGCCTGCCTTGAACTCTTCGATGAGCTCGCTCAGCTTGGCACCGCCCATCGAGCCCGTCAGGTCCGCGGCGTCGATCTTGCCCTGCGCCAGCACGCCGCTGAACGGTCCCTTCTTCGCGGCACCGTGGAACAGCTTGACCACCAGCGGGCCGTTGGCGACGGCGGGACCGAGATGGATGTCGCCCTCGACGACGTTCTCGATGTCCTTCACGGTCAGCACGTAGTTGATCGACTGGCCGTTGGCGGCGACCGTCATTTCGAGTTGGCCGGACGCGGGCGTCTTGAGCGGGTCGGGCACGATCGCGGCGCCGGACAGCTCCGCCTTGAAGGTCTGGGCCGAGGCCGGGGCCGCGAAGGCGAAGACGGCCAGGGCCGCGGCGGCGATGACAGGGAGGGCGCGGGTCGAGGTGGGCATGATGGCGGTGTCCTGAGGGCAAAATCTGAGCCCTGAAATAGGCCCACGGGCGCCCGGCGGGAATACGTAGTTTGGGAAGCAGCGTCGCGTGCAGCGTAGACGGCTGCGGCAGCGTCACAACAGCAGCAGCGCGCCCCCGCCGGCCGCCAGCACCAGTGCCGCGGTCGCGAGCACCGGCCGGCGCAGCTGCGGCGAGCCCAGCGCCACGACCATCACCGTCTTGACCAGCGTGTTGGTCAGCGCGGCGATGGTGATCGACTGCACCGCCACCGCCTCGCTGCCGTTGCGCGCGTACTGCGCCATCGACAGCGTGATGGCATCGACGTCGGTGGTGCCGGCGAGCGCGGCGACGAAGTAGACGCCGTGTCCCGGCGCATAGGTCTGCACCAGCTTGACCACCAGCAGCACCGCCGCGAAGAACGCCGCGAACTTGGCCGCGGCCGTGAGGCTGAAGGGATTGGTGAGCGGCACCGCGCCGGCCGAGCGACCGTCGGTCCGGGCGCGCCGTCCCAGGTACCACGCGGCGGCGGCTGCGGTGACCGCCATCGCGGCGAACGGCACCAGCAGTTGCCCGAGCAGCGCGCGGTTCACCACCAGCACCTCGACGATCACGCGCGCGAACATCACTGCCCACGCGATCAGGATGCCGCTCGCCAACGCAGGCGCGGCGGCCGCGTAGCCGGGCTCACGGCTCTGGCGCGAAAAGGCGAGGGTGACGGCGGTGGACGAGACGAGGCCACCGGTGAGGCCGGTGAGCGGAATGCCGCGGTGCGCGCCGAGCAGTCGCGTGGCGACGTAGCCGACCAGCGACAGGCTCGAGATCAGCAGCACCAGCATCCACAACGAACGCGGCCGCAACGCGCCCCACGGGTCGATCGGCTGGTCGGGCAGCAGCGGCAGCACGATGAAGGTGGCGATCAGCAGGCGCAGGCCGGCATAGACGTCGTCGCGGTCGAGGCGCTGCACCAGGCCGTGCAGCGGCTGCTTGTAGGCGAGCACGGCCGCCACCATCACGCCGAGTCCGACCGCGAGGTCGCGGTAGCCGAGGGTGGTCATCGCACCGAGCAGGAACGCGGCCACCGCCGCCAGCTCGGTGGTGAGGCCAAGGGCGTCTGGCAGGGTGCGCGCCGAAATGACGTAGCCGGCCAGCACCGGGGCGAGCGAGGCCAGCAGTGTCGCGCCCAGGATCCACGGTGACTCGAGCACCAGCGTGAGCCAGCCGCCGAGCGCGCCGATCAGCGCGAACAGGATGAAGGTGCGCAGGCCGCCGATGGTCTGCTCGTCGTGCTCACGCTTGTGCCGCTCGCGTTCGATGCCGAGCAGCGCGCCGATCAGCAGCGCCGTGGCGAAGTTCCACACGGCCTCGAGGTCGACGACAGGTGGCATGACGCGATACCTACTGCGTGTGTCGCGGCCCTGCGTACAGGTCGATGACCTGCTCGAGCGCACGCTGGCAGACGCGGCAGAACGGCACCGCGTCACGCGTGAACATCACGCAATCGAGCTGCGGACGGTAGTAGGCCTGCGCGTCGTAGTTGGCGCCCCGGAAGGCGCCCACGAGGCCGGCGGTCGCGACGCCCGCGAACAACCGGGCGTTGAAGGCCTGCTCCTCACGGAACAGGGCGTTCATCTCGCTCTCCGGGCGGTTCCCGGCGCGCAGTTGCTTGCGCCGCGCCTGGAACTCGCGCTGCCGGGCTTCGAACTCCACCTTGGGCCACGGCGTCGGCAGCGGCGTGTCCGCGGCCACGAGGTCGCGCCACTTGAGCGGCGCGCCATCGAGCAGCGCCGTCACGTTGGCCTGCCACGGCTCGACGACCTGCGCGACCGGCTGGTAGGCCACGGGCGAGGTGTAGTACTCGTCGGCGAGTCCGGCAAAGTGGTGCCCGAACTCGTGGACGAACAGGTAGTCCGCCCACTCGTTGTCCACCGCCACGGTGGAGAACAGGCCGAAGATGCCGCCCCCGCCGTAGGTTTCGCCATTCACCAGGATGGTGATGAACTCGTAGGGCGCCCACGCGGCGATGTCGCGCAGCGCGCGGTTGTCGAAGGTGAGCACGTAGCGCTCGGAACCGAACACGTCATACGTCGAGCCGACTGGGTTGCGGCGTTGGATGCCGGTGGACGGACGCGCGATTCCCGGCTGCTCGGCCGGCGGGCACAGGCCCCACACGTTGAAATCGGCGCGCCGTGACGCAAACGGTTGCTGGCGGAACAAGGCATCGGCCATCCGGCGTGCGTCCGGACCGAATTTCGCCGCGCATTCGGCAGCCGTGTAGCCGTCGCCGACCAGCAGCACGTCGACCTTGTCGGCGGGAGTGCCGTGCTGCTCGACGGCGATCAGCTGCTGTCGTGCCGGCGGCGCGCGCTGCAGGTACGGATCTGCGGGGTCGACCTGGGTACGCCATACCGCCGCGAAGCGATTGTCGTCGCCACGCCGCTGCACGGTGATCTCGACGGGACCGGCCGGCACCGGGAAGCGCAACGATTCGTGGAAAGTACGGTGCTGCTGCGCCGCCTCCGTGGTGGTGATCCACTCACCGTAGATCGCTCCGTAGCCTCGCGCGTAGAGCAACTGGCCGGCCGGGTCGCGCACCTCGAAGCGGTAGTCGCCGAGCTCGCCCGCATCGGCTGTCCGCGCCGGGTTGCCCGGCCAGGGCAGCGGTTCGACGACCACCCGGTCGACCGCGAAAGCCTCGATGCCGCGCCCACCGGTGTGGAAGAAATCGAGACGCAGCGTGCCGGGGACTTCCGCGGCAACTGCCGCGGTCGTCGCGCAGGCGACGGCCGCAAGCCACGCGCGGGCTGCGGCACGCATGTCAGCGCCTCGTGGCGGGCTTGGCGCGCTTGCGGGTCGCGGCCGGGCGCGCGCGCGGCTTGCGCGACGCCGCCTTGCGGGTCTTGCCCTTGCCCTTAAGGTTCATGCGCCCGACGGCGCGCTGCTCGCGCACCTGCAGTGCCGTCTCGACCTGCCGCAGTTGCGTGACGAACAGCTGCGCGGCCCGCGACAGCGACTTCTTGCGCGGGTAGAACAGGCCGTAGCTCAGGTGCAGCCAGGGTGCGTCGAACGGCACCAGCGCGATCTTGCCGGCACGCAGTTCGTTCTCGATCGCGGTGAGCGGCGCGAGCCCGATCGCGTCGCCCGCCAGCACCGCGGCCTTGGCGACCGCGAAGCTGTCGAGCATCAGGCTCGGCGACAGGTCGCCGGTATCGCGGTCCACCTTGGCATGCGGCATGGACTTCGCGAAGTGCACGGCGATGCGCTGCGGGACGCGCGACGTCACCAGCGGAAAGACCAGGATGGTCGCGAGCGACAGGTCGGTGCCGGAGGTGAGCGGGTGCCCCTGGCGCGCAAAGAAAAACACGCGGTGCTCGGCCACCGGCTCGATCGCGAGCCGCGTGGGGTGGCGTTCGGCGCTGGTCGTGTCGGCGATGGCGAACTCGAGCTTGCCGGCCATCACCGCGCGCGACAGCTCCTCGAAATCGCCGAGCACGGCCCGCACCCGCAGCCGCGAATTCGCGCTCGCCATGCGCCCGAGCGCCACGCCGAGCGGCAATTCGGCGGCGAACATGTCGGTGCCGAAGGCAATCTCCGGCGACTGCAGGCCGGCGAGTTCCTCCAGGTCGCGCGTCAGGTCGCGGGCCTGCGAGAAAATGCGGCTGGCGTGGTCGATCATCAGGCGACCGGCCTCGCCGGGCCGCAGCGCCTTGGTCGCCGCCTTGGTGGCGGCCCTGGCCGCGGAGTCGACCAGCTTGAAGCCGAGGACCGACTCGATCTTTTCCACGCGCTTCAACAGCCCCGCCGGCGTCAGGCCGAGCGCCTTGGCGGCCCGGGTGACGTCGCTGGCGGGAATGCGGCTGACGATGTCTAGGAAACTGGGCGTTTTCACGATGTGGACCCAACGCTAGCAGATGCGGGACCGGCGCGCACGCCGGGGGGCGCGAGCACGGCACAGTCAGTATGATACCCGGATGACTTCCCGACTCCTGTCCCGACGCGACGTCGAGTTCCTGCTCTACGAATGGCTGGACGTGACGGCGCTGTGCTCCCGCCCGCGTTACGCCGACCACTCCCGCGAGACCTTCGACGGCGCGCTCGACACGGCCGAGCGGATCGCCACCGAGGTGTTCCTGCCGCACCGGCGCAAGAGCGACGTCGAGGAGCCCGAGTTCGACGGCGAGCGGGTGCACATCATCCCGGAGGTCGGAGTCGCCTACCGGGCCTTTGCGGAGGCCGGCCTGCTGGCGGCCGCGCACGACTACGATCTCGGCGGCATGCAGTTGCCGGCGGTGGTCGACAAGGCTTGCTTCGCCTACGTGCTCGCGGCCAACGCCGGCAGCGCCGGCTACCCGTTGCTGGCCGCTGCCAACGCCAACCTGCTGCTGGCGCACGGTTCGCCGGCCCAGGTCGATGCCTTCGCCCGCCCCGAGCTGGCGGGACGGTTTGCCGGCACCATGTGCCTGTCGGAGCCGCAGGCGGGATCGTCGCTGGCCGACGTCGCGACGCGCGCCGAGCCCGACGGCGAATCGCCGTTCGGCCCGCAGTACCGCCTGTTCGGCAACAAGATGTGGATCTCGGCGGGCGAGCACGAGGTGACCGAGAACATCGTGCACCTGGTGCTGGCGCGCATCGCCGGCGCGCCGCCCGGCGTGAAGGGCATCTCGCTGTTCATCGTGCCGCGCCGGCTGGTGGACACCGATGGCCGCTGCGGCGAGCGCAACGACGTGACGCTCGCCGGGCTCAACCACAAGATGGGCTATCGCGGCACGGTCAACACCCTGCTCAATTTCGGCGAGGGCCGCTTCCAGCCCGGCGGCCGTGCCGGTGCCATCGGCTACCTGGTGGGCGAACCGCACCGCGGTCTCGCCTGCATGTTCCACATGATGAACGAGGCGCGCATCGGCGTCGGTCTCGGTGCCGTGGCACTCGGCTATACCGGCTACCTCGAGGCGCTCGAGTACGCACGCAACCGGCCGCAGGGCCGGCCACTGGGGGCCAGGGATCCGGCCTCGCCACCGGTCCGCATCATCGAGCACACCGACGTGCGGCGCATGCTGCTGGCGCAGAAGGCGTACGTCGAGGGCGGCCTCGCGCTCACCCTGTACTGCGCGCAGCTCGTGGACGAACAGCAGACGGCCGCCACCGATGCCGCGCGCGCCGAGGCGACGCTGCTGCTCGAGATCCTGACGCCGATCGCGAAGTCCTGGCCGTCGCAGTGGTGCCTGGCCGCGAACGACCTCGCGATCCAGGTGCACGGCGGCTACGGCTACACGCGCGACTACCCGGTCGAGCAGCTGTATCGCGACAACCGGCTGAACCCGATCCACGAGGGCACGCACGGCATCCAGGCGCTCGACCTGCTCGGCCGCAAGGTGAGCATGGAGGGTGGCAAGGCGCTGCAACTGCTCGGCGCGCGAATGTCGGCCACCATCGCGCGGGCGCGGGACGCGGGCGATGCCGACCTGGCCGACTGGGCGAGCGCGCTCGGCGATGCGCTCGCGAGCGTCGCGCGCACCACCGGCGCGCTGTACGCCACGCGGGATCCCGAACGCATGCTCGCCAACGCCAGCGTCTACCTCGAGGCGTTCGGCCACGTGGTGCTGGCGTGGATCTGGCTCGAGCAGGCGCTCGCCGCGCACGGCCAGGCGGGCGATTTCTACGCGGGCAAGCGCCAGGCCTGCCGCTACTTCTTCCGCTGGGAGCTGCCGCGCACGGCCGCGCAGTTCGCGCTGCTCGACAGCCTCGACGACACCACGCTCGCCATGCGCGATGCGTGGTTCTGACGGCAGCCGCATGAGCAAGTCCATCTTCATCACGGGGGCGTCGTCCGGCATCGGCGAGGCGCTCGCGCGGGAGTTCGCGCGGCGCGGCTATGCGGTGGCGATCACCGGCCGGCGTGCCGAGCGACTCGAGGCCCTCGCGACGCAGTTACGCGGCCTCGGCGCGGCCGCAGTGCTGCCGCTGCCGCTCGACGTCACGGACTTCGCGACGATCGACACAGCCCTGGAGCGGGCCGCGCGCGAGTTCGGCCGCCTCGACGTGGTGGTCGCCAACGCGGGCGTCGGCTACTCGCTGCCGGTCGGCCGTGGCAAGTTCGAGCAGGTGCGCCAGACCATCGACACCGACCTCACCGGCGCCATCGCGACGCTCGAGTTCGCGTTGCCGCGGTTGCGGGCGCAGGGCGGTGGCCAGCTGGTCGCCGTCACTTCGGTGGCGGCCTCGCGCGGCATGCCGTTCATGGGTGCCTACTCGGCCGCGAAGGCGGGCCTGCACCGCTACGTGCAGGCGCTGCGCGCCGAAGTGCACCACGAGCCGATCGTCGTCACCGAACTGGCGCCGGGCTACATCGACACCGACATGAACCGCATGGTGAAGAACCGGCCGTTCGTCATCCCGCTGGAGAAGGGCGGGGCGATCATGGCGCGCCTCATCGAGCGCGGTGTCGGCCGTCGCCACGTGCCCGCGTGGCCGTGGGCGCTGCTCGCGCCGTTGACCAAGCTCGTTCCCACGCGGCTGCTGGCCCCGCCGCCGCGCAAGCACCGTGGATCGTGAACCCATGACGCAATTGCCCGCCGACACCCGGCCCGTCGCACCACAGCACGCCATCGACGCCGAGCGCCTCGGCAGGTGGCTCGCCGCCAACGTGGCACCGCTCGATGGGCCGCTCGAGATTGCGCAGTTCAAGGGCGGCCAGTCGAACCCCACCTACCTGCTGGCCGCGGGCCGGCAACGCTACGTGCTCAGGCGCAAGCCGCCCGGCAAGCTGCTGCCGTCCGCGCACGCGGTCGACCGGGAGTACCGCGTGATCCGTGCGCTGGCCGGTTCGGGCGTGCCGGTGGCGAAGGCCTACGGCCTGTGCGAGGACGACACGGTGATCGGCACCGCGTTCTACGTCATGGAGTACGTCGCGGGCCGCGTGTTCTGGGACCCGAGCCTGCCCGGCATGGAGCCCGCAGCGCGTGCCGTGATCCACGACGAGATCAACCGAGTGATCGCGGCGCTGCACAGCGTCGACTATGCGTCGGTCGGCCTCGGCGACTACGGCCGCAGCGGCGAGTACATCGCGCGGCAGGTGGCGCGCTGGAGCAAGCAGTACCAGGCGTCCGAGACGGAGAAAATCGAGGCGATGGACAACCTGATCGCGTGGCTGCCGGAGAACATCCCGGTGGGCGACGAGACCAGCATCGTCCACGGCGACTATCGCATCGACAACGTGATCTTCCACCCGGACGAGCCGCGCATCCTCGCGGTGCTCGACTGGGAGCTGTCGACGCTCGGCCATCCGCTCGCCGACTTCGCCTACCACTGCATGGTCTGGCGCATCCCTCCCGGCACGTTCCGCGGCCTCGGTGGCCACGACCTTGCCGCGCTCGGCATCCCGTCGGAGCGCGAGTACGTCGCCGCGTACTGCCGGCGTACCGGACGCAGCGGCATCGAGCCGCGCGACTGGGAGTACTACATGGTCTACAACATGTTCCGTATCGCCGCCATCGTGCAGGGCGTGATGGCACGCGCGCTGCAGGGCAATGCATCGAGCGCGCAGGCGCTCGAAACGGGCCGCGCCGCGCGGCCGCTCGCCGAACTCGCCTGGGCTCAGGTCGAGCGGCTCAAGCTTTCCTGAGGAGGCTCCCATGGACTTCGAATATTCCCCCAAGGTGCAGGACCTGCAGCGGCGCGTGAGCGCGTTCATGGAGGAGCACGTCTATCCCAGCGAGGCGCTCTTCCACGAGGAGATCGCGGCCAACCGCCGGGCCGGCAACGCCTGGGTCCCGACGCGCGTGGTCGAGGAACTGAAGCGCAAGGCCAAGGCGCAAGGGCTGTGGAACCTGTGGCTGCCCGAGTCCGAGTTCGGCGCGGGGCTCACCAACCTCGAGTACGCGCCGCTCTGCGAAATCATGGGCCGCTCGCACATCGGGCCCGAGCCGTTCAACTGCTCGGCCCCCGACACCGGCAACATGGAAGTGCTGGTGCGCTACGGCAACGAGGCGCAGAAGCGCGAGTGGCTCACGCCGCTGCTCGCGGGCGAGATGCGCTCGGGCTTCGCGATGACCGAGCCGGCGGTGGCCTCGTCCGATGCGACCAATATCGAGGCGCGCATCGTTCGCGACGGCGACCACTTCGTGATCAACGGCCGCAAGTGGTGGACGTCGGGCGCCGGCGATCCGCGCTGCAAGATCCTGATCTTCATGGGCAAGACCGACCCGCAGAACCCGAGCCGTCATCACCAGCAGTCGATGATCCTGGTGCCGATGGACGCGCCCGGGGTGAAGGTGGTGCGCCAGGTGCCGGTGTTCGGCTACGACGACGCGCCGCACGGCCATTCCGAGGTGGATTTCGTCGACGTCCGCGTGCCGGCCTCGAACCTGCTGCTCGGCGAGGGTCGCGGCTTCGAGATCGCGCAGGGCCGCCTCGGCCCGGGCCGCATCCACCACTGCATGCGCCTGATCGGCGCGGCCGAGCGCGCGCTCGAGCTGATGTGCAAGCGCGCGATCTCGCGCAGTCGCGTTCGGCAAGCGGCTGGCGGAGCAGGGCGTGTGGCGCGAGCGCATTGCCGATGCGCGCATCAAGATCGACCAGGCGCGGTTCCTGGTGCTGCACGCGGCGTGGAAGATGGACGTCGCGGGCAACAAGGCCGCGCAGAAGGAAATCGCCATGATCAAGGTGGTGGCGCCGAACGTCGCCTGCGAGGTGATCGACCAGGCCATCCAGCTGTACGGCGGCGCCGGCGTGTCCGACGACTACGGGCTCGGCTGGCTGTACGCCAATTCGCGCACGCTGCGCATCGCGGACGGCCCCGACGAGGTGCATCGCAACCACATCGCGAAGCACGAGCTCGGCCGCTTCCTCACGCGCTGAGGGTCGCGCATGCAGCTCGAAGGCAAGGTGGCGCTGGTCACGGGCGCTGGGCGCGGCATCGGCCGGGCGCTGTGCCGTGAATTCCAGCGTCGCGGTGCGACGGGAATCGTGGTGGCCGACCTCGACGGCGACCTCGCCAGCAGTACTGCCGCCGAGCTCGGCGGGATCGGCCTGCAATGCGACGTCGCCGATGCGGCGGCCGTCGCAGCGATGGTGCAACAGGCGGAGCAGCATTACGGGCGGGTGGACGTGCTCGTGTCCAATGCCGGTTTCGGCGCACAGGCGCTCGACCTCGACGACGCGCTGTCGGCGCCCGACGACGTGTGGCAACGCATGTGGGACGTGCACGTCATGTCCCACGCGCGCGCCTGCCGGGCGCTGCTGCCGGGGATGCTGGCCCGCGGCTCGGGCTGCCTGGTGAACGTGGCCTCTGCGGCGGGACTGCTCAACCAGGTGGGCGACACACCCTACAGCGCCACCAAGCATGCGGCGGTCGGGCTCGCCGAGTCGCTCGCCATCACCTATGGCGATCGCGGCATCGCGGTCTCGGTCGTGTGCCCGCAATACGTCGCCACCGCGATCACCGGCCTCGACGAAAAGCTGCCGGGCGGGACGTTGCCCGGGGTACTCACCGTCGAGCAGGCGGCACTCGCGATTGCGGATGGCATCGAGGCCGGACGTTTCCTGATCCTCACGCACCCCGAGGTGCTCGGCTTCTTCCAGCGCAAGGCGTCGGACTACGACCGCTGGGTCGCGGGCATGCGCAAGTTGCGCGATGGCTTGCGCGCCGGCGGCTTCCTGAAGGTGCGCAAGGACGGCTAGCTAGCGCGGGCGTTTCCGGTCGCGGGTGCGGGCCGCAGCTGGCTGCGCGCGGCGGGCGGCACGCTCGAGCTGCAGGAATGCAGCCTCGCACTCCCGCGCCAGCTTGAAGCCATCGGCCAGCACTCCGGCATTCGCCACGATGCCGAAGTCCATGCGGCCATCGACCGACAGCACGGTGACGTTGAGCCCGGTGGGGTCGGCGAGCATCGACACCGGGTACGCGGCCACCAGCCGGCACGCGCCGAGGTAGCGGGTGCCAGTCACGCCGCCCACGTTGGAGACCACAAGGTTGATCACCGGGCGCGTGATCGCGCCGAGCCCGAGGCCTTGCGACGCGAGCGACAGGCTGAACACCAGCAGTGCGTAGTCGAGCGCCGCCGCGTGCGACAGTTCGCCGAACTCGCGCTTGGCAGCCCGGGTGTGCGTCGCGACCTGATGCAGCCGTTGCAGCGCGGCCGAGCGCGGGCGGGCCAACGGCACGAACAGCGTGGCCGCCTTGGTCGTGGCCTCCTGGTCGCCGGGCGCACGCAGCGACACGGGACACATCGCCACCAGGGCTTCCCGCGGGCGCTCGCCGAGCGACGCGAGGAAGCGCTCGACACCCGCATCGACGACCGCCAGTGCAACGTCGTTGAGCGTCGCGTCGCAGGCGCGCGCCACACGACGCATGGCCTCGAGCGGCAGGCTGAAGCAGGCGAAGGATCGCCCGGCCGTCAACCGGTCGTTGAACCGCGTGTGCGGCCCGGCGAATGGCCGGTTGGCCGCCAGCTGCGCGGTGGCCTGCTCGGCGCGGGCGCGGGCTGCCAGCTTGCCGAACAGCTCGCGGGCTGCAGACGCCTGCGTGACCATCGCGCGCAGATTCGCGGCGATGCCTTGCGCGCCGGTCTGGGCGGCGGGGGTCGGCCGGCTGCGGATCCTGTGGCGGCGCGGCGAAAAATGGCGGCTGGATCGGGCCGGGCTCGGTACGCAGCTGGCCGAAGATGCGTTCGAGCGCGTAGCGACCGTCCCAGTACGCGTGGTGCGACTTGAGATAGAGGGCGAGTTGCCCCGACGCGAGCCCGTCGATGACGTGCACGCTGAACAGCGGCCGCGAGCGGTCGAGCGGCGCCTCGTGCAGCCGTGCCACCCGTTCGCACAGCTGCGCGAGATCGCCCGGCGCGGCCAGCGTCACGCGCAGTACGTGCTGGCGCAGGTTGACGTGCGGGGCGGGGCGCCAGCGGGGCAGGGCCAGCACCGCGAGGTCGGGAATGCTGTCGAATGGCGTGCCGGGCTGGGCGGTGCGGTACGCGCGCACGACCTGGCTCGCCACGCTCGAGGCCGAGCGGCCCGGCGGCGGGTCGAACAGCAGCAGGGCCCCGACGTTCGCCGGCGTTGCCGGCCGGTCGAGGAGCAGGAAGGCGAGGTCGAGCAGCGCAATCTGCCGGTTCATGCCGGCCCGAGTATGCGATATCCGCAACGCCGGTCGCCACGTGCCCGGTGCTAGACTCGGATCGATTGCCACCGGCAGCGACCCCTAAGGACCTGCACCAGATGCGTCAATTGCGCAGCGACGATGCCCGCTTCATCTATGCCGAGACCGGGCACGCCAACTCGAATATCACGCTCGTCCACATCTACGATCCGTCCACGGCCGAGGGCGGACGGGTGCGCTTCAAGGGACTGCTGAAGTACGTCGAGAGCCGCCTGCACCTCTCGCCGGTCTTCCGCCAGCGGCTGCTGCGCGTGCCGCTCGAGCTCGACTATCCGTACTGGATCGAGGACGAGCGCTTCGACCTCGAGTACCACGTGCGCCACGTCGCGCTGCCGAAGCCGGGCGACTGGCGCCAGTTCTGCATCCAGGCCTCGCGCATCCACGCGCGATCGCTCGACCTGTCGCGGCCGCTGTGGGAGCTGTACCTGGTCGAAGGACTCGACACCTTCCTCGACCTGCCGCCCGACAGCTTCGCGATCCTCACCAAGATCCACCACGCCGCGATCGACGCCAGGGGCGGCGCCGAGATCGCCACGCTGCTGCACGATACCTCGCCGGTCCCGCCGCATCCGGAACCGCCGGAACCCTGGTTCCCCGAGTCGCCGCCCGGGTCGCTGTCGTTGCTCGCCCGCGCGGCCGTGCACAACGTCGTCAAGCCGTTCACGCTCGCCGTGCCCGTGACCCGCGCGCTGCGTCGCGTGATCCCGGCCGTGCTCGGCTCGATCAGCGAGGTCTGGGCAGACCCCGAGCGGCTGCCGATCACGCGCTTCAATTCCGAGGTGTCGCCGCATCGCGTGTTCGAGACGCGGCGCTTCACGCTCGAGGAGTTCAAGCGCATCCGCTCGCTGGTGCCCGGCGCCACGATCAATGACGCCGTGCTCGCCGTCTGCGGCGGAGCGCTGCGCCGCTACCTGCTCGCGCATGACGAGCTGCCGGCGCCGAGCCTGGTGGCGATTGCGCCGCTGTCGATCCGCAACGCCGACCAGAGTGCCGGAGCACCGGCCGGCATGAGCCTGCTGCGCGTGCCGCTGGGCTCGGAGATCGATGACCCGGTGCGGCGCCTGCGCACCGTCCGCCAGCACACCGCCCGCACCGAGGATCTCGGCCAGACGTTCGGCGCCAAGGAACTCACCGACATCTCGAAGCACGCGCCGTCGGCGACGCTGGCGCTGTCGGCCCGCCTGCTCGCGGGCTCGGCGCTCGGCCAGCGGGCGCCGCTCGCCAACTGCACCATCACCAACGTGCCGGGGCCGGCGATCCCGCTGTACCTGAACGGCGCGCGGATGACCTATTTCTCGGCGATCATGCCCATCTCGGACGGCATGGGCCTGGTGTTCGCGGTCACCAGCTACGACGGCCGGATCATCATCTCGCCGACCTCCTGTCGCGAGCAGATCCCGGACCCGGAGTACTTCGCGCTGTGCATACGCGAGTCGTTCCAGGAATACCTGGAGCTGGCGGTGCGGTCAGCCGGGCGCAAGCGCAAGGCGCCGGCACGCAAGCAGGCCCGCCAGAAGGCGCGACCGAAGGTTGGCAAGAAGGCCAAGGGAGCGGGGGGCAAACGCGCGTCCCGCGCCTGACGGCCGGCGCAGGCGGACTTTCAGGCAGCCACTTCAGGCGGTCTGGGCCATCGTCGACGCGCAGCGGTCGTAGATCGCGCCCAGCCGTCCATCCACGCGGAACGGCCGCCATTCGCCCTCGGGCTGCGCAAGGCGATCGGCCACGATCCACATCACGGCCGCGTTGAAGCCGAGGCCGAGATGGCTGCCCGGTACCCAGATGTTCTCGTGCTCGCCGTCGGTCGTGTCGATGCGCGCCGCCTGGGGCGGCACGACGCCGTCGGTCATCGAGTAGACGCAGGTCGAGGGCATCGGCGGCGGTGCCTTGAGCACCTTGGCGCGAACGTGCGCCAGGTGCGCGACCGGGCCCATCGGGTGGGCCATGTAGCGGTACAGGGTGCGCACGGCCAGCCGGGTGTTGAAATTGTCCGGCGTGAAGCGCATCGGGCTGCCGAGCGAGATCACGCTGCGCACGCACTCCGGGGCGCTGTGGGCCGCGTAGAAGCCGTACACGCCGCCCAGGCTCCAGCCGACGATGCTCACCTTGCGGCGGTGCTTGTGGTGCATGAAGCGCACCTTCTGCTCCAGCGCCTGGCTGAACTTGAGCTTGAAGCCCGTGTTCTGCCCAAGGCCCCAGGTCTCGACGTGGTAGCCCCGCGACTGCAGGAATGTCTTCAGCCCGATCATGGTCGCGTCGCCGGCCGTGAAACCGGGCACCAGCAGCACGGGATGGCCGTCGCCGCGCGGCGTGGCGGAGAGCAGCGGCAGCAGCAGCGGCAGCAGCGCCATCTCGAGGAAGGCGCGCCCCTCGAGCAGCGAGTAGATCAGGCGCGGGGGCGGCGCGGGCCGGTTGCCATTGACCTTGCTCATCCTGGTTGCAGCGCTCCGTCGATATCATCCAGTTGCGGTGCAGCGTGGAGCTTAGCAGCCTGCGGGCGTTGCGGGGAGCCCCTCTGCTGCGCCAAGCTTGCACAACCGAACCGACCGGCCGGGCCGGCCGCATATTAGGAATTCTGCATGAAAAACAGGATGCTAGCCGCTGTGACGGCGTCGTTGATCGTGCTGCTCGGCGCTGCCCCGGCGCGCGCAGCCGAGCGCAGCGAGGTGGCGGAACAGTACCGCTGGGACCTGTCCGCCCTGTATGCCGACGAGGCCGCGTGGGTCGCGGCCGGGCAGTCGATCGGCAAGCAGCTGCCGTCGCTGGCCCGCTGGCAGGGCAAGCTCGGGGAGTCGCCGGCGACGCTGCTCGCCGCACTCGGCGAGTGGGAGGCCGCGTACCGCGAGGTCGATCGCTACTTCGCCTATGCGATGCAGCTGAGCGACCAGGACACGCGCGTGGCGCGGCCCCAACAGATGCAGCAGCAGGCCACCCAGGTCTACACCGAGCTGCAGACCGCCACCGCGTTCATGCGCCCCGAGATCCTGGCGGTGGGCCGCCCGACGATCGAGCGCTTCCTGGCCGCGGAGCCGCGCCTCGGCCAGTACCGGATGTTCCTCGACGACATCCTGCGCGCGGCGCCGCACACGTCTGTCGCCCGCGGAGGAAAAGATCGTCGCGCAGGCGGGCGCCATGGCGCCGACCGGCCAGCAGGTGCACAACGTCTTCACCAACGCCGACATGCCGTTCCCCGAGGTGACGCTCTCCACCGGCGAGAAGGTGCGGCTGGATGCGTCCGCGTACACGAAATACCGCGCCTCGCCGGTCAAGGCCGACCGTGACGCGGTCTTTGCCGCCTTCTGGGATCGCTACGGCGATTACACCCGCACGCTGGCCACGACGCTCGACGCGCACGTGCGCACCCACGTCTTCAATCGGGACGTGCGCAAGTTCGGCAGCTCGCTCGAGTCGGCGCTGTTCGACTACAACATCCCGGTGTCGGTCTACACGCAGCTGATCGCCGACGTGCACGCCAACCTGCCGACCCTGCACCGCTACCTGAAGCTGCGCCAGAAGATCATGGGGCTGCCGGCGCTCGGCTACGAGGACCTGTACGCGCCGATGGTCGACAAGGTCGACCTGCAGTACACACCGGAGCAGGCCATGGCGCTCACGCTCGAGTCGTTCGCGCCGCTCGGCAAGGACTACGTCGAGGCGCTGCGCAAGGGCTACGCGTCGCGCTGGGTGGACTTCATGCCGACTACCGGCAAGCGGCCCGGCGCCTACAGCAACACCGTGTATGGCGTGCATCCGTACCAGCTGCTGAACTTCAACGGCGCCTGGGACGACGTCTCGACGCTGGCGCACGAGTCCGGGCACTCGATGCACTCGTACCTGTCGACCGCCAGCCAGCCGTACGCGACCTCGGGCTACTCCACTTTCGTCGCCGAGGTGGCCTCGACGCTCAACGAGAACCTGCTGTTCCACCACGCGCTCGACCAGGCGCAGGACGACCGCACGCGGCTGTTCCTGCTGTCGAGCTACCTCGACACGCTGCGCACCACGCTGTTCCGCCAGACGCTGTTCGCCGAGTTCGAGCTGCGCATCCACGAGATGGTCGAGCGCGGCGAGCCGCTCACCAACGAGGCGCTGTCGAAGCTGTACCTCGGGCTGCTGCGCCAGTATTACGGCCACGAGCAGGGCGTGGTGCAGATCGCCGAGCCGTACGGCGCGGAGTGGGCGTTCATCCCGCACTTCTACCGCAACTTCTACGTGTACCAGTACGCCACCAGCATGATCGGCGGCATGACGCTGGCGGAGAACATCATCGGTGCGCCGGCGGTGAAGTCGGGCAGGGCCGCGCAGGGTCGCGATGCCTATCTCACGCTGCTGAAGTCGGGCTCGTCCAAGTATCCGGTGGACCTGCTCAAGGATGCCGGCGTGGACATGACCACCTCGCAACCGTTCGAGGCGGCGATCCGCGAGATGAACCGCCTGATGGACGAGATCGAGCGCATCGTCGCGCGGCAGAAGGGCTGAGCGGTGGCGAGTCGTCGCAAGTCACCGCGGCCGCCGTACGCGGGCCTGCAGCAACTCGGCGCTGCGACCGCCATCCCGGCCTCGCCCGAGCTGGCGGTGCTCGAGCGCGTGCCGAACCCGCATCCGCGCAAGCTGTACCTCGCACGCTTCACGGCGCCTGAGTTCACCTCGCTGTGCCCGATCACCGGGCAGCCCGATTTCGCGCACCTGGTGATCGACTACGCGCCCGGCAAGTGGCTGGTGGAGAGCAAGTCGCTCAAGCTGTACCTGACGAGCTTCCGCAACCACGGTGCGTTCCACGAGGACTGCACGCTCGCGATCGGCGGACGCCTCGACGAATTCCTCGCGCCGCGCTGGCTGCGCATCGCGGGCTACTGGTATCCGCGCGGCGGCATGCCGATCGACGTGTTCTGGCAGACCGGCCGCCCGCCCGCCGGGTTGTGGCTGCCCGATCCGGGCGTCGCGCCGTATCGCGGGCGGGGTTGAAATGCCTTCCGCGCCGCATCCGGCCGGGCCGCCGCCGCTGCCGAACGACTGAGTCCGGCATGGTATAGTCACGCGCTTGCATGGTGGCTCGCGTCGGATCCCTCGCGACGGTCAGCCGTGAACCCCGTCAGGCCCGGAAGGGAGCAGCGGCAGCGGTGACACCGGGTGCCGGGGGTGTTCTGGCGCGGGCCGCCTCCCTCGTTCCGCGAGCTGGGATGCCGAGCCGCCCATGAGTTACCTGGTCCTCGCCCGCAAATGGCGCCCGCGCAGCTTCGACGAGCTCGTCGGGCAGGACCACGTCCGCCGCGCGCTCACCAACGCACTCGATTCCGGCCGCATCCACCACGCCTTCCTGTTCACCGGCACCCGCGGCGTCGGCAAGACCACGATCGCGCGCATCTTCGCCAAGTCGCTCAACTGCGAGCGCGGCGTGTCGTCGCGGCCTTGCGGCGAGTGCGGGGCGTGCAAGGACATCGATGCCGGCCGCTTCGTCGACCTGCTCGAAGTCGACGCTGCTTCCCGCACCAAGGTGGACGACACGCGCGAGCTGCTCGACAACGTGCAGTACGCACCGGCCCGCGGCCGCTGCAAGGTGTACCTGATCGACGAGGTGCACATGCTGTCGACGCATTCGTTCAACGCGCTGCTCAAGACCCTCGAGGAGCCGCCGCCGCACGTCAAGTTCCTGCTCGCCACGACCGACCCGCAGAAGCTGCCGGTCACCGTGCTGTCGCGCTGCCTGCAGTTCCACCTGCGTCGGTTGCCGCTGCCGCAGATCCAGGAGCGGCTCGCCATGATCGCCACGGCCGAGAAAGTGGAGTTCGAGCCCGCCGCGCTGCGCGCCATCGCCCGCAGCGCCGAGGGCAGCATGCGCGACGCATTGTCGCTGCTCGACCAGGTGCTCGCCTTCGGCGGCGGGCGCGTACTCGAGAGTGAGGTCCGTGCGCTGCTCGGCACGCTCGACCGGCGTCATGTCGAGGGAATTCTCAACGCGCTCGCGGTGCAGGACGGTGCGGCGTTGATGGCGTGCGTGGCGCAGCTCGACGAGCGCGCCCCGGACTATGACCAGGCGCTCGGCGAGCTGGCGGCGGCCGTGCAGCGCATGGCGCTGCTGCAGGCGCTGCCCGACCTGCGCGGCGAGGACGAGGAGCAGGACGTGCTGCTCGCCGGACTGGCCGCGCAGTTCACGCCCGAGGACCTGCAGCTGCTGTACCAGATTGCCATCATGGCGCGCCGCGACCTCGATTTCGCGCCCGACGCCCGCGGCGGCTTCGAGATGGCGCTGCTCAGGATGCTGGCGTTCCGACCGGCCGGCCCGGGCCGTGAGCCTGCGGCACCGCCGCCGACCGGCGGGCGCAAGGCGGTGGCCTCGGCTGCCGCGGCCCCGTCACGCCGCGTCGCACGCCGACTTCGGCGTGCTGCGGCTGCGGTCGCACCGGTGGCGCACAGTGCCTCCGCTGCGCCGGCGAGCGACGAGTGGACAGCTATCGTCGCACGGCTGGGCCTCGACGGCATGGCCGCGCAGCTCGCGGCGCATTGCGTGCTGGTCGGGCGCAGCAACGGCGTGGTGCGACTGCAACTCGACCGCGCCGGCGAGGCGTTCCGGCGTCCGCAGCTCGAGCAGCGCCTCGCGCAGGCATTGGCGCAGCATTTCGGCGAGGCCATGCGCCTCGACATCGCGGTGAGCGACGTCGCCGAGGTCACGCCGGCCCGCGAGCAGGCGCAGGCTGCCGACGAGCGGCAGAAGGCTGCCGAGCAGGCCATCGACACCGACCCGAACGTGCGTGCGATGCGCGAGGTGTTCGGCGCCACCGTGCAGCCGGGCTCGATCCGTCCGCGCCATTGATCCCGCACCGCAACCGGACACACCCACTGGAGTCGCAACGAGCATGAAAGGCGGAATCGGCAACCTGATGAAGCAGGCGCAGCAAATGCAGGCCAACATGCAGAAGGCGCAGGAGGAGATCGCCGCCATGGAGGTCACGGGCGAATCCGGTGGCGGCATGGTCAAGGTGACGATCAATGGCAAGCACGAGGCGAAGCGCGTGCAGATCGACCCTTCGGTGCCGATGGACGACCGCGAGATGATCGAGGACCTCGTCGCCGCCGCGTTCAACGATGCGGCGCACCGCCTCGAGGCCATGACGCAGCAGAAGATGTCGGGCCTGATGGGCGGCATGAACCTGCCGCCGGGCCTCAAGCTGCCGTTCGGCTGAGCCCGCCCCGGGCATGCTGTATCCGCCGTCGCTGAGCCGCCTGATCGAAGCGCTGCGGTGCCTGCCGGGCGTGGGCCCGAAGTCGGCGCAGCGGATGGCGTTCCACCTGCTCGAACGCGACCCTGGCGGCGCCCGCGAGATCGCGGCGGCGGTCGGCAGCGCAATCGACAAGCTCGGCCACTGCCAGCGTTGCCGCATGTTCGCCGAGGGCGAGCTGTGCCCGGTGTGCGCGGCGCACGGCCGCGACCGCAGCCTGCTGTGCGTCGTGGAATCGCCGGCGGACGTCGTGGCGATCGAGCAGTCGGGCAGCTACCGCGGCTGCTACTTCGTGCTGATGGGCCACCTGTCGCCGCTCGACGGCGTGGGCCCCGCCGAGATCGGCATCGACGCGCTCGAGAAGCTGCTTGGTGAAGGCGAGGTGCGCGAGGTGATCCTCGCGACCAACCCCACGGTCGAGGGCGAGGCCACCGCGCACTTCCTCGCGGAGGTGGCCAGCCGTCGCGGCGTCCGTGCCTCGCGCATCGCGCACGGTGTGCCGGTGGGCGGCGAGCTCGAGTTCGTCGATGGCGGCACGCTCGCGCACGCGCTGGCGGGGCGGCAGACGGTTACTTAGCTTCGCGTCGCGTTGGCTGCGCTTTTTCGGAGCGCAACGTGCGGTTGGGGGCGCGGAATCCGGGTGTCGCCCGGGTTCGCGGAAGAATTAACGCTCTCCCGGACGACACCCGGATCCCACGCTTGAACGCACGCGCCTGAGCGAGCCTTCCGCAAAGCCGGAAGACTCGCACGGCGCATGAAACGCCCACCGGACCCACCGTCGCGAAAGGCAGCAGTCGCGCGTACGCGTGCGACTCGCACACTGACGGCCGCAACCGACTCAATGACGAGCCGCGAGGTGTCCGGTGCGACTGGTGATGCTGCGTGCGCCGTGCGAAGTCCTCGGCCACGAGGACGCAGCTCAGGCGCGTGCGTTCGGGACAGGGTGACGAGTACCTTCGCGAAATCCCATTTCGCCGGGGGTACTCGTCACCCTGGCCGGGAACCGTCACTCAATGCCGACCGCTCCGTGGCGCGAGCAAACGCGACGCGGCCGCAGCGTCAGCCAGCCTTGCGCCCGGACTCTCGCCCGCGAGGAACAGCCAGGTTTCGACGACGGTGTCCGGATTGAGCGACATGCTCTCGATGCCCTCGTCGAGCAGCCAGCGCGCCAGGTCCGGGTGGTCGGACGGGCCCTGGCCGCAGATGCCGATGTACTTGCCGGCCTTGCGGCACGCCTGGATCGCCATGTGCAGCACGGCCTTCACGGCGTCGTCGCGCTCGTCGAACAGGCGCGCGATGATCGCCGAGTCGCGGTCGAGGCCGAGCACCAGCTGCGTCATGTCGTTCGAGCCGATCGAGAAGCCGTCGAAGTGCTCGAGGTAGCGGTCGGCCAGCAACGCGTTGGTCGGCAGCTCGCACATCATCATCACCTTGAGGCCGTCCTCGCCGCGCCGCAGGCCGTTCGCGGCCAGCAGCTCGACGACCTGCTGCGCCTCCTTCACCGTGCGCACGAACGGCACCATCACCCAGACGTTCTTCAGGCCCATCTCGCCGCGTACGCGCTTGAGCGCCCGGCACTCGAGCTCGAAGCAGGGGCGGAAGGTCTCGTCCACGTAGCGCGACGCGCCGCGGAAGCCGAGCATCGGGTTCTCTTCGGACGGCTCGTATTGCCGCCCGCCGATCAGGTTGGCGTACTCGTTCGACTTGA
This sequence comes from uncultured Gammaproteobacteria bacterium, assembly GCA_963731105.1. Lineage (GTDB taxonomy): Bacteria > Pseudomonadota > Gammaproteobacteria > Steroidobacterales > Steroidobacteraceae > RPQJ01. The sequence goes on from CAVSUM010000004.1 coordinate 109,526, forward strand.
AGTCGGAGAGCCGCACGATCACCGGCTCGGGCGCGAACGCCGCGCCGATGGTGGCGATGCCCTCGCACAGCTTCTCGATGTAGAACTCCACCGGATCGTCGTAGCCCGCCATCTGGCGGCGAATGGTGTCCTGCAGGTCGGGGTCGAGCCGGTCGAACTCGAGCAGTGCGCGCGGGTGCACGCCGATCATCCGGTTGATGATGAACTCGAGGCGCGCCAGGCCCACGCCGCGGTTCGGGATCGCTGCGAAGTCGAACGCGCGATCCGGGTTGCCGACGTTCATCATGATCTTGACCGGCAACTCTGGCAGCGCATCGAGCTCGATCTGCGTCTGCTCGAACTGCAGGGCACCGTCGTAGACGAAGCCCGTATCGCCCTCGGCGCACGAGACCGTGACGGGCTGTCCTTCGCGGATCACGCGCGTCGCGTCGCCACAGCCGACCACGGCCGGGATGCCGAGCTCGCGCGCGATGATCGCCGCGTGGCAGGTGCGGCCGCCGCGGTTGGTGACGATCGCCGAGGCGCGCTTCATCACCGGTTCCCAGTCCGGGTCGGTCATGTCGGCCACCAGCACGTCGCCGGACTCGACGCGGGCCATCTCCTGCACGTTGCGGATCACGCGGGCCGGGCCGGCACCGATGCGCTGGCCGATGCTGCGTCCCTTGACCAGCACCGGACCCTTGCCCTTGAGGGTGTAGCGCTGCAGCGTGCGCCCGGCGCGGCTCTGCACCGTCTCTGGCCGGGCCTGCAGGATGTAGAGCTTGCCGGTCTCGCCGTCCTTGCCCCACTCGATGTCCATCGGGCAGCCGTAGTGCTCCTCGATGGTGAGGGCCTGGCGGGAGAGCTCGAGCACGTCGTGGTCGGTGAGGCAGAAGCGCAGGCGGTCGGCCTCGGGCACGTCGACCGTGACCACGCGCTGTCCGGCCTGTGCGGCCGCGCCGTAGGTCATCTTGATGGCCTTGCCGCCGAGCGTGCGGCGCAGGATCGGCTGGTGGCCCGAACGCAGCGTGGGCTTGTAGACGTAGAACTCGTCGGGGTTCACCGCGCCCTGCACGACGGTCTCGCCGAGGCCCCACGAGGCGGTGATGAACACCACGTCGCGGAACCCGGAGTCGGTGTCGAGCGTGAACATCACGCCGCTCGCGCCGAGGTCGCTGCGCACCATGTGCTGGACGCCCGCCGAGAGCGCGACCAGCGAGTGGTCGAAGCCCTGGTGCACGCGGTAGGCGATGGCCCGGTCGTTGAACAGCGAGGCGAACACCTCGTGCACTGCCTGCACCACGTGGTCGCCGCCGCGCACGTTGAGCAGGGTCTCCTGCTGTCCGGCGAACGAGGCTTCCGGCAGGTCCTCGGCCGTGGCGGACGAGCGCACCGCGACGGAGGCTGCGACGCCGCCCTCGCACATCGCTTCGTAGCCGGCGACGATTTCCTGCTGCAGGCGCGCGGGGAAGGGTGTGGCGAGGATCCAGTTGCGGATGCGTGCCCCGGTTTCGGCGAGGCGCGCCACGTCGTCCACATCGAGCGTGGCGAGTTCGGCGCGGATGCGGTCGGCGAGGCCGTCGTGGGCGAGGAATTCGCGGTAGGCGTCCGCGGTGGTGGCGAACCCGTCGGGGACCGTCACCCCGAGCGAGGCGAGGTTGGCGATCATTTCGCCCAGCGAGGAGTTCTTGCCTCCCACGACGGCGACGTCGTGTCGGCCGAGCTCGGCAAACGGGATGGTGTGGCGCGTCAAGGCGGGCCTCTTGCTACGTCAGTGGGCGGGTGAAAGACTGCGCGGCACCGGAGTGCGGGAGAGCAGCGCGCGAATGCCTCGAAGAACCGTTTTTTTCGTCTCGGACCAGACCGGCGTGACTGCCGAAACGATGGGACACAGCCTGCTCACGCAATTCGAAGGCCTCGAATTCCGGCAGGTGACTCTGCCATTTATCTCCAGCGCTGACAAGGCAGAGGAAGCCGCAAGGAAGATCAATGCGACCGGCGTCGCGGACGGCCTGCGGCCCGTGGTGTTCAGCACGCTGGTGAAGGGCGAGCTGCGCTCGATCGTCAAGCGCAGCGACGGCCTGTTCCTCGACTTCTTCGACGCGTTCCTGAGTCCGCTGGAGGGCGAGCTGCAGGTGAAGTCGTCGGAGCGCGAGGGCCGTGCGCACGGCATCGCCGACCAGCTCGTCTACAGCACCCGCATCGAGGCCACCAACTTCGCGCTGGCCGCCGACGACGGCAGCGTCACCACGGACTACCAGCGCGCCGACGTGGTGCTGGTCGGCGTGTCCCGCTCCGGCAAGACGCCGACCTGCATCTACATGGCCATGCAGTACGGCGTGTTCGCGGCCAATTACCCGCTGACCGAGGAGGACTTCGAGGGCAAGCAGCTGCCGGCGATGATCCGCCCGCAAGCCGCCAGGCTGTTCGGCCTGACCATCGCGCCGCAGCGCCTGCAGCAGATCCGCAACGAGCGCCGGCCGGGCAGCCGCTACTCGTCGCTCGCGCAATGCGAGTACGAGGTGCGCTGCGCGGAAGCGCTTTTCCAGCGCTACGGCGTGCCGTTCCTCGACACCACCGAGTGCTCGATCGAGGAAATCGCGAGCCGCATCATCGAGCGCAAGGGCATCGAGCGACGCCTGCGTCCGTGACCCGAGCGCGGCGTGCCGTGCGTCACGGTTGCGCCTGACCCCTGTGCTATATTCCGGAACGATGTCAGTCGACAGCCTGTGCCTCACTTCCTGGCGTGCACGGCCGGTGAGCTTCGTCAGCCTGATGACGCTGTACGAGAGCAATTTCATCCGGCTGCGCGCGCTCGTCGGCGATGCGCGCCGGCTGGCCGGACGCAGCGTGTCGAGCGTCGCCGGTGACCTCGACCTGCACGTCGAGGCGCTCGAGCACAGTCCCTACACGACGATCCTGCGGCTCACGTACTTTTTCGAGTCGGCCGGGGAGGCCGCGGTCGCCGACCCGGACCTCGAGGTCCGCGTGTACCACGACGCACGCCTCGCCGAAGCGAGCCGCTGCGCCCGCTGGGTGCGCCACCCAGGCCTCGCGGAACTGAAGGCCGGACTGCCCAACGCGCTCGGCGAACGCTGGCTGCGCAACATGCTGCTCAACAAGTGGCTCGACTACTGCACCGAGCGGGGACATCGGCTGGCGGCCGCCACGAGCGCGCCATCAGTCACGCATGGCCGCTCCTGACAGTCTGCGCCGCCTGGCCCGTCGGCTGTCGGGGCAGGGCATGTCTGCCGAGGACGAGCGGCTGGTCGCGCTGTTTCGCAATCGCACCGAGCTGAAGAAGGAACTGAGCGCGCTCGACGACGAGCGCCATCGCCTGCTCGACCGTCTCAAGCTGCAGGAAGGCGCGACCATGCGCGTCGAGGAGCAGCTCGCTGCCCTCGAGCAGTACCTCGGCCGACCGGACGAAGGCTACAAGTGCCTGGCCTATTTCCAGTTGCGCGCCGTGTGGCGCACGGCGTCGCGCCGGCTCGAGCACTTCTCGGGCGAGCTGGCCCGCCAGCAGAAGGACCGCGAGCGCAAGCAGCAGCTGGCGGTCTTCGAGCGGGCGCGCCGCGAGCGGCTCGACGACATGGAGCGCGAGCTGAGCGAGGCGCACGTGCTCGCCGACCAGCTGCAGGCCGAGCAGAAGCTCAGCGAGCAGCGCCTCGCCAACCTGCACGGCTTCTGGAATCACTTTCGGCGACGCCGGCTGCGTGAGTCGGTCGAGGCGCGCCGGTTCCGGATCGACGCGGCGCTCACGCAGGTCACCGACCTCGGCGACCGGCAGCACGCGATCGCCACCGAGGCGCCGCCGGTGTTCGAGGGCCTGAGCGTCGAGGGCAGGCGCGCGGTCAATCTCGCGGTGATTGCCTATGCCGAGGCGATGCACGAGCGGCTCGCGGCGGCCGGGCTCGCCGACATGGTGCGGCAGAGCACGCTGCGTCGGGTCTACGAGACCAGCTACGGCGGCCGTGAGGAATGTCAGACGATCATGCAGCGCGCCGGCCATGCGCTCGGCGACCTCGACCGGCTCGAGGACGACCTGGCGGATATCAAGAACCGGGCCGACCGTCTGCGCGCGACCGCGGCCTACCGCACCGACGCCGACACCGTGCCGCTGCAGGACACGCTGCAGTCCTCGGCGCTGGTGATGCTCGAGGAATACTGGGACGTCTACAAGGCGCTGCTGCGCTGATACGGCGGCGCGACGACGCCTGCCGAATCGAATCCGAGCCTAGCGGCCACGGCTGGTGCCGATCGGCTGGGCGCGACCCTGGCTGAACACGCGCAGCCGCCATTCATTCAGGTCATCGAACCAGACGTAGAACATCGGCACGATCAGCAGCGACACCGCCGCCGAGAAGCCGAGCCCGCCCATGATGGCGCGCGCCATCGGGTAGTACGCCGGACCCTCGCCGCCGCCGCCCACCTGGGCGTCGCCGATGGCGAGCGGCAGCATGCCGAGCAGCGTGGTGAGCGTGGTCATCAGGATCGGCCGCAGGCGGTCGCGGCCGGCCTGCAGGATCGCCTCGCGCCGCGGCAGCCCGGCCTCGCGCAGGTCGATCACGTGGGCGATCAGCACGATGCCGATGTTCACCACCACGCCGATCAGGATCATGAAGCCGATCATGGCCATCATGGTGATGGTGGTGCCGGTGAGCGTCAGGAACCACACCGAGCCCACGATCGCGAACAGGATCGAGGTGATGATCGACAGCGGGTATAGCGCCGACTCGAACAGCGACGCCATCACCAGGAAGATCAGCACCACGGCCAGGATCATGTTCTGCGCCATGGTCTTGACCGCCTTGTCGTTCTCCTCGAAGCCGCGGCCGAACTTCCAGCGTGTAGCCGGGGGGCAGCGGATAGTCGTCCATGATCGGCTGCACGCGCAGGCGTGCCTCCTCCATCGTGGTGCCCTTGCCGAGGTTGGCGTTGATCGTGACGGTGGTCAGGCGGTTGACGCGCTCGATCTGCCGGTCGCTCGGCCGCACCACGAAATCGGCGACCGCGCCGAGCTCGGTGCGCGACCCGTCGGCGAGCATGATCGGCACCTTGCCGAGGTCGTCGACCGACTGGCGGTCATTCTCGCGGAACGCGAGGCGCATGGTGATCTCGCGCTCGCTGGTGCGCAGCTCCGGCAGGCGGTCGCCGCGCATCGCACCAGCCACGGTCAAGGCGATCTGCTGCGTGGTCAGGCCGAGCTGCGAGGCGCGGTCGCGGTTCACGATGACCTGAACTTCCTGCTCGCCGGTGCCGGCCTCGGAACGCACGGCTTCGAGTCCCGGCACGCTCGACAGGCGCTTGGCGACGTCGTGCGACAGCCCCGCGAGCCGCTCGGTGGACTCGCCGGTCAGCTGCAGCGTAAACGCGGTCGCACCCGCCGCGCCCATGTCGAACTGGAAGCTCGGCTTGCCGATGATGATCTCGGGCATGCCTTCGACCACGCGCCGCATCACTTCCTCGGGCGCCACGGTCGCCTGTTCCTTGGGCTTGAGGTAGAGCCGCGTCGACGCACCGTCCGACACCCAGAACGAGTAATAGGTGTCGATGTCGAAGCGCTCCTTGTTCGCCTCGAGGTAGGTCTCGACGCGCTTGACCGCTTCCTCCACCCGGTCCATCGGGTAGGAGCCGTTGATGTGGTAAGCCAGCATCAGCGTGCGACTCGCTTCCTGCGGGAACGGGTCCACCTTGGCGAGCTTGAGCGCGAACAGCGGCACGGGCGAGGCGAGCAGCAGCAGCGTGATCGCCGCCATCGTCTTCGGGTGCCCGAGCGCCCAGTCGAGCGTCGCGGTGTAGCGTCGCTGCAGGCGGCCGAACAGCGAGGTACTCGACACCTCCGGCGGCGGCGGCATGCGCGCGGTCAGCATCGGGATCAGCGTCTGCGCCACCACCAGCGAGGCGAGCATCGCCACGACGATCGGCACGGCGACGTGCACCAGGAAGATCGACATCTGGTTCTTCTCGCCGAACAGCAGCGGCAGGAACACGATGATGGTCGAGAACGTGCCGGCCAGCGTCGCCACGCCCACTTCCTTGACGCCGGCGACGGTGGCCTCCATCGGCCGGTCCGGCATCAGCTGCCGGTGGCGGAACACGCTCTCGGTGATCACCACGGCGTTGTCCACCAGCATGCCGATCGCGAGCAGCATGCCCATCATGGTGAGGATGTTGAGCGTGAAGCCCAGGAAGTACATGGCGCCCAGCGTCACCAGCAGCGACGCCGGCACGGCCAGCGACACGATCAGCGTGGTCGGCAGGTGGCGCAGGAACAGCAGCAGCATGAAGAAGCTGAGCACGGCGCCCACCAGCCCGGCGTTGCGCAGCTCGCGCAGCGACTGGCGGATGCTGTCCGCCTGGTTGCCCACCACCAGGATCTCGACGCCCTGCAGCTGCGGAGCCTGGCGCGCCAGCTCGATCGCCTCCATCACGCGGTCCGCCACGTCGACGACGTTGGCCTGCGTGGACTTGAACACGTCGATGCCGACCGCGGGCCGGCCGTCCATGCGCCGGCCGACGCCGAGGTCGGGCGCCACCAGCTCGATCTGCGCCACGTCCGCGAGCCGCACGCCGTTGCGCACCAGCAGGTTGCGCACGTCGGCCACCGAGCGGAACTCGCCGACCGGCCGCACCGTGAAGCGCTGGCCGTTCTCGGTGATCTGGCCCGCGCTCACGGAGAAGTTGCTGCGCTCGAGCAGGCGGCGCAACTCCTGCACGTCGATGCCGTAAGCCGCGAGCCGGTCCGGCTCGATCAGCACCCGCAGCTCGCGCGGCTCGACGCCCTGCAGCTCGACGCGCGCGACGCCGTCGAGCCGCTCGATCGGCCGCTTCAGGAATTTTTCCAGCGTGTCGTACTGGTCGGTGAGGTCCTGCTCGGAGGCGATGCGGATTACCGTGACTGGCTGGTCCGACGCGCTGAACGAGAACATCAGGATGCGGTCCGCCGCTGCGGGCAGCTGCGGGCGGATCGAGTCGATCTTGGTGCGCACTTCGAAGGCCGCGGTCTCGGGGTCGCGGTCCCAGCTGAACTGCACCGAGAACTCCGCCTCGTCCGAGCCGGCGGTGGCGCGGATTTCCTCGATGCCGGACAGCGTGGCGAGCGCCTCCTCGACCGGGCGCACCACCAGCTGCTCCATTTCCTCGGGCGTCGAGCCCGGGTAGGGGATGATGATCCGCATGCCCGGGAAACTGATGTCGGGCATGGCCTCGAGCCGCAGCAGCCGCGTGGCGATCAGGCCGACCGCCAGCACGGCCAGCGCAATCATGACGGTCGTCACCGGGCGCTGCAGGGCGAGCTGCGTGTGGCGCATCGGGTCTTCCTCAGCCGGCGGCCGGCGCTGCGGCCGGCGCGGCCACCGCGCCATGTTGCGGATAGGTCTTGCGGTCGAGCACCGCGTACACCACCGGGATGACCAGCAGCGTGAGGAACGTGGTCAGCAGCACGCCGCCGATCACCGTGATCGCCATCGGCGCACGCACCTCGGCGCCCTCGCCGAGGCCGAGCGCCATCGGCAGCAGGCCCAGGATGGTCGTGAGCTTGGTGATCAGGATCGGCCGCAGGCGCAGCGTGCCCGCCTCGACGATCGCTTCGTGCCTGGACAGGCCGCGTTCGCGTGCCTGGTTCACCGCGTCGATCAGCACGATCGACTGGTTGACCACGATGCCCGCCAGCATGATCAGGCCGATGTAGGCCACCACGTTCACCGTGGTGCCGGTGAGCCACAGCGCCCAGATCGCGCCCGTGATCGCGAGCGGGATGGTGAGCAGGATCACGAACGGGTGCACCAGCGACTCGAACTGCGAGGCCATCACCAGGTAGACGAGGAAGATCGCGAGCAGCAGCACGAACTGCATGGAGCGGAACGAGTCCTGCATTTCCTCGCTCTGGCCGGAGAGGAACGACGTCGTGCCGACCGGCACCGGCACCTCGGCGACGATCTCGCGCAGCGCGGTCACCGCCGAGCCGAGGTCGCCCTGGGCGAGGTTGGCGGAGATCACCGCGACGCGCTCCTGGCCGACGCGGCGTACCTCGGCCGGCCCCACCGCGAGTTGCACGTCGGCGACGGCGCTCAACGGCACCGGTGAGTCGGTGCCCGGGTTGACGATCAGGTTACGGATCTCCTCGAGCGACGCGGCGCGGGTGTCCACGCTGCGCACCAGCACGTCGATCTGCTTGTCGCGCAGCTTGTAGCGGGTGGCGACCTCGCCGCGCACGCTGTTCACGACACGGTCGGCGACGTCACGCACCACCAGCCCGAGCTGCGAGGCGCGCTCCTGGTCGAACACGATCTGGATCTCCGGGTTGCCGGCCTCGACCGTGGTCTTCACGTCGGCGAAGCGGTCGTCGGCAGCCATGCGGGCACGGATCGCCTCGGCGGCCACCTGCAGTCGCTCGAGGTCGTAGCCAGACACGATCACCTCGAGTGGCGTAGAAAGGCTGAACAGCGCCGGCCGGCTGAACCGGTACTGAACGCCGGGCATGCGCCTCGAGGCTGGTGCGCAGCGTAGCCATCGCGGCCTCCTCGTCGTCCCGGCCGGCGCCGCCGCTCAGGGTGACGCTCAGGCGTCCGGTATTCTCGCCGGCATCGACCGGGTTGGCGTCGAGGCGATTGCCGGTGCCCGCGACCGAGTAGGCGAGGGCGACGTCGCCGATCGCCGCGCTCGCCCGCTGCACGGCCAGCACCGAGCGGTCGGTCTGCTCGAGCGGTGTGCCGGGCGCCAGGCGCAGGTCGACATTGAACTCGCCCTGCGACATCTGCGGGATCAACTCGGTGCCTAGTCGCGGCGCGATCACCGCCAGCGTGAACACGAACAGCCCGAGCGCGCTGCCGATGGTGATCCCCGGGTGGGACAGCGCCCAGCGGATCGCGCCCGGATAGCGCGACTCCGCCCAGCCGTTCAGCGCCTGGGTCATGCGCACCAGTGGGCTCAGCAACAGGCGCATCGCCGCGGCGACCCAGCCGCCGACCCGGCGCAGTGCCCCGGCGATTGCGGCCAGTGCGCGGTCGATGCGCCGGGGCGCACGGTTGGCCGCCGCAGCCGTGCCGGCGTCCGTGTGGCCGCGCCGCGCGACCCGTCCGGCGGCCAGCATCGGCACGAGCGTCAGCGCGACGACGAGCGAGATTACCAGCGCGAAAGTCACCGTGAGCGACTGGTCCTTGAACAACTGGCCCGAAATGCCGGTGATGAACACCATCGGGAAGAACACGGCCACCGAGGTGAGCGTCGAAGCGGTCACCGCGGTCGCGACCTCGCCCGTGCCGAGCCGCGCGGCCTCGACCCGCTCGACGCCGTGCTCCTGCTTGCGCACGATGCTCTCGAGCACCACGACCGCGTTGTCCACCAGCATGCCGACCGCGAGCGCGATGCCGCCGAGCGACATGATGTTGAGCGTGACGTCGAACGCGTACATCAGCACGAAGGTGCCGAGCACCGATACCGGGATGGCGATGCCGGTGATCAGCGTCGCGCGCGCGTCGCGCAGGAAGGCGTACAACACCAGGATGGCGAGCAGGCCGCCGAGCAGCGCGGCCGACTTGACCTCGCCGATCGCCGCCGCGATGAATTTCGACTGGTCGTAGACCGGCCGGATCTCCGTGCCCTCGGGCAGCGACTTGCTGAGGGCCTCGATGCGGCTCATCACGCCGGCGGCGAGTGCCACGGTGTTGGCGTCGCCTTCCTTGTAGACCGCAAGCTCGATGGCCTCGCGGCCGTCGACGCGGGTGATGGCCTCGCGGTCCTTGTAGCCGCTCGACACCGTGGCGACATCGCGCAGGTACACGGGCCGCCCGTCGCGCGTCGCGATGATGGCGTTCGCCATCTGCTCGATCGACTGGAACTCGTTCAGCGTGCGCACCAGGAAGCGCTGCGTGCCCTGCTCGAGGCGGCCGCCCGACAGGTTGACGTTCTCGGCCCGGATGCGCCGCGTCACCGCGTCGATCGACAGGCCGAGCTGCGCCAGCTTCTGCTGGTCGACGAACACCTGCACCTCGTCCTCGTAGCCGCCGCTCACCTTGACGGCAGCCGAGCCCTCGACGGCCTCGAGGTCGGGCTTGAGGCGGTCGTCGGCGAAGCGGCGCAGCGCCTTGAGGCGGTCGATGGTTTCCTCCTGCGTCGCGTCCTGCTTGTCGAGGAACGCGAGGCGCATCACCGGCTCGCTCGACGGGTCGAAGCGCAGCAGCAGCGGGCGCTTGGCCTCGAGCGGCAGCTGCAGCAGGTCGAGCTTCTCGCGCACGTCGATGCCGGCGAGGTCCATGTCGGTGCCCCACACGAACTCGAGCGTCACGTCGGACTGGCCGGCGCGCGACACCGAGCGCACCTGGCGCACGTTGCGGATGATGCTCACCGCTTCCTCGACCGGCCGCGTCACCAGCGTCTCGAGCTCGAGCGGCGCCGCGCCGGGCAGCTCGGTGCGGATGGTCAGCGTGGGGTAGGAGAGGTCGGGCAGCAGGTTCAGGTTGAGGCGCGACAGCGACACGAACCCGAACAGCGCGATCGCCACGGTGCACATGATCACGGTCACGCGCCGCCGGATCGCAAAGTCGATCAGCTGCATGGTCTTCCCCGGAGGCTGGCGGCGGATCGCGCGCCGGTGACGGCTACTTGGACTTGGCCTGGGCAGGCGGCGGGCTGCCGGCGGGGGCGGCGGCGTCCACCACCTTCACCGCCGTGCCGGTCTTGAGGCCGGCCTGGCCGACGACCACCACGCGCTCGTCGCCCTTGAGGCCCGCGACCACTTCCACCCAGCCGTTGCTGGCGAGGCCGGTGTCGATCGGACGCTGCTCGGCCTTGTCGCCGTTCACCACGAACACGGACAGCGAGCCGTCCGCGTCGACGATCGCGCTGCGCGGCAGTTGCAGCGCATCCTCGCGCCGCTCGTAGACGATGTTGACGCGGGCGAACATGCCGGGCTTGAGGCGGCGGGTCGGGTCCTTGACCTCGACACGCGCGCGGAAGGTGCCGGTCTTCGGGTCCACGGTGGGACTGATGCGCGAGATGATGCCGGTGAAGCGTTCGCCGCCGAGCGCATCGACCAGCACGTCCGCGGCCTGCTGCGGCGCCAGCTTGCGGAACTCCTTCTCCGGGATGTGCACGTAGGCCACCAGCGGGTCCATGTTCGTCACGTGGAAGGTGGGCGCATTCGGCGCGATGGTGTTGCCGAGCTTGATGTGGCGCGCCGACACCACGCCGTCGATCGGCGCGCGGATCTCGGTGTAGCTCAGCTCGAGGCGGGCGCGGTCGTAGGACGCGCGCAGCGCATCGAGGTCGAACTTGGCGTTCTCCGCGGTGCCCTTGGCGACCAGTCCCTTTTCGCTCAGTTCCAGCTGCCGCTTGTAGTCGCGCTCGAGCTTGCGCAGGTTGGCCTCGGTCTGCGCCACCTCGAGCCGCAGGCGGTCGCCGTCGAGCCGCGCCAGCACCTGGCCGGACCGCACGCTGTCGCCTTCCTCGACATAGAGCTGGCGGACCTCGCCGCCCACCTTGGCCACCACCTCGGCTTCCTCGTGCGCCTCGATGGGCGCAGTGCCGGAATACACCGCGACGATCGGCGCGCGGCGCAGCGCCTGCACCTCGACCGGGACGGCGGTGTCGGCGGCGGCGTCCTTGCTCTTGTCTTTGGCCTTGCCGTTGCTGCAGCCGACGGCGAGGGCCGCCGCACAGGCCAGCAGGACGGGCACACGGACGCTGAAACGAGTAATCGTCACGATCGGATCCCCAGATGGAGTCATCGAATTGCGGAAATGTAATAGGTCTTTAGTGTTGTAGTCAAGTACAACACCAAGTGGACGCTGGGGCCAGGCGCCCCGCGCGCGGTCTAGTTCCCGGCCTTGGCCCGTGCCAGGTGACGGGGCTCGACCACCACCAGGTCGGCGGTGATCTGCGCAGCCTCGCCCAGGATCACGTCCGGCCGGTCCTCGATCTTCTCGGCATCGTCGAGTGCCTCTTCGCCGACGGCGGCGCGACGGTCGTTCTCGCGCATCAATTCGCCGTGGGTCAGCGTCTTGCGCTCCTCGCGCCGCTGCTCGAGGTTGAGCGAGATCGACTTCTGGTCGCGCATCTTCTCGATCGTCGCGACCTCGGCGACCAGGTGCTGGAAGTCCGGGTCCCCGCGATGCGCTGCTCGTGCAGCCGCTGCAGGTCGACGATCACCTGGCCCTGCGTACCCTCGGGGCGGTACTGCGCCGGGCGGATGCGGTTCCACGGCAGCGCGGCATCCCGCGAGCTCTCGCCGACTTCCTCGGCATCGATGGCGGAGGGCAGCCGCACGTCGGGCTCGACGCCGCGGTTCTGGGTCGTGTCGCCCGTGACCCGGTAGTACATGCCGATGGTGACGGTGAGCTGGCCGTAGCCCGGGTCCTGCCCGAGCGCGTAGCGGTCGAGCGGGTAGAGGTTCTGCACCGTGCCCTTGCCGTAGGTCTCCTGGCCGATCACGATGCCGCGCCCGTAGTCCTGCATCGCCGCCGCGAAGATCTCCGAGGCGGAGGCGCTGAAACGGTCCACCAGGATGGTGAGCGGGCCGCGGTAGACGGCGTCGTCGGCGTCCGACTGCAGCACCTCGACACGGCCGCCGGTCTCGCGCACCTGCACGACCGCACCGCGATCCACGAACAGGTTCACGAGGCTGATCGCCTCGTTCAGGTGGCCGCCGCCGTTCTCGCGCAGGTCGAGCACCAGGCCGTCGATGCCGCCCTCGGCCTCGAACTCCTGCAGCAGCTTCTGCACGTCGCGGGTGGTGCTGCGGTAGTCGTCGTTGCCGGCCGTGCGCGCGTCGAAGTCCTGGTAGAAGGACGGCACCGTGATCACGCCGACGCGCAGCTTGCGGCCGTCGCGCTCGATGGTGCGCAGTTCCTTCTTGGCAGCCTGCGACTCGAGCGTGATCTTGGCGCGCGGCAGCACGAGCACGCGCTCGGCCGCGTCCGCCGTGGCCTTGCCGGGCTGGATCTGCAGGCGCACGAACGAACCCTGCGGGCCGCGAATCAGCGCCACGACGTCGTCGAGGCGCCAGCCGACCACGTCCACCATCTCGCCGGACTTGCCCTGGCCCACCGCGATGATGCGGTCGGTGGCCTTGAGCTCGCCGTTACGCTGCGCCGAGCCGCCCGGGATGATGTCCATGATCGTCACGTAGTCGTCGATGATCTGCAGCGAGGCGCCGATGCCCTCGTAGGACAGGCTCATCTGGATGCGGTACTCCTCGGAATTGCGCGGCGAGAAGTAGCCCGAGTGCGGGTCGAAGACGTGGGCGAAGGAGTTCATGAACAGCTCGAACACGTCGTCCGAGGTGATCTGCTCGCCGCGCTTCGCGGCGCGCTCGTAGCGCTTCTGCAGCACGTCGCGCGCCTCGGGCCAGGTCTTGCCGGCGAGCATCAGCGAGATGGCGTCGTTCTTGACGCGCTTGCGCCACAGCTCGTCGAGCTCCGCGCTGTCCTTGGCCCAGGGCGCCTTGCGCCGGTCGAACTCGAAGCTCTCGTCGAGCGTGAAGTCGGGCTCCTGCTTGAGCGCCTCGAGCGCGAACTTCATGCGCTCGCGGCTGCGTTGCTGGAAGCGGTTGAAGATCGTGAATGCCGGGTCGAGCTTGCCGTCGGTGACCGCGTCGTCGAGCTGGTAGCGGTAGCGCTCGAAGTCGGCGATGTCGGAGGCGAGGAAGTAGCTGCGCGCGCCATCGAGCGACTCGAGGTAGCGGTCGAGCACCAGCGAGGACACCGGGTCGTTGACCGGCGCCTGGCGATAGTGCGAGCGCTCGAACATGCTGCCGACGAGGCGTGCAACCCGCGACTGCCGCTCGGTGGGCGCGAATTCCACCGCGGCGGCCGCCGACGGCACGCGAGCCGTGCCGAGCAGCAGCGTCGCCAGGGCGACGACGATGGCGGCCAGCGCCAGCGGTCCGACGCGGCGCATGGCCGAGCGTTGCGAGCCCGTCTCGTCCGGGCGATCTGCCTGATACACTTTGCGACTACCTCGACCGAACAGGTCAGGAACAAGGCTAAAGACAGCCCCGGCCCCAATCAAGGGCGGGGCAGCATACACGCGGACAGGTCACATGCGCCCGCTCACCGTTCTCACCGGCATCGTGCTCGGCTCGTCGGCCGCGACCAGTTTCGGCCTGGCGGCGACCCTGGTGGTGTTCCTGGTCCTGGCGGACGAGCATCCGCAGTTCCGGACCGAACTGCCGTTGCTGGCGGTGTACCTGGCCATCTTCCTCGGTTTGACAGCGCTGGCCGGCATCAGTTTCGTCGGCCTGGCACGGGAGCGGCCGTGGCGTCGCTGGGCGCAGGCCGCCCTCTGGGCGACGCTGAGCCTGCTGGCGGCCGTCTACTGGCAGACCCGCGGTTGAGAAGGGGAGCCCAGGCGCGTCAGTCGTGGTCGACGCGCTCCCAGGAGTGCGGCTTGGAGTATCCCGCGTCGCTCGAATAGGGATCGAACCCCGCCGCCCCGGTGCGCGACGGACGGTCATGTGGCTGGTCGTCGACGAGTTCCAGTCCGTCTGACGGCGGCTGCGGTGGCCGCACCGTCGCCTTCGGCGGTTGCGGCGCTGGCTCGTGCCTCGCGCCGGTCAGGCGCTGCCACCAGTCGCTGAAGCGTCCCATGGCTCCACCCCCGTAGGGCCCGCACTCACGCGGCAGGACCTTGGCCAAGCATACGCCACGAGCACCCGCCAGACGACGACGAGGGCCGCAGGTCCGAGCAGCAGCAGCCAGGCGGCGGCGCGCAGCCGCACGACGTCGGCGTAGAACGCCGCCAGGAATTGCAGCGGCCCGCCGCCGGAATACGGGCCAAGGGTCGTCGTGCCGGTGTAGTAGACCAGCAACGGCAGCACCGCCGCTCCGAACAGCAGGGCGGCGATGATCCAGGCAATGTGGCGTCGCAGGCGCATCGCGCGATGCTGAGGTCTGGCCACGGGAACCGCAAGGGCCGGGGTTTCAGTATCATCGGCGGATGCCAGCCATTCGCACCGCAGTCATCGGCGTCGGGTATCTCGGGCGCTTCCACGCGCAGAAGTACGCCGTCCTTCCGGGTTCGCAACTCGTGGCCGTGGTGGATGCGCGCGCGGAGGCGCGCGACGCCGTCGCGGCCGAAGTCGGGTGCCGGTCGGTCGCCGATTACCGGGAGTTGTTCGGCCAGGTCGATGCCGTCAGCATCGCCACGCCCACGCCGCTGCATTTCCCGATCGCGCAGGACTGCCTCGAGCACGGCGTGCACGTGCTGGTCGAGAAGCCAATCACCGAGACGCCTGAGCAGGCCCGCGCGCTGATCGCCAGCGCCGCCCGCTACGGGCGCATCCTGCAGGTGGGGCACCTCGAGCGCTTCAATGCCGCGATCCTCGCGCTCGCGGGCACGCTCGGGACGCCGCGCTTCGTCGAGTCCCACCGGCTCGCTCCGTTCAAGGAGCGCGGCACCGACGTCAACGTCGTGCTCGACCTGATGATCCACGACATCGACCTGATCCAGAGCCTGGTCGGCGCGCCGATCGAGTCGATCGACGCGGTCGGTGCCTCGGTCTTTTCCGCGGGGCTCGACATCGCCAACGCCCGCATCCGCTACGCGAACGGCTGCGTCGCCAACACCACGGCGAGCCGCGTCAGCATGAAGATGGAGCGCAAGCTGCGCCTGTTCCAGGACGACGCCTACGTCTCGATCGACCTGCAGCAGAAGGTGCTCACCGTGGTGCGCAAGCCGCCGGCCGGCACCGCGACCGTGCCGGGCCAGGTGGTGATCGAGGAGCGCAACTACGAGCAGGGCGACGCGCTCAGGCTCGAGATCGAGGCGTTCCTGCGGTCGATCCGCGAAGGCAGCGCCCCGGTGGTCTCGGGCGAGGACGGCCTGCGCGCTCTCGAGACGGCCATCCGCATCACGGAACTGGTGCAGGGCCAGGGGACGAAGCCATGAACCGTGCGCACTATCGCGGCACCGATTTCCGCCGGGCGATCTGCATCGACGACCTGCGCCGCATCGCGCGCCGCCGGCTGCCGAATTTCAGCTTCGAATACCTGGAGGGCGGTGCCGAGGACGAGCTCGCCCTCGCGCGCAACCGGGAGGTGCTGGAGCGCATCGGCTGGATGCCGCGCACGCTGGCCGGGGTGGGCAGCCCGGACCTGACGAGCGAGATCCTCGGCGAGACCTGCCACCTGCCGCTGATCATCGCGCCGACCGGTTTCAACGGCATGCTCTGGCCGCAGGGCGATCTCGCGCTGGCCCGGGCGGCGGCCGATGCCGGCATCCCGTTCACGCTCAGCACCGTGTCGAACTACGACGTGCGCCGGCTGACGGCCGAAGTACCGCAGCGGATCTGGTTCCAGCTGTATCCGTTCAAGGACGAGAAGGCCGTCGACCATCTGGTCGATCGCGCACGGCAGGCGGGTTGCGGCACGCTGGTGGTCACTACCGACGTACCAGTGCTCGGTGCCCGCGAATGGGACCAGCGCAACTACCGCGCGCCGATGAAGCTCAGCGTGGCGAGCATGCTCGACACCCTTGCACACCCGGGCTGGCTGCGGCGGGTGATGATCCCGCAGGGTGCGCCGCAGTTCGAGAACCTCAAGGAGCTGCTCCCGCCGGGTGCCAGCTCGGCGCTCGCCGGCGTGCGCTTCATGGGCACGCAGATCAACGCGAAGCTGAGCTGGGAGGACATGGAGCGGCTGCGGCGCCGCTGGCCGGGCAAGCTGGTGCTGAAGGGCATCCTCTGTGTCGACGACGCAAAGCGTGCGGTGGACGTCGGTGCCGACGGCATCGTGTTGAGCAACCACGGTGGCCGGCAGCTCGACGCCTGCGTGTCGGGCGTGGAACTGCTGCCGTCGGTGTGCACCGAGGTCGGAACCAAGCTCACGGTGCTGGTGGACGGCGGCTTCCGTCGCGGCTCGGACGTGCTCAAGGCGCTCGCGCTCGGCGCGCGCGGCGTGATGATCGGCCGGCCGACACTGTACGGGCTGGCGGCGGGCGGCCAGGCCGGCGTGAGCCACGCACTGGCGCTGTTGCGCGTCGAGATGGAACGCGCGCTGACGCTGCTCGGCTGCCGCAACCTCGGCGAGCTCGGGCGGCACCTGATACGCAGTTGAAGGGGAGTGGAACGATGCGGGCAGTGATCTGCCGGGAACTCACCGGCGTCGGCGGGCTGGAACATGTGACTGACTGGCCCGAGCCGCAGGCCGGACCGGGCGAGGTGGTGGTGGAGGTGAAAGCCGCGGCGCTCAACTTCCCCGACCTGCTGATGATCCAGGGGCTGTACCAGGATCGGCCGCCGCTGCCGTTCGTGGTCGGCACGGAGATGGCCGGCGTGGTGGCCGAAGTGGGCGAGGGCGTCACGCACCTGGCGGTGGGCGACCGCGTCGTGGCCGCCTGCGGCCGCACGCTCGCCGAGCGGGTGGCGGCCAAGGCTGCTCTGGTCATTCCGGCACCGCACAAGCTCGATTTCGCCGCGGCGGCCGGCATCTGCATCACCTACTTCACCAGCATGCATGCGCTCAAGCAGCGTGCGGCGCTGCGGGCCGGCGAAACGCTGCTGGTGCTCGGCGCCGCGGGCGGCGTCGGCACGACGGCGGTCGAGCTCGGCAAGCAGATGGGCGCCGTGGTGATCGCTGCGGCCAGCAGCGACGCCAAGCTCGAGCTGGCGCGGCGCCTCGGGGCCGACCACGTGATCAACTACGCGACCGAAGACCTGCGCGAGCGCGTCAAGGCGATCACCGGCGGCAAGGGCGTGGACGTCGTGTACGACCCGGTGGGCGGCGAGCTGGCCGAGCCAGCGCTGCGCAGCATGGCCTGGGGCGGCCGCTATCTCGTGATCGGCTTCGCCGCCGGCGACATCCCGCGCATCCCGCTCAACCTGCCGCTGCTCAAGGGCTGTTCGATCGTCGGCGTGTTCTGGGGTGCGTTTTCCCAGCGCGAGCGCGACGTGCAGCGCGCCAACGCCACGGAGCTGTGGC
The DNA here is from genome assembly GCA_963731105.1 of uncultured Gammaproteobacteria bacterium. Taxonomy (GTDB): domain Bacteria; phylum Pseudomonadota; class Gammaproteobacteria; order Steroidobacterales; family Steroidobacteraceae; genus RPQJ01. Next base: position 127,423 of record CAVSUM010000004.1, read on the forward strand.
AGATGTTCGAGGCGGGCGCCTGGTGCCGGTGGTCGGCGAAACGCACGCGCTCGACGACTACGCCGCGGCGTTCGACGCGCTGGCCAGTCGTCGCGCACAGGGCAAGGTCGTGCTGCTGCCCTGATCAGGGCTCGCCGATCGCCTCGAGCTCGGACTGCACGGCCAGCCAGCGCTCCTCGGCGTCGCCCAGCTCGCGCAGGGCCTCGGCGCAGCGCCGACTGGCCGCCTGCACTTGCGCCGGCGACGCCGACGCGTAGAAGTCCGCGTCCGCGAGGCGCTGCTCGAGCTGCCGCTTCTCCGCCTCGAGCGCTGCGATCTGCCGTTCGAGCTGCTGCGTTTCCCTGACCAGCGGCCGGCGCTGCGCCAGTCGTGCCTGCCGGTCCGCGGCCGCCAGTTCCCGCTGCGCGCGCCGTTCGACCCGGTCTGGTGCACTGGCCGGCGAGTCGCCGGCGCTGCCCGACGAGGCGCGGCGCGCGGCGAGCCACGCCAGGTAGTCGTCCACGTCGCCGTCGAACTCGACGGCCCGCCCGTCGGCCACCAGCAGGAAGCCGTCACAGACGGTGCGCAGCAGCGCGCGGTCGTGCGACACCACGACCAGGCTGCCCTCGTACTCGGCCAGCGCGCGGGTCAGCGCGTGGCGCATCTCGAGGTCGAGGTGGTTGGTCGGTTCGTCGAGCAGCAGCAGGTTGGGGCGCCGCCGCACGATCATTGCCAGTGCCAGCCGCGAGCGCTCGCCGCCCGAGAACGTCGCGACCGGCGCATCGGCCATCGTGCCGCGGAAGTCGAAATGACCGAGGTAGCTGCGCAGTTCGAGCTCGCGCGTGGCCGGCTCGGCGCGCGCCAGGTGGGCGAGCGGTGATTCGTCCGGGCGCAGCTGCTCGAGCTGGTGCTGGGCAAAGTAACCGATCACCAGGCCGTGAGCCCTCGACCCGGCGCCCCGCGAGCGGGGCGAGCTCGCCGGCGATGGCCCGCACCAGCGTGGACTTGCCGGCACCGTTCGCGCCGAGCAGCCCGAGGCGTGCGCCGGGCTGCAGCGTGAGCTGCACGTTGTCGAGGATGGTATGCCCTGAGTAGCCGAGCGCGGCATCCTCGAGCGTCAGCAGTGGCGAAGGTGCCCGCCGCGGCGCCGGGATCTCGAAGTCGAACGGGGTGTCCACGTGCGCCGGCGACACTCGCTCCAGCCGGTCCAGCGCCTTCAGCCGGCTCTGCGCCTGGCGGGCCTTGGTCGCCTGGGCGCGAAAGCGCGTCACGAAGCGGTTGATGTGCGCGATCTCGCGCTGCTGGCGCTCGAACATCGCCTGCTGCACCGCGAGCCGCGCGGCGCGCTGCTCCTCGAACGACGAGTAGTTGCCGGTGTACAGCGTGAGCCGGCGCGCCTCGATGTGTGCCACGTGGGTGACACAGGCGTCGAGGAAGTCGCGGTCGTGCGAGACCACGAGCAGCGTGCCACGGTAGCCGGCGAGCCAGCGCTCGAGCCAGACCACGGCGTCGAGGTCGAGGTGGTTGGTGGGCTCGTCGAGCAGCAGCAGCTCGGCGCGGCTCAGCAGCGCGCGCCCGAGGTTGAGGCGCATGCGCCAGCCGCCGGAAAAGTCCGCCACCGGCCGCTCCAGGTCGCTGGTGGCGAAGCCGAGCCCATCGAGCATCGTGGCCGCGCGCGCGCGGGCGGTGTAGCCGTCGAGTGCCTCGAGCCGCGCGTGCGCCTCCGCCAGCCGATGTCCATCGTGCGCTGCGCTGGCCGCGGCAATCGCCGCTTCCGTCTCGCGCAGTTGCGTGTCGCCGTCGAGCACGTACTCGAGCGCGGGCTGCGGCAACGCCGGCGTCTCCTGGCTGACGGCGGCGATGCGCCATTCCGCGGGCACCAGGCAGTCGCCGGCCTCAGCGTGCAGCTCGCCGCGCAACAACGAGAACAGGCTCGACTTGCCGCTGCCGTTGGCGCCGACTACGCCGACGCGCCAGCCGTCGTGCAGCTGCAGGTCGCACTGCTCGATCAGGGGCCGCGCGCCGCGCGCGAGCGTGAGTTGCCGGAACTGGATCAAGGGCGGCCGCAGGAGTCGGAGGGGCGCGCATTCTAGCGGCTGGCGGCCCGGCCGCGGTCGCCATGCGCCCCGCGCCGGAATCCGGCACAATCCGATCCCTTTGCTGCCGCCTGCCCCCTGCGGGGCCGGTTGAGGAGACCCCCTTCCGATGCCCTCGCTGCGATTCCCGTCCCTTCGTGCCCCGTCCCCCGCGACGCGCTGCCGGCTGCTCGCGCTGCTGGCCGCCTGGCCTGCCCTGCGTGCTCGCGCAGGGAACCCCCGCCGTTTCCACGCTGGCCGCTTTCAGCGGCTCGCAGGCCAGTTCCGCGCCGATCAAGGGACCGGACGGGGCCTTGTACGGCACCACGGCGCAGACCAGCTTCGTGGCCGGCGGGCTGATTTACCGACTGGCGGCCAACGGCTCGTCGATGACGACCATCTACCAGCTCCAGCCGGTGGACGGCTACAGCCCGCTCGGCGGCCTGCTGCTCGGGTCCGACAAGCTGTTCTACGGCACCACCGCCATCGGCGGCGCGGAGCAGGCGAACAGCACCGGTACCATCTACCGTGTCGCGCCCGACGGCAGCGGCTTCCAGGTCATCTCACCGGTTCCAGAGCTTCACGGGCACCAATGCGCTCGGCCTGTCGATCAATCCGGACGGCGCGAACCCGGATGCCGAGCTGATCGAGGGCAGCGACGGCATGCTCTACGGCGTGACGCGCGCTGGCGGCGCCAACGGCAACGGCGTGGTGTTCAAGGTCGGCCGGGACGGCACGGGCTTCCAGCTGTTGCACGTCTTCGGCGCGATCACCTCGGCGACCGATGCCACCCCGGTGCTGAACGCCGACGGCATCAATCCCGCGGCACCGCTGCTGCTCGGCGCGGACAATTATCTTTACGGCACCGCTTCGCGCGGTGGCACGACGGGCAGCGGCACCATCTTCCGCGTGGGCCTCGACGGCACCGGCTTCGAGCTGCTGCGCACGCTGCCGGCGCTGGTCACGAGCACGACCACGCCGCCCACCAACGCGGACGGCGCCGGTCCCGCGGCGGGACTGACCGACGGCCGCGACGGGCGCCTGTATGGCGTCACGAGCCAGGGCGGCAGCAGTGGCATCGGCACGGTGTTCGCACTGGACCCGGTCGGCAAAGTGTTCACGGTGCTGCACAATTTCGACGGCGCCAAGGGTGCGCAGCCGACCGGCGAGCTGCTGCTCGCTCAGGACGGCAAGCTGGTCGGTACGACTGCGGCGGGAGGCACCAACTCCGCCGGCAATACCACCACGCTCGGCACGATCTTCTCGATCGCGCGCGACGGTACTGGCTTTACCAGCCTCTACAGTTTCGACGGCAAGGAGGGTGCGACGCCCAGCGGCAGCCTGCTGCAGCTCGATGCGAACACCTTCGCCGGCGTGACGCTCGCGGGCGGCAGGTGCAGCCAGGGCACCGTGTACCAGTTGAGCCTGACCGGCGCGACGGCCAAGGGCGTGACCAACTGCGGGCGCAAGAACAACAGCGGTGGTGGCGGCGTGACACCGGCCTTGCTGCTGCTGCTGGCCGTCGCGGCGGCGGCGCGGAGGCTGCGCGCCGACTGACCGGCACCATCGGGGGAGGAGGGTGGCGATGGCGGACACGCAACTGCATCACCGGACCTGCTCGATCTGCGAGGCGATGTGCGGCATCGTCGTCGAGCACCGCGGCCGCGACATCCTGTCGATCAAGCCCGACCGCGAGGACGTGCTGAGCCGCGGGCACATCTGCCCGAAGGCCGTCGCGCTCAAGGACCTGCACGAGGATCCGGACCGGCTGCGCCAGCCGGTGCGACGCACCGCCAGTGGTTGGGAGCCGGTGAGCTGGCAGCAGGCGTTCGACGAGATCGAGCGGCGCATCGGCGAGGTGCGGGCGCGCCACGGCCGCGACGCCGTCGCGATCTACGCCGGCAATCCCACCGCGCACAACCTCGGTGCCATGCTCGGCATCGGCGATTTCATCCGCGCGGTGCGCACGCGCAACCTCTACTCGGCCACCAGCGTCGACCAGCTGCCGCACATGGTGGCGTCGCACGCGATGTTCGGGCACCAGTTCCTGCTGCCCGTGCCGGACGTGGATCGCACGCAGCTGTTCGTGTGCATCGGCGGCAACCCGGTCGCGTCCGGCGGCTCGATCATGGGCGCGCCGGGGTTCGAGAAACGCGTCGCGGCACTGCAGGCGCGCGGCGGGCGGTTCATCGTCGTCGACCCGCGACGCACCGAGTCGGCGGCGGTCGCCGACGAACACCTGCCGATACGTCCTGGCACCGACGTCTACCTGCTGCTCGGGTTGCTGCACGAGGTGTTCGCCACGGGACGTGCCGGCGCGGGTCATCTCGCAGCGCAGGTCAGCGGCCTCGAGGCGCTGCGCGCGGCAGTGCTCGGGTTCGACGCGGCGCAGCTCGCTGCCCGCACCGGCCTGGCGCAACAGCGCATCGCGCGGCTGGCCCAGGAATTGTGCGACGAGCCGCGTGCGCTGGTGTACGGCCGGGTCGGCGCCTGCACGCAGGAGTTCGGCGGGCTGGTGCTGTGGCTGATCTATTGCCTGAACGCGGTGACCGGCCACCTCGACAGCGAGGGCGGCATGATGTTCGCCGAGCCGGCGGTGGACCTGACGCGCGCCTACGGCTCGAAGGGGCACCATGGCAGGTTCCACTCGCGGGTCCGCAAGCTGCCCGAGTTCGGCAACGAATTGCCGGTCGCGGCGCTCGCCGAGGAGATCCTGACCGAGGGCGAAGGCCGCATTCGCGCATTGATCACGTTCGCGGGCAACCCGGTGCTGTCGACCCCGAACGGGCGTCAGCTGGATCGCGCGCTCGCCGGGCTGGAATTCATGGTGTCGGTGGACCTGTACCTGAACGAGACCACGCGGCACGCGCACCTGATCCTGCCGCCCACCAGTCCGCTCGAGCACAGTCACTACGACATCGCGCTGAGCGGCTTCGCCGTGCGCAACTTCGCGAAGTACTCGTCGCCGTTGTTTCCGAAGCCAGCGGGTGCACGGCACGACGCCGAGATCCTCGCCGAACTCACGCTGCGCCTCGGCAGCGAGCCCGGGATCGACGCGTGCGATGGCCCGGGCCAGGTCGGCGGTGCCGCGCTGGCTGGGTTCCGACCGCCTGCTGGACCTGATGCTGCGCACCGGCGCCTACGGAGCGGAGTATCGCGGCGCGCTGAAACTCATGGCGTCGCTGCCGGGCTTCAAGGCGCTGCGACGCCTGCTCGCAGCGCCGGATCGCCGCCCGGCGGGGCTCAGCGTGCGGCGCCTGCGCGAGTCACTGCACGGCATCGACCTCGGGCCACTGCGCCCGAACCTGCTGCGGCGACTGGCGACGCCGGACGGGCGTTTGCAGCTCGCGCCCGAGCTCTACCTGCGTGACCTGCCGCGTGCCGCGGCGGGGCTGGCCGAGCCACCGCCCGCGCTGGTGCTGATCGGCCGCCGTCACGTGCGCAGCAACAACTCCTGGCTGCACAACAGCCAGCGACTGGTGAAGGGCAAGGCGCGCTGCACGCTGCTGATGCATCCGGACGATGCCGCGCGGCTGGGCGTGGCGGACGGTGCGGCCGTGCGAGTGCGCTCGCGCGTGGGGGAGGTGGAGGTGGCCGCCGAGCTCACCAGCGACATGATGCGGGGCGTGGTGTCGCTGCCGCACGGCTGGGGCCACGACCGGGACGGCATCCGGCTAACGGTCGCGAGTCGCCACGCGGGCGTGAGCCTCAACGACCTCGTCGACGATCAGCGCGTCGACGCGCTGACCGGCAATGCCGTGCTGAACGGCACGCCGGTCGACGTCGAACCGCTGCAGCAGCGGCCGGCGCGGGTCGAGCCCGCGCGCATGGAGCCTACGGCAGCTGCTTGACCACGTCCTTCGCGATGTCGAACGGGCTGAATTTCTTCTTCTTCTTCGGCTCGGTGGCGGGCGCGGCCTGCTCGCCTTCGGCCGGCGGCGGCGCGTCCGTCATCTCGTCGCTCAGCGCCGGCGCCACCCATGCCGCCCATCCCACCCATGCCGCCTTCCATGCCCATCATGGCGGTGGTCATCGACTTGACGCGGATCTTCAGGTTCCAGTCCGGCTCCCAGGCGATCTTCGGGTCGGTCGGGCGCGGCGGATACGCCATGTTCAGTTCGCTGCCGTAGGCGATCGCCCGCAGCATGCCCATGGCCGCGGCGTCCTTCGGCACGGCGCATCGCGTCGTCGTGGGAGGCAGCAGCACCTTGTCCTTCAGCCAGCCGTCCACGGCCTTGTTGGTCTGGTAGTCGAACAGGCCGAAGCCGCTGTCGGGCAGCTCGCTCGAGGTCCAGATCACCATCGTCATTTCCTCGCCCTCACGGCTGCCCATGCTGCCGAGGAAATAGGCGCGGGCGGTCGGGATGGCGTTCCACTCGAGCAGGGTGAAGGTGCCCTTGTCGGTCTGCCGGAGCTTGATCTCCGGCATGATGTCCTGCGCGGCGGGAATCGTGAACTTGAAGCTGTCGGGCACGCCCTGGCCCGTGAACGCGTGCTGGCCGGCGATCGAGGCGCCGGCGGGCAGGGCGCGCTTGTCATCCTTGCTCGGCCAGACCGGCCGGCCGAACGTGGCGTGCGCGCCGCGCTGCGTCGCGCGGCGCGACTCGAAGAACTTGCCGAGCTCGGCGATCGTCGCCGTCTCGAGGTCGACCACCTTGGGCTGTCCGGGACGTACCGTCTCCGAGCACCCCCAGTACATGATCAGCTTGCCCTTGGGCGGTTCGTAGTCCCAATCCTCGGGCTGGTCCTCGCCCTTTTCCTCCGGCAGCGGCTTCGGCTTCTCCGGCGTCTGCAGCTTGAGCGTCGGTGCGAGCGTCGTGGCGGTCGGCACCGCTTGCAGCGCCTCGGCGAGGCTCGTGTTGCGGCTGGTATAGAGCGTGACGTCCATCCAGCGGCCCGCCGTGCCGACCTGCGTGAAGCCGAACTCCGCCTTGGCATTCTTGCCGCCGCCCATCAGCGCGCCGAGCGTGGCGCCCATCATGCCCTGGCCGCCCATGCCGCCGCCCATCGGGAACCCCGAGAACGTCGCGACGTCGATCCACGCCTGGGACACCGGTGGCTTCACCACTTGCTTCGGTGGCGTCTGCGCCTGCGCGACTGCGCAGACGGTGCTCACGGCGACGGCGACCAGCAGATTGCGACCGGCGATGGTTGTAGCGGACATGATGCGTACCCCCGTTGGCGACGGCTGAATAGTAACGCCGGCCGCAGGCGAGGGCGAAGTGCATCAAACGCGCAGCCAAGAAAAAGCCCCCGGCCGTTGCCGGCAGGGGGCTTGGGGGACTGGTGGAGGCGGCGGGAATCGAACCCGCGTCCGCAAGCCCTACGTTCCAGGACCTACATGCTTAGCCGTCTCTTTGATTCTCGTCGTTCACTACCCGAGCGGCAGGGAAGATGACCGACCAGCTCAGGATCGTTTTAGCGAGCCAGCCCTCAGCACACTGGACCCGCGAGCTTGTGAGCGCGTCCCTCGGGTCTGGATGCACAAGCACATGCCAGTCGAGGGTTAGGCGGGGTTAAGCCGCCAGAGCGTAGTTGTCTTCGTTGGCAACTAGTTGTTTGCAAGCGGTTTAACGAGGAACCTTGCACCTCGGCATGCACCTGAAGTTTCGCGACCCACGTCGAAACCGGTCGCCCCCAGATGGACAGGGACTAGTGTAGGGGTGTGGCGGAGGAATACAAGGGGAAGCGGATAGCGGATAGCGGATAGCGGATAGTCAAGAAAAGAGAAGGCCAGCAGTGCTGGCCCTTCTTTTCATTCGTACTATCCGCTATCCGCTATCCGCTATCCGCTTCCGGAAACGCCATTCCCACGTGGCTGTACCCCGCATCCACGTACAGCACCTCGCCGGTGATGCCGGACGCGAGGTCGGAGCAGAGGAACGCCGCGGCGTTGCCCACTTCCTCGATGGTCACGTTGCGCCGCAGCGGCGTGAACGAGGCGACGTGGTGCAGCATCTTGCGGAAACCGCTGACGCCGGCGGCAGCCAGCGTCTTGATCGGCCCGGCGGAGACGGCGTTGACGCGGATGCCGGCCGGACCGAGGTCGGCCGCCATGAAGCGCACGTTGGCCTCGAGGCTCGCCTTGGCGAGGCCCATCACGTTGTAGCTCGGCACCGAGCGCACCGCGCCCAGGTAGGTCATGGTGACGATGGCGCCCGGGCGGCCGAGCATCATCGGTCGCGCGGCCTTGGCGAGCGCGGCAAGGCTGTAGCTCGAGATGTCGTGCGCGACCTGGAAGCCTTCGCGGGTCACGCTGTCGAGATAGCCGCCCGCCAGCTGCTCGCGCGGCGCAAACGCCACCGAGTGCACCAGGATGTCGAGCGTGTCCCACGACTGGCGCAGGGCGGCGAAGGCGCTGTCGATCTCGGCGTCGCTCGCCACGTCCATCGGCAGCACGACGGAGGCGCCGAACTCCGCGGCCATCGCGGTGACGCGATCCTTGATCCGGTCGTTCTGATAGGTGAAGGCGAGCTCGGCGCCCTCGCGGTGCATCGCGGCGGCAATGCCGTAGGCGATGGAGCGCTCGGTGGCGAGTCCGACGATCAGTGCACGCTTGCCAGCCAGGAAACCCACTCGCTCAACCCCCATTGATCCGGCGCGGGTCCACGTACACCACGAGGCGCTGGCCCGCACGCAGCGAGGTGGACTGCCGCAGCTGGTTCCACGTCATGAGCTGGCGCACCGACACGTTGAACTTCTCGGCGATCTCCGACAGCGTGTCGCCGCTGCGCACCTTGTAGGTCATCCGCGTCGATTCGGCCGGCTGAGTCGCGCCACCCTTGCCGCCCGGGATCTGCAGCTTGCGGCCGGCCACCAGCTCGCTGGTGTTCGACAGTCCGTTCGCGGACGCGAGTGCCGGCACCGTGACGCCGTTCTTGCGTGCGACGCCCCACAGCGTGTCGCCACTCTTCACCGTATAGCTGCGCGATGTGGCCTTGGCGGGGGCGGGTGCCCGCTGGCGTTCCGGCAGCTGCGCCGTGATGTCGGGCCGGGCCTCGGCCACCATCGCTGAGGCACCGGCCGCGGGACCGGCCGACGGCACGCCCGGAATGACCAGCACGTCGCCCGGGTGGATCACCGAGCCGCGCAGGTTGTTTGCCTGGCGGATGGTCTCGACCGGGACCCCGTACTGGCGCGAAATGCCCGTCAGGTTCTCGCCACGCCTGATTTGGTGACGCGTGTCCGGCGGACGGGGGCGGGGGCGCCGCCGCGACGCGCTCAGGGCTGACGCCACTCGCGAGCGCCGCGCGGAACGGTTCGACCCGCTCCACCGGCAGCAGCAGCCGATGAGGGCCGTGCGGCGGGGTGCTCATGCGGTTGAAGGCCGGGTTCAGCGCGAACATGTCGTCGCGGCTGATGCCGGCCAGGTCCGCGGCCTCGCCGAGGTGCACCTGCTTGCCGGGATCGACCACGCCGAAGTACGGCTGGTTGGGAATCGGCGCAAACGTGAGTCCGTACGTCTCGGGTGAGGCGACCAGCCGGCTGATCGCCAGCAGCTTCGGCACGTAGTCGCGGGTTTCGGCTTTCAGATCGAGGCTGAAGAAGTCGGTCGGCCGGCCTTCGTCGGCATTCTTCTTCACGGCGCGACTGACGGTGCCCTCGCCGCCGTTGTAGGCGGCGATCGCGAGGTACCAGTCGCCGTTGAAGTAGTCGTGCAGGTACTGCAGGTAGGTGAGCGCGGCGTCGGTGGCAAGCAGCACATCGCGCCGCTCGTCGATCCACCAGCTCTGCTCGAGGCCGTAGTGCTTGCCGGTGCTCGGGATGAACTGCCACAGGCCCGAGGCACGGCTGCGCGAGTAGGCGACCGGGTTGAATGCGCTCTCGACCACCGGCAGCAGGGCGAGTTCCATCGGCATGCCGCGGCGCTCGATCTCGGCGACGATGTGGTACAGGTAGCGTGAGCCGCGACGGAAGGTACGGTCGAGGAAGTCGGGCTTCGCACGGTACCCCTCCGCCTCGCGATCGACCGCGTAGTGCTGTGGCTGCGGCAGTGCGTAGCCGGCACGAATGCGATCGAGCAGGTCCGGGTACTGCTCGGGGGCGAGTCGCTCGCCCCGGTAGCGATACTCGCCAGCCACTGGCGCACCCGTGGCCGGCGCCACCGTCACGTTGGACGGCGGGTGCTGCGGGGTGGGCGGCAGGCTCGAGTAGTCAGAGCCGCCACCCGTCGTGCTGCAGCCGGCGAGTGCGAGGCCGAGCAGGGCGAGGGCAGCTGCGGCGAGGTTACGGTAGGGCATTCAGCGGAATCCGTCCTTCCAGGCCCGGATCACGGCGAACACGTCGGCCGTGTCGGGCAGCGGGGTGCCTGCGCGCGCTTCGGCCGCGGCACGAACCGCAGGCTCCCGGCAGCGCAGGAAGGGATTGATGCGGCGCTCGCGACCGAGCGTCGTCGGCAGGGTGATGCCATCGCGGGCCCGCAGTGCCTGCACCGTCGCGAGGGTCTCGAGCACGTCGGCGTTGCCCGGTTCGACGGCCGCGGCAAAGCGCAGGTTGGACAGCGTGTATTCGTGGGCGCAGTAGACCGCGGTGGCATCTGGCAGGGCAGCGATGCGGTCGAGCGAGCCGAGCATCTGCGCCGGCGTGCCCTCGAAGAGCCGGCCGCAACCGGCGCTGAACAGCGTGTCGCCGCAGAACAGCGCGTCGTGGCCGTGGTAGGCGACGTGGCCGAGGGTGTGCCCTGGCACCGCCATCACGCGAAACTGGAGGCCGAGGTCTGCAAGGCTGACGATGTCCCCGTCGTCGAGCGGACGATACTCGCAAGGCATGCGCTCTCGCGCCGGGCCGAACACCTCGGCGCCGTGCCTCGCGGCCAGTGCCTGGACGCCGCCGACGTGGTCGGCATGGTGATGGGTGACGAGGATGGCGCGCAGGGTGAGCCCCTGCTGCCCGAGCGCGGCCTCGATGGCGCGGTCGTCTCCCGGATCCACTACCACTGCCGCACCGCCCGCGGCCGGCGCGCGGATCAGCCAGAGGTAGTTGTCCGAGAAAGCCCGCACTGGGCTCACTTCGAGCATCGCCGACCCCCGTCGCCTTCGCGGGCATGAGTCCGGGCGCGCGTATTAGAACGTGTCGCGGTGGAAAAAACCAGAATATGTCGCACGTTTTTTGGAGAGAATCGCGCCCCTCGACCACCTGATCCGCGATTTGAGCCCTGATGCACGACGCCGTCCGCAACGCCTGGCTCGAAACACCGCTCGGCCGCTCCGTGCTCGAGCTGGAGTCGCAGGTGCTGGCCGACGCGCTCGCTGACGTGTTCGGCTTCGAGTTGCTGCAGATCGGCTGCTGGGGTGCGCACGAGGCGCTGCGCGCACAGGTTCGCACGCAGCACCACTGTTGCATCGCGCCCGATGCAGCAGGACCGCGCGCCATCCGAGCCCACTTCGAAGCCCTGCCGATCGCGAGCGGGTCGGTCGAGGCGGTGCTGTTGCCGCACACGCTCGAACATGCGCCACATCCGCACGAGCTGTTGCGCGAGGTTGAGCGCGTGCTGATGGGCGAGGGCCACGTGCTGGTCTGCGGCTTCAATCCGCTGGGTCCGTGGGGCCTGCGCCACGCGCTCTCGCGCGGCCGGTTCCCGCCGCCGACCACGCGGCTGCTGAGCGAGGGCCGCCTGCGCGACTGGCTCGGGCTGCTCGGCTTCGAGGTCACCGCGGCGCGTCGCTACCTGTTCCGACCGCCCTGGACCCAGCACATGTCGGCGCGCACCCGCGACTGGCTCGAGTTGCGTGGCCCGGATTTCGCCGCGCCACTGGCGGGCGCGTATCTCGTCAAGGCGTGCAAGCGCGTGCGCAGCGTGACGCCGATCCGTCCGGCCTGGCACGCTGCGCCAAAGGTGGTCCACGGCCTCGCCGAACCCACCTCGAGGAATGCCGCGTGAGCGAGGTGGTGATCTACACGGACGGCGCTTGCCGCGGCAATCCCGGGCCTGGCGGCTGGGGCGCGTTGCTCGTCTCCGGTGCACACCATCGGGAACTCTGGGGCGGCGAGGCGCACACCACCAATAACCGGATGGAGATGACCGCCGCCATCGAGGCCCTGGCGGCGTTGAAGCGCCACTGCACCGTGCAGCTCTACACCGACTCGCAGTACGTGCGCAACGGCATCACCGAGTGGCTGCCGCAATGGAAAAAGCGCGGCTGGAAGACCGCCGACCGCAAGCCCGTGAAGAACGCCGACCTCTGGGTGCGGCTCGAGGCGGAGATGCTCCGCCACGACGTGCACTGGCACTGGGTCAAGGGCCACGCCGGGCACGAAGGCAACGAAGCGGCGGATGCGCTGGCCAACAGGGGAATCGACGAACTGGCGGATAGCGGATAGCGGATAGTCGGTAGAAGATACGCTTCCGCGGGTCGCGCATCTCTTACACTATCCGCTATCCGCTATCCGCTATCCGCTTGCGCTCATGCAATTCATCGACCTCAAGACCCAGTACCGGCGCATCCAGCCGTCGGTCGACGCGCGCATCCACAACGTGCTCGAGCATGGTGCCTACGTCATGGGCCCGGAAGTCACCGAGCTCGAGCAGGTGCTGGCGAAATACTGCGGCACCAAGCACTGTGTGTCGGTGGCGAGCGGCACGGACGCGCTGATGATCGCGCTGATGGCGCTCGACATCGGGCCGGGCGACGAGGTGATCACGGCGCCGTTCACGTTCTTCGCGTCCGCCGAAGTGATCGCGCTGGTGGGCGCGACACCGGTGTTCGTCGACGTCGACCCGCGGACTTACAACCTCGACCCGGCGCAGTTGCAGGCGGCCATCACGCCGCGCACCAGGGCCATCATGCCGGTGTCGCTGTACGGCCAGTGTGCCGACTTCGACGTCATCAACGACATCGCCTGCCGTAACAACCTGCCGGTGATCGAGGACGCGGCGCAGAGCTTCGGCGCGACCTACAAGGGCCGCAGGTCCTGCGCACTGTCGCTGATCGGCGCGACTTCGTTCTTTCCGTCGAAGCCGCTCGGCGCGTACGGCGACGGCGGCGCGTTGTTCACCGACGACGATGCGCTCGCCAAGGTGATGCGCGAAATCCGCCTGCACGGCCAGGATCGCCGCTACCACCACCCGCGCCTCGGTCTCACCGGCCGGCTGGATTCGATCCAGGCCGCGGTGCTGCTGGCGAAAATGGAAATCTTCGACGACGAGGTGGCGGCGCGGATTCGTCTCGGAGCGCGTTACTCCGAGCTGCTGGCCGCGGCGTTCGCAGACCGGCGGGCGTTGATCCGCATACCGTTCGTCGAGGCGTTCAACACCTGCGTCTACGCGCAGTACACGATCGAGGTCGAACAGCGCGAGATCTTCGAGACCCGTATGAAGGCGCTTGGCGTGCCGACTGCGGTGCACTACCCGCTGCCACTGCACCTGCAGCCGGTGTTCGCGCATCTCGGACTGCGCGAAGGACGTTTCCCGGTTTCCGAATCCGCCGCGCGCCGCGTCGTCAGCCTGCCGATGCATCCGTACCTGACGGAGGAGGAGCAGCAAGAGGTCGTAGGAGCGGTGCGGGCCGCAACGGATTGAAGAAAGGGGGTAATGATCAGGGGGTAGGGGGTAGTGAAGAAGACGGCTGCAGCTGATACTGCAGCTGACTCTCTGGCACTATCCCCTACCCCCTGATCATTACCCCCTTTCCTTGCTTCGCCGCCTCCCATGCGTCAGAGTCATCCTCGACACCGAAACCACCGGACTCGAACCCGAACTGGGCCATCGCATCATCGAGATCGGCTGCATCGAGGTCGTCAATCGCCGGCGCACCGGACGCGTGTTCCAACGTTACCTGCGTCCGGACCGTGACATCGATCCGGGCGCGCTGCAGGTGCACGGCATTACCGCCGAGTTCCTCGCAGGCCAGCCGCGTTTCGCCGAGGTGGCGGCCGAGTGGCTCGACTTCGTGCGCGGCGCCGAGCTGGTGATCCACAACGCGCCGTTCGACGTAGCCTTCCTCGATGCCGAACTGGCGCGCCTGACCGAGCCGCCGGGCAGGGTGAGCGAGCTCTGCGAGGTGCTCGACACACTGGCGCTCGCTCGCCGCCTGCACCCCGGACAGCGCAACGGCCTCGATGCGCTCTGCAAGCGCTACTCGGTCGACAATTCGCACCGCGACCTGCACGGGGCGCTGCTCGACGCCGACCTGCTGCTCGAGGTCTACCTCGCCATGACCGGCGGGCAGGGCGCGCTCACTCTGGACGAGGGCACGGCGGCCATCGAATCACGCAGCACGACGCGCAGGATCAAGCGGCCCGCCGGTACGCTGCTCGTCGTGAGGGCAACGGCGAGTGAGCTGCAGTCCCACGAGAACCGGCTGGCGGCGCTCGACAAGGCGAGCAGCGGCAAGACGGTATGGCGCACGCTCGGGGGCGACGCATGACCGTGACGCTGGCCCAGGCCTTCGCCCGCAACTTTCTCGGCCACTCGCCGGACTGGTACAAGCTGACGATCGTCGGCTTCCTGGTGGCCAACCCGATCTTTCTGCTCTGGCTCGGTCCCACCGCCACGGGCTGGATCCTGCTGCTGCAGTTCATCTTCACGCTGGCGATGGCACTGCGCTGCTATCCGCTGCAGCCGGGCGGCCTGCTCGCCATCCAGTCCGTGCTGATGGGCCTGACCACGGCGGAGAGCGTGTACGAGGAGGTCGTGCAGGCCTTTCCGGTGATCCTGCTGCTGATCTTCATGGTCGCGGGCATCTATTTCCTGCGCGACCTGCTGCTGTACGCTTTCACGCGCCTGCTGCTCCGCGTGCGCAACTCGTCGGCGCTGGCGCTGATCTTCTGCAGCCTTGCCGCGCTGCTGTCCGCGTTCCTCGACGCGCTCACGGTGGTGGCCGTGGTGATCACGGTCGGCGTCGGGTTCTACGAGGTCTATCACCGGGTCGCGTCCGGCAAGCGGCACGACACCCATCACGACGCGACCGCCGATGACGGCGTGCACCTGCTGCATCGCGAGAACCTCGAGCAGTTCCGCGGTTTCCTGCGCGGACTGATGATGCACGCGGCGGTCGGTACGGCGATCGGCGGTGTGACCACGCAGGTCGGCGAGCCGCAGAACCTGCTGATCGCGGAGCAGGCCGGCTGGTTGTTCGGCGAGTTCTTCCTCAAGGTGGCGCCGGTGTCGATCCCGGTGGCGATCGCGGGCTTCGCGACCTGCTGGCTGCTCGACCGCTGGCGCCTGTTCGGCTACGGGGTGCAGTTGCCGGACGCCGTGCGTGCGGTGCTGCTCGATTACTCGCAGGAGCTGTCCGCCCGTGCCACGATGCACGACCGTGCGGTGTTGATCGTGCAGGCCATCGTGGCGCTGTTGCTGGTGCTGTCGCTGGCCTTCCACGTCGCCGAGGTCGGCCTGATCGGCCTGCTGGTGATCATCCTCGCCACCAGCTTCACGGGCATCACCGAAGAGCACCGGCTCGGCAAGGCGTTCGAGGCCGCGCTGCCGTTCGCCGCGCTGCTGGTCGTGTTCTTCGTGATCGTGGCCGAGATCCACGACCAGCACCTGTTCGAGCCGCTGATTGCGCAGGTGCTGGCACTCGAGGGCCGGTTGCAGGCGATTGCGCTGTACTGCGCGACCGGCGCGCTGTCCGCGATCAGCGACAACGTGTTCGTCGCCTCGATCTACATCACGGAAATCAAGGCCGCGCTGCTCAAGGGCGACATCACCCGGGAACAGTTCGACGTGCTGGCGGTGGCCATCAACACCGGCACCAACATCCCGAGCGTGGCCACCCCGAATGGCCAGGCCGCGTTCCTGTTCCTGCTCACCTCGACCCTCGCCCCGCTGATCCGCCTCGGTTACGGCCGCATGGTGTGGATGGCATTGCCGTATTTCGTCGTCATGACCGGGGTGGGGCTGGCGGCGGTGGCGTGGCTGTTGTGAGGACAGGGGGTAATGACCAGGGGGTAGGGGGTAGTGGGGCAGCTGCAGCGGTGACCTTGCGACATTCCTCATGATCTCTGTCTCAATTTTCGAGCCGCTGGTGTGGCATCCTTCCACTACCCCCTACCCCCTGATCATTACCCCCTTTCCTACTCCCCTATGCCTCGCTTCAACCTTCGCAACCTCAAGATCGGCGTCGTCGGCCTCGGCTACGTCGGATTGCCGCTGGCCGTCGAGTTCGGCAAGCGCTTCAGCACGGTCGGCTTCGACATCAAGGGCCCCCGCGTCGACGAGCTGAAGGCCGGCCACGACAGCACCCTCGAGACCAACGAGGAGGAGCTGGCGGAGGCGACCAAGCTCAGCTACACGACCAGGCTCGACGACCTCAAGCCCTGCCGCGTGTTCATCGTCACGGTGCCGACGCCGATCGACGAGTACAAGCGCCCGGACCTGACGCCGCTGGTGAAGTCGAGCGAGTCGGTCGGCAAGGTGCTGAAGAAGGGCGACGTGGTGGTCTACGAGTCCACCGTGTACCCGGGCTGCACCGAGGAAGTGTGCGTGCCGATCCTCGAGCGCGTCTCGGGGCTCAAGTTCAACAAGGACTTCTTCGCGGGCTACAGCCCCGAGCGCATCAACCCGGGCGACAAGCAGCACCGGCTGACGACGATCCGCAAGGTCACGTCGGGCTCGACGCCAGAGGTGGCTGAGTTCGTCGACCAGCTGTATCGCTCGATCATCACGGTCGGCACGCACAAGGCGTCGAGCATCAAGGTGGCCGAGGCCGCCAAGGTGATCGAGAACACGCAGCGCGACGTCAACATCGCGCTGATCAACGAGCTGGCGCTGATCTTCAACCGCATGGGCATCGACACCGAGGAGGTGCTGCTCGCGGCCGGCAGCAAGTGGAACTTCCTGCCGTTCCGGCCGGGCCTCGTGGGCGGCCACTGCATCGGCGTGGATCCCTACTACCTGACGCACAAGGCGCAGGCGATCGGCTACCACCCGGAGATGATCCTCGCGGGCCGGCGCATCAACGACAACATGGGCACCTACGTGGCGCAGCAGATTGCGCAGCTGATGATCCAGCGCCGCATCCAGGTGAAGGACTCGCGCATCCTGATGATGGGCCTCACGTTCAAGGAAAACTGCCCGGACGTGCGCAACACCAAGATCGTCGACGTGGTGAAGGAGCTCGAGAAGTTCGGCGCGAAGGTCGACGTCTGCGACCCATGGGCCGACGCGGACGAGGCCGAGCACGAGTACGGCCTGCGGCCGGTGAAGAAGCTCAAGCCCGGCACCTACGACGCGGTGATCATGGGCGTGGCGCACGACGAGTTCCGCAAGATGGGACTCGCCAAGGTGCGCGAGCTCGGCCGCAAGAACCACGTGCTGTACGACATCAAGTACGTGTTCAAGGCGGGCGAGGTGGACGGACGCCTGTGAGGACGAGAGTCATGAAACTCCTCGTCACCGGCGCTGCCGGCTTCATCGGCTTCCACACTGCGCAGAAGCTGCTCGCGCGGGGCGACGAGGTCGTGGGCCTCGACAACCTCAACGACTACTACGACGTACGCATCAAGCTTGCGCGTCTCGAGATCCTGCAGAAGAGCGCGAACTTCAAGTTCGTGAAGCTCGACCTCGCGGACCGCGAGGGCATGAACGCGCTGTTCGTCGCGGAGAGATTCCAGCGGGTGATCAACCTCGCCGCACAGGCGGGCGTGCGCTACTCGATCCAGAATCCGCTCGCCTACGTGGACAGCAACGTGGTCGGGTTCGCCAACATCCTCGAGGGCTGCCGGCACCACGGCGTCGAGCACCTCGTGTACGCGTCCACCAGCTCGGTGTACGGCGCCAACACGAAGATGCCGTTCTCGGTGCACCAGAACGTCGACCACCCGCTGTCGTTCTACGCTGCCACCAAGAAGGCCAACGAGCTGATGGCGCACACCTATGCGCATCTCTACTCGCTGCCGGTGACGGGCCTGCGCTTCTTCACGGTGTACGGACCCTGGGGCCGACCGGACATGGCGCTGTTCCTGTTCACCCGGAAGATCCTTGCGGGCGAACCGATCGACGTCTTCAACTACGGCCACCACCGCCGCGACTTCACGTTCGTCGACGACATCGCCGAGGGCGTGGTGCGCGCCTGCGACCGCGTGGCTACCGGCAACCATTCCTGGGACAGCGACGCGCCGGATCCAGGCACCAGCCGCGCGCCGTATCGGCTCTACAACATCGGCAACAACCAGCCGGTCGAGCTGATGCACTACATCGAGGTGCTCGAGCAGTGCCTCGGCAGGAAGGCCGAGATGAACCTGCTGCCGCTGCAGCAGGGCGACGTGCCCGATACCTGGGCCGACATCGACGACCTGCAGCGCGACGTGGGCTACACGCCCGCCACGCCGGTCGAGGTCGGGGTCAAGCGGTTCGTCGACTGGTATCTCGAATACTACCGGACCTGAACGGTAACCCAGCGCCATTGACGAACCGGCCTCGGTGTTGGCATATTAGCCAACATGCCGGCGGAGCTTCTGCATCGCGAACGGCTGGATTTCGATGACGGCTGCGTCCTCGAGATGGTGCTCTGGCGTACGCCGGAGCCGGTCGGCGGCAGTCACCATCGCTACAAGTACCGGCTCTATTATGGCTGCGGTGGCAAGCGCATCGTTGGCTACGACAACGAGCGCGGCAAGGACGACCATCGCCATCGACGCGGTCGGCAGGAGCCCTACCGGTTCACGACCGTGGAAAGGCTCGTGAGCGATTTCCTGGCCGAGGTCGCCGAGGAGAGGTCCAGATGAGTACCAAGGCTGTCCTGCGGATTCGCCGCGATGCGGTCGCCACCATGGCGGGCATGGGCAAGCGGTTTGCGACCGCCTGGCGCTCCGGCCGATCGTCGGCGCACGTGTTCACGTTCGAGTCGCCTGCGGCACTGTTCCGTATCCTGACGCCCAAGCGCTGGGAGCTGGTCGAGCGCCTGCAGGCGCAGGGTCCGACGACTGTGCGGGGCCTCGCCCGGGCACTCGGGCGGGACGTGAAGCGCGTGCACGAGGATGTCACGGCGCTGTGCGAGTTCGGACTCATCGAGAGAAACGAACGCGGCGAGATCCTCGTGCCGTTTTCCGTCATCGAGGCGGATTTCGCGCTGCGTGCAGCATGAGTGAACGAGGCTAAATATGTCCGATCGCACCAGCCTGCCGGCCTGGCAAGACCTCCAGGCCCACGCGGCCGACCTCGAGATCCACCACCTGCGGCAGCTGATTGCCGATGATCCGCAACGCTTCGAGCGCCTGAGCGTCGCGGAGCTCGACTTCCTCTACGACTTCACGCGCCAGCGGCTCACCGCCAACACGATCAATCTGCTGCTGGAGCTCGCCCGGGCCTGCGACCTCGAGGAGCGCATCCAGGCGCTGTTCGCGGGCGAGGCGGTGAACAACACCGAGCGGCGGGCAGCGCTGCACATGGCGCTGCGCAATCGTTCCGACCGACCGATGCCGGTCGACGGTCGCGACGTGATGCCCGACGTGCGGGCCGAACTCGCGAAGATGCGCGAGTTCGTCACCGGCGTGCACGAGGGACGCATCACGGGTGCGAAGGGCGCGCGCTTCACGGACGTGGTCAACATCGGCATCGGCGGTTCCGACCTCGGTATCGTCATGGCCACCGAGGCGCTCGGGCGCTACCGCAATCGCGGCATCCGCCTGCACTGCGTGTCGAACATCGACGGCGTCGAGCTCTCCGAGGTGATGCAGGAGGTCAACCCGGCGACTACGCTGTTCGTGATCTGCTCGAAGACGTTCACGACGCTCGAAACGCTGAGTAACGCCAACGCGGCACGCGCGTGGCTGATCGGCGAGCTCGGCGAGGCGGCCATCGCCAAGCACTTCGTCGCGGTCTCGACCAACCACAAGGCCATGGACGCATTCGGCATCGCGCCCGAGTCGCGCTTCACGATGTGGGACTGGGTCGGCGGCCGCTATTCACTGTGGTCCGCGGTGGGGCTCTCGATCGCGCTGGCGCTCGGCATCGGCCTGTTCGAGCTCGTGCTGCAGGGCGGACACGACATGGACGAGCATTTCCGCACGGCGCCGCTCGAGCGCAACCTGCCGGTGCTGATGGGCCTGATCGGCGTGTGGAACGGCAACTTCCTCGGCCACGACTCGCTGGCCGTGCTGCCGTACGACCGCCGCCTGCATCGGTTTTCCGCCTACCTGCAGCAGCTCGAGATGGAGTCGAACGGCAAGAGCGTGACGCGCGACGGGCACGCGATCGGCTATCCGACCGGGTCCATCGTGTGGGGCGAGCCCGGCAACAACGCGCAGCATTCGTTCTTCCAGCTGCTGCACCAGGGCACGGCGCGCGTGGCGATGGACTTCATGGCGCCCGTGCATGCGTCGAGCCGCTTCCAGGGGCAGCACGACCTGGCGCTCGCCAACTGTTTTGCGCAGGCAGAGGCGTTTGCCGTTGGCCAGACCGAACTGCAGGTGCGCGAGGACCTCGCGGCCAAGGGAATGCCCGATGCCGAGATCGAACGACTGCTGCCGCACAAGGTGCACGTCGGCAACCGGCCATCGAGCCTGATCCTGTTCCCCCGCCTCGGGCCGCGCACGCTTGGGCGGCTCATTGCCTGGTACGAGCACAAGGTGTTCGTGCAGAGCGTGATCTGGGACGTCAACCCGTTCGACCAGTGGGGCGTGGAACTCGGCAAGAAACTCGCAGGTTCCATGGCCCCGGCGGTGCAGGCGGCCGCGTGGCCCGACGGCCCGCGGCACGTGCAGGCGCTGCTCGAGGCGGTGCGTCGCTGGCGTGCGGACTGAGCCGACCGGTACCATCCCACAGATGAAATACCTCGCTCTTGCCGCGCTCACACTCGGCGGCAGCGGCTGCCCCGGCGCTGGCGGCCGAGCCCTGGATCGCCGCGGGCGACACTCGCGTGCGGCACGACGTGCAACTGCTCGTCGACAGTGGCGTGATCGAGTTGCCGATGTCGGCGTGGCCGATTCCGGCGGCGGATTTGGCGGCAGCGCTGGAAAAGGTAAGACCCTCACCCCAACCCTCTCCCGCCAAGGCGGGAGAGGGAACTCCGACTCCCTCTCCCGCTTCAGCGGGAGAGGGCGGGGGTGAGGGCTCCCTGACCCCAGCCCAGGCCGCCGCGATCGCCCGATTGCGCAAGCTCGTCGGCTCGGGGGACGACGGCCATGACCTCGGCCTGCAGGTCTCGGCCGCCGCCCGGCCGACGACCCTGCGCACCTTCGAGGACACCCCACGTGAGGAAGGCGAACTCAGGGCTGGATCGCCGGCACCGTGGGCGATCGCTGGGGTGGCCGGCTCGAACTCACCGGCGTCGTCGATCCGGACGACGACGAGGCCGTGCGACTCGACGGCTCGTACTTCGCCGGCCAGTTCGGCAACTGGATCGTCACTGCCGGCGCGCAGGACCGTTGGTGGGGCTCGGGCTGGGAGGGCAGCCTGATCCTGTCGAACAACGCACGCCCGGTGCCGGCGCTGTCGCTCGATCGCGCGGTGTCGAAGCCGTTCGAGACCAGGTGGCTGAGCTGGATCGGGCCGTGGCGGCTCACGACGTTCATGGGCTACATGGACGGCGACCGCGGCGACTACGACCATCCGTTGCTGTTCGGCATGCGCGTCTCGGCACGGCCGCTCGACGGCCTCGAGATCAGCCTCGAACGCACGGCGCAGTGGTGCGGCGAGGGCCGCTCCTGCGACCTGGGCGACTTCTGGAACCTGTGGAGCGGCAACGACAACGCCGGCGAGAACGTCGACCCCGAGGACGAGCCTGGCAACCAGCTGGCCGGCTGGGATATCCGCTGGGCCTCGCCGATCGGTGACTGGCCGTACGCGGTCTATTTCCAGCACACCGGCGAGTCGATCGACAACAAGATCCCGCGGCCCTACCGCAGCCTCGAACTCGCCGGCGCCGAGGTCTGGGGCGAGGACGGCGGCGGCGCAAGCTGGCGCGTGGCGCTCGAGTGGGCGCTCACCCGCTGCGGGGGCACCGAGAACGGCGAGAAGCTCTGGGATTGTGCCTACAACAGTCCTGTGTTCAATGTCGAAGGCTACCGGTATTACGGGCGACCGCTCGGTCACTCCATGGACGGCGACGGCGAGATGTTCTCGCTGCGTTACGTGCGCGTGGGGCAGGGCGGTTCGACCTGGACCGCCGTGGCGCGCTACACCGAGGTCAACCAGGGCGGCTTCGAGCCGGACCCGCATCACTCGTTTGCCCCCGGGCCGGAGCAGTGGACCAGCCTCGACCTGGTCTACCGGTACCCGCTGGCCTCCGGTTGGCTGGAGGCAGGGGTTGGCGCGGACCAGCGGCAGCGCGACTGGAACGACAGCGACCCGCTGCTCGGCCGGGCCTACCTGAGCTGGCGGCACGACTTCTGACTTGCTCGTCGGCTCGCGCTCATCGACACGGTGGCGGCGTCGGGTTGCGGGGGTCGGAATCTCGTGGCCAGGGACGCCGGAGCCCATCCCTGAGGCTCGGCGCGCGACGTCCGTGTCGCGCGACGCCCTGGCCACGAGATTCCGACTCCCCGCAACCCGACGCGGACGTTGCGGCTGACGCGGATAGAGCTGCCGGAAGCAAATTTCGTCGGACCCGCAACAGGGCGCCGCAACATCTCGCTGTCAGTTATGCCGCCGCTTCGACGCCGCCACCACTGCAGGCTCGGGGCGGGGGATCTACGGGTGGCAGGGCGTCGCGCGACACGGACGTCGCGCGCGAGCCCCAAGGATGGTTCTCAGCGTCCCTGCCACCCGTAGATCCCCCGCCCCGAGCCGGCCGGCGTCGACGCCAGGGCACGGTCAGGCCCCTGATTCCGCTAGAATTGCGCGCTTAGTCGTCCCAAGGATCGTCGATTGCCGCGTATCAGCTCAGCCGGCGCGTTCGTCGCCGGGATCGCGCTCGCTTGTGCACTCGGTGTCGCCCGGCCGGTCGCGGCCGAGCCGTGGGTGGCCCCGGGCGATTCGCGCCTGCGGCACGACCTGCAGGTGCTCTACGACCGCGGCCTGTTGACCGGCCCGAGCCTGTCCTGGCCGCTGTCGTGGCCGGACATCGCGCGCGACCTCGGCCGCATCGACGCGAGGGAGCAGAGCCCGAGCGTCGCGGTCATCGTCAACAGGGTGCGCCATCGTCTCGACCACGAGCAGCGCACGGACAGTATTTCGCTGCAAGACCAGCGTGGCGGTCGGCGCCGACCCGAGCGAGCTGCGCACGTTCAGCGACACGCCGCGCGAGCAGGGCGAAGCGACGTTGTCGGCCGACTGGCTCGGCCAGCGCTTCGCCTGGAAGGCCAGCGTCACGGCGGTGACCGACGCCGCGGACAACCAGACCTGGCGTCCCGACGGCTCGTATTTCGGCGCGAGCCTCGGCAACTGGATGCTGTCGATCGGCTACCTGGAGCGCTGGTGGGGCCCCGGTGCGGAGGGCACGCTGCTCCTGTCCACCAACGCGCGGCCGGTGCCGTCGATCTCGCTCGAGCGCCAGGAATCGACGCCGATGGACGTGCCGCTGCTGCGCTGGCTCGGGCCCTGGCGCTTCCTGACCTTCATGGGCCAGCTCGAGGAAGATCGCGACTACTCGGACGCGCTGCTGTTCGGCATGCGCATCGAGCTGCGACCGCTGCCGTCGCTGCAGATCGCCGCGAGCCGCACCGCGCAGTGGTGTGGCGATGGCCGGCCCTGCGACGGCGGCACGTTCTGGGACCTGCTCATCGGCAACGACAACGACCAGGACCTCAGCGAGCAGCCGGGTAACCAGCTGGCCGGGTTCGACGTGCGCTGGACCTGGCCCGGGGGCAAGGTGCCGCTCGCACTGTATGCGCAGGCCATCGGCGAGGACGAAGCCGGCTTCCTGCCGTCGAAGTACCTCGGCCTGTTCGGCGCGGAGGTGTGGGGCGAGGTCGGCGACGGCAGCTGGCGGGCGCACGTCGAGTATGCCGACACGGCCTGTGATTTCCTGGCCTCGCCGCCGGAATTCGGTTGCGCCTACACCAGCGGCATCTACACCGACGGCTACCGCTACGAAGGGCGCTCGCTCGGCCACTCGATGGATGCCGACGGGGAATCGATCGGCTTTGGCGGTATGCTTGTCGATCGAGCGGGCCACGAGTGGCGGGTGCTGCTGCGCAACGTCAAGCTGAACCGTGCCGGTGCCGCACCGTTGCACTCGCTGGCGGACGGACCGGCCAAGGTCACGGACGTCGAGCTGGTGCACCGGCGCGACTACGCCTGGGGCACGGTCGAGGCGAGCCTCGGCTACGCGGACACGGAGGCCGACGCTGGCGTGGATCTCGCCGTGCAGGACGGCCTGCGCGGTTACGTTTCCTGGCGGTATGCGACGCGCTGAGCCGCGCCGCGTGCTGCCCAATGACGGGATGAACATGGCTTCGAGCATTTCCAGGCGCGTGTCACTGTGGGCCGTTGCGGTCGGGATCCTGGCCCTGGCGGGTTCGTTGCTGCAGGCACCGCCAGCGCTCGCGCAGACCCGCACCCCGACCAGTGCCCAGCTGGACGCATTCCGCAACCTGACACCCGAACAGCAGCGTGCAGTGCTCGAGCAGCTGCAGAAGGGCAGCAGCGCGGGGGAAACGCGCGACAAGACGCTTGAGTTTCCGGCCACGACCGAGCCGAAGCCCGTGCGCGAGGACGCCGAGGCCGAGGCCGCCTTTACCGCCGAAGGCGAGCGCGCGCCTGCGCGGCGGCGATACGGTGCTGATCGAATTGTCGATCCGGCCGAAGGGCGAGGACGACCTCGAAAAGTCGATCGCCGAGGAAAAGCGCAAGAAGGAACTCGAGCAGGCCGCGGCGGAGCGGGCCGCGTCGCCGACACCGACGTCGGCACTCGACACTCGTTCGATGTCGACCACCAAGGAGCGTAAGAAGGCGATCGAGGCGGAGCGCCTGCGCGAGCGCACGCCGGAGGAGATGGCGGTGCTCGAGAGGATCCGCGACCGGATCCGCTTCGGTAACCCCTACAAGCTCGATCGCTACGGTGTGCTGCAGTTGCCGGGCGTCAGCGGCATCGCACTCGCCGGGCTGACTGAAGAGCAGGCGACGCGACGTCTGGCCGCCGATCCGGCGCTGCGCGACTTCCTGCTGCGACTGACGCAGCTGCCGCTCGAGCTGCAAGGCGCCGACGCACTGCGGCCCTTCGGCTACGACCTGTTCACGAACGCGCCGACCACGTTCGCCCCGGTGTCCGATGCACCGGTGCGTGGCGACTACGTGCTTGGACCCGGCGACACGGTCGGCGTGCAGTTGCTTGGCAACTCCCCCAGCGTCTACACGCTCACGGTCGGCCGCGACGGCAACATCCGCATCCCCGAGCTCGGTCCCTTGTCCGTGGCCGGCATGCGCTTCACCGAGGCGCGCACGGCCATCGAGCGATTGGTGAGCGAGCAGATGATCGGCACCCGCGCCGTGGTGAGCATGGGTGAGCTGCGCGCCATGACGGTATTCATCACCGGCGAGGCCGAACGGCCGGGGTCCTACTCGATCAGCAGCCTTTCGACCATCACCAACGCGCTGTTTGCCAGCGGCGGCGTCAGCGAGATCGGCTCGCTGCGCAACATCCAGCTCAAGCGCGCCGGCCGGCTGGTCACCACGCTCGACCTGTACGACCTGCTGCTGCGCGGCGACACCCGCAACGACCTGCGGCTGCAGTCCGGCGACGTGATCTTCATCCCGCCGGTCGGCAACACGGTGGGCATCACCGGCGAAATCCGCCGCCCCGCGATCTACGAGCTGAAGGGCGAGTCATCGGTGGCCGACCTACTGTACCTGGCCGGCGGCCTGTTGCCGGAGGCCGACCCGCGCAACACGACCATCGAGCGCATCGGCGACTCGCGCGAGCGGCAGGTCGTCAGCGTCGACCTGGCCAGCCCGCAGGGACGCACCACGGCATTGCGCGCCGGCGACCTCGTGCGCATCAATCCGGTGCGGCCGCAGTTCAGCAACGCAGTCACCCTCAGGGGCCACGTGCTGCGCCCAGGACCCGTGGCCTGGCGCGCCGGGCTGCGGCTCACCGATGTGCTGCCGCGCGTGGAGGACCTCAAGCCAGGTGCCGACCAGCACTACGTGCTGATTCGCCGCGAGGCGGGGGACCGTCGCGTAACGGCGGTGTCTGCCGACCTGGCGCAAGCCTGGCGGGCACCGAACTCGCCGGCCAACGTCACGCTGTCGCCGCGCGACCTGGTGTACGTGTTCAACCTCGAGGGTGGTCGTGAACTGGAGTTGAAGCCGCTACTCGAGGAGATGCAGCAGCAGGCTGGCATGGGCGCGCCGACGCAGACCGTCGGCGTCGGTGGACAGGTGAAGGCGCCGGGGCGGTATCCGCTCGAGGTCGCCATGACCGTGTCCGACCTCGTGCGTGCAGGCGCCGGACTCGACGAGGCGGCCTATGGCGGCGCGGCGGAACTGGCACGCTACGAGGTCGTGAACGGCGAGTACCGCCAGGTGGCGCTGATCGACATCGACCTCGGCAAGGTCCTCGCCGGCGACACCACCGCGGACTTCGTGCTGCAGCCCTACGACTACCTGACGATCAAGGCACTGCCGCAGTGGACCGAGCAGGAAACGATCCTGCTCGGCGGCGAGGTGCGGTTCCCGGGCAAGTACCCGATCAAGCGCGGCGAGACGTTGAGCCAGGTGCTGAAGCGCGCGGGTGGGCTCACCGACCTGGCGTTTATCGAGGGCGCGGTGTTCACGCGCAAGTCGCTGCAGGAACGCGAAGCGCAGCAGATCGCGGCGTTGGCCGACCGCTTGCAGGGCGACCTCGCGGCACTGGCATTGCAGGCGACGCAGGGCGGCGGATCCTCGGGGCAGAACGCCAGGGAGGCGGTCTCAGTCGGGCAGACGCTGCTCGACGGCCTGCGCGAGATCGAGCCCGTCGGCCGGCTGGTGATCGACCTCGAGCGCGTGGTCGCGGCGCCGGGCTCGCACCAGGACGTGGTGCTGAAGGACGGCGACCGGCTGCTGGTGCCGGGACGCATGCAGGAGGTCACGGTGCTCGGCGAGGTGCAGAGCGGCACGTCGCACCTGTGGGATCCGGTGCTCGCCCGCAACGACTACATCCGGCTGAGCGGCGGGACCACGCAGAAGGCCGACGACGGACGCATCTACGTGGTGCGTGCCAACGGCAGCGTGGTGAGTGGCGGCGGCAGCGCGTGGTTCAAGAGCAACCACGGCGCGATCCGCCCGGGCGACACCATCGTCGTGCCGCTCGACGCCGAGCGCATGCGGCCGCTGCCGCTGTGGACGGCGGTGACGACCATCATCTACAACCTGGCGGTGTCCGTGGCCGCGGTCAATTCCTTCTAGCCGCAGGGTCCCGGGACATGAATGTTGCGACGGAACCCGCCCCGACCCGACAGCGGCCAGTGCTGATGGTGACCTTCGACGAACTGCTCGAGGTCATGTGGCGGAAGCGCTGGCTGGTGCTGGCCTGCGTGGTGCTCGGCGCGGCGCTCGCGGCCGCGGCCGCGTGGATCATGACGCCACGGTACCGCGCCCAGTTGATTCTCGTGCCGGTCAGGGGCGACGACATGCGCGGTGCGCTGTCCGGCGCACTGGGCCAGCTCGGCGGACTTGCCTCCCTCGCCGGGGTCGCGCTGCCGGGTGGCGGCAACAAGGACGAGAACCTGGCGTTCCTCAACTCGCGTGCCTTCCTCCGGCAGTTCATCGAGGAAGAGAACCTGCTGCCCGTGCTGTTCGCCAAGAAGTGGGACGCACAGAAGGGCCAGTGGAAAGTCGACGATCCCGACGACGTTCCGACGGTGGCGGATGGCGTGCGCTACATGGACCGGAGCGTGCGGGCGGTGCAGGAGGAACGGCGCACCGGAATCGTGACGCTGTCGATCGTCTGGAAGGACCGCGAACAGGCGGCGCGCTGGGCCAACCTGATGATCGAGCGGGCCAACCGCGACCTGCGGGCGCGGGCCGTCAGCGACGCCGAGGCGAGCCGGGACTACCTCAACGCGGAGCTCGCCAGGACCGACGTGCTGGAGCTGCGCCAGTCGCTGTATCGGCTGATCGAGAGCCAGGTGAAGACCATCATGCTGGCGAGCGTGCGTCCAGAGTACGCTTTCAGGGTAATCGACCCGGCTTCGGTGCCGGACGCGAAGGACAGGGTGCGGCCGAAGCGCCTCGCGATGATCGTGCTCGGCGCGCTCGGCGGCGGCATCGGTTCCATGCTGCTGGTCGGCTGGCAGTTGCGGCGGGAACGCCTGCGGCAGTGGCGCAGCGCGACAGCCTAGGCCGCGATGCGGCGCCCGCGTCGCTGCTGCTGGCGGCCATGTATGCGCTGACCGTCGTCGGGTTCCCGCTGGTCTCCACGATCCCGACCATCCTGCGCCTTGACTCGCAGGTCGCCACGGTTCCCTACCGCGTGCTGGTGCTCGGCGTGTCGCTCGCCGTGATGTTCGGCTGGTGGGTGCGCGGCACGCGCATCTGCCTCAACGCAGCCGTGCTGCTCACCTTGACGCTTTGGGCGCTGCTGGTGGCGCGGCTGGTGCACGGCATCATCGTCGACCCGCTGCCGGGAGAGCTGTACATGCCGCCGTCCCAGCTGCTGCTGCTCAGCGTCGGCGCGTGCTTCCTGCCGGCGCTGACGGCGCTGGAGCCGCCGAGCGAGCGCACGCTGGACCTTGCCCGACATGCGATCGAGGTGCTCGGTGCGATCGCGATGGTCGGCATCCTGTACGTCGGCCTGCGCGGGGTGATGCAGGGTTCGATCCTGTATCGCCTCGCCACGCCAGTGCTGAACCCGATCTCGGTGGGGCATCTCGGCGTCTCGGTGCTGGCGGTGGCCTTGTGCGGCTTCGCCGGCGCGGGCCGGTTGACGCGCTTGTTGCGCACGCTGCTGGTGATTCTCAGCGTCGCGGTCGTGGTGGCCACGGTATCGCGCGGACCGATCGCGGCCGGGCTGGTCATCGTGCTGCTGCTGGCGATGCGCCCGCGCGTCGGCCAGACGTATTGGTCTCGGCGGCATCCTGCTGCGCTTCGGCCTGATCGGCGCGGGTGTGGCCGCGGTCGTGCTGGCCATCAACTATCTCGAGGAGCTGGAGATCATCGACGTCGTGGCGCGCCTCACCGACACGCTGCAGGACGTGGCGTCGCAGGAGCGGGCGGCGATGATCGTCGGCGCGTGGCAGCAGTTCACGGCGAGTCCCCTGCTCGGCGATGCGCTGGTCGAGCGGCGCTTCATGGAAAACCCGCACAACATCATCGTCGAGAGCCTGATGGCGCTCGGCGTGGTCGGGCTCGGTCTGTTGCTGCTCAGCATGGCGGCCAGCCTTGCCGCGGGTTTCGGGATCTACCGGGGTGCGACGCGCCACGCCTGGGTCGCACTCATCTACCTGCAGTACGTGATTCACTGCCTGCTGTCCGGATCACTGCTCACCGACGGTGCTTTCTGGTTCTTCGGTCTGGCGGTGCTTGCGCTCGCGCGAACGCCACTGGCGCGCTCAGGAGCCTGAGGCGATGTGCGGCATCCTGGGTTGGTTGGGTGGCGGCGAAACTCCCCCGGATCCCCGACGCTTTGCCGAGGCACTGCACCTGTTGCGGCATCGCGGCCCCGACGACGAGGGGGTGTGGAGCGCGCCCGGGGTGATGCTCGGTCACCGCCGGCTGTCGATCATCGATTTGTCGCCGGCGGGCCACCAGCCGATGACGAGCCCGGATGGTGCGCGGACGATCACCTACAACGGCGAGATCTACAACTACGTCGAACTGCGCGCGCAGCTCGAGGCGCTTGGACGGCGGGTGGCGGGTGGCTCCGACACCGGAGTGCTGCTCGCGGCGCTGGCGGAGTGGGGCACTGGTGCGCTGGCGAGGCTGAATGGCATGTGGGCCTTCGGCCTGTGGGATGCCGCGCAACGCCGTTTGCTCCTGAGTCGCGACCGGTTCGGCGTCAAGCCGCTGTATTACCGGCACGGCCCCGGCGGCTTTGCGTTCGCCTCGGAGCCCAAGGCGCTGCTGGCGCTTTACCCGGACCATCGCGCCGTCGACGAGACGACGCTGCTGCGCTTCCTCGCGAACAACGAGCTGCACAGCCACGACGCGTCGTTCTATGCAGGCATCCACGTGCTGCCTCCCGCGCATTGCCTCCAGTACGAGCCGGAGACCGGGCGTATCGCGATCGAGCGTTACTGGCAATACCCGGAGCGCGGCGATGCGTCCGTGGACGCCGTTGCGGCGTGCGAGCAGTTCGCCGGGCTGTTCGAGGACGCCGTGCAACTGCGACTGCGCAGCGACGTGCAAGTCGGCGTCACATTGAGCGGCGGACTGGATTCGACGGCCGTGCTCACCGCGGCGGCGCGGCACGGCCGTCGTGCCCCGCACTGTTTCACGTCCGTGTACGGCGACGGATCGCCCGGCGAGCTCGACTGGGCGCAGCGCGCGGCCAGCGTCGTCTCTGCCGAACTGGAGCCTGCGCCTGCGCCGCAGGATGGCTGGCTGACGACGTTGCCCGAGATCGCGTGGCACATGGACGGTCCGGGCTACTCACCGGCGGTCTATCCGTTGTGGTGCCTGATGCGACAGGCGCGTGCTGCGGGCGTGCCGGTGTTGCTCGAAGGGCAGGGCGCGGACGAGGCACTGGCCGGCTATCCCGCGTATGCCGTACTCGACCTGGTGGATTTCATGCGCGGCAGGACCAGTGAGACGCGCAGCTTTGCGGCGGTGTCGCGTCGCTTGCGACGACTGTCCGCCACGTTTTCCCCGTTGTGGCTGCTGCTGTGGATCGGCCGGGAAGTGTCGCCGGCGCTGCTGGCGTGGCACCGCTCGCGCACGGGCTTCCAGTCGCTGCTGCGGCCAGGTGTGGCCATCCCGCCGCCGCTGGCGCTGGACGACCTGCCGCAGGGCGGTGATGCCGTGCGTCGCCGGTTGCTGTCCGACCACGCGCGCAACATCCTGCCGGGCCTGCTGCAATACGGCGATGCGGTCAGCATGGCGCATTCGATCGAGGCGCGAAATCCATTCCTCGACTACCGACTGGTCGAGTGGTTGTTTCGCCTGCCGACGGCGTTCAAGCTGCATGACGGCGAAACGAAATGGGTGCTGCGCGAATACCTGCGCGCCACGGGCCAGCAGGCGATCGGCAATCGTCCCGACAAGCGCGGATATCCGACGCCGGTGTCGCGTTGGCTCCTCGCCGATCCGGACGGACTCGAGCGGCGGCTGTCGCAATCCAGTTCGCCGCTTGCCGCATGGTGCGCGCCTGGAGCGATACGACGCTTGATCGGACAGGTCGCACGCGGGGCTCCGGGCGCCGATCACCACCTGTACAAGCTGCTGGCCACTCAGGCCTGGTATGAACGCTGCATCGAGGTGCCGGCGGGGCGATCATGAACTCGATGGCCCCGATTGCAGTCTTCGCCTATCGACGTCCCGAGCACTTGCGGCGCACCCTCGCGAGCCTGATGGCCTGCGACGGGTTCGCCGCAGCGCCGCTGTTCCTGTTCGCCGACGGCGCAAGGGGCGCGACGGATGCCGACGGCGTCGCGGCCGCCCGTGCGGTCGCGCGAGAGATGATTGGCGATGCGGCGCAGTATCACCTGAGTCCGACCAACCGCGGCCTGTCGAACTCGATCATCGCGGGGGTGGCCACCGTCCTCGAGCGCCATGACCGGATCATCGTCATCGAAGACGACATGGAGTTGAGCCGCGGCTTCCTCAGCTACATGAACGCGGCACTCGCGCGCTATCGCCGGCGAATCGGCGGTGATGCAGGTCTCGGGACACATGTTCGATGTGCCGGCGTTCATCGGCCGTGATCGCGCGCTGTTCCTGCCGCTCACGACCTCGTGGGGCTGGGCCACCTGGCGGCGGGCGTGGGCAACCTTCGACACTGCCGCGCCAGGCTGGCAGGACCTGCGCGGCGATCGCGACCTGCGACGCCGTTTCAACATCGACGGTGCGTATGACTACGCGAGCATGCTCGAGCGGCAGATGAGCGGCGTCGGCGATTCGTGGGCGATTCGCTGGCACTGGTCGGTGTTCCGTGCCGGCGGCGTCTCGCTGTTCCCGCCCGTGTCCATGGTGCGCAATACCGGAATGGACGGGTCGGGCACGCATGGCCGCGGCCTGCTGCGCCGACTGCGGTCGATCCCGTCGGCGCTGCATCCAGGGCCCCTGCAGCTACCTGCGACCGTGGCCGTCGAGGCGGCCGATTTCGCAGCCGTGCGGCAGGCGATCTGGCGCCACAATGCCGGGACATTGGGGATGGTGGCGGACCGGCTGCGCCGCCTGCGATTCGAGCTCAAGCGCGGGCGGCGGGGCGACTCGTGACGTCGGACCTGCGGCGTTGGTTGCGCGGCGACTTCGCGCGGCACGTGGCTTCGCTGGGCTCCGGCACGGCGCTCGGCCAGCTGATCGTCGTGGCCGTGACGCCCTTGCTGACGCGCCTCTACACGCCCGAGGACATGGGGCTGTTCGGGCTGTTCGCGAGCTTCCTCGCGATCGCGAGCGTGGCCGCGACCCTGCGCCTCGACTTCGCGATCGCGACGACCGCGGACCGGGAGACCGCGCTGCGCCTGCTGGCCCTGTGCCTGGTGGTCACCCCGCTGGCGAGCCTGCTGCTGGGCGCGCTGCTCTACCTGTTGATCCGCCACGATGTCTTTGCCTACGGCTTGTTGCCCCTGTGGACGGTGCCGCTCGGCATCGTGGCGCTGGCAGCGACTGGCGCATTCGTGGCGCTGCGTTGCTGGCACGTTGCCCGGCGAAGCTTCACCGCCGTCGGCCGGGCGATGGTCGCGCAGGGAACGGCCCGCGCGGTTGCGTCGGTGCTGCTGGGATTGCCTGCCGCGGGATGGGCGGGGCTGGCTGCCGGCGATCTGGCCGGCCGACTGTTCGGCATCGGTCGTCTGTGGCGCGAGGCGGGTGGCGAGCTGCAGCAAGCCCGGCGCGGCGGGCGCCTCGGACGATTGGGCGAGGAACTGAGCCGCGCACGGCACTTTCCGCTCGTGGTACTGCCCTCGAGCCTCGTCGATGCGCTCGCGGCCGCATTGCCGCTGCCGTTCATCGCCTGGATGTTCGGCGCAGCGGAGGCGGGACAGTTCGCGCTGGTCTGGCGCGTGGCTGGCTTGCCGGGAGGCCTCGTCGCAGCCAGCGTCGGCGACGTCTTCCACGCCCATGCCACGGCGGCACGCTCCGTCGGGTCCCCTCAGGTGCGACACCTGCTGCTCGACACGATGCGCATGCTCGGCATCGTCGCCGTCGCGATCTATGTGCCGCTGTGCCTGGTCGCCCCTTGGGTGTTCGAGTGGGTGTTCGGCGCGCCGTGGCGCATGGCCGGCGAGATGCTGCTGCTGCTGGCGCCGATGTGGTTGACGTCGATGGTGGTGAGCCCGGTGAGCAGATTGCCGATGGTGCTCGGCCGGCCGCAGCTCAAGCTGGTGTTCGACACCTGCTTCCTCCTGCTGCCGCTCGCGGCGCTCGCGGCCTTTGCGTCGCACGGCGTCCTGGTCGCGGTATTCGCCTACGGCGTGGCCGCTGCCGCCGCCTATGCGATATTTGCGCTACTGCTGTACCATGCGGCGGGCCGCCGTGCAGAAGAGGCTCGCCCCGCAGCCTGATGCGCGGGCCTCCTTGGGACCTCTGACGTGTTGCAGTTCCTTCACAAGCTGCGCAGCCTCGTCGTGCGCGCCTTGGCGCGCACCTGGGGCGGTGCTCGACAATGGCAGGTCGCCGCATCGGCGAAGGTCTCGCCGCGATCGGCATTCGGGCCGTTGCCGTCCCGCGTCGCGATTGGCGAAGGCAGCATCGTCGCGGCACGCCTTTGCGCCGACCGGCCCGACTGCGAGATCGTGATCGGCCAGCGCACCTACATCGGCCGCTCGACGATCGTGTGCGCAGAGTCCGTGACGATCGGCGACGACGTGCTGATTTCCTGGGGCTGCGAAATCATCGATCACGATTCACATGCGCTGCTGTGGAAGGACCGTGCCTCGGACGTGAGTGACTGGCATGCAGGCCGGAAGGACTGGTCGAAGGTGCGCTGCGCGCCGGTCGTGATCGGCAATCGCGCGTGGATCGGCTGCAACGCGCTGGTGCTGAAGGGCGTCCGGATCGGCGACGGCGCGGTCGTCGCCGCGGGCACAGTGGTCACGCGCGATGTGCCTGCCAACAGCCTCGTCGGCGGCAACCCCGCGCGGGTCATTCGTGAGCTGGCCAACGATGACTGACGCGACGACCAGTTGGGAGGCCGCGGTGCGTTCGCTGCTCGACGACCCGGGGCAGCGCCAGCTGGTGCTCGATTGCTTCTACGACCTGCCGCGCACGGCAGCGGTCGATCGCTACGCGCGCAGTCCCGAGTGGCAAGCCCTGCTGCAGCTTCTGCCGCGGCCGGCCGGCCGCGCGCTCGAGATCGGTGCCGGGCACGGCATCGCCAGTGCTGCACTCGCTCGCGCGGGCTGGCAGGTGACGGCACTCGAGCCGGACCCGAGCGACCTGGTCGGTGCCGGTGCGATTCGCGGCCTGGCGGCGCAGGGCGGGCTCGATATCCGCGTGGTGGAAGGATTCGCGGAATCACTGCCGTTCGCAGACAGCGAGTTCGACCTCGTGCTGGCGCGGCAGGTGCTGCATCACGCACGCGACCTGCCGCAGCTGTGCCGCGAGATCGTGCGTGTCGTGCGGCCCGGCGGCATGGCGCTGGCAGTGCGGGAGCACGTGATCTCGTCGCCCGCGGACCTGCCGCGGTTCCTCGCGATCCACCCGCTGCATCACCTGTACGGCGGCGAGCACGCGTGCTTGCTCGATGAGTACCGCAGCGCGCTGTCCGGTGCAGGCCTGCGCATCGAGCGCGAGCTGGCGCCGTTCGATTCGCCGATCAACTATGCTCCGCACACCCGCGAGTCGTTGCGCGACGAGCTGGTGCGCCGGGCTGGCCGTGTTCCTGGCGGCAGCGCGTTGCTGCGCGGTGTGCTTGCCAACGAAGGTGCCTACGATGCGTTTCTGCGGCTGTTGTCGCGCATCGACCGTCGCCCCGGGCGGCTGTATTCGTTCGTCTGTACCCGGCCGGTGACTGCATGAGCGGAAGTGCCTGGATCACGGGTGCCCGCGGCTTCATCGGCCGGTCGCTCGCGCGGCATCTGGCGGCCGAGGGCGTCGAGGTCGCTGGCGTCGGCCACGGTCATTGGCCCGATGCGTCGACTGCCGGCGTGACCCACTGGGTCAACGCGGACATCCACGCGGCGAGCCTCGACCTGCTGCAGTCGCGGGCCGGTGCGCCCGACGCGATCTACCACCTCGCCGGCGGTTCGGCCGTCGGTCCGTCGTTCGCCAACCCGCTCGAGGATTTCGAGCGCACCGTGCACACCACCGCACGACTGCTCGAGTGGGTGCGCTGCCATGCCCCGGCAACGCCAGTAGTCGCGGTGTCGAGCGCCGCGGTCTACGGCGCCGGGCACCAGGGACCGATCGCCGAGACAGTGCCCGTGACGCCGTACTCGCCTTACGGGCACCACAAGGCGGTGATGGAGTCGCTGTTCCGTTCCTACGGCGCGAACTTCGGCCTGCGTGCCGCCGTGGTGCGGGTGTTCTCGGCCTACGGCGAGGGATTGCGCAAGCAGCTGCCGTGGGACCTGTGCGGCAAGCTGGCTGCCGGCGGGCGCGAGCTCGTGCTCGACGGCACGGGTGAGGAGCGGCGCGACTGGATCCACGTCGACGACGTCGTGCGCACTCTAACGGACGCGGCTCGCGTATCTGCCGTCCGCGGAGTGCCCGGTCGTGAATTGCGGCACCGGCACGTCGCGCACCGTCGCCGAGTTCTCGCGCGTGCTGGTCGAGGCGTGGGGCGGACCGTGCACGGTGTCGTTTTCGGGCCGCGCACGTCCCGGCGACCCGCAGTCGCTGGTGGCTGACGTTTCCCGCATGCGCCAGCTGGGCGGCGTCGTGCCTCGTCCGCTGGCCGAGGGCCTGGCGTCCTACGTGCGCTGGTTCCGCGCTGACACGGATCGCTGAGGAATGCGCGTCGCGTTTCCGCTGATCGGTGGCCGCGAGTGGACCGGCGGGTACAACTACCTGCTGAACCTGCTGCGGGTGCTGCACCACCACCCCGGTCATGGCATCGAGCCGCTGCTGTTCGTGGGCGAGCAGGTGCCGGACGAGCACCTCGCGCCGTTCCTGCCGCTGCTCGCGGCGCCGCCGGTGCGCGGCGGGGCCTTCGAGCGGCGCAGCTCGAGCGAGCACCTCACCCAGGCGCTGCTGCTCGGCACGGTGCCCTCGATCGCGGAGGCTTTCGCGCAACAGCGCATCGACGTCGCGTTCGAGGCCGCGCAGTTCTATGGCTGGCGCTTCCCGGTTGCGACGCTCGCCTGGACGCCGGACTTCCAGCACCGCCACCTGCCACAGATGTTCTCGCGCCGCGCCTGGTGGCGGCGCGAACTGGGGCACCAGGCCCAGATCCGCGCCGGCCGCACGCTGATGCTGAGCAGCGAGGACGCGCGCCAGGACGCGGAGCGGTTCTACCCCGCCAGCCGCGGGCGGACGGTGGTGGTGCGATTCGCAGTGCTGCCGCCGCAGGTGGATCTGCACGATCCGTCGCAGGTGCTCGCCACTTACGGCCTGCCGTCGCGATTCCTGTACCTGCCGAACCAGTTCTGGAAGCACAAGAACCACGCCGTGGTGATCGACGCGCTGGCGTTGCTCAAGGCGCGCGGCACCGAGGTGATCGTTGCGGCATCGGGTAACCCGAACGATACCCGCCACCTGGATCACTACCGCCGGCTGGTCGAGCGCGTGCAGGCGCTCGGCCTCGCGAGCGAGTTCCGGCTGCTCGGCATGATCCCGTACGAGGACGTGATCCGGCTCACCTCGCTGAGCCATGCGGTGGTCAATCCCTCGTTTTTCGAGGGCTGGAGCACCACCGTCGAGGAGGCGAAGGCGCTCGGTGCGCCGCTGGTGCTCTCGGATCTCGGCGTGCACCGCGAACAGGCTGGCAACGACGCCATCTATTTCGACCCCAAGTCGCCGGGCAGCGCGGCCGAGGCGCTCGAGCGCGCCTGGTACCGCACGGATCTCGCGCCCGCCGAGGTGCGTCGTTCCACTGCCGCCGAGGCGTCGCGACTGCGCGTGGCCGAGTTCGCGCAGGCGTTTGCGCTGGCGGCCAGGTCGGCACAGGCGCGGGCCCGCAACGTGGCCGCGGCGCCGTTGCCGCCGTGGCGGCGTCACCGGTGCCGCGAGCCGCAGCGGCCGCGGCCGGGGTTCGCAAGGTGCTGCTGGTGCACAACTTCTATCGCTCGGCGGCAGTCGGCGGCGAGGACAACGTTTTCCGCCAGGAACGCGAGCTGCTCGAGCGCGCGGGCGTCGAGGTGATTGTCTACACGCGCAGCAACGACGACGTGGACGAGAACGACCAGTTTGAAGTGGTCCGCACTGCAGCCAGCATGTCCTGGTCGCGTCGCAGCCACCGCGAGGTCGCGGCGCTGATCGAGCGTGAGCGACCGCAACTCGCTCATTTCCACAACACGTTTCCGCTCATCTCGCCCAGTGCCTATGCGGCGTGCCAGGAGCAGGGCGTGCCGGTGGTGCAGACGCTGCACAACTACCGCCTCGTGTGCAGCGCGGCGACGTTCTTCCGCGACGGGCCGCATCTGCGAGACCTGCACGCCCGGCAAGCCGTGGGACGGTGTGCGCCATCGCTGCTATCGCCAGACCTCGGCCGGTTCTGCCGCCGTCGCGTGGATGCTGTGGAGCAACTGGCGGCGCGGCACCTACACGCAGCTCGTCGACCAGTACGTCGCGCTGACGCGCTTCGCCGCCGACAAGTTCGTGTCGCTCGGCCTGTCCGCCGACCGCATCCGGGTGAAGCCGAATTTCGTGGCGGACTCCGGCGGTGTCGGCCCAGGCGGCGGCGGCTACGCAGTGTTCGCCGGGCGCCTCTCGGACGAAAAGGGCATCGGCGTGATGCTCGAGGGCTGGCAGCGCTTGCGCGATGTGCCATTGGTCGTGGTGGGCGACGGCCCGCTGCGCGCTGCGGCTGAGGCACGGGTGCGCGAACTCGAGCTGCCGGTGCGTTTCCTGGGCGTGCGGCCGCGACACGAGGTGCTCGAGATCATCGGCCGGGCCGACGTGCAGGTCGTGCCTTCCGAGTGCTATGAGGGCTTCCCGCTGGTCATCGTCGAGGCGCTGGCCCGCGGCACGCCGCTCGCGGTGTCACGCCTCGGCGGACTGGTCGACATCATCCAGTCCGGCGTGACGGGACTGCATTTCGAGCCGTCGGACGCGTCGGCCATGGTCGAGGCGGTGCGTCGCCTGTGGTCGGACCCGGACCTGCGCGAACGCATTCGTGTCGCCGGCCGCCGCGAGTACGAGGAGCGCTACACGCCGGAGCGCAACCTCGAGCAGATGCTCGAGCTGTACGCCCACGTGCTGCGGCGCGCGGCGGGCGCCGACCGACTGGCGCGTGCGAGCTGACGCATCATGGCCGGGTCGCTTGCGCCGCGCATCGTCTTCGTCGAGCAGTTCTACTACCCCGAGGGCTGGGGCGGTGCGCAGCTGCCGCGCGACGTGACGATCGCGCTCGCACGCAGCGGGGCCGAGGTCGAGGTGATCTGCGGCAGCGACCAGTACGCGACCGTGGAGGGCGACGCGACCGAGGACCCGACCGCGAGCGG
Source organism: uncultured Gammaproteobacteria bacterium (assembly GCA_963731105.1). GTDB lineage: Bacteria > Pseudomonadota > Gammaproteobacteria > Steroidobacterales > Steroidobacteraceae > RPQJ01. The sequence continues at coordinate 165,978 of CAVSUM010000004.1, forward strand.
CGTGCGCATCCGTCGCGTCCCGCGCCTCATCGGTGGTGACATCCACCGCCTGAAGCTGCTGCGGCAGCTGTGGTTCTACGCCTGTGCGCTGCCGCTGCTGCTGTTCCGCCGCCGGCCGGACCTGATCGTTTCCCAGACCAATCCGCCGCTGGTGGTCCCCATCGCGATGCTGGCCGCGGCCATTCATCGGCGCCCGGGCATGATCATCGCGCAGGACATCTACCCGGAAGTGATGGTCGCGCACGGCATGCTCGAGCCGGGCTCGTTCGCGACGCGCCTGCTGAATCGACTGTTTGCGTGGGCGTATCGGCACGCACGCACCGTGGTTTCGCTGGGACCCGTGATGACGCAGCGCCTGCTCGACAAGGGCGTGGCCCGCGAGCGCATCGTGGAGATCTGCAACTGGGCCACCGGCGAGGAGTCGGTGGTGCGTGGTGCCGAGAACCGCCTGCGCGCGGAGTGGGGCCTCGACGGCTGCTTCGTGCTGCTCTATTCGGGCAACCTCGGCATCGCGCACGACGTCGAGACGCCGATCCGCGCCATGCAGGCGCTGCGTGCACGGGTGCCGAACCTGCGGCTGCTGTTCGTCGGCAAGGGCAGTCGCCTCGAGCAGGCGCGGGCGCTCGTGCGCGAACTCGGCCTCGAGGACGTGGTGCAGTTCCGCGCTTTCGTGCCCCTCGACCTGCTGCCGCACAGCCTGGGTCTTGCGGACGCGGCACTGGTCACGCTGCTGCCCGGGTTCGAAGGCCTGGTCGTGCCCAGCAAGCTGCTCGGCTACATGGCGCGCGCCGTGCCAACGCTGTACGTCGGCCCCGATAGTGACGTGGCGCAGTTCATCGAGCGATCCCGCGGCGGGGCCTGTGTGGCGGCCGGCGCCGTCGAGGCGTTTGCACGCGCCGTCGAGCAGTGGGTAGCGCATCCGCAGGAACTGCGTGCGTCGGGCGAGGCGGCCGCGGCGTACTACGAGGCGGAATTGTCGCGACAGCGGGGACTGGCGGCGTATCGCGACGCAGTTGCCGCGGCGGTCGGCGCACCTGTCGTCCAGGGCGCGCGATGAGTGGTCGCATCGTCATCACGGGCGCCGGCGGCTTCATCGGTCGCGCGCTGGTCTCGCACCTGCAGCAGGCCGGGCGCGAGGTTGTCCCGGTCACGCGCGCGACGCTCGAACCGTGGCCCGAGCTGCTGCGAGGCGCCGACGCCGTGGTGCATCTGGCCGCACGGGCGCACGTCGTGCACGACACGGCGACGGACCCGATGAGCGAGTTTCGTGTTGCGAACGTCGCGGGCACCGAGCGGCTGCTGTCGGCCGCCATCGAGAGCGACGTGCCACGCTTCGTCTTCGTGAGCTCGATCGGCGTACTGGGCAGCGATTCGGGGCAGCGCGCATTCACCGCCTCGGATCCGCCGAACCCGATCGAGCCCTATGCACGCTCGAAGTGGGAGGCGGAGCAGCGCGTCATGGCGCTCACCGCCGGGACCGCTACCCAACCGGTGATCGTTCGGCCGCCGCTGGTCTACGGCCCCGGAGTGAAGGGCAACTTCCTGCGGCTCCTGAAGCTGGTGGACAGTGGCGTGCCGTTGCCGTTTGGTGGTCTCACCGCGCAACGCAGTTTCATCGGTATCGACAACCTCTGCGGGCTGCTGGCGGTGTGCGTCGACCATCCAGCGGCGGCAGGCCGCACGCTACTGGCCGCCGACGGCGAGGATGTGACGCTGCCGGCGCTGCTGGCGTCCATCGGCCGCGGCCTCGGCCGGCCGGTGCGGCTGTTCCATGCGCCTTGGGGGTTGGTCGAGTCGCTTGCTAGACTCGCAGGCCGCGGCGCGGACCTCGCGCGCCTGACTGGATCCCTGCGCGTCGACGACAGCGTCACCCGGAACACGCTGGGCTGGCAGCCCGGCGTGCCGTTCGAGGCGGGCATCCGCGCCATGGCCGAGTGGTACCGGGAAGCGGCGGCATCTTGAACACATCGAGCTGGGTAATCGCGATTGCGGCGGCGCTGCTGGCGGCGGCACTGACCGGCTGGGTGCGGCGCCAGGCGCTGCAGCGGCTCTGGATCGACGTGCCGAACGCGCGCAGCTCGCACCACGCACCCACGCCACGCGGAGGCGGGCTCGGCATCGTTGTCGCAAGCGCGGTCGGCTTCGTCACGTTGTGGGCCACCGGCGCCATGGACGCGCGTCTCTGTGCAGCACTCGTCGGCGGCGGTCTCGCCGTGGCATGGATCGGTTTCCGCGACGATCGCAGTCCGGTCCGTCCCGGTACGCGCCTTGCGGTGCACATGGCCGCGGCCGCGTGGGCCCTTGCGTGGCTCGGCGGCGTGCCGCCGATCCAGTTCGGGACCACGACCGTCGAGTTCGGCCTGTTCGGCTATGTGCTCGGCGCGCTCGCGATCGGCTGGGTGCTGAACCTGTTCAACTTCATGGACGGCATCGACGGGATCGCCGCGAGCCAGGCGACGTTCATGGCGCTGGCTGGAGCGCTGCTGGCGGGTGGGGCCTCGGCGCTCGGTGTCCAGGCGGCTGGCCTCGTCTTCGGCGCCGCGTGCCTCGGCTTCCTGGCGTGGAACTGGCCGCCGGCGAAGATCTTCATGGGTGACGTCGGCAGCGGCTTTCTCGGCTACGTGCTGGCGGTGCTGGCGCTCGCGGCCATGTGGGAATCGCCGGTCGCGTTGTTTGCCTGGCTCGCGCTCGGCGGCGTGTTCTTCGTCGACGCGTCCATCACGCTGGCGCGGCGCCTGCTGCGCGGCGAGCGCGTGCACGAAGCGCACCGCAGCCACGCCTACCAGTGGCTGGCGCGACGCTGGGGCGCGCACCTGCCGGTGACGCTGGCGGTGCTGGCCATGAACCTGTTCGTGCTGCTGCCGGTCGCCGGGTTCTGCATCGCGTATCCTGAGCGCGCGGCAACGGCGCTGGTGGCGGCGCTGGTGCTGCTCGGCGCCATCGCGTTGCTGGCCGGCTCGGGCCGCGCCGAAGTGCCGACATCGCCGGTCGTGCCGGCGGTGCGCAATTCAAAGGAGTAATGGGTCTTGCGGAAAACTGCGCTGATCACCGGCATCACCGGCCAGGACGGTGCCTATCTTGCCGAGTTCCTGCTCGGCAAGGACTACCTTGTGCATGGCATCAAGCGCCGCGCGTCGCTGTTCAACACCGACCGCATCGACCACCTGTACGAGGACCCGCACGTGCCCGGCGCGCAGATGCGCCTGCACTACGGCGACCTCACGGACGCCACCAACCTGATCCGCGTCATCCAGCAGGTGCAGCCGGACGAGATCTACAACCTCGCCGCACAGAGCCACGTCGCGGTGTCGTTCGAGACGCCGGAGTACACGGCCAACTCGGACGCGCTCGGCACGCTGCGCATCCTCGAGGCAATCCGCATCCTGGGGCTGGAGAAGAAGACGCGCTTCTACCAGGCGTCGACTTCGGAGATGTTCGGCCAGGTGCAGGAGATCCCGCAGCGCGAGACCACGCCGTTCTATCCGCGCTCGCCGTACGGCGCGGCCAAGGTGTACGCGCACTGGATCACGGTCAACTACCGCGAGGCGTACGGGCTGTTCGCCTGCAGCGGCATCCTGTTCAACCACGAGTCGCCGATCCGCGGCGAGACGTTCGTGACGCGCAAGATCACCCGCGGCCTGGCGCGCATCCACGAGGGGCTCGAGCAGTGCCTGTACCTCGGCAACATGGATGCGTTGCGCGACTGGGGCCACGCCCGCGACTACGTGCGCGCGCAGTGGCTGATGCTGCAGCAGGACGTCCCCGAGGACTTCGTCATCGCCACCGGCGAGCAGCACTCGGTGCGCGAGTTCGTGAGCCGCTCGGCGCAGCTGCTCGGCTGGGACATCGAGTGGCGCGGCGAGGGCGTGGCGGAGGAGGGCGTCGACCGCGCCTCGGGCCGCGTGCTGGTCAAGGTGGATCCGCGCTATTTCCGGCCCGCCGAGGTCGAGACGCTGCTGGGCGACCCGAGCAAGGCCAAGGCGAAGCTCGGCTGGGTGCCGGAGGTGACCTTCGACCAGCTGGTGCGCGAGATGGTCGAGACCGACCTCGAGATTGCGCGCCGCGACGCGCACATGAAGCAGCACGGCTTCAAGGTCTATCACCACCATGAATGAGGGCGGCCGGATCTACGTCGCCGGCCACCAGGGGCTGGTGGGTTCGGCCATCGTGCGGCGGCTGCGCGAGCTCGGCTACACGAACCTGCTGCTGCGTACCCGCGCCGAGCTCGACCTGTGCAACCAGGCGGCGGTCGAGGCGTTTTTCGCGGCCGAGCGGCCCGAGTACGTGTTCCTCGCGGCGGCCAAGGTGGGCGGCATCCTCGCCAACAGCACCTATCCCGCGGACTTCCTGCGCGACAACCTGCAGATCCAGGTGAACGTGATCGAGTCGGCACGCCGCCACGGCGTGGCGAAGCTGTGCTTCCTCGGCTCGAGCTGCATCTACCCGAAGCTCGCCCCGCAGCCGCTGCGCGAGGAGTACCTGCTCACCGGCCCGCTCGAGCCCACCAACGAGTGGTATGCGGTCGCCAAGCTCGCAGGGATCAAGCTCTGCCAGGCGTATTCGCGCCAGTACGGGTTCAGTGCGATCTCGCTGCTGCCCACCAACCTGTACGGCCCGGGCGACAATTTCAGCCTGCAGAACTCGCACGTGCTGCCGGCGCTGATCCGGCGCTTCCATGAGGCGCGCGAGCGGGGCGACGCGGAACTGGTGGTGTGGGGCACGGGCACGCCCCGCCGGGAGTTCCTGCACGTCGACGACCTGGCCGATGCCTGCGTGTTCCTGATGCAAAATTACGCCGCCGACGAGCCGATCAACGTCGGGGTGGGCGAGGACCTGAGCATCGCCGAGCTGGCCGCGCTGGTAGCCCGGGTGGTCGGATTCCAGGGCCGGCTCGCCTTCGATGCTTCCAAGCCGGACGGCACCCCCCGCAAGCTGCTCGACACCAGCCGGATCAACGACTTGGGCTGGCGGCCCCGGATTCCGCTGGAAACCGGGGTGGCGGCCACCTACCGCTGGTTCCTCGACCACCGCACCGGCCTCCGCGACTGAGTCGATTAGGTTAAAATCACCCCTTCACGCCTGTCGGGGTGTCATGGTTAACAAACGGAAAGGCGGGGCCACGGAGCGGCTGGTCGCCTGGGCGGTCGGCCTGCCGCGCCCAGCGAAGCGGGCGATCATGCTCGCGGCCGACGGGGTGATGATCCCGCTCGCGCTGGCTACGGCACTCTGGCTCAAGAACGGCAACGCGCCCGATGGCGTGGTGGCAAGCCCGTGGCTGTACGTCGCGGCGCTCGGCGTCAGCATCCCGATCTTCATCAAGCTCGGCCTGTACCGGGCCGTGGTGCGTTTCCTCGGAGCGCGCGCTTCCAAGGCGATTTTCACCGGCGTCACGGGCTCGGTGCTGATGCTGGTGCTGGTCAACGAGCTGCTGCTCGAGCAGCCGGTGCCGCTCACGGCGCTCGCCATCTACTGGGCGCTCGCGCTGCTGTACGTGGGCGGCAGCCGCCTGCTGGCGCGCCAGGTGCTGGTGCTGCGGCCGCGCGAGTCGGAGCGAGTCGCGATCTTCGGCGCGGGCGAGGCGGGCGCGAGGCTGGCGTCGTCGCTGTACGCCGGCCGCGACTTCCTGCCGGTGGCATTCGTGGACGACAACCGGTCGCTGTGGGGCAGCGTGATCCACGGCGTCGAGGTGTACTCGCCGGACCAGCTGCGCCGACCTCGTCAAGATCTACGACATCCGCCGCGTGCTGCTCGCGCTGCCGTCGGTCAACCATCGTCGCCGCCGCGAGATCCTCGCCTCGCTCGAGTCGCTGGCCCTGCACGTGCAGACGGTGCCGGACATTGGCGACATCGTCGTCGGGCATGCCCGGGTCGAGGACATCCGCGACGTCGACGCCAGCGACCTGCTTGGCCGCGAGCCGGTGGCGCCGGACCCGCGGTTGTTCGACGCCTGCATCCGCAACAAGGTGGTGATGGTCACCGGCGCGGGCGGCTCGATCGGCGCCGAGCTGTGCCGGCAGATCGCGCGCCTCGGTCCGCGGCGCATGGTGCTGCTCGAGATGTCGGAGCTCGCGCTCTATAACATCGACCGCGAGTTGCGCCACCTGGTCGGCGCCGAGGACCGCGAGGTGGAGATCACCGCGCTGCTCGGCAACGCGCATCACAAGTACCGCATGCGCGAGATCATCCAGGCCTACGGCGTGCAGACCCTGTACCACGCCGCGGCCTACAAGCACGTGCCCATCGTCGAAGAGAACATCATCGAGGGCATCCACAACAACGTGATCGCCACCTGGTACACGGCCGAGGCCGCGCACGAGTGCGGCGTCGAGACGTTCGTGCTGATCTCGACCGACAAGGCGGTGAATCCCACCAACGTGATGGGCGCCACCAAGCGCCTCGCCGAGATCGTGCTGCAGGGCGTGCAGAAGCGCGGCAGCCGCACGCGGTTCTGCATGGTGCGCTTCGGCAACGTGCTCGAGTCGTCGGGCTCGGTGGTGCCGCTGTTCCGCGAGCAGATCCGCCGCGGCGGGCCGCTCACGGTCACGCACCGGGACGTGATCCGCTACTTCATGACCATCCCGGAGGCCTCGCAGCTGGTGCTGCAGGCGGGTGCCATGGCGCACGGTGGCGACCTGTTCGTGCTCAACATGGGCAAGCCGGTGCGCATCGTCGAGCTGGCGCGGCGCATGGTGAGCCTGTCGGGCCTGACGGTGCGCGACGAGGAGACTCCCGACGGCGACATCGAGATCCGCTTCACCGGGCTGCGGCCGGCGGAGAAGCTGTTCGAGGAGCTGCTGATCGGCAACAACACCACCGGCACCGAGCACCCGATGATCATGCGTGCCATCGAGCACTCGCCGGAGTGGCCCGAGGTGCAGGAGCTGCTGCAGCAGTTGATCGTGGCGATGGGGCAGTTCGACGTGCGCGAGGCCCGCGAGCTGCTGATGCGGGCCGTGCGCGAGTATCGCCCGAGCGGCGACATCGCCGACCTGGTGTGGCGCTGGTCCGAGACCCACCGCGCGGCCGATGGCAAGGTGACCAACCTGCAGGCGCGGCGGGCGAGCAGCAAGCGCGAGACGCCGGGCTGAGGCAGGCGGTACCCGACACGTTGGCGGCAGCCGCGGCGTGGGGTACTACTCGCCCGGCCGCATGCGCACAGCTCGTGCGCACGCCTTATGCGCACAGCCGTGCGCCTGCCGCGTGCGCACGAGCTGTGCGCATGGCGCCGGGAGGGTAATACCCCGCCCTGGGTGGCTCCCGGGCCACAAAACCGCCACCTGGGCCACGATTTCGTCACCGGCTGCCCGTAAAATCCGCAGCCATGAAGCCCATCACCGTCCACCTGATCGCCGCGGCGCGGCCCAATTTCATGAAGATCGCGCCGCTGTACCACGCGCTCGCCCGCGAGGCCTGGTGCCAGCCCCAGATCGTGCACACCGGCCAGCACTACGACGCCAACATGTCCGACGCGTTCTTCCGCGACCTCGGGCTGCCGACGCCGCACTTCCATCTCGAGGTGGGCAGCGGCACGCACGCCGAGCAAACCGGCGGCGTGATGATTGCGTACGAAAAGGTGGCGATGCGCGAGAAACCCGACTGGATCGTCGTGGTGGGCGACGTCAACTCGACCGCGGCCTGCGCCATGGTCGGCACCAAATTGTGGATCCCGGTGGTGCACCTCGAGGCCGGCCTGCGCAGCGGCGACCGCCGCATGCCCGAGGAGATCAACCGCCTCGCCACCGACGCGATCTGCGACGTGTTGTGGACGCCGTCGCCCGATGCGGACGAGAACCTCGCCCGCGAGGGCGTGCCGGCCGCCAGGATCGACCGCGTCGGCAACATCATGCTCGACTCGTTCGAGATGATGCGCGGCGCCATCGAGGCCGACGGCACCCGCGCCGGCATGGGACTGCAGGAGGGGCAGTACGCAGTGGTGACGCTGCACCGGCCGTCTAACGTAGACACCCGCGAGGCGCTGGAGCCGCTGGTGAACCAGTTGCTGGCCGTCGCCAACGACCTGCCGCTGGTGTTCGCCGTGCACCCGCGTACGCGCAAGAAGCTGGAGGAGTTCGGGCTACTCGATGCCCTCTCCCTCTCCCCAACCCTCTCCCGAAAGGCGGGAGAGGGTGGCCGGAGGCCGGGTGAGGGTGTTGGTCCGGGAGAGGGTTCGCGCATCACCCTCACCGAACCCCTCGGCTACATCCAGTTCATGAACCTCGTCCGCAGCGCCCGCGCGGTGATCACCGACTCCGGCGGCGTGCAGGAAGAGAGCACCTATCTCGGCATCCCGTGCCTGACCCTGCGCGAGAACACGGAGCGGCCGATCACCGTCAGCGAGGGCTCGAATCGGCTGGTGAAGCCGACCGACCTCTACGCGCAGGTGCAGGAAGTGCTGGGCGGCCGCTGGCCGACCGGCCGCAAGCCCGCGCTGTGGGACGGCCGGACCGCCGAGCGCTGCGTGGCGGCGCTGAAGCGGCGCGCCGGGAGCCTGATCGGGCGGCGGCCCGGCAGCTCTGCTAACATCCCCGGCTGAATCTCGGCCCCACGGCCAGGTAATTAATAAGCATTCTCAGGGACTTACGCGTGAAAGTTACAGTCTTTGGTTCCGGCTACGTCGGCCTCGTGACGGGCGCCTGCTTCGCCGAAGCGGGCAACCACGTGCTCTGCGTGGACATCGACGCCGGCAAGGTCGCCCGCCTGCAGCAGGGCGAGATTCCGATCCACGAGCCGGGCCTCGACGAGATCGTGCGCCGTAACTACGACAAGGGACGTCTCAAGTTCACCACCAGCGCCGAGGAAGGCATCGCCCACGGCCTGTTCCAGTTCATCGCGGTCGGCACCCCGCCCGAGGAGGACGGCTCGGCCGACCTGTCGCACGTGCTGGCCGTCGCCGAGACCATCGGCCGCCACATGACCGACTACCGGGTGATCGTCGACAAGTCGACGGTGCCGGTCGGCACGGCCGACCGCGTGCGCGAGCGCATCGAGCACACGCTCGGCGAGCGCGGCGCGAAGATCGAGTTCGACGTGGTGTCGAACCCCGAGTTCCTCAAGGAAGGCGCGGCGGTCGCCGACTTCATGAAGCCCGACCGCGTGGTGGTCGGCACCGACAACCCGCGCACCGCCGAGCTGCTCAAGGCGCTGTACGACCCGTTCACCCGCAACCGCGAGCGCATGATCGTCATGGACGTGCGCTCGGCCGAGCTGACCAAGTACGCCGCGAACGCGATGCTCGCGACCAAGATCAGCTTCATGAACGAGATCGCCAACCTCGCCGAGCGCATGGGCGCCGACATCGAGAAGGTGCGCGTCGGCATCGGCTCCGACCCGCGCATCGGCTACAGCTTCATCTACCCGGGCGCCGGCTACGGCGGCTCGTGCTTCCCGAAGGACGTCAAGGCGCTGGTGCACAGCGCCGGCGAGCACCAGTTCGACGCGCAGCTGCTCAAGTCGGTCGAGGCCGTCAACAAGCGGCAGAAGCAGCTGCTGTTCCGCAAGATCAACGCGTACTTCAAGGGCAACCTGAAGGGACGGACGATCGCGGTGTGGGGCCTGGCGTTCAAGCCCAACACCGACGACATGCGCGAGGCGCCGGCGCGCGACCTGATCGATGCACTGCTGGCCGCGGGCGCCAGGGTGCGCGCCTATGACCCGGTCGCGATGGGCGAGGCGAAGCGCATCTACGGCGACCAGGCGGGACTGCTGCTGGCCGACAGTGCCGAGGCAGCGCTCGAAGGCGCCGACGCGCTGGCGCTCGTCACCGAGTGGCAGGAGTTCCGCAGCCCGGACTTCGACCTGATCCGCGACGCGCTCAAGCACAAGGTGATTTTCGACGGCCGCAACCTCTACGATCCGGCGCTGGTGAAGAGCTTCGGGCTCACCTATCACGGTATTGGGCGCGGCGAACCATTGGTGGTTTAGCACTGGTGGTGTAACAGATACCCTCACCCGGCCTGACGGCCACCCTCTCCCGCCTTGCGGGAGAGGGTCTCGACTCCCTCTCCCGCTCTGCGGGAGAGGGCGGGGTGAGGGCCTCGACTCCCTCTCCCGCCTGGCGGGAGAGGGTGGGGTGAGGGTCTTGGAGAATCCGTGACTTTTGAAATCGTCGCGACGTTGCTGGTGGTGGTGGGCGTGCTCGTCTCGCTCACGTCCTCCCGTCTCGACACCGACGTCGTGCTGGTCGGCGCGATGATCACGCTGACGCTGCTCGGCATCCTCAAGCCCGACCAGGCGCTGCAGGGCTTCGCCAGCAACGGCGTGATGACCATCGCGGCGCTCTACATCGTGGTCGCGGGCCTGCGCGAAACGGGCGCCATGGCGTGGATCTCGCGCTGGGTGCTTGGGCGGCCGCGCTCGTTGCCGGTGGCGCAGGCCAAGCTGATGCTGGTCACCAGCGCGCTGTCGTCGGTGATCAACAACACACCGGTGGTGGCGCTGTTCATCCCGGTGGCGCAGGAGTGGGCCTCGCGCTTCGGCTACTCGATCTCGAAGCTGCTGCTGCCGATGAACCACATGGTCATCCTGGCCGGCATGTGCACGCTGATCGGCACCAGCACCAACCTGATCGTCAACAGCCTGCTGGTGAAGACCGTGCCCGACTCGGGGCTGAGCCTGTTCAGCCTGGTCTGGATCGGCCTGCCGCTCACCGTCATCGGCTTCGTCTACATCCTGGTCGCCTCGAAGTGGCTGCTGCCGGACCGGCAGAGCCCGGTGGAGCAGCTGCAGAACGCGCGTGAGTACAGCGTCGAGGCGCGCGTCACGCCGAATGGTCCGCTGGTCGGCCGCTCGATCGCCGAGGTGGGGCTGCGCAGCATGCGTTTCGCCTACGTGCTCGAGATCAGCCGCGGCGAACGCCTGCTGACCGCCGTCGGGCCCGACGAGGTGCTGCAGCCGAACGACCGCGTCACGTTCGTCGGCGTGGTGGACGCGGTGAACGAGCTGCGTCGCATCCCGGGCCTGCTGGTGGCCGAGGACCAGACCTACCAGCTCAACCTGCGCCACGCGCAGCGCTGCCTCGTCGAGCTGGTGCTGTCGCCGGCGTCGGCGCTGGTCGGCCAGACCGTGCGCGAGTCCGGGTTCCGCAGCACCTACAACGCCGCGATCATCTCGATCTCGCGCGAGGGTGCGCGGCTCGAGGGCAAGCTCGGCGACGTGCGGCTGCGCGCCGGCGACACGCTGCTGGTCGAGACCGACCAGGCCTTCGTCGAGCGACAGAAGTACAACCGCGAGTTCCTGCTGGTGAGTTCGCTGCAGGATTCCGCGCCGCCGGATTTCGCGCGGGCGCCAGTCGCGTTCCTGATCCTGCTCGCGATGCTGGTGGTGGCCACGTTCGAGTGGGTGCCGCTGTTCCAGGCGTCGTTCATCGCCGCCGGCCTGATGGTCGCGACCGGCTGCGTGACGCTCAACGTCGCGCGCCGCAGCATCGAGTACCCGGTGCTCGCCGGCATCGCCGCATCGTTCGCGCTCGGTTTCGCGCTCGCCGAATCGGGTGCGGCCGACCTGCTCGCCGGCTGGATCGGCGGCATCGCGCGCGGCGACCCGTTCTGGGCACTGGTGGTGCTGTACATCGCAACTGTCGTCATTACCGAGCTGATCACCAACAACGCCGCGGGCGTGCTGATGTTCCCGATCGCCATGGCCGTGGCGCAGGACGGCAACGTGAGCTACCTGCCGTACGTGGTGGCGATCATGGTCGGCGCGTCAGCCGGCTTCATCACGCCGATCGGCTACCAGACCAACCTGATGGTGTACGGGCCCGGCGGCTACCGCTGGAGCGACTACATCCGCTTCGGCACGCCGCTCAGCATCATCGTGGGGATTGCGACGGTGCTGATCGTGCCGCGGGTCTGGCCGTTCTGAGGAAGCGGATAGCGGATAGATCAGGAGGGGCGCAGCAGTTGCAGTTCGCTGCGGCCCAGCCAGCGCTCGAAACCGCGATCGAATGTGACTAGGCGGGTGCCCAGCATCTGCACAGCCGCGGCGATCCACGCGTCCGGCACGTCGTTGGCGGAGAGGTCGTGATCGAGGGTGAGGCGACGCAGTCCGGGCCACTCGCGGCCGAGTTCGGCGACCTCGACGCCCGGGCTGCCGATTAATGAGTCCAGGAAGGCGACTGCTGCCGACGCCGGCATCGGCTCCCGGAAAATTTTTGGATGAGTGGCGAGTCGCAGGAAGGACGACAGGACCATCGGCAGTACCGCGAGACGGCCGCCGTTCGCGGCCTCGACCACGGCCTCGCCCAGCCATCGGCTGGCCACGTCGTAGTGGGGGTGATCTACGCGCGAGGCGGCAAGCAGGACGTTGACGTCAGGCGTCATCGTCGGCGGCCTCGGTCAGCGAGCGATTGGAAAGCGGGTCGACGCCTTCGATGAGTCCACCGCGGCCCTGGAACACGGCCAGCCGTGCCGCGGGTGGGCGGCTCGGTCCGCGCCGGCGCAAGCGCAGGCGCAGGCCCTCCTCGATCAGGGTGGTGAGGCTGGTGCGCTCGCGCGCCGCGAGGGCCTTTGCGCGCGCCAGCAGGTCGTCGTCGAGGTCGAGCGTGGTCTTCATCGGCTCAGTATACAGAAATCTGTATACCGACTCCGGAGCCGGCTGCGCCGTCCCCGGAGGGCGCTTGCGTGGTCTGCGAGGTTCGGAAGTCATGTGCCGCGGGTGTGGGCGTTTTGTGGGGAGAGGGGGTAATGACTAGGGGGTAGGGGGTAGGGGAGGAGGTTGGTGCTCACGACGGCGCAGGCCGGTGATGACAGCATTCAGGAGACGGCCGACTTCGTCGAAGCGACCGAGCACGGGGCCGAGCGCTGAGTCGCTCAAGTAGCCGATCTGGCGCGCGAGCTGCAGCTGGGTCTCCAGTTCTGCGAACGAACCACGGGCAATGTGCAGGAAGTGGATGAATTCGCGCGTGGACCGGCGTGCGGCCCCTTCGGCAATATTGGACGGAATCGAGACCGCGGCGCGACGCAACTGGGACGTCAATCCAAAAAGCTCGTCACGGGGCAGCAACTTGGACAGACGATGGACGTCCACCGCCAGTGCCATCGCCTTCTGCCAGAGAATCAGGTCCTTGTGGTTCCTACGACGCACTTCATTCATGCGCCGAAGGTTAGAATCTGCGGATGCGTGATTCCTCTCCCAAATCTGCCGCAACTGCACGCTATTGCTTTCCGGCCCTACCCCCTACCCCCTGATCATTACCCCCTTTCTTCTTCCGGCTGACCTCACAACCATGCTGATTCCCGTCATCCTCTCCGGCGGCTCCGGCACGCGCCTCTGGCCGCTGTCCCGCGAGCTGTACCCGAAGCAGCTGCTGCCGCTGGTGGGCGAGCACACGATGCTGCAGGAAACCGCGCGGCGCGTGGAGGGCATGGCCGACGTCGCACCGCCGATCGTGGTGTGCAACGAGAGCCACCGCTTCATGGTGGCGGAACAGTTGCACGCACTGGGGACGGCACCGTCGGCGATCATCCTGGAGCCGGTGGGGCGCAATACGGCGCCGGCGGTGGCGGTGGCGGCGCTGTTCGCTCACCCCGGCCCTCTCCCGCAAGCGGGAGAGGGAGGAAGAGGATCCGGTGTTGCTGGTGCTGCCGGCGGACCACGTGATCCGCGACGTCGAGGAATTCCGCAAGGTGGTGCAGGCGGGGCTCGCGGCGGCGAAGGCGGGCAAGCTGGTGACGTTCGGCGTGGTGCCGGACCGGCCCGAGACGGGCTACGGCTACATCCGGCGCGCGAAGGGCGAGGGGCCGGCGTATCCGGTCGCGGAGTTCGTCGAGAAGCCCGACCACGGCACGGCCGTGCGCTACGTGCAGTCGGGCGAGTATTTCTGGAACAGCGGCATGTTCATGTTCCGCGCGCGGACTTACCTCGCCGAGCTGCGCCAGCACGCGCCGGCGATGCTGTCGGCCTGCGAGGACGCGGTCGCCGGTGCGAAGCGCGACCTCGATTTCACGCGTCTCACGGCCGATGCCTTCGCTGCCTGCCCGAGCGATTCCATCGACTATGCGGTGATGGAAAAGACCAGCGACGCCGTGGTCGTGCCGCTCGACGCAGGCTGGAGCGACGTGGGCTCGTGGTCGGCGCTGCAGGACGCATTGCCGCGCGACGCGAGCGGCAACGTCACCGCGGGCGACGTCATCACCGAGGGCACGACCGGCAGCTACCTGCACGCCACCAGCCGCATGATCGCGGCCGTGGGCCTCAAGGACCACGTGGTGGTCGAGACCAAGGACGCGGTGCTGGTCGCGCCGCGCGACCGCGTGCAGGACGTCAAGGCGCTGGTCAACCAGCTCAAGGCGCAGGGCCGCTACGAGACCTCGCTGCACCGCGAGGTGTTCCGTCCCTGGGGCAGCTACGACAGCATCGACAACGGCGAGCGCTTCCAGGTGAAGCGCCTGGTCGTGAAGCCGGGCGCGCAGATGTCGCTGCAGCTGCATCATCACCGCGCCGAGCACTGGATCGTCGTTTCCGGCACCGCGCGCATCACGCGCGGCGAGGAGACGTTCCTGCTCGGCGAGAACGAGTCGACTTTCATCCCGATGGGCACGAAACACCGCATCGAGAACCCGGGCAAGGTGACGCTGCACATCATCGAGGTGCAGTCGGGCAGCTACCTCGGCGAGGACGACATCGTGCGCTTCGAGGACGTGTACGGACGGGAAGGGACCAGCAAATGAATCCGATCACCATCAGTGGCTTCAAGGCCTACGACCTGCGCGGTCGCATCCCCAGTGAACTGAACGAGGACGTCGCCTATCGCATCGGCCGCGCCTATGCGGAGTTCGTCAAGCCGAAGAAGGTGATCGTCGGGCGCGACATCCGCCTCTCGAGCGAGGAGCTGTGCACTGCGCTCACGCAGGGCCTGCTCGACTCGGGCGTGGACGTCTACGACATCGGCCTGTGCGGCACCGAGGTGGTGTACTTCGCCACGTTCGCCAAGGAAATGGACGGCGGCATCATGGTCACGGCGAGCCACAACCCGCCGGACTACAACGGCATGAAGTTCGTGCGCGAGGGCTCGCGGCCGATCAGCGGCGACAACGGCCTGCAGGACATCCGCCGGATCGCCGAGGCCGGCAAGTTCATGCCACCGGCGCGCGCCGGCGAACGCTTCGCCGTCGACATCATGCCGGAGTACATCGAGCACCTGCTGTCGTACGTCGACCGCGCGAAGCTGAAGCCGCTCAAGGTCGTGGTGCACGCCGGCAACGGCGGTGCCGGCCTGATCATCGACAAGCTCGAGCCGTTCCTGCCGTTCAAGTTCGTCAAGGTGCAGCACGAGCCGGACGGCACGTTTCCGCAGGGCGTGCCGAACCCGATGCTGGTGGAGAACCACCGCGCGCCGGTCGAGGCGCTCAAGCGCACCGGCGCCGACTGCGCGATCTCCTGGGACGGCGACTACGACCGCTGCTTCCTGTTCGACGAGCACGGCGGCTTCATCGAGGGCTACTACATCGTGGGCCTGCTGGCCTCGGTGTTCCTGCAGCGCTTCCCGGGCGGCCGCATCGTGCACGACCCGCGGCTCACCTGGAACACGCTCGACATCGTGGCCGCGGGCGGCGGTAAGGCCGTGCAGTCGAAGTCGGGCCACGCGTTCATCAAGCAGGTGATGCGCGAGGTCGATGGCGTGTACGGCGGCGAGATGAGCGCGCACCATTATTTCCGCGACTTCGCCTACTGCGACAGCGGCATGATCCCGTGGCTGCTGGTGCTGCAGGTCATGAGCGACACCGGCAAGAGCCTGTCGCAGCTGGTGGGCGAGCGCATGAAGGCCTTCCCGACCAGCGGCGAGATCAACCGCCGCGTATCGGATGCGAAGACGACCATCGCCGCCGTGCTGGCGAAGTACCAGCCGGGCGCCAAGTCGATCGATTACACAGACGGCGTGAGCGTCGAGTTCGAGCAGTGGCGCTTCAACCTGCGATCGTCGAACACTGAGCCGCTGATCCGGCTCAACGTGGAGACGCGGGCCGACGAAGCGCTGCTGCGGGAGAAGACCGCGGAGCTGCTGGCGTTGATCGGTGGCGAACCCGGTTGAGTTTCCGCTGGCTCATCTGGGGGCTCGCCAGCCCGTCGCAGTTGCTGCTCGCCACGACCATGGCGGGCACGCTGCTGGTGCTCGCCACCAGTGGTCGTGCGGGGCCGCCGTCGCGCTGGTTGCGGATCGGGCGGCGCCTCACGCTGATCGGCGGCATCGGGCTGTTGCTGTTCGGGCTGCTGCCCGTCTCGCATTACCTGGCGCACGCGCTCGAAGCGCGGTTTCCGGTGCCATCACTCCCCGGCAAGGTCGACGGGATCATCCTGCTGGCCGGCTCGGAGCGCCCTGCCGTGTCACAGGAGTACGGTGAGCCGCAGATCGGCTCGCACGGCAGCCGCTACATCACGGCGCTGAGGCTCGCGTTTCGCCATCCGTCGGCGCAGCTCGTTTTCACCGGCGGCGCGCGCGAGGAGCCCGGCAAGGGTCCACTCGAGACGCAGGCCGCCGTGGCGGCGGCGATCCTGGGCCAGGTTGGCCTCGACTCGGCGCGCATCGTGTTCGATGAGCAGTCGCGCGACACCTGTGATCACCCGCGCAATGTGCAGGCCCTGGTGCAGCCGCGTCCGGGCGAGACGTGGGTGGTGGTCACCTCGGCGATGCACATGCCGCGCACGGTGGCCTGCTTCCGCGCGGCGGGTTGGGGCGACGTGATTCCGTACCCCACAGATTTCAAGGTGGTGCTCGAGGGGCTCGACAACAGCGATCTTCAGGTCGCCGACAACCTCGCCTTGCTCGACGCCGCGCTGCACGAGTGGATCGGGCTCGTGTTTTACCGACTGTCGGGGCGTACCCAGGAGTTGTTGCCAGCGCCGGTCTCCGGACGCTGACGCCGAGGAGGGCAGCAAAATCCGGGGGGCAGCGTGGGGTGTCTCCTCCCCGGAGCCATGCGCACAGCTCGTGCGCACGGAGAATGCGCACGATCGTGCACCTGGAGCGTGCGCACGCCGCGTGCGCATGTGGCGGCAGAGGAAGTACCCGCCCCAGCCTCCCGGGCAGGGCGGCCACAGCGATTGCGACCGCTTGCGGGTCTGGGGGCGGCCCCCTAAACTACGCGACCTTCGAATGGGCGGTTAGCTCAGCGGTAGAGCACTGCTTTCACACGGCAGGGGTCGATGGTTCGATCCCATCACCGCCCACCAGAACCCGACGCCGGCCTCGTGCCGGCGTTCGACTTTTGAAAGCCTGTCGAGCTAGCGGCGCCCGCATGCTAATATGATCCAATCATATCGGATCGTATCGATCATGAGTTCCAACGAGCGCTACAAGGCATTTTCCGTGACCGTGCCGCCGCAGATCGAGCGGCAACTCGAGCAACTCTGTTCGACCGAGTCGCGATCGCGCTCCGAGGTCGTTCGTGAGGCTTTGCGCCTGTACTTCAGCACGCGCGCTGCGGCCGGTCTGTCCATGACGATGGTTATGCCCGCCGGCGTGCAGGATCGCGCATCTGCCGATTTCGGTGCGTTCGACGAATGGGGCAGCGAACTCGATCGAGCCTATGACGTCCTCGCCGGAAGATAGATTTGCGGCCTGGGACGTGGTCCTGGTGCCGTTCCCGTACACAGAGCGCGCCCATGCGAAGGTTCGTCCTGCCGTCGTTGTGTCGACTGCAGCATTGGCATCTGCGACCGGCCTGCACTACGTCGCCATGATCACCAACGCCGCCCACCGGCCGTGGGTGGGAGATGTCGCCATCAGCGATCTTGACGGGGCTGGGTTGCCGGTCGCATCCGTCGTGCGTCCGGCCAAGATCGCGACCATCGACCAGCAGGCATTGATCCGCAGGATCGGCTCGCTACCCAAAGCGGACCGCACACGGGTCGCCGCATCCATCCGCAAGTTCCTGGCATTTCGCATCGAGGCATCATGACCGTCCGCACCCGCTTCGCCCCGAGTCCCACCGGCATGCTGCACATCGGCGGCGTGCGCACGGCGCTGTTCTGCTGGCTCTACGCGCGCCGTCACGGCGGCACGTTCATCCTGCGCATCGAAGACACCGACCGCGAGCGCTCCACCCCCGAGGCGCTGACGGCGATCCTCGACGGCATGAAGTGGCTCGGACTCGACCACGACGAGGGGCCGTTCTACCAGTCGCAGCGCATGGATCGTTACACGGAAGTGATCGACCAGTTCCTGCGCGACGGCAAGGCGTACCACTGCTACTGCTCGAAAGAAGAGCTCGACGAGCTGCGCGCCGGCCAGATGGCGCGCAAGGAAAAGCCGCGCTACGACGGCCGTTGCCGGCATCGCAAGGAGCCGGTGCCGGGCGTCAATCCGGTGGTGCGCTTCCGCAACCCGGACGAGGGCCAGGTGGTCGTCAACGACGTGGTGCACGGCCCGATCACGTTCGACAGCAGCGAGCTCGACGACCTGATCATCGCGCGCTCGGACGGCACGCCCACCTACAACTTCTGCGTGGTGGTCGACGACTACGACATGCAGGTCACGCACGTGATCCGCGGCGACGACCACATCAACAACACGCCGCGGCAGATCAACATGCTGCGCGCGCTCGGCGTCGAGCCGCCGCTGTACGCGCACGTGCCGATGATCCTCGGGCCCGACGGCGCGAAGCTCTCCAAGCGCCACGGCGCAGTGAGCGTGCTGCAGTATCGCGACGATGGCTTCCTGCCCGAGGGACTGCTCAACTACCTCGGCCGCCTGGGCTGGTCGTACGGCGACCAGGAAATCTTCTCGCTCGAGGAGATGACGCAGCTGTTCGACATCCACGACGTGAACAAGTCCGCCTCGGCGCTCAACGTCGACAAGATGCTGTGGACCAACCAGCAGCACATGCTGCGCTCGACGCCGGAGCACCTGGCGAAGTACCTGCGGCCCGCAGCTCGAGGCGCTGGGCCTCGTCGGCAGACGACATGGCGAAGGTGGCGGCGGTGGCAAAGGCGCAGCAGGAGCGCGCCAAGACGCTGAAGGAGATGGCCGCCAACAGCGTGTTCTTCTTCCGCGACGTCACGGCCTACGACGAGAAGGCGGCGGCGAAGAATCTCAACGCCGAGACCGCGCCGATCCTCGTGGCGGTGCGCGCCAGACTGGCCGCGCTGCCCGAGTGGCGCGCGCCGGCGATCCACGAGTCGATCATGGCCGTGGCGGCGGAGCAGGGCGTGGGGCTCGGCAAGGTCGCGCAGCCAATCCGCGTCGCGGTGTCGGGCGGCACCGTGTCGCCGCCGATCGACGTCACTCTCGAGATCCTCGGCCGCGAGACCACGCTGGCCCGCCTGAACCGCGCCTCCGAAGTGGCGTCCCCACGGGGATTCGAACCCCGGTCGCAACCGTGAAAGGGTTGTGTCCTAGGCCTCTAGACGATGGGGACGCGAGGAGGCAGAAAACCGTGGTGGAGCCAGACGGGATCGAACCGTCGACCTCCTGCATGCCATGCAGGCGCTCTCCCAGCTGAGCTATGGCCCCACGGAAGGGCGCGAAGTGTGGGGTAGGCGCCCGGCATTGTCAAACACGCGGCCTTCTGGCCCGAAATGGTGTCGGCGGAACTTACGTTTGACAATAACAAATGTGTCGTAACTCTATAAAATATAACGAATTCTCACTTTGGCCCGCCGTTTGCATATTAACCAGTGGGGGACCGTGCAACGGTTTGATGGCGCCCGGTATCAAGGGAAGGGGGCTGCCAGGAGATATGGAAGATGAAGTCCGCGTCGATTTTGACCCCCGTCATCGCAGCCCTGACGATTGCCGCGTCGCCCGACGTCCAGGCCGTCACCATCCGTACCGACCTCGACGCCGATACCAAGGCCCGTCTCGAGCTCGTCGAGCGCTTGCGTGCCAGCCGCGGCCTGCGCTATTTCAACCGCACGGCCCCGATGCCGGACGCGGTGGTGATCCAGGCGCCGACCGTCACGCTGACCGCGAACGCTTTCCCTCAGGCGCCGGCTCCTGCTCCGGCAGCTGCCGTCAACTGCATTCCGGCGTCGATCGTGGCGCCAGCTGCCCTGCCGCCTGCGCCGCCGTCGGTGCAGCAGTCCACGAGCTACCAGCAGAGCATGGTCGCGGGCTCAGTCGGAACCGCGCCCGCCCGCAGCCTGATGTCGCGCGTTAGCGGTTCGGCTGCCAGCGGTGCCCGCGGGCAGATCCTGCAGTCGCTGTTTGACGCCCGCTCGCTGCGAATTTACGGCGTCGGCGCCGGCACGGCCCCGGTCATCACGGTCACCCCCGTCGTGACGATGACGCAGGCGCCGGCCCCGGCACCCTCGTCGGCCGGCGCGCCCGTTTGTGCCCCGGCCCAGCAGACGGCGGCCAAGCCCTCGTCGCAGGACGGTCCAGACGCCGGAGGCAACCTCGGCACCGACAGCAACGCCGGCAACGGAGGCAGCGCTCCAGGTTCGGACAACCCGTTCCTGGCTGATGGCCTGATCCCGTCGTTCAACCCCAGCCTTGCCGACCTGGCGGACATCGCTGGCCGCCAGTCGCTGGACGGCGCGGTGGGTGATGAGGAAGGCGGTGACGGCGGCCAGGGCGGGAGCCCGATCTTCGCGGCCGGGGCCCTCAATGCAACTCCGAACTCGGTGCCTGAGCCTGGCTCGCTCGCACTGCTCGGCCTGGGCCTGTTCGGCCTCGGCGCGGTCCGCCGGCGTCGTCCCGCCTGAATCCAGGCAATCCGCTGACCCTGTGACAGGAACCCCGGCTCGTCCGGGGTTCCTGCTTTGGGGACTGTCCCCTCCGGCCCCTCCGGGCGTGAGTTGCATCACGGGCGAGCCGGGGCCCAACCGGTAGATTCGCAACTGGCCGCCGTTCCTGAAAAAATAACCGCAGTGTCAATCCGCCTGTTCCGTCTGTACGTCAAGGTCCCGATCGTGCTCCTGGCACTGGTCGAGGGCCTTCTGCTGGTCTTCGCGACCTACCTGGCGGCCGCGATGCGCTTCGGCGCCGACGAACTGCCGGACTGGTCGGTGCCGTCGGGCAACCTGCTGCCCGCCGCCCTGGTGTTTGCCTTTTTCGGCCTGCTGTCGCTGTTCGCGTTCGGCCTGTTCTCGGTGCGCTCGCGCACCAGCACGGCCGGCATGGTGGTGCGCGCGGTCGCGGCCGTTGCCAACGCGTCGGCGCTGTCGGTCGTCGTGTTCTATATCTTCCCCGCCTTCTCGGTCGGCCGTGGGGTCCTCGGCCTGACCGCGGCCGTCGCCGTCGTCTCGCTGGTCGCTGCCCGGCTATTGTTCGAGCGGATCGTCGACCAGGACCTGTTCAAGCGCCGCGTGCTGGTCTACGGCGGCGGCCGCCGCGCCGCCAGCCTGCTCGAACTGCGCCGCCGCAACGACACCCGCGGCTTCCGCATCCTCGCGTTCATCCCCACCGAAGGCGACCACGTCACGGCCGCGCCGGAGCGACTCACCGAACGGCCCGCCGACCTGTACCGCTGGTCGCTCACGAACGAGGTGGACGAGATCGTGGTCGCGATGGACGACCGCCGCGTGGCGTTCCCGATGCACGAGTTCCTCGAGTGCCGCCTCGCGGGCATCGAGATCTGCGAGCTGCCGACGTTTCTCGAGCGCGAGACCGGCAAGGTGCGCCTCGACGTGCTCAATCCGAGCTGGATCATCTTCGGCGAAGGCTTTCGCGCCTCGCCGCTGCAACGTGTGATGGAGCGCGGTTTCGACGTCGTCGCGAGCCTGGGATTGCTCGCGATCGCCGCGCCGTTCATGTTGCTCGCGGTGCTCGCGATCAAGCTCGAGGACGGCGCCCGCTCGCCGATCCTCTACCGTCAGCGCCGCGTGGGCCGCTACAGCGTGCCGTTCGACGTGCTCAAGTTCCGCAGCATGAGCATCGACGCCGAGAAGGACGGGGCGGTGTGGGCCGTGAAGGACGACCCGCGCGTCACGCGCGTTGGCAACATCATGCGCAAGACACGCATCGACGAGCTGCCGCAGCTCGTGAACGTGCTGCGCGGCGACATGAGCTTCGTCGGCCCGCGGCCGGAGCGGCCTGAGTTCGTCGAGCAGCTCGAGCAGCGCATCCCGTACTACCGCGAGCGCCACACCGTGAAGCCCGGCATCACCGGCTGGGCGCAGCTCTGCTACCCGTACGGCTCGTCCGAGAAGGACGCGCTCGAGAAGCTGCAGTACGACCTGTACTACGTGAAGAACCGCAGCCTGCTGTTCGATCTGGCGATCCTGGTGCAGACGGTCGAGGTGGTGCTGTGGGGGAAGGGAGCCAGGTAGAGCGGATAGCGGATAGCGGATAGCGGGTAGGGGGTAGTGGAGCGGCCGACTGAAGCAGGGGTGGACGTTGACCCACTGCGTGAGCAACCTCCCGCGCCACCCCCTCCGCCCTGATCATTACCCCTCGCCCCATCACTACCCCCCTTGCCTCCCATGCTTTCCCTCGGCCTCATCTCCTACGGCACTGCAGCCGTCGCCTTCCTCCTCCTGACCCTGCTGCTGCTCACCAGCTGGGAGGGGCGGGCGCAGGGCGTGCGGCTGATCGTCGCCTGCGCGGTCACCATGCTGTGGGCCGCGCTGCTGGCGCTGGGCTCGCATTCGGGCGCGATCTCGGTGCCGCTGGTGCTGCTCGCGGAGTTCCTGCGCTACGGGGCGTGGTTCGTGGTCCTCACGGGGCTGACGGGCTCGGTCGGCATTGCGGGCAACCTGTCGCGCGTCGTGCACGTGGTGTGGATCGGCGGGGCGGCCACTCTGTTCGCCACGCCGCTGCTGGTCAGCGCGGGCCTGCCGGTGCCGGAGCCGATCGCGGTGCTGGCGAATGCCGGGCTGCTGATGGCGCTGCTCGGCCTGATCCTGCTCGAGCAGATCTACCGCAACTCACGCGAAGGCGGGCGCTACGCGCTCAAGTTCTTCGTCATCGCCGCCGGGCTGATGTTCGCCGTGCGACCTGTTCGTGTACTCGCAGGCGCAACTGCTGAAGGGCATCGAGCCGGTGTCGTGGGACGCGCGCGGCTTCGTCATGGTGCTGATGGTGCCGCTGCTGGCGCTCGCGGCGCGGCGCAATCCGCAGTGGTCGCTCAACGTGTTCGTGTCGCGGCACGTCGTGTTCTACACCACGTCGTTCATGGTGGTGGGCGCGTACCTGCTGCTGATGGCGGGCGGCGGCTACCTGATCCGTCTCTACGGCGGCACCTGGGGCCGTGCGGCGCAGCTGGTGTTCTTCGCGGGCGCCGGCGTGGTGCTGCTGGCACTGCTCGCGTCGAGCAACCTGCGGCGGCGGCTGCGGGTGTTCCTCAACAAGCACTTCTACCGCAACAAGTACGACTATCGCATCGAGTGGCTGCGCTTCATCCAGACGCTGTCGGCGCCGGAGGAGGGCGTGGACACGCGCGACAACGCGGTGCACGCGATCGCGCAGATCATCGGCAGCCCGGGCGGCGTGCTGTTCCTGAAGAGCGAGGACGGCGAGAGCTTCAAGTCGGTCGCGTCGTGGCCGGCGCGGTCGGCGGAGGCGCGGCGCGAGGCACCGTTGCCGCCGACCGAGGAGATGATCGCGTTCCTGGCCAGGAACCAGTGGGTGATCGACCTGCGCGAGCTGGACGCCACGCCCGACGCGTACCAGAACATCTCGCTGCCGGAGTTCCTGCGCACGCGGCCTGCGTACCGGCTGGTGGTGCCGCTGAGCCACGGCGAGGAGCTGATCGGGTTCGTCGCACTCGAGGAGCCGCCGCCGCCGTTCAATCCGAACTACGAGGACCGCGACCTGCTCAAGACGGTGGGTCGCCACGTCGCGGTGCACATCGCGCAGTACGAGGCGGACCGGCGGTTGGCGGAGAGCCGGCAGTTCGAGGCGTATCACCGGCTCACGGCGTTCGTGATGCACGATCTCAAGAACCTGGCCGCGCAGCTGGCGTTGATCGTGTCGAATGCCGAGAAACACAAGCGGAATCCTGAGTTCGTGGATGATGCGATCGCCACGATCGCCAATTCCACCGGGCGCATGCAGCGGCTGATCGAGCAGCTGCAGCGTCGCGAGGTGCAGACGCTGAAGCGGCGCGTGTCGCTGGCGGAAATCGCCGCGCGGGCCTGCGAGCGCTGCGAGGGACGTTCACCGTTGCCGGCGTGCGGCGGCGTGGTCGAGGACGCCTGGGTCGAGGCCGATCCAGAGCGGCTGGCCATGATCGTCGAGCATGTGATCCGCAATGCGCAGGATGCGACGCCGGAGGGCGGCTCGGTGACTGTCGCTGTGGCGATCGACGGTGGGCCGGGCGCGGAAGCGGCCGTGCCGCTGGCGGAGACCAGCGGTCACCTGCGCATCCCGATGGCGGCGCTCACCGTGAGCGACAACGGTGCCGGCATGAGCCGCGAGTTCATCGAGCAGCGGCTGTTCAAGCCGTTCGACACCACCAAGGGCAGCAAGGGCATGGGCATCGGCGCGTACCAGGTGCGCGAGTACGTGCTGTCGCTCGGCGGGCGCGTGGATGTCGCGAGCAAGGAAGGCGAGGGAACGCGGTTTACGCTGCGGCTGCCGCTGGCGGAGGGGACGCTCTCTTGAGTGTCCCCGAGAAGGGGACACTCAAGAGAGCGTCCCCTCCCGGATTTCGCGACCTGCCCCACATTTTGTTAAGCCGCGCATTGCCGCAGCGCGGTAACTGCTGAACACTCCCGTCGTCTGTTGAAGGGCAAACCTGCCGAAAGGCAGGGACGCAAAGCCTCCGGTCCTCGGGCGAGAGTCGCCACGGATAGCGGGGTTGCCAGAAACGCAGCGGCCCCGCGTCAGTGGCCGCGAGCGAACTGCTGCAACCACGCCGTCCTGCGCACCTCCCACGGGTCAACCGAGGCGGGGTACGTGGGAGTAACGGCACATGATGGCGGCACGCAAGATCCTCGGCACGGCATTGGCAATCTGCACGATTGGCATCGCCGCCGCGCTCAGTCCCACGGCCCACGCGCAGGGCATGACCGGAGCGCCGCTGCCGACGACCGGCAAGGCCGCCGCCAACGCCAAGCCCACCATCACCGGCAACCCGTCACGCATGCTGGTCGCGGGCTCGTACTACGACTTCCGCCCCAGCGCGAGCGACCCGGACTCCGCGCAGCTCACCTTCGCGATCAACAAGAAGCCGCGTTGGGCCAACTTCGACGCGAGCAGCGGCCGCCTGTACGGCACGCCGTCGGCGATCGACGTCGGCAAGATCAAGGGCATCCAGATCTCGGTGAGCGACGGCGTCAATCGCAAGGGGCTCTCCAAGTTCGGCATCAAGGTGATTCGCGGCGTGGCGCCAACGATCTCGGGTTCGCCCGCGACCACCGCGACCGAGGGGCAGCCGTACCAGTTCCAGCCGAGCGCCAGCGACGCCGACCAGCAGAAGCTGCAGTTCGCGATCGTCAGCAAGCCGTCGTGGGCGAGCTTCGACAGCATCACCGGTCGCCTGTCCGGCACGCCGCCCGCGGGTAGCGCCGGCGCGTACCCGGGCATCACGATCTCGGTAACCGACGGCGCCACCACCGTCAGCCTTGCGCCGTTCGCGATCACAGTGGCGAAGGGTGCGTCCGCGCCCACACCCGCGCCCGCACCCGCGCCCGTGGCCAACTCTGCACCGACCATCAGCGGCACGCCGCCTGCGAACGTGCAGGTCGGCCAGACTTACGACTTCACCCCGAGCGCCAGCGACAAGGACGGGGACACGCTGACGTTTGCATCGGTGAACGTCCCGACGTGGCTCAACTTCGACCGCGCCACCGGTCGCCTTACCGGCAAGCCGCAGTCCGGCGAGGAGGCCACTTACAGCAGCCTCGTGATCTCGGTGACCGACGGCACGGCGATCGCGTTCCTCGGGCCATTCTCGGTGACGGTGATGCCGGCCCCGACCAACAAGTCGCCGGTGCCGAATGCCGCGCCGTTGATCAGCGGCACGCCGCCGACCAGCGTCACTGAGGGCAAGCTCTATGCGTTCCAGCCGACGGCGTCCGACGCGAACGGTGATGCGATCACCTTCAGCGTTACCAACGCGCCGAAGTGGCTGGCGATCGATTCCGCCACCGGCCTGCTGAGCGGCACCGCGCCCACGGGTTCGGCCGGCACCTACAGCGGCATCGTGATCTCGGCGACGGACGGCATCTCCACCTCGACGCTGCCGGCCTTCGCGCTCACCGTCACGCCGGTCCAGCCGACCAATTCGCCGCCAATCATTGGCGGCACGCCGCTGACCATGATCGCCGTCGGCCAGTCGTTCAGCTTCACGCCGACCGCGTCCGACCCCGACGGCGACCGGCTCACGTTCAGCTGGATCAACAAGCCGACGTGGATGTTCTTCGACACGACGACCGGCCGCCTCACCGGCACGCCGAACAGCGCCCAGGTTGGCGCGTACAGCAACATCCGCATCATGGTGTCGGACGGCAAGGTGACGACGTCCCTGGCGCCGTTCACGCTCACCGTCACGGCGGATAAGGGCTCCATACCCAACAACGCGCCGACCATTGGTGGCGCGCCGGCGACGCGCGCGACAGTGGGCCAGGCCTACGTGTTCCAGCCGGTGGCCTCGATCCGGACGGCCAGGCGCTGCGCTTCGGCATCGCCAATGCGCCGCTCTGGGCCACGTTCGACAGCACGACCGGCCGCCTGTCGGGCACGCCGGGTGCCGCCTACGCGGGCACCACCGCTGCCAACATCGTGATCTCGGTGTCGGATGGGTTGGCGTCGGCGACGTTGCCGGCGTTCAGCATTGCGGTCGAGTCGGCGCCGGTGGTCAATCGCGCACCGACGATCTCCGGCACGCCGGCCACCAGCGTGACGGTGGGTCAGGCGTATTCCTTCCAGCCGGCCGCCAGCGACCCTGACGGCGACGCCCTGCGCTTCGGCATCGCCAATGCGCCGACCTGGGCGGACTTTGACATCGCCACTGGCCGCCTGTCGGGTACGCCCGGAGCGGCGTTCGCGGGCACGACAACCGCCAACATCGTGATCTCGGTGTCCGACGGCACCGCCAGTGCCACGCTGCCGGCCTTCAGCATCGCGGTCCAGGCCGCACCGCTCGACAACCGCGCGCCGACGATCAGCGGCACGCCGGCGACCAGCGTGACGGTGGGCCAGGCGTACTCCTTCCAGCCGGCCGCGAGCGACCCTGACGGCGACGCCCTGCGCTTCGGCATTGCCAACAAGCCGACCTGGGCGGATTTCGACATCGTCAGCGGCCGGTTGTCCGGCACGCCGACGGATGCCAACGCTGGCGCCCATGCCAACATCGTGATCTCAGTGTCGGACGGCAAGCTCAGCGCCACGCTGCCGGCCTTCACGCTGACGGTGCTGAAGCCGGTGGTCGGCTCGGCCGAGCTGACCTGGACTGCGCCGACCCAGAACGAGGACGGCTCGGCCCTCACCAACCTGGCCGGCTACAAGGTCCGCTACGGCACCTCGCCGGGCTCGCTGACGCAAGGTGCTCGAACGTCGTCGGCGCCGGCATCACGTCGGCCATCATCGAGGGTCTGGCTGCCGGCACGTGGTACTTCAGCATCTCGTCGTACACCAACACGGGTGTCGAGAGCGCGCCGACCGGGACGGTCAACAAGACGATCCAGTAGCTTTCTTCACCTCTCCCACCTCTCCCGCTCCGGCGGGAGAGGTCGACCGCCAGGTCGGGTGAGGGTCTGATCGTCTCCTTGGCCGCGTGGTAGGGGTCCGGTGTTGGGTAGTACTCCCGCCGCCGCATGCGCACGACGCGTGCGCACCGCCCAGGCGCACGGTCGTGCGCATTAGTCGTGCGCACAGGTTGTGCGCATGGCGATCCAGACAAGGCACCCAGCGGAGGGCTCCTGGGCGATTCCCCCGCCGTCATCTCATAATCCTGTCCCGATAGCGGCGAGCCGATCGAGGAAGGATTCATGAAAAATCGTCAGGTACTGCAACCTGTAAACCCGGTCCATCTTGGGGAGATGCTGCTTCAAGGATTTCTCAAGCCAGCCGGCAAGTCGCAGGCGACGTTTGACTTGGGGGCCGCCATCCAGAAGCGGACAGGCGGCCTAGGCTAACGTGGTGATTCCGACAAAAAACTGCTTTCGAGTCAGACTGTTACGGCGGATCCCGCACGATGCCGATGCCGGCACCGAGGTAGCAGTACGGGAAGCGCTGCGTCTTCCCACTGGCGCTTAGCGCCGGACCCTCTCGCGCCTGGCGGGAGAGGGCAGGGTGAGGGTCCGATCTGAACCCGTATCACAAATTTCGATCCTATCTCCTTGTATCATCCGCCATTACTGAACCGACCGGCGGCCCACCAGGGTCCCGTGGCGGCCGGGGAGATTGAGTGGCTGAGGACAAGCCGAAACTGCTGATCGTCGAGGACGACCCGGGGCTGCAGAAGCAGCTCAAGTGGTGCTTCGACGATTACGAGGTCATTGCCGCGACCGACCGGCCGGGCGCGCTGGCGGCCCTGCGCCGCCACGAACCGGCGGTGGTGCTGCAGGACCTCGGCTTGCCGCCGGACGCGGAGGGCGTCTCGGAGGGCTTTGCCACGCTGCTCGAGACCCTGCGGCTGACCCCCCGCACCAAGGTCATCGTGGTCACCGGGCAGCTCGACAAGCAGAACGCCGTCCGCGCCGTGGGCATGGGGGCCTACGACTTCTACCAGAAGCCGGTGGACACCGACGTGCTGCGGCTGCTGGTGCAGCGCGCCTTCCAGATCCACAGCCTCGAGGAAGAGAACCGCGCGCTGGTGCAGCGCCAGGGGCTGATGCCGCTCGAGGGCGTGATCGCGATCGCCGAGCCGATGGTCAAGGCCTGCCGCACCATCGAGAAGGTGGCGCCGACCAACGCCACCGTCCTGCTGCTGGGCGACAGCGGCACCGGCAAGGAGCTGCTGGCCCGCGCCGTCCACACGCTGAGCCCGCGCGCCGAGAAGCCGTTCGTCGCGATCAACTGCGCGGCCATTCCCGACACGCTGCTCGAGGCGGAGCTGTTCGGCTACGAGAAGGGCGCCTACACCGGCGCCGCGAAGCAGACCGCGGGCAAGTTCGAGCACGCCAACGGCGGCACGCTGTTCCTCGACGAGATCGGCGACATGCCGCTCGCGCTGCAGGCCAAGCTGCTGCGCTTCCTGCAGGACCGCGTCGTCGAGCGCATCGGCGGCCGCGAGCGCATCCCGGTGGACGTGCGCGTGGTGTGCGCCACCAACAAGGACCTGCCCGCGATCATCAAGAGCGGCGAGTTCCGCGAAGACCTGTACTATCGGATCAGCGAGGTCACCGTGCACATCCCGCCGCTGCGCGAGCGGGGCGGCGACGCGGTGATCATCGCGCAGTCGGTGCTGGAGCGCCGTGCCCGCGAGCACCACCGCCCGGTGAAGGGCTTCACGCCCGAGGCGATGAAGGCCATCGAGGCGTACCCGTGGCCGGGTAACATCCGCGAACTCGAGAACCGCGTGAACGGCGCGGTGATCATGACCGAAGGCAAGTATGTGTCCGTCGAGGACCTCGGCCTGCCGAGCGAGGGCGGCGGCGACCTGAGCTGGCTCAACCTGCGCGTCGCCCGGCAGCGGGCCGAGCGCGAGGCGATCCGCCAGGCGCTGGCGCTGACCGGCTGGAACCTGACCCGTACCGCGGAGTTGCTGGGCATCACCCGCCCGACGCTCTACGACCTCCTGGAAAAGAACGAGATTGCGGTCCCGGAAAAGACCGCCGAGGGATGAGCGCCATGTCGAAGGGAAAGAGCTCTTACCATCCGCTATCCGCTATCCGCTATCCGCTCGTCGCCGTGTGCGCACTGGCGATCGTGGCCTGCGCCCCCAAGGGTGATGCGCTGTACGCCCGTGCGGAGAAGTCCCTGGGCTCCGGCGAAGTCAACGCCGCGATCATCGACCTCAAGAACCTGGTCAAGGACGAGCCTGGCAATGCCAAGGCCCGCGCCCTGCTGGCCAATGCGCTGGTGCAGAACGGCGAGATCTCCGCCGCCGCCATCGAGGTGCAGAAGGCGAAGGAACTCGGCGCGCCCGCGGACACGCTGCTGCTGGCGAACTGCGCCGTCATGGTGGCGCGCAGCGAGTTCACGCAGGTGATCGAGACGTGCAAGCCGGACGGTGCGCCGGACAGCGCCAAGGTGGAGCTGCAGATCGATTACGGCCGGGCCCTGTTCGCGCTCGAGCGTGCTGCCGAAGCCAAGCCGCACTTCGAGGCCGCGTTGGCCACCAGGCCCGACAGTCTCGAGGCGTTGCTCGGCGTCGCCAGCGTCACCTACGCGCTCGACGGGCTGCCGGCGGCCAAGGCCTTCATGGACAAGGCTTCGCCGGCGATCCAGAAGCGGTCCGCGTACTGGATGGCCGTCGGCGGCATCAACAACGAAGGCGGCGACCTTGCGGCGGCGGAGGTGGCGTACCAGAAAGCCGTCGACGCGCTCGCGGCCGGAGCCGACGCCGGCCAGCGCCTCGTGGCGCTTGGCGCACTCGCCGAGGCGCAGATGCGCCAGGGCAAGGTCAAGGAGGCGAAGGCCACGGCCGAGCAACTCGGCAAGGTCGCCCCGAACAACCCGCTGGTCAAGCAACTGAAGGGGCAGGTGGCCGCGGCCGGCGGCAACCTCGACGAGGCGCGCACCCTGCTCGAGGAAGCGGTCGCGGCGATGCCCGACAATCAGCAGGCACGCCTGTTGCTTGGCCTCGTGAACATGCAGCAGGGCAACCTCGGGCAGGCCGAGATGCACTTCGCGAGCGTGGTGGCGAAGGAACCCGGCAACGTGGAGGCGCAGCGACAGCTCACCCAGGTCCGCGCGCAGCTGCTGTCGCCGGCCGAGTCGCTGGAGGGCCTGAAGCCCGCGTTGACCGATGCGACCACCGACCCGGCGCTGCTCACCATGGCGAGCCGGCTCAGCATGGCGAGCGGCGACCGCAAGCAGGCGCTCGACTACCTTGCCCAGGCGGCCAGCCAGCCGAAGGGCGGCCAGACGTCCGAGATGCAACTCGAGATTGCCGGCGGCTACATGATGGCCGGCGACTTCGACAGCGCCATCAAGCTGCTCGAGTCGGTGCCAGACAGTGCTGCGACCGGCAACCAGCGCGAATACCTGCTGATGGCCGCCATGCTGCGCAACGGCGAGAAAGAACGCGCCGTCGCCGAGGCGAACGCTCTGGCGGCACGCAACCCGAAGGATCTCGCGGTGCGCAATCTCGTCGCCGGGGTGCTGCTGGCGGCAGGGCAACCGGATGCAGCGCGGGCGCAGCTCGCCGAGGCGCTAGCGATCAAGCCGGACCACGTGCAGACGTTGACCAACCTTGGTCGCATGGACATGGCGCAGGGCAAGCCCGTCGAAGCAGACAAGAACTTCCGCAAGGTGCTGGCGGTCGACCCGAAGAACCTGGTGGCGACCCTCGGCGTCGCCGTCGCTGCCGCGGCGCGCAACGACAACGTCGAGGCCGAGAAGTGGCTGCGCAAGGCCGCCACCGATCATCCCGACAACGTCCAGGCACAGCTGGCGCTGGCCCAGTACTACGGCAGCCAGCAGGACCTGCCGAAGGCCCGTGCCGTGATCGACGAGGCGCTGAAGCAATCGCCCGACAACGCCACGCTGCTGCATGCCCGCGGGCTGGCGCAGATCGGCGCCGGCGACTTGCCAGGCGCCGTGGCGAGCCTGAAGCGCGCGGTGGAACTCGCGCCGCGCAACGCTTCGTATGCGCTCAACCTCGCCCGCGCCTACATGGCGGGCAACGACATGAAGAGCGCGCTGGAAGTGCTCGACGGCGTGCTGAAGGCGGATCCCGGCCACGTGCCCGCGCTCGCCATGGCGGCGGCCGGCAGCCTGCGTACCGGCAACGTCGAGAGGGCGGCGGGCTACGTGGAACGCGTGCGCAAGATCGTGCCCGACTCGCCCGGCACCTACATGCTCGAGGGCGACCTCGCCATGGCGCAGAAGCGCTATGCAGACGCGGTCGCGTCGTATCGCAAGGCGAGCGACAAGGCCGGCAGCACGACGCGCGAACTGGTGCTGGCCGAGTTCCAGGCCGCAACCCTGGCCGGCGAATCGCGACCGGAGCGCGGCCTGGAGGACTGGGTGGCCAAGCACCCCGACGACACCGCGATGGTCACGGCGCTGGGCGAGGTCCGTCAACGCGGCGGCGACTCCGCCGGCGCCATCAAGCTGTACGAGCAGGCGCTGCAGAAGGCGCCGGACAACGCGCCGCTGCTCAACAACCTCGCGGTGCTGTACCAGGACGCGCGCGACCCGCGGGCGCTGGCCACCGCCGAACGGGCCTATCAGCTGGCGCCGCAGATACCCGCGGTGCAGGACACCTATGGCTGGATCCTGCTCGGCGCCGGCAAGGCCAAGGAGGCGGTCGCGATCCTCGAAAAGGCCGTCAACGGCATGCCGGGCAGCGCCGAGGTGCAGTATCACTATGCCGCGGCGCTGGCGGCGGCGGGCCGTCCACAAGAGGCGCTGCCCGTGCTGAAGAAGGCGGTCGCGGGGCGCCTGCCGGAAAGCGACCGTGCTGCGGCGCAGGAATTGCTCCACAAGATCTCCAAGTAGCGCGCAGAACTTAGACGCATGAGGCAACTTTCCATGCAACCGGGCACCATGACAATGTCGACGGCGGATCTCTCGTGGCGCAACCTGCGTTCCGCCGTCGTCCTGGCGGCGGTCGCACTTGCTGCCTGCGCTCCGAAGGGCGAAGCCCTCTACGCACGCGCCGAGAAATCGCTCGACGCCGGCGACGTCCGCGCCGCCATCATCGACCTGAAGAACTTCGTCAAGGACGATCCCGAGAACGCCAGGGGGCGCGCGCTGCTGGCCTCCGCACTCGTCCAGGACGGCGAGTTCGCCGCGGCGGCCATCGAGATCCAGAAGGCCAAGGAGCTCGGTGCCGCTGCCGACACGCTGCTCGTCCCGGAATGCCGCGTCATGACGGCGCGCCGCGAATTCGACGACGTGCTCGCCAAGTGCAAGCCGGAGGGCGTGGCGGCGGACGCGCAGCCCCTGATGTACCTGGCCCAGGGCGAGGCACTGCTCGGTCTCGAGCGCGCCGACGAGGCCAAGCCGCAGTTCGAAGCCGCGCTGGCGGCGCGGCCCGACAGCCTCGACGCGCTGCTCGGCCTCGGCAGGGCCGAATATGCACTGGCCGGCTTGCCGGCCGCGAAGGCCGTGATCGACAAGGCGTCGGATGCGATCAAGAAGCAGCCGCGGTACTGGATGGCCGTGGGCAGCATCAACGCCGAGGGCGGTGACTACGCCGCGGCCGAGGTGGCCTACCAGAATGCCGTGGCCAACGCCGGCAAGGGTGCCGAGGAAGGGGAGCGCCTGATGGCACTGGGCGCGCTGGCCGAGTCGCAGATGCGACAGGGCAAGGTCAAGGAGGCGACCGCCACCACCGACCAGCTCGTGAAGGCCGCGCCGAACAACCCCATCGTCAAGCTGCTGCGTGGCCAGGTGGCCGCTGCAGGCGGCAACCTCGACGAGGCGCGCACGTTGCTCGAGGAAGCCGTCGCCGCGATGCCCGAGAACATGCACGCACGCACGGTGCTCGGCGTCATCAACATGCAGCAGGGCAACCTCGGCCAGGCCGAGATGCACTTCGCCGCGGTGCTGGCCGCCGACCCGAAGAATGTCCAGGCGCAGAAGATGCTCGCCGCGACGCGGGCGCAGCTGCAGTCGCCGGAAAAATCGCTGCAGGCCATGCAGTCCTCGCTCACCGCGGAGGACGCTGACCCGTCGCTGCTCGCCATGGCGGGCCGCATGAGCCTCGCCAGCGGCAACCGCGAGCAGGCGCTCGCCTACCTCACGCAGGCGTCCGCCGCGGGCGGCAGCGAGGGGCAGTCCGTAGACGTGCAGCTCGAGATTGCCAGCGGCTACCTGATGGCGGGCGACATCGATCGCGCCGTCGAGTTGCTGGAAAAGATGCCGCAAGGCGGCGCCAGTGACCTGCAGCGCGAGTACCTGCTGCTGGCCGCTTTGCTGCGCAAGGGCGAGAACGACAAGGCCGTCGCGGAGGCGAAGGCGCTGGTCGAGCGCAGCGGCTCCGACCTCAAGGCACGCTCCCTGGCGGCCGGCGTGTTCGCCGCCGCGGGCCAGACGGACGCCGCCCGCGCCCAGTTCAAGGAAGCGCTGAAGCTCAAGCCGAACGATCCGGCGACCCTGGTCAACCTGGCGCGGCTCGACCTCGCTGACGGCAAGGCCGCCGACGCGGAGCAGGGCTTCCGCAAGGTCCTCGCAACCGACCCGACGCACCTGGTCGCCACCGTCGGCGTGGCCGTCGCGGCCGGCGCGCAGGGCAACACCAAGGAAGCCGAGAAGTGGCTGCAGAAGGCCAGCACCGACCACCCCGACTCCGTCGAGGCGCAGATGACGCTGGCCCAGTTCTACCTGGGCACGCGCGACTTCGGCAAGGCGAAGGAGGTCATTGACGCCGCGACGAAGAAGGCGCCCGACAACGCCGCGCTGGCAAACGCACGGGGCCTGGCACAGGTGGGTCTCAACGACCTGCCGGGCGCGCTCGCGAGCTTCAAACAGGCCACGACCCTGGCGCCGAAGGCCTACGGCTACGCGCTCAACCTGGCGCGGGGACACCTCGCCAACCGCGACCTCACCAGCACGCTGGACGTGCTGAACGCCGTGCTCAAGTCCGAGCCGAAATTCCTGCCCGCGCTCGCGCTCGCCGCCGCGGTGAACCTGCAGGCGGGCGAGGTCGAGAAGGCGACCGGCTACGTCGAGCGGTTGCGCACGGCCGCCCCCGAAGCGCCCGGCACCTTCGTGCTCGAGGGCGATCTCGCCATGGCGCAGAAGCGCTATGGCGATGCCCTGCAGTACTACCGCCGCGCGAGCGCCACGAGCGCAACCTCGCAGCTGGTGCTGGCACAGTACCGCGCCGCGGTGCTGTCGGGCGAGAAGTCCGCCGAGCAGGTGCTGGAGGACTGGGTCGCCAAGAACCCCAACGACGCCGGGGTCGTCGCGGTGCTGGCCGACGTACGCCAGCGCAAGGGCGACGTCGACGGCGCCATCAAGCTCTACGAGCAGTCGCTGGCGAAGGCGCCGGACAATGCCGTGCTGCTCAACAACCTCGCCGTGCTCTACGACGGCAAGGGTAACCCCAAGGCGCTCGAGCTGGCCGAGCGCGCCTACAAGCTGGCACCCAAGTCCGCCGCGATCCAGGACACCTACGGCTGGATCCTGTTCAAGCGCGATCCCTCGGACAAGTCGCTGCAGTTGCTCCGCGAGGCCGCCGCGGGCATGCCGGACACCGCCGAAGTGCAGTACCACTACGCAGCCGCGCTCGCCAAGCGGGGCGACACCGCCGAGGCCGTCGCGCTGCTCAAGAAGGCCGTGTATGGACAGATGCCGCCGGACCAGAAGGCGGACGCCGAGAGGCTGCTCGAGCAGCTGTCGAAGTAAGCCCAGGCCCACCCGAGTCCCGAGAACACAACATGGACCAGAAGTCTCATCGAACGCGCCGCTTGGCCCCGATCTGCACTTTGGCGCTCGCCGCCGTGGCGAGCCTGCTCGCCGGCTGCGGCTCGCAGCCGACGACCAGCGTGGCGGCCCCGCCGGTTCCGGTCGCGGAGCAGAGCGAGTACCGGATCGGTCCCGGCGACACGCTGCAGGTGTTCGTCTGGAACCAGCCCGAACTGACGGTGACCGTGCCGGTGCGGCCGGACGGCATGATCTCGACTCCGCTCATCGCCGGCGTGCCGGCCGAGGGCAAGACCGCCACGCAGCTCGCGAAGGACCTCGAGGTGGCGCTCGCCGAGTACGTACGCAACCCGACCGTCAGCGTGATGGTCACGGGCTTCGTGGGCGCATACGCCGACCAGATCCGGGTCGTCGGCCAGGCCTCGAAGCCGCAGTCGTTGAACTACCGTGCCAACATGTCGCTGCTCGACGTGATGATCGCCGTGGGCGGCCTCGCCGAGTTCGCGGCAGGCAACCGGGCCGTGCTGGTGCGCACCGAGAACGGGCAGCAGACACGCACCACCGTGCGCCTGCGCGACCTGCTCGACCAAGGCGACATCTCCGCCAACGTCGCGATGCGGCCTGGCGACGTGCTGATCATCCCCGAAAGCCGGTTCTGAGGCTCGCATGCAAGACGTCATTTCCCAGGTCTTGTCACTGCTGCGCGGTGCGTGGCGCTTCCGCTGGGTCGCGGTCGGAGTCGCCTGGCTGGTCGCCGTGGCGGGCTGGATCGGCGTGCAGTTCATCCCCGACAAGTACACCTCGAGCACCCAGGTGTACGTGGACACCGAGTCGCTGCTGGCGCCGCTGCTGGCGGGCCTGGCCGTCGACCGCGACGTCATGAGCCAGGTGGGCATGATGCAGGCCGTGATGCTGAGCCGGCCGAACCTCGAGAAGGTCGCGCAGACGACCGACCTGATGCTGGGCGCCAGGACCCGCAAGGAGCAGGAGGCCGTCATCGACTCGCTGGCGCAGCGCATCCAGCTCGGCCGTCCGGACGGGCCGGCCACGCGCAACACCTTCCAGGTGTCCTTCGACGACAACGATCCGCAGGTGGCGCATCGCGTGGTACGCACGCTGCTCGACACCTTCATGGAGGACAGCCTCGGGCTGAAGCGCTCGGACACCGAGGTGGCGCAGCGCTTCCTCGAGTCGCAGATCAAGGACTACGAGCAGAAGCTGGTCCAGGCGGAGGATCGCCTCGCCCGCTTCAAGCAGGAGAATGTCGGCACCATGCCGGGCTCGGACGGCGGCTACTACGGGCGCCTCGAGCAGGAGATGAACACGCTGCAGCAGCTGCGCCAGGCCTACGCGCAGATGCAGACGCGGCGCGACGAGCTGGCGCGGCAGCTCGCCGGCGAGGAACCGACCTTCGGGCTGATGGGCTCGGCGGAAGGCAACCCGATCGACGGGCAGATCGCGCGCTTCAAGGCGCAGCGCGACCAGTTGCTGCTGCAGTACACGGAAAAGCACCCGCAGGTGCAGGCGCTCAACCAGACCATCGCCGGGCTCGAGGCCGAGAAGCGCGCCGGGGCGAAGATGTCCTCCGCAGTGGCCGCGCCGGGCGGCGGCCTGACCGAGGACCAGGCGATGGTGCGCAGCCTCGACATGAATCCCGTCTACCAGAACCTGCGGTTGTCGCTCAGCCAGGCCGATGCCGACCTGGCGGCCCTGCGCGGCCACATGGCGGCCCAGCAGTCGCTGGTGGCCGACCTGCGCAGCAAGGTCCAGTCGATACCCGAGGTCGAGGCCGAACTCTCGCGCCTCAACCGCGACTACGAGGTCAATAAGCGCAACTACGACACGCTGGTCGAGCGCCTCGAGTCGGCGCGCATCTCGGAGTCGGCGGAGCAGAGCGGCGACAACGTCAAGTTCCGCGTCATCGAGCCGCCGCTGGTGCCGTTCAAGCCGAGCGGGCCGGAACGCGCGCTGCTCAACACGATGGTGTTGCT
Source organism: uncultured Gammaproteobacteria bacterium (assembly GCA_963731105.1). Taxonomy (GTDB): domain Bacteria; phylum Pseudomonadota; class Gammaproteobacteria; order Steroidobacterales; family Steroidobacteraceae; genus RPQJ01. The sequence continues at coordinate 203,274 of CAVSUM010000004.1, forward strand.
CGCGGCGCTGGGCGCCGGCCTGGGGCTGGCGGTGCTGCTCGCGCAGCTGAACCCCACATTTGCGACCCGCGACCTGCTGCAGAAGATCACCGGCGTGCCGGTGATCGGCGCCATCACCGCTGCGGTGCAGACCGCGTTCGTGCCCTGGTACCGGCGCCAGGGGCTGCTGGTGGGGGCCGCGGTCAGCATGCTGCTGATGGTGTTCCTGTTGAACCTCGTATTGACCGCACCGCTGCGCGCCGCGCTGCGCGCCGTCGTGGGCTGAGGAGCCGAACGCATGAGCATCGTCGAACGCGCCCTCCAGAAAGCCCAGGCCCAGGCCCAGGCCCAGGCCAGGGCCGGCGCCGCCACGCCGGCCGCGACACCCGAGTCGCCGGTGGAGCCATTGATGGCGACCGCCGCCGCGACGGCAGCTGCCGCGCCTCCGCCAACGGCCCACGGCCCAGAGCCCACGGCCTCCACTGTGGATCCAGGCCTGACCGCTCGCGACCTCAAGGCCATCGTGCACGTGGACATCGAGGCGCTGCGCGCGAGCGGACGGCTGCCGTCGGCCGCGATGGCGGAGCAGACCGAGGAGGAAATCCGGCGCATCAAGTGGCCGCTGTTGCGCTCGATCGCGGGCGTCGACGGCGCCACGCCGGCCCGCAACAACGTCATCCTCGTGACCAGCGCGCTGCCCGGGGAGGGCAAGACCTTCACGTCGCTCAACCTCGCGCTCAGCATCGTGCGCGACCGCGAAATGCGTGCCGTGCTGGTGGACGCGGACGTAGCGAGACCCGGCCTCACGCCGTCGCTCGGCCTCGAAGGGCGGGCGGGCCTGAACGACGCACTCGAGGACCTCGAGCGCGACGTGAATACCGTCACCTACCAGACGGACATCGACGGCCTGTTCTTCGTGCCGGCCGGCAAGTGGCACCCGCAGGCGCCCGAGTTCTTCGCGGGCAGCCGCATGCCGCAGATCATTGCTGCGCTGAGCCGCCGCGTCGGCAACGGCGTGATCATCCTCGACTCGCCACCGCTGCTGGCGACCAACGAGGCGCAGGTCGCGACGCGCCTGGCAGGCCAGGTGCTGATCGTGGTGCAGGCCGACTCGACGCCGCAGCAGGCCGTGCAGGACGCTCTGGCACTGGTGGACAAGGAGGCGCCGGTCAGCGCGGTCCTGAACCGCTGCAAGCCGTCGGCGCTGAGCCGATACTATGGGCATTACTACTACGGCTACGGCTACGGGTATCGCGGCCAGTACGGCGACCAGGGGCCGCGCGCGCACGAGTCGCAGCGTGAGAAGCGCACATGAAAAATCCATCACTTCCGGCGGCGGTCGCGGCACTGCTGGCGGTTGCCGGCACCGCGGCGGCGCAAACCGTGCCGTTCCAGGCGCCGCAACGGTGGCAGATCGGCAGCGGCGTCGGGCAGACCGAGCTGCCCAAGGGCGGCGTGTTCGAGCCGCGCATCGAGGCCGCGGTGCAGTACGTGGCCAACATCGATCTTGCCGCCGACGGCGAGCCGCAGATCGACACGGCAGGCTTCGAGGCTGCGCCGGGGTTCTATGCGTCCTACTCCTCGGGCACGGCCCGCGCCGCCATCGACTACTCGCTGATCGCGCGATGGTGGGAGGACAGCGACTTCAACGACGTGTCCCAGCGCCTCGGCGCCAACGGCGAGTGGAACGTGGTGCCGGAGTGGTTCAGCCTGCGCGGCCAGGCAACCTATGACGACGCGGTGATCGACCCGCGCGTCAGCGCCAACTACGGCGGCCTCGGTATCTTCGGCGCGGGCAATCTTACCGAACTGGCCACCGCCAGCCTGAGCCCGCTGCTGCGTCACCGCTTCGGCGACCTCGAGGGGATCGCGCAGTACACCTATGGCCGCACGTGGTATCTCAACGAGGGCAAGGGCCAGCCCGTGGTGGGTTTTGTCTCGAACCAGGACTCGACCGACGAGGCCATCAACCTGAGCTTCGGCACCGCGGCCGACGCCAGTGCCAACCTGCTTGGGACGGTGTTCTACGACTGGCAGCGCTCGGAGTACGAGTCCGCGCTGCCGTACAAATACGAGCGCCTCGGCATCGATGGCGGCGTGCGGGTGAGGCGTACGCTCGCGATCGTGGGCCGCGTCGGCCAGGAGTCCGACCTCGACGCCGACACCACGCAGGGCGGCCTCGACTCGACGTTCTGGGATGCCGGCCTGCGCTACAGCCCGAACGAGCGCACCCTGGCCGAGGCACGCATCGGCGAGCGCTTCTTCGGCAACACCTGGCTGCTGTCGGTCACGCACCGCGCGCGCATCCTCGAGTTCGACGCCTCCTACAGCGAGGAACCGACCGTCGAGACCCGCACGCTGAGCCTCGGGGACTTCGACCCGGGCAACCTGCCGCCCGGCTTGCCGGATGCCGGGGCCGGCCGCCTCAACTCCACACCCTACGTCGCCCGCAATGCGAGGGCCGGGGTGCGCGCCGCCGGGTCGCGCACCACGATGGGCCTGTCGGCCTACCAGTTCGAGCGCGACTACCTGCAGTCGGTGCGGCAGGACGAGACCCAGACCGGCGTGGCCTTCGGCGCGACGCGGCAGCTGGCGTCGAACCTGACGGCGGACTTCGGTCTGTCGTACAACTGGTATGAATACGCGTCCGACGACCTGCCGGGCGTGTCGCGCAGTTCCGATTACCGCGATACCACGGCCACGCTGCGTGTGAACCGGCGCTCCGGCGAGAAACTCACGTTGAGCGGCGAGGCGGGTTACCTGGTCCGCAACAGCGACGGCGCCCTGGTCACCGACCTCGGCACGGACTACGACGGCTGGTGGGTCGGCCTGCGGGCCCGCTGGACGCCTTGATGCGCAATGCGCTGACGGTCGACGTCGAGGAATATTTCCAGGTCGCCGCATTCGAGCGCACCATCCCGCGCGATGCGTGGGAGGTGGCCGAATCGCGCGTCGAGTTCAACACGGGCCGCGTGCTCGACCTGTTCGCCGCGCACGGCAACAAGGCCACGTTCTTCGTGCTGGGCTGGATCGCGGAGCGACACCCGGCCCTGGTGAAGCGCATCGTGGCCGATGGCCATGAACTGGCGAGCCACGGCTACGACCACACCCGGATACACCATTTCACGGCGGAGCAGTTTCGCGCGGACGTGGTGAAGACCAAGGCCATCCTCGAGGCCATCGGCGGGGTGGCGGTGCGTGGCTACCGTGCCCCGAGCTACTCGATCAACGGCAAGAATCTCTGGGCGCTCGACGTGCTGCAGGAGACCGGCCACGTCTACAGCTCCAGCATCTACCCGATCCGCCATGACCTGTACGGCATGCCGGAGGCGCCGCGGTTCCCGTTCCGCATCCGGCCGGACGCCATCCTCGAGATTCCCGTGACCACCGTGCGCCTGGGCGGCCGCAACTACCCCTGTGGCGGTGGTGGCTACTTCCGGCTGCTGCCGTACGCGGCGTTCCGCCGGATGCTCGCGCGGGTGAACGAACAGGACCGGCAATCGGGGCTGTTCTATTTCCACCCGTGGGAGGTCGATCCCGGTCAACCGCGGGTCAAGGATGCACCGCTCAAGTCGCGCTTCCGGCACTACCTCAACCTGAACGCAATGCACGGACGCCTGGAACGCCTGCTCAGGGACTTCGAATGGGGACGCATGGATGAGGTCTTTGGCGCTTGATCTCACCTCTCCCGCTCCCGCGGGAGAGGTCGCCCGCAGGGCGGGTGAGGGCATTCCGGAGCCCTCACCCCAACCCTCTCCCACTGAAGTGGGAGAGGGAGTAAGAAGCTTTGCCGAGTCCGATCGGCAGGCATGGAACGCGTTTGTCCGCGCACACCCCGAAGGCACGTTTTTCCACCTGGCCGAGTGGCAGGACGTGCTGCACCGTGCGTTTGGCCACCGCACGCATTACCTGCTCGCCGAGCGCAACGGCGAGATTGTCGGCGTGCTGCCGCTCGCCGAGGTAAAGAGCCTGCTGTTCGGCCACGCGCTGGTCTCGACGCCGTTCTGCGTCTACGGCGGCATCGTCGCGGCCGACGAGGACGCGCACGCGGCGCTCGAACGATCCGCCTGCGACCTCGCGCGCCGCCTCGGCGTCGAGCACCTGGAGATGCGCAACCGCCGGCGTCGGCATCCGGACTGGCCGTGCAAGGACCTGTACGTCACGTTCCGCAAGGCGATCGACCCGGACTCCGAGAAGAACATGCTCGCCATCCCGCGCAAGCAGCGCGCGATGGTGCGCAAGGGCATCAAGGAGGAACTGCGCGTCGAGGTCGACCGCGACGCACGGCGACTCTACGACATGTACTCGGAGAGCCTGCGCAACCTGGGGACGCCGGTGTTTGCGCGGCGCTACCTGGAGATCCTGCAGGAGATCTTCGGCGACGCCTGCGACATCGTCACCATCCTCAAGGGCGACCGGGCGGTGGCGAGCGTGCTCAATTTCTACTTCCGCGACGAGGTGCTGCCGTATTACGGCGGCGGCACGCAGGAAGCACGCGCCGTCGCCGGCAACGACTTCATGTACTGGCAGGTCATGGAGCGGGCGCGCGAGCGAGGCTGCCGGCTGTTCGACTACGGCCGCAGCAAGCGCGGCACCGGCGCGTTCGACTTCAAGACCTACTGGGGCTTCGAGCCCGAGCCGCTGTACTACGAGTACTTCCTCGTGAAGCGCAAGGAAATGCCCAACCTGAGCCCCACCAACCCGAAGTACGGCAAGGCGATCGAGCTGTGGCGCAGGATGCCGCTCGGGCTCACGCAGCTGATCGGGCCGCCGGTGGCGAAGTACCTGGGTTAGGGCCGGCACATGTGCGGCATCTACGGCATTCTTTCGCTCGACGGGCAGCGCCGACATGAACCGGCGGTGCTCGCCCGCATGGGCGACGCGATCGTGCACCGTGGACCGGACGACTCTGGCGCGTATTCGGACGGCGACCTCCTGCTTGGCATGCGCCGCCTGTCCATCATCGACGTGGCCGGCGGTCATCAACCGATCGCGAGCGAGGACGGCCAGGTAGTCGCGGTTTGCAATGGCGAGATCTATAACTTTCGAGAGTTGCGGCGCGACCTCGAAGCGGCGGGGCATCGGTTCGCCACGCACAGCGACTCCGAGACCGCCGTGCACGCCTACGAGGAATACGGCGACGCCTTCCTGAACAAGCTCGACGGCATGTTCGGCCTGGCATTGTGGGACCGCCGCAGGCGCCGCCTGATCGTGGCGCGCGACGCGATTGGCATCAAGCCGGTCTATTACCGTCTCGACGGCCGCGAATTGATGTTCGCCTCCGAAGCCAAGGCGTTGCTGGCGGTGCCCGGAGTTACGGCACGGTTGGACCAGGCTGCGCTCGCGCAATACCTGTCGGTGGGCTACGTCTGCGCGCCCAACGCGATCTTCGAGGGCATGCGCAAGCTCGAACCGGGCACGGCGTTGATTGCCGAGAGCGGGCGGGTGCATAAGCACCGTTACTACCGCCTGCCCGCGGCAATCGACACGACCCGTAGCGAAGACCAGTGGGTTGAAGCAGTGCGGGCGGAGCTCGAACGGTCCGTGCGCGACCAGATGGTGAGCGACGTGCCGATCGGTGCGTTCCTCTCGGGCGGTGTCGATTCGAGCGCAGTGGTGGCATTCATGCGCCGCCACAGCTCGCGGCCCGTCAAGACCTACTCCATCGGCTTCCACGGCTCGACCGGCGCGCAGCTCTACAACGAGCTGCCGTACGCGCGCCAGGTGGCCGAGCTGTTCGGCACCGATCACCACGAGATCGTCGTGCAGCCGGACGTGGCTACGCTGCTGCCCGACCTGATCTGGCACATGGACGAGCCGATCGCCGATGCGGCGTTCATCACCACATACCTGGTGTCGAAGTTCGCGCGGCAGGACGTCACGGTGATTCTCTCCGGGGTCGGCGGCGACGAGCTGTTCGGCGGTTACAAGCGCTATCTCGACGAGCACTACCGTAGCCTGTACCGACGCATTCCGTCTGCGATCCGTTCCGGTGTGATTGCGCCATTGGCGGGGCTGCTGCCAAGCGACCGGCACAGCCGGGTGCTGAACCAGATGCGACTCGCCAAGGCGTTCGTGCAGGCCGACAAGCTTCCGTTCGACGCGCGCTATCGTGCCTACATGCAGGTGTTCGACGCGAGCGAGCGGGCGGCGCTGCTGAGCGGCGGCCTGCCGACGGGCTTCGACGATTGCATCGCTCGCGGCTTTGTCGGATGCGCAGACGGACGATCCGCTGCGGCAGTTGATGGACGTGGACTTCGCGACGCAGTTGCCCGACGACCTGCTGCTGCTCACCGACAAGATGAGCATGGCGGTGTCCCTGGAATGCCGCGTGCCGCTGCTCGACCAGCGGCTGGTGGAGCTTGCAGCGACGATGCCAGGGCACCTGAAGGTGCGCGGCGGTGAGCTCAAGCACTTGATGAAGCGCTCGCTGGAGGGCGTGCTGCCGGGCAGCATCCTGCATCGCGAGAAGCGCGGCTTCGGCGCGCCGATGGGCGCCTGGCTGCGGGCCGAGCTGGCGCCGGTGTTGCGCGACGTGCTGTCGCGAGAGTCCGTGATGCGGCGTGGCCTGCTCGACCCGGACGCCGTCGAGCGCACCATCCGCGAGCACGAGCAGCAGAGGGCGGATCGCACCGATCACCTGATGGCGCTGATCAATCTCGAGATCTGGTGCCGCCTGTACCTGGACGGCCAGAGTGCCGCGGGCGTGGCGGACCACCTCAAGCAGGCGCTGGCCGCATGACGCCGCCGAAGATGCGCGTGCTGTTCGTGTGCCATCGAGTGCCGTTCCCGCCGAAGCGGGGCGGCAAGATCCGGCCGTTCAACATCATCCGCCACCTGCACGAGCAGGGGCACGAGGTCACGGTCGCGTCGCTGGCCCGCTCGCAGGCGGAGATCGACGAAGCCGAGGGCCTCGGCCAGCATTGCTCCCACCGGCTGATCGAGATCGTGGACGACCGCGTCGCCTGGCCGCGCATGGTGGCCTGGCTACCGACCACTCGGCCGTCGAGCTTCGGCTACTTCCACTCGCCGCGCCTGCAACAAAAAATTCGGGGACATTCACCTATTTTCCCCGCGCCGTCCCGAGCGCCGGGGAAAACAGGTGAATGTCCCCTATTTTCCTACGACCTGGTGTTCGTCCACTGCTCGTCGGTGGCGCCGTACGTGCGCGACATCCGCGCCACGGTGAAAATCCTCGATTTTGGCGACATGGACTCGCAGAAATGGCGCGAGTACTCACAGCACAAGCCGTTCCCGCTGTCGGCCGGCTACTGGCTCGAGGCGGTGAAGCTCGAGCGAACGGAGCGACAGCTGGCCGCGCAGTTCGACCTCGCGACCTGCACCACGCGTGCCGAAATGGAGTCGTTGCGGGCACTCGGTGCCACCGGGCCGACCGACTGGTTTCCCAACGGCGTCGACGCGCAGTTCTTCCAGCCCGCCCCGGAGCCGTACGACCCCGACCTCGTCAGCTTCGTCGGCCGCATGGACTACTTCCCGAACCAGCAGGCGGTGACGAGGTTCTGCGCGGAGGTGCTGCCAGAACTGCAGCGCCGCCGCCCCGGCACGCGCTTCGAGATCGTCGGTGCCGACCCGTCGCCCGAAATCCGCGCGCTCGGTAGTCTGCCAGGCGTCACCGTCACCGGCTCGGTGCCCGATGTGCGGCCCTACGTAACCCGCGCCGCGTTGACCATTGCCCCACTCGAAATCGCACGCGGCACGCAGAACAAGATCCTCGAGTCCATGGCAATGGGCGTGCCCGTAGTGTGCAGCCGACAGGCGGTAGGCGGCGTGGACGCCGTGCCGGGCGAGCACCTGCTCGCCTACGACACCCACGAGCAGTCGATCGACGCCGTGCTCGGCATCCTGCAGTCCACCGAATGGCGCACACAGTTGGCGCGCGCCGGACGCGAGCGCGTGCTCTCGCACCACAGCTGGCCGTCCTCCATGCGGCGCGTGGATGCGCTGATTGCCTCACAGTTCGCGAAGCGGGCCGCGGCCTAGAATCACGGTATTCCGCAACCAATCGAAAAGACGATGAAAATCAGCATCTTTGGACTCGGTTACGTCGGCGCCGTATCGATGGCCTGCCTGGCCCGCGACGGGCACCAGGTCGTGGGCGCGGACCTCGATCCCCTCAAGCTCGAGCTGATCCGCAGCGGCCGCTCGCCGATCGTGGAGGAGGGCATCCAGGACCTCACCGCCGAAGTGGTGAAGAACGGTCGCGTGACGGTCACCGACGACGTGGCCGCGGCCGTGCACGCCACCGATCTGTCGTTCATCTGCGTCGGCACGCCGTCGAGCCCGAACGGCAGCCAGGATCTCTCGGCCGTGCGTCGCGTCTCCGAGCAGATCGGCGCCGCGCTCAAGGACAAGGCCGGCTACCACACCGTGATCATGCGCTCGACCCTGCAGCCGGGCGCCATGGAGTCGGTCGTCAAGGCCGGGCTCGAGTCCGCCAGCGGCAAGAAGGCCGACGTGGACTTCGGCCTGGGCTTCCAGCCCGAGTTCCTGCGCGAAGGCAGCTCGATCAAGGACTACGACAACCCGCCGTTCACGGTGGTCGGCACCGAGGACGCGCGCGCCGCGGACGCGCTGCGCGAGGTCTTCGGGCACCTGCAGTGCGAGTTCATCGTCACCTCGGTCGGCGTCGCCGAGATGCTCAAGTACGCCTGCAATGCCTTCCACGCGGTCAAGATCACCTTCGCCAACGAGATCGGGCGCCTGTCGCGCAGCGTCGGCGTCGACGGGCGCGCGGTGATGGACCTCGTCTGCAAGGACACGCGGCTCAACATCTCGCCCGTGTACCTGAAGCCAGGCTTTGCGTTCGGCGGCTCGTGCCTGCCGAAGGACCTGCGCGCGCTCACCTACGTCGGCAAGCAGAACGACGTGACGACCCCGATGCTCGGCAACGTGATGGGCAGCAACCGCGCGCACATCGACCACGCCCTCGACCTCGTCGCGCAGTCGGGCAAGCGCAAGATCGGCATGGTGGGCCTCAGCTTCAAGCCGGGCACCGACGACCTGCGCGAGAGTCCGCTGGTGGCAGTCGCCGAGCGCCTGATCGGCAAGGGCTACGACCTGCGCATCTACGACCCGGAAGTCAACCTGTCGCGGCTGCTCGGTGCGAACAAGCGCTACATCGAGCACAGCATCCCGCACATCGGCAGCCTGATGTCGCAGGATTGCGCCGCGGTCATCGACCACGCCGAGGTGCTGATCGTCGGACTCGCCGGTCGCGAGCTGGCGCCGACCATCGCCGAGCGCACCCGCCCCGGACAGATCGTGGTGGACCTGGTCGGTTTGCCGCGTGCGGGCGTCAAGGCGACCGAGTACCACGGGGTCTGCTGGTAGGCGCATGGCAGGGCGCTGGCTCAACACCGTTGCCGCCCTGCTTGGGATCGCGATTCCGGGCCTGTGGCTGCTGAGCCTGGCGACCCCGGTGAAGAGGCGGTCAAGATCCGCAACGCGCTGGTCGCCGAGCTCGGGCAGCCGGCTGACTTCGAGTGGACGCCGCAGCAGACGCCGCCGGGCTTCCTGCTGAACGACGCTGCACCGAGCCCCGAGTTCCAGCAGGCGGCCGATCGACTGCGGGTCAGTGAGGGTGGGGCACCGCGGCAGGGGCTCGACCTCGCACTCGCCATGGCGCGGCACCTGATGGGGGCGCCGCAGCGGCTCGACGGCCCGATCCAGGCCGGGCTGCACGAGGCGTACACCGGCATCACGCAGCAGGGCGTCGGCTACTGCGCCGACTTCACCCAGGTCTTCACCGGCCTTGCCGTCGCGGCCGGGCTGCCGGTGCGCACCTGGAGCATCTCCTTCGAGGGTTTCGGTGCCGGGCACGCCTTCAACGAGATCTACGACCAGCGGCTCGGCAGATGGGTGCTGGTCGATTCCTATCATTCGCTGCTTTTCCTGGACGCGGCATCGCGCGAACCGCTGTCGGTTATCGAAGTCCACGAACGCCTGCTCGCGCCGGCCGACGCGGGGCGATCAATCGAAATCCAGCGCATCGTGCCGCAACGCTTCCCGTTCCCGTCCGACGACGTAGCGCTCGACTACTACCGCCGCGGCATGCCGCAACTGGCGCTGGCATGGGGCAACAACGTGTTCGACTACGACCGTTCGTTGCCGGTGCGCCTGGCGGCCGGTGTGTCGCGCCACGCCGAGCGGGCGACCGGCATCCTGGTCGGGGAGTACCCGCGCCTGAAGGTTTACCCGGACGACGTCAGCGCCAGGGACCTGCGCAGCCTCGATCGAATCCGTCAGCGGTTCTGGCTGGCGCTCGGCTCTCTCGCCGTGGCCAGTGGCGTCTTCGGCTGGCTGTTGTGGACCACCTGGCGACGGCCTCGCCACGGGCTGCGGTGAAGGCTGCATGAGCGGTCTCGTCCAGCCTCGCCAGCGTCTCGACGGCCGACAGGCCGTGCTGGTGCTGTTGCTGGTGATTGCGCTGGCTGCGGTCGGCGTCGTCTATCGCTCCACGCTGCTGTCCATCGGACACAAGTGGTTCAGCGACGACGCGTTTTCGCACGGCCTGCTGATCCTGCCGATCAGCCTGTGGCTGGCGTGGCGCAAGCGCGCGGCGCTGGCCCAAACGGCGTTCGCACCTTCGTCGCTCGGAGTGATCGCCGCGGCGCTGTGCACGCTCGCCTGGATCGTCGCCCGCGGCAGTGGCGTGCTGGTGGTCGAGCAGTTTGCGGCGGTGGCGCTGGTGCCGGCGCTGGTGCTGGCGGCGCTCGGCCCGCGCGCGACCCGCGTCCTGATCGTGCCGCTGGCGTTCCTGTTCTTCATGGTGCCGTTCGGCCGCGCGCTGGTGCCGATGCTGATGCAGGTCACGGCCGATTTCGCGACCGTGCTGCTGCAGTGGAGCGGAGTGCCGGTGCTGCGCTCGCACATGTACATCAGCATTCCTGACGGCAACTTCGAGGTGGCGCGCGCCTGCAGCGGACTCAACTATTTCATCACCAGCCTGGTGCTGGGCTGCCTGTACGCTTACCTCAACTTCAACGGCTGGCTGAAGCGCAGCATCTGCGTCGTGGCCTTCGTCGTCCTGCCCGTGGTGCTGAATGGACTACGCGTCTACGTCACGATTCTGGTATCGCACCTGACCCAGATGCGGTTCGGCCCGGGCGAAGAGCACGTCATGTTCGGCCGGGTGTTCTTCGTGGTCGTGATGCTCGCGCTGTTCTGGTTGGCGCGCCGCTGGAACGACGACGCCGAGCCGGCCAAGGCCGTGGCACCGTCGGGCGAATATCCGCCGACGCGGCCCGTGTGGACCTGGTGGCCACTGGCGCTGGCCTGCGCCGTGGCCCTGGCCGGGCCGCCGTTCCTGTCTGCCTCGAAGGCCAGTGCCGCTGCCCGCCTGGCCGCCGCTGGCGAGCTGATCCGGCTGCCGGCTGGCGCGGCCAACTGGCAGGGACCGGCAGATGCCGCCGGCCGCTGGCGACCGCAGTACCGGGGTGGCCTGCAGGAGGCGCAAGGCGTCTACCGGGCCCCGGATGGCTCCGAGGTCGATGTGTTCGTCGCCGTGTACGGCCTGGGCAACACGCTGGGCGCGGAGATGATTTCCTACGGCAACGTCATTGCCGAATTCGAACACCAGAGCCTCGCCAACGATTCGCGTCATCCGGTCGAGTTTGCGGGCGGCAAGAGCCACATGGTTCGCCAGCTGGTAGTCAACGACGGCGGGCGCGAGCGGCTCGTCTGGCACTGGTATGTGGTCGGCGAGCAGCCGGTGGTGAGCCAGTTCGCGGCCAAGGCGCTCGAAGCCACGGCGTTCCTGACGCGCGGCGCCTGTCGCCGAGCGCATCGTGACGATCTCGACGCCCATGGACGACACGGCCGAGCAACGGCTCGCGGAGTTTCTCGACAGCCATGGCGCGTGCGTCGTGCAGTGGCTTCGCGGTCGAGGCCTGCGGCGCATGACCCATGCCGGCCAGCCGCTGGTCGCGCACATCATCCATCGGCTCGACTTCGGCGGGCTGGAGAACGGGCTCGTCAATCTCGTCAACCGCCTGCCGGCCGAACGCTACCGGCACGCGATCGTCTGCCTGTCCGGATTCAGCGAGGAGTTCCGCCAGCGCATCCGTCGCACGGATGTCGAGGTGATTTCGCTCGACAAGCGGCCGGGCAAGGACTTCGCCGCCTACGGCCGCATGTGGAGCCTGCTGCGCAAGCTGCCGCCCGGCGATCGTCCACACGCGCAATCTCGGCACCGTGGACATGCAGTGGGTCGCTCTGCGCGGCAGGCGTCCGCCACCGCGTGCACGGTGAGCATGGCTGGGAGGCGTCGGATCCAAAGGGGCTGAACCCGAAGAGGCCTGCGCATCCGGCGCGCCTGCCGACCGGTGATCCATCGCTACGTGCCGATGTCGCAGGACATCGCACGATGGCTGGAAGACGTCGGTGGGCGTCGATCCCGGCTCGCATCCGGCAGCTCTACAGCGGCGTGGATACTGAGAGTTCAGACCCTCACCCCAACCCTCTCCCACTGTCGTGGGAGAGGGTCCACTCTCCCGCCCTGGCGGGAGAGGGCCGGGGTGAGGGCTCCGACTCACCATCGGCACCGTCGGTCGCCTCGACCCCGTCAAGAACCAGTCGAGCCTCCTGGCGGCGTTCTGCGCCAGCTCCAGTCGCGATCCCCAGGCTCGGCCTCACCATCGTGGGCGATGGCCCCCTGCGAGCCTCCCTGGAGGCACAGGCGGCCTCCCTTGGCATTTCCAACCACGTGACCTTCACCGGCGCCCGCAGCGACACGCCGGACCTGATGCGCAGCTTCGACGTGTTCGTGCTGCCCTCGATCAACGAGGGCATCTCCAACACGATCCTGGAGGCCATGGCGACGGGCCTGCCGGTGGTGGCGGGCAGGGTGGGGGGCAACCCTGAGCTCATCGCAGACGGCGTCACCGGCCGTCTGTACGATCTCGCCGACCCGCAGGGGCTCGAACACGCGCTTTTGCCCTATCTCACAGATCCGGCGCTCCGCCAGGCCCACGGCAAGGCAGGCCGCAACCGGGTAGTGCAGAATTTCAGCCTCGACGCGATGGTTGATCGCTATCTGAACCTCTATGACGAACTATTGGCCGACCGCTAGCCGTACCGCCATGCCTCTTCCGACTATCCGCTATCCGCTATCCGCTATCCGCTACCCATGTGCGGCATCACCGGCCTCTTCGACACCCGCTCGCGCCGCGACTTCGATCGCGGGCTGCTGCAGCGCATGAACGACTCGCAGGCGCACCGCGGCCCCGACGGCGAGGGCCTGCACCTGGAGCCCGGCGTGGGCCTCGGCCACCGGCGGCTGTCGATCATCGACATCGCCACCGGCCAGCAGCCGCTCTACAACGAGGACGGCTCGGTGGTGGTGGTGTTCAACGGCGAGATCTACAACTACCAGGAACTGATCCCCGAGCTGCAGGCGCTCGGCCACGTGTTCCACACCCGCAGCGACACCGAGGTGATCGTCCATGCCTGGGAGGCGTGGGGCGAGCGCTGCGTGGACCGCTTCCGCGGCATGTTCGCGTTCGCGCTCTACGACCGCAACCGCGAGACGTTGTTCATGGCGCGCGACCGGCTCGGCGTGAAGCCGCTGTATTACAGCGTGCTGCCGGACGGCACGCTGCTGTTCGGTTCCGAGCTCAAGTCGCTGCTGGTGCACCCTGGCCTGGGCCGCGACATCGACCCCTGCGCGGTCGAGGAGTACTTCGCGCTCGGCTACGTGGCCGAGCCGCGCACGGTGTTCAACGGCACGAAGAAGCTGCCGCCCGGCCACAGGCTGACCGTGAAGCGCGGCCAGCCCGTGCCCGAGCCGGTCGAGTACTGGGACGTGCGCTTCACGCTGGCGAGCCCGATCACGCTCGAGGAAGCCTGCGAGGAACTGAACCGCCGCCTCGAGGAATCGATCCGCCTGCGCATGATCTCCGAGGTGCCGCTCGGGCGCGTTCCTGTCGGGCGGCGTCGACTCGAGCGCCGTGGTCGCGACCATGGCGCGCATCTCGAGCGAGCCGGTCAACACCTGCTCCATCTCGTTCGACGATCCGGCCTTCGACGAGACGCGCTTTGCCCAGCAGGTGGCGGAGCGATACAAGACGCGCCACTTCGTCGACCACGTGACGAGCGACAACTTCGACCTCGTCGACCAGCTTGCCGGCATCTACGACGAACCGTACGCCGACAGTTCGGCGATCCCCACGTACCAGGTCTGCCAGCTGGCCCGCAAGCACGTCACGGTGGCGCTGTCGGGCGACGGCGGCGACGAGAACTTCGCCGGCTACCGGCGCTACCGCATGCACCTGATGGAAGAGCGCATGCGCTCGGCCCTGCCACTGGGCGTGCGACGCCCGATTTTCGGACTGCTCGGCCGCGTCTACCCCAAGGCCGACTGGGCGCCGCGGATGTTCCGCGCCAAGACCACCTTCGAGTCGCTGGCCCGCACCAGCGTCGAGGCCTACCTGCACAGCGTGTCGATCGTGCGTGAACCGATGCGCAGCCAGTTGTTCTCGCCGGCCTTCCGCGGCAGGCTCGGCGGCTATCGGGTCAACGAGGTGTTCGAGCGCCATGCCGCGCGCGCCGGTACCGACGACCCGCTGGCGCTGGTACAGTACCTCGACCTGAAGACCTACCTGGTGGGCGACATCAACACCAAGGTCGACCGTGCCAGCATGGCGCACTCGCTCGAGGTGCGCGAGCCGCTGATGGACCACCCGCTGGTCGAGTGGCTGGCCACGTTGCCGAATGCGCTCAAGGTGCAGGGGCAGGAAGGCAAGTACTTCCTCAAGAAGGCCATGGAGCCGCACCTGCCGCACGAGATCATGTACCGGCCGAAGATGGGCTTTGCGGTGCCGCTGGCCCGCTGGTTCCGCGGTCCGCTGAAGCAGCGCGTGCGCGACGGGATCCTGGGCTCCACGCTGGCGGAAACCGGCATCTTCGACCGCAAGGTCCTCGAGCACCTCGTCGAGGCGCACCAGGCCGGCACGCCGGGACTACAGTTCGCCGCTGTGGACCGTGCTCATGTTCGAGTCGTTCCTGCGCAACGTCACGACGGATTCGGCGCGACCATGACGCTGCACGAGGTGCTGCGGAGCATTGCGAAATCGCTCGGCGTGCAGTACCAGTGCTATCGGGTGCTGCGGTTCGACCTGCGCGATCAAACGGCGCAGGCCAGCAGTCCGCCACCGGGGCTGCAGTTCGAAGCCGTGGACGAATCCGCGGTCCGCGCCAGCCTCGATCCCGAGATACGTGACTCCGCGACGTTCGCGGGTCCGGGTGCGATGGCGTTCGCATTGCGCCAGGGCAGCCGGATCGTCTGCCTGCAGTGGTACTGGGTCGACGCGCGCCTGCGTGACAACGAGTTCTGGACGGTTGGTTCGCGCACCGCGGCGTCGGAGCACCTGGTCACGGTCGTCGACTGCCGCAGCCGTGGCTACGCCACGGCATTGAAACAACTGACCGCGGCCCGCATGCGCAACCTGGGTTACGAGACCCTGCTCAGCCGCGTCTGGTGGTCGAACTGTGCATCGCTGCGCGTGAGCGCCAAGGCCGGCTGGCAGCGGGTTGGAACCAGCCTGAGCCTGAGCGTGCCGTGGCGCTCGCGGCCCATGGAGTGGCGCTGGGCCGAGCGGCCGTAGCGCCGGTCACGCGGCAGCGGCGGCGCCGAACACCCGGCGCCAGTTCTCCGGCGACATCAGGAACGGTGCGTACAGCGGCGGGTCCCAGCGCGCATTGGCCTCGATGATCACCGGGCCGCGGGCCGTGATGGCCATGTCCCACCCCAGCGTCGGCAGCTGCGGCATGACGCGCTGTGCGCGGCACGCCAGGTCGATGGCATCGCGCCAGTGGGGAATCGGGAATCCGTCGAACGGCAGGCCGGTGTCCGGATGCGTGGCGACCGATGTCATCCCCGAGCCGCTCGCGTGCACGGTGATGGCTCCACGCAGCACGCCGTCGCCAGGATCGCCATGCGCAATGAGGTTGCCCGTGCGTCCGAGCGAGAAATTGTCGGCGATCGTGGCGCCGACCAGCACCTTGAGCATGTAGAACAGGATCGATACGCGACCGTCGGGCTCGAGCCAGGTGTTGATGCGCATGGTCTGCAGGCCGTTGCGTCCACACAGCCGGGCGAGTCCGGGTGCATCGAACAACCGTTCCTGGACGATGTAATCCGCCCCGCGGCTCAGGTCGGCAAACGTATCGGTGAGTTGCGGCGAGGCGATGGTTGCACCGCTGTCGGACCGTCGCCAGCCGTCGCCTGTCGCGGCGGAATGCACCAAAGCCCGACCCGTAGGCGCCGGCACGGTGCTTGACGATGAAGTCGTCCGGTAGCGTGGTCCGCGAGGTGCTGCTGCCAGGCGTGCTCGCCGTCGATCGGCAGGCCGGATCCGTCGAAGTACCGCCCGGAGCGCGTCCAGCCCACGCAGGCTGGCACCGGCAGGTCGTGCTGGCGGCAGAACAGGTGAAACTCGTCCTTGTCCTCGGTGAGCGACTGGTGCTGCGGCGGATTCAGTGCGTTCAGCGCCACCAGCGAGCGTTCCTTGCTGATCAGCAGCGGCAAGGCGCCGGCGATCGCCGGGACGAACAGGCCGTACCGGATGATCTCGTCGCGCGAAAACTGTGCGAACGCATACAGCCGCAGGGCGCGAATCAACGCGGTCGGATAGGCGACCCGATGGCAGGCAGCGCCGCGATGCAGGTCGGCCAGGAACCGGACGATGGTGTCCAACGGTCCGGCGGTTGCGCCCCCTGCAGGCATCAGCGTGGCGCCAGGTCCGGGCGTGGCTCGAACTTGAGCAGCCGACCTTCCTCGCCGATGCGGTTGCGCCGCCAGCGCTGGAGGCGGCCGCCCAGCAGCGCATTGTCCAGGTGGCGCAGCGCCTCCTTGCGATCGTGCGCGCGGAGCCCGCGCCGCAGTTGCCGTGCCACCTCTTGATCGCCCTTGTCCCGTGCCGCGAGCAGCATGTCGATGACGTACTCCGGTTCCATGCTGGCCGCCGCACGGCCCAGCGCGTGCATGTCGGCCAGGCGCGGGAACGGGCCCTGCACGTCCGCCAGGCGCAGCGCCGTCATCGTCCGCAGGCATTTGGAACACCTGCCGCAGTTGCCGTTCGGATTCTCCCAGCACACCAGCAGATTCTCGAGCAGCAGCGGGTGTCGTGCGACTGCCCAGGTCTTCTCCAGGCGGTTGACCGAGACATCGTCGTGAACGAGCGTCGTGGCGCCATTGGAAAACAGCGGATCGAGTATCGGGTGCGAACCGTCGGGGCGCAGGTTGGCCGAAGAATGGCCGGTGGCGATGAAGCACCTCGCCAGGCCGAGCAGCAGGGCAATGCCTGCCAGCGTCGAGCCAAAGGTGAACAGGCGGCTGATGCCGTGCTCGCGCACGAAGCGACTGTGGTTCGTCTCGACCGGAATCAGTTGCTTGCCGAGCAGGCCGGCGAACCGGGCGTGGCGGGCCGTGCTCTCTGCCATCTCCGCATCCGACTGCGTGAAATCGAAGCCGAAAACGAGGATGAGGGCGTCCAGTTCGTCGCGGTGACTGAGCAGGCTGAAGGAGGAATCCACGCCGCCGGCATAGAACAGCCCAACCGGGCCGTCGCTCCGGTGCCGGGCCTGCAGTTCCGCTTCCAGCGCGACCTTGTGCAGGCCTGCGTTCCAGCCGCAGTAGATGCGCTGGATCGCGTCCAGGTTCGCGGCTAGCTGCTCAGAAACCGGGAATTCCATCGGCAGGCGAATCGTCGTGCCAGCGCGCATGGCCGGCACGAGGGTCGATAGCAGCAACGCATCGCCGATCGACTGGCGACACAGGCGTGAAGCCGGCATTCGGAAGTAGAGCGGTTGGCCGCCGCAAGTCGCGCGGACCTCGGCACGGTCACACTCGATATCGGCAATTCGTACATCCTCGACGAGCATCAGCGCGATCCCCGCTCAAGCAATGTGCGGATCGGACGGTTCATCGGGCTCGGCAGCATGTCGCCGCCCACGTTGCCCTCGATCACGACCGGCCCGTCGGTGCCGATGCCGATGTCCCAGGTGATCAGGCCCTGTGGGCGGAACACCTCGGCGGCGCGCAGCGCGAGCGCGCAGGCGGCCTCCCAGCACGGGATCTGGAAACCGACGATCCGGCGACCCGTAGTCGGGTGGTCCTCAACCCGGCGCAGTGTGCGGCCGCCGTCCGGGCTGAGGAAGGCCTCGGTGATCTGGCCGGTGGCGGTGTCTACGCTGCACCACAGGTTGCCGTCGGTGCTCTGGCCCCGGTTGTCGATGATGTTGTTGCCGCTGATCAGGCGGATCGCCGAACCGATGATTTCTGCCGGTTGGTCCGGCCGGCTGACCGTCGGCAGTCGGCACGTGCACAGGCCCGACGAGCCGATCAACCCGGCAATGGCCGCATGGGCGAACACGCGCTGCTGGACGATCGACTTGTGGCTGCCGGAGCGGACGGCGAGCGAATGGTGCGCGTACGAGGTGGTGAACAGGTTCTGTTCGGACTGGCCGAGCAGCAGCTGGTGCAGCGTGGCGGCGGAATAGCGCTGCCCGAGATGGTCGACGAAACCGTCGCCGTCGCGCCGCAGCGCAGTGACCCCGCGTCCCTGCAGGCCGAGCGCGGGCTTGACGATGAACTCGCCCTCGATGGACTGCAGCAGCGCATGCCACTCGGCGTCGGTCGTCAGCAGCTGGCCCGCCGGTGTCCAGCCGGACGGTCGGTCGAAAACCGCATGCAGGGTCGGGGCGGGCAGCCCGGCGGTGGCACACACCGAGTAGAACACCGCCTTGTCCGCGGCCAGGCACAGATAGGCGGGCAGGGCATATCTCTGGTCGAGCGCGATCAGTTCCTCGCGCGATGCATAGTTCTCGAGTGCGCCGTCGGAGACGACGGGATTCAGCAGGTCGTTGAAATAGATCTCGCGCGGCGAGAAGCGACGCTGCCGATACAGGTGCAGGAAGCGCCGCAGTGGCACAACAGACCCCTGGCCGAAGCGCGCTGCGGCGTCGGAGATGGCGCGCCACGCCGTCGCCACCGTGTCGAAACTGGCCAAGCCGCACCCCCGTGGCGCCGCGAATCCGCTACCTGATCGCAGTCTAGCGGCCTCGCCTTAAGTAAACTTTGAACTGTCCCAAGAGTTTGCCGCAGCGGTCGGCTATCCTCCAGAACCATGCACCATCCGGCACGACCAGCGGCCTGCGGGGGCGGATGACCCTCCGCATTCTCCATATTCTCGACCACTCCGTCCCGCTACACAGCGGCTACACCTTCCGGACGCTTGCGATCCTGAAGGAGCAGCGTCGGCTCGGCTGGGAGACGGTGCAGCTCACCTCGACCAAGCACTACGGCGCAACGGCGGACGAGGAAGAGGTGGACGGCTTTCGCTTCTATCGCACCCGGGTCGCGCCCGGTGGCTGGCGCGACCGCCCGCTGCTCGACCAGTGGGCGGTCGTCCACGACACGGCGCGCCGCATCGGGCAGGTGGTCGAGCGGACTCGCCCGGACATCCTGCACGCCCACTCGCCGTGCCTGAACGGCATGGCCGCGCTGCAGGCCGCGCGCCAGCACGGGCTGCCGGTCGTCTACGAAATGCGGGCGTCATGGGAGGATGCTGCCGTCGACCACGGCACCACCACGGAGGGCAGCGTTCGTTACCGGCTGTCGCGCGCACTCGAGACCTGGACGCTGCGGCGGGCCACGGCCGTAACCACGATCTGCGAGGGGCTGCGCCGGGACATACTCTCGCGCGGCCTGTCCGATGCCGGCGTCACGGTCATTCCGAATGCCGTCGACCCGCAGTCGTTCCCGCTGATCGGTGCGCCGGATCGCGCGTTGCAGCAACAACTCGGGCTCGAAGATGCGTTCACGCTCGGCTTCCTGGGCTCGTTCTACGGCTACGAAGGGCTCGATACGTTGCTCGATGCGCTGCCGCAGATCCTGGAATTCGAACCGCGCACGCGGCTGCTGCTGGTCGGCGGCGGGTTCGAGGAAGAACGGCTGAAGGCGCAGGCACAACGGCTGGGCATCGCCGACCGCGTGGTGTTTGCGGGCCGCGTGCCGCACGGCGACGTGCCGCGCTACTACAGCGTGGTGGACCTGCTGGTATACCCGCGCAAGTCGATGCGCCTCACCGAGACCGTGACGCCGCTCAAGCCGCTGGAAGCCATGGCACAGGGGCGACTGCTGATCGCCTCCGACGTCGGCGGGCACCGCGAGCTGATCGACGACGGCAGCACCGGCTGGCTGTTCCGGCCCGCCGATCCGGCGGCCCTGGCACGAGCCGTCCGGGACGTGCTCGCGGCTCGCTCGAGCTGGGATGAAGTGCGACAGGCCGGGCGGCAGTACGTCGAACGCGAGCGCAACTGGCAGGTCAGCGTGGCCCGCTACCGACGGGTCTATTCCGCACGCCCTGGGACGGACGCATCGATGGCTAGCCCCGGCCCGAGCATCCTCGTCTGGAGTTCGCTGTTTCCGAGCCCGGCGCAGCCGCGGCGGGCATTTTCATCCGTGAGCGGATGTTCCGCGTGGCGCAGGAGTTGCCGCTGGCGGTAGATTTCGCCGCAGCCGTGGTTTCCGCTGCAAGGCGTTGCTGCGCCGCTTCCGGCCGTACTTCAGGCCGGCGATGCCGCGTACGCGAACGACATCACGGCATCGACGTCTATCGTCCGCGATACCTGAGCGTGCCGGGCGAGCTGAAACGGTTCGACGGATGGCTGTCATGGCGCTCGGGCCCGGGCCACCGTGCACCCTGCGACGCGAGGACCGCGCCGACATCATCGACGCACATTTCGGGTATCCCGACGGCTACGCGGCGGTGCAGTGGGCCGTGCCATGGGCGTACCGGTGTCGGTCACATTGCGTGGCACGCGCGCGTGCGACACGATCTGCGCCACGCGGCGGCCCTGGGGTGCCCACCCGCTTCCTCCAGGGTCTTTGCGCGCTGGCGCGGAATGGGCCTGCCGCCGGCCACGTCCTGGTCGTCGGCAACGGAGTGGACGCGACGTGTCTTCAGCCCGCTGCCTCGCGCAGACGCCCGTCGTGCGCTGCGGCTGCCACTGGACGCACGGGTGCTGGTGACCGTCGGCGGCCTCGTGCGAACGCAAGGGCTTCCATCGAGTCGCTCAGCCTGCCTGCCGCAAGTGCTGGCCGCAGGTCCCCACGGTGCATTACCTTCGATCGTCGGTTCTGCGGCCCGGAAGGTCGACTTCAGCGCTGCATTGCACCGGCAGGTTGCCGGCCGTCTGCAGGAACGCGTGCATTTCCTCGGCGGGTTGCCTCGCGAGGGCGTGCAGCAGGTCCGCTGTCGGCGGCGGAGTGTTCGTGCTGTCGAGCCGCAACGAAGGCTGGGCCAACGTGCTGCTCGAAGCGCATGGCCTGCGGCCTGTCCGGTCGTCGCAACCGACGTCGGCGGCAATGCCGAGGTCGTCTGCATCGGCCAGACAGCTTTCGGGGTCAGTCGGTGCCGTTCGATGACGACGTCGACCAGCGTTGTGCGACGCGCTCGAGACTGCGCTGGGCACCGATTGGGACCACGCGGCGATCCGCCGGTAGGCAGAGGAAAATGACTGGCGGAACGCGTCGCAGTGTTGCTCGACCGAGTTCCGCAGCATGGCCGGGGAGCGGCGGCGACCGGCCGGCCGGTGACGCAGGCACGCTGACAGCAACGCCGAGTCTGGCGACGTGTCGCTCGCGCGTGCTGTTCCCGCTGCACGAGCGCCTCAAGGGCCATCACAGCGTCGCGCTGCGCCGCGAGCTCGAGGCTTCGCAATGGTGGCCGCAGGAAAAGTTGCTCGCTGCCCAGGGCCAACGCTTGCGCACGTTCCTGGAACAGGTCGGGCGCGACGTCCCGTACTTCCGCGACGTGTTCGCCCGGGCCGGCTTCGATCCCGCGCGGGTGCAGTCGGCGGCGGATCTCGAGCGGCTGCCGTTCCTCGACAAGGCCGCGATTCGCGCGGCTGGCGACGATCTCAGGTCCGTGCGGGCGGGCAAACTGGTCAGGTACAACACGGGCGGCTCGAGCGGCGAGCCGCTGGTGTTCTACATGGGCATGGGCCGTGTTTCGCACGACGTGGCGGCCAAATGGCGCGCCACGCGCTGGTGGGGTGTCGACATTGGCGACCCGGAGTTGGTGCTCTGGGGCTCACCGGTCGAGCTTGGCAAGCAGGACCGCATCAAGGCCTGGCGGGACAGGCTGTTCCGCAGTCGTCTGCTGCCGGCGTTCCAGATGTCCGATGCGCAGATGGATCTCTACCTCGACGAAGTGGCGCGCCGGCGGCCCCGCATGCTGTTCGGCTATGCATCGGCGCTGGCGTTGCTCGCCGGGCATGCCGAGCGCAGGGGGCGTGCCATGACGAAT
Organism: uncultured Gammaproteobacteria bacterium; assembly: GCA_963731105.1. Lineage (GTDB taxonomy): Bacteria > Pseudomonadota > Gammaproteobacteria > Steroidobacterales > Steroidobacteraceae > RPQJ01. The sequence continues at coordinate 225,584 of CAVSUM010000004.1, forward strand.
TGCGGCGTGCGGGTTGCGTTCACCACGGGCGAGACCCTGTATCCGGCGCAACGCGAGGTCATCGAGCGCGTGTTCGCTGCCCCGGTCGCCAATGGCTATGGATCACGCGACGCCGGGTTCATTGCGCACCAGTGTCCGCAGGGTGCCCTGCACCTGTCGGCGGAGCACATCGTGGTCGAACTGGTGGACGAGCATGGGCGGGCGGTGGCGCCGGGCCAGCGCGGCGAGATCGTCACCACCCACCTGGCCACCGGTGATTTTCCGTTCATCCGTTACCGCACCGGCGACATGGCGACGCTGGCAACCGAACCCTGTCCGTGCGGCCGCGGCCTGCCCGCGCTGCAGCAGGTGTTCGGTCGCAATACCGACTTCGTGCGTACCCGCGACGGCAACGCGATGCATGCGCTGGCGTTGATCTACGAGGTGCGGGACAAGCCGGGCGTGCAGGCGTTCAAGCTGACGCAGGAGGCCGACTATTCGCTCGACCTGCAACTGGTGGCCGGTCCCGAGCTGACGCCGCAGGTCGAAGCCGCGATCCGTGCGGGCATCCTGAAGCGCATGGGGCCGGGCAGCGTCCTCGGCATCCGGCGTGTCGAAGGCATTCCGCCGGAGAAGTCCGGCAAGTACCGTTACGTGGTGAGTAGAGTTCCCTCACCCGGTGCTGCGCACCACCCTCTCCCGCCGGTGGCGGGAGAGGGTTGGGGAGAGGGCTCCTGATCCTATGTCCATTCTCACCTCCACTGTCTCCGCGTTAGCACACGCTCTGCCGGCCACGCGCGCCGACCGGCTGCTCATCCTCATCTACCACCGCGTGCACGCGCGGCCCGACCCGATGTTCCCCGGCGAGGTGGATGCCGCGCGGTTCGACTGGCAGATGTCGCTGCTGGCGCGGCATTGCTCGCCGTTGCCACTGGTCGACGCAGTCGCCGGGCTGCGGGCCGGCACGCTGCCACCGCGGGCAGTGACCGTGACCTTCGACGACGGCTATGCCGACAACGCGGAGATTGCCCTGCCGATCCTGCTGCGTCACGGCGTGCATGCCACGTTCTTCGTCGCGACCGGCTTCCTCGACGGCGGTCGCATGTGGAACGACACGGTCATCGAGGCGGTGCGTCGGGCCCGCGGCTCGCACCTCGACCTTGCGGCCGTCGGCCTCGGCACGGTCACGCTCGGCGATGATGCTGCGCGCGGCGCGGTCGCCGAGCGCATCCTGCGCGCCATCAAGCACCGTGACCCGGTGGAACGCCTGCAGCTGGCGTCGGCCCTGGCGGATGCCATCGGGGCCGAACTGCCGGGTGACCTGATGATGAGCACGGCACAGGTCCGGCAGCTGGCGGCGGCGGGCATGGAGGTCGGTGCCCACACCTGCACGCATCCCATCCTGAGGGTGTTGAACGATCAGGACGCCGCCCGCGAAATCGGCAACAGCCGCGACGCGCTGGCGGCAATCACCGGCAAGCGGATACGGGCGTTTGCCTACCCGAATGGTCGCCTGAATGACGACTACACGGTACGTGACCGGGCACTAGTGGCGGATAATGGCTTCGAGCTTGCGGTTTCGACGCAGGCCGGTGCGGCCTCGGCTGCGTCCGACCCGTTTCAGCTGCCACGTTTCACGCCGTGGGATCGCCAGCCGGAGCGTTGGTTGGCGCGACTGCTCGTGGCATTTGCCAGGGAGGCATAGGGTTATGGTCTGCAGGGATGGTGCGCAATGACGCTCGGCGTGCAGATCACTGTGGACGTAGAAGTCTGGCCGCCGGACGACGGGCGCTGGCCCTACGTGCCGCTGCCGGCGACGGCCGACTGCCGCGAGGAAATTGCGGCATTCCTCTGGGGCGACTGCAATGGCCGGCAACTTGGCCTGCCGTACCAGCTCGAAGTCCTGTCGCGCCACGGCTTGCGTGCCACGTTTTTCGTCGATCCGATGTTCTCGTTCGCGCTCGGTCTGCAGCCGCTGCGCGACGCGGTCAGCCTGATCCAGTCGCACGGGCAGCGCGTGGAACTGCACCTGCACCCCGAGTGGATCACGGACCCGCGCAGCCCGGTGTTGCCGCGGTTCGTGGGGCCTACGCTCGGCGAATACGACGAGGAGGCGCAGTACCGCCTGATCTGCGTGGCCCGCGACCGGCTGGTCGAGGCCGGTGCTGAGCCGCCAACGGCGTTTCGCGCGGGCAACTGGGGCGCCAATCGCGCCACACTGCGCGCGCTGTTGCGCGCCGGTCTCAGAATCGACTCGAGCCTGAATACCGCGCACCCACAGAGCCTGCCCGACTTGCCACGGCGTGAGTCGTACCAGCGGCCCTTCGGGCTCGACGGCGTCGTCGAGGTGCCCGTCACGCGTTTCGACGACGGTGTTGCGGCAGGCGGCCGCCCGCTGAGCCTGGTCGGGGTCGGCTATTTTGAAATGCGTCACGTCCTGGAGTGCCTGCGGGCATCGGGTGCACCGCTGGTCACCATCGTCCTACACAGTGGCGAGTTCGTGAAGACCGAGAGAATCAACGTCGGCAAGCCGATCTCACCGCGGCGATTGGTGATGCGTCGTTTCGAGGGCTTGTGCCGTTACCTGGCCGCACACCGGGACCGTTTCGAGACGCGCTTCGTCGCGGACAACGAAGCCCTGGCGGAGACTCAGGAAAGCGTCCCGTCGTTGTCTGCGGGGCGGGCCTGGCACACCTCATGGCGAATGGCGGAGCAACTGCTGTCGCGATGGTACTGATGCACCACCCGACGGAGCCCCGGTTCGAGGCGGTTGATGTGACGCTCGCGTACCGGGTCGGCGAACTCAAGCTGTTCGAACGGCGCCTGCACGGTCTCGCCGACCGCCGGCATTTCCTGGAGCAGTCGCCGGACGGTGGCATCCCGGAGTTGCCCGCGCTCCGAGCCGGGCCGCGGGTTCTACTTCTTTCCGACCTACCCCGTGACGCAACCGCCGCCGACGCTGGCGCGTCGTGGCGGCTGGCTGCATTACACCCCTTATACCTTCCGCAACTATTATGTCGACCTGGCTCGACTGGGCACGTTCGACGCGTACCTGGGCACGTTCTCCAGCAAGACGCGTTCGACGCTGCGGCGCAAGGTCAAGCGCTTCGCCGAAGCCAGCGGCGGCGAGATCCGGTGGCGCGAAATGCGCGGCGCTGCGGAGATGGACGAGTTCCTGCGGCTGGCCTTGCCGTTGTCCGAGGGCACGTACCAGGCGCGGTTGCTCGGTGTCGGGCTGCCGCAGTCCGCGGAGTTCGCGGCCGAACTGAAAGCGCGCGCGGCAGCCGGCGAAGTGCGCGGCTACTTGCTGTTCCTGGGCGGCAAGCCGGTCGCCTACGTGCTCTGCCTGTGCCGGCATGGCGTTGCCACCTATGACTACGTCGGCTTCGACCGCGAGCAGCAGGCGTTGTCGCCCGGCACGGTGCTGCAGTTCCTGATGCTGGAGAAAATGTTCGCGGACGGCGACCTGAGGGTGTTCGACTTCACCGAGGGCGAGGGCGAGCAGAAGCGGCTGTTTGCGACGAATGACTGTCTCTGCGCCAAGACCTATGTGCTCGAGGCGACGCCGGTCAACCTGCTCAGCATCCAGTTCCACCGGCTGCTCGACCATGCCTCGGTCACGGTGGGTCGCTTGCTCGAACGCCTGGGCATCAAGGCGAAGGTGCGCAAGCTGCTGCGGAGAGCGGCGTGATCGTCACCGTCGAAGAGGGTTTGAGTTCAGCAATCGACGAAGTCGCGGAGGCGGCAGAGCCGTCGCGTCGATTCCTGAGACGGGCATGGTTCCAGGCGGCGGTGTCCGCATTCTCGTCTGCAAAGCCCATGACAATTGTGGGCCGCCGCGCGAGCGGTCGTGCGCTCATCGCCGTGCCAGTGGTGGCAATACGGCGACATCTGCCGTTCCTGCGTACGGTCCCAGGTTCTTATTGGCCGTTCCGCAGCATTGCGGTCTCCCATGACCTCGGCGCGGACGATTTGGTCGCGTTCCTGGGCGATCCCCTGGCGCGTAAAGCGCTGGGGTTTATCTGGCGTTTGGGCCCGATCGCGACCACCGACCCGATCGTCTCGTTGTTGCGCACGGCGGCTCACTCAGGAGGCTGGTACATCGCCACCAAGCGGCTCGCCATGGCCTATGTTCTCGATCTGCAGCAGTTGCGTCAGGACGGCGGCTGGCCGCGCGGAACAACGGTGCGCAAGAACCGAGCACACGAACGGCATCTTGCGGAGCATGGTGCGCTTGACTGGATCCGAATCTCCGGGCGCGACTGGACCACCGGCGTGGTCGAGATGCTGGCAGGCATCGAAGAGCGAAGTTGGGTCGGCGTAAGAACCGACCGCAGCGAGTCACAGTTCCTGGCTGACGGCAATCGGTTCATTCTGGCGCGAGGCTATCAAGGACCCGTTGTTCGCGGGACATCTAAGTGCACTGGTTCTGAGAGCGGGTGGCAGGCCGGTGGCGTTCTCGTTCGACCTCAACAGCGGTCCCGTCAAGTACGCGATTGCCAACTGTTACGATCCAGAGTTCAGTCGTTGCAGTCCCGGCAAGATCGTTCTATATCGCAATCTCACCGATGCGATGGCTCAGGGCCTCGGCCGGGTAGACCTGGGCGCCGGCGACAGCGGATACAAGGGAACCATCGGAGCCGAGGAGGGCGGGGAATTGATCGACTTGCTGCTGTTGCGCAGGAGTTCGGCCCTGTTCATTCGCCCACTGGCTTCGGTGTGGTCACGCGGGGGCAGTCCCCAGAGCGGATCAGTCGCCGGCAGCAGACACGCCGGGCGGTAGGACGCTCCGCTTGATTCCGAACCGCTCGGCCAGTCGCCCGAGCCCCCGTGACAGGGCGTCGGTGCAGCGCAGCCCGGCATATAGAGCGGCGCCAGCGGCCGACCGCTTGAACAAGTAGAAATTTCGTACCTGGAAGCGGGTGTTCGTGGTCCGCAGCTTGAAGAAGGTGGCCGTCGACGAGAAATCGATCAGGGTCACGGGCAGCCGGCGTCTTTCAAAGTCGTGCAGCACCTCGAAGAACAGGATGCTGCCGACGTGGTGCCGGCGCGTGCTTGCGGGGTCATAGCCGATCTGTTCGACCATGCAGGTCGCTCCGAACAGAAGGCAGTACTGGAATGCGGCCGGTTCGCCATCCAGATACAGAATGTAGCCGAGGAACGCATTACGTGCCGCTGCGTGCCGGATCTTGCGCTCATACGCGCTGTCGAGTGCCAGGCCCGCACCGTGTTCCGCTTTCTGCCAGGTCTTCCCGGAAATGCGGATGCCGTCGCGGAGGAACTCGTCCACCTCGGCCGCCGACTGGAAACACCGCACCGTACCGTGGGCCGCGGCATCTGCCAGGAACTTCTTGCGACGGCGCCTGAGATCGTGCCGGCTGTTGGCGCTGATCGTTGAGAGAAACTGCTCGACGGAGCCTTGCCACCGGATGGCGCAGGACGGCTGTTCGGCTCCCCACGGCAATACGTGGAACAGACGCCGGATCGGGCTGCGGGGATCCGTCAACTGTGCATAGAGGCGTGACTCGACGGGCACGGCAAAGGCGAAGGCCGCCGCGTCGGCCGGCATCTGCCCGGCCAGATGCGCGAAGCAACTACTGGTGGCGGTGTCGTCATCCTGGCTAGCAAGCACAGGCCCCTGGAACAGGTGGTAGCGACGGGTTCGCCGACGCATCAGCACGACGGGGCCGACCGCGAACGCGAGCGGTAGATGGTCGACGGTGAATGCGCACAGCCCATCCAGGCGGCCGTCGGTCTCGTGGGCGAGGACCAGCAGCGGCTTGTCGGGCCAGCCGTGGGCCACTGCCGTGTATTCGAGATCCTCATAGAGGCCGCCGACCGGCAGGGTGCTGCGGCAGGTATCCGAGAACGCGCAGAGTTCGGGCCAGCCGGCGAATTGCAGTTCGCGCCAGCGCGATCGCTCGCCGTCGTCAGAGCTGTGCATCGGGGGCATGGGCGCGCAGCCAGAGTTCCAGCGCCGTCAGGATCCACACCAGTTCGCCGTAGTACGACGCGTGCCCCTCGCGGTGCAGCCGCAACGCCGACTGCAGGAACTCGGGCCGGAAGTAGCCGCGCCCGGCCAGCGAACCGAGCGCGTCGGCCGACAGTCGCTGCAGGCCTTCGTGGGTGCGGGTCCACACGCCAAACGGCAGGCCGAACCCGTGCTTGCGCTTGCCGATGATCTCGTCCGGCAGGAACCCGCGCATCGCCCGCTTGTAGAACCAGCGCAGCTCGCCCTTGTGCACCTTCCAGTGAGCCGGTACCCGCAGGCTGAAATCAACCACCGCGGGATCGAGCATCGGGTAGGCCACTGCGACGCCACCGAGGCGACACATGGTGTTGACCTTGACCAGGTCGTTGTCCTGCAGCGTGAACTTCCAGTCGAGGAACAGCATGCGATCGACGGCGCTGGACGCGTGCGGTGCGCGGTACTCCTCGCGCAGCAGCTCGAGCGGCGCCGCGGCATCGACGCAGGCCAGCAGTTGCGGCTCGAAGACTTCGTGCGCCGGATGGCGATGCAGGAAGTTGTAGGCCTGCAAGCGGTCGGGCAGCGGCACCTTGGCCTGCGCCACGTAGCTCGCGGCCTTGCCGAACGGAAACGCTTGGGTGACGCGCGTGACGCTGCCCAGCAGCGGTTCCAGCAGGCCGCGACGCAACACGGCCGGTACGCGGCCGTAGCGCTCGAACACGAGCTGTTTGGCATAGCGTTCGTTGCCGCCGAAAAGCTCATCGCCACCGTCGCCGGCCAGCAGCAGTTCGAGCCCGTGCTCGCGCGCCACGCGGGCGCAATGGTAGGCGGCGGCGGCCGACGAATTGCCGAACGGCTCGGCAAACGCCGCGGCAATCTGCGGCAGCGTGTCGAGCACGTCCTGCGGCGTGACGTAGTACTCGAGCGGCGTGGTGCCGAAGCGGCGCGCGGCGATGCGCGCAAACTGCATCTCGTCGTAGCCCTGCGCGTCGAAGCCCATGCTGACGGTCGCGATGCCCGGCCGCTGCCGCGCGGCGAGGCCCGCCACGGTCGAACTGTCGAGGCCGCCGCTCAGGAAGGCGCCGGCACGGGCGGGCGTTGCCAGGCAGCGGTCGACGGCCGCGGCGAGCACTTGCCGCAACTCGTCGGCCGCCTCCGCCTCGGGCACCGGACTGGCGTCGAGGAAGCGCGGCTGCCAGTAGCGCGCGATCCGCGTCTGGTGGCCGTCCCAGTCGAGGCTGTGTCCCGCTTCGAGCTTCGCAACGCCCTCGTAGATCGAGTCGGGGCCGGGCAGCATGTGGAAGTAGACGTAGTCGAACAGCGCTGCCGGCCGGATCGCCGGCCGACCGCCATCGCTCGCTGTTACAGCCGCGTGCATCCGAACCCAGCCGCAGCCGGCCGGGTGCGGCCTGCCAGTACACCTGCCGCAGCCCGATCTCGGGCGCGACCACGGTGACGCGGCGCGCGGCATGGTCCACGATCACGTGGCCGGCTTCGCCGGCAGCGACCACGGCCGGCCGTTGCCCGGTGCCACGATGGCTGCTGGCAATGCGGCGGGCGTCCGCCTCGCGACCGACGGTGCCGAGCAGGCCGACGGTCGCGGTGCCGTCGTCGCTGTCGGCCCAGCTGACGCCCTGCGAATGCGCGACACGAAGCAATGGCTCGCCGGAGGCGACGGGGTGGGCGAGGTCGACGCTGAATTCTTGGGTCACGATGCAGGCTATCCGGCGGGCAGATCCCGGGCAAATGGCAGTCTAGCGGCCCGGATTCCCGTAAACTTTGAACTGTCCCAAGAGTTTGCAGCAGCCTTCGGCTATCCTCCAGCGCCATGGAAACCCTCGCTACTCGTCAAGAAAAATCCTCCGCGACACCCTCAACCTGGGTGAGCGCGCCGACAAGCTCATGGCCGACAGCCCGTTGCTCGGCGGGCTGCCCGAGTTCGACTCGATGGCGGTCGTCACGGTCGTCACCATGATCGAGGACGAACTCGGCGTGACGATCGAAGACGACGAACTCTCGGCCGAGGTGTTCGCAACGGTCGGCACCCTGGCCGAGTTCGTCGCGCAGAAGCAGGCTGCGTGAGCCGGGCGCAGGCCTCCGGACATTTCGTCCAGGGGACGAAGGGGCCGATCTTCGTGCTGCTGCGGCGTGCCGGCCGGGCCGTCGGCGGGCCGCGTGCTGGTCGTGCCACCGTTTGCCGAAGAAATGAACAAGTGCCGCCGCATGGTCACCGAGGTCGCGCTCGGGCTGGCCGGACGCGGCGTGGCCACGCTGGTGCCCGACCTGTACGGCACAGGCGACAGCGAAGGCGACTTCGCCGACGCGGACTGGGCGACCTGGCGCAACAACCTGGGCGGTGCCGTGCAGTGGAGCGCTGCGCAGGGGCACACCGTCAGCGGCCTGCTGGCAATCCGCCTCGGCGCGGCCCTGGCCGTCGGCGCGCAGGCGGCTGGCCTGCTGCCGAACGTGACGCGCACCGTCCTGTGGCATCCGGTCTTCGACGGGGCGCGGGCGCTCGGCCAGTTCCTGCGATTGCGCACCGCGGCCAACATGATCAGCGGTTCGCGCGAGTCTGCGACCGACCTGAAGGCTCGGCTGGCGCAGGGTGAGACGATCGAAGTGGCCGGCTATGGACTCGGCGGCCGGCTGGCGGCCGATCTGGAGTCCGTTGCCACGCCCTCGATGCTTGCCGCCGACCCTGGGTGAGATCGCCTGGCTCGATGTGGTGCGAGAGGCGGCGGCGACGCCGCCACCTGCCACGGCACGGTTGATCGAGCAGAGCCGCGAGGCTGGTTCGAAGATCGAGTGGTCCGCTCACGTTGGCGAGCCCTTCTGGGCAGCGACGGAGATCGTCGTCAACCCCGAGTTCGTGCGAACTGCCGTCGGGCACCTCGGTGGCAGTGGGCCGCGGCCGGGGACCTGACGCATGCCGGAACGCTGCATCACGTTCGACTGTGGCGGCGAGGAACTCGTCGGCATCCTGCACCTGCCCGAGTCGGGCCCGGCGGAGCGGGCGATCCTCATCATCGTGGGCGGGCCGCAGTACCGCGTGGGCAGCCATCGGCAGTTCGTGCAGATGGCGCGCGCATGCTGCACGGCCGGATTCGCCGTGCTGCGCTTCGACTATCGCGGCATGGGCGACAGCACCGGGGAGATGCGTACGTTCGACACGGTCGGCCGCGACATCCGCAAGGCGCTGCGGGCGTTGCAAGCCGAGGTTCCAACCGCGCGCGGCGTGACGGTGTTCGGGCTCTGCGACGGAGCGTCCGCCGCGCTGATGTTCGCGGCCCAGGAACCACCAGTGAACGGCTTGATACTGGCCAATCCCTGGGTGCGCAGTGACTCGGGCCGTGCCACGGCACTGGTCCGGCACTACTACCGCGAGCGCCTGCTCGATCGGGCCTTCTGGAGCAGTGTCCTGGAAGGCAAGGTGCACCTGCGTCGTGCCCTGCGTTCGTATCTGCGAACGGCGCTCACGGCCCTGGGCTTGGGCGCCAGGGACAGCGAGTTGGCCAACGGCCAGGACTTCGTGAGCGGCATGAAGGCGGGGCTCGGTGGGTTCAAGGGACCCGTGCTGCTCTTGATCAGCGAAGGTGACCTGACTGCGCAGGAATTCGAACTGCAGGTCGCCCGGGATCCGGGCTGGAAGGAACTTACGTCGCAGCCCAACGTCACATGGGTACGCATACCGGGCACCGATCACACTTTTTCCAACCGCGGCGGGTTGCAGGCGGCGAACGACGCAATCCTGGCCTGGCTGCGCAGGTAGGCCCGCCGGAAACTTGACGTCGTTCGCATTAGAAGGGCCGGTGCGGGTTCGGCAGGGTAGACTTGGCGGGCGATTAGGCAAACCATTAGCGGGTCCCATCAGACTTCCGACCCCAGGCGCAGGACCATGAAGCGACGAGATTTCTTGCTCAAGACCGCTGGCCTCACCGGCGTACTCATGCCGGTCGTCGGGCGGGCGCAATCCAAGCCGTGTCCACCCGGCAGTGTGTCGGTGGGTGGCGGAACCTCGGTCACCGCAAGCTGCAGTCCCGGCAGTTCGGCTGCCGACTGGAGGAGTCGTTCGACGGCGCCGGGCGTGGTTTGGGCGCATGACTTCTACCGATCCGGAGGAGGCACGGGCGTGGCGCTATACATCTGCGGATTCGCTTGCGCCGACGCGTGCTGCGCATTGGCAGGACATCGGAGTGGATGCCACGGTGCCTGCGCCGGGCACCAGCAAGGCGCTGGTGCATCGGATCATCGGCACCACGCTGGCGCAGCCGATTGATGCTACGTCGACCCGCGTGTACCTGACGGACGTATCCGAGTTCCCCGATCCGGCGGTGGTTGGATCGTATGGCTCCGATGGTGCGAGCGTGCTGCTCGGGTACGGCGGAAACGTCGCCGAGCGCGTGGTGGTCGTCGCCAAGGGACCAAATTACCTCGACGTGACCCGTGGCACGCCGGCGCAAGGCGCCAAGGCTCACGCTGCTGGCGAAGCGTTCAGCCTGGACCGAAAGAACTCGTGGAATCGCCCACTCGGCGCCTTCGGTTCACCGAAGAACGGCAAGCTGACTCCGGACATTGGCATCGCAAACGGATTCAAGGATCGTTCCGCCGACTGGCGGTTTCAGCACAATCAGTTTCGAGGTGCGTGGTGGGGTCACCCCGATTACGAGGCACTGTACGACGCGAAGTGGCCGGTCAATGGCTACGACACGGGAAGCTGGCACACCTACACCGACACGTTTGACGGCAACGAGTTCTGGTTGCAGTACCGTCAGAAGATCAGCGCATCGCGGTTCGCCGCCGGAATGCCACGAGGCAAGCTCAATTACATCCAGAATGTCTGCAACGACCACGGCACAGCAGTTGTATTTCATGATCAAGCCGGACATCGGTCGGCAGGCTGTACATGGAGCATGATGGCCAAGGCGCCTACGGATCTGTCGGCGTTCCACTGGCGCGAGTGGATCATCGAACCGGATACGTGGGAAACGTACATGTTCCACATCAGGCCAGGGCATCGATTGACGCCAGACTCGACTCTGGAGGTGTTCGCCGCGCACGAGGGTGACACGTCGTGGACAACGCTTTACAGCAACAACACATTCTCGATTCATTTCTACCCGCCTGCGGCGAACTACAGCGAGTGCGAGGCGTACAACAATTTCCAGCCGCGAAACAATCCGAACCACTATCAGGGATCGAGCGGCGGCGGATCGTGCAGAGTTACGAATTATGTTGCGTACACGCAGATTATTCTGTCCCGAAACTCAATACCGATTCCGAAGTAAGAACGGCACCTTGGCGTTCTACGTCAAGACGCAATAGGCGCGCGACAGAATGGATTCGAGATATGGTGTGGCGATCGTTTTGTGCATGACTTCATGCTTGCAAGTTCCGATGTTCGACCCCAACGACCTTATTGCCGTTCCTTGGTGGCAGTTGTCCTGAGGTGAAAATGAAAAGGCGAGACTTCTTGTTGGCGTCGACTAGCATTCTTGGCGCCGCAATCGCTCCATCCGCATTACACGCGCAGACGAGGCCGTGCCCGCCTGGGATGATCTCTATCGTGGGCGGTCCCTACTTGGGTTGGCATGTGGGGATGCCCCGCCATCGGCAAGTTTGCCGCGTACATGGTAGGCATGGCCGACTTTGAAGTTCGCCACCTGTCTGGGGACTTTTCGCCTGGCAACGGCGCTGGCGTTACTCTGCAGGATGTTCAGCCGACGGAGTTTAAGGCGGTCGACGCGCCGTCGGGACTGAAGGGCGTGATCGGCGCATGGAGTGGTGGTGCACAAGACGTTGCAGACCGCCGTCTACTATTTTCTGGGGGCGGGCACTCTGTCAGTGTGAACAATGGGCTAATGGTTTACGATTTTGGCGAGAGCGACCGGTCGACCAGTTGGATGGTCGATCGCGCCGAATTCCCAGTGTACAATTGCCGAGGGTAATGCCGCGGCAGGTACGGCACGATCGTGGCTACCAAGCGCGGCAACATGCCGTGTTCGGCTCACACGTATGACTGGCAGCGTTATGCGCCAAAATCGGCCCGCTTTTACCGAATTTCGGGCGGCGACATCAACAATCGACAGACGCCGCAGTCGCTTTGGTACTACCAGTGGCCGTCAGGGACCGTGGGTCGATGTCGGTGCGGTCAACGGCAATAACAACATTCTCGGCGCAATAGCAGCGACCGGCGGTCCGCAGGGCGCAACTGCAATTGTCTCCCCCGACGAATCGCAGTATCTACTGCTGTGTTCGGTGGCACCGTCGTATTTCATCAACACTACAACGGGTGCCGTGCGATCCGCGACAATTGTCGGCACTGGCTTTCCGAACAGTTCGGAGTATCAACCAGTCTTGGTCGAAGACACCGGCGCCTCTCGTGCGAACGCCAATCCCGGCATCCGACGCTATGTGTCCATCGCGGACAACACGAGTGGGAACAAGTTGTTCAAAGTTCTGACCGTAGACTGGTCGGCCAGAACGGTGACGTTTTCGAACTATGTGCCGTCAAATCCTGCGCTGCTGACTCGCGGGGGTTCCATGATCTTCGACTCGAAACTTGATTGCTTCTGGTACTTTGGCGGGGTGGCGGAGCACATTGCCGACAATCTAAGTTTCATTGTGCGCATGGACGCCGATAGTTTCGTCACGACCAGTTTCGGATTCCGCAATGGTGCGAAACTGCCGGTGTTCGAGGCGGCGAATGCACGGGGCACCTACAACCGCCATGTCTGGTTCGAGGACTGGAGGACGATTGGGACCGTAACTTCTCCTCTTGCGCCGGCGTCGGTGATCAAGTTGCCGGGATGAATCGCGCGCGAACTGCTATTGCGTGCTGATTGATTGGCCGGAGACAAAAACGGGGGTTGCCGGCAATGAGGGAGCGACTGGTCCGGTTGTTGCGCGACGCCTATCACTCGCTGCCGCAGCCACCTTCAACGAACTATCTGTTCCGCGGTTTTAGGGTCAATCCCTATGAGTTGTTGCCACCGAGTCCGCTGATCCTCGACATTGGCTCCAAGGGTGAACGCGGAACCTATGTGTTTGGTTCTGCGCCGCCGGATGCACGGGTGATCTGTGTGGACATTGTCGCCGGACCCGGGGTGGATCTGGTGGCGGATGCCCACGATCTGCACATGGTGGAGAGCGGTTCAGTTGACTGCGTCGTCACAGTCAGCGTCCTTGAGCATGTGCGCTATCCATGGAAGGTCATGACGGAAATCCACAGGATTCTTAAGCCTGGTGGAATCGTTTACGTGAATGTCCCGTTTGTGTTTCCGTTCCACGCGGATCCTGATGATTACTATCGATTCTCCTGCCATGGCGTAGAGATCCTCTGTGAGGCATTCGAGAGGCTCGACAGCGGCTTCAATCGTGGGCCGGCATCCACCATGCAGCATCTCTTGGTGCATTTCTTCGCGATTCTCTTCTCCTTCAATAGTAGAAGGGTCTATGGGGTTAACGTCGACCTGTTCAAATGGTTGCTTTTTTGGATGAAGTACCTTGATCGAATCATTGCGAGGTATGACGTCGCCAAGGTCATTCACGCGGGGTCGTTTTTTATCGGACGCAAGACCACGCTGGAGGCTGGCGCAGTTCGCCATCCTGCAATGCCGGAACTTTCAGGCTAGACGGGAACTGGTGCAGACGATGAGGCGTTGGTACGGGTGAAATGAGCACGCGCCAAGTAATCCGACAACGATGACTACCATTCCGACAAGGTGGTACGGTAGGTCGAAGTAGGCAAGCCCGAGGAAGGCACCTCCAACCATGTAGGCCACCAGACAAACCTGCACCATTCGGCAGAGGTCATTCTCCCAGGCAAGGTCTGTCGCGCTGGAGGTCTGTCGAATTAGCCGTCGGGCCTGCATCCACGTCGCGCCGATCATTGCCAGAAAGAGCAGCAATCCAGGCCAGCCATGCTCGCCCAGCATCTGGAAATAAATGCTGTGGGCATACTGTGGCTTGATGAACGCAACGCTGTAGCTGTCATAGATCTCGGCCGACCAGAAATTGAAGCCGCCACCGAGCGGCCGATCATTGGCAACAGCGACGGCGAGCCGCCAGGCATCGAGCCGCCCCTGTGCGGAACTGTCCTGGTCATATGTCTCGATGGTCCCCATGCGGTCCCACCAGGTCTGCGGCATCAGGAAGAACATCGCAACGGCCGCGATGACGGTGGCAACGGCAATCGGGAATTTCTTATGGCTCTTCAACCATAAGAATGCGCCGCAACCGAGCAGTCCCAGGAACGCACCCCTGGAGAACGATCCGAGGATCGAGATCACTGTCAGCGCGATCAACAGCCAAAGGCCGCGCCGGAGCCATATGTTTGACTCGTGCCGCCGCAGGAAGAACATCAGCGGCAGGATCATCAGCAGCGCCAGCGCAAGTTCATTGTTGCCGGAGATGAACCCGCCGGGAGGGCCGTACACGCGGCCGGTCTCGCCGCCGGTGCGCAGCACATAGAAGCCGCCCTTGGCGCCATAGAAGCCGATGGACAGCACGATGACCCAGATCAGCTGCCGCAAGCGTTCGCGACTGTTGATCAGGACCAGGGTCAACAGCGCGACGACCTGGACCTTGATGAACTTCTGCCACTGAATCCACGCTTCGTCCGGATAGAAGGCAAAGAACGTAGTGGTCGTGCAGAGCGCGATCAGGCACAGCCAGATGAGCGTCGTCCCGGTCATGGGCAGTCGCTTCTTCTCGGACGACATGAGCATGGCCAGGATCGTTGTAATGCCCGCAACCTGCGCGAGTGGCAGGTTCTGGGCCCAGCCCCACGCCAGCTTGTGGGGATTCATGTAGCTGATCCAGGACCAGAGCAGAATGCCGACGTGGGGCCTGACCAGCACGTAGGGCAGGGCGCCGAAAGCGATCAGTGCGATAATCAGGTCCCGCATCTTGTTGCAATCCAGGCCATAGGACGGCCGATCCTGTCAGGCCTTATGCACTGTACCTGCACAACAGGGCAGTGCTTGAGTCACAACTTGCCGATTAGTGTCGGCGGGTTTGGCCGGCAGCCGGAGTTTGAAACTGTCTTGCAGCGCACACTCCGGCAGCGGCGCACCGCCTAGCATTGGCGAGCAGTGGGTGGGGTATCCTTGGGCGCAATTGGTATTCTGGCGATGCACTACACAATGATAACCCACGAGGTTCGTCCCGGGCGCGCAGCCACGTTGGCTGTCGCAGCCGGCTTGCTGATGATCACGGTGACGGGTGCCGCGTTGGCGCAGTGTTCCATGCGCCTTGACGACAACACTTACCACCGACCTCTCAACTACAACGATCCTGACCCTGGCAATCGCGGGTTCATTCGCACCGTCGAGGAGTATCACTTCTCGCCTCAAGTGGAATCCCTGCAGCGTGGAAGTACCAGCCCGCTGCCGATCGACTCGACTACACCTTGCGGCATGTGCCGAATCATTATCGCGCTCTCGCGTCTTTCGCCAGGTGGGATCTGGCGAACCGTGGCGCTGCGACAGCGCCAGCCGCGGGATGCCGAGTGCTTCTTTCGCCGGGCGATCGGCTTCACACCCGACGACCCGATCCTGAGTCGCCTGTTCGCGACCTACCTGCATCGAGCCGGCAGATTGGACGAAGCACTCGCGGAGTATCAGGCCGCGGAGAAGAAGGGCGATGCCTCCGCGGAGTTGTTTTACAACCGCGGTTTGCTGCAACTGGACATGGGTAACGTGCCGGCGGCTCGGGCCGATGCCGAACGGGCGTATGCGCTGGGGTATCCGCTGCCGGGACTCAAGAACAAGCTGCAAAAGCTGCCTGCCGGGCGCGCCCAGTAGACAACCTGCGGCATCCGGCAATCATGGTGTGGCGAGTCGCAGCATTCGCGCTCGTTCTGGCTGCCATCTGGTGGCCGGAATTTGCGCACTATCACGTGCGCAACCCCGAGCCGGCGACCGCCACGGTCGAGCAGCTTCGAGCCAATCCATCGAATCCAACCTTGGCGGAGGTTGCGGGCATCCACTATGAGTCGCGAGGTAGCCTTGATCCGTCACAGGCCGTGGCCTCGGCAAACGCATTCTGCGCGGCCAATGGACGGACGGTGACTTCGGCACCCGACCGCTGGCGATGCCGTTCGCCAAGGTTGACCTGCAGTGGGGGTGGCCCACCCAGCAGCTTCGGTTCGCCAGCCTCGCGCACGTCGAGGTATTGCTCGACGCGTACCAGGCGACGGGCGATATTGCGTTCCTGGAAGGTGCCCGGGACATCGTCGACGCCTGGGCGGCCTTCGAGCGGTCGCGGGTGCTGCCGATCGGATTTCTCTGGAACGACCACGCCATCGCGCAGCGCGTGCTGGTGCTCACGCGCTACTGGTCGTTGCTGCGCGGGTCGCCTGCGTTCAAGCCCGAGTCGGCGCGCGCCTTGCTGGGGTTTGTGCAGCGATCCGGTCTCATGCTGGCCAAGCCGGGCCATTTCACTGTGCGCACCAATCACGGAGTCATGCAGAACCTGGCGCTGCTGCATGTGGCGGCCGCTTTCCCGGCGCTTCCCGAGGCGCCCGAGTTTCGACGCGTTGCCGTGGCGCGTTTGAAGCTGCAGTTCGCCTTCTATCAATCCGCGGAAGGCGTGGTGCTGGAACATTCGCCGGGCTACCACGGGTTGGGCACCAATCTGCTGGCGGCACTGGCGAGTTACCAGCGGGTGCTGGGTGAAGACCTCGAACTGCAGGTGACCGAGAGGCTGGCCCGGGCCTGCCGCGTCCTGCGAGTTGTTCGCCCGGCCGGACCACACGCTGCCGATGATCGGCAATACGGCCGCCGACCCCGTCGACTTGCAGGCATGCGCGTCGGTACCGGGCCGGGCCGACAACGAGCTCGCGTCCGTCGAACGACGTCGAGGTCTTTCCGGTCGCTGGGTACCTGGTCGGGTCCGGACAGCAAGCGATGGTCGTGCACTGGGGCAACTTTGCCACTGGGGCGCACAAGCACGACGACGAGATGGGTGTCGTGACGTGGAGTCATGGTCGGCCGTTTGTCACGGGGGTTGGTTACTGGCCATACGGACACCCGTTGCAGAAGGCCGCGCTCGGGTGGCGCGGCTCGAACGCTCCGCACTTCGAGAAGGATGCACCACGCAGTGCACGGCAGACGGTCCTGAAGGCCCATGGGGCCTCCAACGGGCTGATTGCCGTCGATCTGCTGCGCAGCAACGCATCCGGTCCGGAGACGATCCGGCGCCAACTGGTACAGGTCGGCGAGGAACTGTTGCTGGTGATCGACCATGGAGAATCGCCGGATGTGAAGGCGCATGTCGTCCGTCTGGACCACGTTTCCCGGCTGGACGGCCGAATCCTCATCCGACGGTCGGCAGTTCGTTTTCCGGGACAAGGCGACCGGCCAGAAAATGGGCCTGGCGCTGGGCTCAGTGGCTCGACTCGAGGCGAAGGCGATCGATCGGCCGCGACGCACCGTTCGGCGGCTGGGTGGCGCTGGGCATGGCGCCGGAATTGATCACTCGTGCCACGAGCGTTGAGGTGAACTACGAGTCCGGGCAACCGGTCGCGACCGCCTGGTCGAGCCTGGCAGCTGACGGACAGCCGACGCCGGCACCCGTACGTTTCGAACATTGGCGAGGCCCCGAGGACTGGCAGGTCTGCTTCGGTACCGGGCAGTGTGACGTGCGAATCTCGCGACAGGCCATGCGGGTTGTCGTCATCACAGCAGGGCGCAACGCGGCTGTCGAACTCGTGCCGGGCGTCGACCCGCTGCCGAAGATGCGGGCCATCAATGACGCGTACGAGAAGGCCAGCGACACTTACCCGTTCTGGAGGGATTTCTATTTCTGGCGCGTCCAGGTCACGGGCTGGTTGCTGGCCGCCTTCGCGTTGCAGGAATTGCTGATGTGGTGGTGGCGCAGTACCCGCCGGCGCCGGGGCACGGCACCGGCATTGAGGCTGGTGGATCACGCCATCGGTGCGCTGCCGGTCGCCTGGCTGGCGGGTGGTGCCTATCTGGCACTGGTGTATTTCGCAGCATGACTTCCTCGACCGGCACCGGCGCGTTCAAAGGCGGGCTGCTGTCCGTCGCCATGCGCTGGACGGACCGCCTGATCGGCTTCGGCAGCACCCTGGTGCTGGCCCGCCTGCTCACGCCCGCCGACTTCGGCCTGGTCGCGATGGCCATGGTGGTCGTCGGGCTGGTGGACGTGTTGCTGGACCTTGGCGTGCACGCGGCGCTGATCCAGAACAAGTCCGCGGACCGGCACGATTTCGACACGGCGTGGACCTTGCGCGTCTGCCAGGCATCCATCGTCGCGGTGGTGCTTGCGCTCGGCGCTCCGCTGGTCGCGCAGTACTACCAGGACCTGCGAGTCACCGACGTCATGCGGGTGATCGCGCTCAGCGTGCTGATCGGCGGCCTCGAGAACATCGGCATCGTCATGTTCCAGAAGAACATGGAGTTCGACCGGGACTTTCGCTTCTTCTTCATCAAGCGCTGCCTCGGCACGGTGGTCACCATCGTGCTCGCCTTCACGCTGCGTTCGTACTGGGCACTGGTGCTGGGCAGCGTGGCCGGCCGGCTGGTGGGCGTGTTCCTCAGCTATTCCATGCATTCCTTCCGTCCCCGCTGGTCGCTGTCCCGCCTGGCCGGCATCTGGTCGTTCTCGCAATGGAACATCGTGATGAACATTGCGGGGTACCTGAACGGCCGCCTCGACCGACTGGTGATCGGTCGGCGCCAGGATGCGGCGGCGGTCGGCACCTATACGCTCGCCGACGAGATCTCGAGCATGCCGACCACGGACCTGCTCGCACCGCTCGGCCGGGTCATGTTCCCGGCGTTCGTCGATGCGCGGGAACGACCGGAGGAGTTCGGCAGGATCGTGCTGCTGGCGTTCGGCATCCAGGCGCTGGTGGGTATTCCCGCGGGGGTGGGGCTGGCCCTGGTGGCGCAGGACGCGATTCCGTTGCTGCTCGGCGACCAGTGGCATGGCGCGGTGCGGCTGGTGCAATGGCTGGCCCTGACGGGCGTATTCATGGCGCTGGTCCACAGCAACCACTACATGCTGCTGGCATTGGGCCGCATTCGCACGCTGGCGGCGTATTACTGCATCAGGCTGGCGCTGTTGTTGGGCCTGCTACTCTTGGCGTTTCCCGCCGCCGACGCCGAAGGCGTGGCGCAGGTGCGCCTGCTGGTTGCGGCATTCGGCCTGCTGGTGATGGGTTACCTTGCCAAGCGGGCATTTCCGCAGCTGCAGCTCTGGGGCATGGTCCGGTCGGCGTATCGGCCGATCGTGGCGGCGCTCGTTATGGCGGCTGCCGTCATGTTGCTGGACACGACGGTCCGTTTCACCAGCCCGATTGCAGCGCTGATGTTCAAGATCAGCGCCGGTGCAATCGCATACTGCACGACGGTAGTCATGCTCTGGTGGCTTGGCGGTCGGTCTGAAGGTGCTGAATCTTACCTGCTGGATGGCGTGCGTCGACGTCGCGCCGCAGGAGCGTCTGCTAGCGATGCGAAGTAGCGTCGCGGGATAGCGCCTGAAGTAGTGAGCCGACGATGAAGTCGATGTCCGACGGCGTAAGACTCTGATGGCAGGCCACCTGTATCAGGTTCGACGACCAGGTCCGCGCGGCGTCGCCTTCCTGCGACTGTGACCCGGGCCAAATTCGGTCCCATCGGAACACCGGCAGCGATGCGTCGCGCATGCGTTGGTACGCCGCGTCTGCGCCCTTGATGATCAATGGCAGAACATATGGCGCATGGTCCGCGCGCAATTCGATCGCTACTCGGCGCCGCAAAAGGGCTTGCGTCGAGCGCCCGCTTCAGGTGCAGGTAGTTCCTGCGTCGCGCCGAGACGTTGGCCTGCAGGTTCGAGTGCGTCACCACCCACGCTTCGGACGCACAGCACTGGGCTGGTGACAGCAATGGGTCATTCAGCGACGATTCCCGGACGTCATCATCGGGCTCCGACTCTGACTGTTCGTTCAGTGCGCCATGACGGCCTCGCATGACGTGCCGTGCTTTCTTGGCTCCGCGAATCGCGCGACCTATGAGCCCGAGCCGTCCGGCTTGCGCCGATAGGTCGAGCATGTCCCATATTGCGCGGAATTCATTTCGAATTGATCGGCCTCGCAAGCAGGTCCGCGGGAATCGCATGCTTTGACGACGCGAGGATGTCCGCCCTCGGTGACAGGAAAAAACTTCGGCAGGCTGCCGATGGCGAAGTCCCCTGTTCGACCAACCGGTACCGAGCCGGCGGAGCCAAAGAAACTGTGCGCGCAGTCTTCGATCAACGCGATGGAGTTCGCTCGGCAGAAGTCGTCGACCTGGTCGAGCGGTTGCGGCAGGCCAAAAAAATGCGGCACCAGCATCGCGCGAGTACGAGGGGTCGGTCGGATCTGCCGGAGGTCGGCCGTACCCGTGGCAGTGATCGGATAGAAGTCACGGGATTGCCCCGATGCTCTCGACCGGGGCGATCATGGTCGGGCAGTGATAGGTTGGTACGAGGACATGATCGCCGCGCCTGACACCAAGCAACTCGAGTGCCAGCAGAATTGCCGATCGGCCACTGCGTGTGAAGAGCCTTTCGTGGCAGGTCCAGAAGCGATGGGGTATCGGTGTGCCGGGATCCTGACAAACCCGGGTCAAGGACGGGCTGCTTGGGAATTCGAGGTCGCGTGAGTCACCGCTGGATGATAACGGAGTCGGTGATTGCGCTCACGGTCGGGCGCGCGCCGCGGGTCATCGGTGACGAAGGCATCACACTCTACGCAGGCCTGTTGTGCCAGAATTCGAGAACATTCGAGCCGGGAGCGCCTTTGCGAATCATTGACTGGCAGGTCGTGGATGCCGGCTTGCTGCCGTCGGTTGCGGCGGAGTGGGATCACCTCGTCGAAACGGCCGGTTATCCGCCGTTCCTGCAGGCCGCGTTCCTGCGTCACCTTCTGAACGTATTCGGTAGCAAGCAGGAGCGATTGGCGCTCGGTCGCTGCAACGGGCAATTGATCGCCGGGACACTGCTGTCGCGGCAGCGCCAGGCCAGTGGTCGACCTTCCAGCCTTCACAACTTCCGCTCGGTCCCTGGATCATGGCGCCTAACCAGGATCTGCAGCAACTCACCTGGTCCCTGCTGGCAGAACTGCCGGGCGTCGCCCTGTCCCTGGGACTTGACGCAACTCGATCCGCGATTCGATCCTCGACCGATGACTGGCGGGCGTTTCGAGTCGATGGACTATGTGCCCACTGGTTGGGTCGATATCACAGGCAATTTCGAGGACTACTCGGAGGCTCGGGGCAAGAACCTGCGGCAGAACTTGCGGAAGCACCGCCGCAAGCTCGAGGAACAGGGCGCCGCATTGCGGTTCGATGTGCTGGAGGCCCCGGAGGACGTTGACCGCGCATTCCTTGCGTTTGCGCAAGCTGGAAAGCAATGGCTGGAAGGCGGGCGAGGGCACGGCCATTTCTGCGGACAATCGGCAGGGTCTGTTCTATCGGGCAATGCTGGCGGAGTACGCAAGCCAACACCGCGCGATGGCGTTTGTGTTGTCTCTTGGATGATCGGCCGCTCGCGGTGGATTTTGGTGTACGCGACGCAGCTACGCTGGTCCTGCTCAAGACGACTTACGATGAATCGTTCAAGGCGTACTCGCCGGCGCAATTGCTGCACGAGAAGCTCTTTGAGTGGGCATTCCGCAACCGGGCGGTGCAGCGGGTAGAGTTTTACGGCCGGCTGATGGAATGGCACACGCGGTGGACCGAACAGTCGCGCATGTTGTTCCATGTGAGCTTGCTTCCGTTGGCCGCTCCTGCGCAGCGGCAGTCTGGCGCTTAGGCAGGCGCGTGCGCAGCTCGTGGATTCCCGGAACTAGATGAATAAAGGCGCGGGAGCTCCTGACCAAGGGCCGCAGGCTGCGGAGAGGTCGCGGCGTTCCGTGTTGATGATCGCGTTTCACTTCCCGCCGATTCTGGGCAGCAGCGGAGTGCAGCGCACTCTTGCGGTTTGCGCAACATCTGCCGGAATTCGGCTGGCGACCGATCGTGTCTGACCATTGCCGACTCCGCCTATGAGGCGACGGGCCACGCGGCCGGCAACGAGGTTCCGGCCGATCTGGAGGTGCATCGTGCGCTGGGCTTCGACGCTGCCCGTCAGTTGAGCCTGATGGGACGTCTATCCGCGGCTGCTGGCGACTCCGGATCGCTGGGCGTACCTGGCGATACCTGGGCGGTCCGCAAGGCCTCCGCCTCATTCGGACGATACGACGTAGATGCAATCTGGTCGACGTTTCCGATCGCCACGGCCCATCGTATCGGGCTGGAGGTTGCGCGACGGACCGGTCTGCCGTGGGTGGCCGAGTTCCGTGATCCGATGTGGCAGGGCAACTACCCGGCGGATCCGCACGATCAATGCCGTGTGGCAGCGCATGGAGCAGCGAGATCTTTGCCCGAGCCGCACGAGTCGTCGTCACTACACCGGGTGCGGTCGGACGTGTATTCGCGCAGGTTCCCGGGTTCCCGCGAGGCGATCGAACTGATCCAGAACGGCTTCGACGAGGAGACGTTTCGGCGAGCGGCCGAGGCGGTGGACGTCCGGGCAACGGTCGCGGCAGCAGATGGGCCGATCAACGCTGCTGCACAGCGGAATCGTCTACCGCAGTGAGCGTGACCCCACGTATTTGTTTGCGGCAATTGCTGCATTGAAGCGCAAGGGAGCCATCACTGCCAACAGCTTGCAACTCGTACTTCGCGCATCCGGCGATGAGGCGGGCTTTCGCAACGATGTGCAGCGAGCGTGCATCGACGACATCGTGCGTCTCGAGCCGGGCGTGGACTACCTTGCGGCATTGCAGGAGATGATGAGCGTCGACGGGCTGCTGATACTGCAGGCGTCGAACTGCAATGCGCAGGTGCCGGCCAAGCTTTATGAGTACCTGCGGGCAGGGCGGCCCATCGTGGCGCTCACCGACCCGGTCGGCGATACGGCGCGTACGCTGGAACAGGCAGGCACCGGCATTCTTGCGCCGCTGGATTCGCCGGATGAAATCGAGCGCGCCTTGCTCGAGTTCATGGCGGCGGCGCGCAGCGGAGACTGGCGTCGGCCACCGCCGGAGCGGGTCGCAGGTTATTCCCGGCAGTCGCAGGCTGGCCAGTTGGCGCGCCTGCTCGACGGCCTCTAGAACACCCGCTCCGCCGGGCTCCGGGTGCGACAGGAACGACCGCGGACTGGCGGTGAAGCCGTACGCCCCGGACTGAAACACCGCGACGAGGTCGCCCACCTGCGCCTCGGCCAGCACCATGCGGTCGGCCAGCAGGTCGAGCGGCGTGCATAACGGCCCGACCACCGACGCCGTCTCGGTTGCGGCGGCGCCGACCCGGTTGGCGACGAGCACGGGGTAGTTCTTGCGGATCACCTGGCCGAAGTTGCCCGAGGCGGCCAGATGGTGGTGCAGCCCGCCATCCGTGACGAGGAACATCTGGCCGCGCGAGATCTTCTTGTCGATGACGCGGCAGACATACACGCCCGACTCGCCGACCAGGTAGCGCCCGAGTTCGAGCGCGATCGCGGCCTGCGGCAGCGCGGCCTTGATCACCGGCACCAGCGTGCGCAGGTTGCTCGCCGATCGGCGCCAGGTCGAGCGGCTGCTCGCCCGGGAAGTACGGGATGCCGAAGCCGCCGCCGAGGTTGAGCATGCGCACCGGGGCAGGGTGCGTGCCGCGCCAGCTCGATCGCGAGCGCCGCGGTCTTCTGCTGCGACTCCACCAGGATCTCGGGCCGCAGGTTCTGCGAGCCGCTGTAGATGTGAAAGCCCCAGAACTCGAGCGGCAGCGTGGCCAGCTCGGTGAGCAGCTGCGGCACGCGCTCGGCGTCGACACCGAACTGCTTCGGGCCGCCCGCCATCTTCATGCCGGAGGTCTTCAGCTCGAAGTCCGGGTTGACGCGAACGGCAACCTTCGGGCGCGTGCCGGTGCGGCGGGCGATGTCGGCGATGCGCCGCATCTCCAGCGCGCGATTCCATGTTGATCACGACGCCCGCGGCCACGGCGCGCTCGAGTTCGGCCGGCGTCTTGCCCGGGCCCGCGAAGCTCAGCAGCTCGGGTCGCATGCCGGCGGCGAGCGCCACGTCCATCTCGCCCGCCGATGCCAGGTCGATGCCGTCCACCAGGCCGCAGAAGTGCCGCACCACCTCCGGCATCGGGTTGGCCTTCATCGCGTAGTGGATCTCGACCTCGGGCGGCAAGGCGGCCCGCAGTTCCTGCACCTTGCGGGTCATCACCGCGCGGTCGTAGGCGTAGAACGGCGTGCGGCCGATCTCGGCCGCGAGCTCGGAGACCTTGCGGCCGCCGATCAGCAGTTCGCCGTCCTTCGCCTCGAAGTACGGGTGCGGCGCGTGCTGGCTGAAGGCGTCGAGCATGGTCAGCTGGCGGCCTGAAGGTGGTCTTGAACTGGGCCGCCAGCGCCGGGCGGTCGAACTTGCCGTTCGGATTGCGCGGCAGTTCGGGCAGCCAGGCGATGTGGTGCGGCACCATGAAGTTGGGGAGGCGGGATTTCAGGAAGGCAGAGCAGACCCTCACCCCGACCCTCTCCCGCCGAAGCGGGAGAGGGTCGGCCCCGCAGTGGGAGGGTCGTGAGACCACCAGCACGATCGCCTGCCCGAGATCCGGATGCGGAGCCGCCACGGCCACGGCATCGCCCACCATCCCGGACGCGTAGGCCACTTCTTCGACCTCGGTCGGGCTCACCCGGTAGCCCGAGGTCTTGATCATCTCGTCCTTGCGGCCGATGAAGTACAGGAACCCGTCCTGGTCCTTCTTCACCGTGTCGCCCGACCAGACCGCCATCTCGGTCAGGCACAGCTCCGGGGGCTGCCCCGGGGCGGGCTTGAACCGCTCGGCGGTCTTGGCCGGGTCGTTCCAGTAGCCCAGCGCCACCAGGGAGCCGCGCTGGACGAGTTCGCCCGGTTCGTCGGGGTCGCAGGGGGTGCCGTCCGGTCGCACCACCATGACCTCCGTATTCGGAATGGCCTTGCCCATGGACTCCGGCCGCCGGTCGACCTCTTCCGGGGGCAGGTAGGTGGCGCGGAAGGCCTCGGTCAGGCCGTACATCAGGTACGGCTTGGTCTTCGGCCAGGCGGCCCGCAGCTTGGCCAGCGTCGCGGTCGGCATGGCGCCGCCGGAGTTGGTGAAGTAGCGCAGGTGCTCGGTGACCGTGGCGGGCCACTCCAGTTCCGCGAGCTGGATCCACACCGGCGGCACGGCCGCGAGCCCCGTGATGCGCTCGTTGACCACGAGGTTCAGCACGTCGCGCGGGAACAGGTAGTCCATCAGCACCACGCTCGCCCCCACGTGGAACGCGGTCGAGAGCTGGCTGAAGCCGTAGTCGAAGCTCAGCGGCAGCACGGCCAGCAGCCGGTCGTCGGCGTGGTTCTCGAGGTACTGCGCGACGCTCTTCGCGCCCGTGACCATGTTCTTGTGCGACAGCACCACGCCCTTCGGCTTGCCGGTGCTGCCCGAGGTGTAGAGGATCGCCGCCATGTCGGTGTCGATCACGCGGTGCAGGCGACCCGGGCCAGCCGCCATGAACTCGTCCCAGGTCACGACGGTCTTGCCGGGTGGGGCAGTCGCAGGGGTGCCGTCGAGCACGACCAGCAGGCGCAACTCCGGGCTGGCCGCCAGTTCGTCGGCCAGTTCCGTCAGTCGCTGCGCCGTGGTCACGAGCACGCGCACCGCGCAGTCGCGCAGGATGTGCCCCACCTGGGGCGGCTTGAGCAGCGGATTCACGGGCACGAACACGCCGCCCGCCATCGTCGTGCCGAAGATCGTTGCCACCGTCTCGGGGCGCTTCGGCAGGTAGACGGCCACGCGCTCCTGGCGGGCGAGGCCGGCAGCGATCAAGGCGGACGCGAACCGCTGCACGTCGCCGGCGACCTGCGCATAGTTGTGCTCGGTCTTCCGGAACTTGATGGCGGGGGCGTTGGGGGTGCGGCTGGCGCTGGTGGCCAGCAGTTCGTGGATCAACGAAGTCATGACTGGTTGTTCTTGATCGAAGCAGGGCCCGGGAGGTCGGAAGCGTAAGGCATGGAACAGCCGCGACCCGTGACGCGGTCGCCGATTATCGGCACGTTGCACGGCGGTCGCGGCACCGTCGGTAGTACTTACAGTTGCCTGGCCGCATGATGTCAAATCGGCGCTAAGTTGTTGAGCGGAAAGAGTTCACAATTCAAGGCGCGAGTCTTGCATGAACTGGTCAAGAGTGCGATTCTGCCGGCAACGCAGGTATGCCACTGAGGCTTGCCTCAGGAGCAAATTCAATGGCTGACGATACCGAACGCAACGATCGACCGGAATCCAGGGTGGATGTGGCAACGCCGCAGGCGCAGGCTGGCGGACCCGCCTCGCCGAGCCGTCGCGCCTTGATTCGGGGTGCGTCGGTGGCCGTGCCGACCATCCTGACGTTGAACAGCAATGCCGCGATGGGTTGGGCGTTGAGCAGCAACACCATCGGCACACGCGCACCGGTTGCCGGCAACAAGAACGGTGTCCTGTGCCTCGATACCAAGGGCCTTCCCGAGGTCAAGCCTGGCGTCTACGGGCTGGGTTCGCCGCCGTACGCCGAGGTGTACGAGATTCCGTCCCATGTCGAATACCGGCGCAAGGACGGGGCGGGCCCGTCGGCGAAGTGGAAGAAGGTCCATCCGCAGGATGTATGCGTCAAGGGCGGCGTAGTCCAGTACAAGTCCGGATCCAAGTGGAACGACCTCAACCGCGGCCAGGCGATTCCGCGGCGCGCGATGGTCTCCAGCGCGGCCTGCGCGTCTTTCGGTAATCGCGTCCTTTCGCGCCACTACAAAGAGCTTTGACCGGCGAGGCGGCTGGACCAGTCCGGTGGCAGTCGGTGCC
Organism: uncultured Gammaproteobacteria bacterium; assembly: GCA_963731105.1. Taxonomy (GTDB): domain Bacteria; phylum Pseudomonadota; class Gammaproteobacteria; order Steroidobacterales; family Steroidobacteraceae; genus RPQJ01. The sequence goes on from CAVSUM010000004.1 coordinate 252,392, forward strand.
GCCCGCCAGCCTCGAATGGGCCGGCTGGGACGATGACCATGCCATCTACCACCGCGAATCGGGGCAGACGCATTTCCTGAATGCATCTGCCGCCGCGCTGTTGCGCGAGATCCTGGTCGAGCCGATCGGCGCCGCCGACGCCGCGCGGCGACTGGCAGCCGGCCAGGACGCCGAGCCCGACGAACGATTCATGCATGAGGTCACGGCGCTGATCCTCCGCCTCGAGGAACTCGGTCTCGTCCGGCGCGTGACGTGCTGATGGACGCAGTCTCCGCCAGGTGCGTGCGCGACCTCGCGCCGGACGAACTGACAGCGCGGCTCACGGGTGACGGCCTCGGCCTGCAGCTCGGCCCCTTCGACCTGAACCTGCGTCTCGACGTGCGCCACGTGGTGGATCACTGGCGGGCGCTGTACGCGGATTTCCCCGTGCTCGAGGGCGAGCGGGTGTTCAGTTGCCACATCGGCCTGGCGGAGACGCGCCGCCCGCTGCCGCGTGCGTTGCGGCGTGTGCGCTTCACGGTGGACGGTCGGCCGCCGCACGAGGACATGCCGAGCGTGCACGCGCTCGCCGTGCTCGAGTGGGGCATCAACCTGGTCGTGGCATTGCGTTTCCACCGTTTCCTGATGCTGCATGCCGCGGTGGTCGAGCGCGCCGGCCGGGCGCTGCTGATGCCGGCCGCGCCCGGGGACGGCAAGACCACCCTGTGCGCGGCCCTGGCTCACCGGGGCTGGCGCCTGCTGTCCGACGAGTTCGGGCTGGTGCGCCCCGAAACGGGGTTGCTGGTGCCGATGCCGCGACCCATGCCGCTCAAGAACGAGTCGATCGCGGTCCTGCGCGCGTTCGCGCCCGAGGCGGTGCTGGGTCCGGAAATCGCCAACACGCGCAAGGGCACCGTCGCCCATGTTCGCCCGCCGGTGGACAGCGTGCGCCGTGCCGCGGTCGAAGTGCCGGCGGGCTGGCTGGTGTTTCCGCGCTGGGTGGCAGGCGCGCCACTGACCATCGAGCCCGTGCCGCGTACCGAGGCCTTCATGCGGCTCGCAACCAATGCGTTCAACTACGACACGGTCGGCGAGGCGGGTTTCGCGGCCGTGCGCAGTCTCGTCGACCGGTCGCGCTGCTTCCAGCTCGTCTACTCCGATCTCGACGCGGCGATCGCGGCGCTGAGCGACATGGCGGACAGTGATGGACAGTAGGTCGGCTGGCCCGCAGCGGCATGCCAGGCAACTGGTGATCGCGGCGCTGCGGCATCCAGAGTCCGTCGCCGCAGTTGCCGCCGCGGGACATCGACCTGACGCTGCGGCTGCTGCGTCGCGTGCGGCTGCTGGCGAGGCTCGATGATCGCCTGCAGCGCGTCGGGCTGCTGGATGCATTGCCGCCGGTTGCCGTGGACCAGCTGTTGAGCGCCCGAATTGCGGCACAGGCCAGCCAGCGCGCGGCGCTGTGGGAGCTGGACCGCATCGCCTGGGCGCTCGAGGATTTGCCGGCGGTGCCCCTGGTCGCGTTGAAGGGCTGCGCGTACCTGCTCGCCGACACGCCCAATGCTCGCGGGCGGGGATTCGGCGACGTCGACCTGCTGGTGCCCGAGGTTCAGTTGCCGGTCGTCGAGGCCCGCTTGCGGGAGCGCGGCTGGGCGGGCAAGGAGCTGACGCCGTACGACGATCTCTATTACCGGCGCTGGACGCACGAGTTGCCGCCGATCTCGCACGCCGAGCGCGGGCGTCGAGGTGGACCTGCACCACGCGATCCTGATGCGGACGGCGCGACTCAAGCCTGCATCAGGGCTGTTGTTCGCCGATGCGCGCGCCGTGCCCGGCTCGCGGTTCGCGGTGCTGGCGCCGGCCGACATGGTGCTGCACGCGATCGTGCACCTGTTCTACGGCGGCGAGATGGACGACGCGCTGCGCGACCTCGTGGACATCGCCGATCTGCTCGAGCACTTCGGCGCCACGGTGCCGGGATTCTGGGACGGGTTCTGGGACAGGGTGGAGGCGCTGGATCTCGCGCGGCCCGCCTGGTACGCGCTGCGGTATGTGCAGCGGCTGCTCGCGGACGCAGGTGCCGGGCATGGTCAGGCCGCGTCCGATGCAGCCGCGTCACCGGCGGTGATTCGTGCAGCTCATGGACCGAGTCGGTGCCGCTGGCGTTGTTCCCCGACGCACCCGGACGTGCCGAGCCGGGCGTCCGAGCGGGCGCGGCTTGCCCTCTACGTGCGGTCGCACTGGGTGAAGATGCCGCCGCTGATGCTGGCTCGTCACCTGGCGCTACAAGGCCTACGCTCGGCGCAAGACCAGGCCAGGGCGATTGACGGAGAGAAAAAGAAAGGCCCGCGTGAGCGGGCCTTTCGAGATGCGACGTGAGCGCCAGAATCAGCTGCGGCGGCGAGCCCATCGCCCGCAGACCCGCCAGCGTGAAACCGAACAGGGCGAGGGTGCCCGGCTCCGGCACCTGGTAGGTCGCCGAGACGTAGTCCTGGAAGCTGCCGCCGCAGTTCTGACCCGCCGTGCAACCCGGCACCGGGCTCTGGAACTTGTAAAGCGTCCACTTCGTGTAGCTCAGGTTGAGCGGGTCATACGCCGCCACCGCTGCCAGCAAGGCATCGGCCGCCACCTTGACCGGCGTCGAGGCCCCAGTCCATTGAACGAACCGCCCGCCAGGCTCAGGTCGTTGTCGAACAGGATGTTCCAGACCGCGACCTGGAAGGCCGCCGACGTCGCCGTCCGTACCGAACACGCCAAAGTTGGTCGGCAGCGCCGTTCCAGAAGTCGCCGGCAAACTTGTTCGGGTAGCCGACGTCGTACAGCTTTGCCAGATCATCGTCGCTGAACGTTGAACCGTAGTACGTCTGCGGACCGCCGCTGGCCGACTGCCCGATTTCGGCGCAGAAGAAGCGGAAGAACGACTCTACCGGCTTGGGCCAGCCATACCAGAAGTTGCCATCGAACTGGCCACCTTCGCCACCGTAGCCGGTCACCGTACGGGATCAAAGCCGGCACCGCCGCCCGCGTTGTTCACCGTGAGGTTGCCCGACGCCCGGGCACGTACGGTGAAAAATTCGCCCGCACTGGCCGTGGCGGACACGGCGAGCAGCGAGGCTGCGAGGAGGGCATGCTTGATCTTCATTTTCGGCAAATCCTGTTTGTTGAAAAGGCTGTCCTGCACGTCAGTGATGCAGAATCCATGCCATGGTCGCTAGTGTCTTTAGAGATTTCAATGAGTTAGTGCCCGGCGCGGGCGGCTCGGAGTCTGCATGCCGCACTGAAACTCGTGTCGACAACCGACAGTCGCGCCGCTGGGACGTGAGCTGAGTCTCCGGTCTGGCCGCCCGGTCACTGCCTCGACTCTGGCACCGAGGACTGCGCCCTGATGCACAAATCGACATGTGGACGGCATGCTCGACGCGGCCAGATCGCGGCGACCGCCGTAGCACGCCAGGTCTTCATGCGGGTCGCCATCGTCGGTGCCGGAGCCCTTGGTTCGGTGATCGGGCATGCATTCTGTCGCGCCGGGCACCATGTGGCGTTGGTCGATCGGTGCATCGGCTGGCGCGCGATCGCGGCGCGTGGGTGGACTCGTGGTCGAGGACCCCGACGGAGAATCGTCGACCGCAGGCCCGACCTGTTGGCGAGCCGACGCAGCCAGCGCCGGTCGCCAGGACAGTGGTCTTTCTGGCCACCAAGGCGCAGGACCTGCCAGCGGTCGCCAGCGCGATGCCACCACTGCTGGGCGCCGAGACTTGCGTGGTCACGCTGCAGAACGGCATCCCCTGGTGGTACTTCCACGTGCTTCGAGCATCCCTCGGCGGGCCGACGCCTGCTATCGGTGGATCCCGACGGCGTGCTCGAGCGGAATATCGATGCGTCGCGCATCGTCGGCTGCGTGGCCTATCCGGCCGCGATCCTGCGGGCCGATGGCACGGTGCAGCACGTCGAGGGCGATCGATTTCCGGTCGGCGAGACTCGACGGGCACGAGCGCGAGCGCACGCGACAGCTGGTCAGCGCTGTTCACGGCAGCGCCGGATTCAGGAGCCGGGTGCTGCCGGACATCCGCTCGGAGCTCTGGCTGAAGGCCCTCGGCGCACTGTCCATCAATCCCATCAGTGCGCTGACCCGGGCCACCATGGCCGAGATCTGCACCTTCGAGCCGACGCGGTCGCTGGTGGCCGAGATGATGCGCGAAGCCAGGGCGATCGCCGAGTCGCTGGGGGTGACGTTCCGCCACACCATCGACGAGCGCATCGAAGGTGCCCGTGCGGTCGGGCACCACAAGACCTCGATGCTGCAGGACGTGGAGAACGGCCGGCCGCTGGAGCTCGATGCGCTGATGGCGTCTCGTGCTCGAACTGGCCGAACTGACCGAACCGCCGCGCCGACGCGATTCGCAGCATCCATGCCTGCGCCGCCCTGCTGAACGCAGGCTGGCCGCAGCGGCCGGCTGATCACGGCTCGGGCGGCGGCAGGAGAAGGGGCAGTGCGGGGAATCGAGCCGAGGGACGTGTTCGATGCGCCGTTGCTGCTGGGGTTGCTGCCGTTCTCGTGGTTGTTGCCGCAACGATCCTGGCCGGCATTCACGCGCCTGCTGGCGCGAGTGCACGTCGCGCTGGCGGGCAGTCCGGGCGACCTCGACGGCGGCTGACCGCCCGGGCTTTCCGGCGCGAAACTGGAGCGCGGGTTTCGGCAGCACAACTACTGGGAGCTGATGGAGATGCTGCGCGAGCACGCACCGTGCGGGGGCGTGGTGCGATCACTATCATCGGCCGCGAGCACATCGACGCGGCATTGGCGGCGGGAAGGGGTGCCGTGCTGTGGTACTGCCCGTTCACCCACGCCGACGTGGTGTTCAAGCGGGGCCTTCACGAGGCAGGTTACCGCTGCATCACCTGAGTTCGCCGACCCATGGGTTCTCGGACACTCGCTTCGGCCTGGCAGTGCTCAACCCGATCAAGACCGCCGTGGAGAGCCGGTACCTCCAGCAGCGTTGCGTGATGGGTGAGACCGGTGTCGGCGCAGTTATCCGCGGCCTGCTCGAGCATCTGCGGCACAACGGCTCGTGTCGGTGACGGCGGTCCAGTCCGGCAGACGCACGGGAGCGAGGCCCCTGTTCGGAGGCACTGTCCGGCTGGCGAAGGGGGCGCCGAATTTCGCGCTGGTCACGGGCGCAGCGTTGATGCCGATCTTCGTCGTGCCGATTCGCAATGGATACAGAAGTGCGTGTCGAGCCGCCGCTCGTGGCCGGCGAGGGCGACATTGAGGCGGGGAGGAGGCGTACATCGCGCAGGACCTGCCGCTGCTCGAGCGGTATGTGTCCGAGTACCCGGTGCTGTGGCGCGGATGGCTTGGGCTGCGCGAGCTACTGGTCGCGGTCGGGTCGATGCCGGCTGAGGGCTGGAGCCGGATCTGAGCTGGCGTCGCCGTCGAGCGTAGAGTCGTTGGCGGGTGAACTCGACGCCAGTCCGCTGGCTGCTCAGCTGACGTTGAAATGACGACCCGCGGTGGCTGGCGACGCTGGTCGACGAGCGGAGAAGCGGTTGTGCGCGGACGTGTGCCGCGACCTGGGGCACACGGTGGGAGACGCGGGCCTTCATTCCTCGGCCGGACCGCCTCTGGCGAGCGGTCGGGCCGTTGACCGTGTTCGCGCGCTCGGTGCGGATGTACGAGGCCTTCGCCGCGCCGTTGGCATAGATGTCGACAGGTGCCAGTGGCACGGTTCGGAAACTGCTGCGATCGATGCTGCTCGCCTGCGCGCCGATCTGGAAGCGTGCCGACATGCTCCGTTGTCGGCGGTGGCCGAGGCCGGTGCGAACGAGCTGCTGGCCGATGCGGCGCAGCCGGACGGCTCGACCGTGCAGCACGGCCCGTTCTATCCGCATCGGACCGTCCGCCGTCACGAATGACTACGAGGCCTACCTGAAGCGCTCGGGTCGCGCACCGGCGGACCTGCGTACGACCGCAAGAAGTTCCTTGCTCAGGCTTCGTCAATCGTACGCATGAGGCGCTTCACGCAGGGCCGAGGAGATCGAGGTTCGTTCGCGATGCGATGGACGGTCTCCCGCAGCGACCTGGCGGTCCAGCACCTGAAGGCTGGGTTGCGCGACGCGCACACGCTGACCAGGCCGTATCGGGCCATGGCGGCGCTGGGCGGTTCCGGAGTGGAGTGGCGTATGTCGGGCAAGGGCCGGTCGCATTCCAGGTCGGCCACGTCTTCGGGAGTCGTATTCACGCGAATACACCGGCTACGACCCCAGTGGGCACGCCTGTCGGCGGCAACTTCAGGCACACCGAGATCATGATGGACCTCGCGCACTCGACGGCGTCGATCCGAGGTGTTCGATTTCGGACCGCCGCGACTTCGCGCACAAGCAGCGCGTGGCGACCGATGCGACGCCGCTGGGTTACTTCCATCGGATCCCGCGACCCGGGCGGCGGTTGCTCGCGGCGTCGCTGCGCCGGCCGCCGGAGCCGTCTGTCGCAGCGCTCGGCACATGGCTCGAACGGCTTGGGCTTCGCGATCGGTCGAAACGGCTGTCGCGCTTCGGGACTTGCCGGCGGCTCCGGACGGTGACTTACGCAGTGTTCGAGCGATCACGTTGCGAGCGATGGGCACGCAGGGTGACGCGGTCGATGCGCTTGCCCGGCGTGCCGTCGTCCGCCGACGATCGTTCGCATGCTGTCGCACGACGCGTCGGCGAGCACACAGGGCCTCGCTTGCACCGCGGTACGTTGTACGAAAGCACCGGGCTGCGCGATGCGTCTTCGCTGGGCAGCCGAGCATGGCGAAGGGCGGAGGCTGAGCGTGTCGTGCCGGTGACCGACGCCGGCCGAAGGTAGGCGGTGCTGGCGGGCGACGTGCAGCTCTGACCTACACCGAGGTCGTGATGGTGTACGACTGCCGGAGCCGCGGCGATCGACTCGCACCATACGCGGGCCAGGGCTGGGGCCTGGCAGCCAGGGAGACCGGCTACGTGATGAGTGACGGGACGGACATGCTGCAATTCGCGATGCCGGTTTCAATCCGACAGGCAGTCTGCAGGTGACGATCACAGGCCGGCCGTTGCGAGGACTGACGATCTCGAGTGCGCGACGGCAGGATCTACGCCGACGTGCCCATGGCACCTGACGTGTACGAGATATCAGCGACGACGGGTGCAGTGATACGGATCGTGGACTCACCAGGTATTGAGGCGCTCGGGACGCCGGATTTTCAAGCA
>CAVSUM010000005.1:0-245312 GCA_963731105.1 uncultured Gammaproteobacteria bacterium
GAAGCCGCCCAACGATCCGCCGCCGGTGTCATCGGCGACTTCGCCTGCGTTCCGGCTGATCGCGACGCTGGCGGCCGATGGCGGCAGGACGCCGGTGGCGCCCGGGCTCGTCACCGCGACCACCGACAGCCGCTCGTTCGTCGGCGTGGCGCGCGACATCTACCGCTTCCAGCCGATCGTCGCCAGCATGCGCGAGTTCGAGATGATCCACGGCACCAACGAGCACGTGACGTTCGACAACCTGGCGCGCCTCACCGGCTTCTACTCGCAGCTGATCGCCACGGCGGCTCGATAGCGTCGCCAGTCCGGCGACGCCGGTGCGGCATTCACCCGAGCCGGGCCGCGTCCTTCTGGTCGATGGCACGCTCGCGGTGCAACAGGATCCACTCGGCGTGCTCCTCGAGCGCTGCGTCGCCCAGGATCTTGAGGACGTGGCGCCGGTCGGCGTCGGACTCCGCGGCATCCAGGCGCCGCCGCGCGTTGTGGAACGTGCGGTGCATGAACTCGTATTGCTTGATCAACTCGCTTTCCGCCGTGCTCTTCGCGTACGACTGCCGCACGCCGACCATCAGCAGCACGCAACCCATCAGGTAGGCCACCGGCGTGCCGACCTCGTCGGGAATTTTCGAGCCGACGAACAACAGCGTGGCCAGTGCGATGGCGGTCGTGAGCAGGCCGAGTTTCACGATGCGCTGGGTGATTTCGTTGCGGGCCAGCCGCTCCGCGACCTTGCGCCGGTAGTAGCCGAGCTGCCCGCTGGTCTCGCTGCCGATCCACTCGCGCTCCGCGAATTCGAGCCCGGTGCGCTCCTTCGCCGGCGCCGCATCGCACTCCGTGCCTGCGACCCGCATGACGTTGCGGATCCAGCCCAGGTCCGGGTCCTGCATCTGCAGGAAATTGTCGTGCGCGAACTTGGTGACGTTGCCGCTGGTGACACCGGCCGCCGCCCAGTAGAACTGCACGCGCAGTCCCTTCGGCGAGCGTGCGGTAGTCCAGGTACTTGCGATGCCAGGCACCGCGGTTGGCGATGCGACCGATGCCGGCCGCCGTGCCCATCAGGCCAAGGATCGCGATGATCAACAGTGGCACGCGCTGCAGGTCGGTGTAGGACAGGTAGGCGACGCCGGTGAGCACTGCGCACACGTGCGTCGCCCGCAACGCGAACGTCACCCGCTTCTGGTAGTGGATGGCGAGCCAGTCGGCCGCGCAGAACACCTGGTTGATGTCCTGCAGCCCGGGCGCCAGGCCGGCCGCCGGATCGTCCGCGAGCAACGGGTAGCTGCCAACGTCGATGTCCGCCGCGTGCCGCTGTGCGTCGGCGCTGAACTCGTTGCCCCGGTCGAACACCTGGACGTGCCGGAACGGCATCTCGCTGGTGCGCGGTTGCTGCTCGTCGCTGGTGAACCACGACGTCTCGAACGGCTGCAGGCCCACAGCCGGCGCACCGTCCGGACGGTCGCGCGAACAGACGATGTGGTAGACGAGGTCGCTCTCGTCCTGGGCCAGCGACAGGCGACCGGCGGTGGCGCGCGGCGTATAGCCCGGCATCACGTCGTCGTGGTGGAAACGGACCACCTGGCTGGTGCCGCCGAGCTTGTCGGAGTCCTTGCCGTTCCACAGCGCCAGCAGCACGTGGCAATGCGCGCACAGGAACACGCCGAGCTGCGCGTACTGGCGATCGCGATTCGGGCCGGGTTCGGCAATCGAGGCGGCCGTGTTGCCCGGAGTGATCGGCAATTCATAGATTTCGGTCGCGGCGTCGCAGAGCGCCTGGAATCGGGCGCGTGACGAGTCAGTCCTGAAATCGTGCGCGTACATCTCGCGCGACATGGGCAGCGCCGCATGCAGCGGCATGTGCAGCGCCAGCGCTTCCTCCGCCACCAGCTGGTCGGCGCCTTCCGCCAGCGGCGACATGACGGCGACGATGCGGCCGGGATAGCTGTCGCGCAGCGTTGCCAGGAATTCACGCACCAGTTCGCGCAATCGCGGAATCTCGGCGGCCACGAGGTCACGGTGGCCGGTCACCGCGACCACGAGCGGCACGGCATAGCCGCGTGCGCCACCGCGGCGAGTGCCGGTGGTTGCAGCCCCGGTCGCCGAGGTGTTGAACGCGCCTTGCGTGACCATGTGGCGGCAAGGCTAGCCCACGCTGGCTGCGCCCGAAAGTCCGGCGTCGATTGCCGGAAGTGGAAGCAAGCTCACGGAATTGCGCCATGGCCGGTACCCAGCGCCGCCTGTCAGGGCACCTCGCCGGCAGTAGACTCGGCAAATGACCAAGGCACGGCACACATGAGCAAGGCCGACCAGCGGGTCGCCGAACTTCTCGACCGGTGGCTGGCGAGCGTGGAACTGCACGCCCGCTACCTGTCGCTGGACGATGCGGCTTACGCCAAGGTGCAGGAGTGGCCGGTGCACGCCCGGCCCACCAGCTGGGTGGTCGACCTGGCCCGCACCCGTCTGCTGGAGCTGAAGAAGCTGCTGGCGGAACGACAGGCCGCTGGCGATACAGGCTTCGCCGAAGGCCTGGAACTGATGGGACTGCTGACGAACCTGCTCGGATCCGAACACGTCGAGCGTTTCATCCCGCTGGCGCAGCCCGGGGGCGCCGTGACCCGACACGGCATCAACCATGCCGGCCAGCCCGGCCAAGGTGAGCGCCGAGGCACCGCCGCCGGACAAGCCCAAGCCGGCCCGGCCACTGGACCCGACCGTCAAGGTGCAGACCCGCCGGCGCTCGGTGCAACCACCCGTGCGTCCCGCGGTTCCCGTGGACAAGGCGACCGCCACTGTAATCGCCGACGCCGTCCGCCTGCTCAGCTGGGGCCGCGAATGGCCGCAGCTGGCCGGCCTGATCGCGCGCATGGCCGACCGGCCGCCCGAGGCCGAGGTCCTGAAGATCCTGCGCCGGCACCGGGCCGACATCGAAGCCCAGGCGCGGCGGCCCCGCGACTGATCGCCGCGAGGGGTGGCGAGCCCCCGCCCCTTGCGGTAACTTGCGCCGCTCGTTCCCGAGCACCCACCACCCGGAGTCCGCCACATGCCGACGATCCGCGCCCTGCGCCTCGCCGTCCCGACCCTGTTGCTGGCCCTCGCCGCCACCGGCGCACAGGCCCAGGCGCCTTCGAAAGGCGAGCAGACGCTCAAGTACCGCAAGGCGGTCTACCAGACGATCGTGTGGAACTTCGGGCCCATGAGTGCCATGGCCCAGGGCAAGGTGCCGTTCAACGCGGCCGAGTTCGAAATGCGCGCGGCACGCGTCGCGGCGCTCACGCCGATGCTCGCCGAGGGTTACTCGGCCGAATCGCAGAACGTCAGCGGCTCGAAGGCCAAGCCCGAGCTGTGGAGCAACCGCGCCGACTTCGACGCGAAGCTGAAGGACCTCGTCGAGCGGAGCGCCACACTCGCGACGGTCGCCAGGGGCCGCGACGAGGCGAAGACCAAGGCGGCGTTCCTCGACACGGCGGGCACCTGCAAGGCCTGCCACGACAAGTACAAGGCCGACTGAGCCGCCGGTCAGTAGAGCGCGATCGTCGCGTCGGGCGCGGCGCGCACCGCGAGCAGCAGCGCGAAAGCAAGTGCCGCGACGATCGCGACGGCGAGCAGCGTGCGGGAGTGCGTGATCGCTTCGCCAGCTGGCAGTTCCGCCGCCGGCTTGCGACCGGTGACCATCGGCAGCACCAGCCGCTCGCCACGCACCAGCGCGTACCACGCGATCGCCGCAACGTGCAGCGCGACCAGCACCAGCAGCACGTCCGAGCTGTTGCGGTGCAGGCTGGTGATGCGGTTGCTGAGTTCCGGGGCGATCCAGCCGTAGAACGGCCCCATGCTCATGATCTCGTCGTTGGCGAGCAGGCCCGACGCCGGCCTGCAGCAGCAGCAGCGCGAGCAGCGCCAGCACGCTCAGCGCCCCGAGCGGGTTGTGGCCCACCGGCCTCGCTGCCTGTGCCGCGCAAGTACCGCGAGCACGGCACGCGGACCGCGCACGAAGTTCGCAAACCGCGCGTGCCGCGTGCCCACGATGCCCCAGAGCACGCGGAACACCGCCAGCACCAGCACCGCATAGCCGCAACGCCGGTGCCACGCGAACCACTCGATGCCGGCGTAGTGAGTCGCGAAGCTGCCGGCCACGGCGAGCGCCAGCGCCCAGTGCGTCACGCGCAGCGGCAGGTCCCAGACGAGGCTCGTGTCGGGCCGAGTGGTGGTCATCGCATCGCTCATGCATCGCTCCCAAGAGGGCGCGATTCTAGCAACGCACGACCCGCACGCGGCGTGACTCCGACCCGCGATTCGCATACCTTGGCGCCACCCATCGCCACTCGTGCGTCGCCCCGGAATGCCCCAACTCGATCCCGTGATCTGGTTCTTCGTGCTCGGCGTCGCGGCCGGGGCAGCGCGCGCCGACCTGCGGCTGCCTGCCGCCATCTACGAGTTCGTCAGCACCGTGCTGCTGCTGGCAATCGGTCTCAAGGGCGGCGTCGAACTCGCCCGCGACACCGGCGGCCTGCCACTGGCCGAACTCGGCGGCATTCTGCTGCTCGGCTTCCTGTTGCCGCTGCCTGCATTCGCCATCGCCCGCCAACTCGGACGGCTGGGCCGGGCCGATGCCGCGTCGCTCGCGGCCCACTACGGCTCGGTGAGCGTCGGCACGTTCGCCGTGGTGGTGAGCTTTCTCGCGACCCGCGGCATTGATTTCGAGGCGCGCGCCCCGGTGTGGGTCGTCCTGCTGGAGGTCCCGGCCATACTCGTCGGCATCCTGCTGGCGCGAGGACTCGCCGGCGGCGTGGCCTGGGGCCACCTGATGCGCGAGCTGTTCCTCGGTCGCAGCATCGTGCTGCTGCTCGGCGGCCTCGCGATCGGCTGGCTGGCCGGCCCGGACGGCACGGCGGCGATCAAGCCGCTGTTCTTTGACCTGTTCAAGGGCATCCTCGCGCTGTTCCTGCTCGAGATGGGGCTGATCGCCGCCGCGCAGCTGCCCACGCTGCGCCGCCACGGCGTGTTCATCGTCGCGTTCGGCGTCGTCGTGCCCCTGATGTTCGCGGTGGTGGGTACCATGCTGGCCCGGACGATCGGGCTGTCGCCCGGCGGCACGATCGTGCTGGCCACGCTCGCGGCGAGCGCTTCGTACATCGCAGCGCCCGCGGCGATCCGCACCGCGGTGCCGGAGGCGAACCCGGCGCTGTCCCTCACCGCCGCGCTCGCCGTCACGTTCCCGTTCAACATCGTGGTCGGCATCCCGCTCTACGAGCGGCTGGCCGTCGCCCTCGCCGGCTGAGGATCCCGCGCATGGAGCAATTCGCCTCGTCGCCTGCTCACCGTCGTCACCGAGGCCGTGCTCGAGCGCGAACTGGTCGCCGAGCTCGAGGCACTCGGCGTGCGCGGCTATACGATCACCGATGCGCGCGGCAAGGGTGGTCGCGGCCGGCGCCAGTCCGATTGGGCCCAGGAAGGCAACATCCGCGTCGAGATCGTCTGCGAGCCCGCGCTCGCCGAGCGCGTCGCGCAGCGCCTGCGCGAACGCTACTACGACCACTACGCCATGATCCTGTTCCTGCAGGACGTGAGCGTGCTGCGGCCGGACAAGTTCTGAACTCGGCGTGACCTGAGGACACCACCGTGCCGCACCTGCACCGAACGCGCCGGCCTGCCACGCCGCCTGGCCGGCATGTTCTACGACACGCTGCTGCTGCTCGCGCTGCTGATGGCCGCTACGGCGCTGTTCCTGCTGCTCACGGGCGGCGAGGCCATCGACTCCGCGCATTCACCCGGCCCTGGAGTTCATTTACCGGCTGGTGCTGGTGGCACTGGTCGTGGGCTTTTTCGGCGTGTCCTGGACGCGCAGCGGCCAGACGCTCGGCATGGCTACGTGGCGGCTGCGCGTGGAGCGCGAGGACGGCCGGTCGCTCACCTGGGGTGACACGCTGCGCCGGCTGGGCTGGGCGCTCGTGTCGCTGTTGCCGGCGGGGCTCGGCTTCGGCTGGGTGCTGGTCGATCCCGAGCGACGCGCGTGGCACGATCGCCTGAGCCGCACGCGCGTCGTGGTGGTGCCGAAGCGCTGAGCGGCGCGCCCGCGAGGCTCAGCGCAGGCGCGCGAGCAGCACCAGCGTCAGCGCCGCCAGCAGGGCCGTCGGGCCCCAACCCACCAGCCACGGCGGCAGGTCGAGCAGCCGCGCGCTGCTCTCGAGCGTCTGGCTCAGCAGCACGAAACCCGCGCCGATCAGGATGCCGACCACCGTGCGCGCGCCTTGCCCCGATGCGCGCATCGGTCCGAGCGCGAACGGCAGGGCGAGGATCACCACCAGCATCAGTGCGACGACGCGCGCGATGCGCGCCCAGAAGGCGGCTTCGAACGGCGTGGCGTCGAGGTTGTTGCGCTCGAGATGGGCGCGGTAGGCGCGCAGGTCGCGCAGGCCCATGGTCTCGGGCTCGACCACCGCGAGGCCGAGGAAATCGGTCGACAGCGAGGTCTTGACCTGCCGCGTTGGCGCCCGCTCGGCCTCCGTACCCTGCTCCGTGAATCGCGTCTCGGCGAATCCCTCGAGCTGCCAGCCATTGCGCGTCGTCGACGCTCGCCGAATCCGCGCGACCGACGGCGAGCAGCCGCCGCTGGTCGTCGAAACGGAACACCTGCACGCCGCCGAAGCGCGCTTGCGCCGACTGCTGCTCGACGCTGATGATCATGTCGCCGTCGCGCACCCAGGTGCCGCGGCTGCCGGCGAAGCTGAACTCGTTGAACTTGCTGAACACCTTGAGCTGGCGCGCGTACTTCTCGAGCGGCGGCGCAACGTACTCGCCGACCGCCACCATCAGCACCGCGAGGATGAAGCCCGCTACGCCGAGCCACAGGCAGAAGCGCGCGGTGGTCACGCCCGAGGCGCGCATCACCACCAGCTCGCTGCCGCGCGCCAGGTTGCCGAGCCCGAGCAGCGCGCCGATCAGGGCGCCGACCGGCAGCAGCTGGAACAGGTAGCTCGGCAGGTTGAGCGCGACGAACAGCAGCGCCTGCGAGGCGGTGTAGCCGCCGGTGCCGATGTCGTCCTGCTGGCCGATGAAGATGAACAACGCGCCGAGCGCCAGCAGCACCAGCATCACCAGTGCCGTGTAGCCGAGCACGGTGCGCACGAGGTAGTTGCCGAGGATCGGCATGTCAGACGGGCTTCCGCCGCCGCCACAACGGCCGCAGGTTCAGCTCGCGCCACAGCAGCCACCCCGCCAGCGCGAGCGGCAGCAGGTGCACCCACCACATGCCGAACTGGCCGCCGGGGCTGTCCTTCTCGATCCAGACGCGCACCGCGGCGATCAGGTTCGAATACATGAAATAGGCGAGCACTGCGAGGCCGACGCGGGCGAACCGGCCCTGGCGCGGGCGCAGCTTGGCGAGCGGCACGGCGAGCGCCATCAGCACGAGCGCCATCAGCGGCACCGCCGTGCGCCAGGCGATCTCCGAGCGATCGCCGGGATCGTCCGAGCCGAGCAGGTCGCGCGTGGCCTTGAGCTCACGCCGCTCCCGGCGCGCCTTGTACTCGGGCATGCGCACCGGGATGCCGTGCTCGGCGAATTCCACGACGCGCCACTCGCGGCTGCCGGGCACGCCTTCGTAGCGGCGCCCGTCGTACAGCACGAACAACTGCTCGGCCTGGCCAGCGCCGCGCTGCTCCGCCCGCTCGGCCACCGCGATCTCGAGCCGGTCCTTGTCGCGCCTCTGCACGAACACGCCCTCGAGCTGGCCCGAGCGCTCGACCTTCTCCGCGTAGAACACCGCGTCGCCCCCGGCGAAGGACCGGAAGCGTCCCGCCTCGAGTGCGCCGAACTGGGCGGCGCGCATCGCCTCGATGCGCAGCTCCTGGGCGCGCACCCCGGCCTCCGGCACGATCCGGAACGACAGCCACGCCAGCAACGCCACGACCAGGGCCGTGAACAGCAGGATCGGCCGGTAGATGGCCAGCGGTCCGACGCCGCAGGCGGCCATCGCCGTCATTTCGCTCTCGTGGTACAGGCGCCCGAGCGCCAGCACGATGCCCAGGAACAGCCCGATCGGCACCAGCACCGTGAGCTGCTGCAGCGTCGTGAGCCCGATCAGCGTCAGCACCACGCTGCCCGGGAAGTCGGCCTGGGCCGCCTGCGCCAGCACGCGCGCCAGCTGGTTGGACATGAGGATCACGAGCAGCACGCCGGTGACGGCCACGGAGGTCACGGTGACTTCGCGCAGCAGGTAGCGATCCAACCGGGTGAGCACAGGTCGCGGCTCCGGGCGGGAAACGGTAGACTTCGGCGTCCGCGCGGACGCGCCGGACAAGTGTAGCAACCCGAGAGAACAAGGACACCAGACATGCGTTTCTACGCCGTGAGCGGCTCGGCTGCGCGACAGCGCACGGATTGCGCGATCGTCGGACTCTACGAGTCCGGCACCCTCTCGGGCGCCGCGCTGCAGCTCGATGCCGCGCTTGGCGGCCGCATCGGCCGGCTGGTCAAGCGTCGCGACGTGCGCGGCAAGCTCGGCGAGTGCACGCTGCTCGACGTCGAGCGCGGCCCGTGCGAGCGCGTGCTGCTGGTGGGCCTGGGCAAGAAGGATGCATTCGGCCGCAAGCAGTACAAGAAGGCGCTGCTCGCCGCCGCCGCTGCGGTCGCGAAGACCGGCGCCACCGATGCGGTCAGCTTCGTGTCGGCCGAGCCAGTGGCGACCACCGACGCCTACTACCGCGGCCGCCTCGCCGCCGAGTCGGTCGGCAGCGCCGTGTACCGCGTGCCGGCGATCCGCAGCACGCGCGCGCCAGCAGCACCGGCCCTGAAGAGCTTCGGCATCGCGGTGGCGGAGAAGGACCAGCTGCCCGAGGCGGAGCGCGGCCTGGCCCACGGCCGAGGCATCGCCGCGGGCGCCGCGTTGACGCGCGACCTCGCCAACCTGCCGGCCAACGTCTGCACGCCGAGCTACCTGGCCAGGCAGGCGCGCGAGCTCGCGAGGCAATACCCCGGCGTCCGCGCCGAGGTGCTCGACGAGCCCGAGCTCAAGCGGCTCAAGATGGGCTCGTTCCTGTCCGTCACGGCGGGTACCGACGAGCCCGCCCGGCTGATCGTGCTGCGCCACGCCGGCGGCAAGCAGGGCGAGGCGCCGGTGGTGCTGGTCGGCAAGGGCGTCACGTTCGACAGCGGCGGCATTTCGCTCAAGCAGCCGCCGGGCATGGACGAGATGAAGTTCGACATGACCGGCGCGGCCAGCGTGTTCGGCGCGATCAAGGCGGCGGCCGAGATCGGCCTCAAGCGCAACGTCATCGGCGTGGTGCCGGCCTGCGAGAACATGCCGAGCGGCCGCGCCACCAAGCCCGGCGACATCGTGAAGAGCATGTCGGGGCAGACCATCGAGGTGATCAACACCGACGCCGAGGGTCGCCTGATCCTGTGCGACGCACTCACCTACTCGCGCCGCTTCAAGCCGGCGGCCGTGGTGGACATCGCCACGCTCACCGGCGCCTGCGTGATCGCGCTCGGCGCGCACACCAGCGCCGTGATGAGCAACGACGACGACCTTGCCGCAGCCATCGCAGACGCTGGCCGGCGCGCCGAGGATCGCGCCTGGCACATGCCGATGGCCGAGGAGTACCACGACCAGCTGAAGAGCAACTTCGCGGATTTCGCCAATGCCTGCGGCCGCGACGGCGGCGCGATCACGGCGGCCTGCTTCCTCGCCAAGTTCACGGACGGCTTGCGCTGGGCGCACCTCGACATCGCCGGCACCGCGTACCTGACCGGTTCGCAGAAGGGCAGCACGGGCCGCCCGGTGCCGCTGCTCGTGGACTTCCTGCTCAACCTGCCCTGACCGTGGCCTGCACCCAGGTCGACTTCTACCTGCTCGGCGCCGCAGACCCGCGCGCCCGGCTCACGACCGCCTGCCGCATCGCGGAGAAGGCCTGCGACCAGGGCCTGCGGGTCGCGGTACGCACGGCCAGCCCGTCGGAGACGGCGGAGCTCGACGACCTGATGTGGACCTTCAGCGACCGCAGTTTCGTGCCGCACGCGGTGTGGCCCGCCGAGCCCGCCGTTGCGGACGAGACGCCGGTGCTGATCGCGAGCGGCGCCCTGCCCGTCTCGCACCGCGACGTGCTGATCAACCTCGCCACGGACACGCCGGCCGACGCGACCCACTTCGGGCGGATCTGCGAGGTGGTCGGCGGCGACGAGGACGCGAAGCAGCGCGCCCGCCTGCGCTGGCGCGGGTATCGCGAGGCCGGCCTCAGTCCCGCCTCGCACGACGTCTGATCCGACGGAGACCGCCGTGAACCACCTGACCGACGCCATCCCCGTGCTGACCGACATCGTCGAGGACGAGCCTGGCTTGACGCCGACCACTGACCGCACGCAGCTGTTCCTCGACGAGCTCGAGGCGCACCTGGTGATCGCCATCCACGAACAGGCCGACGAGCTGGTGCACAACGCCTGTCGTGAAATGGAAGCGCTGCTGCTCGAGCAGGTCTCGGACCGGCTGCGCTCCGAGCTGCCGGCCCTGGTCTCGCGCATCGTCGAAGAACATTTCCGCGGACCCGACCGCTCACACTGACCCCTCATGGACAAGAGCTACGCCCCGGCCGACATCGAATCCCGCATCTATGCGCGCTGGGAGGCCGGCAGCTGGTTCGCGCCCGCGGGCTCCGGCCCGCCGTTCTGCATCATGATCCCGCCGCCCAACGTGACGGGCACGCTGCACATGGGACACGCGTTCCAGCACACGCTGATGGACGCGCTCACCCGCTACCGCCGCATGGACGGAGACCGCGCGCTGTGGCAGCCGGGCACGGACCACGCCGGCATTGCCACCCAGATGGTGGTCGAGCGGCAACTGAACGCCGCGGGCCAGTCGCGCCAGGACCTGGGGCGCGCGGCCTTCGTCGAGCGCGTCTGGCAGTGGAAGGAGCAGTCCGGCGGGACGATCTCGCGGCAGATGCGCCGCCTCGGCGACTCGGTCGACTGGTCGCGCGATCGCTTCACCATGGACGAGGGACTGTCGCAGGCGGTGACCGAAGTCTTCGTGCGCCTGCACGAGAAGGGTCTCATCTATCGCGGCCAGCGCCTCGTCAACTGGGACCCGGTGCTGCACACGGCGCTGTCGGATCTCGAGGTGGTCGCGGAGCCCGAGGCCGGCCACCTCTGGCACCTGCGCTACCCGCTCGCCGACGGCTCCGGGCACGTGGTCGTGGCCACCACGCGCCCCGAGACCATGCTCGGCGACACCGCGGTCGCGGTGCACCCGGACGACGAGCGCTACCGCGACCTCGTCGGCCGCCAGATCCGCCTGCCGCTCGCGGACCGCCTGATCCCCGTCATCGCCGACGACTACGTCGACCCGGCGTTCGGCAGCGGCTGCGTGAAGATCACGCCAGCGCACGATTTCAACGACTACGAGATCGGCAAGCGCCACGGGCTGGCCATGATCAACGTGCTTACCGCCGACGCGGCCATGAACGACGCGGTGCCGGCGGCCTATCGCGGACTCGACCGCTTCGAGGCGCGCAAGCGCGTGGTGGCGGACCTCGAGGCCGCGGGACTGCTCGACAAGACCGACGCGCACACCCTGCCGGTGCCGCGCGGCGACCGCAGCGGCGCGGTGCTCGAGCCGTGGCTCACCGACCAGTGGTACGTGCGCATCGCGCCGCTCGCGGCGCCGGCCATCGCTGCCGTCGAGGACGGCCGCATCCGCTTCGTGCCCGACAACTGGGCCAAGACCTACTTCCAGTGGATGCACAACATCCAGGACTGGTGCATCAGCCGCCAGCTGTGGTGGGGCCATCGCATCCCGGCCTGGTACGACGACGCGGGCAACGTGTACGTCGCTCGCAGCGCGGCCGAGGCGCAGGCGGCTGCGGCCGCGAAGCACGGTCGCGCCGTCGCCGTGCGCCAGGACGAGGACGTGCTCGACACCTGGTTCAGCTCCGCGCTGTGGCCGTTCTCGACGCTCGGCTGGCCGCAGCAGACGCCCGAGCTGGCGGCCTTCTATCCGTCGACCGTGCTGGTCACCGGCTTCGACATCATCTTCTTCTGGGTCGCCCGGATGATCATGATGGGCCTCGAGTTCACCGGCGACGTGCCGTTCCGCGAGGTGTACATCACCGGCCTGATCCGCGACGAGCACGGCCAGAAGATGTCGAAGTCGAAGGGCAACATCATCGACCCGCTCGACCTGATCGACGGCATCACGCTCGACGCGCTGGTCGAGAAGCGCACCACCGGCCTGATGCAGCCGCAGATGAAGACCGCCATCGAGAAGGCAACCCGCAAGCAGTTCCCCGGCGGCCTGCCCGCCTACGGCACCGACGCGCTGCGCTTCACCTTTGCCGCACTCGCCACCATGGGGCGCGACATCCGCTTCGACCTCGGCCGCGTCGAGGGCTACCGCAATTTCTGCAACAAGCTGTGGAACGCCGCGCGCTTCGTGCTGATGCACACCGAGGAGCACGCCGCGGACATCGCCGCGGGCGACGTCGAGTACGGGGTCGCCGACCGCTGGATCCGCGGCCGGCTCGGTGCCGCGGTGCAGTCGGTGCGCGACAGCTTCGCCAGCTATCGCTTCGACCTCGCGGCGCAGGCGATCTACGAGTTCGTCTGGTACGAGTTCTGCGACTGGTACCTGGAGCTTGCCAAGCCCGTGCTGCAGTCGCCGACGCGTCGCCGGCCGCCCGACGCGGCGCGCGGCGCACGCTGCTCGAGGTGCTCGAGGCGACGCTGCGCCTGCTGCACCCGCTGATGCCGTTCATCACCGAGGAGATCTGGCAGCGCGTCGGGCCGCTCGCGGGCCGCAGCCGGGCCGACCGTGATGCTCGCGTCCTACCCGCGGGCCACGGACTTCCCGGTCGACCCCGCCGCCGAACGGCAGATCGCGGCGCTCAAGGCCGTGGTGCTCGGCATCCGCCAGATCCGCGGCGAGCTCGACGTGCCGCATTCGCGCGCGACGCCGGTGTACGTGCGCTCGGAGCGCGACGGTGATGCCGAAGCGATCGGCGCGCTGGCCGCGACCATCGCCCGGGTGGGCAACCTCGAGTCGGTGACGGTGGTCGCCTCGGAAGCCGACCTGCCGCCGTGCGCCATCGCGCTCATCGACGGCCGCGCGGTGCTGGCGCCGTTCGCGCGCCTGGTGGACGACGTGTCCGCCGAGCTGGCGCGCCTCGACAAGCGACGCGGCAAGGCCGCGCAGGAACGCGACAAGTGCGCCGCCAAGCTCGGTAACGCCAGCTTCGTCGCCAACGCGCCGCCCGAGGTCGTGACGCAGGAACGCGAGCGCCTCGCCGAGTACGAGCGGCAACTGCAGCAGCTCGGCGAGCAGGCGCGACGACTCGCCGCGGTGCAGGGCGCCGGGAGCAGCGCATGAGCACCGGTTCGGGCGATGCGTCGACCATCACGCTGGTCGAAGGCGCGATCGCCGGCCTCGACGCCATCATCCTCGGCAAGCAGCCGCAGCTGCGGTTGTGCCTCGCCTGCCTGCTCGCGCGCGGCCACCTGCTGATCGAGGACATCCCGGGTGTCGGCAAGACCACGCTCGCGCACGCGCTCGCCCGCACGCTCGGCCTCTCCTACCAGCGCATCCAGTTCACCAGCGACCTGCTGCCCGCCGACATCATCGGCGTGTCGGTGTTCGAGCCGGAGGGCGGCCAGTTCCGCTTCCACCGCGGCCCGGTGTTCGCGCAGCTGGTGCTGGCCGACGAGGTGAACCGCGCCACGCCCAAGGCGCAGAGCGCTCTGCTCGAGGCGATGGAGGAACACCAGGTCACCGCGGACGGCCAGACGTATCCGCTCAGCGAACCGTTCTTCGTGATCGCGACGCAGAACCCGCTGTACCAGGTCGGCACGTTCCCGCTGCCGGAGTCGCAGCTCGACCGCTTCCTGATGCGCGTCGAGCTCGGCTACCCGGAAGCGGCGCTCGAGCGGCAACTGCTGCTCGGCCGCGACCGTCGCGACCTGCTCGCCACGCTCGAGCCCGCGCTCACGCCACAGCAGCTGCTGCAGCTGCAAGGCGCAGTGCCCAGGGTGCACGCCTCGGAAGCGCTGCTCGACTACGTGCAGGCGATCGCGCGCTTCACGCGACAGTCGGCGGATTTCGAGGCCGGGTTGTCGCCGCGCGCGGTCATCGCGCTGCTGCGCGCCGCGCAGGCGTGGGCACTGATGCACGGCCACCCGGGCGTGTTGCCGGAGGACGTGCAGGCCGTGCTGGCCGCCGTGACGGGCCACCGCCTCGCACCACGCGACGAGTCGCGGTTCCGCGGCGCGGCGCAGGTCGGCCAGCACGTGCTGGAAGCCGTCCCGGTCCCCTGACCCGGGATGGCCCGCTCCAGGAGTCGCCTGCGTTCGGCCCTCGAGGCGCGCGCGCAGGCATGGATCCGCCGCCGCCAGGGTCCTGACACCGACCCGGTGCAGCTCGACCGCCGGCGCATCTACATCCTGCCGACCCCGCTCGGCATCGCGTACGCC
Organism: uncultured Gammaproteobacteria bacterium; assembly: GCA_963731105.1. GTDB lineage: Bacteria > Pseudomonadota > Gammaproteobacteria > Steroidobacterales > Steroidobacteraceae > RPQJ01. Next base: position 14,449 of record CAVSUM010000005.1, read on the forward strand.
ACGATGCTGTTCGCGATGGTGCTGGGCGGCCTGAATTACGGCAACAACCTCGGCCTCGGCCTCGCGTTCCTGCTGGTGAGTCTCGGGCTCGTGGTCATGCACCACTGCCACGGCACGCTGTCGGGCCTCGCTCTGCGGCTCGCGGCGACCGAGTCCGCATTCGCCGGCGGCGAGGTCACGTTCCGCTACACGCTCGAGAACACGGCGCTGGCACCACGGCCGCGCATCGAGCTCGGCACCGGACGCGAGCCCGGTTGCATCGTCGACGTACCCGCGGCCGGCACTGCAGTGGGCGACGTCCGCCTGCCGGCGCCCCGCCGGGGGCGCATCCCGCTCGAACGCTTCGTGGTCGCGACCCGCCATCCGCTCGGCCTGTTCCGCGCGTGGGCCGTCGTGCACGGCGACCACCATGCCCTCGCCTGGCCGAGCCCGGCCGAACGCAGCCGCACTCCACCCGGCGTCGCGACCGATACCGGCGGCGCACAGGAGCGCGCGCAGGGCGACCATGATTTCGCCGGACTGCGGCCGTTCCAGCCGGGCGACTCGCTGCGGCGCGTCGCGTGGAAGGCGTACGCGCGTGGCCAGGGCCTGCACACCAAGCAGTACGCCGGTACCGACGTCGTGTCGCACGTGTTCGACTGGGACAGCCTGCCCGCGCTCGGCACCGAGGCCCGCCTGTCGCAGCTGTGCCGCTGGGTGCTCGACGCGCACGAGCGCGGCGAGGCGTTCGGCCTGCGGCTGCCCGGCGTCAGCATCGAGCCCAACGTCGGCACCGCGCACCGGGAACGCTGCCTCAATGCGCTGGCGCTGTTCGAGGACGGTCATGGCCGCGCCTGAGCGTGCCGCAGACGGCCTGCGCGGCCTGCCGTGGGTGATCGCGGCGCTCGCCGCGGCGCTGGCGCCGCACGTGCCGTTCATGCCCGTGTGGGCGACGCTGCTGGTGGTTGCGGCCGGCGCCTGGCGCTGGGCCGCCGACCGCCGCCGCTGGCCGCTGCCGCCGCGGTGGCTGCGCGTCGTGGCCGTGCTCGCGGTGACGTTCGCGGTGCTCGGCAGCTATCGCACGGTGAACGGCATCGAGGCCGGTACGGTGTTCCTCGCGCTGATGGCGGGCGTAAAGCTGCTCGAGACGCGCGGCTCGCGCGACCTCACGGTGCTGGTCTTCATCGCGTATTTCCTGCTGTATGCGGCGCTGCTGCGCGACCAGCGCCTGCCGCAGCTGCCGTACCTGCTGGTCGTCACGCTGTTCGCCACTGCAGCGCTGATGCGCGTGCATGCCGGCGCCGCGGGTGATTCGGCCGGCGACGTCTTGCGCCGCACGGGCGCCCTGCTGTTGCAGGCGTTGCCGCTCGCGCTATTGCTGTTCCTGCTGTTCCCGCGCCTGCCTGGCCCGTTCTGGGGCATCGGTGCCGGCGAGTCGGCGCGCACCGGCCTCGGTGACGAAATGACGCCGGGCGACATCTCGGACCTGAGCGTGTCGGGCGAGGTCGCGTTCCGCGTGCGCTTCGATGGCGAGATCCCGCCGCCGCCGCAGCGCTACTGGCGCGGCCCGGTGCTGCACGAGTTCGACGGGCGCAGCTGGCGCCGGCCGAAGGCGCAGGCGTTTCCCTCCCAGGACGTGCAGTTCATCGGCGAGCCGGTCGACTACCAGATGACGCTGGAGCCGACCGACCGCCCCTGGATCGTGGCACTCGACATGCCTGCCGAGTGGCCGGACCGCGAGGCCTACCGCAGCTTCGATTTCCAATTGGTCGCGCCGCGCCGGCTCACCGAAGTGTCGTCGTTCCGCCTGCGCTCCTATCCGCGCTTCGTCGCCGGCCTGGAACTGCCGCAATCGTTGCGCAACAAGGGCACCCAGCTGCCGCCGGAGGGCAACCCGCGCAGCCGCGCGCTGGCGCGGCAACTCGCCCAGCGGCACGGCGGCGACCCGCTCGCCATTGCCCAGTCAATGCTCACGATGTTCCGCGAGCAACCGTTCGTCTACACGCTGGACCCGCCGAAGCTCGCCGACAACGCGATGGACGAATTCCTGTTCGAGACGCGGCGCGGCTTCTGCGAGCACTATGCGTCGGCCTTCACCGTGGTGATGCGCGGTGCGGGTGTCCCGGCGCGCGTCGTGACGGGCTACCAGGGCGGTGAGTTCAACCCGATCGGCGGCTACCTGATCGTGCGCCAGTCGGACGCCCACGCCTGGTCCGAGATCTGGGTGGCGGGGCGCGGCTGGCTGCGGGTGGACCCGACGGCAGCCGTGGCCCCCGAGCGCATCGAGCGCGGCCTGATCGGCGCGGTGGCCGAGAACGAGCCCGCGCCCGGGCGGCTGCGCGCGACCAGCGACGCGTGGCTGCAGGTCGAGCTCGCCTGGGACACGGTCAACGACTTCTGGAACGAGCGCGTGGTGCGCTTCAACGCCGCGCGGCAGATGAACCTGCTCGAGCGCCTCGGCGTCGATGCCCCCGACTGGCGCGCGCTCGGCCTGGGCCTGGCCGCGAGTCTCGCGGCGTTCTTCGTCACGCTGTCGCTGTACCTTGCCTGGCGCTATCGCGATCCACCGCGGGACTGGCCGGCGCGCCTGCACGCCGAGGTGGTGCACCGGCTGCGCCGGCGCGGCATCGCGCCGGGCACCGCCGAAGGTCCGGTCGCCTACCTCGACCGCGCCGGGCAAGCGTGCCCGGACCTCGCGCGCGACCTCGCCGTGATCCGTGCCCTGTACGTGGACCTGCGCTACGGCCCGCGGCCGTCGCCCGCCGACCTGCGGCGCCTGAAGCACCTCGTCAACCGGCTGCGGACCTGAAGCGGGCTCGGGTATGCTGCAGCCTCCACACGGGGGAATCACGCATGGCAGACCTGGACAAGAAATTCGAGACGGCGCAGGCAGACGTGAAGAAGTTCACCAAGCGCCCCGACGACGCGGACATGCTGCGCCTGTACGCCACGTTCAAGCAGGCAACCGCCGGCGACGTGAGCGGCGAGCGCCCGGGCGCACTCAGTTTCGTCGACCGCGCCAAGTACGACGCGTGGGCCAAGCTCAAGGGCACCGACTCCACGAAGGCCAAGGAAGACTACGTCAAGCTGGTCGAGCGCCTGAAGAAGTCCTACGGCTGACGCTGCCTTGACGCCGGTCGTCGCGGTCATCCTGCTCGCGATCGGCGTGCTGGCCTGGCTGATAGTCACGCCGCTGTGGCGCACGCGGCGGCGCGCGGCGCACATGGCACGACCGCTCGCCCCGGGCGCCGCCGCGGCCATCGACCGCAACGTGCCGGCCGTGCGCAACCTGCCGCCCGAGCTGCGCGCGCGGCTCGAGTCGCTGATGAGCGCGTTCCTCGCCGAGAAGCAGTTCATCGGCTGCAACGGCCTCGTCGTCAGCGACGAGATCCGCGCCACCATCGCCGCCCTGGCCTGCCTGCTGGTGCTTGGCCGCCGTGGCCACTACGACGCACTGCACTCGATCCTCGTCTACCCCGCCGCCTTCTGGGTCGAGGACGAAGTGGAGGACGAGGCCGGCGTGGTGGAGAAACGGCGGCGCGTCCTGTCGGGCGAGGCCTGGGATTCGAGCCGCATCATCCTCTCCTGGGACGACGTGCTCGAGGCCGCGCACGCCCCCGGCGAAGGCTACAACGTCGCGCTGCACGAGTTCGCGCACTACCTCGACGCCGAGGGACTCGGCCTGCCCTCCCCACCTCTCCCGCCCTCGCGGGAGAGGTCGCCCGCGGGGCGGGTGAGGGCAATCGTCGACTGGGCGGACGACCTCGCCGTCGAGTTCCAGTCGTTGCTCGACGCCGTGGATCGCGGCGAGTACACGTTCCTCGATCCGTATGCGGCCGAGGACGAGGCCGAGTTCTTCGCGGTCGCCACCGAGGATTTCTTCGAGCGTCCCGTCGAGCTGCGCGCTGCGCATCCGCGGCTGTATGCGTTGTTGCAGGAGTTCTATGCGCTCGATCCTGCGGCGTGGGGCGGCGTCGGCGCGTTGCCGGAAGACGGTGGCAGTGACGTTCGAACCGGGGGATGACCGTCGGCGGGACGCCGGGAACCATCCATGGGGCTCGCACGCGACGTCCGTGTCGCGTGACGCCCGCCGCCAGTCATCCCCCGGCCCGAACGTCACTCCGACCAGTGGTGGCAATCGATGCGCCACGCCTGCAAAGTGCCGTCCGCAAGCGCCAACCTCGCTGCGACGAGCGCCCTGAGCACAGCGCCGCCGACTCGGCCGCGGCTGGTGACGGAGCGTTCGGGGGTGGCGGACTCGGGTCGCGGGGCGTCACGCGCACGGACGCGGCGCGCGAGCCTCCAGGGACGGATTCACGGCGTCCCCGCGACCCGAGTCCGCCACCTCCGGATGCTCAGGCCACCTTCTCCGGCCGACCGTCGCTCCGAGCGCGAGCAGCGACAACGAGCAACGCGGCGCCCGCGATGAACAGCACGACGATCGAGAGGATGGACAGCCGCGAATCGCCGGTGACCGCGGCGACGATGCCCATCAGCAGCTGGCCCGAGCATCGCCGACGAACTTGCCCATCATGTTGTAGAAGCCGAAGAACTCCGACGACTTGCCGTGCGGCACCAGCCGGCCGAAGTAGCAGCGGCTCAGCGACTGGATGCCGCCCTGCACCAGCCGACCACGACGACGCGAGCACGTAGAAGTCACGTGCACTCGCTGAGGAAATAGGCGTAGCAGGTCGCGCCCGGTAGACGGCGAGCGCGAGGAAGATGCCCTTGCGCGCACCGATCCGGCTGCCGAGCCAGCCGAACGCCAGCGCGGCCGGAAACGCCACGAACTGGGTCAGCAGCAACGCCTTGATCAGGTGCGACTGGTCGAAGCCGAGCGACAGGCCGTAGTCGACCGCCATCTTGATGATGGTGTTCACGCCATCGATGTAGAGGATGTACGCGGCGAGGAACCACAGCAGCGGCCGGTAGCGCGCAATCTCGCGCAGCGTGCCGCGCAACTCGCCGAATCCCTGGCGCACGGCAATCGGCCAGCGGCACCCGGACTGGCGCCGTCGCGCTGCTCGTGCACGTAGCAGCGCGCACGGCAACGCGAACAGCGAGCCACCACGCACCGACCTGACGAACGACCAGCGCACGGCCTCGGTGGCATTCGCGAGCCCGAACCATTGTGGCTGCAGGGTCATCAGCACGTTGACGGCGAACAACAGGCCGCCGCCCAGGTAGCCGAGGGCGTAGCCGAAGCCGGAGACGAGGTCGTACTCCTCGGGCTCCGCGACGTGCAGCAGCAGCGAGTCGTTGAACACGATGCCGCCCCAGAAGCCGAGCGACGCAACCAGGAACAGCACCGACGCCAGCCACCACTGCCCCTGCGGCACGAGCGCCAGCGCCAGCGTGGCTGCCGCACCGAGCAGCGTGAACGCCATCAGCATGCGCACGCGCGCGCCACCGCGGTCGGCGATGGCGCCGAGCACCGGCGCCAGCAGCGCCACGCACAGGCTGCGCGATGCCGCTGGTCATGCCGAGGCGAAAGGTGCTCTCGGTGGCGACGACACCGGCGTTCCAGTACTGCTTGAAGAACACCGGGAAGAACCCGGCCATCACCGTGGTGGCGAAGGCCGAGTTCGCCCAGTCGTAGAACGCCCAGGCGACCACCGGCCTGCCGTCGCAGGACGCTACGCGGCCGCGGCGAGGTGCTCACGGGTCTCCCGGAACGCGAGGTCCGGCCAGCGCTCGAGCGTGAGCTGCAGGTTGACGCGCGTCGGCGCCAGGTACACCAGCGCCCCCGAATGATCGAGCGCGAGGTTCTCGTGGGCCTTGGCGCGGAATTCCTCGAGCTTCTTCGCGTCGCTGCCGTACACCCAGCGCGCCGTGTAGACGTTGACGTTGTCCCAGGTGGCCTGCACCCCGTACTCGTCCTGCAGGCGGAACGCCACCACGTCGAACTGCAGCATGCCGACCGCGCCGAGGATCAGGTCGTTGTTGCGCAGCGGCCGGAACACCTGCGTGGCGCCCTCCTCGCACAGCTGGTCGAGGCCCTTCTGCAACGCCTTCATCCGCAGCGGGTCGCGCAGCACCACGCGGCGGAACATCTCGGGCGCGAAGTTCGGGATGCCCGTGAACATCAGCTTCTCGCCTTCGGTGAACGTGTCGCCGATGTTGATGGTGCCGTGGTTGTGCAGGCCGATGATGTCGCCCGCCCAGGCCTCCTCGAGGTGCTGGCGGTCGGCCGCGAGGAACGTGAGCGCGTCCGCGATGCGCTGCTCCTTGCCGAGGCGCACGTGGTGGAAGCGCATCCCCTTCTGGTAGCGGCCCGAGCAGATGCGCATGAACGCGATGCGGTCGCGGTGGCCGGGGTCCATGTTCGCCTGGATCTTGAACACGAAGCCGGTCAGCGGCGTTTCCTCCGCGCGAACCTCGCGCGTGGTGGTGGCCCGCGGCCGCGGCGACGGCGCGTATTCCACGAACGCCGCGAGCAGCTCGGTGACGCCGAAGTTGTTGATCGCCGAACCGAACAGCACCGGCGTCTGGCGGCCCGCGAGGTACTGCTCGAGCGAGAACTCGTGCGAGGCGCCACGCACCAGCTCGATCTCGTCGCGAAACGCGGCCGCACGGTCGCCGAGGAAGGCCGCCGCGGCATCGCTGCCGAGGCCGTCGATGGTCTCGGTGGTGCCGGCGCGGCCTTTCTCCGCCGGGTGGTAGACGTAGATGCGATCCTCGAGCAGGTGGTACACGCCGCGCAGGTCGCGCCCCATGCCGATCGGCCACGTCACGGGCGCGCAGTCGATCCTGAGCACCTTCTCGATCTCGTCGAGGAGGTCGAGCGGCTCGCGGCCCTCGCGGTCGAGCTTGTTGATGAAGGTCATGATCGGCGTGTCGCGCAGCCGGCACACCTCCATCAGCTTGATGGTGCGTTCCTCGACACCCTTGGCGCAGTCGATGACCATCAGGGCCGAGTCGACCGCCGTCAGCGTGCGGTAGGTGTCCTCCGAGAAGTCCTCGTGGCCCGGCGTGTCGAGCAGGTTGATCACCCGCCCCGCGTACGGGAACTGCATGACGCTCGAGGTCACGGAGATGCCGCGCTGCTGCTCGAGGCGCATCCAGTCGGACGTGGCGTGGCGCGCAGCCTTGCGGCCCTTGACGGTGCCGGCGAGCTGGATCGCGCCGCCGAACAGCAGCAGCTTCTCGGTGAGCGTGGTCTTGCCTGCGTCGGGGTGCGAGATGATGGCGAAGGTGCGGCGTCGCGCCACTTCGTCGCTGGGGGAACTCATCGGTGGGGGCCGGCCGGTCGCGAAACGGGCCGCAATTCTATCAGGCCGGCGGCAGATCCCCGCCCCGGCCGAGATCGAGCTTCAGCACCAGGGCGTCCTCGCGCCCGCCCTCGGCCTGGTAGTACGCCTTGCGCAGGCCTACCTGCACGAAGCCCACCGACTGGTACAGCGCGATGGCGTGCGGATTCGTCGGCCGCACCTCGAGGAATACGCTCTCCACGCCGGCCTGCCGCGAGCGCTCGAGCAACAGCGCGAGCATCTGGCGGCCAATGCTGCGGCCACGCAGGTCGCCTCGCACGCAGAGGTTGAGGATGTGGGCCTCGCCGGCACCCATCGCCACCACGCCGTAGGCGACGATCTCGCCGTCGAGGTCGGCCACGCGGCACAGGTACCCGACTCGCAGGCAATCACGGAAAATGCCCTCGCTCCACGGGAACGCGTACGAGGCGCGCTCGACGGCAGCCACGGCCGGCAGGTCGCCCGGCGACATGGCGCGGAAGCGCACCAGCCGCGGCTGGCCGTGGGGGCCGGCGTCGGCTGCGGCGCTCACGGCAACACCTGCTCCCCGGCCTCAAGACGACGGAACGTCTGCCGTGCGAACAGCAGGTCCTGCCACGCCTTGCGTTTCTCGCCGGGGCTGCGCAGCAGGTACGCGGGGTGGTACATGACCACCAGCGGCCAGCGGCGTGCACCGAGCGCATGTACCTTGCCGCGCAGGCGCGCGAGCGCGGTGTCGGTCGCCAGCAGGTTCTGTGCGGCGATGCGCCCCACGGCGACGACCAGTGCCGGCGACACGAGCTCGATCTGCCGCTCGAGGTAGCCGCGGCACTGCAGCGCCTCCTCCGGCTTCGGGTCGCGATTGCCCGGCGGCCGGCACTTGAGCACGTTGGCGATGTAGACGTCCTCGCGCTTGCAGCCGAGCGCTTTCAACATCGAGGTGAGCAGTTGCCCGGCGCGGCCGACGAACGGCTCGCCCTGGCGGTCCTCATCGGCACCCGGGGCCTCGCCGATGAACATCCAGCGGGCCTGCGGATTGCCGACGCCGAACACCGTCTGGGTGCGGGTCTGGTGCAGCGGGCAGCGCGTGCACTCGGACACCAGCGCACGCAGCGGCTCCCACTCGAGCCCGGCCTCGATGCCGGCGCCAGGCATCGGCGGCACCTCGGGTGCGTCCGCAGCGGTCGCCAGCGCCGGCGGCGGCAATGTTGCGTCAGCGGCCGCACGCCGCACGTAGACGTCCACGCCGAGCGCGGCAAGGTACGCGAGCTGGCGACCGTCACTCATCTGCGAACTGCCTCAGGTCGCGGGGCCAGACCCGGCCGCGCGCGGTGGCCGCCGTGATCGAGTCGCCTTGCGCCATGCCCACAGCGCCGGACCCGACAGCGCGAACAGCCCGAACAGCCCGAACAGCATCTCCGGCGGGCTCGAGCCCACAACGACGAACGCGAGTGGCAGCAGGATCAGGAACGCGAACGGTATGCGCTGGTTGAGCTTGAAGTCCTTGCCGCTCAGGTACGGGAAGCGACTCACCATCAGGCTGCCGGCGACGATCGCGACCGCGAACGCGAGGATCAGCGCGCGCAGGCCCTCGCGCTGCAGGTCGTTCAGCATCCAGACGAAGCCGGCCAGCACGCCCGCGGCCGACGGGCTCGGCAGGCCCTCGAAGTAGCGCTTGTCGGCGGTGGCGGTCTTGGTATTGAAGCGTGCGAGGCGGATCGCCGCGCACGCCGCGTAGAAGAAAGTCGCGAGCCAGCCGATGCGGCCCCACAGCGCACCGTATTCCGCAATGCGCGCCACGCCCCACTGGTAGGCGACCACGGCCGGCGCGAGCCCGAACGCCACCATGTCCGACAGGCTGTCGTACTCCTTGCCGAAGTCGCTCTGCGTATTGGTCCAGCGCGCGATGCGGCCGTCGAGTCCGTCGCACACCATGGCGACGAAGATCGCGATGCCGGCGCGGTCGAAGTTGCCGTCGGTCGCGGCGACGATGGCATAGAACCCCGAGAACAGCACCGCGGTGGTGAACAGGTTCGGCAGCAGGTAGATGCCGCGGCGACGCGGTCGCGGCGACGGCGCGCCCGGGGCGACTGGAGGATCGGAGGTCATGCGGGCCCACCCGGCGTGAATCGAGACCCCCATAGTAGGTAGCGGGCGACCCCGGCACAACGACCGCGCCACTGGGGAGGCTGGGACCCTCTGCTAACATACGCGACCGTCCACCTTCGCCCTGGCGCCCGATGCGACTTTCCAGCTATCCGATCAATACCCTGCGCGACGTACCGGCCGATGCCGAGGTCGTGAGCCACCAGCTGATGCTGCGGGCCGGCCTGATCCGCCGCCTCGCCGCCGGCCTCTACACCTGGCTGCCCATCGGCCTGCGGGTGCTGCGCAAGGTCGAGCACATCGTCCGCGAGGAGATGAACCGCGCCGGGGCGATCGAGCTGCTGATGCCGACCGTGCAGCCGGCCGAGCTGTGGCAGGAATCCGGCCGCTGGGACCAGTTCGGCCCCGAGCTGCTGCGCTTCAAGGACCGCAACGAGCGGCCGTTCTGCTTCGGCCCGACCCACGAGGAAGTGATCACCGACATCGCGCGGCGCGAGTTGAAGAGCTACCGCCAGCTACCGGTGAATTTCTACCAGATCCAGACCAAGTTCCGTGACGAGATCCGGCCGCGCTTCGGCGTGATGCGCGCCCGTGAGTTCACCATGAAGGACGCCTACTCCTTCCACCTCGACGAGGCCTCGCTCGAGCAGGGCTACCAGGCCATGTACGAGGCGTACTCGCGCATCTTCACGCGCATGAACCTGCGCTTCCGCGCAGTGCGCGCCGACACCGGCAGCATCGGCGGCAATGCCTCGCAGGAGTTCCACGTGCTCGCCGACTCGGGCGAGGACGCCATCGCCTGGTCCGACGGCGACGATTACGCCGCCAACATCGAGATGGCCGAGGCGCTTGCGCCGGCCGAGCCGCGCGGCCCGGCGAGCGCGACGCTGCAGGAAGTGGCCACGCCCGGCGTGCGCACCATCGCCGAGCTCACGGCGTTCCTGAAGGTCGCGGCGGGGCAGTGCCTCAAGACCCTGCTCGTCGAAGGGACCGACGGCGGGGTGGTGGCGCTGGTGGTGCGCGGCGACCACGAGCTGAACGCAGTCAAGGCGCAGAAGCTGCCGGGCGTCTTCTCGCCGCTCAAGATGGCGACCGCCGAACAGGTGCGTGCCGCGACCGGCTGCGAGCCGGGTTTCATCGGCCCTGTCGGCCTGAAGCTCAGGCTGTACGCCGATCGTGCCGCCGCCCAGGCGGCCGATTTCGTATGCGGCGCCAATCGACGCGACGCCCACCTGACCGGCGTCAACTGGGGACGCGACCTGCCGGAACCCGAAGTGGTCGACCTCCGCAACGTGGTGCCCGGCGATCCGAGCCCCTCGGGCAAGGGCACGCTCGGTATCGCCCGCGGCATCGAGGTCGGCCACATCTTCCAGCTCGGCCGCAAGTACAGCCAGGCGATGAACGCGACCGTGCTCGACGAGCAGGGCCAGGCCGTGACCATGTTCATGGGCTGCTATGGCATAGGTGTGACGCGCGTCGTGGCGGCGGCCATCGAGCAGAATCACGATGAGCGCGGCATCATCTGGCCCGAGCCGATCGCACCGTTCCAAGTGTCGCTGATACCGATCAACCTGCAGAAGTCCGAGCGCGTCCGCGAGACGGCCGAGCGCCTCTACGTCGAGCTGCAGGCGGCCGGCATCGAGGTCATGTTCGACGACCGCGATGCGCGCCCGGGCGTCAAGTTCGCCGACGACGAGCTGCTCGGCATCCCGCATCGCCTAGTGGTAGGCGACAAGGGCCTCGAGCGCGGCATCGTCGAGTACAAGTCGCGAGCGGACGGCAGCGGTGCCGAGGTACCTGCTGCATCCGTGGTGCAGTTCCTGCGCGAGAGGAGCGGCACCGGCCGCTGACACCCACGATGCCACGCGCCGCGTTGCCCTGGCTGGTCGTGCTGCTCGCCGCCGTGCTGCCCGGCGCGGCGCGTGCCGACCGGCAGATGGACCCCGAGCTGCGCGGCGTGCTCGCCGAGGTCCTCGCCCCCACCGATTGCTTCGCCGACCGCTACGAGCAGGCGGTGTGGTTTGCGGCGATGGGCCCGCGCCTCAGCCGTTACGTCAAGAACGAGTCCGAGCGCGAGCAGATCCTGCACCACGTGCACTGCGAGGCGCGCCGCGTCGACGTGCCGCCGGAGCTGGTGCTCGCGGTCATGGACGTCGAGAGCCGCTTCGACCGCTACGCCGTGTCGTCCGCCGGGGCCGTCGGCCTGATGCAGGTGATGCCGTTCTGGCCGCGCGAGCTTGGCATGGGCAACGAGCAGCTGGTGCGGGTCGCGGACAACGTGCGCATGGGCACGACCATCCTCGGCTACTACCTGCGCAAGGAACGCGGCAACTACCAGCGCGCGCTGCAGCGCTACAACGGTAGCCTGGGCCGGCCGAACTACTCGAACCTGGTGATCGACCGCCTGCTGCAGCGCTGGCGCTACGACCAGTAGTCGCGGCTGGCCGTGGCGCGTGCGCCTCAGCGCGTGAGAAAACCCGCCGGACGTCCGCCCAGTGCCTCCGGAGCGACCTGCTCGATATCAACCGCAGCGACGTCTGCCGCCGGCGGTCCCTCGCGGAGCCAGTCGCACAGCGCCTGGACGGCTTGCGGCTCGCCGCAGGCGAGTACTTCGACACGACCGTCCGCAAGATTGCGCGCGTAGCCGGTGACGCCCAGCGACTCCGCCCGGGCACGCGTGCTGGCACGGTAGAAGACGCCCTGCACCCGGCCGGCCACCAGGCAACGGCACGCAATCCAGTCCGTCATCGGTCGCTCAGGGGGCGCTCGGGAGGCGCTCAGGGCCGGGCGCCCTTGGCCTCTTCGGAGATACGGCGTGCTTCCATCGCCTTGTTGCGCGCCAGCTCCGCCTCGTCGCGCGCGTCGCGATACTCGCCCTTGTGCAGGTTCTCGCTCGCGGTCTTGACCAGCGCGCGAGCCTCGTCGAGCAGCTCCGGCGCATGCTGTTCGGCGCCGGCGCGTTCCGCGGCACGAACGGCCTGGCGCGCATCGCTCATCTGCTGCAGGGGCATGCCGGCGCAACCCGCCAGCAGTGGCAGGGAGAAAAACGCCGCCAGGAGCGACAGCAAGGTGTATCGTCGAATGGGCTGCATGTTGCGCGGACCGCGAGCCAAGACCGTAACAACTGCACCCTGTACCGTCAAGCAGCGCGGACCTAGAATTCCCGATCACTCACGGACTTACGCGGCTGCCACGGCCGGCGGGAACGATGCGCATGGCAGATATCCTGGTGCTCTACTACACGCGGCACGGCGCGACCGGCGAGCTGGCGCGGCAGGTCGCGCGTGGTGTCGAGTCAGTGGCCGGCGCGACCGCTCGGCTGCGGACCGTGCCGCCCGTCTCGACGGAAACCGAGGCGGTGGCGCCCGCGGTGCCGGCTGACGGACCGCCCTACGCCACTCACGACGATCTGCGGGAGTGCGATGGGTTGCTGCTCGGCAGCCCGACCCGCTTCGGCAACATGGCAGCGCCGCTGAAATACTTCCTCGACGGCACCAGCGCGCTGTGGCTGAACGGCAGCCTCGACCGCAAGCCGGCCGGAGTGTTCACCTCGACCGGCTCGCTGCATGGCGGCCAGGAAGCGACCCTGTTGAGCATGATGCTGCCGCTGCTGCACCACGGCATGTACCTGGTCGGCCTGCCCTTCACTGCCGACGCGCTGAATCGCACGCGCACCGGCGGGACACCTTACGGCGCGAGCCACCTGGCGGGCATGGCGCAACCGGAGACGGTGCGCCTCAGCGACGACGAGCGGGAACTCGCCCGCCTGCTCGGCCGGCGGGTCGCGGAGCTGGCGGTCGCCGCGCGAGACGTACGCAATTGACGGCGCCGGCCGATGGCCTGAAGCCACTGGCCCGCGCCCGCATCGCCACGGTCGCGGCAGCCGCGGTGCTTGCGGCCTGCGTCGCGGCCGCCGGGCTGAGCTCCGGCCACTGGCCGATCAACCTCGCCTGGACGCTCGGGATGCTGCTGCCGATCGCAGCTCCGCTGCCGGGATTGCTGCGCGGCTCGCGCCGGACCTACGCGTGGGCCACGCTCTGCGTGGCGCCCTACCTCGTTTACGGCGTCACCGAGATCGTGGCCAATCCCGCGGTCCGCATCGCCGCAGCGGCGATCCTGTTCGCGAGCCTGGCGTGGTTCGTGGCGCTGATCACGTACCTGCGCTTGTCGCGCGGCGTTATGCCCGCGCCTCAGGACTCGGCCGGGGCCTGACCTCGCTCGAGCACCTGGCGCAGGAACGGCAGGGTCAGCCGTCGCTGCGCGGCGAGCGCCGCCTCGTCGAGCCGGTCCAGCACGCCGCACAGCGAGTGCATGTCCCGCGGCATGCGGTGCACCAGCCAGGTGGCCGCCTCCTGCGACAGCTCGAGCCCGCGGCGCGTCGCGCGCCGCTGCAGCGCCTCGACCTGCCCCTGCTCGTCGAGCGGCTGCAGCTGGTGCACCGGCGCCGCCAGCAGCCGTGAGCGCAGGTCCGGCAACCTGAAGCGCAGTGACGCCGGCGGCGCCGTGCTCGCCACGTACAGACGCCCGCTGCCGTCCTGCATCAGCGTGTGCAGCCGGAAAATGGCGGCATTCCAGGCGGCGTCCTGGGACACGCGTTCGAGGCCGTCGAGGCAGACGAGATCGAGCGTCTCGCAGCCTTCCAGCAGGCCGGGCGCGCCGCCCGACTCGAGATCGAGACAGGTGGCCGTGCGGCCCTGCGTACCGGCCGCGGCACAGGCCGCCTGCAGCAGGTGGGACTTGCCGGTCCCGCGGCGGCCCCACAGCCACAACGCACGTGGCGGCACTGCTGCCGTCAGCAGGCCGAGGATCTCTGCGTTCGATCCGACCACGAAGCCGTCGAAGCGCGCCGCCTCGCCGACCCGCACGCCCAGCGGCAGCTGCTGCATGCGCTCAGCCGGTCGCGCCGGACCGTGCACGGGACACGGCGGCGGCGCGACGCGAATAGGTCAAGACGTAGTCGATGCCGCTAACGGCGGTGGTAACGGTCGCCAGCGCGCCGAGCGCGGTGACCAGCGCGCCACCCGGCGCGCCGCCGAATGCCGCCCGCGCAACGACCGCCAGGCAGAACACGATCTGCGCGAGCGTGTTGAACTTGCTCGCCGCTGACGGCTCGCCATGCAGCGGACCGAACAACCATTTGTAGGTGAGCGCGCCGAACAGGATCACGAGGTCGCGCAGCAGCACCAGCACGGCAAGCCACCACGGCACCAGCCCGACGACCGCCAGGCAGATGAACATCGTGACCAGCAGCAGCTTGTCGGCCGTCGGGTCGAGCACCTTGCCAAGCTCACTGTGCCAGCCGAAACGCTTGGCGAGAAAGCCGTCGAGGCCGTCGGTGAAGGCCGCGATCGCGAACAGCGCCATCACCGCGGAAAAGTGGCCGACCAGGATGCCGTGCGCCACCGGGTAGATCAGCAGGATGCGCAGCACGCACAGCAGGTTCGGCAGGTGATGCAGGCTCATGGCTGGAACGTGAAGTCCGCGCTGGGCACGGCGCCTTCCGCGGCAGGGGCCGCGGGCTGCAGGCGACCGTCGAACGCAGCAATGCGACCGAGCAGTTCGCGATCGCCGCGCACCAGCAGGACGAGCGTCACCACCGAACCCTGCAGCGACTCCACCTCGACGTCGCGCACCAGGCTGAGTGAGCGCAGGTAGCCCAGCAGGCCGGCGTACGCCGCCAGGTCGTCCATGCCGTCCACCCGCACCGACAACCTCGAAGTCGAGCGCGTCGAGGCCGGCGCGTAGCGACCGGCGAGGGTGTCGGCCGCGAGGTTGATGCCGTCCGCGGCGCTGCCCTGCCCCTGCACGCTGCGACCGTCGTGCGTGAACGTCCAGGAGTAGCCGCCGCCGCTCGGCACGCCGATGAGTGCGGCGCGCGCCGGACCGGACGGGACCTCGCGCCCGGATCCCCACGCCACGGGCAGGCCGCGCCACTGGGCTGCCGCCTCGACCGCCGCCTGGTCGACGCCCGGCGCATCGATCGTGGTGAGCGGTCTCTCCGCAGGCCACAGCGGCAACCCGGCCTGCTGCAACAGTTGCTCGGTGGACCGGCCGTCGAACCCGACTTTGAGCATGCGCTGCGCCGTGGTCGAGTAGCGCTGCAGGTACTTGTTCGGGTCAGCGGAGGCGATCACCGGGCTGTCCGCGGCCTCGCGTCGGCCGGAGGCCCGCACCGCGACAGCCCGCAGCGCCTCGGCCATCCCGGCGGCACGATCCTCGGCGGTGGTGCCCTTGAGCGGCACGCTGGCCTCATACAGCGTTACGTCCGCACGCACGCCGGCCTGCCACGACAGCAGCGCGACGCTTGCGAGCAGTGCGGCGCGCAGTCGTGCGCCGCGGATGACGATGCCTGGGGCTCTGCGCATGGATCGGATGGGAGTTCGGCGCCGCCGGACCCCGTGTAAAATACCACAGCCTCGCCCGCCGGCCCGGGGCAGCCTGCCCACGGGAGAACCCCATGTCCGACCTGCGACCGACCACTTACCGCGATGCTGGCGTCGACATCGACGCCGGCGACGAACTCGTCGAGCGCATCAAGCCGGCGGTGAAGCGCACGATGCGCCCCGAGGTGCTCGGCGGCCTCGGCGGATTCGGCGCACTGGTGGAGGTGCCGCTGGACCGCTACCGCCAGCCGGTCATGGTGTCCGGCACCGATGGCGTCGGCACCAAGCTGCGCCTGGCGATCGAGACCGGCCGGCACGACACGATCGGCATCGACCTCGTGGCGATGTGCGTCAACGACGTGGTGGTACAGGGCGCCGAGCCGATCTTCTTCCTCGACTACTACGCGACCGGCAGCCTGCAGGTCGCGGTCGCCGAGCGCGTCATCAAGGGCATCGTCGAGGGCTGCCTGCAGGCCGGCTGCGCACTGGTCGGCGGCGAAACGGCCGAGATGCCCGGCATGTACGAGGGCGACGACTACGACCTCGCCGGCTTCTGCGTCGGCCTGGTGGAAAAGGACCGCATCATCGACGGCAGCCGCACGCGCGCCGGTGATGCGATCCTCGGCCTCGCCTCCTCCGGCCCGCATTCCAACGGCTATTCGCTGATCCGCCGCCTGCTCAAGATGGGCGGCGCGACGCCTGCCACCGAACTCGACGGCCAGCCGCTGTACGACCTGCTGCTCGCGCCGACGCGCATCTACGTCAAGTCGGTGCTCGCGCTGCTGGCCGAGGTCCCGGTGCACGGCATCGCGCACATCACGGGCGGCGGCCCGACCGGCAACATCCCGCGCACGCTGCCGGACGGCCTCGAGGCCGTGATCGAGGAGCGGCACTGGCCGCGGCCGGCCGTGTTCGACTGGCTGCAGCGGGTGGGCAGCATCGAGCGCGACGAGATGCACCGTACGTTCAACTGCGGCCTGGGGATGACCATCACCGTGCCGGCGGCCGACGCTGACCGCGCGCTCGCCATCCTGCGCCGCTGCGGCGAGCAGGCGAGCGTGATCGGCGAGGTGCGCGCGGGGTCGCGCGGTGCCGTGATCGAGCGATGAGCGACGCGGCGCGGCCGTTGCCCGTCGTCGTGCTGATCTCCGGCACCGGCAGCAACCTGCGGGCGATCGCCGCGCAGGCCAACGCCGGCACCCTGCCCGTCACGATCCGCGCCGTCATCAGCGACCGCGCCGACTCTGCCGGGCTCGCCTGGGCCCGCGAGGCAGGCTTCGCGACGGTGGCGCTGTCACCGCGCGATTTCCCGAACCGTCCGTCGTACGACCGCGCGCTGGCCGAGGCTGTCGCGCGCTTCGAGCCGGGCCTGGTCGTGCTGGCAGGCTTCATGCGCATCCTGGGCCCCGAATTCGTCGATCGCTTCACCGGCCGGCTGCTGAACATCCACCCGTCGCTGCTGCCCGCTTATCGCGGCCTGCACACGCATCGCCGGGTGCTGGAGGCCGGCGACCCGGTACACGGCGCCAGCGTGCACTTCGTCACGCGCGAACTCGACGGCGGCCCGGCGGTCCTACAGGTACGGGTCCCCGTCCGGGACGACGACGATGAGGCCACCTTGTCCGCACGCGTACTGGCCGAGGAGCATCGCATCTACCCCGAGTGCATCGGCTGGTTCGCATCCGGCCGGCTGCAGCTGCGCGCCGGAGTTGTGCTGTTCGATGGCCAACCGTTGCTGGCCCCGGTGGTGCGCGAGGCGCAGGATGTCGCGGATGCGTGACTCAGCCCGCCGCGTCCGAACCTGGACCCGCCTCCTGCCGGCGCTGCTGGCAGGCGCCGTGCTCGGCCTGGCGGCATGGCCTGCAGGTGCGAAGGACCCGGCGCCGACCCTGCAGCCCTACAAGGCGCGCTACCAGGTGACTTACCGCGGCCTGAGCGGCGGCCAGATCGAGAGTTCGCTGGCGCGCGGCCCGGTCGCCGGCCAGTGGCTGTACGAGACGCGCGCCTTCCCCAGCATGCTGGCGCGGGTCGTGGTGAGCCCGCAGGCGCGCGAGCGCGGCGTCATGCAGGTCGCGCCGGACAGCGTCCGGCCCCTGAGTTTCGATTTCAACGACGGCAGCGCCGAGTCGGCCAAGGACGTGCGCCTGAAGTTCGACTGGGCGGCTGGACGTGTGCTCGGCGAAGCACAGGGCGTGCCGTTCGAGCTCGCCGTCGAGCGCGGCACCCAGGACACCGCCTCGGTGCAGGCCGCCATGCTGGTCGACCTGCTGGCCGGCCGCGCGCCCGCAGGCTTTCCGATCGTCACCGGCAGCAAGCTGCGCTACTACCGCTACTGGCAGGAAGGCCGCGCCACGGTCATGACGCCTTTCGGCCAGTTCGACACCGTGGTGTGGGCCAACCAGCGCGACGGCTCGACCCGCGTCACCAAGGTGTGGCATGCGCCCGCGCTCGGCTTCGTGCCGGTGCAGGCGGTGCAGTACCGCAAGGGGCAGGCGGAGACGCAGATGAAGCTGGTCGCGCTGGAGCGGTGACGACGCCCCTGCTGCTGTCGCGCGTTGGCTTGCGCGGTCAGGTCGCGTTCTGCGTTCGGCTGCGCTCTGCGATTAGGGAGGCCGGCTTGCTGCCACGGGACGCCGGGAACCGTCCATGGGGCTCGCGCGCGACGTCCGTGTCGCGCGACGCCCGTGGCAACAAGCCGCCGTCCCCAATCGCAGAGCGCTGACTGCGTTGCACGGGCTGACGCTCTTGCTCGCTGGATGCGCCACCGCTGCAGCGCGTGTCGGGTGATCCGCGGTTCCGAGGGACATGACGCGGGCGTCACGCGGCATGGACGCCGCGTGCGAGCCGCCACGGATGGCTTTACGGCGTCCCGCGGCATGTCCCTCGGAACCGCGGAGCGCGCGACACTCGCGATCGACAGCGGTCGCCCGAGGAGCAACGCCGCGAGCAACGCAACGCGGCCCGACCTCAAGCCTTGGGCAGCGTCACCCCGACCTGACCCATGTACTTGCCACCACGGTCGCGGTACGACACCTCGCACACCTCGTCCGACTCGAAGAACAGCATCTGCGCCACGCCCTCGTTGGCGTAGATCTTCGCGGGCAGCGTCGTGGTGTTGGAGAACTCGAGCGTCACGTGCCCCTCCCACTCGGGCTCGAGCGGCGTCACGTTGACGATGATGCCGCAGCGCGCGTAGGTCGACTTGCCGAGGCACACGGTGAGCACGTTGCGCGGGATGCGGAAGTACTCGACCGTGCGCGCCAGCGCGAACGAGTTCGGCGGGATGATGCAGATCTCGCCGCTGAAGTCGACGAAGGAATTCGGGTCGAAGTCCTTCGGGTCGACGATGGTCGAGTTGATGTTGGTGAAGATCTTGAACTCGGCCGCGCAGCGCACGTCGTAACCGTAGCTCGACGTGCCGTAGGAGACGATGCGCTGGCCGTTCACCTCGCGCACCTGGCCGGGCTCGAAGGGTTCGATCATGCCCTGGCCCGCGGCCATGCGGCGGATCCAGCGGTCGGACTTGATGCTCACGTCAGGTGTCCTCGACGGTGATGCGTGGTGCCGCGGACGCTGCCGCGGCCGCCAGCGACAGCCGCGCGGCGGTGCGGCGCGCGACCTCGAGATAGGCGCGGCCGACCGGGCCGTCCGGGTCCGCGACCACGGTGGGCCGGCCGGCGTCGGTCTCCTCGCGGATGCGGATGTCGAGCGGCAGCGCGCCGAGCAGCGACACGCCGTACTGCGCCGCCATCCGCGCCCCGCCGCCGGCGCCGAAGATCGGCTCTTCGTGGCCGCACTTCGAGCAGACGTGGGTGCTCATGTTCTCCACCACGCCGAGCACGGGGATGGCGACCTTCTGGAACATGCGCAGGCCCTTGCGCGCGTCGAGCAGCGCAATGTCCTGCGGCGTGGTGACGATGACCGCGCCGCTCACCGGGACACGCTGCGCAAGCGTCAGCTGGATGTCGCCGGTGCCCGGCGGCATGTCCACGACCAGGTAGTCGAGCTCGCCCCAGTGGGTGTCGCCAAGCAGCTGGGTGAGCGCCTGCGTCACCATCGGCCCGCGCCACACCATCGGCTGCTCTTCCTCGATGAGGAAGCCGATCGACATGACCTTCACGCCGTGCGCCTCGAGGGGCTCGAGCCGCTTGCCGTCGCGGCTCGCGGGTCGCTCGCCCTGCAGGCCCATCATGCGCGGCTGGCTCGGGCCGTAGATGTCGGCGTCGAGCAGGCCGACCCGGGCCCCGTCGAGCGCCAGGCCCAGCGCCAGGTTCACGGCGGTCGTGGACTTGCCGACGCCACCCTTGCCGGACGCGACGGCGATCACGTTGCGGATGCCCGGCAACGGCTGCAGCCCACCCTGCACGGCCTGGGCAGCCACCGCCCAGCGGACATCCACCCGGGTGGCGCCGATCGCGGGATGGGCCGCCAGTTCCTGACCAAGGGCGGCAGCCAGCTCGGGGCCGTAGCGGCCGGCCGGGAACCCCAGCTCGACCTCCACGACGGCCGTGCCGCCCTCCAACCGGACGGACTTCACAGCTTTGGCGTCGCCCAAGGGCATCCCGAGGTGCGGTTCGACATAATTCTCGACCACACGGCGGGCTTCGCGGACGCGAGGGTCTGTCATGGCACGGCAGGACGGGAGGACGGCATGCGCCGGGAACTCGGGATTGTAGCGGAAACGCGGCGGGCGGCGACGCCCGTCCGGTGCGCCCGGCTGCCGGCGGGCCCCGTGGCATACTTGCGCGTCATCCCGGCCGGGCCCATTTAGTCGCCGATGAGCTTCTTCACCAACCTGCGGGCCGAGCGACTCATCGCCGACATCAAGGCGGTGGGCGACGCCGACGACCCGGCGGCGCGCAGGTCGTTCGACAAGCTGGTGAAACTCGGCCCGCCCGCGATCCCGCGGATCATCGACGCCCTCGCCAATGCCGACAAGACCGAGACGGCGGGCTTTGTCGGCGTGCTGGCGGGCCTGCTCGACAACAAGACCCTGCCGCTGGTCGTGGCGGGGCTCGGGGAAGGCAACCAGCGCACGGTCGCGGCCCTGACCTGGGCGCTGTCGAGCGGCCGCGGCTACAGCCCGCAGCTGCTGCTCGGCATGCTCGACGACCCGGCGCTGCCCAAGGGGCCGCTGGTCAGCGCGATCGCGGCGCAAAAGAACCGGCTCGGCGCGCGGGACGTGCTGAAGCACGCCTACAGCCAGGAGCCGGCCGAGAAGGCCGCCCTGTTCCGCGTCGTGGCCGATATCGCCGACGAGAGCCTGGTGCCGGAGCTGCTGAGCCGGCTCGAGGGCAAGGACCCGATCGCGCGCACCCACATCATCAACATCCTGGCGCGCTTCAGCCGGCCGGACGTCGCCGAGGCACTGCAGGCGCAGCTCAAGGACACCAACAAGTTCATCCGCCAGGCGGTGCTCACCGCGCTGGCACGGCTCGGCGGCCACGCCGATCCGGCGCTGCTCTGCGAGGTGCTGCGCGACCCGGACGTCGAGACTCAGCAGAAGGCGATCGACGCAGTGGTCCGCGCCAACCATCCCGACACGATGCAGCACCTGGTGCGAGTGCTGCGCGACGAGAACGAGGGTGCTCGCCGCGCCGCCGTCGAGGTGCTGAACGAGATCGGCACTGCGCAGCACGTCAAGTTCCTGCTGCAATCGATCAAGGACGACGACTGGTGGGTGCGCAGCCGTGCCGCCGACGCGCTGGCCAAGATCGGCGGGCCGCGCGTCATCGAGGCCGCGCTCGAACTGATCCGCGACCAGGACGAGGACGTGCGCCGCGCTGCGATCGAGATCCTCAACCAGACCAAGGACGAGCGCGCCGTCGCCTTCCTGATCGAGGCTACGCGCGACTCCGACTGGTGGGTGCGCGAGCGCGCCGTCGACGCGCTCGCCGAGATCGGCAGCCGGCGCGCCCTGCCCGCCCTGCTCGACATGCTGGAGGCGGGCGACGAGCGCTCGCTGCCCACCGTGCTGCGCGCGATCGGCAAGCTCGGCGACTCGACGCACGTCACGCGCCTGCTGCCGCTGCTCGAGCACGCCCGCAAGGAGGTGCGTCTCGAGGCGATCACCGCCCTGACCCGCCTGGTCGACGACCGCACCCTGGACGCCGTGCGCGCGCGTCTCGAGTCGCTCGGCGGGACCGGTGCCGACCCGACCGTGAACCACGCGGCCTTGCGGGCTGTCGGCGACCTCGACAGCCGCTTCTCGAGCGGCGCCGTGGCGGTCCGCGACGAGCTGGTGCGCCACGCCGAGCCGTCGCGTACGCTGCTGGTAGAGCGCGCCGACATCGAGGGCATGATGCGCCAGTCGCGCGAACAGGCGCGGCTCGACGTCTCGACACTCAAGGTGGGCGACGTGCTCGAGGGTCGCTACAAGTTCGTGCAGAAGATCGGCAAGGGCGCCTTCGGCACCGTGCTCCTGATGGAGGACACGGTGGTGGACGAGCGCCTGGTGCTCAAGTTCCTCAATCCCAACGTCTCCCAGGACGAGGAGATGATGAAGCGGTTCGTGCACGAGCTGCGCTATTCGCGCAAGATCACGCACCACAACGTCATCCGCATCTACGACTTCCTGTACATCCGCGGCAACTACGCGATCTCGATGGAGTACTTCCCGTCGCACACGCTCGGCAACGAGGTGAACGAGAAGCCACTGCCGCTCGCGAAGGCCGTGCGTTTCGCGACCGACATCGCCACCGGCATGTCCGTGGCGCACCAGTCGGGCATCATCCACCGCGACCTGAAGCCCGCCAACGTGCTGATCGACGAGACCGGGCTGGTGAAGATCGTGGACTTCGGCGTGGCGGCTGCGCAGCACCAGGGCGACACGCAGCTCACCAAGACGGGCTACGTGATCGGCTCGCCGAAGTACATGGCGCCGGAGCAGATCCTCGGCAAGAAGGTGGACGAGCGCGCCGACATCTACAGCCTCGGCGTGATCCTCTACGAGATGCTCACCGGCGAACCGCCCTACCACCGCGGCGACCACATGGCCGTGATGTACCAGCACGTGCAGGGCAAGGCGAAGCCGCCGATCGACGTCAACGCCGCGATCCCGCCTGGCCTCTCGGAGATCGTCATGAAGGCCATGTCGGTCGACAAGGCACGCCGCTTCCAGAGCATGGACGAGCTGCGCTCCGCACTCGAGAAGTACCTCTGAGGTCGCCATGGCACGCATCGACGCCTTCCTGAAGCTCGGCGCCGCACAAGGCTGCTCCGACGTGCACCTCGCCGTGGGCGTGCCGCCCATGCTGCGCATGAACGGCGACCTGCTGCCGATCAAGTTCCGCAACCTGGGCGACGCCGAGCTCGAGAGCTACGTCACCGAGATCCTGAGTCCCGGGCAGCAGGAGCAGTTCCACAAGGGCCACGACATCGACTTCTCGTACGTCGCCGAGAACGGCGCACGCTTCCGCGTCAACCTGTTCCGCAAGGACACCGGCGTGGGCGCGGTGTTCCGCACCATCCCGACCGACGTGCCGACGCTGGAGTCGCTCAGCCTGCCGCCGATCGTGCGCAGGTTCTGCGACTACCACCAGGGCATGGTGCTGGTCACCGGCTCGACCGGCACCGGCAAGTCCACCACGCTCGCCGCGATGATCGACCACCTGAACCGCACGCGGCGGCTCAACATCATCAGCCTCGAGGACCCGATCGAGTTCGTGCACCGCAGCAAGCAAGTCGCAGGTGATCCAGCGCGAGCTGCACACCCACCTGCCCTCGTTCGCCGAAGGGGTGCGCGCCGCAATGCGCGAGGACCCGGACGTGATCCTGGTCGGCGAACTGCGTGATGCCGACACGGTGCGCTGGGCCATGACCGCCGCCGAAACCGGCCACCTCGTGCTCGGCACGCTGCACACCACGAGCGCCGTGAAGACCATCGACCGAATGGTGGACGCGCTGCCCGCCGAGGAACGCGAGCAGACCAAGAGCTTCCTGTCGCAGAGCCTGATCGGCGTCGTGACGCAGGTGCTGGTGCGCACCCCGGACCTGCGCGGCCGCCGCGCAGTGTGCGAGGTAATGGTCATGAACCGTGCCATCGGCAAGCTGATCATGACCGACCAGACGCACATGCTCCCGAGCCAGCTGCAGACCGGCAAGGACGCGGACATGCAGACGCTGGACCAGGCGCTGCTGGCCGCGATCGCAGCCAGGGAGGTCGACCCGGAGGACGCCTTCAACTACGCGGTGGACAAGCGGCCGTTCACTCGCTTCGTGCCCGACGGCACCGCCATCCTCAAGGCCGATGTCACGCAGGGGCTGGGGCAATGAGCACCGAGGGCAGCCAGATCGCCGCCGCGGAGACCGTGCAGTACGTGCCACGGCGCATCGACGCGTACCTCACGGACGTGCTGGCGAAGAGCGGCTCGGACCTGCACTTCGTCGCGGGCGACCCGCCGCGCATCCGCGTCTACGGCGACCTGCAGACGCTGCGCGACGAGCCGTTGACCCAGGACGAGGTTCGCGAGTCGCTCACCGAGATCATGTCCCGCCAGGCGCTGGCAAGGCTCGAGGAGAAGGACGGCGCCGATTTCGCGTACCACATCCCGGGCGTGTCGCGCTTCCGCGTCAACGTGTTCCGCCACATCGGCGGCCTCGGCGGCGTGTTCCGCGCCATCCCCTCGAAGGCGCTGACGCTCGACCAGCTGAACATGCCTGACTCGGTGCGCAGCCTGTGCCGCGCCAACAACGGCTTGATCCTGGTCACCGGCAAGACCGGCTCCGGCAAGTCCACCACCCTCGCAGCGATGATCGACGACATCAACATGCGGGTGAAGGGCCACATCCTCACCATCGAGGATCCGATCGAGTTCGTGCACCCGCGGCGCAACTGCCTGGTCAGCCAGCGCGAGGTGGGCATCCACAGCCCCGGCTTTGCCGAGGCGCTGCACTCGGCCCTGCGCGAGGACCCGGATGTGGTGCTGGTCGGCGAGTTGCGCGACCTGGAGACCATGAGCATCGCGGTCACCGCGGCCGAGATGGGCATCCTGGTGATGGGCACGCTGCACACCAACGGTGCCGCCGCCACGGTCGACCGCATCGTCAATGCATTCCCGGCCGACAAGCAGTCGCACGTGCGCACGATGCTGTCGACCTCGCTGCGCGGCGTGATCTCGCAGCAGTTGATCCAGCGTGCCGACAAGCGTGGTCGGGTCGCGGCGCTCGAGATCCTGGTGAACACGCCCGCGGTGTCGAACCTGATTCGCCAGGGCAAGCTCGACCAGCTCGAGAACACCATGCAGAGCGGCGCACAGTTCGGCATGCGGATCATGGACTCGGCGATCCAGGAACTCCTCGACAAGGGAGTCATCACCGGGCAGCTCGGCCTACGAGAAGTGCAACAACAAGCAGCGCTTCGAGCAGCTGAAGGACATGGGCTGAGGCCCCGCCGCCCGCCGCGGCGCAGCGTCCGCGGGGCAGCCGCGCCCGGCATGGCATAATTGCCCGCCCTGCCCGACGCACCCGCCCCATGAGCCCGACTCCCCGCCGCACGATCCTCGTCACGAGCGCGCTGCCGTACGCGAACGGCTCCCTGCACCTCGGCCACATGGTCGAGACCGTGCAGACCGATATCTGGGTGCGCTTCCAGCGCCTGCGCGGCCACGACTGCGTCTACGTCTGCGCCAGCGATGCGCACGGCACGCCGATCATGCTCAAGGCGCGCCAGGAAGGCATCACGCCCGAGGCCCTGGTCGAGCGCTACGGCGCCGAGCAGCGGCGCGACTATGCCGATTTCGACATCTCGCTCGACAACTTCCACACCACGCACTCGCCCGAGAATCGCGAGGTGACGGAGGGCATCTACCGGCGGCTGGTCGACGGCGGCCACATCCGCCGCGAGACCATCCGCCAGGCCTACGACGAGCAGGCGCAGATGTTCCTGCCCGACCGCTACGTGCGCGGCACCTGCCCGCGTTGCGGCACGGCCGACCAGTACGGCGACAGCTGCGAATCGTGCGGCGCAACCTACACGCCCGCGGACCTCGTCAATCCGGTGTCGGTGGTGAGCGGCACGCCGCCCGTGACGCGCGACTCCGAGCACCTGTTCTTCAAGCTCGGCGACTTCGAGCCGATGCTGCGCGAGTGGACCGGCGCTGGCCGCCTGCAACCCGCGGTCGCGGCCAAGCTCGACGAGTGGTTCAGCGCCGGGCTGCGCGACTGGGACATCTCGCGCGACGCGCCCTATTTCGGCTTCGAGATCCCCGGCGAGACGGGCAAGTTCTTCTACGTCTGGCTCGACGCGCCGATCGGCTACCTCGGCAGCCTGCTGCAGTATTGCCGGCGCGAGGGCCGCGACTTCGACACCTACTGGCAACCCGGCAGCGACGCCGAGGTCTACCACTTCATCGGCAAGGACATCGTCTACTTCCACACCCTGTTCTGGCCGGCCGTGCTGCACGGCGCGGGCTACCGCCCGCCCACCAACGTGTTCGTGCACGGCTTCCTGACCGTGAACGGCCAGAAGATGTCGAAGTCGCGCGGCACGTACATCACCGCGCGCACCTGGCTCGACCACCTGCCGGCGGAGTACCTGCGGTATTTCTACGCGTCGCGACTCGGGCCCGGCGTCGACGACCTCGACCTGAGCCTCGACGACTTCGCGAGCAAGGTGAATTCCGACCTGGTCGGCAAGCTCGTCAACATCGCGAGCCGCTGCGCCGGTTTCATTGCCCGTGCGCCGGGCGGCCGGCTCGCCGACGCGCTGCCGGAGCCGGAGCTGCAGGCGTCGTTCGTCGCCGCCGCCGGGAGCATCGCCGAGGCCTACGAGGCCCGCGACTTCGCGCGCGTCGTGCGCGAGGTGATGCTGCTCGCCGACCGCGCCAACCTGTACATCGACCAGCGCAAGCCCTGGCTGATGGCCAAGGATCCGGCCCGTGCCGCCGAGGTGCAGGCGGTGTGCACGCAGGGCATCAACCTGTTCCGCCTGCTCGTGCTCTACCTCAAGCCGATCGTGCCGCGACTCGCGGCCGGCGCGGAGCGCTTCCTGGACCTGCCGGAACAAGGGTGGACCGACGTGGCGCAACCATTGCTGGGTCGTGCCATCGGCCCGTACCTGCCGCTCGCCACGCGCGTGGACCCTGCCGCGACCAAGGCATTGCTCGGCGCTGCTGCGGAAGGACTCAAGCCGACCGGCACGCCCACGGCGGCAGCGGCACCGGCCGCGGCCGCGGCGAAGGGTGCGGCCCCGAAGGCCGACCGCGACTGCGGCAAGCAGTGAACAACCCCCGGGCCAATCACGATCGACGACTTCGCGAGAGTCGACCTGCGCATCGCACGCATCGTCGAGGCGGCGCCGGTCGAGGGCGCCGACAAGCTGTTGCGCCTCGTGGTGGATCTCGGCACCGAGCGCCGTACCGTGTTCGCCGGCATCCGCCAGGCGTACCAGCCCGAGCAGCTCGTGGGCCGACTCACCGTGGTGGTCGCCAACCTGGCGCCGCGCAAAATGCGCTTCGGCACGTCCGAGGGCATGGTGCTCGCCGCGGGCCCGGGCGGAGCCGACATCTTCCTGCTCGCACCCGACACCGGCGCGGCACCCGGCATGAAAGTGAAATAGCCTCTCGCCTATCCGCTATCCGCTATCCGCTATCCGCTATCCGCCATGTCGGACCTGCTCCTGCTGGCACTCGGCGCGAGCCTCGTCAACAACTTCGTGCTGACGCAGTTTCTCGGGCTGTGTCCGTTCGTGGGGGTGAGCCGGCGGTTCGAGGCAGCCGCCGGCATGGCGCTCGCCACCCTGTTCGTGCTCACGCTCGCGTCGGGCGCGAGCTACGCGGCATGGCACTGGCTGCTCGAGCCGCTGGGCCTCGGCTACCTGCGCACGCTGGTATTCATCCTGCTGATCGCCGCGGTGGTGCAGGCAACCGAGATGCTGGTGCGCGCCTCGAGCCCGCTGCTGCACGAACTGCTCGGCGTGTTCCTGCCACTGATCACCACCAATTGCGCGGTGCTGGGGGTTGCGCTGCTCAACCTCGAGCGCCAGCACGGCTTCGTCGAGTCGCTGGTGTACGGTGCCGCTGCTGGCGCCGGGTTCGGCCTCGCACTGCTTGCGTTCGCCGGGCTGCGCGAGCGCCTCGAGACCGCCGATGCACCGGCCGCATTCCGCGGCACGCCACTGGCGCTGGTCACCGCGGGACTGATGGCGCTGGCATTCATGGGTTTCGGCGGACTCGTCGCACGATGAGCGACGGCACTTTGCTGCCGGCGCTCGGCCTGGCGGCAGGACTCGCCACGCTGCTTGGTGCGGCGCTCGGCCTCGTCGCCTCGCGGCTGCGCACCGACGCCGATTCCCTCGTCGAACGCATCGATGCGCTGTTGCCGCAGACCCAATGTGCCCAGTGCCGCTATCCGGGCTGCCGGCCATATGCGGCAGCGATCGCCAGCGGCGAAGCGGATATCGATCGCTGCCCGCCGGGTGGCGAGACGACCGTGCGGGCGCTGGCGGAGCTGCTCGGCCGCGCGCCGCGGCCGGTGGATCCGCAGTACGGGCCCACCAAGCCGCCCCTCGTCGCGCGAATCGACGAAGATCGCTGTATCGGCTGTGCGCTGTGCCTGCCGGCCTGCCCGGTGGACGCGATCGTCGGCGCGCCGCGCTTCATGCACACGGTGATCGAGTCGCAGTGCACCGGATGCGAACTGTGCCTGCCGCCCTGCCCTGTCGACTGCATCACGATGCTTCCGCCCGCAGCAGTTGCGCCTGCGGGCCCTGCGGCCACGGCGGCCGCATGAGCCGCCCTGCAGTCATGCGCGGCGGACTGCGGCTCGAGGCCTGCAAGACCCGCCCGTTCGAGCAGCCGTTGCGCGTGCTGCCCGCCCCGGCGGTCGCGATACTCGCGCTCGACCAGGGGTCGGGCGAAGCAGCCACTCCGCTGGTACGACCGGGCGACACCGTGCGCGTCGGGACGCGTATCGCGGCGGGCGGCGGCGTCGCCGCGGAGCTGCACTCCCCTGTATCGGGCGCAGTCCGCGAGCTGGCGAGGCTTCCGGTACCCGGTGGCGTGGGCGACTGCATCGTCATCGACGGTGATGACCGCGACGACCGTGAACCCGGGCTCGGCCCTTGCGACTGGCGCTCGCTCACGGCCGAGACACTGCTCGAGCGCATTGGCGCAGCCGGGATCGCCGGGCTCGGCGGAGCGGCCTTCCCCACTGCCGCCAAGCTCGCACTGGCACGGTCGGCTGGCGCGGACTGGCTGGTGCTGAACGGCGCCGAGTGCGAGCCATGGATCTGTTGCGACGATGCGCTGATGCGCCAGCGCGCAATGGACGTGGTGCTCGGCGCGCAGGTCATGCTCGCCGCCTGCGGGGCCGCGCGCTGCACCATCGCCGTCGAGGACGACAAGCCCGAGGCCATCGCTGCACTCGACGCTGCACTGGCGTGCCGTCCCCGCTGCGGGGGTGGAACTGTTGACGCTGCCGGCCGTGTTCCCGCTCGGCGCAGAAGCACTGCTGATCGCCGCGGTCACCGGCCGCGAGGTGCCGCGCGGTGGGTTGCCACCCGACATCGGCGTGGTCTGCCAGAACGTGGGCACCGCCGCCGCCGTGGCCGACTGCGTGCGCGACGGGATGCCACTCGTCAGCCGCATCGTCACGGTGACCGGCAGCGGCGTGCGGCAACCAGCCAATGTCGAGGCCCGCATCGGCACGTCGCTCGCCACGCTGATTGCCGCCTGCGGCGGCCGCGTGGACGCGCCGGTCAGCTTGATCGCCGGCGGCAGCCTGACCGGTCGCGCGCTTGCAGGCGACGCCGTGCCACTGACGAAGGGCCTCAACTGCTTGCTGGTCGCGACCGGGGACGACCTGTCGCAGCGCAGCCCCGAACTGCCCTGCATACGCTGCGGCGACTGCGCTGCCGCGTGCCCGGTGGGCCTGCTGCCGCAGCAGCTGCACTTGGCGGCGCGAGCCGACGACCGGCCGGGCCAGGATCGCTTCGGGCTCGACGCCTGCATCGAGTGCGGCTGCTGCGACTACGTGTGCCCGAGCGCGATCCCGCTCACGGCACAGTTTCGCGCGGCGCGCACGCGCCGGCACCTGCACGAGCAGGAGCGACACCGCGCAGCCGACGCGAAGGCGCGCTTCGAACGGCACCAGCGCCGGCTGGCGGAACAGGCGGAGGCCGAGCGCCGTGCCTTCGACGCGGCGCGCAGCCGCGCCCGGGGCCAGGACCCGGGAGAGGACTGAACCTTGCCGCCAGCCTCTCCTGTCACCGCCATACATCGTCGCCGGGTTCACTGTGCCGCGCGTCATGTTCCAGGTGCTGCTGGCCTTAGCTGCCCGTGCTGGCGGTCCTCGTGTGCCTGCATGGCCCGCGGCCAGTGGTGCTGCTGGCAGTCGCCGCCGTCACGGCGCTGGCATGCGAGGCACTTGGCGCTGCGCCTGCGCGGACGAGCTGCGAAGCCCGCGCTGCGCGACGGCAGCGTGCTGGTTACGGCAGCACTGCTGGCGCTGGCAGTGCCGCCCGGCCTGCCGTGGTGGCTGCTCGCCTTCGGCACCGCCGTCGCCGTGCTGCTGGCCAAGCACGCCTATGGCGGCCTCGGCCAGAATCCATTCAACCCGGCGATGGTCGGCTATGCCGTGCTGCTGGTGTCGTTCCCACTCGAAATGACGCAATGGCCGGCGCCCGATGCAGGTTGGGATGCGGTCACCGGTGCCACCGCGCTCGACACCCTGCGCACCGGACTGCGCGAGAGCTACACCATGCAGGAAATCCTGGCCGGGCCGGCGTTCGGCCGCGTCGGTGCCAGCGGCGGGGAATGGGTCAACCTCGCGGCGCTGGCCGGCGGCCTGTACCTGCTCGCCCGACGGGTGATTCGCTGGCACATTCCCGTCGCCGTGCTGGCCGGGCTGGCCGTTCCCGCGGCACTCGCGCACCTGTTCGATCCCGGCGCGCATTCGGGAGCGGCATTCCACCTCGCCTCCGGGGCGGCGATGCTTGGCGCATTCTTCATCGCCACCGACCCGGTGTCCGCGGCCACCAGCGATCGCGGACGGCTGGTCTATGGCGCCGGCATCGGCCTGCTCACCTGGATCATCCGCAGCTGGGGCGGCTTCCCGGACGGCGTGGCGTTCGCCGTGCTGCTGATGAACCTGGCGGTGCCGCTCATCGACCGCTACACCGTGCCGAGGATCCATGGCGAGCCGCGCTGAACCATCCGCGCTGCGGCGCGCGGCAATCGCCGCAGCAGTGCTCGCGATTGCGGCGATCGCTGCCGTCGGGACGGTTGCGCTGGTTCACGACCGTGCCGCACCGCAGATCGAGGCCAGCCGCCGTGCGCAACTGCTCGCCCAGCTCACGACGGTGCTCGGCGACGTCGACTACGACAACGATCCGTTGCAGGACGTGATCCAGGTACGCGATCCGGAATTGCTGGGCACCGACGAGCCACTCACGGCGCACAGGGTCCGGCGCGGCGGCGAACCCGTGGCCGCGCTGCTCAATGCAGTCGCTCCCGACGGTTATGCCGGCGCCATCCACCTGCTGATCGCGATCGACGTGCAGGGCCGCGTCCTCGGCGTGCGGGTGCTCGACCACCGGGAAACGCCGGGCCTCGGCGATTTCATCGAGGAGCGTCGTTCGGACTGGATCCACGGCTTCGATGGTCGTTCGCTGGGCCAGCCGCCGACCGGCCGCTGGCAGGTGCGCAAGGACGGCGGCGACTTCGACCAGTTCACCGGCGCCACGGTCACGCCACGTGCCGTAGTGCGCGCCGTGCGCGATGCGCTGACCTGGTTCGCAAGGCATCGCGACGAACTGTTTGCGGCACCAGCTGCCACCGGCACCCCGGCCAACCCGTAAAATGTCGCCATGGACGCGCGCGGCATCCTGAGGAACGGACTGGTCGACCGGAACCCCGGCCTGGTACAGCTGCTGGGCCTGTGCCCGCTGCTCGCGGTGAGCACGTCGGTCGCGAGTGCCCTCGGGCTCGGCCTCGCCACGCTGGCCGTGCTGCTGGTGAGCAACGCAATCGCCGCGCTGGCCGGCCCGCACCTGCCGCGCGAAATCCGGCTCGCCGTGTTCGTGCTGGTCATCGCCGCGGCCGTGACGTCGGTCGAGATCGCCATGGAGGCCTGGTGGCCCGGGCTGCACGCCAGCCTCGGCATCTTCCTGCCGCTGATCGTCACCAACTGCCTGGTGCTGGCCCGCGCCGAGTCGTTCGCGGCACGCGAACCGCTGCCGCGCGCGCTGCTCGACGGGCCTGGCCATGGGCATCGGCTTCCTGCTGGTGCTGCTGGCACTCGGCGCGGTGCGCGAACTGCTCGGTCGCGGCAGTCTCGGCGCCGGCCTCGACCTGCTGTTCGGCGGGCATTTCGCGGGCGCGGGCTGGCAGGTGTTCCCCGCCGCGCACGGGCTGCTGATCGCGCTGCTGCCACCGGGCGCGTTCGTGCTGCTCGGGCTGATGCTCGCGGCGGGCAACGCGCGCCGGGCAGCTCGCAAGTCGGCAGCCGCACCGGCTGCGGCGACTGCGGAAGCCCGGCCATGAACGCGTCGCAGCGCCGGGCACTGTTCGAGCGGCTGCGGGCCCTCAATCCGCACCCGGCGACCGAACTGGAGTATGCGACGCCATTCGAGCTGCTGGTGGCGGTGATCCTCTCGGCGCAGGCGACCGACAAGAGCGTGAACCAGGCCACTCGCCGCCTGTTCCCGGTGGCCAACACGCCGCGCGCCATCCTCGACCTCGGCGTCGAGGGCCTGGCGGAATACGTGCGCTCGATCGGCCTGTACCAGGGCAAGGCGCGCAACATCATCGCCACCTGCCGGATCCTGCTCGAGCAACACGGCGGCACGGTGCCCGCGGACCGCGAGAGCCTCGAGGCGCTGCCGGGCGTCGGCCGCAAGACCGCCAACGTGATCCTGAACACCGCGTTCGGCCAGCCGACCATGGCCGTGGACACGCACATCTTCCGGGTCGCCAACCGCACCGGGCTGGCGCCGGGCAAGACGGTGCGCGCGGTCGAGGACGCACTGCTGAAGCGCGTACCGCAGGAGTTCCTGCAGGACGCGCACCACTGGCTGATCCTGCACGGACGCTACGTTTGCAAGGCCCGCGCGCCCGATTGCCCAGCCTGCCCGATTGCCGACCTCTGCGAGTATCGCGACAAGCGCTGACGCCATGCCGTTCTTCCACGACCAGGATCGCAGCGGGCTGCGCCGCCACTACCTCGAGGCGTGGCGCAAGCGCTGCGCCGGCACGCCACTCGAGCCGCTCGAATTCCAGCTGGTCACCGTGATCGAGCAACACCCCGAGTACCACGCGCTGCTCGAGGACGAAGCGCTGGCACTGGCGCGCGACTACCAGCCGGAGTCCGGGCAGTCGAACCCGTTCCTGCACCTGGGGCTGCACCTGGCGATCCGCGAGCAGGTCGCGACCGACCGGCCGCCCGGCATCGCCGCCGTGCATCGCGAACTGGCACGGCGCCTCGGTGACGCGCACGAGGCCGAGCACCAGATGCTCGACAAGCTCGGCGAGGCGCTGTGGTACGCCCAGCGCACCGGCCGCCCGCCGGACGAGGGCGCGTATCTCCAGTCGCTGCGCCGCTTGTGCGGAGCGGCGTCATGACCGGCGGATCCGGTCGACTGCGCGGCGTCGGCCTCGGCCTGCGCCGCTCGATGCTGCCGGAACTCGCCGCGCGCCACGACCGGCTCGACGTCGATTTCCTCGAGGTCGCCCCGGAGAACTGGATCGGCGTCGGCGGCGCCTACGGTCGGCGGTTCCGCGAACTCGCGGCGCGCTACCCGTTCGTCAATCACGGGCTGTCATTGTCGCTCGGCGGCCCAGGTCCGCTCGACCGCGAGTTTCTCGCGCAATTGCGGCGCTTCCTCGACGAGCACGACGTGCTGGTCTACTCGGAGCACCTGAGCTACTGCTCGGACGACGGCCACCTCTACGACCTGATGCCGATTCCGTTCACGGCGGCCGCGGTGCGGCGCGTGGCCGACCGCATCCGTGCAGTGCAGGACGCGCTCGGCCGGCGGATCGCCGTGGAGAACGTGTCGTACTACGCGGCGCCCGGCGCGCAGATGAGCGAGCTCGAGTTCCTCAACGCGGTGCTGGAACGCGCGGACTGCGACCTGATGCTCGACGTCAACAACGTCTACGTGAACAGCATCAACCACCGCTACGACGCAGGCACCTTCCTCGCCGGCGTGCCCGCCGGACGCGTGGTGTACATGCACGTGGCCGGGCACTACGTCGAGGCCGAGGACCTGCGCGTCGACACCCACGGCGCCGACGTCTGCGATCCCGTCTGGCAGCTGCTGGCGGACGCGTACCGGCACTGCGGGGTGAAGCCCACGGTGCTCGAGCGCGACTTCAATATTCCGCCGCTCGACGTGCTGCTGCAGGAAGTGGCCGTGATCCGGCGCCTGCAGGACGAGGCGCAGACTGCCGCACTGGCCGCGGCCGCAGGCGGCTCCGGTGTCTGAGGAGCGTGACCTCGACGAACTGCAGCGGCGCTTCGCCGCGCACCTGCGCGACCCCGCGGGCGTCACGCCGCCGGACGGCCTCGAGGACCGGCGCCTGCAGATCTACCGCGAGCTGTTCATCGGCAGTCTGTCGGGCCTGCTCGCCGGGACCTTTCCCGTGCTGCACGCGATCCTCGGGCCGGAGCGCTGGTCCCGGCTGGTGCGCGACTTCTACCGCGACCATCGCTGCCAGACGCCGTTGTTCCTCGAGGTCCCGCGCGAATTCGTCGAGTACCTCGGCGACGAGCGACCGATGCAGGCCGGCGACCCGCCGTTCCTGCAGGAATTGGCGCACTACGAGTGGGTCGAGCTGGCGCTCGGCATCGACGAGCAGAACCTCGATGCAGCGCGTGTCGATCCGGACGGCGACCTGCTGGCGGGCGTCCCGGTGCTCTCGCCGCTGGCCTGGCCGCTCGCGTACCGCTTTCCGGTGCATCGACTCGGACCGCAGTTCCTGCCCGACGCACCGCCCGCCGAGTCGAGCTTCTACGTTGCCTGTCGCGATCGGCTCGACCGCGTCCGCTTTCTCGCAGTGAACGCCGTGACACTGCGGTCTGGTCGAGCGCCTGCGGCAAGAGCCCGACTTGACGGGCGCCGCGCAACTCGCCGCGCTCGCGGACGAGTTGCCGCAGCTCGACCCAGCCGCGGTGCGTTCCGGAGGCGCGAATGCGCTCGCGGAGCTGCGAGCGGCCGAGATCCTGCTGGGCACCCGACCGGACTGACACGCGGCGCCCGTCGGATGCAGGCTACCAGCCGAACGATCGGCCAAGCAGCAGTTCGAGGCACCGGTTGTGCGGCGCGAACTCCGCGCGCAGTCGCGCTGCAGTCGACTCCGCCAGCGGCGGGTACTGGCGCGTGTTGCGCGCCTCGAGGCTCACCGCGGTGGCCGGCGGCAGGCCGAGAAAGTCAAGCGTCTGGTTCAATGCGGCCAGCGGCTCGCGGGCGAGGTCCTCGAAGCGCAGCACCAGGAACTGCTCGCGCGGGAACAGCGTGAACCAGCGCTCGAGTTGCTCCGCGTACCGGCCGCGCGCCAGGTAGCTGAAATGCTGGTGCGCGTGGCTGCGCTGCAGCGTGCCGGCCGCCAGCTGCTGGTGCGAGTCGCCGAGCCGTTCCGGT
Organism: uncultured Gammaproteobacteria bacterium; assembly: GCA_963731105.1. Classification (GTDB taxonomy): domain Bacteria; phylum Pseudomonadota; class Gammaproteobacteria; order Steroidobacterales; family Steroidobacteraceae; genus RPQJ01. The sequence continues at coordinate 49,725 of CAVSUM010000005.1, forward strand.
TCGGCGGCAATGGCGTCCTCGAAGCTCAACGTCTCGCGCTTCTTGTCCCGCTCGTGCCAGTAGTGCGAGTACGCACGGCGCACGGGATCGCGTAGCAGCACGATCAATTTCGCGTCGGGCAGGAGATCGTGCAGGCGCTGCGGCACCGCGGGATGGAACAGGTAGTACGGGCTGCTGTCGAGGTTGAGGCCGGGGGCACCGAGCGGCCCGAAATGTGCGCGGTACCAGTCCTCGCCGCGCTCGTAGGCGATGTCGAAGTAGTGCACTTCCTTGCGCAGCGGCTCGACCACGCCCGGGTGCTGCACGAGGTAGTTGTGCAGCGAACTGGTGCCGCTCTTCTGCGCGCCGAGGATCACCGCGTCCGGCAGCGCTCGTGCCTGCCCCATGCGCCAGCGCAACTCCGCACGCCGGCCCGCCTCGAGCAGCCCCACCCAGCGCAGCAGCCGTGCCGTCCCCCTCTTCACGGTCCCCTGTCCCCTATCCCCTATCCCCTGTCCCCTTCTTCCTCGGCACATACAGGTCGGTCAGCGTCCCCTCGAACGCCTCGGCGGCAAACGCGACCGTTTCCGAGAGCGTCGGGTGCGGGTGGATGGTGAGTGCGAGATCCGCGGCATCGGCGCCCATCTCGATCGCGAGCGCGACCTCGGCGATCAGGTCGCCGGCGCTGCTGCCGACGATGCCGCCGCCGAGCACGCGGTGCGTCTGCGGGTCGAACAGCAGCTTGGTGAAGCCTTCGTCGCGGCCAAGCGCTAGCGAGCGGCCGCTGGCCGACCACGGGAAGGTCGCCTTCTCGTACGCCACGCCGCGCGACTTGGCGTCGGTCTCGGTCAATCCGACCCAGGCCACCTCCGGGTCCGTGTACGCAACCGACGGGATCACGCGCGCGTCGAAGAAACTCTTCAGCCCGGCGGCCGCCTCGGCGGCCACCTTGCCCTCGTGCGTCGCCTTGTGCGCCAGCATCGGCTGCCCGACGACGTCGCCGATCGCGTAGATGTGCGGCACGCTGGTGCGCATCTGGCGATCCACCGCGATGAAGCCGCGCTCGTCGAACTTGACCCCGGCGGCCGCGGCGTCGATGCGTCCGCCGTTCGGCACGCGCCCGACGGCAACCAGCACCTTGCCGAACAGCAGCGGGTCCGGTGCACGCTCTCCGGCGAAGCTCACGCGCAACCCGTCGGCCAGTGCCTCGATGCCCGTCACCCGGGTGCCGGTGAGGATGCGTTCATAGCGACTGGCGATGCGCTTCTCGAGCGGCCGCACGAGATCGCGATCGCAGCCCGGCATCAGGCCCGGGGTCAGCTCGACGACGCTCACCCGCACGCCGAGCGCGGCGTATACGGTGGCCATCTCCAGGCCGATGATGCCGCCGCCCACCACCAGCAGGCTGTCGGGCAGGTCGAGCTGCAGCGCCCCCGTGGAATCGATGATGCGCGGATCCTCGGGCAGCCCCGGCAGCCGCGCCGACTCCGAACCCACGGCAATGATGCACTGGCCGAAGCTCAGGCGCCGTGCCCCGCCGTCCTGCTCGACCAGCAGCTCGTGCGCCGACGCAAACCGCGCGCTGCCGTGAATGACGGCGATCTTGCGTTGCCGCGCCAGCGTGTCGAGCCCGCCGGTGAGTCGCGCCACCACCGAGTCCTTCCAGCCGCGCAGTTTCGCAGCGTCCACCTGCGGCGGACCGAAGTCGACGCCGTGCTCGGCCATCGCCGTCGCATCCTCGATCACCCGTGCCGCGTGCAGCAGCGCCTTGGACGGGATGCAGCCGACGTTGAGGCATACGCCGCCCAGCGTCGGGTCGCGCTCCACCAGCGCCACCTTCAGCCCGAGATCGGCCGCACGGAACGCAGCGGTGTAGCCGCCAGGGCCGGCGCCCAGCACGACCAGGTCGAAATCGTGGCGGTTCAGCTCGGCCGGTTCCGGCGGCGGCACCGCGGTCGATGCGATCGGCCCGGCATTGCCGGCAGGGTCGGTTGCTGGCGCGGGCGCCATCGGCCGGAGCGGCACGGTGTCGAGGTACGGTTCGCCGCCGTACGGTTCGGTCGCACGCACGACGTTGCGGGTAGCCGTCTCGTCCGCCGGCGCGGCCGCAACCGTGGCCACTGGCGCGAGCGTCGCGAGCACTGTGCCCGCGACGACCTTGTCGCCGGGCTTGACCAGCACGCGCACGATCGTGCCCGCGGCCGTCGCCGGCACGTCCATGGTCGCCTTGTCGCTCTCGAGCGTGACGAGCGGCGCATCCACGGCGACCTCGGCACCGGCTTCGACCAGCACCTCCAGCACCGTGACGTCCTGTGTCGTGCCCAGGTCCGGCACGCGCAGCTCCTGTTGCCGGGCGTCGCTCATGGGATCGCCCGCAGCAGCCCCGGCACGTCGGCCAGCGCCTGCGCCAGGAAGGTCGTGAACCGTACCGCGGTGGCGCCGTCGATCACCCGGTGATCGTACGACAGCGACAGCGGCAACATCAGCCGCGGCACGAACGCGCCGTTCTCGTACACCGGCCGGTGTGCGGCACGCGACACGCCGAGGATGGCGACCTCGGGCGCGTTGATGATCGGCGTGAACGCCGTGCCACCGATGCCGCCCAGGCTCGAGATCGTGAAGCAACCGCCCTGCATTTCGGCGGCCGACAGCTTGCCCGCCCGCGCCTTCTCGCTCAGCGTCGCCAGCTCGCGCGCCAGCTCGAAAACGTCCTTGCGGTCCGCGTCGCGCACGACCGGCACGACCAGCCCGTTGGGCGTGTCGGCCGCGAAGCCCACGTGCACGTAGTGCTTCATCACCAGCTCGCCCGCCTCCAGGTCCAGCGACGCGCCGAACAGCGGATAAGCCTGCAGCGCCTGCACGCACGCGCGCATCACGAACGCGAGCGGCGTCAGCTTGAGGCCGCGCGCCGTCGCCTCGTCCTTGAGTTTCACGCGCGTGGCTTCCATCTCGGTGATGTCGGCCTCGTCGAACTGGGTCACGTGCGGGACGTTGACCCAGCTCGCGTGCAGCCGCGGGCCCGAGATCTTCTGGATGCGGCTCAGCGGGCGGCGCTCGATCGGGCCGAACGCCGCGAAGTCTACCGACGGCACACGCGGCAACGCGGCGCCGGGCACCGCCGCCGGCTCGGTCAGGCGTCGCTTGACGTGCGCCTTGACGTCCTGCTCAGTGATGCGCCCCTTGGTACCGGTGCCAGTGACCCGGCCGAGGTCCACGCCCAGTTCGCGCGCAAATCGTCGGATCGACGGGCTGGCGTGCGCAGTCGAAAACCCGGGCGCGTCGACCGGTCTACCTCCCTCTCCCGCAAGAGCGGGAGAGGGTTGGGGTGAGGGTTGGGGAGAGGGTTTCGGCGAGGGCTGGGAAAATGACTGCTGTGCGGCCGGCTGTGCCGCCGCAACCGGACCCTCACCCGGCCTGTGGCCGACCTCTCCCGCTGGCGTGGGAGAGGTGGTGGCGGAGGCAGCACCCTCGACGATCGCGATCAGGTCGCCCTGCGACACGCGGCTGCCGCGCTGCACCTTCAGCTCGCGGATCACGCCCGCCACCGTGGACGGCACGTCCATCGTGGCCTTTTCGGTCTCGAGCGTGACCAGGGTGGCGTCGACCGCCACCGTATCGCCCGGCTGCACCGCGAGCTCGATGACTTCGACGTCCTTGAAGTCGCCGATGTCCGGCACCCGCACTTCGATCAGTTTTGCCATGGCGCCGGCCGCTCAGACCGTGACCGGATTCGGCTTGTCCGGGTCGATGCCGAAGCGCTCGATGGCACTGGTCACCGTCGCCAGGTCGAGCCGACCCTCGTCAGCCAGGGCCTTCAGCGCCGCCAGCGCTATCCAGCGGCGGTCGACCTCGAAGAAGTTGCGCAACGCAGCGCGCGAATCGCTGCGACCGTAGCCATCGGTGCCGAGCACGTGATAGCGGCCTGGCACCCAGGCGCGGACCTGGTCCGGTACCGTCCGCATGTAGTCGGTCGCGGCGATGAACGGGCCGGCGTGGTCTGCCAGGCACTGCTGCACGTACGGCGTGCGGCGCGGCTCACCCGGGTGCAGCAGGTTCCAGTGCTCGGCGTCGAGCGCCTCGCGCCGCAGCTCGGAGAAGCTCGTGACGCTGAACACGTCGGCCGGCACGCCGAACTCCTTTTCGAGCAGCTCGGCCGCAGCGAGCACCTCGCGCAGGATCGTGCCCGAGCCGAGCAGGTTGACGCGCACCTTGCCGCGGCCGCCGATGTGCAGCAGGTACATGCCCTTGAGGATCCCCTGCTCCACGCCCTTCGGCATCGCCGGGTGGGCGTAGTTCTCGTTCATGCAGGTGACGTAGTAGAAGACGTTCTCCTGCTCGGCGTACATGCGGCGCAGGCCGTCCTGCACGATCACCGCAAGCTCGTAGGCGTAGGTCGGATCGTAAGCCACGCAGTTCGGCACGGTGGTCGCGAGCAGCTGGCTGTGGCCGTCCTGGTGCTGCAGGCCCTCACCGGCGAGCGTGGTGCGGCCCGCGGTGCCGCCGATCAGGAAGCCGCGCGCCTGCATGTCGCCCGCCGCCCAGATGAAATCGCCGACGCGCTGGAAGCCGAACATCGAGTAGTAGATGTAGAACGGCACCATGCTCACGCCGTGGTTGGCATACGAGGTGCCGGCGGCGATCCAGCTGCACATCGCACCGGCTTCGTTGATCCCCTCCTCGAGGATCTGGCCCTTCTTGTCCTCGCGGTAGTAGAGCAGCTGGTCCGCGTCCTGCGGCGTGTACAGCTGGCCCATCGAGGAGTAGATGCCGATCTGGCGGAACAGGCCCTCCATGCCGAAGGTGCGCGCCTCGTCCGGCACGATCGGCACGACGTGCGGGCCGACGTTCTTGTCCTTCAGCAGGATGCCGAGGAGGCGCACCAGCGCCATGGTGGTCGAGATCTCGCGCTCGCCGGTCGACTCGAGCAGCGGCGCGAACGCATCGAGGCCGGGCACCTGCAGCGGGGATGCCGACGTGCGCCGCTGCGGCAGGTAGCCGCCGAGCGCCTGGCGACGCTCGCGCAGGTAACGGATCTCTTCGCTGCCCTCCGCCGGCCGGTAGTACGGCACGCTCGCGATTTCGTCGTCCGACACCGGAATGTTGAAGCGGTCGCGGAATTCCTTGAGCGCCTCGTCGTCCAGCTTCTTCTGCTGGTGCGTGATGTTCAGGCCCTCGCCCGCGCGGCCCATGCCGTAGCCCTTGATCGTCTTTGCGAGGATGACGGTCGGCTGACCCTTGTGCTCCATCGCCGCCCGGTAGGCGTTGAACACCTTGTGCGGATCGTGGCCGCCGCGATTGAGACGCCAGATGTCGTCGTCGGACATGTTGGCGACCATCTCGCGCAGCTCCGGGTACTTGCCGAAGAAATGCTCGCGCGTGTACGCACCGCCCTTGGCCTTGAAGTTCTGGTACTCGCCGTCGACGCACTCCATCATCAGGCGGCGCAGCAGTCCGCGCGTGTCGCGGGCCAGCAGCGGGTCCCAGCGCGAGCCCCAGACCAGCTTGATGACGTTCCAGCCGGCGCCGAGGAATGCGGCCTCCAGCTCCTGGATGATCTTGCCGTTGCCGCGCACCGGGCCGTCGAGCCGCTGCAGGTTGCAGTTGACGACGAACACCAGGTTGTCGAGCTTCTCGCGCACCGGCATGGTGATCGCGCCGAGCGACTCCGGTTCGTCCATCTCACCGTCGCCCAGGAAGGCCCAGACCTTGCGGTCGCTGGCCGGGATGACGCCGCGATGCTCCAGGTAGCGGACGAACCGCGCCTGGTAGATCGCCATCATCGGCCCGAGGCCCATCGAGACGGTCGGGAATTGCCAGAAGTCCGGCATCAGCCAGGGATGCGGATACGACGACAGCCCGCCGCCGCCCACTTCCTCGCGGAACCGCCGCAGCTGGTCCTCGGAGAGGCGCCCCTCGAGGAAGGCGCGCGCATAGATCCCGGGCGACGAGTGCCCCTGGATGAACACCATGTCCCCGGGATGACGGTCGCTGGGCGCGCGCCAGAAATGGTTGAAGCCGACCTCGTACAGCGTGGCCGCCGAGGCGTAGCTGGCGATGTGGCCGCCGTACTCCGAGCTCTGCCGGTTCGCCTGCACGACCATCGCCATCGCGTTCCAGCGTATGTACGCCTTGATGCGCTTCTCGAGCGCGCGGTCGCCCGGGTACTCCTGCTCCTGGGCCGGGGAAATCGTGTTGACGTAGGCCGTGTTCGGCTTGAACGGCAGGTAGGCGCCGGAGCGGCGCGTATAGTCGATGACCCGCTCGAGCAGGTAGTGGGCCCGCTCCGCGCCGTGCACCCGCAGCACGGAATCCATCGACTCGAGCCACTCGCGTGTCTCGTCCGGATCGGAGTCTTCGATCTTCGAGGCGTCGAACATGGTGCGTGCCCGCGGTAATGAAATGCGCGGCACGCCCTGCTAGCATGCCGACGCGCAATGATCCGTGCTGCCCCCCGAGGGGTCAAGGCAACCCCGTGATGCAGATCCTTCCACCCGAAATCGATTTTGCGGTGCGTCGCCGCCCCGCCGGCGCGAGCGTCGCGGGCCTCGCCCGCGCCGACGCGGCCGCCTTCGTGGTCGACGAAACCGCCGCCGCGGCAGCGCTCGGCCGGCTGCCGCATGCCGAATTGTGGCGGACCCTGCATCGCAGCGTGCGGCGCGCCGAGCAGGCGCCGCTGCTGGTCACCCGACTGCCCAATGCACGGCACACGCTGGCCGCCGTGGGATTGCTGCGCGACGGTGCGAGCGCCTTCGAGCGGCTCGACCTCGCCGGCAAGCTGATGCGCGAACTGGTGAAGCCTGGCGTGGCTACGCTGCAGTGCCATGCGGCCCTCGGCGATCCGGAGGCGTCCGCGGCGATGCTCGAGGCCCTGGCGAGCGCTGCGCTGGCGGCCGCCGCACCGATGCCGCAGCGCAAGTCGCAGCCGCCGCCCGCCGCCGTGCTGCGCACGATCGACGTGCACGGCGGCCGCGCCGCCGACCTCGAGGATGCGCAGGCGGTGGCAGCCGGCAACCACCTCGCCCGCTGGCTGACGACGCTGCCGCCGAACGAGCTCGACTGCGTCGCCTATCGCCGCGCCCTCGGCCGGCTCGCAAAGCGTGAGGGCTGGGCGTTCCGGTTCTACGACGAAGCCGCGCTGCGCCGCCTCGGCGCGGGCGCGTTCCTTGCCGTGTCTCGCGCCAACGACCATCGTGGCGCCGGCATCGTGCGCCTCACCTATCGACCGCGCGGCGGTCGTCGTGGCGCCCGCATCGGCCTGGTCGGCAAGGGCATCTGCTTCGACACCGGCGGCATCAACCTCAAGGCCCACGCCGGCATGTACCTGATGCACGGTGACATGCAGGGCAGCGCCGTGGCCGTCGGCACGCTACTGGCGCTGACGCGCCGAAACGCTCCTCTACACCATCGACTGCTGGCTCGCGCTCACCGAGAACGAGATCGGGGCGCGCGCCTACCGGCCGCAGGAAGTGGTGCAGGCGCTGAACGGCGTCACCATCCAGGTGGTGCACAGCGATGCGGAGGGCCGCATGGTGCTGGCGGACACGCTCGCCCTAGCAGCGCGCGAGAAGCCGGCACTGCTGGTCGACTTCGCCACGCTGACCGGCGCCTGCGTCAACGCGCTGACCGAACGTTACAGCGGCGCATTCACCAACCACCCGGCACTCGAGGCATCGCTGGTGGCGGCAGGTCGCGCGAGCGGCGAGCGCGTCTGGTGCTTCCCGATGGAGCGCGATTTCGACACCGAGCTCGAGAGCACGATCGCCGACGTCATGCAGTGCACGCTGGGGTCGCGTGGCGACCACATCCTCGCGGCACGATTCCTGAACCGGTTCGTACCCCGGGACGTGCCGTGGGCACACGTCGACCTGTCGTCGAGCGAGCGCAAGGGCGGCCTGGCGCACATTCCCACCGAGTTCACCGGCTTCGGGGTGCGCTTTGCGACGCGGCTGCTCGGCGACGGCACGCTGCTTCGCGAGCTGGGGCCAAGCCGGTGACGGTGCTGCGCATCCGCCGCCCCGACGACTGGCACCTGCACCTGCGCGACGGCGCGCACATGGCCGCCGTGCTGCCCTTCACGGCGGCTCGCTTTGCCCGCGCGCTGGTCATGCCGAACCTGAAGCCACCGATGACCACCACCGCTGCGCTCGCGCAGTACCGCGCGCGCATCCTGCAGGCGCTGCCGGCCGGCCTGGACTTCCAGCCGCTCATGACGCTGTATCTGACGGACCGCACGCCGCCGGCCGAGATCCACGCCGCGAAGGCGAGCGGCTTCGTGGTGGGCGCCAAGCTGTATCCGGCCGGCGCGACCACGCATTCGGACGCCGGGGTCACGTCGATCGATCACTGCTGGGGCACGCTCGAGACGATGGCCGAGAGCCGGCCTCGTGCTGCAGGTGCACGGCGAGGTGACTGCGACTGACGTCGACGTCTTCGACCGCGAGCGTGTGTTCGTCGACCGCGTGCTGTCGCGCATCGTCGAGCGCGTGCCGGCGCTGAAGGTGGTGTTCGAGCACGTCACCACGGCGGCCGCAGTCGAGTTCGTGCGCAGCGCGCGCGCCGGCGTTGCCGCCACGATCACGCCGCAGCATCTGCTGCTCAATCGCAATGCGATGTTCGACGGCGGCCTCCGCCCGCATCACTACTGCCTGCCGGTGCTGAAGCGCGAGCGCGATCGCGAGGCGCTGGTCGCCGCCGCCACTGGCGACGATCCGCGTTTCTTCCTCGGCACCGACAGTGCGCCGCACGCCCGCCACACCAAGGAGGCGGCCTGTGGTTGCGCGGGTGTCTTCTCCGCGCATGCCGGCATCGAGCTGTATGCAGAGGCATTCGAGGCCGCCGGTCGCCTGGATCGGCTCGAGGCGTTCGCGGCCGAGCGCGGCGCCGACTTTTACGGCGTGCCGCGCAATGCCGGCCACATCACGCTCGAGTCGGGTGAGTGGCCCGTGCCCGCGAGCTACCCGTTCGGCGACGACGAACTGGTGCCGATGCGCGGCGGCGGCACGCTGGGCTGGCGACTGGTGACCGAGTGAACATCCCGGATCTCACGGCGCGCATCGCCAGCCGCTTCCGGGGCTTCCTGCCGGTCGCGGTGGACGTCGAGACGGGTGGCTTCAACGCGGCCACGGACGCGCTGCTCGAACTCGGCGCCGTGGTCATCGACATGACACCGGGCGGCGAGCTGCGCCCGGGGACGACCCTGCGCTACCACGTGCAGCCGTTCCACGGCTCGCGCATCGACCCGGCCTCGCTCGCCGTGAACGGCATCGACCCGCACCACCCGCTGCGGCCCGCCATGCCGGAGAAGGAGGCGCTCACGCAGTTTTTCCGCGAGGTGCGCAAGGCCGTGCGCGAGGCGGACTGCACGCGCGCGATCCTCGTCGGCCACAACGCGTCGTTCGATCTCGGATTCCTGAATGCGGCGGCCGCCCGTGTCGACATGAAGCGCAACCCGTTCCACCCGTTCTCGAGCTTCGACACCGCCACGCTCGGGGGTGTCGCGCTCGGCCAGACGGTGCTGTCGCGCGCGGTGACGGCCGCGGGCCTCGACTGGGACCCGGCCGGCGCCCATTCGGCGATCTACGATGCCGAGCGCACCGCGGCACTCTTTTGCCGCATCTGCAATCGGTTCCGCTTCATGTACGAGGAAGCGCTCGAGCGCGCGCCTGAACTCGCAGCCTATGACGAGGACCGGTTACCGCCGGTCGACTGAGCGTGGCAGCAACCGGGGCGGCCGTGCAATGGCCGTCGCCGACCGCACCGACCAGAATCCGTGCGCCCGCGGTCCCCGAACCTAGACGTGTAGCATGCCGGCAACCCGGCAGGGACGTGGATCATGGACCTGGCTCCCGACAGTCTGGTGCTTCTCTCGCGTATCCAGTTCGCGTTCACCGTCAGCTTCCACATCATTTTCCCGGCCTTCACGATCGGCCTGTCGGCTTTCATCGCCACCCTGCTGATCGCCCACTTGCGCACCGGCCGTGAGCATTACCGCACCCTGGCGCGGTTCTGGACCAAGGTCTTCGCAGTCTCCTTCGCGATGGGAGTGGTGTCGGGCATCGTGCTGTCCTATCAGTTCGGCACGAACTGGAGCCGATTCTCGGAAATCACCGGCAACGTCATCGGCCCGGTGATCGGCTACGAGGTACTGACCGCGTTCTTCCTCGAGGCCACCTTCCTCGGCGTCATGCTGTTCGGCGGCGACCGGGTGCCGAGGTGGTTGCATGCGACGTCGGCCGTCATCGTCGCCTTCGGCACCGCGCTGTCGGCGTTCTGGATTCTCTCCGCCAACAGCTGGATGCAGACGCCGACCGGCTTCGAGATGCGCGATGGCATCGCCTACCCGGTGAGCTGGTTCCAGATCGTCTTCAACCCGAGCTTCCCGTATCGCTTCATCCACATGCTCGTGGCGGCCTACCTCACCACGTCGCTGGTGGTGCTGGCGGTCGGTGCTCGTTACCTGCTCGCGGGCCGCTTCGTCGAGGAAGGCAAGACCATGGCGCGCATGGGCGTGGGCATGCTGGCGGTGCTTGCGCCGTTGCAGCTCGTGATCGGCGACTTCCACGGCCTCAACACTGCAAAGCACCAGCCCGCCAAGGTGGCGGCGATGGAGGCGCACTGGGACGGCAGCCAGCCCGCCGACCTCGTGCTGTTCGCGTGGCCGGACGCGAAGGCCGAGCGCAATCGCCTCGAGCTGTCGATCCCGAAGGGCGCGAGCCTGATCATCACGCACGACCCGAACGGACTCTTCCCCGGGCTCAAGGACTTCGCGCCTGAGGACCGGCCACCGGTGTGGCCGGTGTTCTTCTCGTTCCGCATCATGGTGGCGATCGGCCTCGCGATGATCGCGATCGGGCTCGTGGGCGCCTGGCTGTGGTGGCGCGGCCGGCTGTTCGATGCGCGCTGGTTCCTCAAGCCCGTCGGCTACACGTGGTCGCTCGGCTTCATCGCCATCCTCGCCGGCTGGATGGTCACCGAGATCGGCCGCCAGCCGTGGGTGGTGCACGGTGTGCTGCGCACCGCGCAGGCGACCTCGCCGGTGCTCACGTCCACCGTGGCAATCTCGCTCGCGCTGTTCGTTTTCGTCTACTGCGTGGTGTTCGGGATGGGCGTGCTGTACATACGCCGGCTGCTGCAGAAGGGGCCCTCGCAGACGGCGCACGGGCCGGACCAGCCGCTGCCGAATCGTCCGCTCTCCGCGGCACAGCGGGCGACGCGAGAGGCGCTGACGACCGGGGGCGCGCCATGACGGGCCTCGAGTACACGGTGCCGGTGATCTGGGCACTGCTGATCGGCACGGCGATCGCGCTCTACATCGTGCTCGACGGTTTCGACCTCGGCCTCGGGATCCTCTTCCCGTTTTTCCGCAGCGAGCAGGATCGCGACCAGATGATGAACTCGGTCGCGCCGTTCTGGGACGGCAACGAGACCTGGCTGGTCCTCGGTGGCGGCGGCCTTTGGGTGGCGTTCCCGAAGGCCTACGCGGTGATCATGCCGGCGTTGTACCTGCCGGTGATCCTGATGCTGCTGGCGCTCATCTTCCGCGGCGTGGCCTTCGAGTTCCGCTGGGTCGCCAAGCCACGCCACCGCAAGTGGGACGTCGCCTTCGCGGCCGGCTCCACGGTGGCCGCGCTGAGCCAGGGCGTTATCCTCGGCGGGCTCATCCAGGGCATCACGGTGGTGGACGGCCAGTTCGCCGGCGGCGCCTTCGACTGGCTCACGCCCTTCACGCTGATGTGTGGCGTCGGCGTCGTGGCGGGCTACGCGCTGCTCGGCTCGACCTGGCTGATGATGAAGACCGAGGGACCGGTCGAGGTGCGCGCGCGCCGCACGGCCCCGCGCCTGCTGGGCGTGTTACTGCTGTTCGTCGGGGTCGTCAGCGTCTGGACGCCGCTGATGATCGAGCGCATCGCCGAGCGCTGGTTCAGCCTGCCGAACCTCTTCTTGCTCGCGCCAGTGCCGCTCGCAACCTTGCTGCTCGCCTGGACCTGCTGGCGCGGCACGCTGGCCGGCCGTACCGTGCTGCCGTTCCTCTCGGCCGTCGGCATCTTCATGCTCGCCTACGCCGGGCTCGTGATCTCGAACGCGCCGTGGCTGGTGCCGCCCACGCTCACGATCTGGGACACCGCTGCCTACGTCGGCTCACAGGTGTTCATGCTGATCGGCACCACGCTGCTGCTGCCGATGGTGCTCGGCTACACGGTGTTCGTGTTCTGGGTGTTCCGCGGCAAGCTGCGCCCCGGCGAGGGTTACCACTAGCCCGACCGGGCGGCCGCTCAAGCCTTCTGGGTTACGCCAGCCTCGGTCAGCAGCTGCTGCAGCTCGCCCTTCTGGTACATCTCGGTGAGGATGTCGGAGCCGCCCACCAGCTCGCCGTTCACGTACAGCTGCGGGAACGTCGGCCAGTTCGAGTAGCGCTTGAGCGCCTCGCGCAGCTCGGGATCCTCGAAGATGTTCACGAAGCCGAAGCTCGCGCCGCACGCCTCGAGCGTGCGCACCGCCGAGGCGGAGAAGCCGCACTGCGGGAAGTCCGGCGTGCCCTTCATGTACAGCACGACGGGATTCGACTTCAGCTGTTCCTGGATGCGCTGGATGACGTCCACTGTTTAATCCTCGGCCGCGCTGGCCGCGGCAGTTGTGGCGCGCCGCTCGTCGGCGCGCACCCGTTCGATCCGTGCGATCACGGCCCATTGCTCGTCCGGGCCCATGCGGGCCCAGCGGGCGATCTCGGTGACGTTGCGACGGCAACCCATGCAGCAACCGTGCTCGTCCAGCACGCAGACGTTGATGCAGGGTGAAACCGGACCCGATCGAGCCATGGCGTTGCCGTCCACCCCGCCCCGCGAGGCGTTGAATTATGGGGATGCCTCGCCTATTCTTCAAACGACGTGCAGCGACCCCGCCTCCGGCGACAACTCCTACGGGCGCTGCGGCATTCATCCGGGAGGCTTCCAGAATGAACCCATTGAACTCGGTTCGTGGCGCAATCACGACCGGATTCGTCGCGGCGCTCGTCCTGTCGCTGCTGATCGGCCCGACGGCGTTCGGCGAGTTGAGCCTGGCGCGCTGGTTGCACATCGTGACAGGCATCACCTGGATCGGCCTGCTCTACTACTTCAACCTGGTGCAGATCCCGGCCCTCGCCGACGCGGCCGCGGACAAGGGCGGCCCCGGCGGCGCCGGCATCGGCAAGTACGTCGCGCCTCGCGCGCTGCTGTGGTTCCGCTACTCGGCGCTCGCCACTTGGTTCACCGGCGCCTGGTATCTCGGGCGCTCGGGCAATTTCGTCGGCGCCTTCACGCTCGGCCTCGGCGGCGATTTCGTGAACTATTACCAGCTGATCATCGGCATCGGTGCCTGGCTCGGCACGATCATGCTGTTCAACGTCTGGGTCCTGATCTGGCCGAACCAGCGCAAGGTGCTCGGGCTGGTCGCCGCCAGCGACGAGGAAAAGGCTCGCGCACGGCGCACCGCTCTGCTCGCCTCGCGCACCAATTTCGTGCTGTCGTTGCCGATGCTGCTGTGCATGGGTTCAGCGACCCACGGCCTGCCGTTCTGACGTGAGCTTGCCAGCACTGCCAGTCGATCTCGCCGAGCAGGTCGCCCGCGCCCTGGCCGAGGACGTCGGCGGCGGTGACCTCACGGCCGCCCTCGTTCCCGCCGGACGCACCGGACGCGCAACGGTCATCACGCGCGAGCCGGCGGTCCTCTGCGGCCGCCCGTGGTTTGACGAGGTGTTCCGGCAGCTCGATCCCGCGGTGCGCGTGCACTGGGCCGCCGACGAAGGCGCTGACGTCGTGCCCAACCAGTTGCTGTGCCGACTCGAGGGGCCGGCGCGTTCATTGCTCACCGGGGAGCGCTCCGCGCTCAATTTCCTGCAGACGCTGTCGGGCACCGCCACCGTCACGCGGCGCTACGCCGCGGTGGTGGCCGGCCTGCACTGTCGCATCCTCGACACCCGCAAGACGCTGCCCGGCCTGCGCCGGGCGCAGAAATACGCGGTGCGCTGCGGCGGCGGCAGCAATCACCGCATGGGGCTGTACGACGGCATCCTGGTCAAGGAAAACCACATCATGGCGGCCGGCTCGATCGCCGCCGCGGTCGCCGCGGCACGGGCGGCCGGCGACCACCGTGCCGGTCGAGGTCGAGGTGGAGGCGCTCGACGAGCTGCGCCAGGCGCTCGACGCAGGCGCCGACATGGCCTTGCTGGATGAGTTCAGCCTCGACGACCTGCGGGCCGCGGTGGCGATGAGCGGGACGCATCCGCGCGGGCCGATCAAGCTCGAGGCGTCGGGCAGCGTCACGTTCGAGACGTTGCGCGCGATCGCCGAGACGGGCGTCGACTTCGTGTCGATCGGGTCGCTCACCAAGCACGTCAGGGCGGTGGACCTGTCGATGCGGTTCGAGTTCGACGCCGACGGCGTAAGCGGCGGTTGTCGGCGCGGGATCGGGGTGTTCCCCGGGCTCGCGGAAGAAAAGGAAACGCTCGCCCGGAGAACACCCCGATCCCGCGCTTGAACGCACGCGCCTGAGCGACGCAAAGCCGTCGCACGGCGCACGAAATGCCTGCCGGATCCAGCGTCACCGTCGAGCGCACACCAACTACCGGCCGCGGTGCATCGGCGGGGTCCGGTAGTCGTTACGTGCGCCGTGCGAAGTCTCCCGTCCGGGAGACGCAGCTCAGGCGCGTGTTGTCGGCGTCCGATGCGGGTGCTTTTCCGACCAAGCGATTCCCGAGGAGCGACTCGGAAAAGCACCCGCATCGGACGCTGGCACCGTCGCCAAGTACTGCGTCCCGAGGCGCGGGACGCCACGCAGACGCTCAGCCGTTGACCGCGATCTTGGAGATGCGCTGCGGCGACGCCACGCCGTAGCCCTGCGCGTAGTCCACGCCGAGGCTGCGCAGCATGTTGATGATCTCGGCGTTCTCGGCGAACTCGGCGATGGTCAGCTTGCCGGTCAGGTGCCCGATCTCGTTGATCGAGCGCACCATCTCGCGGTCGATCGGGTCGTGCAGGATTTCCTTGACGAAGCTGCCGTCGATCTTGAGGAAGTCCACCGGGAAGTGCTTCAGGTAGCCGAACGACGACAGCCCCGTGCCGAAGTCGTCGAGCGCGAAGCGGCAGCCGAGCTCCTTGAGCGCCTGGATGAAGCGATTGGCCTGCGAGAAGCTGGCGATCGCCGCGGTCTCGGTGATCTCGAAGCAGATCTTCGAGGCGTCGATGCCGCTGCGGTGGAACTGGTCGATCACGAACGGCAGGAACTTGTCGTCGCCGAGGCTCTGGCCGGAGAGGTTGATCGAGCACATGGCGAGGCGCTCGCGCTCGTCCGCCTCCGACACCAGCCAGCGCAGCGCGTTCTCGATCACCCAGCGGTCGATCGCCGGCGTGATCCCGTACCGCTCGGCGGCGGCGATGAAGTTGTCCGGCGAGACGATCTTGCCCTGCTCGTCCTTCATGCGCAGCAGCAGCTCGTAGTGCGCGCCGGGATCCGCCTTCTGCAGCGGCAGGATCGTCATGCGGTACAGCTCGAAGCGCGACTCCTCGAGCGCGTTGTTGATGCGTGCCGCCCACTGCATCTCGCGGCGGCGGCGCATCAGGTCGATGTCGTTTTCCTGGAAGCTGTAGACGCGGTTGCGACCGGCCTCCTTGGCCGCGGCACAGGCGCTGTCGGCGGCCGACAGCAACGCCGCCACGTCCTCGCTGTCGCCCGTGATCGGCACCACGCCGACGCTGCAGCCGAGCCGGAACGTGCGCTCCTCCCAGACGAACTTGTAGTTGCGGATCGTCTCGCGCAGCAGGTCGGCCATGCGCAGCGCCTCGTCGAGCGAGCAGCTCTCGAGCAGCACCGCGAACTCGTCGCCGCCGAGGCGCGCCAGCGTGTCGCGCCAGCGGATCTTGGTCTTGAGCAGCGCGCCGACCTGGCCGAGCAGCGCGTCGCCGGCGCTGTGGCCGCAGGTGTCGTTGATGATCTTGAACTGGTCGACGTCGAGGTGGCACAGCGCGTAGGACGTCTCGCGGGCCCGCGCACTGCGCAGGGAGCGCTCGAGCCGCGCCTCGAACTCGCGACGGTTGACGAGTCCGGTGAGGATGTCGTGGCTCGCGTGGTAGGACAGCTTGCGATTCAGCTCGCGGCTCTCGCTCACGTCGTGGAACACGAGCACGCCGCCCGACACCGCGCCCGAGCCGTCGCGGATCGGCGAGGCGGTGCTCTCGATGTACATCTCGTTGCCGTCGCGCTTGATGAGCAGCGTCGGCCGCACCGACTTGATCGCGCGGCTGCGGCGGATCGCCACCGACAGCGGGTTCTCGAGCGGCTCGCAGGTCTCCTCGTGGAAGCCGCGGAAGATGTCGTCGATGTTCTTGCCGGCCGCCTCCTCGAAGCGCCAGCCGGTCAGCTCCTCGGCCACCGGGTTCAGGTACTCGATCAGCAGGTGCGCGTCGGTGGTGATCACGCCGTCGCCGATCGACTGCAGCGTGATCTGCGCGCTCTCCTTCTCCTTGAACAGCGCGTCCTCGTACAGCTTGCGCTCGGTGACGTCGAGCTCGACGCCCACCAGGCGCCGCAGCCGGCCGCTCGAGTCGACGCGTGCCCGGGCGCGGCTCACCACCCAGCGCCACTCGCCGTTGGTGTGGCGCATGCGGTGCACGCTCTCGAACATCGGCGTCTTGCCGGCGATGTGGTCGCGGATCGCGGCCTGCACCCGCGCCATGTCGTCGCGGTGCACCAGCCGGCGCCAGTCGGGCGAGACGTAGGGGTCGTCCTCGTCGTAACCGAGCATCTGCCGCCAGCGCGGCGAGAACCAGACCACGTTGTTCTCGACGTCGAAGTCCCACATGCCGTCGTTGGCGCCCGACAGCGACAGCTCGTCGCGTTCCTCGAGCCGCGCGAGGTGACGCTGCACGCGCAGCCGTTCGAGGCCCGTGGCGAAGGACGCGCCGACCAGCTTGAGCAGCAGGTGCAGGTTGGCGTCCCAGCCCTGGCGGGGCTGCGAGGAACACAGCGCGAGGAAGCCACAGGCGCGACCGTTCAGCGAGAACGCGCAGGCAAGCAGCGAGCGGATGCCGAGCTCGGCGAAGCGCGCGGCGTCGGTGGCGGCATCGCGGCGCGGGGCCGATGTGTCGCGCATCTCGACGATGCGCAGGTGGTCGAGGCCGTGCGCCAGCAGCGGCAGTCGCTCGAGCGAGTCGCCCTTCATCACCTGCGGGTCGAAGGGCGCGAACAACGCGGTGGCGCTCGCCACGCGCTCGATGGTCTTGCGATCGCGGTCGAACAGCGCGATGCAGATGGCGTCGACGCCCGCCGCCTCGCGCAGCGCCTCGAGGTTGCGCTTGATGCAGCTGTCGCCGCCCTCGCTGGTGAGGCCCTGGAAGTCGACCGCGACCTTGGTGGCGAGCACGTCGAGCCCGACTGACGGCCGGCTGCCGCTGCCAAAAACGACTTGCGTGGAGAGGAAGTCCGTCCCGTCCTGATCGTCGCCGCCCTCGGGTGGGGAGATCGCCATCGCGCTCGCTTGGACCCCTGCTGTTTGCCCCAGTGTGTCAGTCTCGTCCGGACGGCCGCGGAACTACTGCACAGTTTTTTATGCTTCGCGCGGCAATCGCTTGCGCCGCATTCTGGCACAATTTTTTAGGAATTCAAGCTAACTCTCTGTATTTAAAGCAGCATTCGGCGGCACGTACAGGCGAGCCGCGCTGCGATCGCCACGCTGCACGCAGGCCTCGTCCGGCTGCCCCCACACGAGGAACCAATGTTGCCGGTTGGCTTTGCCGAGGTCGATCGACTGCGCGGCCGGCAAAACACGCCTCCCGCGCGCGCTTGTCCATCATCAGCGCGCGGCCCGGCCGCTCGGCCAGCCAGACGGCCCCGTCCGCCGCCTCGGCCTCGCGCTCGCGCCAGCGGGCATGGCCGAAATTGACGCTCGGCCGGCGCAACTCGAGCAGGTACTGCTCCTTGGCGCTCAGCAGCCCGAGCTCGGGGAACGGCGCGGCCGCCTGCTCCACGCGCTCCATCAGCACCCGCGAGGAGCGTACCGCGTCGATGCGCGGGTAGACGACGAACCCGATCGTCACCATCACGGCGGCGAGCACGCCCGCATAGGCGAGCCAGCCGTCGCGCACACGCAGCAGCACGAGCGGGATCGCGCCCAGCAGCGCCGCGACGACAAGCGGCAACACCGGCTGTATCGCGAAGTCGCGCACGATGCGCGCGGCGGCCTTGCCGTCCACCGCGAAATACACGGTTGCCAGCGCTGCAAAGCCCACCATCACGGCGGCCAGGCCGAACGCGAACCGGCGTGGCCCGCGTGCCCGCAGCAACTCGGGCAGCCACGGCGCGGCCGCCATCGCCAGGGCCGGCACGGCCGGCAGCACGTACAGCCCGCGCTTGCCGGTACTGAGGGTGAAGAACAGCACCACGATCGCCACCCACGCCAGCAGCACGGCAACCAGCGTGTCGCGGCGGTACAGCGCGGCCCGCCAGCGCGGCCACAACCACGGCACCAGCGCGATCAGCGGCAGCCAGAACAGCGGGATGATCTTGCCGAAGTAGTACCAGATCGGCTCGTGGTGATGCCATGCGTCCGCGTAACGCGTCACCGTCTGCTTGAACAGGATCTCGTTGCGGTAGTCGAGCAGCTCGCCGCCCGCCGAAGTGGCGATCATCATCGGCACGAACCAGAGACCGATGGCGATCAGCATCGCGGCGAGGCCCGCGAGCGACAGGCCGCCGATCCGCCCCGCCGGCGTCGGCCAGCCGCGACGCGCCAGCAGCGCGAACGGCAGCAGCGCCAGCAACGGCAGGAATCCCACGCCCTTGGTGATCACGCCGAGCCCGGCCGCGGCCCAGCCGACGATGAACCAGCCGACCGCAGGCCCGAGCACGACGTGACGCAGCAGTCCGTAGAGGCTCAGCGTGGTGAAGAAGCAGAGCACGCCGTCGATCTGCGCCTGGCGCGCCTGCCACAGGAACTGGAACGTGAGCAGCAGCAGGAATGCCCCGGCGAGCGCGACCTCGCGGCCACGCGCACGGCGCAGCAGGTCGTAGACCAGCAGCGTGGCACCGATGCCGGCCAGCAGCGACGGCAGCAGGAAGCCGAGCCGCAGCGAGCCGGTCACCGCCATGGCCGACGCCATCAGCCAGAAGAACAACGGCGGCTTGTCGGCGTACAGGTCGCCGCCGACACGCGGAATCAGCCAGTCGCCGCTGCGCAGCATGTCCTGCGCGACCAGCGCGAAGCGCGGTTCGTCGGGCGCCCACGGGTCGCGCAGCCCGAGGCCGGCACCGAGCAGCACCAGCGCGAACCCCACCAGCCAGCAGACGTCGAGCAGCGTGTCACGGGACGACGCGCGCCCGGGGCGCAGCACCCGGTCGAGCAGGGTCGGGCGAGCTGCCGCCGCGGCATCCACTCAGGTGTCCTCGTCGATCCTGATGCGCGGCGAGCTGCGGCGGATCAGCCACATCATGCCGAACAGGTCGACGATGCCGACCCACAGCCGGTTGTGCAGGCCGTACTTGGACGTGCCGCGCGTGCGCTCGCGGTGGTTCACCGGCACCGACGTGACCTCGTAGCCCTCGCGCTGGTACAGCGCGGGCATGAACCGATGCATGTGGTTGAAACGCGGCATGTCGAGGAACACTGCTCGATCGAACACCTTGATGCCGCAACCCGTGTCCGGCGTGCCGTCGCGCAACATGCCGCCGCGCACGCCGTTGGCGACGCGCGACGACAGCCGGCGCAGCCAGGTGTCCCGTCGCGTGGTGCGGTTGCCCATCACCAGGCGCAGGCGGGCCGAGGACGCATTGCGTGCCGTATCGAGCAGCTTGGGGATGTCGGCCGGATCGTTCTGGCCGTCACCGTCGAGGGTGGCGATCCACGGCGCGCGGGCCTGGCGCACCCCGGTGGCCACCGCCGCGCTCTGCCCCGAGCGCACCGAGTGCCGGATCAGCCGGACTTCCGGCATCCCGTCGAAACGTGCATTGCGCACGGCTGCGGCCGTGCCGTCCGTGCTGCCGTCGTCGACGAAGATCGTTTCGAAGCGGTAACGGCCGGCGAGTGCCGCATGGATCTCACGCGCCAGGGGCAGGACGTTCTCCTGCTCGTTGCACACGGGGATGACGACCGACACCTCGAGGGACGGTTGCGGCGCGCTGCTATCCGGAGAATTCAAGGTGGGGACCCGGCTTGGAGGACGTTAGTATAGACGGATGCCCGATTCGCACGTCAGCGACATCCGCCGCCTCGGCTGGGCCCTGGCAATCACCGGCGGCTTCATGGTGATCGAGGTCGCGGGCGGACTGTGGTCGGGCTCGCTGGCGCTGCTGGCCGATGCCGGCCACATGCTGACCGACACCGCCGCGCTGGCTCTGGCCTGGGGCGCGGCACACGTCGCCCACCGAGCCGGCGGCTCCGGCCGCTACGAGGGGCATCATCGCGCCCAGGTGCTGGCCGCGATCGTCAATGCGCTTGCGCTGCTCGGCGTGGTGGGCTGGATCCTCTGGGAAGCGCTGCAGCGGCTGCAGCAGCCCCACGCGATCGAGGCCGGCACCATGCTCGGCATCGCCCTGCTCGGCCTGCTCGCCAACCTGGCGGTGCTGCGAGTGCTGCATGACGAGCACGATTCCAACCTGAATGTCGCGGCCGCGCGCCTGCACGTGCTCGGCGACCTGCTCGGTTCGGTGGGCGCGAGCATCGCGGCCGTCGTCATCCTCGCCACCGGCTGGACTCCGATCGACCCGATCCTGTCGGTGCTCGTGGCCATGCTGATCGTGCGCAGCGCGTGGTCGCTGCTGGTGAAGTCGACGCGCCTGCTGCTGGCGGAGGCGCCGGACGCCGCATGACCGACGACGCCGACACCGAAGCTGCGCCGGAGCAGCGCAACACCTTGTACCGCAAGGTCTCGGGCGGCAACCGGCGCCTGACCCGCGGTCGCATGTTCGTCTATCGCGTGGCAGTCGTGGTCGCGTGGTTCCTGGTGCGTCTGTTCTGGGCGACCTGCCGGGTGCAGCGCACGCCGGGCATCGAGCAGGCCCGCGCCGCCGTGCGCGAATCGCGCTCGGTGATCCCGGTGTACTGGCACCAGCACATGCTGTTCGGCGTGCGCGCGCTGCTCGACCTGCGCGACGACGGACTCAAGGTCGGCTTCCTGATCAGCCCGTCGGTCGACGGCACGGCGCC
Source organism: uncultured Gammaproteobacteria bacterium (assembly GCA_963731105.1). Lineage (GTDB taxonomy): Bacteria > Pseudomonadota > Gammaproteobacteria > Steroidobacterales > Steroidobacteraceae > RPQJ01. Next base: position 70,876 of record CAVSUM010000005.1, read on the forward strand.
AGCGATGCTGGTTGGCCGCGTCGGCGGCCACGTGATCCGCGGCTCATCCACCCATACCGGCGCACGTGCCCTGCGCGATTTCTACGAGACGATCGTCAAGCAGGAAGTCTCTCCCGCCCTCACGCCCGACGGCCCGCGCGGCCCCGTGCACGAGTTCAAGCCCGGCGCAGTCATGCTGGCCCAGTTGACCGGCAAGCCGATCCTGCCGATCAGCGTCGCCGCCTCGCACACCTGGCGCTTCCGAACGTGGGACAAGTTCGAGCTGCCGCTGCCCTTCAGCCGCGTCGTGATCGCCTATGGCGAGCCGGTGAAGCTGCCGCGCGGCATCGCCGCCGATTCACTCCCGCGCTGGCAGGCCGAAATGGCGGAGCGACTGCAGCAGCTGCAGCAGCAAGCGCGGGAAGAGCTGGAAGCGGATAGCGGATAGCGGATAGCGGATAGCGGATAGTCGGAGGGTGGCAGATTCGGGGCCAGACGCAATGCCTCCGCGTTGAATCCACGGTCACCAGTGCCGCCCTTCCTACTATCCGCTATCCGCTATCCGCTATCCGCTTCCTCACCTCCACCTCTCCCACCGGCTCCCGCGTCGCTAGGTACGCGACGCAGCCGGGCCCGAGGTCGACCGTGCGCAGGTGCAGGACTCGATCGCGCAGCTGCGCGGTTGCAAACCGCTCGTCAATCCTCACCTCGCGCGCGTAACGCACCCCGAGGCCCACAGCCTTGAGCGTCGCTTCAGTGGCGGTCCAGCGCTGGAGAGCGGCGCGGTCCGGCCGTGCGGGGCTGCACTCCTCGAGGTCGATGCCCAGGTCACAGCGATCGCTGAGCGCAACCGCAATGCGTGAAGCCGTATGCGAGATGCTGAACCATGGCCCGCCGTCGAGCATCGGCTTGCCGTCCTGGGGAAACGACAACCGCGCCAGCTCCGGCGCTCCGCCCCGCAACCGCAGCACTCCCTCGAGCAGCAACTCGACGCCCAGCAGGCTCGCTTTGCGCGCCGCGGGATCCCGGCTCTCCAGCTCGAGCCGCCGCGCATACGGCAGCTGCGCGAGCAGCAACGCAACACGGGGCGCGGACAGCGCCGCCGGCAGCCGTGCGTGCAGTACCGTGACATCGGGCATGTGCTGCGATTCTCGCCCCGCCTGCAATCTGGGACAATGCGTGGACGATGCTCCAGTACCAGACGCTCACGGAAATGCTCGACGACCGCAGCCGCGGCGAGGGCGCGATTGGTTACCTCGAGGGCGAGGGAGCCGAAAAGACCCTGCCGCTCGCCAAGCTGCGCCGCCGCGCGCTCGGCATCCTGCATCACTTGCAGCGCTTCGGCGCCCAACCCGGCGATTTCCTGATCCTGCACGTCGCGAGCAACGAGCAGTTCATCGATGCGTTCTGGGCCTGCCTGTACGGCGGCATCGTGCCCGTGCCCGTGGCGGTCGGCATCAGTGACGAGCACAAGCACAAGCTGCTGCGCATCGCCCGGCAGCTCGGCAATCCGTTCCTGTACACCGACCGCAAGCTGAGCGAGCGACTCGGCAACTTCGCAGCCACGCAGGGCGATCCGCAGGCGTGGACCGCACTCGCGGAGCGCACCTTCCTCATCGACACGCTCGACGACATCACCCGCGAAGGCACGACGGCCCGCATCAGCCGCGAACAGACGGCGTTCATCCAGTTCTCGTCGGGCTCGACCAGCGAGCCGAAGGGCGTGGTGCTCACGCACGGCAACATCCTGGCGAACGCCGAGGGCGTGCGGCAGGCGATCGGCCTCGACTCGAGCGACGTGGCACTGAGCTGGATGCCGCTCACCCACGACATGGGCCTGATCGGCTTCCACCTGATGCTCCTGTACGCCGGTGCGCGGCAGTACCTGATGCCCACCGAGCTGTTCGTGCGCCGTGCCCTGCTGTGGATGAAATTCGCAGCGGACAAGCGCGTCACCATCACCTGTTCGCCGAACTTCGGTTATCGCCACTACCTGCGTGCGCTGGGCGAAAAGACGCTCGACGGCATCGATCTCGGCAGCGTGCGGCTGATGTTCAACGGCGCCGAACCGATTTCAGTGGACCTGGTCGAGGAATTTCTCGGCCGCATGGCGCCGTACGGGCTGCGCCGCACCGCCATGTTTCCGGTTTACGGCCTCGCCGAGGCGTCACTGGCCGTCAGCCTGCCGCCGCCCGGTCGCGTGTACCGCAGCCTGACCGTGGACCGCCGCTCACTCGGAGTCGCCGCTGTGGCGCAGCGTGTGCCGGACGACGACCCGCATGCGATCCGCCTGATGTGCGAGGGCCAACCGATCCGGTTCACCAGCGTGAAGCTGGTCGACGACGCCGGGGCGGAGGTGGCTCCGGACCAGGTCGGGCACGTGCTGATCAGGGGCGACAACGTCACGCGGGGCTACTTCCGCAACCCGCAAGCCAATGCCGCGGCGATCACCGCCGATGGCTGGGTCCGCACCGGCGACCTCGCGCTCTGGCACGAGTCGGAGCTGTACGTGACCGGCCGCTCCAAGGAAATCATCTTCGTCAACGGCCAGAACTACTATCCGCACGACCTCGAAGCCGTGCTGCAGGCGGAGCCGGGCCTGGAACTGGGCAAGGTCGCCGCGGCCGGCGTGCGCAACCCGCAGGGTTCCGCCGACGAGCTGGTGCTGTTCGTGCTCCATCGCAGCGACCTGGCCGCGTTCGTGCCGATCGCCATGCGCGCGATCCACCTCGTCAACGAACATGCGGGCGTCGAGGTGGCGCGCGTGGTGCCGGTGAACCGCATCCCCAAGACCACCAGCGGCAAGCTGCAGCGCACTGCACTCGCCAGGTCTTTCGAGGACGGCGAGTTCGCGGCGGTGGTAGCCGAGTTCGACGCCGCGTGGCAGACCGCACACGTGGCAGGCCGCGCTGCCACCGGCGACGTGGAACGTCAGCTGAAGGCGATCGTCGATGACGCGCTGCCCGGCAAGCACGTCGACGTGGACGACAACCTGTTCGACGTCGGCGCCAGCTCGATCGCGCTGGTGCAGATCCACGAGAAGATCGACCAGCTCTACCCCGGGCTCGTCGATCTCACCGAGCTGTTCGACTTCCCGACGGTGAGCCAGCTGGCCAGGCACCTGGAAGCGAAGATAGCGGATAGCGGATAGCGGATAGTGTCGGAGGTGCCGCAGCCGCATCAGGTGCAGCTGCACCTCTTACAGCTATCCGCTATCCGCTATCCGCTTCCGCTGCAGCTTCCACCTCTTGTGCGACCACCACCAGCCGGCCGGGTCGGCGCGGATCTCGGCTTCGAGCGCTCGCGCGTAGCGTTCCGTGATCTCGCCCTGCGGCAGCGACTCGCCGCGCTCATGCAGCGGCTCGAACGACACCTCGTACCGGCCGCGCGCCACCCGACGGACCCGCGTGTACAGCACCTGCGCCCGCAGCGGTCGGATGAGCAACTCGGGGCCCATGTAGAACGCGGTGTCCTGCCCGAAGAACGTGGTCCAGTATTTCTGGCGACTGGTGGTCGGCGCCTGGTCGGCGACGATACCGAGCACCGCGCAATCGCGATTGCGCGCGAGCACGCGCAACACCGACTTCGCCGGGATCAGCTGCGAACCGAAGCGCTGGCGCATGCTGCGAAACCAGGCGTCCACGCGTGGATTGCGGATCGGCTTGTAGAGCCCGTACATCCCCGCACCGATCTCCAGCGAGACGCGCTGCAGGGCCCATTCGAAATTGTTCTGGTGCGCGGCGGTGAGCATCGCCGCGCGGCCGGGCGCAGCGCTGGTGATCAATGCCGGATTCGCGATCACGACACGTGCGCGCACCGCGTCAGCACTGAGCCGCTGCGTGTAGAGCAGTTCCGCCAGCAGTTCGCCCTGCCGCCGCGCGAACTCGCGCTCCACCTGCCGGATCCGCTGCGCCGACCAGTCCGGGAACGAGCGCTCCAGGTTGCCGCGAATCACGGCACGGCGCAGGCCGAACAGGCGGTAGACGAGCCAGGCCGCCAGTCCCATCACCGCGTACAGCACGCGCAATCCGACGGGATCCCGCAGCTCGTTCATGCCGCCGGCCTCGGTCGCTTCCAGCGGTTATAGGCCCAGAAATAGTGGGCGGGATGCTCGCGGATCTGCTGCTCCAGCGCCCGCACGTACGCCTGCAGGACCTGCTCGGCCGTGACCTGCTCGCGCGGGCCGAACAGCGGCACGAAGCGCGTGACGTAGCGCCCGGGACCGTCGGGCCGCATGGCGACGAACACCGGCTCGAAGCCGAGCCGTGCGCCGATCCAGCCCGGGCCCTGGAAGAACGACGTGTCGCGACCGAAGAACGACAGCCACACCTGGTGCTCACTCTTCGCCGAGGGGGACTGGTCGGCGAGCATTGCGAGCAGGCGTACCTGGCGCCGATGCTTGACGAGGTATGGCCCGACCTCCTTCGCCGGCACCATGATGGCGCCGAAGCGACTGCGCAGCCCGCGCATCCAGCGATCGGTGCCCGCGCGCGACACCGGCTTGTACGGGCAGACCAGCGGCCCGCCGAAGCGGCGCGACGCCTCGAGCAGCACCCATTCCCAGTTGCAGTGATGCCCCGTCACGAGCAGCACCTTGCGACCCTCGGCGAGCGCTTCGCGCACGACGTGGTCGTCCTCGAAGCGCATTCGCTGCTCGAATTCGCCAGGCGACATCCTTGCGCCGCGCAAGGTCTCGGCCACCAGCCGCCCGAGCCACGCATAGAAGTCGCGCGCCTGTTGGCCGCGCTCGGCCGAGCTCGCCTGCGGCAGGCACAAGGCCAGCCCGTCGTCGACCATCGCGCGCCGCCAGCCCGTCGCGCGCAGCAACCACGCCGCCGCACCGCAAAGCGCGTACAGCAGCGGCAGCGGCAGGCGTGACAGGAGGCTCAGCATTGGTGCGCGCCAGGGAACGGGGCGCAAGACCCCGAAGGAGGGGCAGGAAGACTGGTGCCGGAGGAGGGATTCGAACCCCCGACCCATCGCTTACGAAGCGATTGCTCTACCGACTGAGCTACTCCGGCTGGAGGGGCGCGCAGTATACGGACTCGGCCGGCGGTCGTGAAGCTCAATCCTTGCAGCGCACGCGGATCACGACATCGACGCTTTCGATCTCGGTACCGGGCGGCAACGGCGGCAGGCGCGCGAACGACAGGTCGTCCGGCCGGATGTCGGTCATCTCGCCGGTGTCCACGTTCTGGAAGTGGTGGTGCGGCACCATGGTCGAGTCGTACACACAGCGCTCGGGGTCGGCATGAATCTCGCGGGCGAGGCCCTGCTCCACGAACAGGTTGAGCGTGTTGTAGACGGTCGCCTTCGACACGTGCCCGGTGGCCTCGCGCAGGGCGACGAGGATCTGCTCCGCCGTGAGGTGCCGCGGCGAGGTGAGCAGGATCTCCGCCACCTTGACGCGCTGCGAAGTGGGCCGGATGCCGCGTTGCTCGAGGATCTGCCGCGCGCGGACGGTGGTCTCGGGCGTAGCGGGTGCAGGGGTCGACATGGGGCGGAATTATACGTCCGCTGCAGCCGCGGACCAGCATTTCCGGGCAAATACGCCACGAATTCGGGCTGCGCGGCCCCGCCCGGGCGCCCTACCCTCCGCCTCCGGGATACTGCAACGAGGACGTGCCATGGAACGGCAGCGGGGTGTCACCCTTCCGGAACTGGTGTTCGCGATGGCGATCGTCGCCGGGCTGCTCGGCTGGGGGGTGCCGTCGTTCCGGGATCTGCAGCGCAACGCCGAGCGCACCCGCGAGGTGAACCAGCTGGTCCAGGCGGTCTACCTGGCCCGTAGCGAGGCCATCAAGCGCAACGGGGTGGTCAGCCTGTGCCCCAGTCTCGACGGCGGACAGTGCGCGCCGGACGGCACGCCCTGGCACAGCGGCTGGATCGTATTCGTGAACAGCGACCGGGATGCGCCGGCGGTCCGGGACCCCGGGGAGCACCTGCTGCGCGTTTACACGGCCTGGCAGCGTGGTGCGGTGAACGCCAATCGGGACACGCTGTCCTTTCGCCCGTTCGGGCAGGTCGCCGTGACCGCCACGTTCACCTTTTGCGACGACCGCGGGTCGCCCGCGGCGCGGGCGGTCATCATCAGCCAGGCCGGGCGGCCGCGGGTGTCGGACCGCAACGCCTCCGGTCAGCCGCTGGCCTGTTCCTGACCCGGTGGCTTGACCATGCAGGTATCCACCGACTCCGCAGGCGGCTTCACCCTGGTCGAGACTCTGATCGCGTTGCTGGTCCTGGCGGTCGGGTTGCTGGGCCTTGCCCACCTGTATGTCGAATGCCTGCGTGCGACCCACGCCGCGCTGCTGCGCAGCCGAGCAGTCACGCTTTCGGCCGACCTCGCCGAGCGCATCCGTGCCAATCGCCATCCCGCCGATGCCTACGATTGCGGCGGCAGCTGCGGCGCCGGGACCGGCGGCAACGCTGTCGCGATTGACGACCTGCACGCCTGGGTGACCTCCGTCGCGGCGCTGCTGCCGGACGGGGACGGCGCCGTCACGTACACCGCGGCGACGGCTGGCGCACCGCCTTCGTACGTGGTGACCGTCAGCTGGGTGGAGGTCGGCCATTCGGCCCGTCTCGCCCAGCACGCACGGGTCGAGCTATGAGCCTGGTGGAAATCATGGTGTCGCTGCTGATCGGCCTCGTCGTGATCGCCGGCGCACTTACCGCCCAGCAGCAGTACAGCGCGGCCCTGCGGACGGCCACCAACGTGGCCCGCCTGCAGGAGGTCGCAAGGCTGGCGCTCGACGTGCTGGAAGCAGACATACGCATGGCCAACTACTGGGGCCTGAACAACCAGCCTGCAAGCATCGACAACCGCGCCGAGCCGGGCGTAGCACTGCCGCCGCCGTTCAACGCCGCCCAGGGAACGCGCATCGATCAGTGCGGCGGCGCCGGCAGCCGCTGGGCCATCCACCTCGAGGAGTACATCGGCGGGTCGGACGATGGCTATGCGCTGGCCTGCGCCGCGGTCGGCACGGCCAGCGGCGGCGCAGACACGCTGGTCGTGCGCCGCGGATCGGACGCCGCACCGGAATCGCTCGATGCGAATCGTATCCACCTGCAGACGACCCGCACCGTGGGCACACTGTTCGTGCCGGCCAGCGGCTGCACCAATCCCGCAAACGTCAGCTGCCTGCCGGCCGGGTACACGCCCGCGGCGTCACAAACGCGGCGGCTCGTCGTCCATGCCTACTACGTCGTCACGAGTTCGCCGCTGAAGCCCGGCCTGCCGGCGTTGCGTCGCAAGGCGTTCGGCAACGTGAACGCCGCCGCGGTGGCAGATGCAATCAGCGACGAGGAAATCGCGCCGGGCGTCGAGGACCTGCAGGTGCGCTTCGGGATCGACACCGACGGCAACGGCAGCGTGGACCAGTACGTCGACCCTGGCGCCGTGCCGGCGGGTGCGGCGCCGGTCTCGGCGACGCTCTGGCTGCGCATCCGATCGGAGGAGCGCGAGATCGGCCATGTCGACAGCACCGCCTACCAATACGCGGACATGGCCGCCGCCTGGACGCCGAACGACGCGCACCGGCGCATCGTGGTGTCGAAGACGCTCGACCTGCGCAATGCACGCTCATGAACGAAAGCGGTGCAGCGTTGGTCGTGGCCCTCCTGCTGCTGCTCGTACTGACGATGATGGCCGCCTCGGGCATGACCGCGGCACTGCTGGAAGTGCAGATGGCCGGTAACGAGCAGTACCAGGAGCGCGCTTTCCAGGCGGCCGAAGCCGGCATCGCGCAAGCCATGGCAGCCGGGCCGTTCTCGACGGCTCTTGCTGCAAGCGCCGCGCAGTGGGATGTCCTGTCGGCGCCGGAGCCCCTGCCGCTGCGTGGCCAAGGCACCCAGATCGCGGGCTGCCCCGACCAGTCCGCGGCGGCCGAGGGGCAGTGCGAGTATTTCCTGCGCTTCGATTCGGTCACCGGCATCACGCCGGTACCGGGCAGCGGCAGCGGCGCCGGACTGCGGGCCTGTCATTTCGTCGTGGAATCGATCGGAGTCGCGCCGCGCGGCGCGATCTCGCAGCTCACCGCGAGTTTCTACGTCGTCGGGCCCGCGGACTGCAGCGGCCCGCTGGCCAACCCGCCGGTGCGCACCTACTGGCGGCAGCGCGGAACCAACTGATGCGCGGCATGACGTTGGTCGAGTTGCTGGTGGTGGTGGTTCTGGTCGCTGTGCTGGCCACGGTCGCCATCCCCAGCTACCGCAGCCACGTGCTGCGCACCCACCGGGTCGAGGCCCGCACGGCGCTGCTGGCGCTCGCGGTGGCGCAAGAAAAGTTCTTCCTGCAGCACAACACCTATGCCACGCAAACGGAATTGTCGGTGGCACCACCAGACGGCCTCGGGCTGGCCGGCACCAGCGCGAATGCGCGGTATGTGCTGTCGATCGACAGTGCCAGCGAGTCGGACTACTCGGCTACGGCGACGGCCACGGGCGCCCAGGTGGCGGACCACGACTGCGCGAGCTTCAGTATCGATGCGCTCGGGCAACGCAGCGCGACCCGCCTCGACGGCAGCGCTTCCAGCACGTGCTGGAACTGATCAGGTCCTGCCGGGCGGCGAACGCACTGGCCGCAGCTCCCGCGGCAGCGCAAACACCACGTTCTCCTCGCGCCCGGTGACTTCCTCGGCGCCCTGCCCGCCCCACTCGCGCAGCCGTGCGACGACCCGCTGCACCAGCAGTTCGGGGGCCGACGCGCCAGCCGTCACGCCAACAGTAGCCTTGCCCTCGAACCACTCCGGGCGCAGGTCGTCGGGACCGTCGACCAGGTAGCCGGCCTTGCCGATTTTCTCTGCGATCTCGCGCAGCCGATTCGAGTTCGAGCTGCTGCGCGAGCCCACCACCACCACCACGTCGCAGTTCTCGACCAGCTTCTTCACCGCGTCCTGGCGGTTCTGCGTGGCGTAGCAGATGTCCTCCTTGCGCGGCGTGAGCAGCGTCGGGTAGCGGCGCTGCAGCGCCGCCAGCACCTCGGCCGTGTCGTCCACCGACAGCGTGGTCTGCGTCACGACGCCCACCCGCTCCGGGTCACGCACGTCGAGTTGCTCGACGTCAGCCACATCCTCGACCAGCACGATGCGGCCGCCCTGCGACTCGTCGAACTGCCCCATCGTGCCCTCGACCTCGGGGTGGCCCTCGTGGCCGATGAGGATCACGTCGCGACCCTCGCGCGCGTAGCGCGTCACCTCCATGTGCACCTTGGTCACCAGCGGGCAGGTGGCGTCGAACACGCGCAGCCCGCGCCGGCGCGCCTCGTCCTGCACCGCCTTGGCAACGCCGTGCGCGCTGAAGATCACGGTCGCGTCGGCCGGCACCTCGTCGAGTTCCTCGACGAACACCGCGCCGAGGCTGCGCAGCCGGTCGACGACGAACTTGTTGTGCACCACCTCGTGGCGCACGTAGATCGGCGCGCCGAACAGCCCGATCGCGCGCTCGACGATGTCGATGGCCCGGTCGACGCCGGCGCAGAAGCCGCGGGGATTGGCCAGCAGGATCTTCATGCCCGCTTCTCCCGGAACGCATCCAGGATCAGCAGCGCCGCGCCCACGGTGATGGCGCTATCGGCGATATTGAACGCCGGGAAGTAGGCCGCGCCCCAGTGCACGTGGATGAAATCCACGACGTAGCCGTGCGCGAGGCGGTCGATCACGTTGCCGAGCGCGCCGCCGAGGATCAGCGACAGCGACAGCGGCAGCAGTTTCTCGCCGCGCGGCGTGCGCCAGATCCACGCCACCAGCACCACGCTCACCACGGCCGCAAGCCCGACGAAGAACCAGCGTTGCCAGCCGGAGGCGCCGGCCAGCAGGCTGAACGCGGCGCCGGTGTTGTGCAGCAGCGTGAAGTCGAGCACCGGCAGCACCTCGACCCGCTCGTACAGCTCGAGGAAGCGCGTCACCAGGAACTTGGTCGCCTGGTCGAGCACGATCACCACCAGCGACAGCCACAGCCAGGCCGCCGGGTGCGTGCGCTGCACGATCGCGGGCATCACGCGAAGCGCCGGGTCTCGCCGGCACCATCGAGATTCACCACGCAGCGGCTGCATAGCTCCGGATGCTGCGCATCCGAGCCCACATCGGCACGCTTGTGCCAGCAACGGACGCACTTGGTCGCGGTGCTGGCGTGCACGCGCAGCCACGCGCCGGTCTCGGCGGCCGGGTCGGCCGGCACCGCGTCCGCGGGCCGCGATTCGGCCGGATGCACGTGCGCCTCCGACGTGATCAGCACGAAGCGCAGTTCGTCGCCGAGCGGCGTGAGCGCCTTGCGCACCTCGGGGGTGGCGTACAGCTCCACGACCGCATCGAGCGGCGCGCCGATCGCACCGGCCACGCGCAACCGTTCGAGCTCGCGCAGCACGCCGGCGCGCACCGCCAGTACCGCCGTCCAGTCGACCGTCGTCGCGGCCGCCTCGCCGGCCGGCAGCTCGGCCCAGGTCGTGAAGAACACCGACTCGGCGCGCGCCCCCGGCATGAAGCGCCAGATCTCCTCGGCCGTGAACGACAGGATCGGCGCGAGCCAGCGCACCATCGCCTCGAGCACGTGGTGCATCGCGGTCTGCGCGGAGCGTCGTGCCGGGCCGTGCTTGGGCGTGGTGTACAGGCGGTCCTTGATCACGTCGAGGTAGAAGCCGCCGAGGTCCACCACGCAGAAGTTGTGCACCTTCTGGTAGATGAGGTGGAAATCGTAGTTGCGGTACGCGGCCACCACTTCGTCCTGCAGCTCGCGGGTGCGGGCAATTGCCCAGCGGTCGAGATCGACGAGGCCAGTCAGCGGCACCGCGTCGCGAGCCGGGTCGAAGCCCGACAGGTTGCCGAGCAGGAAGCGCGCGGTGTTGCGGATGCGCCGGTAGGAATCCGCCATGCGCTTCAGGATCTCGTCCGAGACGCTGATCTCGTTGGCGTAGTCGGTCGAGGCCACCCACAGCCGCAACACGTCGGCGCCAAGCGTGCTCACCACCTTCTGCGGCAGGATCACGTTGCCGAGCGACTTCGACATCTTGCGGCCCTTGTCGTCCACCGTGAAGCCGTGCGTCAGCACGGCCTTGTACGGCGCGTGGCCCTTCTGCGCGACACAGGTGAGCAGCGAGCTGTGGAACCAGCCGCGGTGCTGGTCGGAGCCCTCGAGGTACAGGTCGGCCGGATTAAGCACTTCGGGACGCATCTTCGTCACGCAGTGGTGCGACACGCCGGAGTCGACCCACACGTCCATGATGTCGGGCACCTTCTCGTACTGCTCCGCCTCCGCGCCGAGCAGCTCACGCGGGTCGAGTTCGAACCAGGCGTCGATACCGCCCTGCTCCACCAGGTCCGCGACACGCTCCACCAGCTCGGCGGTGCGCGGGTGCCGCTCGCCGGTCTCACGATGCACGAACAGCGCGAGCGGCACGCCCCAGCGGCGCTGCCGCGAGATGCACCAGTCGGGACGGCCGGCGATCATACCGGTGATGCGCTGCTCGCCCCAGTCGGGCATCCAGTGCACCTTGCGGATCTCGGCGAGCGCCGCCTCGCGCAGCCCCGCCTGTTCCATGCTGATGAACCACTGCGGCGTGGCGCGGAAGATCACCGGCGTCTTGTGCCGCCAGCAATGCGGATAACTGTGGCGGAACGGCTCGTGGTGCAGCAGAGTGCCGCGCTCGTCGAGCACCGCCACGACCTTCGGGTTGGCGTCGAACACCTTCTCGCCAGCGAACAGCGGCGTGGCCGGCAGGAAGCGACCGTCGTTGCCGACCGGGTTGTCGACCGGCAGCGAGTAACGCTGGCCGACAACGAAATCCTCCTGGCCGTGGCCCGGCGCCGTGTGTACCGCGCCGGTGCCGCTGTCGAGCGTGACGTGCTCGCCGAGGATCACCGGCACTTCGCGGTCGTAGAACGGGTGGCGCAGGCGCGCGCCCTCGAGCGCGGCACCCTTCGCGCGGGCCAGCTCGCGCGAGTTGGTCACGCCGGCGCGCTTGAGCACGGACTCCGCCAGCTCGGACGCGAGCAACAGCAGTTCGTGGCCCGCGGCTGACGCGACGGCGAGCAGCGAGTATTCGTACTCGGGATGCAGCGCGACGGCCTGGTTGGCGGGCAAGGTCCAGGGGGTCGTGGTCCAGATCACGACGCTGGCGCGCTGTCCGGGCGGCACGGCAATGCCCATGCGCCGTGCCAGATCGGCGCGATCCAGGAACTCGAACCGCACGTCGATCGAGGGCGACGTGCGCTCCTCGTACTCGACCTCCGCCTCGGCCAGCGCCGAGCGGCAATCGAGGCACCAGTGCACGGGCTTGTAGCCCTTGTAGAGGTGGCCGTTGCGGATGATCTGCGCGAAGGCTCGCAGCTGCTCGGCCTCGTAGCGCGGCTGCAGCGTCATGTACGGCTGGTCCCAGTCGCCCATCACGCCGAGGCGGATGAAGTCGCGGCGCTGCACGTCGACCTGCTCGAGCGCGAAATCGCGGCATTCTGCCGGAACGCCTTCGCGTCGAGCAGCTTCGCTTCCTTGCCGCCCGCCTTCTCGACCGCGTGCTCGATCGGCAGGCCATGGCAGTCCCAGCCCGGCACGTACGGCGCGTCGTGGCCGTCGAGCGAGCGCGACTTGACGATGATGTCCTTCAGGACCTTGTTCACCGCGTGGCCGATGTGGATCGCGCCGTTGGCGTACGGCGGACCGTCGTGCAGGATGAACGGCGGCCGGCCTTGGGCGACCTCGCGCAGCTTGCGATAGGTGCCGTGCTCCTCCCACCAGGCCAGCATCTCGGGCTCGCGGCGCGCGAGGTCGGCCTTCATCGGAAAGGCGGTGTCGGGGAGGTTGACGGTGTTCTTGTAGTCGGCCATCGGGAAAGGGGGTAATGACTAGGGGATAGGGGATAGTGAGCGGGGCATACTGAACGAAAAGTCCAGAATTTTCCAGATGTTAGATACCCAGGATGGCGCGGGCGGCGGCGGCGTCGCGGTGCATCTGCGCCACCAGCGCGTCGAGCGAGTCGAACTTCTGCTCGTCGCGCAGGCGCTGCACGAAGTCGACGTTGAGGTAACGGCCGTACAGGTCGCCGTCGAAGTCGAACAGGTGGACCTCGAGCAGCGGGTCGGTGCCGTTGATGGTCGGGCGTGTGCCGAGGCTCACCACGGCCGGGTGATCCACGAGACCCGCGCCGTGCACCCGGACCGCGAAGATGCCCCACAGCGGCACCACTTTACGATGCAGCGCCAGGTTCGCCGTGGGATAGCCGAGCTTGCGGCCGAGCTGCTGGCCGCGGCGCACGCGGCCCGCCATGCGATAAGGCCGGCCGAGCAGCCGGGTCGCACGGTCGAGGTCGCCCCGGTTGAGCGCCTCGCGCAGCAACGAGCTGCTGATGCGTTCGCCGCCGAGCAGGAACTGCTCGACCTCCTGCACCGTGAATCCGTGCCGGGCACCGGCCTCGCGCAACGTCGCAATCGTGCCCTCGCGGCGCCGCGCGAAGTGGAAGTCGTGCCCCACCACGAGGTGCCGCACGCCGAGGCCCTCCACCAGCAGGCGGTCGACGAACTCGGTGGCCGCCATGCCCTGCATGCGCCGATCGAAGCGCAGCACCAGCACGCGGTCCACGCCGTACAGCTCGAGCGCCTGCAGCTTCTCGCGCAGGCGCGTCAGACGCGACGGCGCAGTCGCTCCCTCGAAGAACTCGCGCGGGGTCGGCTCGAAAGTGACCACCACCGCTGGCAGGCCCATTTCGTCTGCCCGCGCGCGGACGGCGGCGAGCATGTGCTGGTGGCCGAGGTGCACACCGTCGTAGTTGCCGATGGTCGCCACGCAGCCGCGGTGGCGCTCGCGCAGGTTGTGCAGCCCGCGGACCAGCTCCATCAGGGTCCTGCCGGCCGCACGCGCAGTTCACGCAGGCGCATGCCTAGCACGTACAGCGTGCCGAAGTAGAGCCCCGCACCGCCCACCACCAGCAGCGCCATCCACTGGATGCGCGACCACGCACCCATCGCGATCCAGCGCTCGGTGTCGCCCGCGACGAACCACAGGAACGCGGTCATCAGCACCACGCCCGCGAGCACCTGCCACAGCATGCGGCGCCAGCCTGGCGCATGGTGCAGCACACCCTGCTTGCGCAGCCCGCGATACAGCATGGTCGAGTTGTACCAGGCGCCGATGGCGTTGTTGAGCGCGAGCAGCGCGTGCAGCCCGGGGCGGTCCGGGTACGCGAAAGCCAGAGGTAGCACCACCAGCAGGTTGAGCGCCATATTGACGCTGAGTGCCTGGATGCCGATGCGCACCGGTGTGCGCGTGTCCTGGCGCGCGAAGTACCCCGGCGCCAGCACCTTGACCATGCTGAAGGCGAGCAGGCCGGAGGCATAAGCGGTGAGCGCCAGCGCCGCCATGCGCACGTCGAGCGCATTGAACTCGCCGTAGTGGAACAGCGTTACCGTCAGCGGCCCAGCGAGCACGAGCAGCGCCGCCGTCGCCGGCAGCACCACTACGACCACCAGCCGCAGCGCCCAATCGAGCGTCGCCGTGAAGCGATCCGGCGCCTGCGCCGCATGGTGCGCCGCGAGCCCGGGCAGGATCACGGTGGCCAGCGCGATGCTGAACACGCCTAACGGGAACTCCATCAGCCGGTCGGCGTAGTACAGCCACGCGATGCTGCCGGTGGCCAGGAACGAGGCAATCAGCACGTCGAGCAGCAGCGCGACCTGCGACACGGACGAGCCGAAGATCGCCGGCAGCATCAGCCGCCCGATCTTCTTCACGCCCTCGTGGCCCCAGCGCCAGCGCGGCCGGCGCAGCAGGCCGAGCTTCGCCAGGAATGGCACCTGGAACGCGAGCTGCACCATGCCCGACACGAACACGCCGACCGCGAGCACCACGCCCGGCTGCTCGAACGACGGCGCGATCCACGCAGCGAACACGATCATCACCAGGTTCATCAGCGTCGAGGTGAGCGCCGGCACCGCGAACTTGCCGTAGCTGTTGAGCACGCCGCCCGCCAGCGCGGCGAGCGAGACGAACAGCAGGTACGGGAAGGTCCAGCGCAGCATCTCGACCGTCAGGTCGAACTTGCCCTCGTCCACCCGGAAGCCGGGCGCGAACATCAGCACCAGCAGCGGCGCCGCCACCACGCCGACGATGGTCACGACGGTGAGGAACCACGCCAGGGTGCCGGCCGCACCGTCGACCAGCTCGCGCACCTCGTCGTGCGACCGCTGCACCTTGTACTCGGAGACCACCGGCACGAAGGCCTGCGAGAAGGCGCCCTCGGCGAACAGCCGGCGCATGAAATTGGGGATCTTGAACGCCACCAGGAAGGCGTCCATCAGCAACCCGGCGCCGAACATGCGCGAATACACCATGTCGCGCAGCAGCCCGGTCACCCGCGACAGCAGGGTGAAGGCGCCGACGATGCTGGTGCTTCTGAAAAAACCGCCGCTCAAGCGGGGTCCTCGGGGGCTGACGGGGCTCGGGCGGCCGGATTGGGGGGCATGCCGCCGGCCACTATAGCGAGGGTTGACCGGATGCGCATCCTCGGACAAAATGCGCGGCTCACTAGGAGACCGATTCGTGGCCAACATCAAGTCCGCAGAAAAGCGCGCCAAGCAGGCCGTCAAGCGTCGCGCCCACAACATGGCCGCCCGCTCCCGCCTGCGCACCTCGATCAAGAAGGTGCTCAACGCCGTCGAAGCGGGCCAGAAGGACGAGGCCGCCGCGGCGCTCAAGTCCGCCCAGCCGGTCATCGACACCATGGTCACCAAGGGCATCATCCACGCCAACAAGGCGGCGCGGCACAAGCGCGAACTGAACTCGAAGGTGAAGGCGCTCGCGGCCAAGTAGGCCCCGCCCAGTCCTTCCGAAGAAGCCGGCCTCGCGCCGGCTTTTTCATGCCCGCGGCCAGCGCGCGGCCCGGCCTACGACTCCGCCGGCTCCGCCTCGAACTCGTCGAGACGCCGCATCACTGCCTGGCACAGCTCGCGGGTGCCCGCGCGCGTGACGCCGGAGATGCGGAACACCGGCCCCTTCCAGCGCAGGCGTCGCACGATCTCCTTGCAGCGCTTCTCGGCCTCGGGCGGCGGCATCAGGTCGAGCTTGTTCAGCACCAGCCAGCGCTCGCGGGCGGCGAGGTCCGGGCCGAACTTCTTCAACTCTGCCGCGATGGCGCGCGCGTCCTTGACCGGGTCGGCCTCCGGATCGGGCGGCGCGATGTCCACGAGGTGCAGCAGCAGGCGCGTGCGCTGCAGGTGCTTGAGGAAGCGGATGCCGAGGCCGGCGCCCTCCGCCGCCCCTTCGATCAGGCCGGGAATGTCGGCCATCACGAAGCTCTTCTGCTCGCCCACGTACACCACGCCGAGGTTCGGGTGCAGCGTGGTGAACGGGTAGTCGGCGATGCGCGGCCGCGCCGCCGACACCACGCTGATCAGCGTCGACTTGCCGGCGTTGGGCAGGCCGAGCAGCCCCACGTCCGCGATCAGCTTCAGCTCGAGCCGCAGCTCGCGTTTCTCGCCCGGGAATCCCGGCGTAGCGCGCCGCGGCGTGCGATTGGTGCTGGTCTTGAAATGCTGGTTGCCGAGCCCGCCCTTGCCGCCGCGCGCGACCAGGATGCGCTCGCCATCGTGCGTCAGGTCACCGAGGGTTTCCTCGGTCTCGGTGTCGTAGATCACCGTGCCCACCGGCACCACCACCTCGAGATCTTCACCACCGCGGCCGCTGCAGTCGGCGCTGCCGCCCGGCTCGCCGTTCGGCGACTTGAACGTGCGCTGGTAGCGGAAGTCCGCGAGGGTGTTCAGCCCCTTGCGAGCGATGACGTAGATGCTGCCGCCCGTGCCGCCATCGCCGCCGTCCGGCCCGCCGAACGGAATGAACTTCTCGCGGCGGAAGCTGACCATGCCGCGTCCGCCGTTACCGGCCTGGACCTTGATCGTGGCTTCGTCGACGAACTTCATGGGGGAAGCGGATAGCGGATAGCGGATAGCGGATAGTGAAGAGCAGGACACCCGGAAATGCAAAGGCCCCGGGGTGCCGGGGCCTTCGCGCCAAACAGGTGTCGCGCCGGCTCAGTTCGTGGCGGGATCCACGAACACGTGCACACGCTGCTCCGGACCCTTGCGGCGGAAGTTGACGGTGCCATCGGTGAGCGCAAACAACGTATGGTCGGTGCCGATGCCGACGTTGTCGCCCGCACGGTACTGCGTGCCGCGCTGGCGCACGATGATGTTGCCCGCGACCACGCGCTGGCCGCCGAACTTCTTCAGGCCCAGTCGCTTGCTCTCGGACTCGCGACCGTTCTTGGTACTGCCGCCTGCCTTTTTATGTGCCATGGCTGTCTCCTCGAGGGCGCCGGGCTCAGCCCGCGATGCCCGTGATCTTCACTTCGGTGTACTGCTGCCGGTGCGTGCCCTGCCGCAGGTAGTGCTTGCGGCGGCGGAACTTGACGATCCGCACCTTGTCGCTCTTGCCGTGCTTCTGCACCGTGCCGGTGACCTTGCTGCCCGCAACGTAGGGCTTGCCGATCTTGATGTCTGCACCCTGGCCCACGACCAGCACCTTGTCGAACTCGACGTCGGCGCCCGGCTCGGCCAGGAGCTTCTCGAGACGCACCACGTCGCCTTCGGCGACGCGATACTGCTTGCCGCCCGTCGCAATGACCGCGTACATATCCTTGGAACTCCACAGGGGCCGGGGTGCACCCCCCGGCAGAAAGACGCGGAAGTTTACGGGTCCGGGCCGCTCGAATCAAGCGTTTGGGGCCTTACCGCCATTCCCTCGCCCCCCGCCCGCCGGGTACCATGCCCGGATAATCAAGGGTGGGCCGTCGGCGGAATGCAATTAGAACACGTCAGGGCGCTGGTCGAGGACGACCTGCGGCGGGTTGACCAGGTGATCGTCGAGCGCCTGGCGAGCGACGTGGTGCTCGTCAACCAGGTTTCCCAGTACATCATCGGCGCCGGCGGCAAGCGCCTGCGGCCCTTGAGCGTGCTGCTCGCGGCCCGTGCCTGCGGCTACGACGGCGACCAGCACGTCGACGCAGCCGCGATCATCGAGTTCATCCACACCGCCACTCTGCTGCACGACGACGTGGTGGACGGCTCGGAGATGCGGCGCGGCCGCGACACCGCCAACCACGTGTTCGGCAACCAGGCCAGCGTGCTGGTGGGCGACTACCTGTATTCGCGGTCGTTCCAGATGATGGTGGCGCTCGACGACCTGCGCATCCAGGGCGTGATGGCGGATGCGACCAATACCATCGCCATGGGCGAAGTGCTGCAGTTGATGAACGCCCACGACCCCGACACCACCGAGCAGCGCTATTTCGAGGTCATCTACCGCAAGACAGCCAAGCTGTTCGAGGCCGGGGCGCAGATGGCGGCGATCCTGGCCGACAGCCCGCCCGCCGTCGAACAGGCGATGGTCGCCTACGGCCGGCACATCGGCACGGCCTTCCAGCTGGTGGACGACGCGCTGGACTACCGGGCCGACCGCGAGGCGCTCGGCAAGAACCTCGGCGACGACCTTGCCGAGGGCAAGCCGACCCTGCCCCTGATCTTCGCCCTCAGCCATGCCAGCCCCGATGAGGCGGCCCGGCTGCGTGCCGCCATCGAGGGCGGCGGGCTCGAGGACCTTGACGCAATTACGCAAATGATTGAATCGTCGGGGGGTCTTGAGTACACTGCCCGGCTCGCGCAGCGGGAGACCGATCTCGCCATCGAGGCCCTGGCCGATCTTCCCGATTCGGCATACAGACAGGCGCTTCGTGCGCTCGCGGAGTTTGCGGTCAGCCGCTCGAGCTGACCAAAGAACCCGCACTGTCGGCCCAAGGCGACGGGATGTAGCTCAGCCTGGTAGAGCACTACGTTCGGGACGTAGGAGTCGAAGGTTCAAATCCTTTCATCCCGACCACCCTCCCCGCTCACCAGCACCTTGTCGACGCGTCGACCGTCCATGTCGACGACCTCGAAGCGCCAACCCGCCCAGTCGAACCGATCCGCCGCCTGCGGGATGCGGCCGAGCTGGTGCAGCACGAAACCCGCGACCGTCGTGTACTGGTGCTCGTCCTCGCCCGGCAGCGGACCCAGCCCGAGCGCGTCGCGCAGGTCCTCGATCGGCAGGCCGCCGTCCACCAGCCAGGAGCCGTCCTCGCGCGGCTGAATACCGGACGGGACCGGCGTACCCATGGCCCCGATCTCGCCGACGATCGCACCCAGGAAATCCGAGTCGGTCACCAGCCCCTCGACCTGGCCGTATTCGTCCATGACCAGCGCGAACTGCCGGCCCTCGGCGCGGAACGTCTCGATCAGCGACGTGGTGGTGGCCGACTCCGGCACGCGCAGCGGATCACGTACGTGTGCCGCCACGTCGAATGGCCGGCCCGCGAGCGCATCGGCCAGCAGGTCGGTGACCTCGACGATGCCGAGCACGTTGTCGCCGCCGCCGCGGCAGACCACGAGCCGCGTGTGCGGCGCGGCGGCGACCTGCTCGCGGATCACGGCCGGGTCGTCGTCGAGGTCCACCGCGTAGAACTGCTGCCGCGGCGTCATGATGCTGGTGACGCGCCGCTCGTCGAGCCGCAGCACGTTCGACACGTACGCCTGCTCGCTGGCGTGGAACACGCCGGCCTGCGCGCCCTGCTCCATCAGCACGGCGATCTCCTCGTCGGACACGGGAGGTTCGCGCTCGGTGCGGTGCGGCACCAGTGCCAGCACGGCGTCGCTCGATTTCGCGAGCAGCCAGACGAACGGGGCGGCGATGCGCTCCAGCCAGCGCATCGACGGGGCCACGACCATGGCGATGCGCTCCGGCGCGAGCAGCGCGAGCCGCTTCGGCACCAGCTCGCCGAGCACTACCGACAGGTAAGTGATGATCATCACCGTGGCGGCGAACGCGATGCCGCGCGCATGCGGGGCGAGCAACGGCCAGACCGCGAGCTGCGCCGCCAGCGGTTCGGCGATCACGTCTTCGCCGACGGCTCCCGCCAGCACGCCGACGGCGGTGATGCCGATCTGGATGGTCGACAGGAAGCGCGACGGCTCGTTGGTGCAGCGCCGCCGCGGCCGCCGCACCCGGTTGCCGCTCCTCGGCGAGGTGCTGCAGGCGTGCGCCGCGAGAGGCCACCACCGCCATCTCCGACAGGGCGAAGACGGCGTTGAACGCGATCAGGAGCAGGATCAGGGAGAAGTCCATCGGGCGGAACCGTGCTGGCTGCGGAAAGTCACATGATATCGGCCCGCGCACCGGCACCGCGTCGGGGTTCTCGCGCCCGGTACAGCCTGCTAGGGTGTCGGCCCCATCCGCCGGAGCCGACCATGACCGCCACCTGCCAGCGCATCGTGCTCGCCAGCCGCCCGCAGGGCTGGGTCACACCAGAGAATTTCCGGCTCGAACGCGTGCCAGTGCCGGCGCCGGGCCCCGGGCAGCTGCTGGTGCGCAATCACTACCTGTCGCTCGACCCGTACATGCGCGGGCGCATGGAGGAAACGAGGGGTTACGCCGAGTCACAGAAGCTCGACGAGACCATGATCGGCAGCACGGTGGGCGTGGTCGAGGCGTCGAATCACCCGGGCTTCGCCGCAGGCGACACCGTGGTCGGCATGTTCGGCTGGGCGGAGTACGGGCTGTCGGACGGCACGCAGCTCATGAAGGTCGACACGCGCGCCGTGCCGATGTCGGCCTATCTCGGCGCGGTCGGCATGCCCGGCGTCACGGCGTGGTACGGACTGAACCGGATCTGCCGGCCCAAGGCCGGCGAGACCGTGCTGGTGTCGGCGGCGAGCGGTGCGGTGGGCGGCATCGTCGGCCAGCTCGCGAAGCAGGCCGGTTGCCGCGCCATCGGCATCGCGGGCGGACAGGAAAAGTGCGACTACGTCGTCGAGTCGCTCGGCTTCGACGCCTGCATCGACCACCGCCGGCACGGTGACGTGAAATCGATGGCCCGCGCGCTGCGCGAAGCGGCGCCCAAGGGCATCGACGGTCTGTTCGAAAACGTCGGTGGCATCTGCCTCGACGGCGCGCTCGCCTGCATGAATCCGTTCGGCCGCGTCGCGTTGTGCGGGCTGATCGCCGGCTACAACGGGCAGGACATCGCCATCCACAACGTGCGGGCCCTGCTGGTCTCCCGCATCGAGGTGCGCGGCTTCATCATCAGCGACCACATGGACGTGTGGCCGCAGGCGCTCGGGGAACTCGGGCGCGGCGTGGCCACCGGCGCACTCAAGTACCGCGAGTCGATCGCGGAGGGACTCGCCGCGGCGCCCGAGGCGTTCATCGGGCTGCTGCAGGGTCGCAACTTCGGCAAGCAACTGGTGAAGCTCGCTTGATGCGCCCCGCCGCCACGGTGCTGCTGTTGCGCGAGGTCGGCGGCGAACTCGAGGTGCTGATGATGCGCCGCGACGCGCGCATCGCGTTCATGGGTGGCATGTGGGTGTTCCCGGGCGGACGCGTCGATGCGGCGGACACGTCGCCGCTGGTGCGCTCGCGGGTCCCCGCAGCGGTGCTGCAGGCCTGGCAAGGGCGGCTGCGCTCGATGCAGGACGTGCCGCTGGCCGAGGACGAGTCGCTGGCGCTGCTGGTGGCGGCGTGCCGCGAGACGTTCGAGGAGTCCGGCGTGCTGCTGGCCACCGACCGGTCGGGCGCGCCCTGCTGCCCGGAGCGGGCCGCACGCCTGCAGGACCTGCGCGCCCGCGTCGCCGGCGATGCCGCTGCGTTCGGCGACCTGCTCGAACGCGAGGATCTGGTCCTGGACCTCGGCCCGCTCGTCTACTGGTCGCACTGGATCACGCCTTCGCTCGAGCCGAAGCGCTACGACACCCGCTTCTTCGCCATCGCGCTGCCGGCCGACCAGGCGGCGAGCGCGGATCGCTGCGAATTGACCGACCATGCGTGGATCCGGCCGGCGCAGGCCGAGCAGGCACTGGCCCGGGGAGAGATCCGTGTCGTGCCGCCGACCCTGCTCACTCTCGAGGACCTGGCAGAGAGTCACGCACGCCACGGCGGCCTGGCAGGGATGCTCGCGGCGGAACGCGAGCGAGCGGCGCCGCCGGTCATGCCGCGCATCGAGGTCCGCACCGGCGAGGTCCGCGTGGTGATGCCGTGGGACCCCGGCTACGGCGAGGTGTCCGGCGAAGGCTGCCAGCCGCCCGGCGGTTTCCCGCCGCACCTGCTGCGCCGGCGCTCGTGCCTCGCGGTGGCACGCGACCGCGAGGCACGCTGAAAAACACAGGCCCCGGACGCAGCTGCGCCGGGGCCTGGGATCGGCCGGGCCGCCGCGCGGCGGCCGGCCACGAGCTGGCTACTTGGCCGGGCCAGGCATCACGCTTTCGACGGCCGACTCGACTGCGTCGCTGGCCTTCTGGAACAGGTCCTTGGCCTGGTCCATGACGCTAGTGGTGGTCTTCTCCACCGAATCCTGCGCCTTCGACACCACCGACTCGGCCTGCTTCGCCGTCGCAGTGGCCTGCTTCTTCATGCTCGCCACGGCCTTGCTGACCTGCTTCTCGGCCTTGGCCACGGCCTTCTGCGCCTTGGGCGGCATCTTCTTGACGTCTCGCACGGCCTTCTTCATCGCGGCGCGCGCCTTCGCCGGCGCCTTTCTCACGGCGGCGCGGACGGCAGCGACCCGCTTCTGCGCGCGGCTCGGAGCCTTCTTCACGGCCTTGCGGATCGCAACCTTCGCCTTGGTGACCTTGACCTTGGCCTTCGCCTTAGCGCGGACGACTTTCACCTTGGCCTTCTTCACCTTGGCCTTGGCCTTCGCCTTGGTCTTGGCCTTCTTGCCGCCCTCGGCCTTCGCGCTGCGCTTGATGTCCGCGCCGTGCGCACGCTTGTAGCTCTGAATGTCCTTGATGCGGCCCTTGGAATCGCGGACGGCGTAAAGCTTGGTGCCCTTGCTGCTGCGGTGCGTCGTACGACGCGCCTTTTTCTTGGCTGCCATGAAAACTCCCTCGTTGGAACGGGGCGCGGCGATGACCGCGCGATGCATTTGAGCGCACTGCGACGCTAGTGCAGCGTCCGCGCCGAGTCAACAAGGGAATACTGCAATCAGCCTGAACCCTGCAGGCCGCGCGCGATGCCATTCACCGACGCCACCAGTGCGTCGAACATCGCCCGGTCCTGCCGTCCGGTCTCGCGCCAGCGCCGCAGCAGGTCGGCCTGCATCAGGTGCAGCGGGTCCACGTACGGGTTACGCAGCCGGATCGAGCGCTGCAGCGTCGGCTCGGAGTCGAGCAGCCGGGCGCAACCCTTCACGGCCAGCACGTGCCGCACCGCGAGCGCATGTTCATCGCGCAGCGCATCGGCGAGGTACTGGTGCCGGGACGCCGCCAGCTGGTCGTAGAACTCGGCGATGGCCATGTCCGACTTCGCCAGCACCACCTCGACGTCGTCCAGCAGTGCCGCGACGAACGGCCAGCGGGCGTACATCTCGCCGAGCAATTCGGCGCCGTGGCGTGCGACGACCGCCTCGAGCCCGGTGCCGACGCCCAGCCAGCCGGGCAGCATGTGGCGGCTCTGCGACCAGGCGAACATCCACGGGATCGCGCGCAGCGCCTCGACCCCGGTGCTGGAGTCCCGCGTCAGGGGCCGCGAGCCGATCTGCATGCGCTCGATCACGTCGATCGGCGTGACGGCGTGGAAGAACTCGACGAACGCGGGATCGTCGTGGACGTGGGAGCGGTACAGCGCCCGGCTCGTGTCGGCCAGCAGGGTCATGGCCTCGGTCCAGCGTGAATCGACCGCCTCGGACGCTCCTTCCACGGCGGTGGCCATGGCCACTGCGCTCACCGACTGCTCGAAGCTGCGCAACGCAATGGCCCGCAATCCATAGCGCTCGTTGATGCTTTCGCCCTGCTCGGTCACGCGCAGCCGCCCGCGCAGCGCCCCCGGCGGCAGGGCCTGCACCAGTGCGTCGGTGCGACCGCCGCCGACGCTGATCGAGCCGCCGCGACCGTGGAACACCAGCAACTCGACCCCGGCGGCGTCGCAGGCCTCGACCATGGCCGCCTGCGCGCGCCGGAGCAGCCAGCGCGTCGCCGCCATGCCGACGGCCTTGTTGCTGTCGGCATAGCCGATCATCACCACCTGCCGGTTGCCGCGCGTGCGCAGGTGGGTGCGGTAGACGGGGTCGTCGAGCAGGCGCCGGATGATGTCGCCGGCGTGCTCGAGCGTGTCCACCGACTCGAACAGCGGCGCGACGTCCAGCGCGACGACGCCCTCCGGGCCATCGGCGAGCCCGGCCCATTGCGCCAGCAGCAGCACGGACAGAACGTCGTCGACGTCGCGCGCCATGCTCACCACGTACGAGCCGATCGCCGACTTGCCGTAGCGATGGCTGCAATGCCCCATCGCCTCGAACACCCACAGCGAGCGCTTGGTGGCCGCATCCAGCGGCGCGGACGGCGACTCGTCGCGCTCCAGCGCGAGCCCGAGCCGCAGCCGCCGCTCCTCGGCGCTGCGTTCCGCCCATTGCGCGTCCTCCAGCGCCCGGCCGATCACCTCACGATGCACGTCGGCGTTCTGCCGGACGTCGAGCGTGGCGAGGTGGAAACCGAACGTGCGCACCCGGCGCAGCATGCGCCGCACGTGGAACAGCCCGGCGTGGTCGCCGTGATTGGTGGCGAGGCTGTCGCCGATGACCTGCAGGTCGTCGACCAGTTGCTCGACGCGCTCGTAGTGGCAGGAACGGCCTTCGTACGTGGCGCGCAGCCGCTCCGCCACCTGGCCGAGCAGCACGCGATACGGCATGCGGTCATGGCTCGCCGGCGTCCCGGCCTGCGCCGCCGGCAGCAGGGCACGGTACTGCTCGATGCGGGCGATGACCTGCGGCGACACGGTGACGCGGCTCGCGCTCTGGCTCAACCGCTCGGCGAGCGCCTGGGTCTCGAGAAAGTAGCGATTGACGATCAGCTGGTGGTGGCGCAGGCAGCTCTCGCGAATGGTCTTGGCGTGCACGTCGGGGTGGCCGTCCATGTCGCCGCCCACCCAGCTGCCGAAGTGCAGCAGCTCCGGGACGTGCACTTCGTCCGCGGCTGCGCCGAAGGCAGCACGCAGCGCCGCCTCGACCTCCTCGTAGAAGGCCGGAATGACCTCGTAGATCACCTCGACCAGGAAGAACAGCACGTGCTCGCGCTCATCGGCTACCGTCAGCCGGTCGCGGGAATTGCCGGCCGTCTGCCAGCCGGTCGTGAGCTCGGTGCGCACTCGCTCGATGGTGGCGCGCTGCTCGCCGGGCGTGCGCGTCGGGTCGAGCCGACCGATCAGCAGGCGCGCGATGCGCTGCTGCTGGCGCAGCAGGGTGCGGCGGGTGGATTCGGTGGGGTGCGCGGTCAGCACCGGCTCGATACTGAGTCGCTCGAGCAGCCCGATCACGTCACGCAGCGACAGACCCCGCGCCGCGAGGCGCGCGAAGCACTCCTCGAGTCCGCCGGGAGGCGGGGTGCTGCTGTCGTTCATGTACTGGCGGCGCCGGCGCACGCGGTGCACCTTTTCCGCCAGGTTGACCACCTGGAACCACGCCGAGAAGGCGCGGATCAGGTCGAGCGCCTGCTCGGGGGGCCGGTCCCGGGTGCGCACCACCATCTCGACCGCGGCCTCCGGCTCACCCTGGCGGCGGCCGATGGCGGCGTGGCGATCACCCTCCACCGCCTCGAACAGCGGCTGGCCGCACTGGTCCTTGAGGACGTCGCCCACGAGCTCGCCCAGCGTGTGCACGTCGTCGCGCAGCGCCGCGTCCTTGAGCGGAAAGAAGATGCCTTTGCGGGCCATGGCCGCGGGTGGCGGGCGATGTTCTTGAGTGTGCTGGGCCGTGCCGGGCGGCCCGGATCGTGTGGGCCGTAGGCAAATGCTACCAGACCGGGTGTAGGCTTGCTCCAGCACCCGGCCGGAGACCCGGAACATGTCCAGAGCGCCGCTCGCCGGCATCCGCGTCCTGACCTTCGAGAACTTCGGCGCCGGCCCGTTCGGCTCCATGTACCTTGCGGACCTCGGCGCCGAGGTCATCAAGATCGAGAGCCGCGAACTGGGCGGCGATGCCACGCGCAGCATGGGCCCGTATTTGCTCGGGCCGAACGACAGCCACTTTTTCCAGACCTTCAACCTCAACAAGAAGAGCGTCGCGCTGGACCTGAAGCGCGCCGAGGGACGGGACGCTTTCCGCCGGCTCGCCGGCACGGCCGACGTGGTGCTGAACAACCTGCGCGGCGACCAGCCCGAGAAACTCGGCCTCGATTACGCGACGCTCGGTCGCGGCCAACCCGCGCCTGCTGTGCGCGCACCTGTCGGCCTACGGTCGCGACAACGAGCGCAAGGGCTGGCCGGGCTACGACTACCTGATGCAGGCGGAGGCCGGCTACCTGCACCTGACCGGCGAGCCGGGCTCGCCGCCGGCGCGCATGGGCCTGTCGATCATCGACTACATGACCGGCATCACCACCGCGACGGCGATCCTGGCCGCGCTGATCGGCGTGCTGAAGAGCGGCCGCGGCGGCGACATCGACGTGTCGCTGTTCGACGTCGCGCTGCACCAGCTCACCTATCCCGGCAGCTGGTACCTGAACGAAGGCCATCCGACCGAGCGGCTGCCGCGCAGCTCGCATCCGTCCGCGGTGCCCGTGCAGCTGTACCGCACCCGCGACGGGTGGATCTTCGTCATGTGCATGACGGAGAAATTCTGGCAGGCGTTGCTCGGCGTGCTACAGCGTGAGGATCTCGCGGACGATCCCCGCTTCGCCAACGCGACTGCACGACGCGTGCATCGCGACGCACTCACCGGCGTGCTGGACGCAGAGTTCGAGCGCGAGACCACGCAGCACTGGCTCGGTCGACTGCAGGGACTGTTGCCCGCCGCCCCGGTGTACGACCTCTCACAGGCACTCGACAACCCGTTTGCAGCGGCGATCGGCATGGTGCGCACGCTGCCGCACCCGGCGCGGCCCGACTTCCGCGTGCTCGCCAATCCGATCAAGCTCGACGGCGAGCGCCTGCCCTCGCGGCCTGCACCCGCGCTCGGCGAGCACACCGACGCAGTGCTCGGCGAGGCTGGATTCACGCTGGCCGAGGTCGAGGCGCTGAAGGCCTGCGGGTGCCGCCGGATAAAGCTACCGCCGCTGATCGGCGGCGGCGTACAGCGCGCGCCCGGTTCTAACGAGCAGAACCGGGCGCGGAGGTAGCGCGAATCAGCGGAGAATCGTCCTCACTCGGCGTTGAGGTGAAGATTCAATTCCGGCAGCGCAAACGGACGCCCCGGCGGCACCTGGCGCTTCTCCGGGGCCGAACCCGGAATGAACTCGAAGTCCGGCGTGAAGGTGACCATCAGGTCGCGCAGCTTGGTGATCGCAGTGCGGTCGCCGTCGAAGCGTGCCTTGCCCTCCTGCCCGAGCTGGTCGAAGGTCGCCACGCCCAGCATCACGCGGTTGAGCTGCGCGCGATCCACCGTGATCGTCAGATCAGGCTTCGGAGACTGGATGCCCTTGATATTGGTGAGCGTCGCGTTGCTGAGCTCGATCAGGTACTTCTCGCCATTGTCCGGGGTCACGAGGTTGATGGTCAGTCGCAGGCCGTCGGCCCGCTTCGGATCCATGCTGATGCCGAGGAAATCCAGCCACTGATCGGTGGACATGGCGCGAACCACGTCCGGGCCCGTGGAGGTCGCGGCGTTGCCCGAGGGCATGCCCGAACGGAGCTCGTAGGCGCCCTGCAGGAAGCTGTTGCGCACGCTCGGGCTTTCCTTCTGGTAGCCGAGCTGCTCGTACGCATCGGCGAGCAGGTCACGGGCCGGCTGGTTGCGAGGTTCCGCGAACACCAGCCGGTCGAGGATCTCGACCGCGTGGAGGTACTTGCCCTGTCCAATGAGCTCGCGGCCCTTGGTCATGATCTTCTCGGAGCCGCCCATCATCTCCACATACAACGGTGCGGAATCACTGGGCGACAGCGGAATAAGCGTGGCCGGGTTGCCGTCCCAGTGGCCGAGGAAGCGATTGATGACGCCGCGGGCATTGTTCTGCTCCGAGCCGTGGTAACTGCGCGCTGCCCACTGCCGCTGCAGGCTCTTCGGCACCTCGTAGACGTTGTGAATTTCGTTGATCGTCACGCCCTGGTTGGCGTAGTGCAGCGACTGGTTGTTGAGGTTCGCATACACGTCGCGCTGCGTGCGCAGCACTTCCTGGATGCGGTCATTGCCCCAGCGCGGCCAGCTGTGCGAGGCGAACATCACCTCCGCCTCCTGGCCGAACTTCCACAGCGCCACGTTGATCTGCTTCGACCAGTTGATCGCGTTGCGCACCGCCGCCCCGCGCAGCGTGTAGATGTTGTGGATCGTGCCGGTCACGTTTTCCGCCGCCCAGAAGGCCTTGAACTGCGGGAAGTAGGTGTTCATCTCGACCGGCGCCTCGGTGTCGGGCGTGTTCTGGAACACCATCTGGACGCCGTCGAGCGTGATTTCCTCGAAGTCCTTCGAGATCAGCCGGTTCGGCGCGATCAGGCCGACCGAGCCGGCGGCGACGTTCTTGCCAATGGACTGGTCCACGTGACCGAACGGGCTGCGCTCCAGCAGCGTCGCGTACTGCACCTGGCTGCGCCGCGACATCGCGGTGCCCGCGAACACGTTCTCCGCGATCGCCGCGGTCATGAAGCCCTCTGGGGCGATGATCATGACCTTACCGCTCGCCGCGTCGGCTTCGTCCGCGACACCGCGCACGCCGGCCCAGTGGTCCACGTGCGAGTGCGAGTACACGACGCCCACCACCGGGCGCTTGCCGAGCTTCTCGTTGATCAGCTCGAGCGCAGCCCGGGCTGTTTCCTTGGCGGTCAACGGGTCGAACACGATCCAGCCCGTGTCGCCCTTGACGAAGGTGATGTTGGCGAGGTCGAAGCCGCGCACCTGGTAGACCCGGCCCGGCACCACCTCGTAGAGGCCGAAGCCCATGTTCAGGATGGCCTGGCGCTGCAGCGACGGGTGGATGCTCTCGAACTCCTTGCCGGACAGCAGCCACTGGTAGCTGTCCATGTCCCAGGCGACGTGGCCGGCGTCGGCCATGATCTTCTTGTAGGGCGGCGCGGCGATGAAGCCCTTCTTCGCCTCGTCGAAATCGCGCTTGTCGTCGAAGGGCAACTCGGCCTTGGCGCCGTTACGCAGCTCCAGCGTGAACGTCGAGGGCATCTTGCCCTTGGGGTGGAAATGGCCAATATCGTCGGCCGCGAACGCGAGGCTGCCGGCGCCGGCAGTCACCGTGCAGGCCAGCGCGAGAGTCATGAATCGGACGAATCGCATTGCACACTCCTGGAGTCTTTGACACTTGCTGCCGACCGGCTGGCTGTGCCGGCGGCATATGACTGGAAAAGTGTGCGGTGGCCGCGATCATGCGTCCAATGCAAAGAAGGCAGCGCCGCGATGCAATCCGCGCATGATATGCTACGGCCGCATGTCGCTGGACCTTCGCCAGATGCGTCACATTCTCGCGCTTGCCGAACACGGCAACTTTGCGCGCGCGGCCGCCGCCCTTCCTCTCAGCCAGCCGGCACTCTCGCGCAGCATCCAGGGCGTCGAGCAGCAGGTCGGCAAGCAATTGTTCCTGCGCACGGCGACCGGCGTCGAGCCGACTGACGTCGGCCGCATATTCATCCTCCGCGCGCGCCAGATCGTCCAGATGAGCGACGATCTCGACAGCGAGATCACCAGCGACATTGCCTTGCAATCCGGTCACGTCTGGGTGGGCGGCGGCCCACACCCCGCGCAGTCCACGCTCGCAGTCGCCCTCGCGAAGTTCATCCCCGCCTATCCGCGCGTCGCAGTACGCCTGCTGGTCAGGGACTGGGACGAGCTGCTGCGTGACCTGCGCAGCCGTGAAGTCGAGTTCTTCGTCGCCGAGACCAGCACGCTGCAGCAGGAAGTCGACGTCGAGATCGAGCCGCTACCAGCGCATCCAGTCTACTTCGCGGCCCGTGCGGGGCACCCGCTGGCCGGTCGCCGCAACGTGGTTGCAACCGACACGTTCGCGTATCCGTTCGTCACGTTGAGCCGGATCCCGCCCAGGATGCTGGAACCGCTGCGGGCGGCGCGTCGCAAGTCGGCCGACCCGGCGGCCGCGATGCGCAGCTTCCCGGCCCTCGAGTGCAATGCGCTGTCGGTCATTACGCACACGGTACTGAGTTCCGACGCCGTCATGGCCACGACGCTGACCAGCATCGGCGCCGAACTCGAGAGCGGCCGGCTCACGCTGCTCTGGTCGGAGCCGTGGCTCTCCTCCAACTATGGCATCGTAAAGATGAAGAACCATCCGCTAACCTCGGCGTCGGCACGGTTCCGCGAGTTCGTCGTCGAGGCCGAGCACGATGCCTGTCGCGCGGAAGGGGACCTGCTCGCCCGTTGGAAATCCGGTGTCGACAGGTCCCGGGCGGCACGGCCAGGCAAGCGGCGC
The DNA here is from genome assembly GCA_963731105.1 of uncultured Gammaproteobacteria bacterium. GTDB lineage: Bacteria > Pseudomonadota > Gammaproteobacteria > Steroidobacterales > Steroidobacteraceae > RPQJ01. The sequence goes on from CAVSUM010000005.1 coordinate 101,211, forward strand.
GGTTCCGCAGCGGCGGGCTGACGACGCCGCGGCCGGCGGGCCGTAACGGATCGCCGCCGACTACGGCGCCGGCAACGGCGCCTGCAGGTCGATCGCCAGCCGCCAGCGCCGTCGCTCGCGCTGCCACACCCGCACGTACACTGCGCGCGAGCCGTCGGCCGCGGACTGCAGCACGCCGTGGGTCACGGCAAGGTCGCCGTCGGGATCGAACATCATGCCCGGCCGACTCGCGCACTGGAGCCACGCTCGAAGCGAGCATCGCCTGGTGCTCCCGTCCCGGATGTCAGCCGGGCCGGTGCCGAATCGTCGCGATACAGCAGCACTCCTTCGGCCGCGACACGTTGCAGGGCCCGCGTGAGTCCGCCGCGATTCACGCTCGCGTTCAGTTCCGCGTCGGCCTGGCGCAAGCGAGCGGTCATCCTGCGCCCGAGCACTTGCCATCGGCCGCCGACTTCCACAGAGACCGCGAATGCCGTCGCCAGCGGTTCGGCCGGGTCGCTGACGCGGCGTGATCCACGCCGTGATCGAGCACGACCTGCCAGCGACCATCGTCGTCGCCAGTCGCCAGACGCTGAGGTAGTGCCCGGCGACGCTTCGCCGCCCGCGTCGTTCACGTAGCGCCAGGGGCCGCTGCTGATCGCGAGTCTTCCCGGTGCACGCGACGCCGCCGCGGCCGGCGACCACTCGAGGCGGCCGGTCGCGGGCTCGTGCGTCGCGAGCCAGTCGCTGGCCGTTCACGGCCTCGGGACGAAACAGCACGCCGTCCGTCGCAAGGTATTCGACGAACGCGGCGTGCTGGCCCGAGTCGCGCGCGCGCGCCGCAAAGGCGCGTCGGCCGCCAGCACGTCGTCGACCGGCCCGGCCGACGCCACCCACGGCACCCATGCCAGCAGGGCAATGAACAAACGCGGCCGGGGAGTTGTCATAAGGCTCACGGATCGGCTCGATGCGCGGCCGCGAGCATAACCCGGCGCTGCCGATCCCGCCCGGCCGCATTCTGTTAACATCGACCTCTCCTCCTCTCGAGCGAAAACCACCGATGCAGCGAATCCTGATCGCCCTGCTCGCCGCCCTTGCCGTCGGCTTCGCCGGCGTCCCGGCGCATGCTTCCACGACCACCGACCAGCGCCTCGCCGAGTCGCAGCGCGTGTTCGAGTCCTTCTGGAACCTCACCGAGCAGTCGATCCCGACGTACCTGCTCGAGCGCGCCTATGGCGTGGTGGTGTTCCCGCAGGTGATCCGCGGCGCGCTGATCATCGGTGGCCGGGGCGGCCGGGGCGTCATGGCGGTGCGCAAGCCGGACGGCAACTGGAGCAATCCGGTGTTCGTCACCATGGGCGGCGCCAACTTCGGCTTCCAGTGGGGCGTGCAGTCGACGGAACTCGTGCTGGTGCTCATGTCGCGGCAAAGCGTCGAGGGCATCGCCGGCGGCAAGGTGACCCTCGGTGCCGATGCGAGCGTGGCGGCCGGACCGATCGGTCGCTCGGCCACGGCGGCGACGGACGCAACGTTCAAGGCCCAGGTGCTGGGTTACGCGCGCAATGCGGGCCTGTTCGCGGGCGTCGCGCTCGACGGCAGCGTCATCTCCATCGACGATTATTCCAACGCCTCCGCCTACGGCGTGTCGGGCATCCTGCCCTCGCAGATCCTCGAGGGCCGCGTGGCCAATCCGCCGCCGGCGGCTCGCGAATTCACCGCGGCGCTGACCCGCGCCACCAAGGGGAGTCCGGCCTCGGCAGCGAAGCAGCCGGCCGAGGCCAAGAGCCCGAGCGACGCATCGCAGACGGAGCCGGCACCGACAGCCGCCTGCGGACGCCGACGCCGCGAAGACCTTCCCGATGGAAGACCCGGCCCCGGGCGCGCCGCCGCCCCAGTAGCTCGCGCTGGCGCTAGGGTTGCTTCTGTCGGACTGCCTCGGCGAGCCCGGCCCAGATGCTCGGGTCGGCCGAAATTGCGGTGAGCCCGTTGATGATGAACTGCACGCCGATGCAGATCATCAGGAAGCCCATCAGCCGGGTCATCGCCACCATGCCGGTGGCGCCCATCACGCGCTGGAAGCGTTCCGCCCCGCGCAACGTAAACCACGACAGCATCGCCACGATCAGGATGCCGGTCGCCACGCCGAGGAAGGCCGCGAGGCCGTCCCAGCCATGGCGCGCGCTGGCTTGCGACGACAGGCTCATGACCACCGCGAACGAGCCGGGCCCGCTCAGCCCGGGCATGGCGAGCGGCGTGAAGGCGATGTCGTACTTGATCTCGCCGCGCGCCGCGACTTCGCTCGCCACGGTCGGTGCGCTCGGAAACAGCATGCGGAAGCCGAGGAACGCCACGATCATGCCGCCGGCGATGCGCATCCCCGGGATGGAGATGCCGAAGAAATTCATGATCAGGCTGCCGGCCACCAGGAAGCCGGTCATCAGCGCGAAGGTGTAGATGCAGGCACGGCGGATCTGCCGCTGTCGCTCGGCCTCCGGCAGGTGCGAGGCAACCGTCATCACCAGCGGCACGGCGCCGAGCGGATTGACGATGGGCAGGATGGCCAGCACGGCGCCCGCCGTGTAGCCGAGGAAATCGGTCAGCCAGTTCATGTGCGCACTTTATCCCGCAGCTAGAATCGCTGCATGGCCACCTCGCGCAGCACGCCGCGCCTGCGACTCACCGCCCTGCTGCTGGCGGGCCTGCTGGCAATCGTCGCCGTCTCGCAGCGCACCGCGGCCACTGGACTGGCCGGGCAGCTGACGCAGCTGGCGGGCCTGGCGTGCGTCGCCTGCGCCGCGCTCGGCCGGATCTGGTGCTCGGTGTTCATCGCCGGCCGGAAGGATACGCAACTCGTGCGCAGCGGACCGTACGCCGCACTGCGCCACCCGCTGTACGCACTGTCGATGCTGGCAATGCTCGGACTCGGCCTGGCCACGCGCAGCGTCGCGATCACCGTCGGCCTGCTGCTGGTCTTCGCGACCACCTACGTCGCGGCAGCCCGCGCCGAGGATCGCTGGCTGCGCGCCGCGCATGGCGAGGAGTTCGACCGCTACGCACGCGAAGTGCAGGCCTTCGTGCCGCGCCCGGCACGCTACTCGGTGCCCGAGTCCCTCGAGGTGCGACCACGCGTGCTGTGGAAGGCGTTCCTCGACGCCGGCTCGCTGCTCGGGCTGTGGGCGCTGCTGATGCTCGCCGATGCCTTGCAGCTCGCCGGCCGCACGCCGACCTGGCTCACGCTGCCGTGATCCCGCCCGAGGCCAGGCCTGCTGAAGCGCGATGCATTCGGGACCATACGCCGCACCTGCGTACCCGGAACCTCGGGCGACGTCGACTGCGTGGAGCGCGACACGACGCAGGCGGCGCGCGGTGCGAGTGGCTGGCCCGCCGACTCGCCGCTCGCGAGGCCCGCGCACTGCATGCGCTGCGCCACCTGCCCGGCGTGCCGCGGCTCGTATCCTGGAACGGCCGCCGGCTGCTTGCGCTCGTGGCAACCGGGGCTGCCGCTGCAGAAATCTGCCGGCGTCGGCCCGGCATATTTCCGCGAAGCCCTGCGACTGCTGCGCCGCCTGCACGCGGCCGGCATCGTGCACAACGACCTCGCCAAGGAACCGAACTGGCTGGTGACGCCGGACGGACTGCCGGCGCTGGTGGATTTCCAGCTCGCGGCGCAGCCGCGGCATCGCGGCTGCCTGTTCCGCATGCTCGCGCACGATGACTTGCGCCACCTGCTCAAGCACAAGCGCAGCTATTGCCCGGAGCGGCTGACCGCGCGGCAGCGCGCCATCCTCGCACGACGGTCGCCGCTCGCGGCCGCGTGGGCACGCAGCGGCAAGCCCCTGTATCGTTTCGTGACGCGCGGACTGCTCGGCTGGGCCGACCGCGAGGGCGCGGGCGACCGCGGCGAACGCTAGGGATCGACCCGCTCGAAATCGAGCGCGGGCGCGTCGCCCGGGCGGAAGTACAGGTAACGGCCACTCATCTCGGCGAGGCGCGCGTCACGCTCCGCGCTCGAGGCGAACCAGTGTTCCCTGGTCCAGTCGTCGCCGAGCAGCTTGCGGAACGGGTCGTTGCGGCGCAGACTGCACGCGAATGCCGTAGGGACGCTGCCCCGGCAGAGGCTCGCGCAGGTTGTGGTCGTGGCAAATGGGCATGGCAGGCTCGTCGCGGGTCGAGCCGTCATTCTACCGCGACGCCCTGCACCGGACGCTCAGAACGTGCGGCCGAGCAGCAGGTAGAACGCCCGGACCCCGCCCTCTCCCAGACCCGCCGCGAGGTAGACCGGCCCCAACGGAGTCTCGGCGCCGAGGAACAGGCTGCCGCCCATCTCGAGGTCGCTCCACTCCACGGCATCGCGGGTCGCCCAGGTGTTGCCGGCTTCAAGCGACAGACCCAGGTAGGCCGGGAACTCGAAGAAGCCGGTGCCGCCCCGACTCACGCGCTTGTACCCCAGCGCGCGCACCAGCCCGTACTGCGTGCCGGTCAGCGCGTCCCGCGGCAGGCCAGACAGCTCGAGGAAGCCGCCCAGCCGGAACAGTTGCTGCGGGGAGACCACGACGTCGTCGAGCGCCGAGCCGCCCTCCAGCCCGAACACGAAGCTGTAGCGCTTGTGCGAGCGCGCCATCAGCCACGACGCCTCGACGAGGTCCGCGTCGCCGCTCGAGCCGAGCGAGTCGCGCTCGCCGCGCCAGGCCGCGCGGAACGCCTGGCCGCGCTTCGGGAAATAGGCGCTGTCGAGACGGTCGTAGGCGAACTCGACGTAGGCGGCACCGAGGTCGAAGTCCCGCTGCGGCAGGCCCGGGTCGCCGATCAGCACCTTGCTGCTGCCGTCGCCGCGCGCCAGCCCGACGCGCACTTCGCCCCAGTTCGAGAGTTCCGCGCCAACGGCCAGCGCGGCTTCCGACTCGCGCGAGCGATAGCGCGCGACGCGCTGGCCGTCGTCGACGACCTGCAGGGTCTGCAGCTCGTAGCGCACGCTGGGCGCGACGAACAGGTCGCTGGTCAGCGACAGGGGCTGGAAGAACTCGGTGAAGAAGCGCGGCTCCTCGCCGAGCTGCACGTCGGTCTGCCACTCGGCGTCGTAGCGGTTGAGTTCGGTCATCAGCACGCGCAGGCCGGCGTTGGCCGTCGCGCCACCGTCGAAGTCCTGTTCGACGCCCACGCCGAGGCGCAGGAAATTGGGCCCCCACGACGTGCGCCGCATGTCGATCTCGAGCCCGAGCTCACCCTCGTCGCGCACCAGCCGATAGTCGACGGCCTCGTAGCGGTCGAGACCATATTGCCGGCCGAGCTTGCGCTGCAGGGCGGGCACGTCGAGCGGCTCATCCGCCAGGCCGCCGAACACCGCTTCGATGCGGTCTGCATCCTGCTGCGATTTCGGGCCGGCCCGCACGAAAGCCAGCGGCTCGGTGATATCGACGGTGCGCGCCCGGCTGGCCACGTAGGACGCGTAGCGCTCCGGCGGTTGCGACAGCGCGGCCAGCCGCGCACCCACCAGCTGGGTGGCGGCTTCACCCGCCTCCATGACCTGGGGCACGCGGGCGAATTCCACCGCCGTCATGGGCCCAAGGTCCGGTTCGATCAGCACGTCCTGCGCGCCGAGCAGCGCGCGCGACGACCGGGTGCCGCGGCGGACCATGATGCCGATCATCTGGTTGGTGACGTCGAGCGCGGACTCGAGGCCGGCGCGATCGGCGAGCGGGAAGCTGACGTCCACCGCGATCAGCACGTCCACGCCCATCTCGCGGGCGAGGCTCACCGGCAGGTTGTCCACCAGCCCGCCGTCCACCAGCAGCCGCCCGTCGATCTCGACCGGGGCGAGCACGCCCGGCGCGGACATGCTCGCACGCAGCACCGTCGCGAGGTCGCCGGAGCGCAGCACCACCGGCTCGCCGCTCTCGAGGTCGGTGGCCAGCGCGCGGAACGGGATCGGCAGGCGGTCGAAGTCCTGCACGTCCGCCACGCGCAGCGTGGCGTTGCGCAGCAGTTGCGTGATCTTCTGGCCCTGCACCAGGCCGAGCGGCAGCACGACGCCGTCGCCCGGGCTGAAACCCAGCGAGCCGCGGGCCAGGATGCCCCGGTCGTCCTGCTTGCGGCGGTACACGAGGTCGCGGCGCGGCGCCCGGTCGCGCAGCAACTCCTGCCAGTCGAGCGTGCGGAACAGCGTGGCAATCTCCTCGCCACTCAGGCCGGCTGCGTACAGTCCGCCCACGACCGCACCCATGCTGGTGCCGGCCACGGCGTCGATCGGGATGCGCATCTGCTCGAGCGCCTGGATCACGCCGACGTGCGCCGCACCGCGCGCACCGCCGCCGCTCAGCACCAGGCCGATGCGCGGACGCTCCGCCGAGAACGGCGTGGCAGCGTCCTGCGCCCGCGCCGCGGACCCGGGCCACGGCAGGACGAGGGACACAGGCGGCCAGCAGCAGGATTCGGCTTGGCATGGGCTCGGCTCCGGATCGCGTGGCGGGATACTAGCAAAGGGCCCGCGCGCGACGCGGCCCGCAGCGATGGCGGATAATCGCGCGCCATGTCATTACGGTCGGCAATCCTGTGCAGCGTGTTCGGGGCAACGGCCGCGGCACAAGCGGCGGTGCTCGAGGAGATCGTCGTGACCGCGACGCGCCAGCCGTTGCCCGCGCACGACGTGCCGCTGAGCCTTGGCGTGGTGGGCGACGACGAGCTGCGCCTGCTCGGCTCCACGCACCACGCGGAAGCGCTGAATCGCCTGCCCGGCGTGATGATCCAGCGCGGCAGCGGGCAGGAAAGCCTCACCGCGATCCGCTCGCCGGTGCTCACCGGCGCGGGCTCCTGCGGTGCGTTCCTGTTTCTGGAGAACGGCATCCCGATCCGTCCTGTCGGCTTCTGCAACGTCAACGAGCTGCTCGAGGTGAACACCGAGCAGGCAGCGGCCATCGAGGTGCTGCGCGGACCAGGCACCGCGCTGTACGGCTCGAGTGCCATGCACGGCGTGGTCAACACGCTGCAACCTGCACCGGAGCAACGGCCGTCGCGTGCCGTCGCCGTGGATGCGGGCCCGGACGGCTACCAGCCGCGCCAGGCTCGCGACCCGCGCCAGCAGCGCCGAATGGCAATACGGACTCGCGGGCCTCTACACGCGCGACGACGGCTGGCGCATCGATTCCGGCTTCGACGAGGCGAAGTTCAGCGGCGTCGCCAGCGGACGCTGGGGCGACACCGCGACCCGGCTCGACCTCGCCGCGACCTGGCTCGACCAGGACACCGCCGGCTTCATCACCGGCCAGGGGGCGTACCGCAGCGAGCAGGCGAGCCGCCAGAACGACAACCCGGAAGCGTATCGCCAGGCGCACGCGGTGCGCCTCACCGGACTGCTGCAACCCGTAACGACGGGCGACGCGCGGCTCGAGCTGCGCCCGTACCTGCGCACGTCGCGCATGGAGTTCCTGCAGCATTTCCTGCTCGGCAAGCCGCTGGAGGAGAACGGCCAGGAAAGCGCGGGCCTCATGACGTCGCTCACCTGGGACGCCAGTCCCACGCGCACCCTCGTCGCCGGTCTCGACGTCGAGGCGGCGGATTCGTTCCTGCGCCAGGACCAGGACGGCCCGACCACCGATGCGCCGCCGGCCGCGATCGCGATCCGTCCCCCGGGTCTGCACTACGACTACTCGGTGCGGTCGTACGTCGCTGCGCTGTACGCGCACGGCGAGTGGCAACTCGACGATCGCTGGCGGGCGACCGCCGGCCTGCGCGGCGAGGCGGTGAACTACGATTACGACAACCGCATGCTGGCCGGGAACACCGATCAGGACGGTGTGCCGTGCGGCGCGGCAGGTTGCCTGTACAGCCGCCCCGCGGACCGCACCGACGCGTTCCTCAACCTGGCCCCGAAGCTCGGACTGTCGTTCGACTGCGCGACGGGATGCTGGCCTACCTGAATGCGAGCGTCGGCTTCCGCCCCCCGGAGATGACCGAGCTCTATCGCCTGCAGCGCACGCAGCGCGTCGCGGACCTCGATGCCGAACGTCTCGAGGCGCTCGAGCTCGGGCTGAAGGGAGCGTGGCCATCGTTCGGGTTCGCCATTGCGGCCTTCGACATGCGCAAGAAGAACGTCATCCTGCGCGACAGCAACGGTTTCAACGTCGACGATGGCCGGACGTCGCACCGCGGTTTCGAGTACGACCTGCGCTGGAGCGTGGTCGACGGGCTCTCACTGGCGCTGGCCGGCACCTACGCGCTGCACCGCTACGAATTCTCGCAGCGCGTCGAGGGCGGCGAGCAGATCGCCAACGGCAACGACATCGACACCGCACCGCGCCAGGTCGGGCGGGCGGCCATCAACTGGCAACCGGCGGCCGACTGGACGCTCGAGAGCGAGTGGCTGGTCGTCGGCGAGTACTGGCTCGACGCGGCCAACGCGCATCGCTACGCGGGTCATGGCCTGCTCAACCTGCGCGGCCGCTGGCAGGTGTCGCCGTCCTGGTCCGCGACGCTGCGACTCAACAATGCGCTCGACCGCCGCTACGCCGATCGCGCCGACTTCGCCTTCGGCACCTACCGCTACTTCCCGGGCCGCGGCCGCGCGCTGTTCGCCGAGATCGCCTGGCAGGTCGACTGACCGCGTCAGGCCGGGAAGAACTCGATAGGCTTGGTCGTGGTCATCGGCGCCACGTCACGCGCCTCGAAGCGGAACATGCGCACGCGCGCGACGAGCTTGCGTTCGAGCTCGGAATCACCGAGATCGCTCGACACGATGCGGCAATCGGTCACCTCGCCCGACGGCGCGATCGTGACCTCGAGCACCACCTTGCCCTGCAGCGTGGGATTGTCGCGCAGCGCGCGTGCATACAGCGCGTAGATCGCCGACTTGTTGCGGTCGAAGACCAGCTCGACTTCCTCGCGGGTACGCGCGGCCTTGCTGCTCTTGCCCGAACGCTGCACGTCGCCGGCCGGGGCGGCCGCCACGTTCGAAGCGACCTGTGCCGTGGCGTGCCCGGCGAGCCCGGTCGAGCCGCCGCCAAAGCCGCTGCTGGCGGCGGTGACCGCGATGCCGCCGCTGCCTTCGCCGGTGCGCCCCGTCAGCAGCGCACGATCGACGCGGGTTCGGTCACCGGCGCCGGCATTGAGCGCCTGCGTGGGAGCGGCGTCCGCTACCTCACGATCGCGCAACTGGGCGAGCTGGTCGGACAGCGCCAGCAGGCCGCTTGCTGCGGCTTTACGGCGCGGATCCGCTCGTGGTGGCTCATCTATGACCGGCGCGGCGACCGGACGCTGCCGCGCTACCCGGGGCGTGATCTCGGGCTCGCTGCGCGGCACTTCCACCTTCGGTTCAGGCTTGGGCGGCGGCTTTGGCCGCTCCAGCAGAAACTCGACGACCCGCTCGGGCACGGCCGGCGGCACGACCCGGGCCTGCTCGCGCTCGGGCAGCAGCGGGATCACGACTCCCAGGCCGATGAAGATGCCGAGCGCGGCACCCAGCACGCGACGCACCCGACGCTCGTCCTCGGGCGACGGCGTCCAGGGCAGGTCGTAGATCCGGTAAGCGGTGGCGGTCATGGGACTGGCCTCACGCGCCGGCCCGCGCGAGCAACGCCTGCTCGCGCTCGACCACGGCGAGCGACACCTTGGAGTAGTTCGCAGCTGCGCAGCTCGCCACGATCTTGCGCAGCACCGCGTAGGGCAGCGACTTCTCGGCCATCACGGTCACTTCGCGCGGTTCGGCCGTGCCGGCGAGCAGTGGCGCCGCCTGCCGGTCGAGCGCCGCGCGCAGCGACTCGACCACCGCCGCATCGGAACGCCCGACCTCGGCGAGTGCAGCCACGGCCTCCCCGTTCACGTACAGCGTGTCGCGCGTCACGGTCACCACGGTCGCGGGCCGCGGCTTCTGCTCGGACACAGACTGCGGGATCGCGATGTTGCGCGCGTTGGAGAGTATCTCCGTGTCCGCGGAGTGCACCAGCAGGTACACGACCAGGATCATCAGCATGTCGATCATCGGCACCAGCGTCAGCGGGCCGTGCCCGCCGCCCGTCCTGCCGTGGCGCGCATGGCGCTCCCGTCCCGTGCGGATCATGTCGGCGCGTCTCCCAGCGCAATCTGCGGGAACAGCTCACGGCGCATTACGCGGCTGCCGTCGTTGCTCTGCCTCACCCGTACCGCGTCCATGACCTGCACGATCGTGTCGTAGTCCACGTCCTCGGCCACCAGCAACGTCGCGCTGGTCTTGTCGGGGAAGCGGTCCTTGATGCCCGCGAGGAAGGCCGAGAGCCGTACCACGTCCTGTCCCGCGGCGGTCACGGGCACGGTCTCGAGCACGCCCTGGTTGCGGTCCGCGACCTCGAGCCCGGTGCGGCGCACGATGACCTCGAGTTCGAGCGTTGGCGCCTGCAATGCAGCCTGCGCCCCCGGACCGGGCAGGTGCACCTCCAGGATGCTCGTCCTCGAGAACACGGCCGTGAAGATCAGGAAGAACGCCAGGATCACCATCACGTCCAGCATCGGCACGATGTTCAGGTCGTTGCGGCCGCGGTAGCGCGCGTGGTTGCGCAGCTGGCGGCGAGCGAGCTTCGAGCGTCTCATGCGCGGGCGGCCCCCAGGGCCCGCTCGGCCGCGCGGGCGGACAATGCCGCGCTCGCGGGCTCCGCCACCTGCTCGCGGCGCTCGGAGACGCTGTTGAGGAACTTGATCGATGCCACCTCGAGACTGTCGACGAGTTCCGTGGTCTTGGTCTCGAGGTACATGTGGCACAGCAGCAGCGTGATTGCGAGCCCGAGGCCGAGCGCCGTGTTGTTCATGGCCACCGAGATGCTCGCCGAGAGCATCGCGGCCTTCTCGGCCGGATTGACCGACGCCACGGCCGCGAAGGCGTTGATCAGGCCGATCACCGTGCCGAGCAGGCCCATCAGCATGCCGATGTTCGCGAGCGTGGCGAGGTAATGCGTGCGCTTCTCGAGGTGCGGTATCACCTCGATCAGGCTTTCCTCCATCGCCTTCTCGATGTCGTCCCGGCGCCGGGCCGTGGCGATGCGCGACATGCCGTAGCGCATGATCGTCGACAGCGCCGAGTCGGTCCGCTCCGCGATCTCCATGGCCTTGCGGAAATTGCCGGCCTTGATGTGCGGGGCGAGTTCGGCCCACAGCCTGCGGTTGCCCCGCGCGACGCGATGCAGGTAGATGAAGCGCTCGACGGCGAAGCCGAGGCCCACCGCGAATACGGCGGCAATCGGGTAGAGGAACACTCCACCCTGCTTGAAGAAGTTCACGATCAGGTCGATGGCGTTCATGGTTGCTGGGCTCCGGGGGACGAACGGTTTGGACCCGGCGATTCCAGGTCGTTGAAATAGGTGACCTCGCGCCGGAATTCGTCACGATCCAGCGGCGACAGCACTTCCTCGATCAGGCTGCCCATGGGCCGGTCCGGCCCGGCCGGCGGCTCGGCGGCCTTCCAGGGCACGATGCTCATCACCTTGGGCAGTTCGCGGTTGCCAGTGATGGCGCTGGCATCGAGTTGCAGCCGGTCCACCGCACGCTCCGTCGCCTTGGGCGCGGGCGGCGCATCTGTGGCATACGCGACCGGGCCGGCAGCGACGGCGACGAGCAACGCCAGCAGGGTGCGGCACATCATGGCTGGACCTCCGCCGTGCGTCGCACCAGCCCGAGGCGTGTGCGCAGTTCCGCGAGCCAGGCAGCGACCCGCTGGTCGGACTCGCCAGTGAGCGCCTGGTAGCGCTCGAAGTGCGGGAGGGCGGCCTCGGGGTCGTCGAGGTAGAGATCGAACAGGATGGCGAGGTTGCACTCGGCATCCGCCAGGGCGGGGTCCGCGGCGATCGCCTGTTCGTAGGCCGCGCGGGCATCGGCGAATCGGCCTGCCTGTCGATAGGCGATCCCGAGCCGGTTGAAGTGGCCGGCGCCGGGCGGGTCGGCCACGGGACCGGACTCCAATGCCCCGAGGTCGAGCGCAGCCGACTCGACGCCCGCGTCCCGCTCCACGCGCGCGTAGCGGCCGGGCTTGAGTACGGCCAGCGCCGCATAGCTCTTGCGGACCCATTCGTCGTACGACCCCTCCGCGGCACGGCGCGTGTTGCGCTCGTGGATCGCGATCGCCTTCTCCTCGAACGGAAAGGCCTGCTCCTCGAGCAGCAGGTCGTACTGCTCGAGTTCCTCGGTGCTCAGGTTGTGCGGCCGTTCCGAATCGAGCAGCGCACGGCCGAAGTCGCGGTATAGATCCGCCATCGCGAAGTCGGCGGCCGTCGCCACGGGTGCCACCAGGTAGTCAGCAGCCCGGGTATAGGCGGCGAGCGCGGCCTCCAGCGCCTGCTTGCGTACGAGCAGCGACCGATCGAGGGGCACCACGAGACGCGCCGCGCGGGCGGTCGCATCCAGCGGACGTGCCAGTTCGAGCGCCGCCTGTGCGGCGAGCAGGCGGCTACGGTCCGTGCGCAGCGCGCCTGCGCCGGCATCGGCCTTGATCAGCTCACCGAGCCAGCGCTCGCGGTCACCTGCGTCGCCGGCGGCAGCCGCAAGATTGGCGAGTTCCTGACGCGCCTCGATCGCAGGCGCCAGCGGCGCCGGGAACTCGCCGACGTAGTCGGCGTACGCGCGGCGCGCCGCCGCGATGTCGCCCGAGGTCGCATACAGTTCGGCTGCCTGCCAGCGCGCCGCGCGGCGCACGTCCTCCGACTCGCCGGCGTTCGCGGCAATGCGCTCGAACTCCGCGGCCGCCTCCAGCGGGCGACCACCTTCGAGGTACGCGACCCCGAGCTTGCGCGTCGCCTCCGGCTGCAGCGCGTGGCCGGGATGATCGCGCCTGAAACGCTCGAGCACCGCGGCCGCGTCCGCCCAGGCGCTCGACGCGATCAGCAGCGTGGCCGCGTCGAACTCGGCAGCCGCCCTCGTCGGCGAGGCGGGCGCGACGGTTGCCACGCGCAGGTACTCACCGACCGCGCCCTGCAGGTCGCCGGCGGCTTGCCTCGCCTCCGCCTGCCGGTACACGGAAGCGGCAAGCCGCTCGGTTGCCTCGGCGCGCAGCGGGTCCGCGACGGGCAACCGCCGTGCCAGTTCCGCGTAGGCTTGCTCCGCGTCCGCGTAGCGTCCCGCGTCGAAGTAAGTGTGCGCGAGCACCGTCCACGCGACGAGCTGCTGGCCGGCGCCGGCCGGCGGCTGCAGTGACAGCACGCGCTGCGCGACTGCCGTGGCGCGATCGCGGTCGTTCGCATCGAACAGCGCCTTGCACGTGCGCGTCAGCACGGCGGGTGTCTCGGCATGCCCGGGGAACGCGTCGGCAAAGCGCAGCGACGACTCGATGGCGCGCCCCGCCAGTTCGGCGCGCTCCGACGGCGGCACCCGGGACTCCGCCTCGGCGTAGGCAACGAGCGCCGCGTACCCTGCGCGCCCGGCCTCGGGGTTCGCGGCGTAGCCGTAGGCTGCATGCTCGTATTCGGCTGCGGCCTCTTCGAAAAGACCTCGCTCGAACAGCAGGTCAGCGAGCAACAGGCGCGTGCCGGGAGCCTGCGGCGTCTGATCGAAGCCGGCGAGGTAGGCACGATACCAGCGCACCGCGGCGTCGCGGTCGGCATCGGTGCCGCCCTTCTGCGCCAGCGCGTGATGATGCTGTGCGAGATCGAGCAGGCCGGCCTGCACGGCCGCGCCGACAGCCGGGTCGATTGCAGTGCCCTGCGCCGCCCAGTAAGCGCTGCCCGGGCCGTATTCGGTGACCAGTTGCTGCTTGCCGTCGAGCACCAGCGACGCGAAACCTCCCTTGGCATAGGCAGCGGTGGCACGCACCAGCAGCAGCGGGGCCTGCGGATCCATCGGCCGGCGCTTCGCAAAGCCCCGGTAGGCCTCGGCGGCGTCCTGGAATCGTTCCTTCTCGACGTACAGGTCGCCGAGCGCCGCATACAGACGCGATTCGTAGGCCGCCGGTCCATGGCGCCCGAGCGCCTGCTGCAGCGTCCCGGGACCCTCCGCCGCGGCAAACGTGATCGCGAGCGCCCTGAGGGCGTCGTCCGCGAGCTCCTGCTCCGCGCGCGAGAGTTCGGCGGCCGGCCGCAGCTGCCCCTGATCCACGAGCAGCGTGTCGAGCAGCAACAGGAATGCGGCGCTGCTCCCCTCGTCCTGCCCCTGCTTGAACCGTGACCAGGCGAGCTTGTACTGGGCCTGCTGCCGGAACTGCGAGCTCGATTCCCCTGCTAGCACCGCCGCGTACGCCCGCTCGGCATCGGCATAGTGCTGTGCGCTGAAGAACGCTTCGCCGCGCCGAAACTCGGCCTCGGCGTAGTACCCGCTGTGCGGATACTGCGCGACCAGTCGGTCGAGTGCCTTGAGCGCGCCGGCCGCGTCGCCGGTGTGCTCGAGGGCGCGGGCCAGCTGGTAGAGCACGGCGTCCGCCGCCGCGTGGTCCGGCTGCTCCCGGAGCAGCTGGCGGTACGCGGCCACCGCCTGTTCCGCGGTGGCCTGCGCGGCAGCGCTGTCCGCACCGTCGCGCGCCACGAGCGCTTCGGCTTCGCGGAGCCGCAGGTCCCCCAGGCGGCGCAGCGCCTGTGCGCGCAGCCCCGCATCGGCACCGTCGATGCCGAGGAAGTCCTCGTAGCCGCGTGCCGCTTGCGCGGCGTCGGCGGTAACGGCCTCGCCCGCTTGCACCGGCGCGCTGCGCCGGGCCAGGTCGGCGAGTGTCGCCGGCGGCCGGGATTTGCGCGCCGCGTCCGCCACAGGGGCCGACAGGGCGACGGCCGCAGCCATGCCCGCCACCACCACGGACCTGGATCGCCGCCTCACGGCATGGCTCCCGTCGCGGCGCCGTCGTAGAGCGAGGCAAGTGCAAACTGGGCCTGGGTGGCATAGCTCCCGAGGCGCGCCTTCTGCGCCTCGAGTTCGCGAACTGCGATGCTGGCCAACGATCGCTCCTGGGCGCTGGCCGCCGCATCGATGCGCGGCTGCAGCGACGCCATGCGCTGCTCGAGTTCCCTCACACGGGATGCGAAGCCGGCGGTGTTGCGCGGGGCGAGCTCGCCTGCCTGCTCGACGAGCGCGCGACGCTGCCGGGCTTCGTCCAACGCGGCATCCGTCTCCCGGAGGCTCGCGCTTAGTCGCGACCAGCGCAGCTTGTAGGCTGCATCGAGCTGCCAGCCGAGCGTGCCGCGCAGCACCCGCGCACGCTGGGCCAGCGCATCACGCGTCTCGCCTGCGGGCAGGCGACCGACGCGTGCCTCGAGCTCTTCGAGCTGCCGCCATTGCGCCGCCTCCGCCGGAGTCGCAAGCGCCACGATGTCGCGCGCGGCCGCGGTATCGGTCATTCGAGCCGCGATCGCGTCGCGACGCCGCTCGAGTCCGTCGAGATCGGTGCCGGCCAGCAGCTCGGCCTTGCGTGGCCCGCGTACCGCGGACGCCGCCTGCCGCGCCGCGATCATCTCGTCGAAGGCTTCGAGTGAACCGCTCCAGCGCTCCAGGTTGCGCTGCATGATGCGCAGGTCGCGATAGTTCTTCAGACCTTCCTGGAACTCGTGCGACGCGAGCAACGGATACAGGTACCGCGTGTGGGGCGCGTCCGGCGCACGCTGCAGTTGCCAGAACCATCCGGCCCGGTCGGGGCTGCCCGCTGCCGCGGGCGCTGCATCGAGCACGGCATCCAGGAACCCGCCGCGGCGGATCGCCGCAATGGATTCGTCGAGGCGCGTCGCCTCTGCCGCATAGGCCGAGACGGCGTACCGGTACTGCTCGGCGGCCTGGCCGTTGGCCGCAAGCCTGGTGTACGCGAACGGCACCGCGAGCAGTGACTCCTGCACGGCCGCATCGACGATCGAGCGCTCGCGCAATTCGAGCCACGGCACCAGCGCTCGCTGCGGCCGCGCGGCGGCGGCCTCGGCCCAGCCGAGGCCGAGCAGCGCGCGATTGGTGAACGGCCCGTCGAGTCGCACCCGGTTGAGCGCCGCCACCGCCGGGTCCGCCTGCTGCTGCTGCAGCAGTGCGAAGCCGAGCGCAAGGTTGGCGCGATCACGCAGGGCCTGTTGTTCTTCGCTGCTCGCAGCCAGCATCCCGACTCTCTCGAGCAGCTGGCTGCCACGCGCCGTGTCGCCGGAGCGCACCAGCGCGACGCCTAGATTGAAGCGTGCGTAGTCGGCCCAGTCGCCGGTGTCGGTCCATGCCTCGAGCGCGCGGGCGGCCTCGTCGAACCGACCCTGCGCCATCAGCACGTTGGCCGCGAGCAGCCGCCGCTCCGGTTCGAGTTCGCCGGGCAACGGGCCGCGAATGCGCCCCAGGCTGCGCCAGGCCTGGTCGAAATAGCCGCGCTGGAAGCCGATCCGGGCTAAGTAGAAGTGGGCGCGGTCACTGACGGACTGCGGCACACGGCCCGCCAGCAACCGCTCGAACCGGCGCGTCGCCTCGACATGCATGCCGAGCGACAGGTACAGGCCGGCCGCCAGCAGTTCCGCCTCGGCGGCGTGGGCGGGCATCCGCTCGAGCTGATGCGCAACCTCGAGCCGCACCACCGCCTCGAAGTAGTCGTCCTGGAAGAAATGGAACAGCACGTCGCCGTAGTCGAGATCGCGGATCTTCGCCGGCGGCGGCAGGTCCGCCGCGGCCCCAGCCTGTTGCCCAGCCGCGTCCGCGCTGCCACCCAGGGCGAGCAATGCCCCGACGAGCAGCGACCAGCAGCGACGGACGAACGGTGCGTTCATGCGGGGTGCCTGCGCCTCACTCCCACTGGCGCACGGCGAACTCGGGCTGCAGCGAGGCGTCGCGATCCGTGATCTGCAGCTCGACGTACTTGGCGCCTACCGCCTTGTCGAAGCGCAGCGCCGTGCCGCGCCGATAGTCGCGCTCGTGCGGCCCCTTGCCCGTGAACACGGCCACGAGCTCGTGCTCGCCGGCCTTCAGGTTGCCGAGGTACAGCTTCTGCACGCCGCCGCGGTGCAGGGCCTCGACTTCGCGCTCGGTGTAGAGGTAGTTCGCGACCTCCTTGCCGTCGAGCTTGAGCTGCACCGAGTCGAGCGCGAAGAAGGTGCCGACGTTGACGGCCAGGAAGACCGCCACCTGCGTGCTCGCCGGATACAGCAATTCCTCCTCGAGCCGGAACAGGTCGCGGTTGAGGTCGACCAGCTCCTTCTTCAGTGCCTGGACGTCCTGGTCCACGGTGAGCGCATCGGGTGCCGCTTCCGCCGCCTCAGCGCGTGCCACCAGCGCTGCCGCGACGGTGATCAGCAGTGCGCTCGCAACGATGAGCTGCAGTCCGCGGTTCGGGAGTCGGCGCAGGCCTGTCGGTTTCAAGGCTGTAGCTCCAGTATTTGCTTGACGAGCGCGTCGGGCGGCACTGCGTCACGTTGCCATGAGCCGCGCACGACGCCCTCGCGGTCGATCAGCAGGGTCAGGGGCAGGTGCTGCACGTCGTAGAGACGACCGACCGTCTGCCCGGCATCGTGTAGCGAGGGGAATCGCAAGCCGAGCGATGCGGCGACCGAGGCGGCCTGCTTCGCGTCACGGTCCAGGCTGACTCCGAGCGCGACCGGGGCGCCCTCCGCGACCGCCACCGCCTCGCCAACGGACTGCAGTGCGCCACGGCACTGCCCGCACCAACTGGCCCAGAACGCGAGCACGACCACGTCGCCGCGGAGCTCGGACAACCGCTGGTTGCGGCCCTCGAGATCCTTGAGCGCGAAATCTGGCGCCGTGGTCCCGGCCGGCGGCACGGCGTGCGAGACCAGCGGATAAAAGAGCGCGCCGGCCAGCGCGGCCGCAGCCAGCACCATCGTGTGAATGCGCGCCGTCAACCGGACGCGCGCGGCGCGATCGCTCCAACGCATGCTGGCAACCCCGCTGTCATGGGTGGTACCCGAAGACCGGAAGCTTTGCGTCCCCGTCTTTCGACGGGTTTGCCCTTGTCAGTCGCTGGAATCCTTGTCTGCGGCCCGCGGGCTGTCAACGAATGCGACAGCATTAATCACGCAGCTCGAACTGCGTCACAGATTGCCGGGCCGATCCCCGCGCAGCCGCTACCGTGGCGGCGCCAGCCCGTCCGAGTAGTAGACCCGCCCCTCTGCGTCCACGACCACCGCCTCGACGCCGGGCAGGCCGGCGATGAGCTGCATGCCGCGCTCGACACCGAGCACGAACACCGAGGTGGAGAGTCCGTCGGTGAGGGTCGCGTTCGGTCCGAGCACCGTTGCACTGCGCAGCGCCCGGGCGGACTTGCCCGTGCCCGGTACCAGGATGTGGTGGTAGCGGACCCCGTCCTCCTCGAAATACCGCTCGTAGTCGCCCGAGGTCGAGATGGCCTCGTCGACGAGCGGCAGGCGCGTCACCATCTGCCCTTCGTTGCGCGGGTCGCGAATACCGACGACCCACGGCTTGCCGCGGCGGTCGCCGAGCAGCCGCGTGTCACCGCCCGCATTCACCATCGCGTGCTGGATTCCCATCTCGCGCAGGCGCTCGATCGAGCGGTCCACCGCGAATCCCTTGGCGATGCCGCCGACGTCGATGCGCACGCCCTGGCGCAGGAAGCGGATCGTGCGCGCGGCCCGGTCCACCTGCACCTGTCGGTAGTCCACCCCGGGCAGCGCCGCGTCGATCTGCTGGTCGGTCGGGTGCTGGTGCGCACGGTAGTCGTACAGGTAACCGACGCTCGCGTAGGTGAGGTCGAACGCACCGCCACTCAGCCTGGACATCTCCAGGCCCCGTTCGACGACCTCGATGATGTCGGCGTCCACCTGCACCGGCCGCTCGGCGGCGTGGGCATTCACCTGCGACAGCTGGCTCTCGGGCTTGTAGGTGCTCATGAGCTCGTCGGTGCGCCGCATCTCGGCGATCACGGCGTCCATGGCCCGCTGCGCGAGCGCGGAATCCTCCGACCACAGAGCTCGACCGCGACGCGCGTGCCCATGATGGCTTCTTCGCGCTGGAACCACTCGGCGCGAACCACTGCCGGCAGGAGCAGCATCAGGACCAGCAGCAGCGCGCGCGGTTCGGCGTTCACAACGACGGCACCATCGCTGCACGCGACCGCGTTTCCTCGTGCAGCCGCGCGAGGAAGGCGTGGACCGTGGGCTCCGCCTCCTCGGCCGCCATCAGGCGCTGCTCGACCAGCACCTGGGCGACGTCGCGGATCGACCGGCGCCCGTCCACCAGCGACGCGACGTAGGCGAGCACGCGCAGCTCGAGCTGCCGGCTCTGCAACTCGGGCAGCAGCGGTACCGGTCGGTCCGCGAGCCCGAGCCACTCCGGCACGCGGCGCGGCGCGGCGGGCATCGGTACCTCGGCACACTTGCGCGCCGTGAACGTCACGACGGTCTCGACGCGGCCATGGCGGCTCACGGGGGAACACAGGTACGGGATCGCTTCCTCGCGTGGCTCGATGCCGGCGAACCCCGTTCCCGCGACGATCTCGACCACCTCTTCGAGCGCGTAGCGCTGCGCGGGGTCGTTCGCCGCGAAGGACAGGGAGCCGGTGTTCACCCAGCGGCCGCCGGGGCGCAGCCAGCTGTTCACGCGCTGCGCGAACGTCGCCAGGTCCTCGTCCAGAATGTCGATCAGCCAGGGCGTGATGACGGTGTCGAACGCACCGGGCGCGAAGGGACCGTGCGAGGCGTCGGCGAAAACGAAGTGCGAGCCCGGCGGGGCCGCGGCCGGCGCCTGCAGCCGGCGCAGGATCGCATGGCTGTCGATGTCGCGCGGTGCGACCGGGAATTCATAGAGCTCCACCGTCTCCCCGGCGAACAGTCGCTGCGCGGCGCAGAGCAACAACGGATTGACGTCGACGGCGAGCAGCGGATCTGGCTGGCGGCGCACGAGCAGGTCGTACGCGAGCCGCCCCGCTCCTGCACCAAGCAGCAGCGTCTTTCCCGGGGCACCAGCGCCGAGCGCGGCATCCAGGATGCGGAACGACGCTTCGTTCTCGGCTTCGCCCCAGCTCCAGTCGCGATGCAGGTTGGCGTAGTAGCTGGTGAGCCCCTGTCCCGCCGGCAGCGTCATGCCGAGCGCCCGGTACAGCTCGGGCGCGGCCGCTTGGGTGGCCGCACCGAGCGGCGACAGCAGCGCGCGCACACGGCGCGCGTGGTCGGTACAGGCCGCGGACAGCAGCTTCAGGCGATTGCGCGTGCTTGCGCGGGAGGCGCTGCCGTCGAGCGCCGCGCGATAACGATTCGCCTGCGCATCGAGGCCTGCCAGGAAGCCGTGCACGCGGGCGCGCCACTCGCCCAGGGCGGCAGCGGGCTCAGCGAAGAGCCAGGGCACGCCGGCGACCGCAGGGTACTCGACGGCACAGTCCGGACAGGAAAGGACACCGGTGCACGCCAGCGGCCCGCGGCAACGCGGGCAGCACAGCAGGTCGAGCGGCAGTGACTGGCGGGGGATCGCCATGCGTGCCCCGAGACTAGCACGGACGTATCAGCCGATGCGCCCGCTGACGACCGGATTGAACGCGATCAGGCCGTCCTGCAGCGCGGCGGACCCGAGCCCATGGCGTGGGAACTTCTGCGCGAACTGTCCCTGCTCGCCGTGCAGTGCCATGTAGTTCAGCACCACCGTCTCGACCAGCAGGTTGACGTTGTTGGCCGCCGGGCTCGAGGCCCGCTCGACGGAAGCATCCGGGCGGAAATAGCCGATCTGCTGGTGACGCGCCGCGCCCGCTGGCCCGGTGTCGAGCAGCCGCGGCCGGCCGCGCGGGTTGTAGACCAGGAAGAACGAACCGCGGTGGACTGGTTGTCGCTGGTCCACATGAACTTGCCCCGGCCGTCCGGCGAGTTGTCCACCTGGCCGCTGGCCGACAGCGAACCGTCGGAGAACACGTACAGCATCAGCGGCACGCCGCGCCGCGCCGCGTACTCGAGGCAGGCGCCCATGCAACGGCCGGCACGCAGGTCGCGCACCTCGCCGGTCGCACGGCCCTGGCCGTGGTAGTCGTAGCCTCCCATCGTGATGGTGCCCGCGCCGGCATAGCCGGATATCACCATCTTCATCACGGCCGCGGTCTTGCGGAACTCCGCATCGGCGTCGTATTCGGCCCGCGTGAAGATGCCAGACCCGCCGACGATGTCGGGGTCGAGATCCGGATTCAGGCTCGCGGGATCACCGAAGCGGTCAACGACGTCGGCCGCCTTCACATAGCCGCAGTTCACGAGTTCGCGGACGACCTCGCTGCGGCTGACGGTGGCCTTTTTGGCATCCGGCCAGTCCTGCTTCGGATCGATCACCTGCAGCTTGCGGTGGCTGATGCGCTGGATGGCCTCCATGACGGCCACGGTGTCGTCGACGCTGAGCAGGTTGGCCAACTGGCCGGTGTCGACCAGTCCGGTGACGTCGCTCGCCCGGTCGACCTTGGTCGGACGAACCGACAGGTCGAGCAGCCCGGCCGGGGCCATGGAGTTACCGCCGGAGTCCGAGGCACGCGAGCCGATCAGCGTTGCGAGCGAGCCGCCCGCGCCGGCACGGTAGATGCCGTACATCGGGTTGTGCGGGTTGTTGCCGGTGTCGTTCTCGGACTGCGCAGCGATCACGGCACCGTTGATGCTCGCGGCGGTGGCCGGCGACACGCGATCGAGGATGCCGCGCAGGAAGGCACTGTCGGAATGGAAAGCCAGGCCGAGCGAGGTGTCGGTGAAGCTCGTGCCCGTCGCCGGGTTGGTCAGGCTCGGCACCATGTCGCCCGGCAGGCCCAGCTTCCCGTAGCCGGAGGTGGTCAGGAAGTCGAGTTGCCCGCCCGGGCCGCCGACCAGCACGTTGGACCCGACCATGTTCGCCCCGCCCGCGAGGTCGATGCAGATGAACGGTATCTTGCCGGCGCCGAGCACCTCGATGCCGCAGCTGGCACGCAGTGCCTGCAGGTCGGGCGACAGCGCTGCCATCGCCTGGCGCGGGTTGGCGAACAGCCCGAACACCGTCGGCGCGACCACGGTGCCGAGTCCGGTGGCAAGTCCCTGCGCAAGGAAGTCACGGCGCGTGACCGGGCGCTTATGCGTGGCCTCGTGCCGGATCGGCTCGTCGAGGCCGAGCTGCCGGGGGGGTGGCTTGCGGATGATCATGTTGCCTACCTCGGGTCGTGGCGCGCGGCCGCGGTCAGTGCACCAGGGTCGCCGCGCTGCCGAGCAGCGCCGCGCAGCTCGCCTTGGCGATGGTTTCGGTCCGGCCCGCCGGGCAACTGCCGCCGCAGGCGGCGAGGCGGGAGATCAGCGCGTCGAGGTCGCCACGGACCTGGGCCGCGTTCGGTTCGGTCCCGACGCCCTGCGCGAGCATTCGGCCGACCAGCGCGTCGAGCACGATCGCCCGGCCGGTCGTGCCGAAGGCCTGCGCCGGCGCGGCGCTGAAGTCGAAGCCCGGGAAATAGGCGGCGCGGGCACCGGGGTCCTCCACGAGCGCGTCGCAGTACTGGATCGCGAGCTGCGCGATCGCGACCGGGTGCGCCGAGACGAAGGTGTCTATGCTCTCGACGGTCGGCAGCGCCTGCTTGACCCGCTCGTAGGTCGCCTTCACCTGTGGCCGCGCCTGGCTCACGCCGGTGAGTTCGGCCATGGTCGCGTTGATCTCGTCGAAGATCCGCAGGCCCACGTCCGGGGAGCGCCGCACGTCGGGCGGCGGCGCGGGTGCGAGCGGCACCGGCTCGGTACGCACGTTGCGGCGTCCGCCGATGACGTCGAAGGTGAGGAAGAACTCGTCGGCCTCCGGTCCCTTCTGCAGCCCGATGACGGTACCGATCTTCGACAGCGGCTGGCCCAGCGGCCCGTACTGCGAGTCGGTGATCGCCGTGTCGAGGGACCGGTAGGCCTGGCCGACCTCGGCCTCGCTGCCGTTGATGCCGATGCGCATGCCGGCCAGCGGTATGTTGCCGGGCCGCGCCGCCGGGTCGAGGCTGATGAATGACGGCTTGTTGAAGAGGTAGCCGTAGCTGTCGAACTGACTCACCTCGAACAGGATGTAGGCCTGCGGCACGTCGACGAGGTGGCTCACCGAGAACAGCAGGTAGTACTTCTCGCCCACGCCCGCCTCGAAGTTCTTGCGCACCTGGTCCGGCGTGAGGGCCCGGTTGTGCACCGCGACCAGCCGGAAGATGCCCTGGAACTGTCGGTCGCCCGATACTTCGTTGCCGAGCACGAACGCGAAGGTGTCGTCCCAGTCCGCCAGCGTCCCGCCACGCGACGGGTCCGCATCCTCGGTGTACTCGCCGTTCACGTAGATGCGTCGCCCGTTGACCGGGTCGTAGGTCGCGACGACGTGCTGCAGCGTCGCCTGCAGGTCCTCGTCGTCGGCCGACGTGGTGAGCTTCGGGTCGCCGGCGACATTGGTGGTGCTCGACCGGTTGTAGAAGTCGTAGCTGTAGAGCGTCTGGCCGAGCATGAAGTTACGGGTCGTCGTGCCGCCCGAGTAGGACACGATCCGCGCGTCCTCCTGCGCGACGTTGCCGGGGGCCACCCAGGCCTCGATCGAGAACTCGCCGGTGGCCTTGATGAGGTCGTGGAGCTTGCGGCTCGCGGCCGTGGTGCCCTGGGCCTTGCCGCGCCTGACGTTGATGCCCCAGCCGCCGACCCAGGCGACGTCGCCCGAGAGGGTCAGGTTGAGCGCGGGCTCGGTACCGCTCGTGTCATATGCCACGCTGCCGCTGCCGGTCTTGAACTCCCAGAGCCCGATGACGTTGCTGTTGTAGCGGTTGCCGCCGCTCGCGACGATACCGTCGCGGAGCCCGAGTGCCTTCGACAGCACCAGCGAAGGATCGACCTGCGTCGGGGCGATCGAGCCCGCGAACGCGCGGACCGCTGCTTCCATTGCAGCCGAGTTCGCCGCGCAGTCGCTCCAGCAGTTGTGGAACTCGGTGCGCAGGCGCACGACGAGCCGCGACGTCTCGGGCTGGTCGAGGTTGATCTTCACGCGGACCGCCGCGTACGCGTCGTTCACGTCGCTCGAGGCGAAGAACGGCGACTGCCCGTTGGCCGCGGACGGTGAATGGCAGCGCGAGCAGTACTCCACGAGCAGCGGATGCACGGTCGTGGCGAAAAGGCCGGGTGCCGCCGGGAAGCTCTTGCTGGCGCCCGGGTCGCGGAGCGCAGGCGGCTTGAGCTCGACTCCGGCCAGCCCGCCGGCCGTCGCGCCGCCCCAGTTCCTGATCCAGGTGGTGATGATGTCGGCGCAGGCGGCGGCGCTCGCCAGCCAGCAGTTGTGCCCGCCGGCCACCTTGGTGACCATCCGCGAGTCGCGCGGCGAGTCGAGCGTCACGACGCCGTTCGCGGCGGCGTAGGCCAGGTTGATGTCGTCCTGGCGCACGAACTGCGGGGCCTGCCCGCCCTGCGTGTGGCACTGCCCGCAGCGGTTGCTCGCCTTGAGGTTGTCCCACACGTTCACCTTGAACGACTGGACGTCGGCCGTGGCCGGCGGCGGGCCACTGTAGGTCGGCGGTTCGCCCCCGGAGGTGACCGGATTCTCGACCGTCTCGGCGCCACCCCCGCAGCCGGCGAGCAGTGCAAGCAGTCCGCAGGTGGCGAGGAACCGGGTCACCCGCGTTGGTGAAACGACACTGCGCATGACGTTCTCCTAGTCGCCGCTGCAGTAGGTGGCCGCCTCGGCGAACACCCGCTTCAGTCGGTACCCGTTCGACCTGAACGACGCCGTCATCGCATCCACCCGCGCCCGGTCCGCAGCGTCGCTCGGCGGTCGGAAGCAGACGTTGCGGAATACCTTCTCGACCTGGCAGCGTGCGAAACGCTCGCTGTGCGCGAGTTCCCGCCCAAGCGACTTCGCTCCGCGCCCGCGGCCGGGCAGCGAGGGATCCCAGCCCAGCAGCGTGTTGCGGCCGTTGCGCCAGTAGTTCTCCCAGCTGTCGTCCGGCGTCACGTAGCCCGGCGGAAAAGTGTCGTCGTTGTGGAAGTACTTCGGCCGGACCTGCCCCGGCGTGTAGACGAGCCGTCCGGCGGCATCGTCGTAGTCGTAGTGGGCGAACGCCTGCGTCAGCGGATCCATGCCAGCGTGGCACGCGACGCAGTTGTTGAGGAAGACGCGACTATCGCCACCGGGGCTGCGACTCACGTCCTGGCGGATGCGATCGGGCGGGCGCGTCGGGTCCTGCACCTGCTCGAGGTCGACGCAGAGGTGGTTGAGCAGCGTGTAGCGGAACATCGCGCGGTTGGTTCCGGCGATGAAGAAGGCCTGCGCCGCGGCGCGGCTGGTCATCACGCCGGCCGTGGCATCCGGCGCGAGGCCCATCGCGGAGGATTGCGTGGTGCGGACCAGCGCGGACTTCAGGCTGACGCCGCTCGACTCGAGCGCCTCGTAGTGCGCGTTGCTCGAGGCCGAGAACGCCGGCACGCCGGCGACGCCGCTGCCGACGTAGAGGATGTCCTCCGACAGCACGCCGTCGAACGGCACGTCGTCGCGCACCATGCCGATGACGGTCGCCACGTAGTCGTTGAGCGGTGCGAACATCGTCTGGTCGCGGTTGGTCCACGGCATGGCGAAGTTCTTCAGCGTGACGTCGTAGAACGCACGGTTCTCCATCGCCTTGTACGCCGCCTCGATGGTGCGCCCGGCAGCGACGGCTGCCGCCATGTCGGTCAGGACCGCCGGGGACGGCGGTACGCCGGCCAGCCGGTCGTGCATGCGCTTGGCCTGCGAGCGCGCGTCCGCTTCGGCCACCACGGGCTGCAGCGTCGCCAGCAAGACGAGGCCGGGCAGCAGCGCGCGGCGCAGCCGTGCGATGCGGCCGCCCCGCTCTGCTCGCGCGGCGTCGCGACGCTGGCCACCGATGTTCAGGTGCATGCGCATGTGCCGATCTCCCGCCCTGCTGGCCGAGCCAGCGCCCGCCGCGCCCCGGATGCCTGTCCCCGTCCGCCCTCCGCGTCGTCGCTGCCGGTCGCGCGCGACTGCCGAATCGGACGGACGCGACGCAATGTGGATTGCCGCGGGCAGTTCGCCAACGCCGACATGCTGTTCTGCGATTCGGATCACAGAAGGCCGGGTTCTGCGAGGCTGTTCACACATCGCGCGGTGGCGCGTGGAGTGCCGGATGGCATGTGAGAGAAAGTGCCTCTCGCCGGCGCGCAGCGCGTCGCGGTACGACCAGACATCGAGGATCGTCGGATGCGCGGACCTGTTCGAGACATCGCCGCGACGGCACCGCGGCCAGCAGCGTTCCTGGCCGGCGCGTGCCTGCTGCTGGCCGCTGCATGCACCAGCAGTGACGGAGGCGGCAGCCTCTCACCGGGCAGTGGCCAGAGTCCCGACCCTGTGGTGCTCGACTTTCCGATCGCTTACGTGAAGCGGGCATTGCCGCCCGCTAACGCTGCCGCGCAGGACGCACGCAGGTTGCTCGGTTTCGAGCCGGGCGCCGACCTGTACGTGCGCGACCGCGCCTCGCCGTCGGCCTCCGATCGCAACGTTACGCTCGAAGTCACCGGCGGCGCCGGCGACGTCCGTGACGTCGAGCCGTCGTACGACGGCCGCAAGCTCGTCTTCTCGCTGCACAAGCCGCTGATCGAAGGTGCCGACGAGGAGGACCAGCCGACCTGGGGGATCTGGGAATACGACGTGACGACGCAGCAGCTGCGCCGCGTGATCCAGTCGGACATCGTCGCGCAGGAGGGTCACGACGTCGCGCCGCATTACCTGCCCGACGGTCGCATCGTGTTCAGCTCGACCCGCCAGCGCCAGTCGCGGGCGATCCTGCTCGACGAGGGCAAGCCGCAGTTCGCCGCGCAGGACGAGGATCGCCGCGAGCCGGCGTTCGTGCTGCACGTGATGAACGCCGACGGCACGACCCTGCGCCAGATTTCCTTCAACCAGAGCCACGACCTCGATCCGGCCGTGCTCGATGACGGCCGCATAGTGTTCAGCCGCTGGGACAACGCCGGACCGAACAACGAGATCAACCTGTATACCGTGCGGCCGGACGGCTCGGACCTGCAGCTCCTGTACGGCGCTCAGAGCCACGCGACCGGCACCAGCGGCAGCAGCGTGCACTTCCTCGACCCGCGGCCCGCCGGCAATGGCCGGCTGATCGCGCGCGCGCAGCCGTTCCGGGCGCCCGACCGCGGCGGCCAGCTGCTGGAGATCGACGTCGACAACTATGTCGAGATCACTCAGCCGACTCTGCCGAATCGCGGCGTACTGAGCGGTCCGGCGCAGTTGCCGGCCACGATCAACGTGGTGTCCACGATCGAGGGGCCGTCGCCAGGAGGCCGCTACGGTTCCGCCTACCCGTTGCGCGACGGCACCGGCCGGCTGCTGACGACCTGGACGCAGTGCCGGCTGCTGGTCGACGCCGCACGCATCGTGCCGTGCTCCGAGGATCGACTTGCGGCAGGCGACGCGGTCACCGCAGCCCCGCTCTATGGCGTGTGGATGTACGATCCGGCGAAGCGTACCCAGTTGCCGGTCGTGGCGCCTGCCGAGGGCTTCACCTACACGGAGGTCGTCGCCCTGCAGCCGCTTGCGCTGCCGGCGGTCCTGACCGATGCCGTGGCGGGCGTGGACTTCGATGCCGACCTGCAATCCGAGGGTGTCGGCATCCTGGACATCCGCAGCGTTTATGACGTCGACGGCGTGGACGTCGCCCCGGGCGGCATCGCCGCACTGGCCGACCCGCGGCGGACAACCGCCGCGCAGCGGCCTGCGCGCTTCCTGCGCGTCGAGAAGGCCGTCAGCCTCCCGGACGACGAAGTGCGCGATTTCGACAACGGCGCCTTCGGCGTGACCGCTGCGTTCGGCATGCGCGAGATCCTCGGCTACGCCGTGATCGAGCCGGACGGCTCGGTGCGCGTGAAGGTGCCGGCCGACGTCCCCCTCGCAATCACCGTGCTCGATGCCGACGGCCGGCGTCTCGGCCGGCGTCACGAGAACTGGCTGCAGGTCCGGGCCGGCGAGCAACTGCGCTGCAACGGCTGTCACGACAGCGGCAGCGGGCAGTCGCACGGCCGCTCGAACCTGTTCGCCACGGTGCACGCGGGTGCCCGTTCGACCGGCCTGCCTTTTCCGAACACGAACCCGGCGTTGTTCGCCGATTTCGGCGAGACGATGGCGCAGACGCGAGCGCGCATCAGTTGCCAGACGGACTGCGCGGCGCTGCGGCTCTCGCTGGACATTGCCTATGACGATGTCTGGACCGACCCCGTCGCCGCGGGACGGCCGCCGGACGCGAGCTTCGCCTACCGCTACAAGGACCTCGACACGCTGGCGCCCACCAGCGTCGACTGCCTGGCGTCATGGCGGTCCGGTTGCCGCGGCACGATCCACTACGAGGCCCACATCCATCCGCTGTGGAGCAAGCCGCGCATCACGCTGGCTGCAGACGGCGTCACGGTGCTTTCCGACGATACCTGCACGCGCTGTCATTCCGACCGCGATGCCGCCGACGCGTTACGGGTCCCGCCCGGGCAGCTGGAACTGACGGACGGGCCCTCGAGCGACGATCCCCTGCAAAAGCACGCCTATCGCGAGTTGCTCGCCGGCGACAACGAGCAGGAACTGGTGGGCGCCAACCTGCAGGACCGTCTCGTGCAGGTCGGCGTCGACCCGGTGACGGGCGAGCCGCAGCTGGCGCCGGTGCCAGTGCCGGCCTCGATGGCGGCGGGCAGCGCGCGCGGTTCTGTGCGGTTCTTCTCATTGTTCGCTCCCGGCGGCAGCCATCGAGGCCGCCTGACGCCTGCGGAGTTGAAGCTCGTCTCGGAATGGCTGGACATCGGGGCGCAATACTTCAACGACCCGTTCGTCGCGCCGCTCGATTGACCACATGATCCGACGCCTGCTGACCGCCCTCCTGTTGCTCGGGTCGTTGCACCCGGCGCGGCTGCCCGCCGCCAGCGGCGGCGGCCAGGTCGTCGTCCAGGACCCGTACATCGAGTTACGCAGCGGGCCAGGGCGTGGATTTCCCGTCTTCCACGTCGTCGATCGCGGCGAAGCGGTGGAGCTGCTGCGCCGGCGCACGGACTGGATCAAGGTGCGCGGCGATGGCACGGAGGGCTGGGTCAATCGCAGCCAGCTCGAACGCACACTGACCCCGGGTGGCGAGGCCGTCACCCTCCCGGGGGCGTCGTCCGAGAGCCGCACCGCCCACCGCTGGGAAGCCGGCCTCACGACCGGTGACTTCGACGGCGCCAATCTCGTCTCCGCCCAGGCGGCCTGGGCCATGACGCCGACGCTGCACGTCCGGGCCGACGTCTCGCACCTGCTCGGCAATTATTCGAATGGCTGGCTGGTTGCGGCCGGGATCGCGCACGTGTTCAGGCCGCAATGGCGGGCCTCGCCGTTCGTGGGTATCGGCGGGGGCATGCTGCACATCGAGCCCAAGGCGACGCTGATCGAGCCCGAGGACCGCACGGACACCACGGCCTATGCAGGCATCGGCCTGCGGGGCTACCTCACCAACCGATTCCTGCTGCAGGCGGAGTACCGACAGTTCGTGGTCTTCACGAGCCGTGACGACAACGAGGAGATCGACTCATGGACCGTGAGCTTCGCCTACTACTTCTGAGCGGCCTGGCGTTCGCCGCCCTCGCGGCGCCGGCGCCTGCCACGGCGCAGGGAGCCGTCGGCGCGGAGCCAGCGACGCCTCAGGTCGTCGAGCCGCGCGTCAAGCGTCGCGAAGTGAACCCGCCGGGCCTCGACACCGAGAACTTCGAGGCCGGCCTGTTCGTCGGCACGATCAGCATCGAGGACTTCGGCGCGAGCGTCTCGTATGGCGGCCGCTTCGCCTACCACTTCACCGAGGACGTGTTCGCCGAGGCAACGCTCGGCACGGCCAAGGCCGGCAGGACCAGCTACGAGGACCTGAGCGGCTCGGCCGCGCTGCTGACCGACAGCGAGCGCCAGTTCACCCACTACGACCTGGCCATCGGCTGGAACGCACTGCCGGGCGAAGTGTTTCTCGGTGGGCGCCGCGCACTGCCGAGCGCCGTGTACTTCACGCTCGGCGCGGGCAGCACGCGTTTCGCCGGCGATGACCACTTCACCGTGGCGCTCGGCGCCGGCCTGCGTGTGCTGGCCACCGACATGATCGCCGTGCACCTCGACGCGCGCGACCTCGCCTTCGAGAGCGACCTGCTCGGCAAGAACAAGCTCACCCACAACCTGCAGTTCACGCTGAGCCTGACGGCTTTCTTCTGAGCCCGGAGCACACCCATGCGCCTGAGTTCGTTGTTCGCCATCCTGCTGCTGGCCGCCGCACGCCGGTCGGGGCCGCGACCGAGGCCCCGCGTCCGGCACCGGACTTCAGCGCTGCCGGCGCGCGACGGCGGCGAGGTCCGCCTGAGCTCGCTCAAGGGACAGGTGGTGATGATCAACTTCTGGGCCACCTGGTGCGGCCCATGCCGCCAGGAGATGCCGCTGCTCGAACAACTGCAGAAGAAGTACGAGGCGCTCGGCTTCACGCTGCTCGGCGTCAACGTCGAGCCCGACAGCGCCGCCGCGACCCGCTGGCTCAACGGCGTGCCGGTGAGCTTCCCGGTCCTGTTCGACACGCACAACGCCGTCGCCGAGCGCTTCGGCGTCGAGGGCATGCCGAGCTCCGTGTTCGTGGACCGCGAGGGCCGGGTACGGCACGTGCACCGCGGCTACAAGCCGGGGGACGAAGCGCAGTACGCCGATCTCATCCGCTCGCTGGTGAAGGAGTGACCGCCATGCGCGCACGCGTTGCGATACTTGCCTGCGCACTGGCCGGCGCAACCGGCTGCAGCGGCGTGGAGCCGTGGGTCAAGCCGTACGAGCGGCAGAACTTCGCCGACCCGATCATGGCCGCGGACCGCAATCCGATCGCGACCAGTTACCTGAACCACGTGTTCGAAGCACGCGAAGGTGCGCGCGGCGCGCTCGGTGCCCACGGCGGCGGCTGCGGCTGCAACTGAACTGCCATGCATCACGCGATCGTTGCCGCCGTAGTCCTGCTCGCATCCCTGGCCGCCGTGCCGTCCCGCGCGGGGGTGCTGCCCGACGATCGGGGTGACGTGCTCTATCACCGCTACCAGGGTGGTGGCGTGACCATCGACGGCCCGTCGGTGCTGGTGCGCAAGAAGTTCGCGGAGAGGTACTCCGTCTCCGCCAGCTATTACGTGGACATGGTGTCGAGCGCGTCGATCGACGTGATCACCACGGCCAGCCCGTATAGCGAACAGCGCGATCAGGCGGGACTCAGCCTCGACGTGCTCGACGACAAGACCCAGTACACGGTGAGCGTCGTCGGCAGCGAGGAAAGCGACTACAGCGCCCGCACCGCGAGCTTCGACGTCAGCCAGGACCTGTTCGGCGACCTGACCACGGTGTCGTTCGGTTTCACCCGCGGCTGGGACGAGGTGCGCAGGAACGGCGATCCGCAGTTCGACGAGCCGGTGGACCGGCGCAGCTACCGGTTCGGCCTGTCGCAGATCGTCACCCCGACGCTGGTGCTGGGGCTCGCCTACGAGACCATCACCGACGAGGGATTCCTCAACAACCCCTACCGCTCGGTGCGTTACCTGGAGCCCGACGCTGGCTCGGGTTTCGCGTTCCAGCCCGAGGTCTACCCGCGCACCCGCACCAGCAACGCGGCGGCACTGAACGCCCGCTATTTCCTGCCGTACCGGGCCGCCGTGCACGGCGAATACCGCTACTTCACGGACACGTGGGGCATCGACGCAAGCACGGTGAGCGTGGGCTATACGCACCCGCTCGGCGAACGCTGGATATTGGAAGGTGGCTATCGCTGGTACGACCAGTCGGCCGCAGACTTCTATGCCGACCTGTTCCCGCGAAGGGACGCTCAGAATTTCCTGGCCCGCGACAAGGAACTCAGCAGCTTCACCAGCCAGATGCTGAGCATCGGCGCCACCTTCGTGCTGCCGGCCTTCGCCGACCGATTCCTGCAGCGCTCCACGGTCAGCGTCTTCTACGACCGCATGCGTTTCAGCTATGACGACTTCCGCGATATCACCGCGGGAGGCGCGCCAGGCTCCGAACCCCTGTACGGCTTCGATGCGGACGTGTTCCGGGTGCTCTTCTCCGGCTGGTTCTGACGGCGCAACCCGTCCGGTTGCGCGGGCCTGAGCAGGATGATCGCGCTCCTGGCGCCATCCCCAGCCGTAAGGGCTGTGACGCGATCCCAGGGACGTCAGCGGCCAGCGCCGAAAGCGTCAATCGACCGAAGCCTCGATTCGATCGCACAAGGCCGTGAGCACGGTGAGCCGCGCCTGGCGCTTGTCGTCCGCGGGCACGATGGTCCACGGCGCGTGACGCGTGCTGGTCAGGGCGATCATGTCGCGCGCGGCCGCCTGGTACGCGTGCCACTGCTTGCGGTTGCGCCAGTCCTCGGGGTCGACCTTGAAGCGCTTCAGCGGGTTGCGGTCGCGCTCCTTGAAGCGTGCCAGCTGCTCGTCCTCGCTCAATGACATCCAGAACTTGGCAACCACGATCTGGTGCTCAGCCAGTTCCAGCTCGAACTCGTTGATCTCGCCGTAGGCGCGCTGCCAATCGGCCTTCGCCGCGAGCGCATGCACGCGCTCGACGAGCACCCGCCCGTACCAGGAGCGGTCGAAGATCGTGTAGTTACCGCGCGGCGGCAACTGGAACCAGAAGCGCCACAGGTAGGGACGGGCCAGTTCTTCAGGCGTCGGCGCGGAGATCGGCACCACGCGGTACTGCCGCGCGTCGAGCGCCGCCGTGATACGCCGGATGGCGCCGCCCTTGCCCGCCGCGTCCATGCCCTCGAACACCGCGACGACGGAGTGCTTCGCGAATTGCCGGCGGCGGGACAGCAGTGCAAGCCGCCCCTGCAGCTTCTCGAGTCGGCGGTCGTAATCCTCTTCGGCGATCCGGGTGGCCGACCTGCGCGTGGGCAACGCCACTCGCGCCGCACGACGGCGGAGCTCGGCCGCTACCGGAAACGCGCCTTGCCATTCGGGCGGGCGATGCGCCCCTCGAGCCCCGCGAGAACCACGCGCCCCGCCTCGAGCGCCCGGTGTTGCCGGTCGGTACCGTCGATGACGTGCCACGGGGCGAACGGCTGCTCGGTCATTGCCAGGCAGTGCTCGAACGCCCGTTCAACCCGCCCGTAGTGACGGGCATACCAGCGATCTTCGGCGGTGACGCGCCAGCGCGTGGTCTTGTCCTTCGCCAGCCGATTCAGGCGACGGCGCTGCACCTCGGGGCCCACGTGCAGGTGGATCTTCACGACCGTGACGCCATCCGCGACCAGCATGCGCTCGAGGCGTCGCAGGCGGTCCACGTCGCGACGCACCGCCGCGGCCGCGCGCCCCGGCTCCCGGACCGAGTCGGCGAGGAAGTCGCCGTACCAGCCGGCGTGCAGGATGGCGAGTCGGCCTTTCGGCGGCATCACCCGCCAGTAGCGCCACAGCGACGGACGCTCGCGCTCGACCTCGTTCGGTTCGCGGAAGCCGTAGACGGTGACGAACTTGGGGTCGAGCCAGGCGAGCAGCTCGTTCACGACCTCGCTGCGCCCCGCCGCCGGGATGCCCGTGACGATCATCGCCACTCCGCGTGCACTCGACTTGCGCAGCTCGAACTGCGCGTCGAGCAACTGGTCCTGCAGCTTCGGCAGCTCGTGCTCGTATTCGAGCTTCGTCAGCCGCCGCCCGCTCAGCGCCTCGTGCAGCACCCTCTGCTTCTTCTTCACTGTCCTCTGTCCCCTGTCCCCTGTCCTCCTCGCGCTCGCGCGCGGCACTTGCTGCGTGATGCAGTGCACGTTACCACCACCGAGCAGGATCTCGCGGCTCGGCACGCCCACCACTTCGCGCCGCGGGAACAAGGCCTTGAGCTTGCGCAGTGCAGCGCCGTCGCGCTTCGGGTCGAGCAGCGGGACGATCACGCGACGCGTGCCGAGGTAGAAATTGACGTACGAGGCGGCCATGCGGGCCCCCGCCTCGCGCGGCTGCGAGCCCTCGGCGGCATCCACGCCCTGGGCCTCGGCGGCCGTCATGCGCAGCGGACCCGGCTGCATCAGCTTGTGCACCTTGAAGCGCCGGCCGCGTGCATCGCGCGCCTGCGCCAGTCGCTCGTACGCATCGCGTGAGATCTCGTACTGCGGGTCGCGACGGTCGTCGGTCCAGGTCAGCACCACCTCGCCGGGCTTCACGTAGGCGCACAGGTTATCGACATGGCCGTCGGTTTCGTCGCGATGCACGCCTCGACCGAGCCAGACGATGACCTCAACGTTCAGGTAGCGCCGCAGAAGGCTCTCGATCTCGTCGCGGGTCAGGCCGGGATTGCGGTTGCGGTTCAGCAGGCATTCCTCGGTGGTGATCAAGGTGCCTTGCCCGTCGACGTGGATTGCGCCGCCTTCGAGCACGAACGGCGCGCGGTAACGGTCGCGACCCTCGATCTCGAGCACCTTCTGCGCGACCGCATCGTCCTTGTCCCACGGAAAGTACAGCCCGCCGTCGAGCCCACCCCACGCGTTGAACTGCCAGTCGACGCCGCGCACTCCGCCACTATCGTTGACCACGAAAGTGGGACCGACGTCGCGCATCCAGGCGTCGTTGCTCGAGATCTCGACCACGCGCACTGCAGGCGGCAGCAGGCGGCGCGCGTTCGCGTACTGCCCGACGGAGACGCCCACCGACACCGGCTCGCTGCCGGCAATCGCGGCTGCGACTGCCGCGAATGCCTGCTGCGCGGGCTTGCCGCCGAGGCGCCAGTTATCCGGTCGCTCCGGCCACAGCATCCAGCAGCCGGCATGCGGCTCGAACTCGCCGGGCATGCGGTAGCCGTCGCGACGAGGGTCGCTCTTGAGGGTGCGGGTCATCCGTGTCGCCATCGATTGCAGTAAGCCAGCACCGATGGTAACGGTACCCACCGCGGGAGGGCCACTCCGTGACCGGTCGCGAGCGCGAGGGAGCGGCAGCGCCCGGCTGCCGCTCCTGGCAGTCAATCGTCCCGCCGGCGCCGCCGCAACCAGGCACCTGCGGCAGCCAGCAGCGCCAGCAACCCGCCCGCGCTGCCTCCGCCGCCTGCGCCGCCACCGCCACCACGGCTGCCGCCCACCACGGAGTCGTCATCATTGATGGCGACGGTCACTGATCTGGTCGTGCCGATCAGCGCGCCGCCGGTTGCGTCGGACAGGGAAACCTCGATCGTTTCCTGAGACTCCTTGCTGGAGTCGTTCACGAGGACGATAGCGGCGGTCTTGGATTCCCACTCCCCGTCACGCCAGGTCAGTCGCACGGGAGCGGGAAACCGGTAGTCGCTGCCCTCCTGCGCGGTACCGCCGGTCACGCCGACCAATACCGACACGTCGCCCTGGCGGTAGTCCTCGCGGTGGACGATGACGAGCACGCTGCCCTCGTCCTCGCGGAAGGCAGCTCGGGCCTCGATGCGGAACATGCCCGCCGGAAATGCGTCGCCGAGGATGTTCACGGTGGCCCGGTCGAGAGCCAGGCCGCCGCCCTGGACGTCGTTCAGCTGAACCTCGAATGATTCCGGTTGCTCCACGCCGCTGGCGTCCGCTATGAGCGGCACCGCGATCTCCCGTTCCGAGTCGTCGCCGTCCGCCCAGGTCAACCGCCCCTGCACCGGCGCGAAGTCTGCGCCGGCGGTGGCGGAGCCTTCGCTGGCCGGAAAGGCGAAAGTCGAATAGCCGACGCTCACCGCGCCCGAGCGGCCGGCAATCCGCTCGACAGTTACGATTGCACGCCCCTCTGCCTCGCGAGCCTCGACGCGCGCGATCTTCGCGCCCAGCAATCCCGGACCGCCGCCCGCGGCGCCGCCCGACAGGCGCGCCACGAACGGCTGTCCGCTGGCGTACGTCCACGTACCGCCACCGACCACGATCGATCCGTCACGCAGCAACTGCAGGTCTTCGACGTGGAAGTTGTCCGGCCAGGAGGTCGCCAGTGCGATACGAGACGTACCGCCGCGACCGAACGCCTCGTCGAGCCGCCCGTCGGCCTGCAGCCGGGAGACGAGCACGCCGGAGAGTCCGGCCCGGTCCTGGCCGGTGATGACGATGCGGCCATCGGCTGCCACGGCAAGGTCCGTTACCTCACGCATGGATGCGGCGACGTGCCGCGCATCGAACGATGGATCGACCGCGCCATTGCCAAGCAGGCGAGCGAGGAAGGCGGTGGAGCCGCTTCCGTAGTCACTTCCTCCACCGACGATCAGGCGACCCGATGCATCCGCGGCAACCGAGTAGCACCAGCCTGCGGGAATTGCGTCGGCCGGTGACAGCCCGCCGTCGCCGTAGCCGGCATCGATCTGGCCGTCAGCCGTCAGTGCCTGCACCCGGCAGCGCGCTGGCTTGCCGGGTTCCACCGGGGAAGAGACCAGCAGCCGGTAACCGCCGGTCCCAACCGCGGTCAACAACCTCGGACCTGAGAAGGTAGGCCCGAACCCGCCCGACCCGCCGAAACTGGTGTCCGGCGCGCCGCTCGGCAGCAGTCGCACGACGGCAGTGCCTGACCCGCGCCGGCCAGCAACGGCAATGCGTCCGCCCTGCTCGAGGGCCAGCGATTCGGCGGAATCCATCGCATACTCGGAGCCGGTGAACCTCACCAGGCCGTCGGTGCCGAACCCCTTGTCGAGGGTTCCGTCCGGCAGCAGACGGAAGACGACCCCGTACTCCGAAGCGGTGCCCCTCACCACACCGGCAGCCACGACCTTGCCATCCGGCTGCAGTGCGAAGTCGTAGACGACCGCCTGCGCCAGCAACGCCTCCGCCAGCAGTCGATCCAGGGTACCGTCGCCGTCGAGACGACCCGTGTACGCGGTCGAGATGCAGTCGTCGTAGTACGTTCCACAACCAGCGAACAACAGGTCGTCATCCGGCAGTGGTTGCAGTGCCCAGAGCGTGCCGGTCGTGCCTGGCCAGCCGATCGACCGGCCGACGTCGCCGAACGCCGGGTCCAGGTCGCCCGGCGCGCTCCAGGCCGCCGTGGACAGCAAGCCCGACGCCAACGCGGCGGTCGGTGCAACCAGTCGGATGCGTGGCTCGCCCTTTTTGATGCGTTGCTTCTTGTTCATGCTGGTTACCCCCTGGATAAACCATTGGTCGGCAACCAAGCTACGCCTGGGCACGCGCCAGGTAATTAGCGCGGCTCAATCGATCTGAATATTTATGAATCTTTTACGATTCTGCCGCGCGTGAGCCGACTGTCACAGACGGACGGAGCGCAACCGTAGCGCGTTGCCGATCACGCTCACCGAACTCAACGACATGGCCGCCGCCGCGAACGCCGGCGTGAGCAGCAGCCCGGCCACCGGGTACAGGACGCCCGCAGCCAGTGGCACGCCGAGCGCGTTGTAGCCGAACGCGAACCACAGGTTCTGGGCCACGTTCGTCATCGTGGCCTCGCTCAACCGGAGTGCGCGCGACAAGCCATGCAGGTCGCCGCTCACCAGCGTCACACCGGCCGCCTGCTTGGCAATGTCGGTGCCGCCGCCCATCGCGATGCCGACGTCAGCCGCGGCCAGTGCCGGCGCATCGTTGATGCCGTCGCCCGCCATCGCGACCACCTGGCCTGCGGCGCGCAGTTCCTGCACCCGAGCGGCCTTGGCGTCGGGCAGCACGCCGGCCGCGACGTCGTCGATGCCGAGTTGCGCCGCCACCGCCCGCACCGACTCGGCGTGGTCCCCGGACAGGATCACCAACCGCACGCCCTCGGCCTTCAATTCCTGCACCACGTCCCAGGCTTCAGGCTTGAGCGGATCGGCGACACCGAGCAGCCCGAGCGGCACGCCGTCGATGCCGACGTAGACCACGGTCTGCCCGGCCGCTCGCAGCTGCGCCGCTTCGCGCTCGAGGGACTGCACGTCGATGCCGGCCTCGGTCATCAGCGCCGCGTTGCCGACAGCGACGTTGCGCAGCTGCACCACACCGAGCGCACCCTTGCCCGGCACCGCACGAAAGCCATAGCTGCGGCCGAGACGCAAGCCGCGCGATTGCGCCGCCGCCACCACGGCCGCGGCCAGCGGATGCTCGCTCGACTGCTCGAGGCTGGCCGCGAAGCGCAGCAACTCGGCCTCGGCGATGCCGTCCACCGGGATCACCGTCACGACCTCCGGTCGACCTACGAGTCAGGGTGCCGGTCTTGTCGAGCACGAGAGTGTCGACGTCACGCAGCCGCTCCAGTGCCTCGGCGCTGCGGAACAGCACGCCGGCCTGCGCGCCCTCGCCCCATGGCCACCGTCATGGACATCGGCGTGGCGAGCCCCAGCGCACACGGGCACGCAATGACCAGCGTGCTGACCGCCACCACCAGCGCGTACGCGAGCCGCGGTTCCGGCCCGACCAGCCACCACACGACCGCGGCCAGCAGCGCGATCGCCACCACGGCCGGCACGAACCACGCGGCCACCCGGTCGGCCAGTCCCTGCACGGGCGCGCGGCTGCGCTGCGCCTCCGCGACCGTCTGCACGATGCGCGCCAGCAGCGTGTCGGCACCCACGCGCTCGGCACGCATGACGAAGGCCGCGGTGCCGTTCAGCGTGCCGCCGATCACGGCGGCCCCTGGCTCCTTGGCGATCGGCAGCGATTCGCCGGTCACCATCGACTCGTCGACGGCACCGCGCCCCTCGAGCACGACTCCGTCCACGGGCACCTTCTCGCCCGGGCGGACGCGCAACCGGTCCCCCGGGCGGACCTCGGCGAGCGGCACGCTCGCTTCGCTGCCGTCGTCCTGCAGGCGCAGGGCCTCCTTCGGTGCGAGGTCGAGCAGCGCGCGCAGCGCTGCGCCCGTGCGTTGGCGCGCACGCAACTCGAGCACCTGGCCCAGCAGCACCAGCGTGACGATCATCGCGGCCGATTCGAAGTACAGGGTGGGATGCGCGCCGCTGTGGAAGGCCTTCGGCACCAGGCCCGGGGCCAGTGTCGCCAGCACGCTGAAGACGTAGGACACGACCACGCCGAGGCCGATCAGCGTGAACATGTTCGGACTGCGGTTCACGATCGAGCGCGCGCCGCGCTCGAGCAGCGGCCAGCCGCACCACAGCACCACGGGCGTGGCGAGCAACAACTGCAGCCACGACAGTTGCAGGCCACCGATGCGAGGCGGGTGCCAACCGGCGAGGCTCGCAAGGTGCAGGCCGACCAGCGGCAACGTCAGCGCCAGCGCGACCAGGAACCGGCGCCGCATGTCGGTGAGCTCAGGGTCCTCGCCGTCGTCCACGCGCGGCAAGGCCGACTCGAGCGCCATGCCGCACTTCGGGCAGGTGCCCGGCACGTCACTCTCGACGCCGGGGCACATCGGGCAGAAATACGCGGCGCCGCTGCTGCGGGCAGCCGCTGCGGTCGCGGCGATGGTCGCAGGATCGACGGCGTGGCAGCAGTCGTGCGCAACCACCGGCGCGGCAACCGGAGCCGGCGCGTGGCAGCAGTCGTGCGGCTTGGAACCCGGTTCGTTCATGGCGCGGATTCTACGCCCGCGGCAGCTTCCAGCCATTCACGATCAGGTACAGGGACGGCAGGATCACCAGGGTCAGCACGGTGGCGGTCACCATCCCGCCGACCATCGGCGCGGCGATGCGCCGCATCACCTCGGACCCCGTGCCCGAGCCCCACATGATCGGCAACAGGCCCACGATCACGGTGATCACGGTCATCAGCTTGGGCCGCAACCGCAGCAGCGCGCCTTCCACGATCGCCTCGTGCAACTCGGCCCGCGTCGGTGCGCGCCCCTGCTCCTCGGCACGTCGGCGCCGCTCCGCCCACGCGTGCTCCAGGTACATGACCATCACCACGCCGGTCTCGGTCGCCACTCCGGCGAGCGCGATGAAGCCGACCGCCGCGGCGATCGACAGGTCGTAGTCCGAGCAGGTACAGCAGCCAGACACCGCCCACCAATGCGAACGGCAGCGTGCCGAGGATCAGCAGCACGTCGCGCGCGTTGCGGAAATTCAGGTACAGCAGCAGCACGATGATGGCCAGCGTGAGTGGCACGACGACGCGCAGCCGCTCGGTGGCACGCTCGAGGTACTCGTACTGCCCCGACCAGGCGAGGCTGTAGCCGGGCGGCAGCTCGAGTTCGGCGGTCACCCGTTGCCTCGCGTCCTGCACGAAGCCGCCGAGGTCGCGGCCCTGCAGGTCGACGAACACCCAGCCCGACGGCCGGGCATTCTCGCTGCGGATCATCGCCGGCCCGTCGGCAACGTCGACCCGGGCCACGTCGGCCAGCGTGACGTTGGCACCGGTCGGCGCGACGATCGGCAGCGCCCGCAGGGCCTCGAGCGAGTCGCGAAAATCCTGCGGGTAACGCAGGTTGATCGGGTAACGCTCGAGGCCTTCCACCGTGTAGCTCACCGTCATGCCACCGACTGCGCTCGCGACGATGTCCTGCACGTCCTTGATGTTCAGCCCGTAGCGCGCGGCCGCCACGCGATCGATGTCCACGTCGATGTAGCGACCGGTCGCGGTGCGTTCCGCGTACACCGAGGTGGTGCCCTCGACCTGGCGCAGGATCTCCTCGATGCGCTGGCCGAGCTGCTGGATGACGGCGAGGTCGGGCCCCATGATCTTGATGCCGACCGGCGTGCGGATGCCGGTGGCGAGCATGTCGATGCGCGTCTTGATCGGGTAGCCCCAGGCGTTCGACAGCCCCGGGAACTTCACCAGCGCGTCGAGCTCGGCCTTCAGCTTGTCCGGCGTCATGCCCGGCCGCCACTGGTCGCGCGGCTTGAGCATGATCGTGGTCTCGAACATCTCGATCGGTGCCGGATCGGTCGCGGTCTCGGCACGACCGGCCTTGCCGAACACGCGCTCCACCTCCGGCACGGTGCGGATCAGCTTGTCGGTCTGCTGCAGCAGGGCCCGGGCCGCATCGGTCGAGAGTCCGGGCAGCGTGGTGGGCATGTAGAGCAGGTCGCCCTCGTCGAGCTCGGGCATGAACTCGCTGCCGAGCCGCGACGCCGGCCACCACGTGGCGGCCACCAGCAGCACGGCGAACACGGTGACCGCCCACGGGGCCCGCAGCGCCAGCTCGAGGAACGGCCGGTACACGGCCATGGCCGCACGATTCACCGGGTTGGCCGACTCCGGGCGGATGCGGCCGCGCACCAGGCACCAGATCAGCACCGGCACCAGCGTGATCGACAGCAGCGCCGCCGCAATCATCGCGTAGGTCTTGGTGTACGCGAGCGGCGCGAACATCCGCCCTTCCTGCGCTTCGAGCGTGAACACCGGCAGGAACGACAGCGCGACGATCATCAGCGAGAAGAACAGTGACGGCCCCACCTCGCGGCAGCCCTGGTAGATCGCCTCCAGCCGCTGCCGGTCGTCGGCGACGCCGTGCTCGAGCTTGCGGTGCACGTTCTCGGTCATGACGATCGCTGCGTCGACCAGCGTGCCGATCGCAATGGCGATGCCGCCCAGCGACATGATGTTGGCGTTGATGCCCTGCAGCCGCATGACGATGAACGCGGAAAGCACCGCGATCGGCGTGACGATCACCACGATCAGTCCGGAACGGACGTGGAACAGGAACACCAGGCACACCAGCGCGACGACGATGAACTCGTCGAGCAGCTTGCGGTTG
Organism: uncultured Gammaproteobacteria bacterium; assembly: GCA_963731105.1. Taxonomy (GTDB): domain Bacteria; phylum Pseudomonadota; class Gammaproteobacteria; order Steroidobacterales; family Steroidobacteraceae; genus RPQJ01. Next base: position 142,577 of record CAVSUM010000005.1, read on the forward strand.
AGGTTGTCCACGGCGCGCTGGATCAGCGTCGAGCGGTCGTAGGTCTCGACGACCTCGACCCCCGCCGGCAGGCTGGCGCTGCAGCTCGTCGAGCTTGGCCTTGACGCGCCCGATGGTCTCGCGCGCGTTCTCGCCGTTGCGCATCACGATCACGCCGCCCACGGCTTCGCCCTCGCCGTCGAGCTCGCCGATGCCGCGGCGCATCTCTGGACCGATGCGCACCTCGGCGACGTCGCGCAGCAGCACCGGGGTGCCTGCCTTGGTGGCCATCACCGGGATGCGCTCGAGGTCCTCGATGCTGCGCACGTACCCGGTGGCGCGCACCATGTACTCGGCCTCGGCCATCTCCACCACCGAGCCGCCGGTTTCCTGGTTGCCGGCGCGGATCGCCTGCTCGACCATCATCAGCGACAGGCCGTAGCCACGCAGGCGCAGCGGATCCACCACCACCTGGTACTGCTTCACCATGCCGCCGACGGTGGCCACTTCGGCGACGCCGTCGAGCGCCTGCAGCTCGTACTTGAGGAACCAGTCCTGGATCGAGCGCAGCTCGGCGAGGTCGTGTCGACCGGTGCGGTCGGCGAGCGCGTACTGGTAGATCCAGCCGACGCCAGTGGCATCCGGCCCGAGCGCAGGCCGCACTCCCTCGGGCAGCCGGGCCGCAGCCTGGCTCAGGTACTCGAGCACCCGCGACCGTGCCCAGTACGGATCGGTGCCGTCTTCGAACAGCACGTTGACGAACGAGTCGCCGTAGAAGGAATAGCCGCGCACGGTCGTCGCACCCGGCACCGACAGCAGCGCCGTGGTGAGCGGATAGGTGACCTGGTCCTCGACCAGCCGTGGCGCCTGCCCGGGATACGGCGTGCGCACGATGACCTGCACGTCCGAAAGGTCGGGCAATGCGTCGACCGGCGTGCGCAGGTAGGAATACACGCCGACCGCGGTCAGCAGCGCCGCCAGCAGCAGCACCACCGCCCGGTTCTCGAGCGAGGCCCGGATGATCGAGTTGATCATTGCGCCGCCTCGCCGAGCCGCTCGAATCCCGCGCGCAGGTTCGCCTCGGAATCGAGCAGGAACTGGCCCGCGACCACCACCTGCTCGCCTTCCGCGAGGCCTTCGCGGATCACGATGCGATCACCACTCTCGGGGCCCGCGGTCACGCGCCGGGGCGCGAAGCGACCATCGCCGAGCGCGACCACGACGCGGTCCTCGCTGCCGCTGCGGATCAGCGCGCTGCGCGGGATCATCACCGCCGGTGCCCCGGCCTCGCCCACCAGCGTGACGTTGGCGAGCATGTTGGGACGCAGGCCCTGGCGCGCACCGTCCAGCACGATGCGCGCCCGCAGGGTACGCGTCTCCATGCTGAGCTCCGGGTACACGTAGTCGACGCGCCCGGCGAGCATCTCGCCCGGCAGCGACGCGAGGCGGATCTCCGCGGCCGTGCCGGCGCGCACCCAGCCCGCCTGCGACTCCGGAATCTCGGCGATCACCCACAGGCTGTCGAGCTCGGTGATGGTCATGACCATCATCTCCGGCGTGACCATCGCGCCTTCGCGCACCGCGAGTTCCGTCACGACGCCGCTGATCGGCGCATGGAATGGCACGCGACCCGAGGCGCGACCGCCACTCGCCGCCCGTCCCGCGGCGCCGGCATCGAGGCCAAGCGCACGCAGATCGCTCGCGGGAAGCATCCACCAGGTCCTGGTTGCCGATGCGCTGCGCGTCGCGGTACTCCTGCTGCGCACTTTCGAGCATCGGCGAATACAGCGTGAACAGCAGCTGTCCCTTCTGCACCGTCTCACCCATGGCACGGACCGAGAGTCCCTCGATCCAGCCCTCGGCGCGCGGCTGCACCCGTTGCATGCGCCGCTCGTCGAATGCCACGTAGCCGACCGTGACGGCACGACGCTCCGGCGCCGACAGGGCCGCCGGCTCGGTGCGCACGCCGAGGTTGTTGATCACCGTCGGTGAAATACGCACCTCGGCACCGACTGCCTCGGCATACACCGGGACGTAGTCCATGCCCATCTCGTCCTTGCGCGGCGTGGGTGACCTGCGATTCGGGTCGTGGGGATGACGGTAATAGAGCAGCTTCTGCCCGTCCGCCGGCGCCTGCGCGGCCTCCGGCGCCGGTCGACTCCCGCTCGATTTCGACCAGGTCCATGCCGCAGATCGGGCACTGTGCCCGGTGCGTCGCGCACCACGTCCGGATGCATCGGGCATCGGTACTGCGTGTGCACGTGCGGTTCTGTGCTGACGGCGTCCTTCGCGGCCGGCGCCGCGACCGGTACGGACGCCGGTTCGCGGCTGCAGCCAGCGACGGCGAGCATCGCGAGCAGGCACGAGGCTGAACAGGGCGACCACCGGCCGCCCCCCGAGGAATGAGTTACTGCGCATTGACGTCGCCTCCAGTGAGGTACTCCACGTCGTACTGGGCCTGCGCGCGGTCGGCCGCGAGCCGCAGGTGCTTGAGCGAGGTTTCGAGGGCCACGCGGCGCGCCGCGATCACCTCGTCGATCATCGAGCGGTTGGCTCGATAGCCGAGCAGCGCGGCCTGTACCGACTGTCCGGCGAGCGGCAGCAGGTCCGACTCGTAGTACTGCTCGAGCTCCGCCGTGCGCCCGGCCACCGACCAGGCCTCGGCGAGCATGGCGCGCATGTCGCGCTGGTGGTCGTCGTGCATTTCGTGCAGGCCGCGCGCCTCGGCTCGTGCCGCGGCCACTTCACGGTCCTGCCGGTTGCCGCGGAACAGCGGCAGGTCGACAGTCACCATTGCACTGGCGAGGTCGGGACGCGACTCGCCGCCCAGCCACGTCACCGCTGCGGAACCCGTAGCTCAGGTCGAGCATCCAGGCGGGGCGGTTGCGCTGCTGCGCGAGGCTGGTGGCGGACTGTGCCGCCTCGATGCGCCGCTCGAAGTCGATCTGCGCGGGATGGCGCAGCAGCCGTTCCTCCAGCACCGCCAATGGCTCGAGCGGGGCGCGGGCCGGCAGGGAGTTCGCCTCGGCGCGACGCGCCTCGTCCTCGCCGATCCAGCGACCGAGCTGCGCGCGACGCATGGCCTCGTCCCGGTCGAGGTCGAGCAGCTGCTCCTTGAGCATGGCCACGTCGAGGCCCGCCTGCAGCACGTCGAGCTGCTTGCCTTCGCCCGAGGCATAGCGCGCCCGCGCCGACGCGCGCATCTGCTCGACCCACGACGACTGCCCCTGCACCAGCTCCCGCGCCTGCGCGATGTACGCCAGCTCGGTCCATGCCCGGCGCACTTCGCGCTGCACCGCGAGCCGGCGGTCCGCGGCCACGGCGTCGGTGGCGGACGCCGACTGCTGCATGCGCTTGCGTGCCAGCTCGCGCGTGCGTCCGGCCGGGAACTCCTGGCTCACGCCCACCTCGAGCATCGTCATGTCCTCGGCGTCGAGGCTGAACGAGTCGACCGGAACGTTGACCGCACCGAGGCGCAGCTTCGGATCCATCAATTGCCCCTCGGCGATGCCGCGCTCGCGCATCGCTTCGGATTCGGCGGCGAGCTGACGCAATACAGCGTCACGCTCGACCGCGAGGCGCTCCGCCTCGGCGAGCGAGAGTGCGCGCGCCGGCGGCGCAGCCAGCGCACACAGCAACGACAGGGCCGCCCCGGCGACCGCCCGGGATCCAGCAACTGAGTGGGGCCGACGCCGTGACGGCGTCGGATGCAGAACGATCATGATTCACCTCCCGACGGGAAACTCGGACACGCCCTCGCGGGCGTCGGGCGGGAGGCGGCGCTACTCGATGAAGCGGCAGTAACTGACGGACAGGCTGACCCGGGGTATCGCCTCGGGTACGGCAACCACGTCGCAGTCCGTAGCGGTAGAGATGGCCTGGGCCGGCAAGACGAATGCGACCGGCAATGCCATGAAAATCACGCCGACGGCACGGGCGTCGACCTGGGGCTCGTGCGGGTAGGCACAGTCGCGGCCATCGCAGCCGCCGGCGCTGCCGTGATCGGCATCCGGCGGGCAGTACAGGCATGGGTGGCCCGCAGCGCCATCATCGTTCGCCTGGCCGTCGTGCGCCGCATGCTGATGGTGGTCGTCCGTGGTTGCAGCCTGCACGGCGACGTCGCCGTCATGCGCCATGACGCAAGGCACGATCGCGGCCTGCAGCCACGCGACACAAAACAGCGCCAGCACCCCCCGTGCGAGGGATCGCTGCCGCCGTCTCACCCATGCCAGCCCGAACATCACCTGCGGGTCCACTCCCCTGCGATCGGCGCACCGTACCCCCATGTGACCGCAAACAGCAAGCATTAGTGCCGCAAGACATCGGGATTGTGGAACGCACCTGCCCTGCTCTCACAATGTCGGCATGCAACGCAGGCTCTTCCCCGTACTGATGCCGATCGCGGTCCTGGCGCTGGCGGTCCCGGCCTGTCGCAATTCCGACCGGACGGACGACTGGCTGGGAACCGTCACCGACATCGCCAACCCGGCCGGCAGTGGCAGTCGGTTTCCGCACCTCGCCTCAACGGCCGACGGCGCGGTGCTGAGCTGGCTGCAGCCCACGGCAGCAAGCGGCTTTGCGTTGCAGCACTCCAGCTGGCGTGCCGGCGCCTGGAGCCCGGTCGGTACCGTTGCGAGCGGCGAAGGCTGGTTCGTGAACTGGGCCGACTTCCCCTCGGTGGTGCCGTTGTCGCCGCGCACCTGGGCCGCCCACTGGCTCGAGCAGCGACCCGGCAACGTCTATGCCTACGACGTGCGCATCGCGCTCAGCGACGACGCGGGTACGACATGGTCCGCACCGTTCTCGCCGCACGACGACGGCACGCCGACCGAGCACGGCTTCGTCTCCCTGTTCGCCAGCGACGGGCAGGCAATGAGCGCGTGGCTCGATGGCCGCCACACGGCCGGCGGCCACGATCATGCCGCGGGTGGGTCGGGAGCCATGACCTTGCGCAGCGCGGTACTCGGCGCAAACGGCGTGCAGGCGGGTGGCGGCCTCGAGGTCGACGAGCGCGTCTGCGACTGCTGCCAGACCGACGCAGCCGTGACCGACGACGGCCCGGTCAATGGTCCGGCGGTCGACGCCCGCGGCACGACTGTGGCCGTCGCGTGGTTTACGGCGCCCGACCTCCCACGCATCCGGCTGGCGTTCTCCGACGATGCCGGGCGCAGCGTCGGGCCGCCGATCGAAGTTGCGCACGGTATCGTGATCGGCCGAGTCGACGTCGTGCTGCTCGACGACGGCCGCGCGGTCGTGAGCTGGCTGCAGTCCGGCACGACCGGCGCCGAGTTGCGTGCCCAACCGTTCTCGCGCGATGGCAAACCGGGCCCGGCCGTGCTCGTGGCGGCTGCCTCGGTGCAGCGCTCGTCCGGATTCCCACAGATGGTGCGGGCGGGCGACGGCCTGCTGTTCGCGTGGACCGATTCCACCGCATCGCAGCAAGTCCGCACGGCGTTCGCCCGGCTGCAGTGACCGCCCGCGGGCCGGCCCCCGGCCGATTGCGCTGTGCTAGCATTCGCAGCACTTTTCCCAGTCCCGAGACATCTCCGGAGCCCGACATGCCCAGTTCGGTCAAGCTCGACGTGCCCGCCCAGGGCCAGAAGATCACGATTGCCAACGGCCGCCTGCAGGTCCCGGACCAGCCGATCATTCCCTTCATCGAGGGCGACGGCACTGGTGCCGACATCTGGCGGGCATCGGTGCGCGTGCTCGACGCCGCAGTCGCCAAGGCCTACGGCGGCAAGCGCAAGATCCACTGGATGGAGGTCTACGCCGGGCAGAAGGCCAACGACCTGTTCAACACCTGGCTGCCCGACGAGACGGTCGCTGCGTGCCGCGAGTACCTCGTGTCGATCAAGGGCCCGCTCACCACGCCGATCGGTGGCGGCATCCGCTCGCTGAACGTGGCGCTGCGCCAGATGCTCGACCTGTACGTCTGCCTGCGGCCGGTGCGCTGGTTCAAGGGCGTGCCGTCCCCGGTCAAGAACCCGGGCAAGGTGGACATGGTGATCTTCCGTGAAAACACCGAGGACATCTACGCCGGCATCGAGTTCGAGGCGGGCAGCGCCGAGAACGAGAAATTCAAGGAGCTGTTCAAGCAGGCCTTCCCGAAGCTGTACGGCAAGATCCGCTTCCCGGACACCTCCGGCATCGGCATCAAGGCCGTCTCGCAGGAAGGCACCGAGCGGCTGATGCGCGCCGCCATCCAGTACGCGGTCGACAACAAGCGCCAGAGCGTGACGATCGTGCACAAGGGCAACATCATGAAGTTCACGGAGGGCGCGTTCCGTAACTGGAGCTACGCGCTCGCCGAGCGCGAGTTCCCCGACCACACCTACACCTGGGACCAGTGGGAGCGCACGCTCGCCGACAAGGGCGACAAGGCTGCCAACGCCGAGCAGGACGCGGCGAAGGCCGCGGGCAAGGTGATCATCAAGGACGCCATCGCCGACATCACGCTGCAGCAGGTGCTGACGCGGCCGGAGGAATTCGACGTCATCGCCACGATGAACCTGAACGGCGACTACCTGTCGGACGCGCTCGCGGCCCAGGTCGGCGGCATCGGCATCGCGCCGGGCGGCAACATCAACTACATGACCGGCCACGCCGTGTTCGAGGCGACGCACGGCACCGCGCCGAAGTACGCCAACCTCGACAAGGTGAACCCGGGCTCGGTGATCCTGTCGGGCGAGATGATGCTGCGCTACATGGGCTGGCTCGAGGCCGCCGACGCGATCATCACCGCCATGGACCGCAGCATCGGCCAGAAGACCGTCACGTACGATTTCGCGCGGCTGATGGAGGGTGCCACGGAGGTCAAGTGCAGCGAGTTCGGCGATGCGCTGATTCGGAACCTCTAGGCTGTGGGCTGTGGGCGGTAGGTTGAGGCCGTGAACCCGCCGACCGCCGTGGCGGGCTACGCGCGACGAGCTGGTCCAGGACTGCGCGCAGACCCTGGTCGGCATCTTCGCCGACTACAACACCGAGTTCCGCGCCATCACGCGGCGGGCACGGCAGCGCTTCGAGCTGCGCGACTGGCGCGGCAGCCAGCGCGACGCCGTCGCGCGCATCGAGCTGTACGACAAGTACGTCGAGAACACGGTCGCGACGATGCGCAAGCGCCTCGGCGACGACGGGCAGGAACGCTCGCTCTGGTCGAGCATCAAGCGGCGCTTCGCCGAGCTCATCGATCCGCTGCCCGACGCCGAGTTCGCCAAGACCTTCTTCAGCTCGGTCACGCGCAAGACCTTCGGCACCACCGGCGTCGACCCCGCGGTCGAGTTCGTGGCACTCGACCTCGACCCGCTCGGCAGCGTCACCACGCACGTCGAGACCAAGGTCTACACCAACCGCGGCTCGGTCGACCTGCTGGTGGAGGAGCTGCTGGCCGACTTCCGCTTCCGGGCCCCGTACCGCGACTTCGAGCGCAGCGTCAAGACGGTGACCGACGAGCTGAAGGCGTCGCTCGAGAGCAGCGGCGAGCGCCGCACCGTGGAGCGGCTCGAGGTCATCAAGGAGGTCTTCTACCAGATGACGCGCGCCTACCTCGTGGGCCGCCTGTCCGGGCGCGACTGGACGCTGCCGTTCGTGGTGGCGCTGCGCAACCAGGACAGCGGCGTGGTGGTCGACGCGATCATGCTGGAGGAAGGCACCGTCAGCGTGCTGTTCAGCTTCACGCGCTCGTACTTCCACGTCGATCTCGCGCACGTCGGCGAGGTGGTGAAGTTCCTCAAGGAGATCCTGCCGCGCAAGCCGGTGAGCGAGCTGTACACCGTGCTCGGCCGCGCGCGACAGGGCAAGACCGAGCGCTACCGCGAGTTGTTCCGGCACCTGCAGGGCTCCGACGACCAGTTCATGCTCGCGCCGGGCGAGAAGGGACTGGTGATGGTCTGCTTCACGCTGCCGTCGTTCGACGTCGTGTTCAAGCTGATCCGCGACAAGTTCCCGGTGCAGAAGAACATCCTGCGCGAGGACGTGCTGCAGAAATACGAGCTGGTGTTCAAGCATGACCGCGCCGGGCGGCTGGTGGACGCGCAGGAGTTCAAGCGCATCAAGTTCCCCAAGGTGCGCTTCGACCCCGACCTGCTGCACGAGCTGCTCACCGAGACGGCGGCGACCGTGCACGACGAGGGCGAGCAGCTGGCCATCGACCACCTGTACATCGAGCGACGCATGACCCCGCTCAACCTGTACGTGCGCGAGGCCTCGCGCGAGCAGGCGGAGAAGGCGGTGCTCGACTACGGCCAGGCGATCCGCGACCTCGCGGTGACCAACATCTTCCCGGGCGATTTGCTGCTGAAGAACTTCGGCGTGACCCGCCACGGCCGCGTCATCTTCTACGACTACGACGAGCTGTGCCTGGTGACCGACTGCCGCTTCCGCGAGGTGCCCGAGTCGCGCTACGAAGAGGACGAGATGCTCGCCGAGACGTGGTACTACGTCGGCGAGAGCGACGTCTTCCCCGAGACGTTCATCAATTTCCTCGGCTTCGACCCCCACCTGAAGCAGGTGTTCCTGAACGCGCACCGCGAGATCCTCACCGCGGACTGGTGGCGCGGCATCCAGGAGCGGCTGCGCGAGGGCGACGTGCTCGAGGTGCTGCCCTACCACAAGCACCGCGTGCGGGTCTTCAGCAGCCTGTAAGCCCATGCGCCGGCCGCCCTGGTGGTTGCTCGCCCTGCTGGTCCTGCTGGCGTTCGCCTTCCAGGGCACGCGCGGCATCTGGGAGCCCGACGAGGGCCGCTACACCGCCGCCGGCCTCAACATGCTCGAGCGCGGCGACTGGCTGGTGCCGACCATCGACGGCGAGCATCCGCACCTGACCAAGCCGCCGATCACCTACTGGGCGATCGGCTCCAGCGTCGCGCTGCTTGGCCACAACGAGTGGGGCGCGCGGCTGCCCGGCGCACTCGCCTTCATCGGCACCGGGCTGCTGGTGTTCGGCCTCGGCCGACGCCTGTGCGCGTCGAAGCCCTGGCTGCCGGCCCTCGCCTGGTCGCTGTCGCTGGCACCCGATGTTCGCGGCGAACATCGTCTCGACCGACGTGCTGCTGATGTTCTTCGAGACGGCGGCGATGTTCGCGTTCGTCGAGGCATGGGTCCGCGACGGCACCGATCGCCGCCGCTGGCTGCTCGCGATGTGGCTCGCCTGGGGATTGGCTTTCATGACCAAGGGCCCGCCCGGCCTGCTGCCGCTCGGCGCGATGGTGGCGTTCCTGGCGATCCACGATCGGCCGAAGCTGCGCGGACTGTTCCTGCCCGCGGGAGTGGCGCTGTTTGCGATCGTCGCCTTCACCTGGTTCGCGGTCATCGTCTGGCAGCAGCCGGATCGCCTCGGCTATTTCCTCGGCTACGAGGTTTACGGCCGCGTGTTCACCGCCGTCCACAAGCGCAATGCGGAGTGGTACGGCGGCCTGGAGATCTACGTGCCGGTGCTGCTGGTCGGCGCCCTGCCGTGGTGGGTGCTGGCGGTCGTGGCGGCGGGTGGACCGCGCGCGGCGTGGCGCCGGCTGCGCAAAGCCGTGGGGTCGAGCGACCGCGAGGTGCTGCTGCTGCTCTACTGGTTCCTGTTGCCGCTCGCAGTGTTCTTCCTGGCGCGCTCGCGGCTGCAGCTGTACGTGCTGCCGCTGTTCGTGCCGCTGGCGCTACTGGTCGCGCGCCCGCTGGCCGGCTGGGCCTGGCTGGACGGCCGGCGCACGGCCTGGATCGCCGGGATCACCGCCCTGCTGCTGCTGGCGGTCAAGGGCGCGGTCGCGTACTACCCGGCCGACCGCGACGCGCGCGTCATGGCGGAGCAGCTGCGGCCGGTGGTGCAACGGCTCAGAGGTCGAGGAGACTCGCGTTCGTCGGTATGCGACCGTTCTACGGCCTCACCCTGTACCTCGACACCGAGGTCGAGGGCGTGCACTTCGAGGGCAACGGCCTCGAGTACTCGCAGTTCCTCGCCGAGGAAGCGCTGTGCGACGAGCTGGCCACTCGCGAGCGCAACCTGTTCGTGGTGAAGCGCAGTCGCACGGCGCCTTTCCTCGCCGCGGTGGCGCGCTGCAGCGAACGGACGGCGCACGAGGTCGGCAGCTTCGAGGGCGATGGCAACGAACTGGTGCTGTACCAGCTCCGACCCGACGGCGCGGCACTGCCCTGACCGCCGGGCACGGCGGCCGGAACGTCTTCAGTCCTGATAATCGAACACCGACCCGAACGGCACACGGAACGCACGTGCGAGCCGGAATGCCAGCTCCAGCGACGGAGCGTATTTCTCGGCCTCGACTGCAATGATGGTCTGCCGCGTGGCCCCGACTCGCTCGGCGAGCCCGGCCTGGGTCAGCCCGGCCGATTCGCGCAGGTGCCGCACGTTGTTGGTCACATGTCCGCGCTTGCTGGGACCAGTCACGCGCGATACTGCCAGAGCGTTGCCAGCTGCTTGGCAACGTGGCCGGCAAACATCGTGGTGATGAGCGCGAAAACCAGCGTCGGCACCGAACCAAGGTCGAAGCGCGGCAGCAGGTGCCCCGGAAAGGCAGCCTCCGCCAGCGCCTGGATGACGAGCAGGTTGACCAGTACCGCGACCACGTAGCCCTCGACGCGCTCGGCGCGAGCCTCGATCGCCAGGTCGCGTTCGTCGCTGATGACCTGGCCGCGCCGCCCGGCAGCCAGCATTGAGGCAATGACGGCGTGCGACACCACCATCATCACCACCATCATCACGTAGCTGAAGATCATGTGGCGTGCGGCAACCTCGACCACACCTCCGCCGTCCGTCATGCGCATCGCGAAACAGGCCCACACCAGCACGCTTGCGATCAGTGAAGCCCAGGCGAACTTTTCCTGCTCCGGCATCTCGGCACTCTCCGTCCGGTTTTTAGTAAAATATCTTTTACATCTGCAATTGGGTACGATGTCAAACATTCTTTACATCCGGTCGCCGCATGAGCCGCATGCAATGACCGCGGCGCGTTGCCGTTGACGCTCGATCACACGGACGGCGTAATCTCCCCGCAGATCCGCGCCCTGCAGGAGCAGACTCGATGAGCGAACGATCAGCTGCCCTGGCTGTCCACGGCCATGCTGCTCGGCGTCACGGCGGCGGCCGCGGCGCAGGATCTCAACGTGCCGCGTCCGGCCGCCGACATCGAGCGCCAGCTCGCCACCGAGCCGTTCCGCATCGTCGCGGCTGAGATCAGTCGCCCGAAGGCCAAGGGCGACATCACGCTCAAGGCGGACCTTGCGTTCTCCGGGCAGGCGCCCTACCGGGTGAAGCTGCGCCGGGCCGAGCCGGGCGCCGAGGATTTCAACAACCGCCCCCGCTACGACCTCGCGGCGTACGAGCTGCAGAAGTTGTTCCTCGAGCCCGCTGAGTACGTCGTACCGCCCACTGCGCTGCGCTTCGTGCCGGTCGCGGAACTGCTGCCGTACGCCGCCGCGGCGAAGCCCACGTTCCGCGGCTCGGACGAGGTGCTGGTGGTACTGCAGTACTGGCTGCAGGAAGTGAAGCTCGCCGCCGACCTGTACGACCCGGCGCTGTTCGCCGCCGACCCGGGCTACGCACGCCACCTCGGCCAGCTGAACGTGCTTACCTGGCTGATCGAGCACGGCGACTCCAACCTCGGCAATTTCCTGATCTCCAAGGCGGAGCAGGCCCCGCGCGTGTTCTCGGTCGACAACGGCGTCGCATTCGCCTACAACGAGAGCGACCGTGCACACGCGTGGAAGGACCTGCGCGTGCCGCGCCTGCCGGCCGACACGGTGGCCCGGTTACGCGCCGTCACGCCCGCCGAACTGCAGCAACGTCTCGGCGTGCTGGCGCAATGGCGCCTCGACGATGGCCGCTGGATCGCCGTCGACGTCGGTGCGAACCTCGACAAGACGGAACGGCGTGCGACGCGCCGGCGACGTCGTGCAGGTCGGCCTGCGCGAGAGGCGAGATCGACCAGGTCGCCCGGCGGCTCAAGCGCCTGCTCGAGCGGATCGACGACGGTGAAATTGGCCTGCTCGAAGGGAGCCAACCATGAGGCGCTTGCGACCTGGACTGCACTCTGCGCGCGCGAGCATCCTGACCGCGATCGCGTCGACGGCGCTGGCGCTGCTGACGGCAACCGGCGCCCGCGCCGTCGACCAGACGGCCGAATGGAGCGGCGTGGAGCGAGTGGTCGCATTCGCGGACGTGCATGGCGCCTACGAGGAACTGACGGCGCTGCTGCGCTCGACGGGCGTGGTGGATGCCGACCTGCACTGGGCCGCCGGCCGTACGCACCTGGTGAGCCTGGGTGACCTGCTCGACCGTGGCGCCGATTCGCGCAAGGTCATGGACCTGCTGCTGCGCCTGCAGGGCGAGGCGGCGCAGGCCGGCGGGCGCGTGCACGTGGTGATCGGCAACCACGAGGCGATGAACGTGCTCGGCGACCTGCGTTACGTCGACGCCGGCGAGTTCGCCGCGTATGCCGCCGACGAGGATCCCGCCGAGCGGGCGCGTCTCAAGTCCGGATTGCTGGCGCGCCAGCCGGGCGCGACGGCGGAGGATTTCGACCGCCGCTTCCCGCCGGGTTACTTCGCGCACCGACGCCTGCTCGGGCCCGACGGGCCCTACGGCCGCTGGCTGCTGGCGCAACCCGCGGCCATCCGTATCAACGACACCGTGTACATGCATGGCGGTCCGTCGCCGGTGCTGCGCGGGCGCAGCCTCGAGCGGCTGAATGCGGATTACCGCGCCGCCCTGCAGGAGTATCTGGCCGCGGAGTCCGCCCTCGTCGCAGCTGGCCTGCTGCAGTTCGAGGATGACTACGGGCGCCGCCCGGAGACGGCCGCGGCACGCATCGCGGCACAGCCACCGGAAGCTGCACCTGCCGGATCGCCGGCCATGCTCGAGCGCTTCAAGGCGGCGGACGACAACCCGCTGCTCGGACCCGATGGACCGAACTGGTACCGTGGCGCGGCGTCCTGCAACGAATGCGCCGAAGCCGACGTGCTGCGGCCGTGGTTGCAGCAGGTCGGCGCACGCCGCGTCGTGCTCGGTCACACCGTCGCGCGCAACGGCACGGTCGTCTCGCGGTTCGACGGCGCCGTCGTCAAGCTCGACGCTGGCATGAACCGGGCCGTGTATCGCGGCCGGCCCGCCGCACTGATCTCCGATGCGAGCGGCTCGCGCGTGGCTTACGCCCTGCCGGACACGCCTGCCACCGCCGTTCCTGCCGAACCGCTGTACCTCAGCTCACAGCAGTTCGGCGAGGACATCGTCGCGGACATCCTCGCGCGTGGCACGATCAGCGTCGTCGAGACTTGCGCACCCGGCGTGCTCCAGACCCGGGTCACGCTCGACGGGCGCAGCGTCGACGCCGTGTTCGAGGCAGCGCCCGGCGAGGTCGTCAAGCACGAGCTCGCGGCCTATCGACTCGACCGGCTGCTCGGGCTCGGCATGGTGCCGGCGACCGTCGCGCGCAGCCACGAGGGACAGGACGGCGTGCTGCAGGGCCGGCCGGCGAACTGGGCCAGCGAGCAGGACCGCCAGAATGTCCGCGCCGGCGCGCGCGTCGGTCTCGTCTGCCAGGCGATCAGCAGCACGCCGCAGGCCGCACCGGCCCGGCGTGCACTGCCGGCCGACGGCAAGGCGCCGCGCCTGCCGACGGGCGGCTGGTGCGATCTCGACGCCCAGCTGCAGCTGAGCTACGCGTTCGACGCGCTGATCGACAACCGCGGTCGCAGCTTCGACCGCTTCCTGTACGACACGAATGCCACCGCGCTGTTCCTGACCGGACACGGCATGGCCTTCGGCACGTCGGCGCAGGTGCCGAAGGTGCTGGAGGGGCCGCTCGCGAAGACCGGGCCGGAGATGCAGTCCCGGCTGCGCCGACTCGACGCGGCCAGCGTCGGCGCGGCGCTCGGCAAGCTGGTCGGTGCGCGCGAAGTGAAAGCGCTGCTCGAGCGTCGCGACCGCATCCTCGCCCTCGCCTCACCGGGAGCGGCGGCGACGAAGCCCTGAGCCGACGCCGCGACGTTACACCGCGCTGCGCAGCCGGAAGGTGCTGGCGACCTCGAGGCCGTCGACGTCGCTCGCCAGCACCTCGATCGTAAGTTCGCCGGTAAAGCCCGCCGGCGCCCGGCCGCTGAAGCGCCGCGCGCGCGGATCGAACTGCAGCCACGCGGGCAGCGGCCGGCCGTCGGCGAGTCGTGCCACGAGGTGCAGCACGTCGCCGGGGTCCGCATCCACGAACGCGTCGACCGGCACGCGGTGCTCGACTGCCGTGCCGGGCCGGCAGGTCACATCCGGGATCGACGCACCGACCTCGGGCGCGACGTTGATGACGTTCTCCGCCGCCTTGCGCCCGAACTCGCGACCGATCGCGACCGCGAGGCCGATCCACACCATCGCGAGCAGCAGGTTGAGCAGCGCGAACTGCGCCGCGCCCCAGCCGAACCAGTTCAGGCCTGCGAATACCACGCCCGCCTGGATCAGGTCGCCGAAGCGCCAGAAGAACGAGTCGATCGCCGTCTTGCCCTCGTACTTGGAGTCACGGTCGACGGGCAGGAACAGCGCGTGGCGCGTGGTATTCATCAGCGAATAGTCGACGCCGTTTTCCGCGATCTTCACCAGCCGCACCAGCGTGAATACCGGCACGAAGCCGCCCAGCACGGGTCCGAGCGCGATCAGGCCGTAGCCGAGCCCGACGATCACCGGGTGCACCAGCAGCGCACCACGCACACCGACGCGTCGGTAGATGCGGGCGACCAGCAGCAACTGGATCGCGAGCCCGAGCGCGGTCACCCAGAACTGGAAGTTGCCGTAGAACTCGGTGATCAGTGTCCCCGCGTCCAGCACGCCGCCGCTCGCGGCGACGCGCTGCGCCGCGTCGCGTTGCACGAAGTCTGCGAGCACGAACTCGCCGGTGGTGTTGATCCAGTTGAGCAGCACCACCAGCAGCGCGATCAGCAGCAGGTAGCGATCGCGCAGCACCAGGCCGATGCCGCCCAGCAGCCGTGGCACGGGCGCCCCGTGGCCGACCAGCACGGGTCGCGAACCCGGCGGCACCGCGCGCCGCTCCGGCCCAGCCACCACCAGCGTGGCGAGGAGCAGCAAGGTCGCGACCAGCATCAGGCCGACCGGAGTCAGGGTCGCCACGGTGAGCTGCGCGCTTTTCGCTCCCGCGAGCGCACCGAGGTTGGCGCCGACCATGATCACCGGGAACAAGCGCTGGCCGCTCTTGAGGTTGAACGCGTCCGCGGCAAACGCCCACAGCTGCGCGATCACCATCACGCCGAAGATGCTGACCCAGATGAAGAACGGGAATGCGATCGGCAGGCCGGCGACGGCGGCCGCCCAGAAGACCAGCAGGTTCAGCGCGAAGAACGCCGTGACTGCCGCCAGCAGCTGCTCGCCGTCGAGGCGGCGGCGCACCACGGCGTACAACGGCACCAGCAACATCAGCAGCAGCGCAATCAGCGCGACGGCGTATGCGCGGACCTCGGCGGAGAACTTGGTGAGCATGAAGGCTTCGCGCAGCGCCTTCACCACCTGGTAGGAGAACAGCAGCAGGAAGGCGTGCAGGAAGAACAGGAAGGCACTGCGGCCCTCGCCGGGGCGCACGCGCGTGACCAGCGTCAGCAGGCGTTCGAACGGCGAGAGGCCAGCGTGGTCGGTCAGCATCGTTCGCGTTCGTCGTCCGGCGATCGGTTCAGGCGATCGTGATGCCACGCAGTGCGGGATCCGGCCGGGCCAGCGCCGGCGAGAACCCCTTGGCGATCGCCTCGTTGATCAGGCGCTGCGCCTCCTGCCGATCACCGCGGTCCACCGCAGCGATCGCGGCACAGTAGAACACGAAAGGTGCGTCGGGACCGAGCTCCATGCCGCGGGCCACGTAACGGTTGGCACGCTCGACGTCGCCGAGGCGCCCATAGTAATAGCCGAGCTGCGCCCAGGCTTCCGCGTCCGTAGCGTCCACCTCCAGCGACTTTTCGGCGAGCGCGATCGCCCGGCGATAGTCCTCCCGTGCCGCATCGCGACCCTGCGGCATCGACCACTTCGAGTCGGCGCGCCCGCCCCACAGCCGGTAGTCCTCCGGCGCGAGCTCGATGCCCTTCGTGTACATCGCCACCGATTCCGGGAACCTGTTCAGGTAGTAGTACAGGGTGCCGAGGTTCGAGTAGGCCGCGCGCGACGGCTCGACCTGCGTCGACTTCTCGAACGCCTGCGCCGAGGCCTGCAGGTCGCCGGCCGACAGCAGCGCGGCGCCGAGGTTGTTGTGGCCGGTGGGGCTCGCGGGCGCGAGCTCGGTCACGCGCCGGTACGCATCCGCGGCTTCGAGGCTGCGGCCGACGTCGAACAGGAACCCGCCGAGCGCGTTGTAGCCCATCCAGTAGCCGGGCTCGACGATGATCGCCTCGCGGAAGCTCTGCTCGGCCTCCTTGGGGCGATTCGAGCGCGCCTGCGTGCGACCGAGGCCGATGTAGGCATCGGCGTCGCGCGGCGAGCGACGCAGCAGCGAGCGGAACACGGCTTCGGCCTGCTCGTGCCGCCCGCTGGTGAAGTACAGCCGGCCGAGTGCCAGCTCGGTCTCCTTGAGCGTGGCGTCCGCTTCGAGGGCGGCACGACAGGCGGCCTCGGCCTCGACCACGTGCTCGGCCGCGCTGTTACGCTCGTAGCGGAGGATGGCCACCTGGCACAGCCCGGCCTGCGCGCGAGCGAAGGACGGATCGGCCTCGAGCGAACGGCGGAACAGCGACTCCGCCTCGCCGATCCCCTTCATCGACGCGCCCTTTCGCAACTGCGCCAGGCCCGCCAGGTAGAAGTCGTAGGCACGCGGATCGCGCGTTGGCGCGGCCTTCAGTTGCTGCGCCAGTTCGGGCGAGATCACCATGTGCAGCCGCTGCGCGATGGCGGTCGAAATTTCCTGCTGGATGCCGATCAGGTCCTGCCACGGCCGGTCGTAGCTGTCGGTCCAGGCGTGGAAGCCGGTCGATGCGTCGATCAGCTGCGCCGTCACGCGCACCCGCTCGCCTTCGCGGCGGACGCTGCCCTCGAGCACGAAGCGCACGCCGAGCTGCTCGCCGATGCGGCGTACGTCCATGTCCCGGCCCTTGAAGGCGAACGCCGAGGTGCGTGCCGCGACGCGCAGGCCCGGCAGCTTGGCAAGATCGCTCGACAGTTCCTCGCTGAGGCCGTCGCCGAGGTATGCGGCCTCGCCGCCGGGGCTCATGTCCACGAACGGCAGCACGGCGATCGACTGCGGGCTCGGCGCCAGTCGCTCGGCCGACTCGTCGGCCGTCGCCGGTTGCTCGATCGTGCGCCACCACGCATAGCCCGTGACCAGCGCCATCAGCGACACGCCGGCCACCAGCGCCGGCGCAACCGCGCGGCGCGCACGCGGCAGGCGCACACCGCCGGGCCGCTCCTCGTCGGGCACGATGCCGCCCGGCGTGATTTCGTAGGACCAGGCCAGTGCGGCCACGATCGGCAGGCCCATCACCGCGAGAATGGTGAGCACCGTCATCCACCACTCCGGCAGGCGCAGCGGCTCGAAGGTGGTCTCCGCCACCTGCAGCACGATCCACATGCCGAGCAGGTACGCGCCGGCGACCTTGATTACGTTACGGCGCCGCAGTTCGACGATCAGGAAATGCAGGCGTCCCCCGAGCTTCGGGCTCGACGACCGGAGCAGCGGCGTCGGCCACGACCGCGGTCGCGCGGGGCAGCGGCTCGAGGTGAGCGACCAGCGCGTAGCCGCTGTGGCCGATGCTGGCGATGTAGCGCTGGTCCTGCGGCGATCCGTTCAGCGCCTGGCGCAGTGCGCGAATGCCCTCGCGCAGTCGCTTCTCGCTGCCGGACATGCCGGGCCAGACGAGTTCGCGCAACGCATGCCGGTCGACGGCCTCGCCGTGCCGTTCGGCAAGGTGCAGCAGCAGCGTGACGTGATCGGGAGCGAGCAGGCTGCACTCCGCCGGGCCCGCTGATTCGCGAGTCGCGTGGCTCGACCAGCCACTCTCCCAGGGTGAACCCGTCTTGCAGGTCGGCGACGTCCATGACTCTCGACCGTCCGGCACTCCCTCGCCCGAGAATAGCAGATCCAGCCGCGGCTCAGGCGCCTCGGGCAGGTGACGGACTGCCACCGCATGCTGCCGTCAGCTCGCTGGGCACTCCAACGCCTGCCGCAGGTCGTCGAGCAGGTCGTCACCATCCTCGACGCCGATCGACAGGCGCACCGTGCCGAGTCCGATGTCGGTCCAGCCGCATTGCTCATCCGTCAGTCCGCGCGGCTGCAGCATCGCGGGCGGCACCACCAGCGACTCGGTCGAGCCCAGGCTCGAAGTGATGCTGAAGAGCTGTAGCGCCTCGGCGAAGCGCGTGCCCGCCTCGAGGCCGCCGACGAGATCGAAGGTCACCAGCGTGCCGAAGCCGTCCATCTGGCGGGCCGCCAGCGCGTGGCCGGGATCCCCGGGCAGGCCCGGGTAGCGCACGCGCCCGACCTCGGGCCGCGCGGCGAGGAACTGCGCGACGCGCAGCGCATTGCTGCATTGCGCATCCCAGCGCAGGTAGTAGGTCTTCAGGCCGCGCAGCAGCAGGAAGGCGGCGTGCGGGTCGAGCGTCGGACCGAGGTGCGTGAAGTCCTCGCGCACGGCGTCGATCAGCTCGCGGCGCCCGACCAGCGCGCCACCCATCACGTCGCCGTGGCCGGAGGCGTACTTGGTGAGGCTGTGCGCGTACAGGTCCACGTCGAACTCGCCGTGGTTGTGCAGCCCGCCCAGCGTGTTGTCGAGCAACGTCAGGGCGCCGTGCTGCCTCGCCAGCGCGGTGACGCGCGCGATGTCCACGACCTTGAGCACCGGGTTGGTCGGCGATTCGAACACCACGAGCCGGGTCGGGGTCGTGGCCAGCACGCGCTCGAGCGCGGCGTAATCCGCAACGGACAGTAGCGTGCTCGCCACGCCGAAGCGGCCGAGCGTGCGGCGTACCAGCGAGCGGGTCGGCGCGTACAACTCGGCGAAGTAGACCACGTGGTCGCCCGCCTTGAGCAGTCCGATCAGCGCCGCTGCGATCGCCGCGATGCCGGACCCCGCGAGCAGGCACGCGTCACGGCCCTGCAACTCGGCCAGCACCAGCTCCAGCTGGCGCAGCGTCGGGTTCGACACGCGCGAGTAGTAGAAGCCGGGGCGTTGCCCGGCGAAATAGCGCAGCGTCTCGCCCACGTCGTCGAAGCTGAACTTGACCGACTGGTAGATCGGCGCCACCAGCGGCCGGTTGTCCGGCGCCAGCGGCACGTCGGGCAGGTGCGTGACGCGCGTGCGCTTCTTCATCGGCTGCCCCTCAAAGCCCCAGCTCGAAACGGTCCGCGTCGAGGTGCGCCGGGAAGCTGTCGCGATAGGCGCGCAGCGATTCCAGATCGAGCACCGCGGTCTCGACGCGGTCACCGCCGCCCTCGCTCGACAGCGGCTGGCCCAGGAAATCGACCGCGACGCTGTCGCCCGCGTAGGTCGTGCCGTTGCCGTCCTTGCCGATGCGATTCACACCGACCACGTAGCTCTGGTTTTCGATGGCGCGCGCGCGCAGCAGCGTGCTCCAGGCGAGCGCACGTCGCTGCGGCCAGTTCGCCACGTACAGCAGCAGGTCGTAGTCGCCGCGGCTGCGGCTCCACACCGGGAAGCGCAGGTCGTAGCAGATCATCGGGCACACTCGCCAGCCCTTCAGCGCCACCACCAGCCGGCGCGTGCCGGCCGCGTAGTGCTCCTGCTCGCCGGCGAGGCGGAACAGGTGGCGCTTGTCGTAATGCTCGAGCGAGCCGTCGGGTCGCGCCCAGACCAACCGGTTGTAGCAACGTCCGCCGTCGCGGACGATCAGGCTGCCGGCGATGACGCAGCCGAGCGCCGCGGCCTCCTCCCGCATCCAGTCGACGGTCGGCCCGTCCATGTCCTCGGCGAGCTCCGCGGCGGCCATGCTGAAGCCGGTCGAGAACATCTCGGGCAGCACCACCAGGTCGGTATGGCCGACGAGGCCGCGAAAATGCGCCGCGAGGCGGTGCCGGTTGGCGGCCGGATCCTGCCAGGCGAGCTCCGTCTGGACGAGTGTGACACGCAGGTGAGTACTCATGCGATCGATCCTCCTCGGACGGCGAACCGCGACAGCCGCTCGGCGGCTGCGTCGAGGGTCGCGTCGTTCTTGGCAAAGCAGAAACGCACCACCCGCCCCGTGGCGGCGGTTGCGGAGAAGACGGAAATCGGGATGGCCGCCACGCCCGCCTCGCGCGTCAGCCAGCGCGCGAACTCGACGTCGGGCAAGTCACTCACCGTCGCGTAGTCGGCGAGCTGGAAGTACGTGCCGCTGCTCGGCACGCAACGCAACGCGGTGCCCTCGAGCAGCCGGCAGAAACGATCGCGCTTGTGCTGGTAGAACTGCGCCAGTTCGCGGGCATGCTGCGGGCATTCGCCGAGGAATCGCGCCAGCGCGGCCTGCATCGGCGCGGCCACTGCGAACTGCACGAACTGGTGCACCTTGCGGAACTCGGTGGTCAGCGCGGGCGGCGCGACGCAGTAGCCGACCTTCCAGCCGGTGCAGTGCAGCGTCTTGCCGAACGACGAGACGACGAAGCTGCGCGCGGCGAGCGACGGCCGACCGAGCAGGCTGAGGTGCTGGCGGCCGTCGAACACGATGTGCTCGTAGACCTCGTCGGACAGCACCAGCACCCCGTTGTCGCGCAGCACGTCCTCGAGCGCGTCGAGGTCCGCCGCGCTGAACACGGCACCCGTCGGATTGTGCGGCGAGTTGACGATGACGAGCCGCGTGCGCGGCGTGATCGCGTCCCGCACCCGGTCCCAGTCCACGCGGTAGCCACTCGGCAGCAGCGGGATGCGCACGGCACGACCGCCGGCCAGCTCGACCGCTGGCTCGTAGGAGTCGTACGCCGGCTCGAGCAGGATCACCTCGTCGCCCGGTCGCACCACCGCGTGCACCGCGCAGAACAGCGCCTCGGTGGCGCCCGAAGTGACGGTCACCGACGCCTGCGGATCGACCTCGCAACCGTACAAGGTCGCGCACCTTCGCGCCGATCGCCTCGAGCAGCGCCGGCCACCCCGGCATCGGCGCGTACTGGTTGATCCCGGTCCGCATCGCCTCGCCGACCAGTTCCACCAGCCGCGGCGGCGGATCAAAGTCCGGAAACCCCTGCGACAGGTTGATCGCACCGCACTCCTGTGCGAGGCGCGACATGACGGTGAAGATCGTCGTGCCAACACGCGGCAGCTTCGACGTCGGCAGCACTAACACGACGCGCAGCCAGTTCCGCCGGAGTCGGGAACAGGGATGGGTTCGGGAGACCGTCGCGCCGCACGGACGCGGCGCGCGAGCCTCCATGGACGGATTCACGGCGTGTCTCCCGGATCCATCCCCGATTGGCCGAACTCCGGCGACACTCATGGCTCGCCGCGCTTCACGACAAATCGGCTGCCGCCATCGCCGCGCCGATCATGCCCGCGTCGTTGCGGAAGTGCGCCGGCACGATCTCCGCGCGGCTGTGCAACAGCGGACCGAAGTGTTCCCAGTTCTCGGTCACGCCGCCGCCGATGATGAACACGTCCGGCCACAGCAACGCGTGGTAGGCAGCCAGCACCTCGTTCACCTCGGTGGCCCATTCCTGCCAGCCGAGCCCACGATCGGCGCGCACCTTGGCCGAGGCGCGATGCTCGGCTTCCATGCCGCGCACCTCGAGGTGGCCAAGCTCCGTATTGGGCAGCAGGCGCCCGTCGATGAACAGCGCCGTGCCGATGCCGGTACCGAGCGTCAGCACCATCACGGTACCGTCGCGCCCGCGGCCCGCACCCAGTTCCATCTCCGCCACACCGGCGGCATCCGCATCGTTGAGGAACGCCACCGGTCGGCCCACGCGCGCCTCGAGCAGTGCGCGCGCGTCGGTGCCGATCCAGCGCTGGTCGATGTTGGCCGCAGTCCAGGCGACGCCGCGCTTCGCGACTGCCGGAAACGCCAACCCGACCGGTCCGCGCGACGGCAGGTCCCGCGCCATCGCGGCCAGCAGGTCCATGACCGCGCCAGGCGCCGCGTCGGCCGGCGTCGCGCGGCGCAACACCTCGCCGGCGAGCCGGCCCTGGGCCACGTCCACCAGGCCGGCCTTGACGAACGAGCCGCCGACGTCGAATGAAAGGATCGGTCCGCCCGTCACGCTCAGTCCTTTTTCAGGCTCTCGATCATCTGCTGGTTGGCCGCCAGCGCCATCTGCGCATCGCGGTCCCGCGCCTTCTGCTGCCGCGTCATCATCACGCCGGCGACGGCCACGCCGATGGCGACGACGGTCACCAGGATGGTCGCGAGCGCGTTGATGTCCGGGCTCACGCCGAGGCGGACCTTGGAGAAGATCACCATCGGCAACGTCGTCGAGCCCGGGCCCGCGACGAAGCTTGCGATCACGAGGTCGTCGAGCGAGAGCGTGAAGGCGAGCAGCCAGCCCGACAGCAACGCCGGGAAGATGATCGGCAGCGTGATGAGGAAGAACACCTTCCACGGTCGCGCGCCGAGGTCCAGTGCCGCCTCCTCCAGCGACTCGTCCATCTGCACCAGGCGCGATTGCACCAGCACCGTGACGAACGCCATGGTGAAGGTCACGTGCGAGATGATGATCGTGGTCATGCCGCGGCCCCGCGGCCAGCCGATCAGCTGCTCCATGGTCACGAACAGCAGCAGCAGCGACAGTCCGGTGATCACCTCGGGCATCACCAGCGGTGCGGTCGTCAGCCCGGAGAACAGCGTGCGGCCCTTGAACGGCCCGAAGCGCGCCAGCACCATGCCAGCGAGCGTACCGAGCACCACCGCAAGCGTGGCGGAGATCGCCGCCACGCGCAGGCTGAGCCACGCAGCGTTCAGGATCTGGTCGTTCTGCAGCAGCGCACCGTACCACTTGGTGGAGAAGCCGCCCCACACGGTCACCAGCTTCGACGCGTTGAACGAGTAGACGATCAGCGACACGATCGGGATGTACAGGAACGCGAACCCGATCACCAGCGAGACGATGCGGAACCAGGATCGGCCTTGCATCAGTTGTGCTCCCCGTCCTCGTTCGCCCTGCTCTGGGCGCGGTCGAGGTACATGATCGGCAGCACCAGGAACAGCAGCAGCGCGATGGCCACGGCGCTCGCCACCGGCCAGTCACGGTTGTTGAAGAACTCGGTCCACAGCACCTTGCCGATCATCAGCATGCCCGGGTCGCCGAGCAGCGACGGAATCACGAATTCGCCGACGGCCGGGATGAACACCAGCAGGCAGCCGGCGATGATGCCGGGCAGCGACAGGGGCAGCGTCACCTTCATGAACGACTGCCACGGCTTGCAGCCGAGGTCGGCCGCGGCCTCGAGCAGCGTCAAGTCCAGCTTCTCGAGGTTCGCGTACAGCGGCAGGATCATGAACGGCAGGTAGGAATAGACCATGCCGACGTAGACCGCGAAGTCGGTCTGCAGCATCTGGATCGGCTGGTCGATCAGGCCCAGCGCCATCAGCGCGTTGTTCACCAGGCCGTTGTTCTTCAGCAGCCCGATCCACGCGTACACGCGCAGCAGGAACGACGTGAAGAACGGCAGCACGGCGAGCAGCAGCAGGATGTTGCGCGTCGACGGGCTCGAGCGCGCCATCGCATACGCCATCGGGTAGCCGATCAGCAGGCACAGCAGTGTCGAGACACCGGCGACCAGGATCGAGTTGAGGTAGGACCTCCAGTACAGGTTGTCCTCGACCAGGAACGCGAAGTTGCCGAGGTTGAGATGGACCTGCAGCAACTTGTCCGACGCCCAGTGCAGCAGCGGCTGGTACGGCGGCATCGCGATCGCCGCCTCGGAGAAGCTGATCTTGAGCACGATCACGAACGGGATCAGGAAGAAGACCAGCAGCCACAGGTACGGCACGGACGTGACGAGCGTCCGCCCCGAGGGCAGCCGGCGCGAAAGCCAACGCATCACTTGGTCACCACGACCGGGCTCGACGCGTGCCAGCGCAGGTAGACCCGCTCGTCCCAGGTGAAATTGTCGTCGGCGTGGCGGTAGACGTTCGGCTGCGTCACGCGCACCACCTTGCCGGAGTCGAGCCGCACCAGGTAGATCGAGACGTCGCCCATGTAGGCGATGTCCTGCACCACGCCGTACGCCCAGTTGTCGGCGTCCGCGGGCTTGTCGCGGCTCAGCTGGATCTTCTCCGGCCGGATCGCCGCCCACACCGTCGCGCCGGGCGCGGAGCTCACGCCGTGGTCCACGTAGATCGGCGCCTCGAGGGCGTCGCACTCGATGCGCACGTAGGACGGCTCGTCCTCGATCAGCTTGCCTTCGAAGGTGTTCACCGAGCCGATGAACTCGGCGACGAAGCGCGAGTTCGGGTATTCGTACATCTCGCTGGGCGTGCCGACCTGGATGATCTCGCCGTGGTTCATCAGGCCGACGCGCGTCGAGAGCGTCATGGCCTCCTCCTGGTCGTGCGTCACCACGACGAACGTCACGCCGAGCGTCTCCTGGATGTTGATCAGCTCGAACTGCGTGTGCTCGCGCAGCTTCTTGTCCAGCGCCGCGAGCGGCTCGTCGAGCAGCAGCAGCTTCGGCTTCTTGACCAGCGCGCGGGCGAGCGCGACGCGCTGCCGCTGGCCGCCCGACAGCTGGTGCGGCTTGCGCTTCGCGAACTGGCCGAGCCTGACGAGTTCGAGCATCTCGGCGACGCGCCTGGCGATCTCCGCCCGGGCGAGGCCTTCCTGCTTGAGGCCGAAGGCGACGTTCTGCTCGACCGTCATGTGCGGGAACACCGCGTACGACTGGAACATCATGTTGACCGGCCGCTCGTACGGCGGGATCGCCGTCATGTCGACGCCGTCGATGAAGATCCGGCCGGTCGTGGGCTTCTCGAAGCCGGCCAGCATCCTGAGCAGCGTGGTCTTGCCGCAGCCCGACGCGCCCAGCAGGCAGAAAATCTCCTTCTTGTAGATGTCGAGGCTCACGTCGTCCACGGCGATGAAGTCGCCGAACTTCTTCGTGACCTTGTCGATGCGGACGTACGGCTTCGCGTCCGGGTCGGTCCACGGCTGGAACTTCTGCTGGGTCGCGCGCGGTGATGTAGCCATGGGGTCTCTGGCGTTGGGTGGCGGGTCAGCGGCCGGTCGTGAAGCGCGTCCACGACCGGTTCAGCAGGCGGGTGAACTCGGCCGACTTCGACAGGTTCGGCTGCAGGCGCGCCTTGGTCTCGGCCGTCGGATAGATGCTGGGGTCGTTACGCAACTCCTCGTTGACCAGCTCGGTGGCCTTGACGTTGGCGTTGGCGTAGTTGACGAAGTCCGAGTTCCGGGCAGCGACCTCGGGCCGCAGCAGGTAGTCGATGAACAGGTGCGCATTGCCGGGGTGCTTCGCGTCCGCCGGGATCGCCAGCGTGTCGAACCACATCAGCGCGCCTTCCTGCGGGATCGAGAAGCGGATGTCGACCGGCTTGCCCGCCTCCGCCGCGCGGTCGCGCGCCTGCAGGACGTCGCCGCTGTAGCCCACCGCGATGCAGATCTCGCCGTTGGCCAGCGCTTCGATGTATTGCGAGCTGGAGATCATGCGGATGAACGGCCGCACCTTGAGCAGCGCCTCCTCGGCGAGCTGCAGGTCGGCCTGCCGACTGGCTGTTCGGGTCCTTGCCGAGCCACAGCAGCACGGTGCCCACCATGTCGGTCGGATCCTCGAGCACCGAGATGCCGCAATCCTTGAATTTCGCGGCCACTGCCGGATCGAACACCAGCCGCCAGCTGTCCACCGGCGCGTCGGGCATGATCGCCTTGACCTTCGCGGCGTCGAAGCCGATGCCGGTCGTGCCCCACATGTACACGACACCGTGCTCGTTGCCCGGGTCGTGGCCGGCAGCGCGCTGCAGCAGCTCCGGGTCGAGGTTGGCGAGGTTCGGCAGCTGCGCCTTGTCGAGCTTCCTGAATACGCCCGCCTTGACCTGGCGCTCGAGGAAGTAGGCGCTCGGCACCACGACGTCGTAGCCCGAGTTGCCGGTGAGCAGCTTGGTCTCGAGCACCTCGTTGCTGTCGAACACGTCGTAGCGGACCTCGATCCCGGTCTCCTTCTGGAAGTCCTCGATCACGGCCGGGTCGATGTAGTCCGACCAGTTGTAGACGTTGAGGACCTTGTCCTCGGCGGCGGCGCCGGCGGCACCGGTGGCCGCATCCGCAGCCGGCTCCGCGGGCTTGCGCCCGCAACCAGCGACGACGACGGCGACCAGCAGCGTGGCCATGGCCGCCAGGGTGGGTGCTCGCATCGGGACTCCCTTCTTGGTTTGCTCCGGCCGGTTGCGCAGCGGCCGACCGGGCCGAGGTTAGCTCAGCGTCCCTGCAAAAGGTAGATCGTCCCCCCAGAAAAGAACGGGGCGGCGGGACTTGCGCCCCGCCGCCCCGCTTGCCAGTCGGACCGCCGTTACTGGCCGGTCGTGAAGCGGGTCCAGGAACGGTTCACCAGGCGCGTGAACTCGTCGCTGCTGGAGAGATCCGGGAACAGCTTGGCCTTGACCTCCGCCGACGGGTACACGCCCGGGTCGCTGCGGACTGCCTCGTCCACCATCGGCAGCGAGGCGGCGTTGCCGGTCGCGTAGTTGACGAAGTTGGAGTTCTTCGCGGCCACCTCGGGCTTCATCATGAAATTGATGAACGCGTGCGCATTGCCGGGGTGCGGTGCGTCGGCCGGGATCGCGTACATGTCGAACCAGACGATCGTGCCTTCCTTCGGTATGTTGTACCGGATGACCACGCCCTGGTTGGCCTCGGCTGCGCGGTCACGTGCCTGCAGGATGTCGCCGCTCCAGCCCACCGCGATGCAGATCTCGCCGTTGGCGAGCGCGTCGATGTAGTTGGAGCTGTGGATCATGCGCACGTAGGGGCGCACCGACACCAGCACTTCCTCGGCCAGCTTGAGGTCGTCCGCGTTCTGGCTGTTGGGGTCCTTGCCCTTCCACGCCAGCACGGCCTTCAGCATCTCGGTGGGGGCGTCGAGGAAGGAAATGCCACAGTCCTTGAACTTGGCGGCCTCCTTCGGATCGAACACGAGGTTCCAGCTGTCGACCGGCGCGTTCGGGTTGGCGGCCTTCACCTTGGCCTCGTTGAAGCCGATGCCGGTGGTGCCCCACATGTGGTTCACCGAGTACTCGTTGCCCGGGTCGTGCAGGGCGACGCGCTCGAGGATCTCCGGGTCGAGGTTGCTCCAGTTCGGCAGCTGGGCGCGATCGAGCTTGCGGAACACGCCCGCCTTGATCTGCCGCTCCATGAACGCGGCGCCCGGCACCACCACGTCGTAGCCGGTCTTGCCGGCCAGCAACTTGGTCTCCAGCACCTCGTTCGAATCGAACACGTCGTAGTTGACCTTGATGCCGGTCTCGGCGGTGAACTGCTCGAGCACGGCCGGATCGATGTAGTCCGACCAGTTGTAGACGTTGACGACCTTTTCCTCGGCGGCCGGCGCGGCGGGCGCCTGCCCCGTCTCGGTCGACGCGGCCTGCTCAGGCTTCTTGCCGCAGGCGATCAGAGTGGTGGCTGCAAGCAGCCCGACCAGCGCTGCGCGGATGCTGATGCTCATGTGCGAAAGTACCCCTCGTGATGGAACCGGCGCGCGGGACGCTGCGCGGAGCCGAGAGTTTATAGCGGATAGCGGATAGCGGATAGCGGATAGGGGTCGGAGGTGCAGAGCCACGTCGGGCACCACGGCACCTTCCGGCCCTATCCGCTATCCGCTATCCGCTATCCGCTAGATTCGCCCCTCGGCCCGGCACCGCTCCAGCGTCAGGTCGAGGCAGCGCCAGGCCTTCTCCGCCAGCTCGTCCACCTGCTCGCGGTTGATCACCAGCGGCGGGGAGATGATCAGGGTGTCGCGCACCGCCCGCATGATCAGGCCGTTCTGGAAGCAGAAATCGCGGCAGATCGTGCCGACTTCGCCGCGCTTGTCGAAGAACTGCCGCGCGCGCTTGTCGCGCACCAGTTCGAGCGCACCGATCAGGCCGATCGAGCGGGCCTCGCCCACCAGCGGGTGCTCGGCGAGCTTGCGCCACTTCGATGCCAGGTACGGGCCCATCTCGTCGCGGGTGCGGACGACAAGGTTCTCCTGCTGGATCAGGGACAGGTTGACGCTGGCCACCGCGCAGGCCACGGGGTGGCCGGAATAGGTGTAGCCATGGGCGAATTCGCCGCCCTTGTCGATCAGCACGTCGGCTACCCGGTCGGCCACCATCACCCCGCCGATCGGCAGGTAGCCCGACGACAGGCCCTTGGCCATGGTCATCAGGTCGGGACGGATGCCGTACAGGTCGCTGCCGAACCAGTGCCCGGTGCGGCCGAAGCCGCAGATCACCTCGTCGGCCACCAGCAGGATGCCGTGGCGGTCGCAGATGCGCTGGATCTCGGGCCAGTAGCTGTCCGGCGGGATGATCACGCCGCCGGCACCCTGGATCGGCTCGCCGATGAAGGCGGCCACGCGGTGCGCGCCGAGTTCCTCGATCTTGCGCTCCAGCTCGCGCGCCGCCTTGAGCCCGAAATCGTGCGGCGACAGGTCGCCGCCCTCGCCGTACCAGTACGGCTGGGGGATGTGCACGATGTCGGGGATCGGCAGGCCGCCCTGCTCGTGCATGAAGGCCATGCCGCCGAGGCTCGCGCCGGCCATGGTGCTGCCGTGGTAGGCGTTGACGCGCGAGATGATCACCTTGCGCTGCGGCTCGCCCAGCAGGTCCCAGTAGCGGCGCACCAGGCGCACCACCGTGTCGTTGCCCTCCGAGCCCGAGCCGGTGAAGAACACGCGGTTGAACTGCGGCGGGGTCAGGTCCACCAGCTGCCGGGCCAGCTCGATCGCCGGCGGGTGGGCCGTCTGGAAGAAGCTGTTGTAGTACGGCAGCTCGAGCATCTGCCGGTAGGCCGCCTCGGCCAGCTCGCGCCGGCCGTAGCCGAGCGCAACGCACCACAGGCCCGCCATGCCGTCGAGGATGCGGTTGCCCTCGGAGTCGTACAGGTACACGCCCTCCGCCTTGACGATGACCCGCGAGCCCTTCGCGTGCAGGGACTTATAGTCCGTGAACGGATGCAGGTAGTGCTGGCGGTCGAGCTCCTGCCAGGCGGCGGTGGTGCGGTCGGCGAGGTAGGGGGTGGGGGTGGTCATGGCTGGCCGTCGGTCTTGCAGTGATTGGGAAGTCGGACAAGGGGGTAATGATCAGGGGGTAGGGGGTAGTGAGGAGCAAGATCGGCCGGCGCGCCGGCCTTCTGCCACTATCCCCTACCCCCTGATCATTACCCCCTCGTCCCTGCCGGGCGTTACACGTTGAGCAGCAGGTGCTCCCGCTCCCACGAGCTGATCACCTGCAGGAACGTGTCGTACTCGCTCTCCTTGACCGCGGTGTAGGCGAGCACGAAGCGCTCGCCGAGGATCTCGATCAGCGGGCGGCAGTCGCGCATCAGGCGCACCGCTTCCTCGAGGTTGCGCGGCAGGCCGAACGGCATGTCGTAGGCGCTGCCCGAGACCGGCTCGGAGGGCTTCAGTCCCTCCTTCATGCCGAGGTAACCGCAGGCGAGCGAGGCCGCGATGGCGAGGTACGGATTGGCGTCGGCGCCGCCGAGGCGGTTCTCGACGCGACGGTTCTCGGGGTTCGAGATCGGCACGCGCAGGCCCGCCGTGCGGTTGTCGTAACCCCACTGCGTGTTGATCGGCGCGAGATGCCTCAAGATGATGCGGCGGAAAGAATTCACGTTGGGCGCGAACAGCGCCATCGCAGACGGCAGGTACTTCTGCAGCCCGGCGATGTGGGCGAAGAACAGCGGGCTCGGGTTGCCGTCCTGGTCGCTGAACACGTTCTTGCCGGTCTTGGCGTCCACCACGCTCTGGTGGATGTGCATGGCGCTGCCCGGCTCGCGCGCCATCGGCTTCGACATGAACGTCGCGTACATCTTGTGGCGGAACGCCGCCTCGCGCGCCGTGCGCTTGAACATGAACACCTGGTCGGCGAGCGACATCGCGTCGCCGTGGATCAGGTTGATCTCCATCTGCGCCGCGCCGTCCTCGTGGATCAGCGTGTCGATCTCGATTTCCTGCGCCTCGCAGAACGCGTAGATGTCGTCGAACAGCGGATCGAACTCGTTGACCGCTGCAATGCTGTACGACTGGCGCCCGACCTCCGGCCGGCCCGAGCGCCCGATCGGCGGCTTGAGCGGGTAGTCGGCGTCGATGTTCGGCTCGACGAGGTAAAACTCCAGCTCGGGCGCCACGATGGGCTGCCAGCCCTGCTGCGCATAAAGGTCGAGAATGCGCCGCAGCACGTAGCGCGGCGCCATCGTCACCGGGCGACCGTCGTGATAGAACGCGTCGTGGATCACCTGTGCCGTGGGCTCGGCCGCCCACGGCACGGCGCGCGTGGTGGCCGGATCGGCACGCAGCACGATGTCGATCTCCGACGGGCTGATGGCGCGATCGTCCTCCGGGTAGTCGCCGGTGACGGTCTGCAGGAAGATGCTCTCGGGCATGCGCATGCCCTCCTCTTCCGCGAACTTCATCGCCGGCATCACCTTGCCGCGCGCAATGCCGGCCATGTCCGGCACCACGGCCTCGACCTCGGAGATGCCGTGTTCCTTGAAGAATTGCCGAATGGGCGTGCTCATGATCATCGTCCTTTGGCGTGCGCCCGTGCCGCCTCGCCAAAGGCGGTGAACAGGGCTCGCGAGAATGGGTTCTTCATCACCTGCCACTCGGGGTGCCACTGCACCGCGAGTGCGAATCCCGGCGCGCCGGCCACGCGGAAGCCCTCCACCAGGCCGTCCGGGGCGGTCGCTTCGACCTCGAGGCGGTCACCGAGGCGCTGCACCCCTTGTGCGTGCAGCGAGTTCACCATGACGCGCTCCGCGCCAGCGATGCGGCGCAACTCGCCGCCGGCCGCGAGTTCGACCTCGTGCACGGGTGCGTACTGCACCTCGAGCGGCTGTTCCTTGTCCTCGCGATGGTCCGCGAGGCCCGGCACCTCCTGCACCTTCGTCCAGAGCGTGCCGCCGTAGGCCACGTTCATCTCCTGGAAGCCGCGGCAGATCGCGAACAACGGCATGCCGGCCGCGACCACGCGCGGGATCAACGGCAGCGTCGTCGCGTCCCGGTGCGGGTCGTGCAGCGTGTCGGGATCGCTCGGCGGGCCGAAATACCGGTGCGGCTCGACGTTCGACGGGCTGCCGGTGAGCAGGATGCCGTCGACGCTCCCCAGGATCTCGTCGAGGATCGCTTCGCCGAGCGACGGGATCAGCACCGGCACGGCGTCGGCGCCCTCGGCGACCGCAGCGATGTACTTCTCACCGACGCAGTGGAAGGGGTGCGGGCCGAGCATGCGGCGATCCGCAGGAATGCCGATCAGCGGTTTCGAGCGAGACACGTTTAAGATCCTAGACGGCCGACGGGTGGCCGCCGGGAGCAGGGTCCAAGGATTAAACCACAGGACCCCTGCAGCCGTCGCCAAGCAGCGCAAGAAAGGCGGCAATTGTTAACTGAAACAATCGCTTACTGGCCTGCCGGACCAGCGCCAGACGCTTGCCGGCCCGACGGTCCAAAGGCTATGCTCGGACGGCCCAGACGGCCCGACCGTCACTAAATCCTAAACATTCGGGGTTCCCATGCCGCACACAGCGGATTTCGAGCAGGCCCATGCCTGGCTCGCCCAGCACCCGCAGGTGCGCTACGTCGACCTGCTGCTGCCGGACCAGATGGGCATTCCGCGCGGCAAGCGCGTCACCGTCGAGGAACTCGAGGGCGTGCACCGGCAGGGCATGCTGCTGCCGGCGTCGATGTTCGCACTCGACGTGCTCGGCGGCACCGTGCAGTCGACGGGCCTCGGTTTCGACGAAGGCGACGCCGACCGCCTGTGCCTGCCGCTGGCCGGCTCGCTGGTGCCGGTGCCGTGGCTCGGCGCGCAAGTGGCGCAGATGCAGGTCGCCATGTTCGAGCATGACCGCAGCCCGTTCTACGGTGACCCGCGCCACGTGCTCGAACGACTGCTCGGCCGCTTTACTGCTCGGGGGCTGACCCCGGTCATGGCGGTCGAACTCGAGTTCTACTTCGTCGACCGCGCGCGCACGCCCGAGGGCTGCGCGCAACCGCCCTGCCAGCCGCTCTCCGGCCGGCGCGAGGACAAGACGCAGATCAACTCGATGGCCGAGCTCGACCAATACTCGGCCGTGCTCACTGCGATCGATGCGGCCGCACGCGCGCAGGAGTTGCCCGCCGGAACCGTGCTGGCCGAATACGGGCCGGGACAGTTCGAGGTGAACCTGCACCACGTGGACGACGCGCTGCTGGCCTGCGACCACGCCATCCGCCTCAAGCGACTGGTCAAGGGCGTGGCGCTGCAGCACGGCATGGACGCGACGTTCATGCCGAAGCCGTATCGCGACCACGCGGGCAGCGGCACGCACCTGCACGTGAGCCTCCTCGACCGCGACGGCCGCAACATCTTCGCCGCCGACGACCCGACCGGCACGCCGGCGCTGCGCCACGCGATCGGCGGCCTCGTCGCGACCATCAACG
Organism: uncultured Gammaproteobacteria bacterium; assembly: GCA_963731105.1. GTDB lineage: Bacteria > Pseudomonadota > Gammaproteobacteria > Steroidobacterales > Steroidobacteraceae > RPQJ01. Next base: position 175,073 of record CAVSUM010000005.1, read on the forward strand.
ACACCATGGCGGTCTGTGCACCGACCGCGAACTCGTATCGCCGTTTCCAGCCCGAGGCCTACGTGCCGCTCAACCCGAGCTGGTCGGTGAACAACCGCGGCGTGGCGTTCCGCGTGCCGGCTGGACCGCCCGACAGCCGCCGCGTCGAGCATCGCGTGGCCGGCGCGGACGCCAACCCGTACCTGCTCGCGGCGATGGTGCTCGGCGGCATGCTGCACGGCATCGAGCAGCAGCTCGATCCGGGGCCGGTGCTCGCCGGCAACGCCTACCGCGACAGCACGCCCTCGATCCCGCTCAGCTGGCCCGAGGCGCTCGCCGCGTTCGAGCGCAGCGCGTTTGCGCGGGACTGCCTCGGCGAGCGCTTCGCTCGCCTGTACGCCGGGACGCGCCGCGGCGAGATGCAGGACTTCATGAGCTACGTGTCGCCGCTCGAGTATTCCTGGTACCTGACCACGGTCTGACGCATGGACCACATCCGTTCCTGGTACGCGGCCTCGGCCAATCCGACGCCCCGGCGCGAAGCGCTGCAGGGCGATGCGACCGCCGACGTCTGCGTGGTCGGCGGCGGCATCGCCGGCTGCTCGACTGCGCTGCACCTCGCGGAGCGCGGCTACACGGTCGTGCTGCTCGAGGGCAAGCGCGTCGCGTGGGGTGCGTCGGGACGCAGCGGTGGACAGGCGATCTTCGGCTTCGCGGCGGGGCAGGACAAACTGATCGCGCAGGTGGGCCGCGACGATGCGCGGCGCATGTTCGACGTGTCGGTCGAGGCGCTGGACCTGCTCAAGGAACGGGTCACGCGCCACGCCATCGACTGCGATCTGCACTGGGGCCAGATGCACGTGGCGATCAAGCCGCGGCACGAGACGGAACTGCAGGCCTGGCGTGACGAACTGGCCGCCGATTACGGCTACACATCCCTGCGCTGGCTGGACCGCGACGCGGTGCGCGGCCTGCTCGCGACCGAGCGCTACCTTGGCGGACTCTACGACACGCGCAGCGGCCACCTGCATCCGCTCAACTACACGCTCGGGCTCGCCGCCGCTGCCGAGGCTGCCGGCGTGCGCATCTGCGAGGACAGCGAGGTCACGCGCCTCGAGCAGGGCGACACGGTGGTGGTGCACACGGCGAACGGACGCGTGCGGGCCAAGCACGTCGCGCTGTGCTGCAACGCCTACATGGACCAGCTGTCACCGCGGCTGCGCGCCCGCATCATGCCGGTCGGCACCTACATCGTCGCCACCGAGCCGCTTGGGGCAGCGCGCATCGAATCGCTGATGCGCGAGAACATCGGCGTCACCGACGTCAACTGGGTACTCGACTACTTCCGTCGCTCGAGCGACCATCGCCTGCTGTTCGGCGGCCGCGTCAGCTACTCCGGCCTCGACCCGCTCAACACCGAGCGCGCCACCCGTGCGCGCATGGTCAAGGTGTTCCCGCAGCTCGCCGACGTGAAGATCGAATACGCGTGGGGCGGCTACGTGGACATCACCATGAGCCGCGCGCCCGACTTCGGCCGCCTCGCGCCGAACGTCTACTACCTGCAGGGATTCTCCGGCCATGGCATCGCGCTCACCGGCATGGCCGGCAAGCTGGTGGCCGCGGCAATCGCCGGTCAGGCCGAGCGCTTCGACCTGTTCACGAAGCTCGAGCATCGCGACTTCCCGGGTGGACGCGCGTTGCGCACGCCGGCGCTGGTGCTGGCGATGCTCTGGTTTCGTTTGAAGGACCTGCTGTAGCCGGCAGCCTCGGCTAGCGGCGCGCCGTGCGTCGCGAGCCGGTCCTGGCCCTCACCGGCCCGCGCTCCCGCGGCCCGGCCGGACTCTCCGCCGCGTCCCACGCACGCCCGAGCTGCTCCTCGATGTAGCCGCGAATGAGCCGCCGCACGACCTGCGACGGGGTCGTGTCCTCGGCCGCACAGATGCGCTCGAACACGGCCTTCTTGCGCGGGTCGATGAGCACCGTGAGCCGCGCGGTGCGCTCTTCGGTCGGCGTCACGTCGGGGCTCCTTGCGATTTACATGCAGCGCACATGGGATGATAATCGCAGACTAATGCGATTGACGCGCTTCCGCAACCGCCCCGCCTCACCCGCGCCCGTCCGACGGTGACAGCACTTTGCTGAACCCCACCTCCTCTCCGCTGGCCGCCTGCCTCGCACTGCTGGCAGCCTGGGGCGTGGTCGGGCTGGCGGGCCTGCTGCGACCGCGCAGCGTCGAGTTCGCGGGCCGCACGCTGTTTCCGCTCGGCGCACTGTGCGGCCTCGCGCTGGCCGTGGTCGCCGTGCGCAGCATCGCACTGCCGCCCGAGCAGGTGCAGCTGTTGATCGGCCTGCCGGACCTGCCGTTCCACATGCGGCTCGATCCGCTCGCCGCCGTGTTCCTCGCGCTGCTCGGCGCGGCCTCCGCCGGCATCTCGGTCTTCAGTGCGGGCTACTTCCGTCGCGGCGAGGGCGCGCTGCCCGGGCTGCTGTGCCTGGAGTACCACCTGTTCCTCGCGAGCATGGGCCTCGTCGTGCTGGCCGACGATGCCTATGCCTTCATGGTCGCGTGGGAGACGATGGCGCTGTCGTCGTACTTCCTGGTCACGACCCAGCACCGCATCCCGGACATCCGGCGCGCCGGCTTCCTGTACCTGCTGATCGCGCACCTGGGGGCGATCGGCATCCTGCTCAGCTTCGGTGTGATGCAGGGCGGCAGCTGGCTCTTCACTTTCGACGCGATGCGCGCCGCGCAACTCGACCCGCAGTGGGCATCGGTGGCCTTCCTGCTGGCGTTCTTCGGCTTCGGCGCCAAGGCGGGGCTCGTGCCGCTGCACGTGTGGCTGCCCGAGGCGCACCCCGCGGCGCCGTCACCAGTGTCGGCGCTGATGAGCGGAGTCATGCTGAAGACGGCCGTGTACGGCGTGCTGCGTGTGACGTTCGACCTGCTCGGCGAGCCGCAGTGGTGGTGGGGACTGGTGGCGCTCGGCTTCGGGCTGTTCTCCGCCTTCTACGGCGTCGTGTTCGCCGCCGTGCAGACCGACATGAAGCGGCTGCTGGCGTGGTCGTCGATCGAGAACGTCGGCATCATCTTCGTCGCCATCGGCATTACGATCGTCTTCCACGCGCTCGGCATGTCCGCCCTCGCGGCGCTGTCGCTGATCGCGGCGCTGTACCACTGCGTCAACCACGCGTTCATGAAGAGCCTGCTGTTCCTCGGCACCGGGGCCGTGCTGCACGCCACCGGCGAGCGCAACCTGGGCCGCCTCGGCGGCCTCATCCATCGCATGCCCTGGGTCGCGTGGCTGACGCTGGTCGGAGCGCTGGCAATCGCCGGCCTGCCGCCGCTGAACGGGTTCGTGTCGGAATGGCTGCTGCTGCAGGCATTCCTGTTCGCAGACTCGGTGCCACGCCCGTTCATCAACATGCTGCTGCCGATCGGCGCGGCGCTCGTGGCTCTGTGTGCCGCGCTCGCCGGCTACGTGATGGTGAAGTTCTTCGGGGTGATCTTCCTCGGGCAGCCGCGTGAACCGACGCTCGCGCAGGCGCACGATGCCGGCCTGCTCGAACGCATCGGGCTCGCGTGGCTGGCCGTGGCCTGCGTCGTCCTGGGCATATTCCCGGTGCAGGTGATCGGCGCACTCGACGCGGTGAGCCGGGACCTGCTGGGCACGCAGCTCGGCCAGGGTGCGGCACAGTGGTGGCTGCTGGCACCGGTCCCTGCCCGCGGCGCATCGTACGGGCCGCTGGCGTTGCTGCTTGCGGGGGCCATCCTCACCGGTCTCACCGTGCTCGCCGTCCGCGCCTTCTACCACCAGCGGGTCCGGCGCGGCCCGGCTTGGGATTGCGGCTTCGTGCGACTCGACGCGCGCATGCAGGACACGGCCGAGGGGTTCGGCCAGCCGATCCGCCACATCTTCCAGCCGTTCTTCCGCATGTCGCGGGAACTGCCGACCCCGTTCGACGCGGCGCCACGTTACCGCGTCACGGTCACGGACTGGGTCTGGCATGCGGGCTACGAGCGCATCGGCCGGTCCGTGCGCGGCGTCGCGGACGTGGTCGCCCGGCTGCAGCAGGGCCGCATCTCGACGTACCTGATGTACAGCTTCGTCACGCTGATCGTGCTGCTGTGGATCGTGCTGTGAACGGTCTCGCCGCCCTGACCCAGCTGCTGGAGATCATCTTCGCGATCGTCGCGGCGCCGGCCTTCGTCGGCTGGGTGAACAAGTGCCGCGCCTGGTTGCAGAACCGGAGTGCACCGAGCCTGCTGCAGCCTTATCGAGGCATCCACAAGCTGTTCCACAAGGAGGCCGTCATCGCTGACGGCGCCTCGGGGCTGTTCCGCGCGGCTCCGTACGTCGTCTTCGCAACCATGGTTGCCGCCGCGGCGATCATCCCTTCGATGGGTACCCGGTTGCCGCTCACGACCGCGGCCGACAGCATTGCGCTGGTGGGCCTGCTGGCCACCGCGCGCGTGTTCCTGGCACTCGCCGCCATGGACGTCGGTACCGCCTTCGGCACGCTCGGCGCACGCCGCGAGATGATGCTCGGGTTCCTGGCCGAGCCGGCGCTGCTGATGATCATCTTCGTCGCGGCGATGATCTCGCAGTCCACCTCGCTGCCGATCATCGCCGAACGCCTGACTGGCGAAACGATGGCGCTGTACCCGAGCCTGGCATTCACCGCCGTCGCGTTCACGCTCGTGCTGCTCGCCGAGAATGCCCGCATCCCGATCGACAATCCGGCGACCCACCTCGAGCTGACCATGATCCACGAGGCCATGCTGCTCGAGTACTCGGCGCGGCACCTCGCCCTGATGGAATGGGGCGCCGCGCTGAAGCTGTTCAACTACGCCTGCATCGGCATCACCTTGTTCGTGCCCTTCGGCGTGGCGACCGAAGCGCAGGGGCCGCTCGGGCTGGTGCTCGCGGTGCCAGTGCTCGGGGCCAAGCTGCTGGTCGCCGGTGCGGCGCTCGCCGTGCTCGAGACGGTCTCGGCCAAGCTGCGCGTGTTCCGCGCCCCGGAGTTCCTGGCCACAGCGTTCCTGTTCGCGGTGCTCGGCCTGCTGGTCCATCTGCTACTCGGGGCATGAGCATGGCCAGCACCCCGCTCGACCTGCAGATCCTGAACACGCTCGCCGCGGTGCTGCTGCTGCTGTCGTTTTCCATGCTCGCCCAGCGCCGCATCGTCACCCTGGTCAACCTGCTCGCGACCCAGGGCGCAGTGCTGTTCCTCGCCACGCTGCTGCTCGCCTGGCGCACCGGCGAAGGCCACCTGTACCTGTCGGCCGGCCTGACCCTGGCGCTGAAGGTGATCGCGCTGCCCTGGCTGCTGCACCGCCTGATCCGGCGCCTCGGCGTCTACTGGGACACCGAGCCGCTGCTCAATACGCCGAGCACGATGCTGATCGGCCTGCTGGTGGTGATTTTCGCGTTCGGCCTCGCGCAGCCGATCTCGGCGCTCGCGAGCACCGCAACGCGCAGCACGATCGGCATCGCAATCGCGGTGATCCTGCTGTCGTTCCTCACCATGATCACGCGCCGCAAGGCGATGTCGCAGGTGGTGGGCTTCCTGTCCATGGAGAACGGCCTGTTCTTCGGCGCCATGAGCACGACCTACGGCATGCCGATGGTGGTGGAACTCGGGGTCGCGCTCGACGTGCTGGTCGCGATGCTGGTGCTCGGCGTGTTCTTCTTCCAGATCCGCGAGCAGTTCGACAGCCTCGACCTGCATCACCTCGAGTCGCTGCGGGAGGACGAGTAGCATGGAGTTCCTGCTGCTGCTCGGTGCTCCCATGCTCGGCGCGGTGCTGCTCACGGTGCTCGGCGCGCACCGGCGGGCACCGGACCTGAACGTCGGCTGCAGCCTGCTCACGTTCCTCGCCGCCTGCGCGCTGACTGCGCGGGTGATTTCGCAGGGCGACCTGCTGGTGGCGCGCGAACAGTTCTTCATCGATCCGTTCAACGTGTTCCTGGTGACCCTGACCGCTTTCGTGGGGCTCACCACGTCGATCTTCTCGCGCCCGTACATGATGATCGAGGCGCAGCACGGAAGGCTCAGCCCGGGCCGGCTGCGCCTTTACCACAGCATGTACCAGCTGTTCATGTTCACCATGCTGCTGGCGCTCACCACCAACAACCTCGGGCTGCTGTGGGTGGCGATGGAGGCGGCCACGCTGTCCACCGTGCTGCTGGTGACGCTTTATCGCAACCCGGCAAGCCTCGAGGCCGGCTGGAAGTACTTCATCCTCTGCGGCGTCGGCATCGCGCTGGCACTGTTCGGCACCATGCTGGTGTACTTCGCCGCGGAGCGGGTCCTCGGCGGCGAGGGCGTGACGGCGCTGCTCTGGACGCACCTCGACCGCGTCAAGGGCGAGCTCGAGCCGACGGTCATGAGCCTCGCCTTCGTGTTCCTGCTGGTCGGCTACGGCACCAAGGTCGGCCTGGCGCCGTTGCACAACTGGCTGCCGGATGCGCACGCCGAGGGCCCCACGCCAATCTCCGCGGTGCTGTCGGGGCTGCTGCTGAACGTCGCGATCTACGCCGTCGTCCGCTGCAAGGTGCTGGTGGAGGGCTCCCTGCAGTCGCCGCTGCCCTCGCAGATGCTGATGGGTTTCGGCCTCACCTCGGTGGTGCTGGCGGCGTTCTTCCTCTGGCGACAGCGCGACATCAAGCGCCTGTTCGCCTACTCGTCGATCGAGCACATGGGCATCATCACGTTCGCGTTCGGCATGGGCGGTCCGGTGGCGAATTTCGCTGCACTGCTGCACATGACGGTGCACTCGCTGACCAAGTCGGCAATCTTCTTCGCCGTCGGCCACGCGACGCAGAAGTCCGGCTCGCAACTGATCGAGAACATCCGCGGCCTGATCACGCTGAGCCCCACCGTGGGCTGGGGCCTGATGCTGGGCTCGCTCGCGATTCTCGGCCTGCCGCCGTTCGGCGTGTTCGCCAGCGAATTCCTGATCCTCACCACCGCCATGCGCGAGCAGCCCTGGGCGACACCGATCCTGCTGCTGGCGCTGGGCGTGGCGTTCGCGGCCATCTTCGGCAAGGTGCAGCCGATGGTGTTCGGTGAGACGACCGCCCGCCGCCTGCCGCACCCACCCGCGCTGCTGCCAGTGTTCGTGCACCTGGCGATCGTGCTGATGCTGGGCCTCTACGTGCCGCCGTACCTCGCCGACTGGTACCGCGAGGCGGCGCTGCTCATCGGGGGGCAATGACATGCCTCTTTCGCGCTGGTGGCCACAGGTGACCGCACTGCCCGGCAGCCCGACGGCTGTCGCGCTGGAGGTCGATGCCGAAGGGTGGCTCGCAGCCGCGCGCGACGTCGCAGCAGCGGGCGGACAACTGCTGGCGTTGTGGACGACCAGCGGCATCACTGCCGGCGCACCTGCGACCGCGCGTGCGGCGCTGCTGGTAGACGGGCGGCTGCTAGTGCTCGCCTTGCACATCCCTGCACCGGCAGCGCGCTATCCGGGGCTGCAGGAGATCTTCCCCGCGGCGGCGCGCATGCAGCGCGCGGCCGCCGACCTGACCGGCGTGCAGTCCGACGGACCCGACGGGCGGCCGTGGCTGCGCCATGCCGCGTGGCCCGCCGATGCGCACCCGCTGCGGGACGAGTTGCCGCTCGCGGCGAGCCCGTCCATCGCAGTCGACGACTACCCGTTCGTGCGCGTCGACGGCGAGGGCGTGCACGAGATCCCGGTCGGGCCGGTACACGCCGGCATCATCGAGCCCGGTCATTTCCGCTTTTCGATCGTCGGCGAGAAGGTGCTCAGGCTCGAGCAGCGACTCGGCTACGTGCACAAGGGCATCGAGCGCCGCTTCACCGAGCTGCCGATCCTCGAGGGGCATCGCCTCGCCGCCCGCGTGTGCGGTGATTCCGCGGTCGCGTTCTCCTGGGCGTATTGCCAGGCCGTCGAGGGCCTGTCGGGCACGGTGCCGCCGGCGCGGGCATCGTACCTGCGGGCGCTCTGCCTCGAGCTCGAGCGCCTGCAGAATCACCTCGGCGACCTCGGCGCGCTCGGCAACGACGCCGGCTTCGCGTTCGGCCTCGCGCAGTTCGCGCGCCTCAAGGAGGAGTTGCTGCGATCGATGCAGGGCTCGATCGGGCAGCGCTACCTGCTCGACGCGATCGTGCCCGGCGGCACCGCGTTCGATCTGCGGGACCCGGACGCCGCGACTCTCGGGGCCACGGTCGAACGCATCGGCACGGACGTTCTGGAACTGCGGCGCATCTACGACGAGCACGCCGGAGTGCGCGACCGCTTCGTGGCCACTGGCCAGGTAACGCCGGAGCTCGCGCGGCGCCTGGGACTCACCGGCCTGGCCGGCCGGGCGAGCGGCCAGGCCGCCGACCTGCGCAGCGATGCGCCTTGGTCGCCGTACGACGAGTTGCGACCCGTGAAGTGCGTGCTGCAGGACGGCGACGTCGCAGCCCGCGTGGCCATCCGGTTCGACGAGCTGCAGGAATCCTGCCGGCTGGTCCGGTCGATCCTCTCCGGCCTGCCGCGCGGTGACGTGCGGGTGGCCGTGGCGCCTCCCGCCGCACAGGCGCTGGCCATCGGGCTCATCGAGGGTTGGCGCGGTCCAGTGCTGGTGGCACTCGAGTCGACGGCGAGTGGCGGCATCCAGCGCTGCCATCCGCACGATCCGTCGTGGCAGAACTGGCCGGTGCTCGAGCACGCCGTCATCGGCAACATCGTTCCCGACTTCCCGCTGATCAACAAGTCGTTCAACCTGTCCTACAGTGGACACGACCTCTAGGCCGCGATGATCAGGACACTGCGCAGGATCGCATCGATCGGCATCGTCTCCGAGCCGCCGCCGGCCACCGACGACGCGCTGCGCGTCCGCGAGGCGCTGCAGCAGCAGGTGCTTTCGCTGCTGGGCCGCGCGCTCTGCATCCGCCAGGTCGATGCCGGGTCCTGCAACGGTTGCGAACTCGAGATCCATGCGCTGAACAACCCCGTCTACAACATCGAGGGGCTGGGCATCCGGTTCGTGGCGAGTCCGCGCCACGCCGACATGCTGCTCGTCACTGGCCCGGTGTCGGCACACATGGCAACTGCGCTGCGGCGAACCTACGACGCCACGCCCGACCCGAAGCTGGTCGTGGCGATCGGCGACTGCGGTTGCTCGGGCGGCATCTTCGGCGAGAGCTACGCGAGCCTCGGTCCGGTGTCGCGCGTGATCCCGGTGGACGTGGCCGTGCCGGGCTGCCCGCCGAGCCCGGAGCGCCTGCTGCAGGGCATTCTGACCGCCGTGTCGGCCCGCGGCTGCCTACCCGCCCGTGTAGCGAGCTCCGCTGGTGCAGGTTTCATGCACCACCACCGCCGACAGCAGCGGCAACGCCGGCTGCAGCCGCTGCCAGATCCAGCGCGCCAGGTGCTCGCTGGTGGGGTTCTCGAGGCCGGCGACGTCGTTCAGGTAGTGGTGGTCGAGTTGCTCGAACAGCGGCTGGAACGCCGCCTTCACGTCCGCGAAGTCCATGACCCAGCCGAGGTGCGGATCGAGCGGGCCCTGCACGTGGATCTCGACGCGGAACGAGTGGCCATGCACGCGCGCGCACTTGTGCCCGGCCGGCACGTTCGGCAGGCGGTGCGCGCTCTCGAGCGTGAATGCCTTGAAGATCTCCAAGCGCGCTCAGTCCTTTGGCTTCTTGCCGAGTTCCCCGGCGAAGCACTTGTCGAGGAAGTTCGCGCGTTTGTCACCCTTCAGGCCCTTGTTGTTGGCCCTCTGGTAGCAGGTCTTCTCGCTGCCGTAGCGGTTGTAGTCGTACTGGTAGCGCCCGCCACGCGACTGGCACCACTCGGTGTAGTCCTTGCGGTCCTGGCCCTTCAGGTTTCTCTGGTTGGCCTGGTGATTGCACTCGGACACGACCTGGCCGTGATTCTGGCCTTGCTGGTGCTGGTCCTTGTACTGGTTATCGTACTGGCCCTGGTGCTGGCCCTCGTACTGGTCCTTTTGCTTGTCCTTGTCCTTGTCGTTGTCGGCCTGCGCCGTACCCACGGCGAGCAGCGCGACCATGAGCGGGACGATCCAATGTTTCATGACTGTCTCCTTGGAGGGACTGCACCACTTGTCGCTGATCCCTCAGGGCCAGCTTACTCCTACCGCCGGGATTGCAGCGAAAAGCAGGCATGGATGCGCGGATTACGCGCGAAATCCTCCGGCAGCGTGGCGCGGCCCAGGTCCTCGACCTCGAACGCCTGCAGCACCGCCGGGTCGAGCTTGAACTTCTGGAAATTGTTCGAGAACACGATCTGGCCGCCCGGTTCGAGCAGCCGTGCCACCAGCTCGAGCAGACGCACGTGGTCGCGCTGCACGTCGAACTCGCGCTCCATGCGCTTGGAGCGCGACAGCGTCGGCGGATCGACGAAGATGAGCCCGTAGCGCTGCGCCGGAGCCGCTCCCTGCTGCTCGAGCCAGGCGAGGCAGTCGGCCTGCACGAAGCCGTGCTGCGGGCCCGCGAGACCGTTCAGCGTCAGGTTGCGCTTCGCCCAATCGAGGTAGGTGCGCGACATGTCCACGGTCGTGGAAGACGTGGCGCCGCCGCCGACCGCGTGCACCGTGGCCGTGCCGGTGTAGGCGAACAGGTTGAGGAACGAGCGTCCGGCGGCGAGTTCGCCGATGCGTCGGCGAGTGAGCCGGTGATCCAGGAACAGGCCGGTGTCGAGATAGTCGTCGAAGTTGACCAGGAAGCGGTAGCGCCCTTCGCGCACCGTGTGGAAGCGCGCCTCCTCGCCCACCTTTTCGTACTGCTCGCCGCCGCGCTGGCGCCGGCGCACGCGCAGCACGACACGCTCGCGTGGCAGGCCGAGCACTTCGGGCAGTACCGCCAACACCTCGTCGCGACGCCCTCGCGCCGCATCCTGCGCGACTGTGGCGGGCGCCGCGTACTCCTGCACGTACGCCCAGCGCTCGTCATTGCCGTAGATGTCGATCGCGAATGCGTACTCAGGCATGTCGGCGTCGTACACGCGAAAGCACGCGACGTCCTGACGTTTTGCCCAGGCCTCGAGCCGCGCGAGATTCTTGCGCAGCCGGTTGCCGAACATCTCCGCTCCCGGTCGCGCGCGGGCCGCCTCGAGTCGCGTGCGGCGCGAGGTCTCGGCATCGGGCTCGACGGTCTCCGGGAGCAATTCGAAGCGCAGCAGTCGACATTCGATCGGGCCGTTGAAGAACGTGTGCGCGCGATACGCGCGCAGGCGCAGTGCACGCCCGAGCGGTGGGTTGCCCGTGAAGACACCCGCCTCCCAGCCGGGGAAGCACTCCATGAGCTTGATGCCGAGTTGCGCATAGAGCGGCTCCAGCGTCGCGCCATCATCGAGGCGCGCACCGTAGGGAGGGTTCACCAGCACCAGTCCGTGCGACTGCGCCGCCACCTGACACTGCGCGATATCGCGGCGCTCGAAGATCAGGTTGTCGCCCACGCCGCTGCGTCCGGAGTTGGCGAGCGCGGCCCGGATGGCCTGCTGGTCGCGGTCATAGCCGCGGAAACGACCCGGCGTCACCGCTTCCAGCCGACGTTTCGCCACGGCCTCGGCGCGCAGCTCCTCCCACACGTCCGGCTGATGCTGGCGCCAGCGCTCGAAGCCGAATCGACGCCGCAGCAGTCCGGGCGCCACGTTCGCCGCCAGCAGCGCCGCCTCGATGACCAGTGTGCCGGAGCCGCACATCGGGTCCACGAACGCCCCACCCGCCTCGGCAATTGCGGGCCAGCCACAACGCATCAGCAGCGCCGCTGCAAGATTCTCCTTGAGCGGCGCTTCAACTCCTGATTGGCGATAGCCACGGCGATGCAGCGGTTCGCCGCTCAAGTCGATCGCCAGCGAGGCACGTTCGCGCATCAGGCTCAGGTTGATCCGCAGGTCCGGGCTGCCGAGGTCGACCGACGGCCGCGTGCCGCTCAACTCGCGGAACCGGTCGACGATCGCGTCCTTGGACTTCTGCGCCGCAAACTGGCTGTGCCGCAACCACTCCGGCCCCTGCCCCACCACGTCGATCGCGAGCGTGCCCTCTGGCGCGAGGTGCTCTTCCCATGGCACGGCGCGGATCGCGCCGTACATCGAGTCGACCGAGTCGAGGGGTACCGTGCCGAGCGTGAGCAGCACGCGGCTCGCGGTGCGCGACGCGAGGCAAGCGAGGTAGCCGTCGCGCAGCGTGCCGGCGAAGCTGACGCCGGCCGGGTGCTCGCGCGAGACCTGCAACCCGAGCGCACGCAGTTCGGTCGCGAGCAGGTCCGGCACGTGGCGCGGGCACGCGGCGAAGAACTCGTGTTGCACGGTCGGGGGCGTTGCCGACATGCGTCAACTCCCCGCCGTGCGCAGCACGACGATTTCGCGTGGCGCGACACGCTCGAGGCAGCGCGCGATGATGCGGTAGCCGTCCGGATCGAACGGTCCGTGGTCCGGTCACTCGAGCAGCGCCGCGACCTCTGTATCGTCCGCCGCGGTGCCGAGGTGACGCCACCGGTCGATGACGTGCAGTACGGTGCCGCCGTCCGCCACCGCGCGCTCGCGGATACCGATCGCGCCAGGGAACGGCCATGGCTTGATGCGCAGCGAGACGAGTGCGAGTCGCAGCCGGGCATCGTGCAGCGCGCGCGACTCACGGCCGACGCACGCGCCACGGCAGCGGCCGATCTGCAGCCCGAAGCACGATCCTGCGCCGCGCTCGAGCCCCATGGTCTTGAGGCACAGCCCTGCCTCGCGCGCCTTGCCTTCGAGGGCACGCCTGGCATCCCGCTCGGTGCGGAACGGTCCGTACAGCTCCAGCTCGTCGCCTGCGGCGGGCATCTGCAGCGGCTCGATGCGCACCTCGAGCCCGCCGTCCTGCTCGACCAGCCGCACGCACTGCAGTGCCGCCGGCTTGCGCAAGCGCCGGTTGGCGCTCGGTGCGAGTTCCTTCACCAGCCGCGACTCGAGCAGCAACGCGCCGAGCTCGCCGCCCGTCTCGATCCACTCGACCGCGCGCACCTGGCGCGTCAGCTTCGACTCCTTGCCCGAGCGGTGCTCGCTCGCGAAGTGCTCGAGCACCCGGCTGCGCAGGCTGCGGCTCTTGCCGACGTACAGCAGCGCGCCGGCTTCGCCACGGAACAGGTACACGCCCGGTCCCTCGGGCAGGTCCTCGGCGAGATCGGGCGGCAGGTGCGGCGGCAGGCGCGACTCGTTGAGCGCCGCCGTGACCGCGGCCTGCAGCTGCTCACTGCCGGCGGCGGACTCGAACGCCGCGAGCAGCGGCGGCAGCACCGCGGCATCGCCAAGCGCCCGATGCCGGGCCTCGCAGGACAAGTCCGTAGCGCTCGATCAGCGTATCCAGGTTGTGGCGTGCATGCTCGCGGAACAGCGCGCGCGACAAGCGTACCGTGCACAGCACCGGCGCAGCGAACTTCTCGCCGACGCGACGGAACTCGTTGCGCACGAAGCCATAGTCGAAGCGTGCGTTGTGCGCGACGAACAACCGCCCCGCGAGGCGACGGCGCACCTCGGCACGCAGGTCGTCGAACGACGGCGCGTCGGCCACCATCTCGTTGCTGATGCCGGTGAAGTTCTCGATCAACGGCGGAATGCGCTGGCCCGGGTTCACCAGGCTGCTCCACTGCTCCACCACCTCGCCGCCGTCGAGCAACACGATGCCCACCTCGATGATGCGGTGGTGCGCGGCCATGCCGCCGGTCGTCTCGAGGTCGATGCAGGCGACGGGACCGCGCAGTGCGGCCGCACCAAGCGACACCGGGGGCGTGGCGGGACGCACCACGCCCTACAGTTCGCCCGAGCCGTCGAGCGTCAGGATCGGCGCATACAGCTCCGGCCGCCGGTCGCGGAACACACCCCAGGCGTGGCGCTGTGCGCGCACCGCCTCGAGGTCGAACATGGCAGTCAGCACCGCCTCGCTGCCGCGATCGGCCTCGGCGACTTTCGCGCCGGTCGGGTCGGCGATGAACGACGAGCCGTAGAACGTCATCTCGTACTTCTGGCCACGCTCGGTGCCGATGCGGTTGGAGGCGATCAGCGGCATGACGTTCGCGGCCGCGTGGCCCTGCATGCAGCGCTGCCAGTGATCGCGCGAATCGAGGCTCGCGTCCTGCGGCTCGGAGCCGATCGCGGTCGGATAGAGCAGTGCCTCCGCGCCCATCAGGGCCATGCAGCGGGCCGCCTCCGGGAACCACTGGTCCCAGCAGATGCCGACGCCGAGCACCCCGAACCGCGTGCGCCAGACGCGAAAGCCCGTGTCGCCGGGCGAGAAGTAGTACTTCTCGTGGTAGCCCGGCCCCTCCGGGATGTGCGACTTGCGGTACACGCCGAGCAGCGCGCCATCGGCATCGATCATCGCCAGCGAATTGAAATAGGCGTTGTTGGCGCGCTCGAAGAAGCTGAATGGCAGCACCACGCCAAGCTCGCGGGCGAGCTTCTGGAAGCGTTCGAGCACCGGGTTGCCGGCCAGCGGGCGGGCCAGATCGAAGTGGCTGGCGAGGTGGTCCTTGCAGAAATACGGGGTCTCAAAAAGTTCTTGCAAAAGAATCACTTGCGCACCCGCGGCGGCGGCCTGACGGACCACGCGGGCGGCCGATTCCAGGTTGGCAGCAGCGTCGGGAGAACACGCGAACTGGGTCGCGGCGAAGGTCACTTGCATTGCATCACCTGCATCAGGCCGGGCACCGGGGTGCGCTCAGCGTAGCAGCCGCGCCACGTGCCGCGCGATCATCGTTTCCTCGTCGGTCGGCACGACCCACACGGCCACCCGGCTGCCCGGCGTGCTGATGCGCGGCCCGTGGCGTTCGTTCGCCACTGCGTCGAGTTCCACGCCGAGCCACTGCGCGTCGGCGCAGATGCGGCGCCGCACCTCCGGCTGGTTCTCGCCGATGCCCGCGGTGAACACGATCGCATCGAGGCCGCCGAGCGCCGCCACCAGCGAGCCCAGCTCGCGCCGCGCCCGGTACACGAACACGTCGAGCGCGAGGCGCGCTGCCGGTTCGTCACTCGCCAGCAAGTTCGCGCATGTCGCTCGACACGCCCGACATGCCGAGCAGGCCGGATTCCAGGTAGAGCAGACGCTCGATCTCGCGCGCCCCGAGCCCGAGCTCGTCGATCATGAACAGCAGCACGCCCGGGTCGAGCGACCCGCTGCGCGTGCCCATCGGCAGGCCGTCGACCGCCGTGAACCCCATGGTCGTGGCAAGGCTGCGCCCGCCGGAGAGCGCGCACATGCTGGCGCCATTGCCGAGATGAAACACCACGGTGCGCCCGCCCGCGGCCCGTGCATCGAGGGACGGCAGCACGGAGGCGACGTACTCGTACGACAGCCCGTGGAAGCCGTAGCGCCGCACGCCTGCTGCAGCGAAGCGCGGCGGCAATGCGAACAGCTGCGCCACCTCCGGCACGGTGCGGTGAAACGCCGTGTCGAAGCAGGCGACCTGCGGCACGCCGGGCAGCCGTTCGAACAGCACGCGAATGGCCGCGAGGTTGTGCGGCTGGTGCAGCGGCGCGAGCGGCTCGTAGCGCGCGAGCCGGGCCAGGACCGTGCTGTCGAGGCGCGTCGGCGCCATGAACTCGAGACCACCGTGAACGACGCGGTGCCCGACGCCGACCAGCGTCTCGCCGTGCAACTCGGCCTGCAGCGCGTCCAGCAGCAGGTCGAGCGCGGCCGCGTGGCTCAACGGCTCGCCGCCCAGGGCACGCGTCGACGACCACGGTGTCGCCGCGGCGCGCAGTCAGCCGGGGTGCCGTGCCGAGCCCGGACACCTGGCCGCGCAGCTCGCGCTCGAGCGCCCCCGCCGCGCGGCGAAAGGTGCAGAACTTGATGCTCGAGGAGCCGGCGTTCAGGACGACGATCGCGTCCCCGCCTGCGCTCATGGACCGACCCTGGGTAGCGCCGAACGCTTCGCGTGCGCCAGCAGCTTGGCGACCGCGGCCGAACCGATGCGCATCCGCACGTTGTCCGCGCGGCTGGTGAGCACCACCGGCACGCGCGCGCCGAGCACGACGCCCGCGCTGTCGGCGCCGGCGAAATACTGCAGCTGCTTGGCGAGCATGTTGCCGGACTCGATGTTGGGCACCATCAGGATGTCGGCACGGCCCGCCACCGGCGAGCGGATGCCCTTGGTGCGCGCCGCGTGCTCGCTGATGGCATTGTCGAACGCGAGCGGACCGTCGAGCATGCCGCCTTCGATCTGGCCGCGATCCGCCATCTTGCACAGCGCCGCGGCATCGAGCGTCGAGCGGATGTTGCCGTTGATGATCTCGACCGCCGAGAGGATCGCCACCTTGGGATTGGCAATGCCGAGCACGTGCGCGAGGTCGATGGCATTGCGCACGATGTCGGCCTTCTCGACCAGCGTCGGCTCGATGTTGATCGCAGCGTCGGTCACCAGCAGCACGCGGTCGTAGGCCGGCACGTCCATCACGAAGGCGTGGCTGATGCGCCGCTCGGTGCGCAGGCCCGACGCCGACGCGACGATCTGGCCCAGGATCTCGTCGGTGTGCAGGCTGCCCTTCATCAGCATCTCGACTTCGCCGTTGCGCGCCAGCGCCGCGGCGGCCGCGGCCGACGCGTGGCTGTGCGGCGTGGCGACCAGCCGGAATCCCGAGATGTCCGCGCCATTGGCCTCGGCCACGGCGCGGATACGCGCCGGCGGCCCGACCAGCACCGGCACGATCAACCCGCGCCGCGCCGCCTCGAGCGCGCCGAGCAGCGAATCGCGATCGCAGGGATGCGCCACGGCGCAGCGCACGGGCTCGAGCGGCTCGCAGTCGCGCAGCAGGCGCGCGAACACGTCGTTGCGCCGCAGGATGATCTCTGGCGTGGCGATGTCGGAGTACGCGAGCCGCCGGCGCGGCGCCTCGACCACGGCGGTGCCCCACAGCACGCGACGCTCGCCGACGCGCGCGTCGCAGTCAAACACCACGAATCCAGTGTCCGGTGCCTTCTCGCGCGCCGTCACGGAGGCGGTCAGTTCCTCGCCGACGCTGACCGTTCCCGCGTAATCGAGGTGCATCGACACGATGCGGGTGCCCGGCCCCGGCAGCTTGCGCTCCAGCAGCCCGGAGATCACCGCGCTCACCCCGACGGCATCCACCGACAGCAGGCCGGCCGCGGTCGCGCCGGCCTCCTCCAGCTGGAACGGCTCGATGTCGCCCGAAACGAGCACCAGCGCCTCGATCTCGGTCTGGGTGAGCGGCCGCTGCGCACTCGCAGTGGCACCGACCTCGATCTCGTCGAAAGTGACGTTGCGGTACGCGCTCATGACAGGTCCACCCAGGTGGTCTTGAGCTCGGTGTACTTGTCGAACGCGTGCAGCGACTTGTCGCGGCCGGTGCCCGATTGCTTGAAGCCGCCGAACGGAGTCGTGATGTCGTCGGCGTCGTAGCAGTTCACGTACACCACGCCGGCGCGCAGCGCCCGGGCGATGCGGTGCGCGCGCGTCACGTCGCTCGTCCAGACCGCTGCGGCCAGGCCGTAGATGACCGAGTTGCCTACCCGCACCGCCTCGTCCGCATCGCGCACGGTGAGCGCGGCGAGCACCGGACCGAAGATCTCCTCGCGCGCGATCTTCATCTGCGGTTGCACGCTGCCGAACACGGTCGGCTCGACGTAGCAACCGCCGGTCTCCTCGCGCACCTGCCGTCCGCCGGCGAGCAGTTGCGCGCCTTCCTGCCGGCCGGACTCGATGTAGCCGAGCACGGTCTGCATCTGCACGTCGTCGACGATCGCGCCGAGCTTCGTGGCGGGATCGAGCGGGTCGCCCGGCGGCATCTTCCGGCCGGCGGCCACCACCTTCTCGAGCACTGCATCGCGCACGCTTTCCTCGACGATCAAGCGCGACCCCGCGGAGCACATCTCGCCCTGGTTGAAGAAGATCGCCGAAGCCGCCGCAGCCGCCGCCCGGTCGAGGTCCGGGCAGTCGGCGAGGATGATGTTCGGCGACTTGCCGCCGCATTCGAGCCACACGCGCTTCATGTTCGACTGGCCCGCGTACTCGAGCATGCGCTTGCCGGTGCGCGTCGAGCCGGTGAAGCCGATGCAGTCGACGTCCATGTGCAGCGCGAGCGCCTGGCCCGCGGTGTGGCCGAACCCGGGCAGCACGTTGAACACGCCGTCGGGAATACCCGCCTCGGACGCCAGCGCTGCAATTCGGATCGCGGTGAGCGGGGACTTCTCCGAGGGCTTGAGGATGAGCGAGTTGCCGGCTGCGAGCGCCGGGCCGATCTTCCAGGCCGCCATGATCAAAGGGAAGTTCCACGGCACGATCGCACCGACCACGCCGACCGGCTCGCGCGTGATCATCGCCAGCGCGTCGGGGCCCGTCGGCGCGATCTCGTCGTACAGCTTGTCGACCGCCTCGGCGTACCAGGTGATGCAGCGCACCGTCGACGGGATGTCCACCGCGAGGCTGTCGCCGATCGGCTTGCCCATGTCGAGCGTCTCGAGCAGGGCCAGTTCCTCCGCATGCTGCTCGATGAGCTGCGCGAAACGCAGCAGCACGCGCTTGCGCTCGCGCGGCGGCTGCCGCGACCACGCGCCCGACTCGAAGGCGCGGCGCGCCGCGGCGACCGCGAGGTCTGCGTCGGCGACATCTGTTGACGCGACCTGGGCGAGCTTTCGCCCGTCGATCGGGCTGAGGCAATCGAACGTGGCGCCGCTCGCGGCCGCGATATAGCGGCCGTCGATGAATGCATGGCCGTTGATCGCGAGGGTGCGGGCCCGCGCATGCCAGTCGGGAGTCGGTGTGGTCATGGGTGGTCTCAGAAGGTCGGGGGCGTGCTCGCGGAAATGATCTCGCAGGGCTCGGACCCGGTATTGCGGAAACGGTGCGGAATGGCACTGGTGAAATAGTATGCGTCGCCCGGGCCGAGCTGGCGGCTGTCGGCGCCAATGGTCAGCTCGATGCGGCCGCGCACCACCACGCCGCCCTCCTCGCCGTCGTGGCGCAGCATGTCGGCCCCGGTGTCGGCCCCGGGCGCATAGCGCTCGTGCATGATCGACATGGCGCGGTTCGGCCGGCGCGCGGCCACGAGCCGCAACGACACCGCGCGGTCGCCCAGGTCGGTCAGCTCGACGTCCTTGAAGAACACCTGCGGGCTCGCCGACAGGTCGAGCGTGAAGAACTCGGCGAGCGACATCGGGATGCCGTCGAGGACCTTTTTCAGTGAGCTCACCGACGGGCTCACCCGGTTCTGCTCGATCAGCGAGATCAGCCCGTTGGTGACTCCGGCGCGCTTGGCGAGCTCGCGCTGGGAAAGGCCGTACATGGTGCGCACGGCGCGCAGGTGCGCGCCCACGTCGAGGGTCAGGTTCGCCACAGGGTGTTCAATATCCTGCACACGGCACGCGTAAGTGCCGGAAGTTTCGGGTTCATTTGAGGGAGGTGTCAATTTTTCTTATCATCGACCGCTCACCCTCCCAACTCCCCGGGTCCCGCCCATGTCTTCCCAGCCCTCCCTGGACCGCGCCGCGCTCGAAGCCTTCTGGATGCCGTTCACGGCCAACCGCCAGTTCAAGGACAACCCGCGGCTGCTGGCCAAGGCCTCCGGCATGCACTACTGGACGCCCGACGGCCGCCAGATCCTCGACGGCGTCGCGGGCCTGTGGTGCGTCAACGCCGGCCACGGCCGCCGCGAGATCACCGAGGCGGTCAGCCGCCAGATCGCCGAAATGGACTACGCGCCGCCGTTCCAGATGGGCCACCCGGCGGCGTTCGAGCTCGCCAACGAGGTCGTGCGCTGGCTGCCGGACGGGCTCGACCACGTGTTCTTCACCAACTCCGGCTCGGAGTCGGTGGACACCGCACTGAAGATCGCGCTCGCCTACCACCGCGTGCGCGGCGAAGGCACGCGCACCCGCTTCATCGGCCGCGAGCGCGGCTACCACGGCGTCGGCTTCGGCGGCATCTCCGTCGGTGGCATGGTCAACAACCGCAAGTTCTTCGGCACGCAGCTGCCGGGCGTGGACCACCTGCCGCACACACACGACCTCGCGCACAACGCCTACTCGCGCGGCGAGCCGGCGTGGGGCGCGCACCTCGCCGACGAGCTCGAGCGCATCGTCGCGCTGCACGACGCGAGCAACATCGCCGCGGTGATCGTCGAGCCGGTGGCGGGCTCCACCGGTGTGCTGATGCCGCCGCAAGGCTATCTGAAGCGCCTGCGCGAGATCTGCACCAGGCACGGCATCCTGCTGATCTTCGACGAGGTGATCACCGGCTTCGGCCGCCTCGGCGCGCCGTTCGGCGCCGAGTACTTCGGCGTCACGCCGGACATGATCACCATGGCCAAGGGCCTCACCAACGGCGCGGTGCCGATGGGCGCCGTTGCAGCCAGCAAGCAGATCTACGACGCGTTCATGCACGGCCCGGAAGGCGCCATCGAACTGTTCCACGGCTACACCTACTCGGCGCACCCGGTGGCCTGCGCGGCCGGTCTCGCCACGCAGCGCATCTACCAGCGCGACGGCCTGCTGACGCGCGCCCGCGAAGTGGCCGACTACTGGGGCGACGCGGTGCACTCGCTGAAGGGACCTGCCGCACGTCATCGACCTGCGCAACCTCGGCCTGATCGGCGCGATCGAACTCGAGCCGATCCCCGGCAAGCCCGGCGCACGCGCGTTCGACGTGTTCGTGCGCGCCTTCGAGGCCGGCATCCTGATCCGCACCACCGGCGACATCATCGCGCTGTCGCCGCCGCTGATCATCGAGCGGCCGCACATCGACGAGCTGTTCGGGAAGCTGGCGGAAGTGCTGCAGGGGAAGTGAATAGCGGATAGCGGATAGCGGATAGTGAGGAAGGGAACGGCCGACAGCGTCGGCCTTCCTACCGCTATCCGCTATCCGCTATCCGCTGACGCAAGAACGCCCGGCCCCCGCAAGGGAACCGGGCGTTCGAGCGTCAAATCGACGCGTTAGGCGTCGTGCTTACTCTTTCGACCAGGGGAACGTGGTCGCGATCGAGAAGATCGCCACACCCTCGCTGGTCCCGACGTCATCCGGCGTGCCGTCGAAGGTCCTCGAGGTCGCTGCCGTCGGCGTACTTCAGGCCGAGCGTGAAGTTGCCGAGCGCGTAGGTCACGCCAACCGACCAGTCGAAGTAGTTGCCCGTGCCATACAGGGCTTCGATGGCGTCGCCGTCGCTGTAGCCCAGGTGGCCCTGCAGGGCGAAGTTGGCCGGCAGCTCGTAGGTAGCATTGCCCTCGAGGTAGAAGGCCGACTCGTCGTGTTGCCGAAGTCGTTCGAGTAGCTGATCTTGCCCGTCAGCCATTTCCAGCCCAGCGAGCCGTAGATCTCGGGGAAGTTGAGGCCCTCGGCACCCGGGTAGAGGTAGTAGATGAAGCCGACGTTCCAGGTGATGTCTTCGCCGCCGGACCAGCCAAAGTACAGATCGGTCTCCAGGTTCTCGTCGCAGCAGTCGCCGAAGTCGACGTTGCTGCCCCACGCACCGGCGTAGAAGCCGCTCTCGTGCGCGTAATCGATGCCACCCTGGATCGCCGGATCGCCCGCGGTCTGGGTGATGCCGCGCCAGTTGTAGTCACTGACGACGGATGCGTTGCCGGTGATTTCGGCCTGGGCGATGGACGCCGAGGCGAGCAGGACGACTGCCGCCAAGCCCTGAGTCAATTTCATGCTGAACCCCTCGCGTTGCGTAAAAACAACAATCAAATCGCGGTCAGGAGCATAAGTGTATCAGAAGCGACACGACTGCCGCCGCACCCGGCCACCGACCCTTCGGCGAGGAAGGACTGCAGAATTCGTGCCAGTTCCGGCACACCGCAGATTGCTGGGGCGCTCGTGCTGCACTGCACCGAACCGGCGCAGCGCCCTGTCGCTGCTGCACCGTGATGGACCGTCAGCCGGCCGTCAGACCGACGGTTGCGGCTCGTAGATGGCGTAGAACTTGCGCGCCGGCTCCAGCACTTCCCAGAGGCCGCGGAAACCGGCCGGCATGACGAAGCAGTCGCCCGGACCGAAGGTCCAGCTGCGGCCGTGATCGTCCGAGATACGCACCTTGCCCTCGGTGAGCACGCACAGCTCGTTCTCGGTATACGACACGTGCCACGCGCCCTGGCTGGAGCGCCAGATGCCGCCGAAGAACCGCCCGGTGTCGTCGGTGTAGAGGTTGCGCACGAATTGCGC
Source organism: uncultured Gammaproteobacteria bacterium (assembly GCA_963731105.1). Classification (GTDB taxonomy): domain Bacteria; phylum Pseudomonadota; class Gammaproteobacteria; order Steroidobacterales; family Steroidobacteraceae; genus RPQJ01. The sequence goes on from CAVSUM010000005.1 coordinate 197,177, forward strand.
GGGCAGCGGGCTGCCGGCAGCGAGCCGCGCGGGATCGAGCTCGAGCGCGTCCTCGCGCCCGCTGAACTCGTCGATGCGGATGACCTCTGGACCCTGTTCGCTCATCGCCCACCTCCGGTCGCGTCACTTTTTCGTCCGAGCGTAGCATGCGCACGCGCGAGCAGGCCCTGCACCTCGGCGTCCTCGGTCTGGCCGAAGTTTGCGTACCACTGGCCGACCGCACTGAAGAACATCGGCGCCGCGAGGCAGACGACCTCGTCCGCGACGGCCGCGATGCGGTCGCGCGCCTCGGGTGAGGCAACCGGCACCGCGACGATGACGCGCGCAGCGCCGAGCGCCTGCAGCGCGCGCACGGCGGCTTCCATGGTGGCGCCCGTCGCGAGACCGTCGTCGACCAGGATGCCGGTGCGGCCGCGCATTGCGAGCGGCGGACGGTCGCCGCGGTAGTTGCGCTCGCGCCGCTCGAGTTCCACCTGCTCGCGGGCGCGCACGGCATCGAACTCCGCGCTGTGTCCGCCGAGATGACGCACCACGGCGTCGTTCAGCACCAGTGCTCCGCCGCTCGCGATCGCGCCCATCGCGAGTTCCGGCTGCCACGGCAGCCCAAGCTTGCGCACCACCAGCACGTCGAGCGGCAGCGACAGCGCCTGCGCGACCTCGAAAGCGACGGGCACCCCGCCGCGCGGCAGGCCGAGCACGAGCGTGTCGGCAGCGCCGCGGTGCGCCTCGAGTGCGCGCGCGAGCGCGCGGCCGGCATCGGCACGATCCGCGAATACGCGTTGCATCGTGATCCTCCAGCCTCCCCGGAAGATGTTCCGCGTCGTCGCCCGGCGCGCCATGCGCGCAAGTACCTAAGTGCTATGCTCGACTGCGAGGCACGCTGCCCCCAAGGCTGCGAATGAGCGCCCACCAAGCACCCCCGCAATCACACGATTCGGCTCCGAACCACGCTGCCCTCGCGGCCAAAGTGGCGTGGCTGCGAGACCGGCTCGGCGCCGGCGACGAGGCGATCGAGACGCACTTTGCGTGGGTGTTCCTGGTGGGCGACCGCGCCTGGAAGCTGCGCAAGCCGGTGTGCCGCGATCCGATGGATTACCGCGGCCTTGAGTCACGCCGCGTCGGCGCCGGTGAAGAGGTACGGCTCAATCGCCGGCTCGCCCCGGGTACCTACCTCGGCACGCGTCCGCTGACCCGCGACTCCGGCGGCACCTTTGCGATCGATGGCAATGGCGAAGTCGTCGACTGGCTCGTGGAGATGCGTCGGCTCGATCGCGGCCGCATGCTGGACGTGTTGCTGGCACATGGTCGCGTGACCGCCGACGACCTGCATCGGGTGGCCGCGCTACTGGCGGACTTCTATGCGCGCGAGCCGACGGCGGTTGCGGACGGCGCAGCGCTCGCTGCACGCCTGCGCGCGCAGATCCTCGCCAACCACGCCGTGTTGCATACCCTCGACGCCGCCGGCGCCGACCGGCTGCATGCCGCCCAGTCTGCGTTCCTGGCGGCCCACCCGGACTGGCTCGCCGCCCGCGCTGCCGCGGGCTGCGTCGTCGAAGCGCACGGCGACCTGCGACCCGAGCACGTCGTGCTCGACGATCCGCCGGTGGTGATCGACTGCCTGGAGTTCGATCGCAACCTGCGGGTGCTCGATCGCGTGGAGGAGCTCGAGTTCCTGGCGCTGGAGTGCGCGCGGATCGGCCACGCTGCCGCTGGCGAGGAAATCGGCCGTGAGTGCCGCGCGCGACTCGGCGACGACGCGCCGCAGCGTGCTGCGGCAGTTCTATCGCAGCCACCGCGCCGCGACTCGCGCCAAGTTGTACGTCTGGCGCGCCAACGAGCCGGACAACGGCAGCACGGAGCGCTGGCTCGCCACTGCGCGCGAGTACCTGGAGCTGGCGCTCGACGCCGCGCGGCTCGCGACGGGTTAGGGCCTGCGCGGCTGCATTTCCCGCAGCGCCACGACCGAACCGCCGGTCGTGATCCTGCGAATGGCCTCGCCGTACAGCGCCGACGCCTCGAGCACCACCAGTCGACCGTCGCCGGGATCAGCGAGCCGCGTCGGCAGGATCGAATCCGTCACCACCAGTCGCTCCGGGCCGTCGGGACCAAGCAACTGCCTCGCCTCCGGCTCGAATACGCCGTGGCTCGCGAAGGCATCCACCGAGCGAGCGCCCGCCTTGCGGCAGGCCTGCACCGCGCGCATCAGCGTGGTGCCCGCACTGATCAGGTCGTCCACCAGCACCGCATGCCGCCCCTCGACGGGCCCGACGACCAGGTCGCCGCCCGACACCACGCCGCTGCTGCGCCGCTTGTCGATGATCGCGAAGCCCACCTCGCGACCGAGCCTGGCCGCGAGCAGCTCCTGCAGTCGCTGCGCGCGCTTCGCACCACCGATGTCGGGCGAAACGATCGACACCGGCATGTCGCCGAGCCGGGCCGCCAGGTGGTCGGCCATCAGCGGCGCCGCCTCGAGGTGATCGACCGGGCAGCGGAACGCGTTCTCGAAGGCGGCGAGGTTGTGCGCGTCGAGCGCCAGCAGGTGGTTCGTGCCCATCGCCTCGAACAGCTGCGCCACGTAGCGCAGCGTGACCGGGTCGCGCTCCTTGGTGCGGCGATCCTTGCGGCCGTACGCCAGGAACGGCACGCAGGCGGTGACCCGTGCCGCGCCACTGTCCTTGACACCGGCGATGAAGAACAGCAATCGACACAGCCGGTCGTTGGCGCTGGCGGCCGAGTCGCCACTCAGCGACTGGACCACGAACACGTCCTCGCCGCGCACACTGACGAGCGGCCGTGTCTTGTGCTCGCCGCCCTCGAACTCGCGTTCCTCGAGCGGCGACAACTCGACCCCCGCCGCCGTGGCGACGCGCCGGCCGAACTCAGCGCTCGCCTGGAAGGCGAACAGCAATGGTCGTCTCATCGTGTGCCCCGGCGCCGGGCCCGCGGCGCGGACCCGGCCATCAGTCACGACAGCTTTTCGTGCCGGTTCGGTTCGTTGCGCAGGCTCGCCATGCGCGCCTGCACCTGCCGCCGGGCGGCATCGAACGCGTCGCGCAGCACCACGTAGACGTCTTCGTGGCCGTCACGGTTCGGTCGCTCCATGTCGACCACGACGTCGTCGCCCGGCATCGTAAGCTGCAGCTTCACGTTGAACACCTTGCCCTGGTGCTGGTGGCGGTGCGGCGAATCGACGACGACCCGGCACCCCTGGATGCGGTCGCTGAACGTGCCGAGGTGGTTCGTGAGCTCGCGCACCCGAGTTTCCACGGCGGCCGACGATTCCATGTGACGGAAGGTGATCTGGACGGGAATGGTCACGGTTGTTGTTCCTCCGCAGTCGTCCCCACCCTGGGGGACGGTTTCATTGTCGAACGACGCCGGGTCCCGAGAATAAGTATTGATCACAGGGACGCCGGGCGTGCGGACCAAGCGTACACTGGCCGGAGATCTCCGGGCGACACCTGAATTGACCGGGAGCTCCCAGAAACGCATGCCAGCCCCGGTCCCCGGACAACTGATCGCAGGGTTGCTCCGGCCGGCGGCCTACCCGCACCCGGTGCACGAGCCGATCCGGGTCGCCGAAACCCACATTTCCTGGGTGCTGCTCACCGGCGAGGTCGCCTACAAGGTCAAGAAGCCGATCCGGCTGAGTTTCCTCGACTATTCGACGCTGGAGCGCCGGCGGGCGCTGTGCGAGGAGGAACTGCGCCTGAACCGACGGCTGGCACCCGACCTGTATCTCGGCGTCAGTACGATCTGCGGGCCGACAGCAGCGCCGCGCGTCGACGGTGGCGGAGAACCGGTCGAGTACGCCGTGCGCATGCGTCAGTTTGCACCGCAGGACGAACTGGCCGCCTTGCTGGAAGCAGATGCCGTGACGGCGGCCGACCTGGCGCAGCTTGGTGTGGCCATCGCGCGCTTTCATATCGCGGCCACCGTGGCGCCGGCCGGTTCCGACTTCGGCCGGCCGGACATCATCCACCGAGTGACGCTGGACAATTTCGCCGAGCTGCGCGCGCTGCCTGAGGCTGCTGCGTGGCGCACCGTCGTGGACGATCTCGAACGCGACGTCACGGCACTGCACACACGACTGCGACCACGGATGCTCGAACGACAGGCCACAGGTTGGGTACGGGAATGCCACGGCGACCTGCACTGCGGCAACGTCGTGCGCTGGTCCGGTGCGCTCACGCCGTTCGACGGCATCGAGTTCGACCCGAAGCTGCGGTTCATCGACGTGGTGAGCGACATCGCATTCCTGACCATGGACCTCGCCGAGCGCAGGCACGCCGAGCTGCGCCGTGCCGTGCTGCAGGCGTGGGTGGAAGCGCTCGGTGCGTGGACCGCGCTGCCGTTGCTGCCCTACTACGAGGCCTATCGTGCCCTCGTGCGCGCGAAAGTCGATGCGTTGCGGGCGCTGCAGCTCGAGGCCGGATCGGCGCCGCGCGCAGCCGCCGTCGCCGATTGCTCGCGCTACCTCGCCTGGGCCAGGGCGCGCGTCGTGCCACGCCGACCGGCATTGATGATCACTTGCGGCTTGTCGGGCTCCGGCAAGACGTGGCTGGCGCGGCAACTGGCATCCCGGCTCGGCGCGCTGCACGTTCGCTCCGACGTGGAGCGCAAGCGGCTCGCCGGGCTCGAGGCGCATGCCGATTCACGCTCGCCGCCCGACGCCGGCATCTACTCGCTCGAGTTCAACGAACGCACCTACGCGCATCTGCATGACTGCGCAGCAGCGGCGCTCGCAGCGGGTGAATCGATCGTCGTGGATGCGGCATTCCTGCGCCACGGCGAGCGGCGGCAATTCCTGGATCTCGCGCGGCGTGCCGAAGCGCCATGCACCATCGTGCATTGCAGTGCGCCCGAGGCCGTGCTGCGCGAGCGGGTGGCGGCGCGGGCGGCCGCGCGCAACGACGCCTCGGAGGCAGGGCTCGATGTGTTGCAGCGGCAGCCGGGTTACTGGGAGCCGTTCGACGTGCAGCAGCAATCGGTCGTGGTGCCGGTAGACACCAGCGACCCGTCCGCGATCGAGCGCGTGCTCGAGCAGCTGGCGCTCCGAAACCGCAACTAGGCTGGCCGACGCTCAGGCCGCCGCAGGCCGCTCCACCCAGACATTGCAGGGCAGCCGGTCCAGCACCGCCTCGGCCGTGTTGCCCACGAACCAGCGATCGAGTCGGCCCCGCGACACCGCGCCCATGACCACGAGCCCAACGTCGAGCGTGCGCGCCTCGGCCAGGATGTCGCGAGCCGGCACGCCGACCTTCAGATGCGCATGCTCCATCGGCAGCGAGTGTTCCAGCATCAGCCGACGGAACGCCTTCGTAGCTGACTCGACCGTGGCCTCCGCTGGCTGGATCGCGGCGGCTGCGATGTAGGCATCACCCACGACCGTGACCGGCATCGGAATCGAGAACACGTGCAGCGCATGCACCTCGGCCTCGAGCGGACCGGCGAGGAACTTGGCGGTGCGCAGCAGGCGGTGATCGAGTGCGGCTGGCTTGTCGTGCGCGTGCAGTGGATCGACACACACCAGCATCTTCGAACCCACCAACCGCTCCGGCGCCTTGACCAGCAGCAGCGGCGCCGGGCAGTCGCGGATCAGGTGCCAGTCCGAGCCGGTGAACAGCGTCCGCTCGATGCGGTTGTGGTGCACGCTGTGCTTCACGACCAGGTCCGGCCGCGTGGCCGCGATGCGCCCGAGCGCGATCTCGTGGAACGGCGTGCCCCACAGCGCCTCGCAGATCGCCGGCACGCCCACCGCGGCCGCGAGCTGCTCGTAGCGCTCGAGCACCGCGCGGTGCGCCGCCATCACCGAGTCGTGGAATTGCTGCACCGTGGCCGTCGGCGGCTGGAAATAGGCCGCGTGCAGGTCCTGGTAGTCGCTCATCAGCAGCTCGAGGCGCGCACCGAAGCGACGTGCCAGCAGCAGTGCGGCGTCGAATGCGGGCTGCGACTCGCTGCCCGGCTCCATGAGGACGAGGATGTTGCGCAGTGCGTCCACGGGCACCTCCCACGGCCGACGACCACGGCCGGTGTCATGCCAAGAATAGACCTGCCAGACCCGCCGGAGGCGCCGGCGGCTCGCGGCTTGTACTTAAGGCCGGGCTCGCGGGCTCGAGTGCTCCTCAATGATGGCCGCGGTCACCAGGTCGGCACCGACGTTGGTCATCGTGCGCGTCATGTCGAGGATCCGATCCACGCCGAGGATGATACCGATGCCTTCGGGCGGGATGCCGAAGGCCACCAGCAGGCCGGCGATCAGCGGCAGCGACCCGCCGGGGATGGACGCGACGGCGACTGCGCTCAGGACCGACAGGAACACCAGGGTCAGCTGCTGCGCGAGATCGAGATGCACGCCGAACACCTGCGCCACGAACAGCACCACGCAGCCCTCGTACAGGGCCGTGCCGCTCATGTTCATCGTCGCGCCGAGGGGCAGCACGAAGCCGGACGTCGAGGGGGAGATCCCGAGCCGCTCCCGCGCCACGGTCAGCGACGCCGGGAGCGTCGCACTGCTCGAGCTGGTGGAAAAGGCGGTGACCAGCACGTCCTTGATGTCGCGGAAGAACTGGCGCGGATCGCGCCGGGCGAGAAACCGCAGCCACAGCGACATGGTGCCGAACAGGTGCAGCAGCAGCACGAACAGGCAGCCGACGACGAACAGGCCCAGGGCGACGATGATGTCGAAGCCGATCTTGACCACCACGCTGAAGATCATCGCCGGCACCGCATAGGGCGCGAGCCGCAGCGCGAAATGGACGATGCCCGTCATCAGTTGCGCGATCGTCTCCAGGCCCTGCTGCAGCCCGTGGCGGCGCTCCTTCGGCAGGCCGAGCCCGGCGGCTCCCACCAGGACGGCGAACAGGATCAGCGGCAGCACGTCGCCGAGCACGTTGCGCTGGTTGCCGACGAACGCCCCGAACAGGTTGCGCGGCATGAACATGTCCACGACCGACGTCGGCGTGATCGTCAGGTCGCGCGGCACTGGTCGCCACGTGCGCCTGCGCCTGGCCGCTGTATTCCTGCACCAAACGCGCGGAGGTGGCCTCGTCGAGCCGGCCGCCCGGCTGCAGCATGTTCATCATCACCACGCCGAGCGTCACGCCGATCAGCATGTTGGCGAAGAACAGCGCGAAGGTACGCCCTGCCAGCGGCCCCAGGTTCGAGAGATCTCCAAGTTGAACGACGCCGTGCGCCAGCGAAGCGAACACCAGCGGGATCACCACGAAGAACAGCAAGCGCAGGAAGACCTGCCCGAGCGGGTCGCAGATCGTGGTGGCGAACCACCGGGCGCCGTCGAGCAGCGCCGGCACCGCGCCGCCAATCAGCAGCACCAGGGTGCCGGCGACTGCGCCGAGCACCAGGCCCAACAGGATGCGGTTCGCGAGTTTCGCGTCGACGTCGGCCGACATGGGTCGCCCCGGCGCGCTGCGGTCAGTCGCGCTGGTTCAGGGCGACCAGCAGCACGAAGCTGCCGATCAGCAGTCCGGCCATGCCGACTTGCAGCAGGGTGCTCACCGCAAAGCCGGCGAGGTAAAAGTTGCCGAGCAAGCGGGCGATGCCGGCGACGATGCAGAACAGGATGCCGGCGAGGCCCGCCAGGCGGCCGAGCATGACGAGCAGGTTGGTGTCCATGCGGTGTCCCCTGTTGTTGTCGCGCAGCCGGCCGCTCGCGACCAGGGCATCAGTGTAGATGATTCAGAAGGATTACGTCCGCAGCCCGGGATGCGCCCGGGGTGCGCTACGGAAAACTCGCCATGTCGCCAGCGCGCCGACCAGCAGGTCGTGATCGCGGCCGCAAGGCGGCCCGCTGCTGGCTTACGGAATCCTGCGGTACCTGCAGGAGGAAAGTGGTGGTGAGGGGGAGAATCGAACTCCCGACCTAGGGGTTATGAATCCCTCGCTCTAACCGTCTGAGCTACCTCACCACGAGGGGGGCCGCGATTTTCCGGGCCGCGGCAGGGGGAGTCAAGAACCCTCTCCCGAACCCTCTCCCCAGCCCTCTCCCGCCTTCGCGGGAGAGGGTGCCCGAAGGGCGGGTGAGGGCCTAGACGTTGAAGCGGAAGTGCATGACGTCGCCCTCGCGGACGACGTATTCCTTGCCTTCGAGCCGCATCTTGCCGGCTTCCTTGGCGCCCTGCTCGCCCTTGCAGCCGATGAAGTCGTCGAAGGCGATGACCTCGGCGCGGATGAAGCCCTTCTCGAAGTCGGTGTGGATCTCGCCGGCCGCCTGTGGCGCCAGCGCACCCTTGTGGGTCGTCCAGGCACGCACTTCCTTCGGGCCGACGGTGAAGAACGTCAGCAGGCCGAGCAGGTGGTAGGCCGCGCGGATCACGCGGTCGAGCCCCGGCTCGTGCAGCCCCAGTTCCTCGAGGAACGCCATGCGCTCGTCCGGCTCGAGCTGCGCGATCTCGGACTCGATCGCGGCGCACACCGGCACCACGTCGGCGCCCTCCTCGACCGCACGCTTCTCGACCGTCTCGAGGTACGGGTTGTTCTTGAAGCCGTTCTCCGCGACGTTGGCGACGTACATCAGCGGCTTGGCCGTGATCAGGCAGTACTCGCGCAGCAGCGGACGCTCGGCGGCATCCATCTCGAGCGTGCGCACCGGCTTGCCCGCATCGAGGTGCTCACGGACGCGCTTCAGCAGTTCGCGCTGGCGGATCGCGTCCTTGTCACCGGCTTTCGACGCCTTCTCGGCGCGCAGCAGGCCGCGCTCGACGGTCTCGAGGTCGGCGAGCGCGAGCTCGGTGTTGATCACCTCGATGTCGGACAGCGGGTCGATCTTGCCGGCGACATGCACGATGTCGTCATTGACGAAGCAGCGCACCACCTGCGCGATGGCGTCCGTCTCGCGGATGTGCGCCAGGAACTTGTTGCCGAGGCCTTCGCCCTTCGAGGCACCGGCGACGAGGCCCGCGATGTCCACGAACTCGACCGTCGTCGGCAGCACTTTCTCGGGCCTGGCGATGTCGGCCAGCGCCTTGAGCCGCAGGTCCGGCACCGGCACCACGCCCACGTTGGGGTCGATGGTGCAGAACGGATAATTGGCCGCCGCGGCGTTCTGCGCCTGCGTGACCGCGTTGAAGAGCGTGGACTTGCCGACGTTTGGCAGGCCGACGATGCCGCATTTGATACCCAAGGTGAGGGATGCTCCGGCGGGTTCTGGATGTCTAATGGAAATGACTGGTGATTAGTGACTCGTGAGGCGTGTGAGAGCGGCAACCGCAGCCCACTTACCAGTCACGAATCAGATCACGAATCACCGGCCTTGGAGTGCAGCTGCTTCATGGCCTTCTCGGCCCCATCGCCCACGAACACCGTGAGCGCCTCGAGCGACGCGCTGAGGCTCGCGACGGTCGCTTCCTCGTCAGCGGGTGCCGCTCGCTGCAGCACGTAGTCAATCACCTCGGAACGGTCGCCCGGGTGGCCGATGCCGAGCCTGAGGCGCCAGAAGTCCGCGCCGCAGTGCGTGATGGTGTCGCGCAGGCCGTTGTGGCCGCCGTGGCCGCCACCGAGCTTGAAGCGCGCGGTGCCGGGTGCGAGGTCGAGCTCGTCGTGGACCACCAGCAGCTCGCCGACCGGCGACCTTCATGTAGTCGAGCAACGCGCGGATCGATAGGCCGCTGCGGTTCATGTAGGTCTGCGGCTTGAGCAGCGTCACCTCGCGGCCGCCGAGCTGCACGCGGCAGACCTCGCCGTGATAGCGCGAGTGCGAGCGGAACTCCGTCCCCTGGGCCCGTGCCAGCGCGTCGACGAACCAGAACCCGGCGTTGTGCCGGGTCAGCCGGTGCTCGGGGCCGGGGTTACCCAGTCCCGCGATGATCTGCAACGGCGTGCCAGCCATGGTGGTATCCCGGAAAAGCACGGGCCGCCCCGAAGGGCGGCCCGCGTCGCCCGGCCCGGAGGCCGGTTACTTCTTGGCGTCCTTCTTGGCCTCGGCCGCCGGCTTCACCGCCGCAGCCGCCGTAGCCGCCGCAGCCGCGGTCGCCGCCGCACCAGCAGCAGCAGCCGCCGCCGCCTCGGCCGTCGGCGATCTCGACTTCCTCGGCACGCGCGTGGTGGATCGACACCACCGGCGCATTGCGACCATGCGTCAGCTCGGGGATCTCGACGCCTTCCGGCAGCTTCAGGTCCGCGAGGTACAGCATCTGGTTCATGTCGAGGCCCGACAGGTCCACGTCCACGAACTCGGGCAGGTCCTTCGGCAGGCACAGCACCTCGACCTCGTTGCGCAGGTGCGAGACCACGCCGCCCTTCTTCACGCCCGGGGCTGCCGCGTCGCCCTTGAAGTGCAGCGGGATCGCGATGCGGATCTTCTCGTTCTCGAGCACGCGCTGCAGGTCGATGTGCAGGACGGCGTTCTTCGCCGGATGGCGCTGCACGTCCTTCAGCACGGCGGCCTGCGACACTTCGCCGACCTTGAGGTTGATGATGGTCGAGTAGAAGCGCTCGTTGTCCAGCATCAGCAACAGACTGGTGTGGTCGAGCGCCAGGGCGCGCGGCTCACGGTGGCCACCGTAGAGGATGGCGGGGACCTTGTTCACGCGACGCAGGCGGCGGCTCGCACCTTTGCCCTCGGCGTCACGGAACTCGGCGGCGAGTTCGAAAGAAGTCTTCATGGTTAGCTCCGATTAACAACAACAACATGCCGTCGAATCGCGACCAAGTCTGACAGCACCAGGAAAGGGGGTAGTGATCAGGGGGTAGGGGGTAGTGCGGAAGCCGACTACGTCGGCGATCTGATTCCGTCACTATCCCCTACCCCCTATCCCCTACCCCCTAGTCAATGTACAGCGAGCTCACGCTCTCCTCGTCCCGGATGCGGCGCATGGTCTCCGCGAGCAGGCCCGCGACCGACAGCTGCCGCACCTTGCGGCACGCGCGCGCGTTGTCGCGCAGCGGGATCGTGTCGGTCACCACCAGCTCGTCGAGCACCGAGGCCTCGATCCGCTCGATCGCCGGGCCCGACAGCACGGGGTGGGTGATGTACGCCACCACGCGCTTCGCGCCGACGTCCTTCAATGCCTTCGCCGCGTGGCACAGCGTGCCCGCGGTGTCCACGAGGTCGTCGACGAGCACGCAGCTCTTGCCCTCGACCTCGCCGATGATGTTCATCACCTCGGACTCGTTGGCGCGCGGCCGGCGCTTGTCGATGATCGCGAGGTCCGCGTCGTCGAGGCGCTTGGCAATCGCGCGGGCGCGCACCACGCCGCCCACGTCCGGCGAGACGACCACCAGGTCGTCGTACTTCTGCCGCCACACGTCGCCGAGCAGCACCGGCGACGCGTATACGTTGTCCACGGGGATGTCGAAGAACCCCTGGATCTGGTCGGCGTGCACGTCCACCGTCAGCACGCGGTGCACGCCCGCGCCGGCGAGCATGTTCGCGATCAGCTTCGCCGTGATCGCGACGCGCGTGGCGCGCGGGCGGCGATCCTGGCGCGCGTAGCCGAAGTACGGCACGACCGCGGTGATGCGCCCGGCCGAGGCGCGCCGGCAGGCGTCGACCATCACCAGCAGCTCCATGATGTGGTCGTTCGCCGGCGGCGAGGTCGACTGCACCACGTACACGTCGCGGCCGCGCACGTTCTCCATGATCTCGACGGTCACCTCACCGTCGCTGAAGCGGCCGACGTGCGCCCGCCCCAGCGGCACCTGCAGGTAACGCGCGATGTCGTGGGAAAGCTGCGGGTTCGCGCTGCCCGAAAACACCGCCATCGTCGGACCGTCCATCGGGGACATTCTCCTGTTTTCCGGGCGAAAAATAGGAGAATGTCCCCTATTTCGTCCTGCCAGCACTCAATGGCTGGGGTGGAAGGATTCGAACCTCCGAATGGCGGGATCAAAACCCGCTGCCTTACCGCTTGGCGACACCCCAGCGAACTCGTCAGCGGGCGGGCCCCATCCCGCCCTGCTCCAACTGCAACCTCGCGGCCAGCGGCGAGCGGTTCAGGCCCCGCACCACGTATCCCGTCCAGCGCCGCGGCAACCGGCCGAGCACCTCGCGCGCCCGCGCCTCGTCGGGCAGCGCGGCAAAAACGCACGAACCCGTGCCCGTGAGCCGCGCCGGCGCGAACTGCCCCAGCCAGTCGAGCGCTTCCGCCACCGCGGGAAAGCGCCGCCGCACGACTGGTTCACAGTCGTTACGGCCACCCGTCAGCAGGAAACCGCGAATTGTGATAGCCGCGGAATCCCTTGTCAATTCAGGGGCTTTGAATACTTCTGCGGTGCTGACCGTGGCGTCGGGCCGCACCAGCAGGAAGACGGGCTCAGGCAGGTCGAGCGGGGTCAATCGATCGCCTACGCCTTCACCCCACGCAGCCCGGCCATGGACGAAGACCGGCACGTCGGCACCCAGCGCGAGACCGAGCCGTGCAAGTTCGTCGGAGGCCTTGCCCAGCCCCCACAAAAGGTTCAGAGCCACCAATACCGTGGCGGCGTCGGAGCTGCCTCCGCCCACCCCGCCCTGCATCGGCAGGCGCTTGTGCACCTCGATCGCCACTCCGGGCCGCTCGCCGGCCGAGTCGGCGGCCAGCAGCCGGGCGGCACGCACGCACAAGTCCTGTTCGGCAGGCACGCCCGGCAGCTCGGTGATCCGCTCGACCACCCCGGGCGGCCTGCGCCAGAAGCGCAGCTGATCGCTCAAGTCTATGAATTGAAAAGCAGTTTGCAGCAGGTGATAGCCGTCCGGACGGCGGCCGGTCACGTGCAGGAACAGGTTGAGCTTGCCGGGCGCGGGCCAGGGATCCGGTCGCCCCAGCGGCGAATCCGGCTCACCGGTGCCGCCCGCCCCAACGCTGCTCACCGACCCTGGCTCCCCAGCCGCCCCCGCCACCGAGGGTACCCAGCCGTCGACGATCACCTTGACCCGCACCGGCGCCCGCTCGGCGGTGAAGCGCTGCGGCAGCGACAGCCCCTGCACGTTCACGAACGCGTCGTAGGCCAGCCGCCAGCCGGACTGCTCGATCACCCGCCATGGAGCCGCCGCCGCATCCTGAACGGCTGCGGTCTCCCCGGGCGCGGGCAGCCCCAGCATCCAGTAGCGCATGTGTCCCCACGGCAGGTCCGCCCCGAGCCGCGCCCGCAGCTCGGTTCGCGCGGCTTCGGCGTCCAGCGATCGGCCCGAGCCATCGGCGAACGTCACGGACTCGGGCGTCACCACCAGCCGGGCACCGCCCGCCCCGAGCGGACCGCGCAGGTCGAGTTCCGTGGTCGATCCGTCCTGGCGCCACGCGAACGAGCCGCTGCCACCCTGGTCAGCGGCGGCGATGGCCATGCGGCCGGTGGCGGTCCATTGCTGCAGCTGCGCGGCATCGGGCGCGACGCCCGCCTGCGGCGCACGAGGCGCCGTGGCGCAGCCCGCCAGTGCGAGTGCCGCCACCGCCAGCCACGCCCAGCGTGTCACGGCCCGGCGCGCTCGAGGCGCTCCTTGAGCAGCTTGTCGTCGGGGTGGCGCTCGAGCGCCTTCTGCCATGTGGCCCGTGCGGCGGCCTGGTCACCCAGCGCCCATTGCACCTCACCAAGGTGCAGGTCGAGTTCGGCCTCTCCGTCGCCGAGCTCGCTCGCGCGGACCAGGTACGGCAGCGCCTCCTGCGCCTTGCCCTGGCGGTAGAGCACCCAGCCCATGCTGTCGAGCACAGCCGCGCTGTCCGGCGTCTGCGCGAGGGACGCAGCAACCAGCGTGGCCGCCTCGTCGAGGCTCTTGCCGTGGTCGGCGAGCGTGTAGCCCAAGGCGTTCTGCACCACCGCGTCGCCGGGACGCTCGCGCAGCAGCTGGCGCAAGTCGCGGATCGAATCATCGGTGCGGCCAGTGCGCTCGTAGGCGAACACGCGCGCCATGCGCAGGTCGAGCGAATCCGGGTACTGCGCCAGGCCGGCGTCGAGGATCTCGAGCGACCGCTTCTCGTCGCCGAGGCTCGAGGCGAGGCCGGCACGCAGGGTGACGACGGCCGGCCCGAGCGGCGGGTTGGCGCGCGCGAATTCCTCGAGCGACTGCAGGCCGGCGTCGAGCCCGGACTGCTCGGCGCGGATGCGCGCGGCGCGGCCCTGGGCCTGCAACGCGTAGTCGCCGCTGCCGACGCGCGAGTAATAGCGCAGCGCCAGGTCCGGCTGCTCGCGTCGCTCGGCGATCCGGCCGAGGAAATAGAGCGACTCGTAGGCCTGCGCGCCGGTGGACAACAGGTCCTCGAAGCGCCGGGTCGCCGCGTCGAGATCCCCCTTGTCGAGGTCGAGTACGCCGAGGCTGCGCACCGCGCCCGGCACGACGGTGTCGCCCGCGGCATAGGGTGTGAGCACCGCGCGCGCCTCTTCCTCCCGGCCGGTCGCCGCGAGCATCAGCGCGTAGTCGAGGTGCGTGCCGACTTCGGAGTCCGGTGCCAGCACGAGAAGCCGTGCCGCGGCGAGCCCGGCGTCTTCCTCGCCGGAGGCCACGAGCGCACGTGCCTGCAGCAGCTTCGCAGGGACCCAGTACGGCGCTATCTCGGTGGCGCGACCGGCACTCGCGACGGCGAGTGCGAAGTTCTCGGAGCGCAGCGCAGCGCTGCCGAGTGCGAAATGGCCTTCGGCGACGTCCGGATGGCGCGCCACCAGCCGGCGGAACAACTCGGTGACGTCGGTCGGAGTGCCGTGATCCGACAGCGGCGGACAGCAGGGACAGAAAGCCGGCCGCCGGGCTGATGTAGGCGCTCTCGACCAGCTGCGCGAAATGCTGCTCGGCCGCGTCGAGCCGGTGCAGCTCGAGCGCCGCGACGCCGGCGAACCGCCGCGCCTGCTCGCTGGTGGGATTGAGCACCAGCCAGCGTTCCGCGGCGAGTGCCGTCTCGACCAGCTGCGCGTGCTCGAACGCCATGCGGGTCGCCTGCTCGGCGATCGCCTCGTCCGGGGAGACCTCGGCCGCCATTCGGTAGGCCCGTGCCGCCTCGGGCAGCTCGTAGCGTTCGAGCGCCGCATCGCCGTCGGCCAGCAGCGCCTCGGGCGCCTTGGGCACTCCGGTGGCGACGACGGGTTGATCCGGCGTGCCGGCACAGGCGGCGAGCAGCAGCAGGGCCGCAAGTACGGGCAGTCGTCGAACGCGCATCAGGGGTCTCCGCAGGTGCCGCGCACTATAGCGGAACCACCCCCGCGCTTGTGTTGCACCCGGCCATCCACCAGAATTTCGCGGTTTTCCGCGCCCGGTCACCGCATGTCCCTCGTCGTCGTCGGCATCAACCATCGCACCGCGCCCGTCGAGGTGCGCGAACGCGTAGTGTTCGATCCGACGCGGGTCCCGGACGCGCTGCGCGACCTCGCCGCCCTGCCGCCGGTGCAGGAAGCGGTGATCGTCTCGACCTGCAACCGCACCGAGATCTACTGCGTGACCGAGTCCGGCGAGGCCGAGCTCGGCGACTGGCTGCAGCGCTACCACCAGCTCGGCTCCAGCATCCACCATTGCCTGTACCACCTCGACGACGCCAAGGCCGTGAACCACGCGTTCGCGGTGGCCTCGGGCCTGGATTCGATGGTGCTCGGCGAGCCGCAGATCCTCGGCCAGCTCAAGGACGCCTACCGCGCCGCGCAGGACGCCGGCACCACCGGCCCGGAGCTGAACCGCCTGTTCCAGGCGGCCTTCTCGGTCGCCAAGCGTGTGCGCACCGACACGCAGATCGGTGCCAATGCGGTCTCAGTCGCCTCCGCCGCAGTGGCAATGGCCAAGACCGTGTTCGCCAAGCTCGAGAACCGTACGGCCCTGATGGTCGGCGCCGGCGAGACCATCGCGCTGGCCGCCAGGCACCTGCACGCGGACGGCCTGCGCCGGATGATCGTCGCCAATCGCAGCATCGACCGCGCGCGCGAGCTGGCGGCCGAGTTCCAGGGCTTCGCGATCGGGCTCGACGAGATCGAGGCGCACCTCAAGGAGGCCGACATCGTGGTGGCCTCGACGGCCAGCCCGAACGTGATCATCACGCGCACCATGGCCGAGCAGGCACTGCGCGCCCGCAAGCGCCGGCCGATCTTCATGGTGGACATCGCGGTGCCGCGCGACATCGACCCGGAGGTCGCCCAGCTCGAGGACGTGTATCTCTTCACCGTCGACGACCTGCAGTCGGTGGTCAACGAGAACATGGAGAACCGCCGCCAGGCGGCGCGGCAGGCGGAGGACATGATCGCCGCGGAGGTGGAACGCTTCGAGCTGAAGCAGCGCACGCGCGGCGCGGCGCCCACCATCCGCCGATTGCGCGACGAGGCGGAGCAGGTGCGCCAGCACACCCTCGAGCAGGCGCGGCGCATGCTGGCGGCGGGCCGCAGCACCGAAGAGGTGCTCGAGTTCCTCTCCAACACGCTGACCCATCGCCTGATCCACGCGCCGAGCCAGCGCCTGCGCGACGCCGCCGAGAGCGGCGACGAGGACATCATCCGCGCCATCGCCGACATCTACCGGCTCAACGGCGACTGATGAAGGACTCCATCCGGCGACGCCTCGAGACGACCGTCGAGCGGTTCGAGGAAGTGGGTGCCTTGCTGTCCGACCCGGACGTGATCGGCAAGCAGAGCCGCTTCCGCGACCTGTCGGTGGAGTACGCGCGCCTCGAGCCGGTGGCCCGGCGCTTCAGCGAGTTCCGGCGCCTCGAGTCCGAGCGCGGTGCGACGGCGGAAATGGCCGCGGGCGCCGACGCCGAGATGCGCGCGCTGGCCGAGGACGAGTTGCGCGAGCTCGACGCACGGCTCGAGGCCGAGGCCCTCGATCTGACGCGGCTGCTCATCCCGAAGGACGAGCGCGACGACAGCAACATCTTCCTCGAGATCCGCGCCGGCACCGGCGGCGACGAGGCGGCGATCTTTGCCGGCGACCTGTTCCGCATGTACTCGCGCTACGCCGAGCGCCAGGGCTGGAAGGTCGAGGTGCTGAGCGAGAGCGCGGGCGAGCACGGCGGCTACAAGGAAGTCATCAGCCGCATCGCCGGGCTCGGCGCGTACTCGCGCCTCAAGTTCGAGTCCGGCACGCACCGCGTGCAGCGCGTGCCGGCGACCGAGGCGCAGGGCCGCATCCACACCTCGGCGTGCACGGTGGCGATCCTGCCCGAGCTGGACGAGGTGGAGGACGTGGCGCTCAATCCCGCCGAGCTGCGCATCGACACCTACCGCTCGTCCGGCGCGGGCGGCCAGCACGTCAACAAGACCGACTCCGCGATCCGCATCACGCACCTGCCGACCGGCATCGTGGTCGAGTGCCAGGACGAGCGCTCGCAGCACAAGAACCGTTCGCGGGCGATGTCGCTGCTGCGCTCGAAGCTGCTCGAGACCGAGCGGCAGAAGCAGGCCGCGCAGCAGGCGCAGCAGCGCAAGCTGCAGGTGGGCTCGGGCGACCGCTCCGAGCGCATCCGTACCTACAACTATCCGCAGGGCCGCGTCACGGACCACCGCATCAACCTGACGCTCTACCAGTTGCCCGCGATCGTCGACGGTGCGCTCGAAGACGTGATCGGCCCGCTGCAGCAGGAGTGGCAGGCCGAGCAGCTGGCCGCGCTCGACTGACGGCCGACCGGCCCCGCATGGCCACCGAAATCCGCACACTGCTCGACGAAGGCGCCGCGCAGCTCGGTAGCGTCGCCGATGCGCCGCGCCGCGAAGCCGAGGTGCTGCTCGGGGCCGCACTCGGTCGCACGCGCGCATGGCTGCTCGCTCACCCCGAGGAACGCATCCTCGACTGCGAAGCGACCGACCGATATGAGGCGTACGTGACCCGGCGCCGGCTCGGCGAGCCGGTGGCTTACCTGCTCGGCGAGAAGGAGTTCTGGTCGCTGCCGCTGGCAGTCGGCCCGGGCGTGCTGATCCCGCGGCCGGAAACCGAACTCGTCGTCGAGCGTGCGCTGGCACATTTCCCGACCGAGGCCGCGTTCGAGGCGCTCGACCTTGCCGCCGGCAGCGGCGCGATCGCGCTCGCACTGGCCAGCGAGCGGCCGCGGTGCCGCGTGCTGGCAACGGATCTATCGCCAGCCGCGATCGCAGCGACTCGGGCGAACACCGACCACCTCGGCCTCGGCGAGCGCGTCGTGACGGCGCAGGGATCTTGGTTCGAGCCTGCGGCAGGACGAACGTTCGACCTCATCGTCAGCAATCCGCCGTACATTGCGTCCGGCGATCCACGCGTGGAACCGGCGGTGCTGCGCTACGAGCCGCCCGAGGCGCTGTTCGCCGGCCCGACCGGGCTCGAGGCGCTGCACACGATCGTCGCGGCCGCTCCGCAATACCTGGTACCGGGCGGCTGGCTGATCGTGGAGCACGGCGACACCCAGGGCGAGTCCGTGCGCGGCCTGTTCGAAGCGGCTGGATTGGTCGACGTGCGGACCCATCGCGACCTGGCGGGTCGCGAGCGCTGCACCGAGGGCCGGCGATCCAGTGCCGGTGATCAGACCTAGCTAGCGTCGTGCTTCGCGGCGCACAGTCGCGTGGCACGCTGATCCACCACGCGGATCCTCTCCACGGCCGCGACGAACCGCGGATCGCAGCGGATCGGGTCGAGGCTCGGCATCAGCACGCCCCACGACAGGTCGATCCATACCCCCCCACGTGACCCACGATCGACGTAGTCGAGCGCCAGGCCCGGCTCGCCCAGCATCATCAGCAATACGGGAACGTCGAGGTCGCCGAACAGGTTGCCGCTGGTCGGATCGCGCCAGCTGCGTTCGGGGTACGCCACCAGCCGGCGTGCGAATGCCTTGGGATCGCCCCGCCCTTCCAGCACGTCGAACAGCTCGGCCACCTGCCGCTCCGTGCCCCCGCCCCACGCAGCCGCCCAGCGGTCGTAGAAGGGACGGGCGCGTTCGCGATCGCCCAGGATCAGGTACGAAAGCCCGATCAACGGAGGTGCAGAGGATCGAGTCGGGCGCGTATTCGAGTGTCGGCATGCAGGCGGCGATGGCCTCCTGGTCACGTCCGGCGATCTGCAGCATCGACGCAAGATTGCTGGCGACGATCAGCGATTGCGGATCGAGCGCGGCGGCCCGTTCGAGGCTCGCAATGCCCTTTTCCAGTTCACCCATCTCGACCAGCGTCGTGCCCAGCCACTGGTGGGCGGTGGCCGACTGACGGCCGCAATTCGATGGCCCGACGCAGCAAGGCAGTTGCCGTCTGCCTGCGCCCAGCGACGCCCGCGATATTGCCCATCGCCA
This sequence comes from uncultured Gammaproteobacteria bacterium, assembly GCA_963731105.1. Taxonomy (GTDB): domain Bacteria; phylum Pseudomonadota; class Gammaproteobacteria; order Steroidobacterales; family Steroidobacteraceae; genus RPQJ01. The sequence continues at coordinate 216,328 of CAVSUM010000005.1, forward strand.
TGTAAGGCTCGGGTTGCGTCGGGTCGAGCGCGAGCGCCCGTTGCGCGGCATCCAGGCTGCGCGCCTCTGTCTCAGCAGGAGTCAGGCGGTTGCTGTACGCGGGCAGCACTGCGTAGGCGATGGCGAGGCCACCCCAGGCCTGCGCAAAGCCGGGATCGGCGGCGATGGCGCGTTCGAACGCGTCGATCGCAGCGAACAGCTCGTCCTCCTCGCGCACCCGCCACAGCGAGAGTCCGCGCAGGTAGAGGTCGTGCGCCGCGACGTCTGTGGTACCACTGACCGCGACGTTGCCCTCGCCCTTGTCGAGCACGCGCACCTTGAGCTCGGCGCCGATGGCGCGCGCGATCTCGTCCTGGATCGCGAAGATGTCCTTCAGTTCGCGATCGTAGGTCTCGCTCCACAGGTGGAATCCGGTCTGCGCGTCGATCAGCTGCGCCGTGACGCGGACCCGGTCGGTCTGCTTGCGCACGCTGCCTTCGAGCACCATCCGCACCTTGAGCCGGGTGGCGATCTCGGAGATGTCGCGCTTCTCGCCCTTGAACTGGAACGACGAAGTCCGCGCCGCCACGCTGAGCTCGGGCACCCGCGCCAGCACGTTGAGGATTTCCTCGCTGATGCCGTCGGAGAAATACTCGTTGTCGGCATCGCCGGACATGTTGACGAACGGCAGCACCGCGATCGACTTGTCCGGGAATGTCCGACGGCGCTGCCGGCACACCAGCCGATGGCGTGAGCGACGCCGAGTCGGGCGCGGGCGCCTCACTCGTCCGGTCGTAGCGCCAGAAGATGCCGCCGCCCAGCAGGAACAGCAGCGTGATGATGGTGAGTTCGGCGGCACTGACGCGCTGCTGTCCCTTGTCGCCGTGGTACCACGACGTCACGAGGACGATCGGCAGGCCGACCAGCAGTGCCAGGGTCATGAGCTGCTGGACCCGGCCGGGCCACTGGAAGGTATCCGTTACGTACTCGAGGCCCTGCAGGAAACCCCACGCGCCTGCGGCGTAGAGAACTCCCCACTGCACGACCTTGCGGCGGCGCAGCTTGGCCCACGGCCCTTCCCCCTCACGCTCTGGCGGCGCGTCGGTCATTCACGGTGCTTCGTCACGGGCCGAGTCTAGCGCTTATTCGGCACCGACGAGCACCAGCGGTGGTCCGCCCGACGAGATGCGCGCCGCATCGGCCGCCACCGCCTGCATTTCCGCCGAGCCCATCGCCTGCTGCAGTGCTGCAACGGAAGGGAACGGCAGGCTGAACATCTGGTAATAGGCGGGCCGGCCCGACGGCAGGTCGACGAAGCGCGTCACCGTGTACGGCCTGGCATGCGGCGGAATCTTCATCATGGAGTGCAGCAACTGCAGGTGCGCTGCGTAGTCCAGGTCAAACTGCGCGGCGTCGGCCGGATACGGATAAAGAACGACCAGCTTGACTTCACTCAAGGCGCACTCTCCTGCTGAGTTTGAGTTATTCTGACTCGACGCGATTGTAGCGCTCCAAGAAGCCGGCGCTGCAGCTTGCCGGCCGCATTGCGCGGCAATGAGTCCACGAACCGGCATTCGCGTGGCTGCTTGAACCCCGCCAGGTGCTTCCGGCAATGCTGCTGCAGCGCCTCCGACCTGCAGGCTCGCGCCAGGCGAGACTACGATCCAGGCCACCACGCGCGCACCGAGATCAGGGTCGGCAATGCCGGTCACGCCAGCCTCCTCCACCGACGGATGCTCGAGCAGCACCGCCTCGACCTCGGCCGGATAGACGTTCTCGCCGCCCGACACGATCAGGTCGTCGCGGCGGTCGAGCACATGGAGCCCGCCTGCGGCGTCTAGGTAGCCGATATCGCCGGTGTGCAGCCAGCCGTCGCGCAGCGAGCGTGCCGTAGCATCAGGGTCGTACAGGTAACCCTGCATCACGGTTGGTCCCCGCACGATGATTTCGCCCGGCGCCCCGGGCGGCAGGTCACCGCCACCGGACAAGATGCGAACCTCAGTGCCACGCACCGGCAACATGGGCATCGCAGTCGCAGCACCCGCACGCGGCGGTGCCGCCGTTGCAACCTGCGAGGTCGCCTCGGTGAGCCCGTAGGTCGGACAGACCGGATAGCCGGCCGACAACGCACGCGTCAGCAGCTCGGGGGCCGCCGCAGCGCCACCGAGCAGCACGATCTGCAAACCCGTGCGGTGCGGCGCGCTCGCCACGATGCGCGAGCAGGCGCGACAACATCGTCGGCACCAGCGACACGCCGGCAATGTCCCCGCCGTCGAGCGCATCGCTCACCGCTTTCGCGTCGAATCGCGGCTGCAGCCGAACCGGGCCGCCGAACAGCACGCTGCGCACCAGCATGGACAGGCCGCCGATGTGGAACAACGGCATGCAGGCAAGCCAGCGGTGGCGGACGACCGGCCCGAGCCGGTCTTCGGCAGCGACCGCACTGGCCTGGAAATTGCGCCAGCCGAGGCAGGCGCCCTTGGCGCGGCCGGAGGTGCCGGAGGTGAACAGGATCGCCAGTGTCGCATCGTCGGCGTCGGCGTGCGGTCGGGGACGCGAACTCGTGCGGCTCGGGCAACGAGGAGCATGACGGTGCCGCGGTCACCTGCAGCCCGGGAACGATCGCAGCCAGCTCCGCGAGCCGCCGATCGCCGATCGTGCCCAGCAGCAAGCTGGCCCGCGAATCCGCAAGTTGCTGCGCCAGTTCACCCGACGTGAGCCGCAGGTTGAGCGGCAGCGCCGTACGTCCCGCGAGCACGGTCCCGAGGAACCAGGCCGCGAACTCGCCTGCATCCTCCAGCAGCAGCGCGACCGGCGCGGAGCTGTGCGCGACCTGCTGCAGAATAGGCAGCAGCACGCTGCGCACGCTCGGCGAGGTCGTGAAACGTCCAGGTCGCGGCAATCATCTCGAGCGCCGGCGCATCGGGAGTCTCCGCCGCACGCTGTAAGAGTGCCGCGCCAAAGCTCACAGCGAGATCCCCAGGCCCGGCGCAGCGCCTACAGCAGCGAATCCAGCGCTGCACGACACAGGCTCGGCCACGTCGTCGGCAAACAATCCGGCGCTGCACAGCCCGTGCACGGCGGCCGCATCGCCCCACGCTGCCGCGCAGTGCAACGCATGGCGGGTACCGACTGCGCTCTCGAACGTATGGCTGAACACCACCTCGACGCCGCTCTGCCGTGCCTGCGCCGCGATCTCGAGCGCGCGCGCAGGCCCGCCGAGCGTGGCCGGCTTCAGGACCACGACGTCCGCCGCTCCCGTCGCGAGCAGGCGCAAGGCGCCCTGCTCCGACGCGACCGATTCGTCCGCCGCAATCCGCACCAGCGCCTCGCGGCGCAACGCAGCGAGACCGTCGATGTCATCGGCCGCGAGCGGCTGCTCGACGTAGTCGAGATCGAACCCCGCGAGTGTCTCCAGAGCGGCGTGCGCCTGCGGTGCTGCTCCAAGCGCCATTGGCATCAATACGCAGCCGCACCCCGGGCCCGAGTCCCTCGCGAACGGCGCGCACACGAGCGACGTCCACGACGAGCGGCGCAGGGCACCGACCTTGAGTTTGACCGCACCGATGACCGGCGGCCACGGCCTGGCGGCTTCGTCGCGCAACGCATCGGGTTCGCGCGCGACGAGCAGCGAGCTGCACGGCGTACGCGTTGCACGCCCGCGCCCCGCAGCGGGCCACGCAAGCCGGCAAGAGTTCCGCGAGCGGCGACCACCCCGCCGAGCGGCCAGGTCCCACAGCGCACCCTGCACGAGCCGCGCGGGCCGCAGGTGCCTGTGCAGGAGCGAACGAGAGCGGGTGCACTGACCTGGCTCGAGCTCAGGTCGGTCACGACAGCACGGCGTCAGTCAGCAGCGCGGAACGCCGCCTGCACCGCGGTCTCCGTGCCAAAGCCCGGCCACGGCGCGGCCTCGCCGTACCCCGCCACGCCGTCCGTGTCCCGCAACTCGAGCAGCACGCTGTCACGTGCTGTGAACTCGCCCTGCGCGGTCCGTACCGGCCGCGCGAACTGCAGCCGTATCGGAGTGACGCGTACCGCGGCAATCCTCACAACGCCAGGCCGAGCGCGAACAGCAGGCCGTACACCACTTCGAGGCGGGCGGTGCGCACCAGGCTGCCGTTCAGCGCCAGGCCGCTGTCGTGCCGCATGCGCGCGGCCAGTTGCACCGCGAGCGGCAACGACAGCAATGGCAGCAGCACCCACGTGTCGGCCCGCCCCGACCACCAGAGCCACACGGGCGCCAGGTAAGCGACCGCGAGCAGCAGCAGGTAGTACCTGCGAGTCGGACCGTCGCCGAGGCGCACGGCCAGCGTGTGCTTGTTGGCGCGCGCGTCGGTCTCGATGTCGCGCAGGTTGTTCACCACCAGGATCGCGGTGGCGAGTGCACCGATGGGGATCGAGGCGATCCACGCGAGCGATGACACGGACAGTGCCTGCACGTAGTACGTGCCCGCCACCGCGCCGAAACCGAAGAACACGAACACGGCGAGATCACCGAGCCCGAGGTAGCCGTACGGCCGCGGCCCGCCGGTGTAGAGGTAGGCCGCGGCGATCGACAGCAGGCCGAGCGCGAACACCGGCCAGCCGGCCAGGTAGGTCAGGTACACACCGACCACGGCCGCAGCGGCGAAGGCGAGCCACATGGCGCGCTTCATCTGCGCGGCGGTGATCCAGCCCTGCTGCGTGGCACGCTGCGGCCCGAGCCGGTCGTGGGTATCGGCACCGCGTTCGAAGTCGAACACGTCGTTGGCGAAGTTGGCGCCCACCTGCAGCAGCGACGCACCGAGCAGTGCCGCCAGCGCCGGCCAGAACGAGAACACGCCGTCGGCCCACGCTGCGCCGGAGCCGACGAGCACCGGAGCAGCCGACGCGGTCAGCGTCGCCGGCCGCATCGCCAGCCACCAGGCGGAACGCGCGCTTACGGTCGCCATGGGAAGCGCGCGAAGTCGGGCGGGCGCTTTTCGTTGTAGGCGTTGCGGCCTTCCTGCGCCTCCTCGGTCATGTAGAACAGCTGCGTGGCATGTCCCGCCAGCTCCTGGATGCCGGCCTGCCCGTCGAGTTCCGCGTTGAACGCGGCCTTCAGGCAGCGGATCGCGAGCGGACTGTGCGTGAGGATGCGCCGGCCCCAGGCAACCGCGGTGGCCTCGAGTTCCGCCACCGGCACCACCTTGTTCACCAGCCCCATGGCCAGCGCCTCCTGCGCGTCGTACTGCTCGCACAGGTACCAGATCTCGCGCGCCTTCTTCTGGCCGACGATGCGCGCGAGGTACGAGGAGCCGAAGCCGCCGTCGAAGGAGCCGACGCGCGGTCCGGTCTGGCCGAAGCGCGCGTTGTCCGCGGCGATGGTCAGGTCGCAGACCACGTGCAGCACGTGGCCGCCGCCGATCGCGTAGCCCGCCACCGCGGCGATCACCACCTTGGGCAGCGAGCGGATCAGGCGCTGCAGGTCGAGCACGTTCAGGCGCGGCACGCCGTCGTCGCCGACGTAGCCCTCGTTGCCGCGGATGCGCTGGTCGCCGCCCGAGCAGAACGCGAGGTCGCCCTCGCCCGTGAAGATGATGACGCCGATCGTGCCGTCCTCGCGCGCCCGCGAGAACGCGTCGATCAGCTCGAACAGCGTCTTCGGCCGGAAGGCGTTGCGCACCTCGGGACGACAGATGGTGATCTTGGCGAGACCGCCGTCGCGCTCGAAGCGGATGTCCTCGTAGCGCGCACCGACTGCCAGTTCGGGGGCGTCGCCGCCCGCGTGCAGGTATCCGTCATGTAACCGTCTCCTGGACCGAATGCGATGAAGGGATCGACGCCGGGTGCGTGACCCGGCGCAGGAATTCACTGACCGCCGCGATCACCGCCGCGGGCTGCTCGAGGTGCGCTGCGTGACCAGCTGCGGCGATCTCGCACACCGTCGGCCTGCGGCAGGCTGGCGGCCATCTCGTGCGCCGCTGCGACGAAGCGCGTGTCGAGCGCGCCAGCGACCAGCAGCACCGGCACGTCGACGCGCGGCAGGTCTGCGAACAGCGGCGGTTGCGCTCCCGGCCCCAGACCGCGCAGGCTCGCGGCCAGCTCGCGGGGATCGTGCAGCAGGCGCGCACGACGCTGGTCCGCGCGGACCGCCGGGTCGAGCCCTTGCTGGGTCGCAAACAGTGGTTGCGCCAGCCACTCGTCGACGAACGCCTCGACGCCGACGGCCTCGATGCGCGCTGCAAGCTCGTCGTCGGCCCGTCGTCGGGCAGCGCGCTCGGCCGGATCCGCGATTCCGGGACGCCCGCCGATCAGCACCAGCGACGCCACACGGTCGGGATGCCGTACCGCGCAGCCGAGCGCGAGCCGCGCGCCCATGGAATAGCCGAGCCAGTGCGCTCGCTGGTGGCCGGCGGCGTCGAGCGTCGCCACCAGGTCCTGCAGCGTGTCGTCGAACGCATAGCGTCCATCGCGCGCGCCGCCTGTGCTCGCGCCGTGTCCCGGCAGGTCCGGCGCCAGCGTTTCGAACTCACGATCGAACGCAGCGGACAAATCCGCGAGCGAACGTCCCGTGCCGGTGAAGCCGTGCAGCAGCATCAATGCCGGCCCCCGTCCGCGGCGCTCGACGTGCAGCGCGCGCCGGGTCATGCCGCAGGGCCCTCATGCAGCGCGGAGCGCACTGCCTCGTTCAGTTGTGCGTGCAGTGCCGTGTTCGCCGCGCGATCGATGGGAACCTCGATCACGTGCAGCCCGCCTGTCATTGCGTGCGACAGTGCCGCAGCGAAGGCCTCGGCCGTTGTCACCCGCGTCGCCTGCCAGCCGAGACCGCGCGCCAGGGCGCACAAGTCCAGTCCGTGCGGCACGGCGAACAGCGGTTCGAACATTTCGCGCGGCACCGCGCGCGCCACCGGCAGGTATTCGAAGATGCCGCCGCCGTCGTCGTTGCTCACGACGATCGTCAGGTCGGCCGCGTGCAGCTGGCCAGCGAGCAGGCCGGAAACGTCGTGCAGCAGCGCCAGGTCGCCACACCAGAGCACCGTGGGCGACGGCAATGCCTGCGCCGCGCCGAGTGCCGACGACACGAGCCCGTCGATGCCGTTGACGCCGCGGTTGGCCAGCAGCCTGAGCGGCTCGGCACGCGCGCCGGCAAACGCGTCGAGGTCGCGAATCGCCATGCTGTTGGCGGCATACAGCGCGCTGCCCGACGGCATGGCGGACCACAGCGCGCGCGCGAGTTGCGGGGCCAGGAATCGCCCGTCGGCGTCGAGCGCAGCGATGAGCGCCGTCCCGACCGACACGATCGGCATCGCGCCACCGCGAGCGCCACGCCAGTGCCTCGGTCGATGGCGCGACCGCGGACGCGCGCACCAGCTCGCCGAGCTGGCGCGGCGTGATGCGACAGATGCCTGACCGCACGATGCTGCGGATCGCGGAACCCGCCGGCCGGGTCCACCAGCCACACCTCGGCCTGCGCGTGGCGCGCGATCCATTCGTTGACGGCCTTGGCTGTAGGGGCACCGCCGAAGCGCACTATGACCTCGGGCCGCAGCGCGGTGGCCGTTTGCGGATGGCGCAGCAGCAAGTCGGCGTAGTGAATAAGCGATTCCGAGGCGATGTTGCCCGCTCGCAGTCCCGAGGCAGGATCAGCGACCACCGGCCAGCCCAGCGCTTGCGCGAGGGCTCGTCGCCGCGTCGGCCAGCGACGGATCCCAGTTGTCCGGTCCGAACACCAGCACGCCCCGCGCTGCGCTCCGCAGCGCACGCACGATCGTGCCGTCGGGGTCGCGTGCTTCGAGTGTGGGCGGCGCTGAAGTCGACCGACGCCGCAGATCCGGGCGGCAACTCCACGTCGATCGTCGCAGGCACCAGCGGTTCGCGGAATGGCAGGTTGAGGTGCACGGGACCCGGGGCCGCACCCATGGCCTCGGCCACCGCGCGACGCGCGAGCGCTCGCGCATAGCCGTCGCCGACGCCTTCGGACGGGCACGGCGCCTCCTCGCTCCAGCGTGCAAAGCCGGCAAACAGTGAGCGCTGTTCCATCGTTTGCGCCGCACCCCAGGCCCGCAGTTCGGGCGGACGATCGGCGGTCAGCACCACCAACGGCACGCGCGCATGGCTGGCCTCCGCAACCGCCGGCAGGAAATTCGCACCCGCGGTACCCGAAGTGCAGACCAGCGCCACCGGTCGGCCGGTGGCCTTGGCGTAGCCCAGCGCATGGAACGCCGCGCTGCGCTCGTCGAGATGCACGCTGTACTGCAGGCCAGGCTGGCTGGCGACCGCGAGCACCAGCGGGGTGGAACGTGAACCAGGGCAGACGAACGCCGCGACGACGCCCGCAGCCTGCAGCTCGTCGACCAGCAGGCGTGCGAAGCGGAGGTTGGCGGCGCCCGGCTCGCCCGCGGCATTGGTATGGTTCATCAGGGCGCTCCCCAGAGCAGCGGCCCAAGCACGGTGCGCAGCTTCAGCTCGGTTTCGGTGAACTCGGCCCGCGGATCGGAGCGCGCCACGATGCCTGCGCCGGCCCACGCCGTGGCGCGATTGGCGCGCACCAGGGCCGACCGCAAGGCTACAACAAACTCGCCGTCGCCGTCCGAGCGCAGGAAGCCCACCGGGCCGGCGAACCAGCCGCGCTCGGCGTGCTCGTGGTCGGCGAGCCAGCGCAATGCCTCGTCGACCGGCGCCCCGCCGACGGCCGGCGTCGGATGCAGCCGCTCGGCCAGGCGGAGCAGCGACACCGACGCACCAGCGCGCTGGCGCGCGCGCAGGTCGGTGCACAGGTGCTGCACGGTGCGGGTCCGCAGCAGGCGCGGCTGGCTCGCGACTTCGACGTCGTCGCAGCACTTCTCCAGCACCGACTGCAGGTGGCGCACCACGATCGCGTGCTCGTCGCCGTCCTTGAGGCTGTCGCGCAGCGCTTCGCCGAGCGCGCGATCGTCGGCTTGTGAAGCGCCGCGCGGCGCGGTACCGGCCAGCGCAGCGGTCTGCACCTCTGCGCCTTGCACCCGCACCAGTTGCTCCGGACTCGCGCCGAGGAACACCGTGTCGCCCTCGCCGACCGCAAACAGCGTGCACGAGGGAAACCGCTCGCGCAGCGCCACGAGCCACGACACCGGGTCGATGCCCAGGCTGGCCTTGACGTGCACGGCACGCGCCAGCACGACCTTGCGCAGCGTCCCGCGGCGGATCTCCTCGAGGGCACGGTTGACGCTGGCGATGTAGGGCCCCGGTCCGCCGTTGCCGATCTCGGCCGCGCCGCGCACCGGATGCGACAACGCGAGCGGTCGCGGCTGCAGAGCCGCCCAGCGGCTGCCGATGCAGAAATCCCGCACGCAGAGATCGCCGTCGCTCCAGTGGACGAGCTCGGGCAGGCGCAGCTCGCCGTCGGGGAAGCCGCGCCACAGCTCGCTTTCGGCGAGCGACGGCGCGAAGGCGAAGCCGCCGACCAGGTGCGCGACGCGCGGGCCCGGGCCATCCCAGGCCAGCTGGCCAAGGAGTTCACGCGCCCGCTCGTCCGCCTGGCCGAACCGACCGGCACCCTGCACCGTCAAGCGGGCGGCACAGCCTATGCCGACCCGGAACCGGCGCGCGGACGGCTGCTCCCAATAGAAACGCGGAGCCGTGCCGGCCGCCGCGAACACCTGCAGCGGATCGAGCCGGGGGCACGGCTCCGAACGGAACACGGGGATGTTGTTCGACCGACCCTGCTGCATCCGCCCATTCTCGCAGGGAACCCCTGCCCGTGCCGAGCCCGGGGACCAGGCGCGCGACATCCGGGCCGTATGCGTAAACTATGCGCCCGCTCAACGACAGCCACGGACCCGACCCATGATCCGATTCGAGACCACGCTCGGCAGCTTTACCGTCGAACTGTTCGAGAAGGACGCGCCGCTCAGCGCCCGCAACTTCCTCGATTACGCCGAGGCCGGCCACTTCGACGGCACGGTCTTCCACCGGGTCATTCCGGGCTTCGTCGTGCAGGGCGGCGGCCTCACCGCCGACATGAAGCAGAAGCCGACCCGCGCGCCGATCCGCAACGAGGCCGACAATGGCTTGAAGAACCGGCGCGGCACGCTGTCCATGGCGCGCACCAACGATCCGCACAGCGCCACCTCGCAGTTCTTCATCAACCTCGTCGACAACGCGTTCCTCGACCCAGGCCGCGGCGGCGCGGGCTATGCAGTGTTCGGCCACGTGACCGAAGGCATGGACGTCGTCGACAAGATGGCGGCCACCAAGACCGGCAGCAAGGGCGGGCACCAGGACGTGCCGGTCACGCCGATCGAGGTGAAGAGCGCCCGCGTAGTCACGCCCGCCGGCTGACCGGCCGAGCGTCTGCAGACGCCGCTGCCACCGTGGCGAAGCGTCGCAAGGGCCGACTCGCCCGGCTGGGTCGTGCAGCGCTGCTGGCGCTGGCCACCTGGGCCGTCGTCACCGTGGTCGCGGTGGTAGCGCTGCGCTGGGTGAATCCGCCTACCACCGCCTTCATGTTGCGCGAGCGGGTCGGGGAGCTGTTCTCCCGCAGCGAGGGCTACGAGTTCCGCCATGAGTGGCGCGACTGGGACCAGATCTCCAAGCAGGCGGCGCTCGCGGTGGTGGCGGCCGAGGACCAGCAGTTCCCCTGGCACCGCGGCTTCGATTTCAAGCAGATCGACAAGGCGCTCGCGGACCGCGAGCGGGGTCGGCGCGTGCGCGGCGCCAGCACCATCAGCCAGCAGGTGGCGAAAAACCTGTTCCTCTGGCCCGGGCAGAGCTGGTTCCGCAAGGGTCTCGAGGCCGGCATCACGGTACTGATCGAACTGGCCTGGCCGAAGCAACGCATCCTCGAGGTGTACCTGAACATTGCCCAGTTCGGCCGTGGCACCTGGGGCGTGCAGGCCGCAAGCCGCACCTATTTCAACAAGGACGCCGCCAAGCTCAACCGCTCCGAGGCCGCGCTGCTCGCGGCGGTGCTGCCGGCGCCGAGACGCTACAGCGTGACGAAGCCCGGGCCGTGGGTGCGCAAGCGCCAGGCGTGGATCGAGCGGCAGATGACGGCGCTCGGCGGCCCGGCTTACCTTGCCAACATGAACTGACGCTCCGGTCCCAACCCACGACGAAACTTCATGACGACTACCACCCGCATCGCGATCATCGGCGCCGGCCACTCTGGCATCTGCATGGGCATGCAGTTGCAGCGTGCCGGTATCGACGACTTCCTGATCCTCGAGAAGGGCGCCACCCTGGGCGGCACCTGGCGCGACAATACCTATCCGGGCGCATCCTGCGACGCACCGTCCTTCCTCTACAGTTTCTCGTTCGCGCAAAAGACCGACTGGAGCCGTCGCTTCGCCTGGCAGTCGGAACTGCTGGCCTACTCGGTGCAATGCGCAGTGCAGTCCGGACTGCTGCCGCACTGCCGGTTCAACGCCGAGGTGACCGCGGCGCGCTTTGACGAAGCCCGCAACCTGTGGCGCATCGAGCTCGCCGGGGGCGAGGTGGTCGAGGCGCAGTTCCTGGTCACCGGCGTGGGCCAGCTGCACCGGCCCGCGGTGCCGGCCATCCCGGGGCGCGAGGCTTTCGCCGGCGCGCAGTTCCACTCGGCGCGCTGGGACCACGGCGTGGACCTCGCCGGCAAGCGCATCGTCGTGATCGGCAACGCCGCGAGCGCCGTGCAGTTCGTGCCGCAGATCGCGCCGCTCGCGTCACAGCTCACCATCTTCCAGCGTTCGGCCAACTGGCTGATGCCGCGCAACGACCACCTGTACTCGCCGCGCGTGCAGCGCGCCATGACGCGCTGGCCGTGGCTCGCGAAGGCACTGCACGATTTCCAGTGGTTCTTCTTCGGCGAGCTGCAGCTCACGCCGCTGATGAAGCAGGTACGCATCGTGCAGTGGCTCGCCACGCTGCGCTCGAAGGCGCACCTGCGACGCCAGGTGAAGGACCCGGCACTGCGCGCGAAGCTGGTGCCCGACTACCCGATCGGCGCCAAGCGGGTACTTTTCAACGACGACTACTACCCCACGCTGGGCCGCGCCAACGTACGGCTCGTGACCGACGCCGTCGAGCGCATCGAGCCGGAGGCCGTGCGCAGCAAGGGCGGCGAGCGGTTTGCGACCGACGTGATCATCTATGCGACGGGTTTCCACGCCACCGACTTCCTGGCTCCAATGAGCGTCACGGGTACCGGCGGGCGCGACTTGCAGCAGGAGTGGCAGCACGGTGCGCACGCCTACCTGGGCGTGACGGTGAGCGGCTTTCCGAACCTGTTCATGCTGTACGGACCGAACACCAACCTCGGCCACAACAGCATCCTGGTGATGATCGAGGCGCAGGTGGGCTACATCATCGACGCCATCCGCCAGATGGATGCGGCCGGCGTACGGCGTCTCGACGTGAAGCGTCCGGTCATGGAGGAGTACAACCGCTGGCTGCAGGGCGACCTCGCGCGGTCGGTGTGGGCCGCGGACAAGCAGAGCTGGTACAAGCTCGCCGACGGTACAATCACCAACAACTGGCCGCACAGCACCATTCGTTACCGTCGGCTGCTGCGCCATGCGGACCTGGCTGCCTACGAGACCGCCATTTGAGCCGACTGTCGGGGCCGCGCAACAAATGAATTCCGGCTTTTTGGCTATTCGTTGCCAAAATGTCACAAGATCAAAAGAATTCTTGCTGCGCTGCAGTATAATGACGGGGACAAGCGATTCGGGGTCCTCCCGGACCGTGCCCAACCCCAGACAGATCCTGCACTTAAGGAGCAGTTATGAAATTCCGGATTATTTCCGCGTTGGTCGCTTCCGCAGCGATCCTGCCGTTCGCTGCGCAGGCGGAAGGCCTGAGCTACAGCTATCTGGAAGCCGGATATGCCAATACCGACATCGACGAGGCCAGCGAAACCGTCGGCGGCTGGGGCCTGAAGGCCTCTTTCGAAATTACGGAAAACTGGTTCGTCTATGGCCGCTATGCGGACCAGAAGACGGATGTCGCCAACTACGAGATCACCTACCAGCCGTGGGACATCGGCGTCGGCTTTGCCTGGCCGCTCGCCGAGCAGACCGACATCTACGGCACGGTCGGCTATGCCAGCTTTGACATTGACGTACCGAATGTCGCGGCGCTCAGGAACACGAACGACGACGGCTACACGCTGGGCGCCGGCGTCCGCACGCGCGTCGCCGAGCGCTTCGAACTGGAGGGGACCGCCAAGTACCAGAATTTCTCGGACTACGGTGACGAGTTCGACTTTGGCGTGCAGGGCCGCTGGTACATCACGGACATGTGGGCCCTCAGCGTCGGCTACAACATCGGCGACGAGACGAGCACATTCTGGGGCGGCGTCCGCCTCGAATTCTGATCACGAGCCGAACTGGCTGCCGTGCCGGCCAAGGCCCGGGGCTCGCGCCCCGGGCCTTTTTCATGTCTCGTGCCAGATCACCGTGCGGCGCTCGACCACCCAGCGCTCGTAGTACGCCGCGTACACGTCCTCGATGCGATTGCGCCGGACCTTGAAGGTCGGCGTGATGAACCCGCTTTCGACCGTCCACGGCTGGGTCACGATCACCAGGCAGTCGAGCCGCTCGTGCGGATCGAGCAACGCGTTGACCGACTCGAGGTGCGACGCCAGCGACGTCTCGAGCGCCGCACGCTCGGCTGCATCGGCTGCGCGCCGCGCGGCCTCCATGTTCAGCATCAGGATCGCGAGCGGCTGGCCGAGATTGGCGCCGGTGACGCAGCAGGCCTCGACCGCGCCGTGCATCACCAGCTTGTCCTCGATCGGCGCCGGCGCCACGTACTTGCCCTTGCCGGTCTTGAAGATGTCCTTGACGCGACCGCTGATCCGCAGGCCACCCTCGGCATCGAGCACGCCCTTGTCACCGGTGCGCAGCCAGCCGTCGGGCGTGAGCACCTGCGCCGTCTGCTCGGGATCCTTGTAGTAGCCGAGCATCGTGCCCGGGCTCTTCACCTCGATCTCGGCAGTGTCGGGATTGAGGCGGCACTGCACGCCGTCATACGGATAGCCGACCGTGCCCGGCCGCGGCTTGCCCGGCACCGTGGCATGCGACACGCCGCAGTTCTCGGTCATGCCGTACACCTCGATGATCTCGAGCCCGAGCCGCGCGAACCAGCGCAGCAGGTCCGGCGGCATCGGCGCCGCGCCGCCCGCGGCCACCTCGCACTGGTCGAGCCCGAGCCCGGCCAGCACCTTGCGTCCGACGATGCGGCCCACCACCGGCAGGCCCAGCAGCCGATCGAGCTTCCGCGCCGGCATCTTCGCCAGCACGCCTTGGCGGAACTTCACCCACAGGCGCGGCACCGAGAAGAAGATCGTCGGTCGTGCACGTTGCATGTCGGCCGCGAACGTCTCGAGGTTTTCCGCAAAGTACACGTGCAGGCTGCTGGCGAGCAGGCTGTGCTCGACGACCGTTCGCTCGGCGACGTGCGACAGCGGCAGGTAGCTCAGCACGCGCGAGCGCTCGTCGGTGGGCAGGCGCTTGCGCACCGTGCTGTAAGACCAGGCGAAGGTCGCGAAGCTGTGCATCACGCCCTTCGGCGTGCCGGTCGTGCCCGAGGTGTACATGATGGTCGCAAGTTCGTCGCCGTCTCGCACCGGATTGCCGGCGAGCGGCTGCGTGCGCGCGACGATGTCGTCCCACGCGGCCCCTTCGGTGGCCGCCGACAGCGGCAGGCGGACGATGGGCAAGCCGGCAGGTACTCCCGGACGCATTTCCTCCCAGCCGTCGAGCTTGCCGACGAACAGCAGCCGCGCCTCGCTGTGCTCGAGGATCTGCCGCACCGTGCCGGCCGCCAGTGTCGGGTACAGCGGCACTGACACGCCGCCCGCCATCCAGATGGCGAAGTCCGCGATCAGCCAGTGCGCCGAATTCTTGGCGAGGATGGCGACCCGGTCGCCGGGCTGGAGACCGGTCGTGCGCAGGTGTGCCGCCATGCGTCGCGTCTGGTCGAGGACCTCGCGCCAGGTGTAGTCGCGCACCACGCCGCCGCCCGTGGGCTGCGTGAGCACCACCCGATCGGGCGCAGTGCGTTCCCAGTGGTACAGGCGCTCGAGCGCCAGCGCGTCCGCGCCAACAGCCGTGTTCATGTTGTTCCCCCTGCCTGCGTGATGGCAGGCGCCCTAGTTACGTTGCCGCGACAGGGCCGTCAAGCCCGGCGCGCCGGACCCGCCACCGTCCGGCCGCGCGCGAGCACTTGACGCAGGCCGCAGCTCATAGCATAGTGATATCACTTTGCAATCTTCTGACGGAGCACACGCACCCATGAGCACCCGCGATATGACGAGCTCGAGCGAGATCGAGCGCCGCACGTCGAGCGGCTACCTGTGGATCGTCGTCGGGCTGGCATTGATCATCGCCGGCCTGGCCGCGCTGCTGCAGTTGCCGCACATGGGACCCCGCGCGCTGTTCGTGGCCGTGCCGCTGCTGATCGCCGGCCCGTTCCTGATGTCCGGCCTGTACATGCTGCAGCCGAACGAGGGGGCCATCCTGCTGCTGTTCGGCGCGTACAAGGGCACCGACCGCACCGAGGGGCTGCGCTGGGCCAATCCGTTCTTCAAGAAGCAGAAGATGAGCCTGCGCGCCCGCAACCTCGCCAGCGAGCGTCTCAAGGTCAACGACAAGCGCGGCAACCCGATCGAGATCGCGGCGGCCATCGTCTGGCGGGTGAGCGACACCGCGCAGGCCTCGTTCGACGTCGACGACTTCGAGGAGTACGTGCGCATCCAGGCCGAGGCCGCCGTGCGCCACCTCGCCTCGAACTACGCCTACGACGAAGGCGAAGACCTGCATACCGGCGAGATCACGCTGCGCGCCGGCCAGGACAAGGTCGCCGCCTCGCTGGTCCGCGAACTGACCGAGCGTTTCGCCCAGGCGGGCATCGTGGTCGAGGACGCCAAGCTGACGCACCTGGCCTACGCGCCGGAGATCGCGCAGGTGATGCTGCGCCGCCAGCAGGCCGAGGCGATCATCGCGGCCCGCAGCAAGATCGTGCACGGCGCGGTGAGCATGGTGGAGATGGCGCTCACCGGGCTGTCGGAGCGCAACATCGTCAACCTCGACGACGAGCGCCGCGCGGCGATGGTGAGCAACCTGCTGGTGGTGCTGTGCGCGGACAACGATGCCCAGCCCGTCATCAACACGGGCACGCTCTACCCCTGAGCGCACTCGATGAGCCGCCCGCTTTACGAGCACACGCAGGTCGGCTGGCCGATCCGCATCGGCTTGCTGGCGGGTGCGTTGCTGTTCGTCGGCATGACCGCACTGGAGGACCTGCGGCAATCGCAGACCGCCCTGCTCGCGCTGTCGCTGGGCGCGATGCTCGCGGTGGCGATCGGCTGGCTGTGGTCGTCGCTCACCGTACGCATCGCCGGCGATGCGCTGCGCGTGCAGTTCGGCCTCGGGCTGCCGCGCAAGACGGTGCCGCTTGCCGACCTCGAGTCCGTGGAGGTGACGCGCACGCGGTTCCTCGACGGCTGGGGCGTGCATCGCACGCGGCGCGGCTGGCTCTACAACGTGTCGGGGTTCGATGCCGTGCTGCTGCGACGCAAGGACGGCAAGGCGCTGCTGGTGGGCACGGACGAGCCCCGCAGGTTGAAGGCCGCGCTGGACCGTGCGCTGACCACGGCCGGCTGAGGTCAACGGTGGCCAGCCCCGACAAGAAGGCCTTCCTGCTGCGCATCGACCCGCAGCTGTGGGCCGAAGTCGAGCGCCTCGCGGCCGCCGACCTGCGCAGCGCCAACGCCGAGATCGAGTTCCTGCTGCGCGAGGCGCTGGCGCGGCGCGGCATCCGGCCGAAAGCCGGCCGCAAGCTCCCTGGCGCGGGCAGCAACTAGTATCCTGATCGGGCGCCTTTCTGGCGTCTTGCGGCGAACTCTGCAGAATTCCCGCTGTCCATCAAGTACGCGGGGCTTTCGCGCCTCGGGAGATGACCATGCACGCTCGACGATCCCCTCTCACGGCTGCGATCCTGCTCGCACTCTCGGCAACGACGGCGACCATCCTGACCGGTTGCGGCGGTCCGTCCACCCCGGCGCCTGAAGCTTCGCCTCCGGCAGCCACTGCCGGCCCCACGGCTGCAGAAGTCGCGGCGGCGACCACGGCGGAACAGGATGCGGCGGCCGCAGCGGCCGCGCGCGAAGCAGAACTGAAGGCGAAGGAAGTCGAGATGCAGCTGCGCGAGCAGGCTGTCGCGGACCGCGAGGCGGCGGCTGCGGCCAGTGCCGCGGCGGCCAGGAAGGCGGCGACGCCACGGCCGACCACAACGTCGAAACCGGTTGCCAAGGCGCCAGCGCCGGCGCCAACACCCGCTGCGGCACCCCCGCCGCCACCGGTGACGGTGCCCGCAGGCACGCAGGTTTCGGTGAGGCTGAACTCGGACTACTCGACCAAGACCGCGGCACTGGGCCAGGGAGTCAATGCCGAGCTGGCCTCCGACCTGGTGGTGGACGGGCGCGTCGTGGCCCGGGCAGGCGCGCCCATCAGCGGCACCATCACCGAGGTCACCTCCGGCAGCCAGAAGATCGGGGCCGTGCCGGCGCTCAAGATCGACTTCACGCAGCTGGTGGCCACGGACGGCAGGACGCTGCCGGTCGCGATCCGCATCAACCAGAAGGGCCAGAGCGAGAAAGGGCGCGACACCGCCAAGATCGTCGGCGGCACGGCCGCCGGCGCGATCATTGGTCACCAGGTCAATGACGACAAGGGCAAGGTGATCGGCGGCATCATCGGCGGCGCCGCCGGCGCGATCGGCGCGAAGAAGACCGGCACCGAGGTCGTGCTCGCCGCCGGCACGGTCCTCGCGGCGAACGTGCGCACGGCCTTCACCTACGACGGGCGCTGACCCCGCCGCAACGGTGCGCGGTCACGCGGCCGAGCCGCCTGGCTCGTAGCCGATCACCGGCGCGAGCCAGCGCTCGGCCTCGGCGAGCGTCATGCCCTTGCGGCGCGCGTAGTCCGCCACCTGATCGGCATCGATCTTGCCCACCTGGAAGTACCGCGCCTCCGGGTGCGAGAAATACCAGCCGCTCACGGCGGCCGTCGGGTACATCGCGAAGTTCTCGGTGAGGCGGATGCCGGCGTTGGCCTCCGCGTCGAGCAGTCGCCACAGCTCCGCCTTCTCGGTGTGGTCCGGGCAGGCCGGGTAGCCCGGCGCCGGGCGGATGCCGCGGTACTCCTCACGCACCAGTTGATCGTTGCTGAAGCGTTCCTCGGGCGCATAGCCCCAGAACTCGCGCCGCACGCGCTCGTGCATGCGCTCGGCGAGCGCCTCGGCGAGGCGGTCGGCCAGCGCCTTGAGCATGATGCTGCCGTAGTCGTCGTGGCGCGCCTCGAACTCGTGCACCTTGTCGTCGAGACCGAGGCCGGCGGTGACGGCGAACGCACCGATCCAGTCCGGCACGCCCGAATCGCGCGGCGCGACGAAGTCGGCGAGCGCGAAGTGCGGCTGCCCGGCCGGCTTCGGCTTCTGCTGCCGCAGGTGGTGCAGGCGGTGCAGCACGCGGCTGCGCGACTCGTCGGCGTACACCTCGATGTCGTCGTCGACCGAGTTGGCCGGGAAGAAGCCGATCACCGCGCTGGCACGCGTCCAGCGGCCGGCGATCATCTCCTTGAGCATGCGCCGCGCGTCGGCGTACAGGTTGCTGGCCGCCTCTCCCACCACGGGGTCGGTGAGGATGTCCGGGAACTTGCCGGCAAACTCCCACGCGTTGAAGAACGGCATCCAGTCGACGTAACGCACCAGTTCCTCGAGCGGGACGTCCTCGAAGCGCCGCAGGCCGGACATGCGCGGCACCGGCGGCCGGTACGCGGCCCAGTCGCAGCGGAAGCGGTTGGCACGCGCCTCGACCAGCGTGAAGGCCGGTGCCTTGACCTTGCGACCCTTGTGCTGTTCGCGCCGCGCCGCGTGATCCGCCTTCAGGCGCTGCGTGGTCGCCGCACGGTGCTCGGCCGTCACCAGCGACTGGCAAACGCCGACGGCGCGCGAGGCGTCCTTCACGTACGCCACCGCGCCTGCGTACTCGGGGTCGATCTTGACCGCGGTGTGCGCCGGTGAGGTGGTGGCGCCGCCGATCAGCAGCGGCACCTCGAATCCCTGTCGCTTCATCTCGCGCGCCACGTGCACCATCTCGTCGAGCGACGGCGTGATCAGCCCCGACAGGCCGATCATGTCGGCGTTCTCGCGCCGCGCGGCCTCGAGGATGCGGTCGGCAGGCACCATCACGCCCAGGTCGATCACCTCGAAGTTGTTGCACTGGAGCACGACGCCGACGATGTTCTTGCCGATGTCGTGCACGTCGCCCTTCACCGTCGCGAGCACGATCCGGCCGTTCGAACGGTTCGAGCCGTCCTTGGCCTTCTCGAGGTACGGCACCAGGTGGGCGACGGCCTTCTTCATGACGCGCGCCGACTTGACCACCTGCGGCAGGAACATCTTGCCGGCGCCGAACAGGTCGCCGACCACGTTCATGGCGTCCATCAGCGGCCCCTCGATCACCGCGAGCGGCGACGCGAGCTCGTGGCGCGCCGCCTCGGCATCCTCGACCACGAACTCGTCGATGCCCTTCACCAGCGCGTGCTCGAGACGCTTCGTCACCGGCCACGAGCGCCACGCCGTGTCCTCGACGCGCTTCTGTCCCGCCTCGCCCTTGAACCGGCCGGCGATCTCGAGCAGCCGCTCGGTGGCGTCGGCGCGTCGCGCCTGGATCACGTCCTCGACGCGCTCGCGCAGCTCCGGGTCGATCTGCTCGTAGATCGCCAGCTGCCCCGCGTTGACGATGCCCATGCTCATCCCGGCACGGATCGCGTGGTACAGGAACACCGAGTGCATCGCCTCGCGCACCACGTCGTTGCCGCGGAACGAGAACGACACGTTGCTCACGCCGCCGCTCACCAGCGCGTGCGGGCAGGCGGCGCGGATGCGCGCCGTGGCCTCGATGAAGTCGAGCGCGTAGCGGTCGTGCTGTTCGATGCCGGTGGCGACCGCGAAGATGTTCGGGTCGAAGATGATGTCCTCGGCCGGGAAGCCCACCGTCTCGGTGAGCAGCCGGTAGGACCGCTCGCAGATCCCGACCTTGCGCTCGACGGTATCGGCCTGGCCCTGCTCGTCGAAGGCCATCACCACCACCGCGGCACCGTAGGCGCGCACCAGCCGCGCCTGCTCGAGGAACGGCCGCTCGCCTTCCTTGAGGCTGATCGAATTGACGATGCCCTTGCCCTGCAGGCACTTGAGGCCCGCCTCGATCACCGACCACTTCGAGGAGTCGATCATCACCGGCACGCGCGCCACGTCGGGCTCGGCCGCGACCAGGTTGAGGAACCGCACCATGGCGGCCTCGGAGTCGAGCATGCCCTCGTCCATGTTGATGTCGATCACCTGCGCGCCGCTCGCGACCTGCTGGCGGGCCACGTCGAGCGCGCCGGCATAGTCCTCGGCTTCGATCAGGCGGCGGAACTTCGCCGAGCCGGTGACGTTGGTGCGCTCGCCGACGTTCACGAACAGGCTGTCGGGCCCGATGTTGAGCGGCTCGAGGCCGCTCAGCCGGCAGCGCGGCTCGGGCACTGGCGGCCGGCGCGGCGGCAGCCCGGCGACCGACGCGGCGATGTGGCCGATGTGGTCGGGCGTGGTGCCGCAGCAACCGCCGACGATGTTGACGAAGCCGCTCGTGGCGTATTCGCGCACCAGGTCGGCGGTCTCGCAGGCTGTCTCGTCGTACTCGCCGAACGCGTTCGGCAGGCCGGCGTTCGGGTAGGCGCAGACGTAGGCGTCGGCGATGCGCGACAGTTCCTCGACGTAGGGCCGCAACTGCTTCGCGCCGAGCGCACAGTTGAGGCCAATGACCGTCGGGCGCGCGTGGCGCACGGAGTTCCAGAATGCCTCGACGGTCTGGCCGGACAGCGTGCGTCCCGAGGCGTCGGTGATGGTGCCCGACACCATCACCGGCAGGTCGAGTCCCAGCTCGTCGAGCACGCGGCGCACGGCGAACAGGGCCGCCTTGGCATTCAGCGTGTCGAAAATGGTCTCGACCAGGATCAGGTCCACGCCGCCCTCGACCAGCGCGCGGGTCGCTTCGTCGTAGGTGGCCACCAGCTCGTCGAAGGTGATGTTGCGAAAGCCCGGGTCGTTGACCTGGGGCGACAGCGAGGCCGTGCGGTTGGTGGGGCCGAGCGCGCCCGCGACGAAGCGCGTCCTTCCGGTACGAGCGGCCACATCGTCCGCCGCACGCCGCGCTACCTGCGCTGCCGCCAGGTTCAGCTCGCGCACCAGCGCCTCGGTGCCGTAGTCGGCCTGCGAGGTGGCGTTCGAATTGAAGGTGTTGGTCTCGACGATGTCCGCGCCCGCCTCGAGGTAGCGGCGGTGAATCTCGCCGATCACGTCCGGGCGGGTGAGCACCAGCAGGTCGTTGTTGCCCTTGAGGTCCTTCGTCCAGTCACGGAAGCGCTCGCCGCGGTAGTCGGCCTCGCCGAGCTGGTACGACTGGATGACGGTGCCCATCGCGCCGTCGAGCACCAGCACGCGCTCGCCGAGCAGGCGGCGGAATTCACGGACGCGTTCGGGTCGCAGCATGGCTCAGCCCTCCGCCGCGGGCCGGGCCGCGGGCGCGCGCACGCCGAGCGCGTGGCAGATGGCGTAGGTCAGCTCGGCGCGGTTCAGCGTGTAGAAGTGGAATTCCTGCACGCCGTGCTGCTGCAGGCGGCGCACCTGCTCGATGGCGAAGCTGGCGGCGATCATGCGCCGCGTGTCCGGATCGTCGTCGAGCCCGTCGAAACGGTGCGCGAGCGACTCCGGTACGCTCGCGCCGCAGCGCTTCGCAAAGCGCAGCATCTGCGGGAAGCGCGTGATCGGCAGGATGCCGGGCACGATCTGGGCCTCGATGCCAGCGGCGGCGCAACGGTCGCGGAAGCGCAGGAACGCGTCGGTATCGAAGAAGAACTGGGTGATCGCGCGATGTGCGCCGGCATCGATCTTGGCGCGCAGGTTGTCGAGGTCGAACTCGGCACTGCGCGCTTCCGGGTGCATCTCGGGGTAGGCCGCGACCGAGACGTCGAAGTCGCCGACGGTCTTGAGGCCGCGCACCAGGTCTACCGCGTACGCAAAGCCGTCGGGATGCGGCACGTAGCCCGTCTGCCCGGCCGGCGGATCGCCGCGCAGTGCGACGATGTGACGCACGCCGGCGTCCCAGTAGGCGCGCGCGATGTCGAGGATCTCGCCACGCGATGCGCCCACGCAGGTCAGGTGCGGCGCTGCCGTCAACGGCGTCTCGCGCAGGATGCGGGTCACGGTGTTGTGGGTGCGCTCGCGGGTCGAGCCGTCCGCGCCGTAGGTGACGGAGACGAAGCGCGGCGCGAGCGGCGCCAGCCGCTCGATCGACGACCACAGCGTCTGCTCCATCGTCGCGTCGCCGGGCGGAAAGAACTCGAACGACACCGCCACAGGCTGCCGGCCGGCCGCCGGCACGCCGGACTCGCCGTCACGCATTGCATTCGTCGCCGCATTCGTCGCCATTTCGATTCGCCTCTGCAGGATCCGTTCGTCCACTCAGGCCGCCGCTTCGTCGCGCTCGTATTCCGCCATCGCGACCAGAAGGTGCCGCCCTGCCGTGTCCACGGGCCGCATGCGCGAGCACTGCAGGCCACCGCGCGCGAGCCAGTCGCGCAGCAGCGCCAGCGGATTGCCGGCCGTCGCGCGGGTCGCTAGCGCGTCGTAGTCCTCGACCAGCACCACGCGGCCGCCGGGGCGCAGTGCGCGCGCGGCATCGGCCAGCAACAGCTCGGGGCGCGCTTGGCCGCCGAGCGCACGATCGAGCACCACCACGTCGAAGCTGCCGCTGGCCGCGGTGCGCGACTGCAGGTCGCCGAACTGCAGCACGCAGTGCGCGAGTCCCGCCCCGTGCAGGCTCGCCCGCGCCCGCTGCACCTCGGCACGCGAATCGCTGAGGCCGAGCGCGCGCCGGGCGCGGGGAGCGAGCACCCGCAGCACTTCGGTCGGAGCCGGGCCGATGTACAGCAACGAGTCGTAGCCGCGTCCGGCGAGCTCGGCGCCGACGGTCCCGGCCAGTTCCTCGCCGTCGACGGACGACTGGCCGCTGTCCCCGGCGGAGCTGTGCATCGGTCGTCGCCCGCAGCGCACGCAGCGTCGATCGCACGTTCCCGGTCGGCAACCAGCTGCGGGTCTTCCCGGTCCAGCAGGCCGAGCAGCGTCCGTGCCAGCTCGGCACCCTCGCCTTCGGCGGCCAGCCGGTAGAAGACCCAGTGCTGCTCGCGGAATCGTTCGAGCATGCCGGCCTCGGTCAGCAGGCGCAGGTGACGCGACACGCGCGGCTGGCTTTGCCCGAGGAGCTCGGTCAGCTCGGTCACTGCGAACTCGCCCAGCGCAAGCAGCGCGAGCAAGCGTAGACGGCTGGCGTCGGCGACGCCGCGCAGGCCACGCAGCAGCTGGTCGGGCGAATGGGGCATTGTGCAAATATAACTATGTCTTTATTCTTTTGCCAGCCCGACCCGGATGCTAGCATCACGCCCCGCCATGGACGCCCCCAAGCCGACCGGCCTCGCCCCGGTCCAGCCCTTCACCCGGGCGGACCTCGAGTATGGCTCGCCCCGCCTGCTGGCCCGTGGTCGCTGGGCGAATGCCGTGGTGAATCTCTTCGACCACGGCGGCACGACCTGGGTGGTCAAGGACTTCCGCGAGCGCTCCTTCCTGGTGCGCAACCTGATCGGGCGGTTGCTGGTGCGCCGCGAAGCAAGGTCGCTCGCCCGGGTCGACGGCCTGCCACACATGCCGCAGGGTGTGTTTCGCATCGACGCCTACGCCCTCGCCTACCGCTACGTGCCCGGCCGCAGCCTGCGCGGCAAGCCGCCGTACGTACCCGGACCCGATTACTTTCCGGCGCTGGAACGCGCGCTCGCGACGCTGCACCAGCAGGCCGGCCTCGCGCACTTCGACCTGCGCAACGCCAAGAACCTGCTGGTCACGGACTCCGGCGAGCCGCTGGTACTCGACTTCCAGTCCGCAGTCGGCACCGGCTGGATGCCCGGCCCGCTGCGTCGTTTCGCGGAGCAGATCGACTTCGCCGCCATCTACAAGCACTGGAAGAAACGCAGCCCGGAAACACTCGGCCCGGAGCGGCTCGCCGCACTCGGCGTCATGAACCGGCTGCGCCCGTTGTGGGTCGCGCGCGGGTATATTGGCGCGCCGGGCTCCGGCAAACCCAGGAACTGACCACCGGCCGCCACGCGGCCCGCGGAGAACGCATCGTGCTCGACGCCGTCCATCGCCTGTTCAACCACCCGACCCTGCGCAAGGTGCTCGTCAAGAGTCGTGTCCTGATCGGCCTCGTCGCCGTCGCCGCGCTCATCTGGAACATCGACCCGCGCTGGCTGCTGCCGGGCTTCGTGGTGTCGATGTTCGGCGAACTGATCCAGCTGTGGTGCTTCGCCTCGCTCGACAAGGGCCGCACCCTCGCCTTCAACGGGCCGTACGCGCTGGTGCGCAACCCGATGTACCTGGGGCGCTACTTCATCCTGCTCGGCGGCGTCATGCTGCTTGGGCTATGGTGGGTGCTGCTGCTCTTCACCGTCGTGTACTACTTCTACATGGTGAACCGCGTGCAGCGCGAGGAAGAGTACCTGCGCGGGCCGCTCGGCGCGCCCTACGAGGAGTACCTGCGCACGGTGAACCGGTTCCTGCCCGGCGCGCCGAAGCCCGGCAGCCAGCTCTCGTTCTGGGACTGGAAGCTGCTGAAACGCAACCACGGCACGACCAACCTGGTCGCGACCCTGGCGTTCTGGGCGATCGCCTGGGCCCGCGTGCACTACGGGTGGCCCTGATCCCGGCTCGCGCGCCTCAGTGCACGCCGCCGCGGTGCGCGTCCGCGCCGGCGGCGAACAGCGCCGTCGCATCGACCACGTCGTAGCGATAGGCGCGGCTGCAGAATTCGCAGCGCACCTCGACCTGGCCGAATTCCTCGAGCACCGAATCGACTTCGTCGCGGCCCAGCGCCCGCAGCATGTTGCCGACCCGCTCGCGCGAGCAGCGGCAGACGGAAGAACACCGGCGCGGACTGGAACATGCGCACGTCGTCCTCGGCGAACAGCCGCCGCAGCAGGCTGCGGTCGTCGAGCTCGGCCAGCTCGTCCGCGGTCACCGTGCCCGCCACCAGTTGCACGCGTCGCCAGGCGTCCTCGATCTCGTCCTCCGGAACGCCGCCCGCACCGGACTCCGTGACCCCGGTCGGGCGCGAAGTGACGGGCAGCCTCTGCAGCAGCAACCCGCTGGCGCTCGCGCCATCCGCGCGCAGCCACAGGCGCGTCGGCAGCTGCTCGGATTGTTCGAAATAGGCGCGCAGGCAGTCGCTCATCGAAGCGCCGGTGAGTGGCACGATACCCTGGTAGCGATTCTCGGCGTGGCCGCTCTCGACGGTAACGGCGAGCGTCCCGTTGCCCGACAGCTCGCGCAGGTCGCGCGTGTCGGGCACGTCGCGAAACCGTGCGACTGCGCGCATCGCGAGGCCGTCGGTGCACTCGACCAGCATCAGGTGCATCGGCCCTTCGCCGCGCAGCTGCAGCGACAGCAGGCCGTCGAACTTGAGCGTCGAGGACAGCAGCGCGGCGGCGGCGACCGCCTCGCCGAGCGTGTCGCGCACCTGTGCCGGATAGTCGTGGTGCTCCATCATCGCGGCCCACGCCGGCCCGAGGTGCACCAGCTGCCCGCGGAACGGGTAGCGCTCGAATACGAAGCGCCGGAGGGTGTCGTCCTGCGCCATGCCGCTCAGGCGACGCGCACCGGGATGCCGAGCGTGCGGATCTTCTCGGCCCACTCGGCCGGCGCAGTGTTGTGCACCGACGTGCCGCGCGAGTCCACCGCGACCGTCACCGGCATGTCCTTCACCTCGAACTCGTAGATCGCCTCCATGCCGAGCTCGCCGAACGCGACCACGCGCGACGACCGGATCGCCTTCGACACGAGGTATGCCGCGCCGCCCACGGCCATCAGGTAGGCCGCCTTGTGCTTGCGGATCGCCTCGATCGCCACCGGTCCGCGCTCCGACTTGCCGATCATCGCGATCAGGCCCGTCTTCTCGAGCATCATGTCGGTGAACTTGTCCATGCGCGTGGCGGTGGTCGGGCCCGCCGGACCCACGACCTCGTCGCGCACCGGGTCGACCGGACCGACGTAGTAGATGGCGCGGTTGGTGAAGTCGACGCCCGGCGGCAGGCCCGCGCCGCTCGCGTAACAGGTCGGCAATGCGCTTGTGGGCAGCGTCGCGGCCGGTGAGCATCTTGCCGTTCAGCAGCAGCGTCTCGCCCCGGCTTCCAGCTCTCGACCTCGGCGCGCGTCAACGTGTCCAGATTGACGCGGCGCGAGCTGGCGCCCGCGGTCCACGTGACTTTTGGCCAGTGCTCCAGCGACGGCGGCTCAAGCACCGCCGGACCGGTGCCGTCGAGCACGAAGTGCGCATGCCGGCGTGGCGGCGCAGTTCGGGATCATCGCCACCGGCTTCGAGGCGGCGTGCGTGGGATAGGTGCGGATCTTCACGTCGAGCAGGTGGTGAGGCCACCCAGTCCCTGGGCGCCGATGCCGAGCGCGTTCACCTTCTCGTACAGCGCGATCCGCAGTTCCTCGAGCTTGCTCGCCGGTCCGCGCGCGATCAGCTCGTGCATGTCGATCGGGTCCATCAGCGCTTCCTTGGCGAGCAGCATGGCCTTTTCGGCCGTGCCGCCGACGCCTAGCCCAAGGATGCCCGGCGGGCACAGCCGGCGCCCTCGTCGGCACGGTCTTGAGGACCCACTCCTCGGCCGAGTCGGCTGGGGTTCAACATCACGAACTTCGACTTGTTCTCGGAGCCGCCGCCCTTCGCGGCCACGGTGCGTCGACCTTGTCGCCCGGCACCAGCTCGACGTGGAAGACGGCGGGCGTGTTGTCCGGCGTGTTCTTCCTCGCAAGATCGGGTCGTCCACCACCGACGCGCGCAGCCGGTTGTGCGGGTGCTCGTAGGCACGGCGCACGCCGTCGTTGATCATTTCGGCGAGCGCTGTGCTGCGCGTCCCAGCGCCACGTCCATGCCGACCTTGAGGAACAGGTTGACGATACCCGTGTCCTGGCAGATCGGGCGGTGACCTTCGGCGCACATGCGCGAGTTCGTGAGGATCTGCGCGATCGCGTTCCTTCGCCGCCGGGCTCTGTTCGCGCTCGTAGGCGCGCCCGAGGTGCTCGATGTAGTCGACCGGATGGTAGTAGGAGATGAACTTGCGATGGCGACGCTCTGCACGAAGTCGGCTTCACGGATGGTGGCATGGGGTTGTGGGCCGTGGGCTGTGGGAAGGAATGGCGCCGTGCCTGCCATTTTCTAGCCTCCTGCCCACGGCCTTCAGCCCACAGCCTTCAGCCCTATCCCCCCCCCCCCCCCAGCCATCGTCAGCCGCCCAGCTTGCGCTTCAGCGACTCGTTCAACTGGGCCGGATTGGCCTTGCCCTGGGTGGCCTTCATCACCTGTCCAACGAAGAAGCCGAACAGCTTGTCCTTGCCGGAACGGTAGTCGGCGGATTACCCGGATTCTTCGCCATCACTTCGTCGATGGCCCGCTCGATCGCCGAGGTATCGGTGATCTGCCTCAGGCCGCGCATCTCGATGATCTGATCAGGCGTTCCTGCCCTCGGCCCACATCGCCTCGAACACTTCCTTGGCGATCTTGCCGGAGATGGTGCTGTCCGTGATGCGCGCCAGCCAGCTGGTGCGAGCGCCTGCGCCGCCACGCGGCTCTGCCCGACGTCGAGGCCGTCCTTGGGCGGGCGCCGGACAGCTCGCCCATCACCCAGTTGGCGGCGAGCTTGTGCTCCGCCCCAGCCGCGGTGACGGTCTGATCGTCGTCGGCCAGCTCGCCAGGCTCGCGGTGAGCACGCCAGCGTCGTATGCCGTCAGGCCATGGTCGGCGATGAAGCGCGCCGCCTTTCGTGGGGCAGCTCCGGCAGCCTGCCGCGCACCGCTCGATCAGCGGTCGTCGTCTGCGACCGGCAGCAGGTCGGGATCGGGGAAGTCGCGTAATCAGTGCGCCTCCTCCTTGGAGCGCATCGAGCGCGTGTCGCCGCGGTCCGGGTCGTGTCTCCTGCACCACGGTGCCGCCACCCTGGGGCGGACTTCGATCTGGCGCTCCACCTCGTAGTTGATGGCGCGCTCGACGAAGCGGAACGAGTTCAGGTTCTTGATCTCGGCGCGCGTGCCGAATTTCGCCTGGCCGTGCGGCCGCACCGAGACGTTGGCGTCGCAGCAGAACGAGCCTTCCTGCATGTTGCCGTCGCAGATCTCGAGATAGCGCACCAGCGTGTGGATCTTCTTCATGTACGCCACGGCTTCCTTCGCCGAGCGCATGTCGGGTTCCGACACGATCTCGGCCTCGAGCGGCGTGCCGGCGCGGTTCAGGTCGATGCCGGACAGCCCATGGAAGTCCTCGTGCAGCGACTTGCCCGCGTCCTCCTCGAGGTGGGCGCGAGTGATGCCGATGCGCTTCACCGTGCCGTCCTCGAGCACGACGGTCGAGCGATCCCGACTGCACCACCGGCAGCTCGTTACTGGCTAATCTGGTAGCCACGGCAGGTCGGGATAGAAGTAGTTCTTGCGCGCGAACACCGAGCGGCGCGCGATGGTCGAGCCCCGGTGGCGAGGCCAAGCGCACGGCCATGCGCACCGCCGCCGCGTTTCAACACCGGCAGCACACCCGGATAGCCGAGGTCGACGAGGTTGGCCTGCGTGTTCGGCGCGGCGCCGAACGCGGGTCGAGCGCCGAGAAGATCTTGCTGCGCGTCGCGAGCTGCACGTGGATCTCGAGGCCGATGACCCAGTTCATATGCGAATCGTGCGTGACAGTCTGAAACGAGGGGACGGGGGACAGGGGACCGGGGACAGTGCCGGAGGGCGGAAGACCCGCGCCTGGATCACACCGCAACATCAGGAAACTTGCTACACTATCCCCTGTCCCTGTCCCCTACCTACTCGTAGCCCGGCGGCACCCGACGGTGCCAGTCCGTCAGCTGCTGGTACTGGTGCGACACCGCCAGCAGCCG
>CAVSUM010000006.1:0-36687 GCA_963731105.1 uncultured Gammaproteobacteria bacterium
TCAGCAGTCCGGCTGCTCCGGCCACGCGCTGGCGTCCACGGTTTCCCGATAGGCGTGCCACGTGGCGTGGCCGATGAGCGGCAGCGTGATGCCGAGCGCGACCATGATCCAGGCGAGTTGCGCGCCGCGGTCGCGGCCCATGAACAGCAGCGCGAAGCCGGGCGCCACGGCCACCACGATGCAGGCGGCCCACACGGCCATCGCGAGGCGGTTGCGCAGCACCGCATTGATGCTGGTCACGACCGCGGTCACGCTGTCCGCCTTGCGGTCCACCAGCATCGGCAACGAGAAGGCGGCCGCGGCAAACACGACCAGCGCGAAGATCGAGCCGACGGCGCTGCCGATGCCGAAGAAGGCGAGGTAGTCGCGCCAGCCCGGCTGTTCGTCGATCGGGAAAAACACGTGGATCGCCGAGCCGGCGCGCGCCCAGACCAGGAACACGACCATCAGCATCAGCGCGAACACCATCAGGTTGCCGAACGCACGCTGCTCCTCGCGCATGCAGCGGCGCAACGACGGGACCTTGCCGCG
The DNA here is from genome assembly GCA_963731105.1 of uncultured Gammaproteobacteria bacterium. GTDB lineage: Bacteria > Pseudomonadota > Gammaproteobacteria > Steroidobacterales > Steroidobacteraceae > RPQJ01. Next base: position 532 of record CAVSUM010000006.1, read on the forward strand.
CTCCAGCTGGCGACTGATGGCGTAGGTGCCCACGGCGAGGACCGGCGCGATCAGGATGAACCCCGAGACCAGCGACAGCAGCTCGAAGTAGCCGCCGAACTCGACCGCGACGAACGCGAGCGCGAGACTCAGCAGCACCACGATCGTGCCGTAGGTGAGGCTCTGGCGCGGCGCGGACCACATGTCGCGCCAGCCCTTGCGCAGCCAGCCGAACGGTGCAGTCGGCTGCGACGCTGCGGCACGGCGCGACGAACGGCAGCGCCTCCTCGGGCGGGCTCGTGTCCCCGGTCATGGCAGTCTCCCCCTGCCGACCTTGGTGGTCGGTCGTCTAGTCGTGCATGCGGCTCACAAGGCGTCGACTTTCGCGGCGCAGATGAAATCGTTGTCCGACAGGCCGCCGACGGAGTGCGTGCTGAAGGTCACGAGGCAGTGACCGTAGCCCACCTCGAGGTCCGGGTGGTGGTCCTCGACGTGGGCGATCCAGGCGACGGCGTTCACGAAGGCCATGGTGCGGTGGTAGTCCGCGAAACGGAAGTCGCGGCTGAGCGTCCCGCCCGCCGGATCGACCTGCCACTCGGGCGACAGTTGCGCGTGCAGTTCGCCGACACGGGCCGGGGTGAGCGGCGGGGTGCCCGGCGGCAGGGCCACGCAGCGGCGGTCACGCAGCGCGCTCACGGCTGCGAACCTGCGCGGTAGGTGCGGGCCACGTACTGCTCGACGAGTTGCTGGAATTCCTCGGCGATCCGCTCGCCCTTGAGGGTCGGGCCCTTCTCGCCGTCGATGTAGACCGGCGCCACCGGGCGCTCGCCCGTGCCCGGCAGGCTGATGCCGATGTTGGCGTGCTTGCTTTCGCCCGGGCCGTTCACCACGCAGCCCATCACCGCGACCGTCATCTGCTCGACGCCGGGATGGTGCCGCCGCCACTCGGGCATGCGCTGGCGCAGGTGCGACTGGATCTTCTGCGCGAGTTCCTGGAAGTAGGTCGAGGTGGTGCGGCCGCAGCCCGGGCAGGCCACCACCATCGGCGTGAACGAGCGCAGGCCCATGGTCTGCAGGATCTCCTGCGCGACGATCACTTCCTGCGTGCGGTCGCCGCCCGGCTCGGGCGTGAGCGAGGCGCGGATGGTGTCGCCGATGCCTTCCTGCAGCAGCACGGCCATCGCGGCGGTCGAGGCGACGATGCCCTTGGAGCCCATGCCGGCCTCGGTGAGGCCGAGGTGCAGCGGGTAGTCGCAGCGTGCGGCGATGTTGCGGTACACCGCGATCAGGTCCTGCACGCCGCTCACCTTGCACGAGATGACGATGCGGTCGTGGGACAGGCCGAGTTCCTCGGCGCGTTGCGCACTCTCGAGCGCCGAGACCACGATCGCCTCGCGCATCACGTCGTTGGCGTCGAGCGGGGCCGGGCGGTGCGAGTTCTCGTCCATCAGCCGCGTCAGCAGGTCCTGGTCGAGGCTGCCCCAGTTCACGCCGATGCGCACCGGCTTGGCCCAGCGGCAGGCGATCTCGATCATCTCGGCGAACTGCGGGTCGCGCTTGCTGCCGCGGCCGACGTTGCCCGGGTTGATGCGGTACTTGGCCAGCGCCTCGGCGCAGGCGGGGTGCTCGCGCAGCAGCTTGTGCCCGTTGAAGTGGAAGTCGCCGACGATCGGCACGGTCACGCCGAGCTGCCCGAGCCGGTCGACGATCGCGGGCACCGCGGCGGCCGCTTCTTCCGTGTTCACCGTGACGCGCACCAGCTCGGAGCCGGCGATGGCGAGCGCGCGGACCTGCAGCGCCGTCGCCTCCACGTCCGCCGTGTCCGTGTTGGTCATCGACTGCACGACGACCGGCTGGCCACCTCCCACGGTGACGGGGCCGATGCGGACGGGAACGGATGGGCGGCGGGTCGGCAGGCTCATGGGCGGGACCGGGAACGGGCGAGCCGGCATTGTAGCGTCAGGCGGCGGCGGCCATGGGCGCGCTGGCCCGCGGCCGGCGGCTCGGGTAACATCCGGTGACCCATCGCAAGGTCTGTCCGGAGAGAGGGAATCTGGGGACATGTCTCCGATCTCCCCGCCGAAGGCGCAACCCGCCCGGAAACGCTCAGGCAAAGGAACGGCGGCACCTGGTGGGCTCTGGAGAGCGGCCCTGCGCAGGGCCCACCGAAGGGGTGCGGCACCGGTCCACCGGCGCCTGATCTCTCAGGTCACAGGACAGAGGGGCGGCAGGCCGGGGCGGTCTGCCGCCTTTTTTTTATGGTCGGTAGCCAGGACAGAACAACAATGGGATTGCGTACACCGCTTTACGACGTGCACGTCGCCGCCGGCGCCCGCCTGGTCGATTTCGGCGGCTGGGACATGCCGGTCAACTATGGTTCGCAGATCGAGGAGCACCATGCGGTGCGCCGCGAGGCCGGCATGTTCGACGTCTCGCACATGTGCGTGGTCGACCTGCGCGGTGCGCGCGTGCGCGACTACCTGCGCCGCCTGCTCGCCAACGACGTGGCCAAGCTGACCCAGCCCGGCAAGGCGCTCTATTCCTGCCTGCTGCGCGACGACGGCGGCGTCATCGACGACCTGATCGTCTATTACATGGACGACCAGTGGTTCCGCATGGTGGTCAACGCCGGCACCCGCGACAAGGACCTCGATTGGCTGCGCGCCCATGCCGGCGGCTTCGAGGTGTCGGTCGAACCGCGCTTCGACCTGGCGATGATCGCGGTGCAGGGGCCGCAGGCACGCGAGCGTGCCGCGCAGTTGCTCGAGCCGGCGTTCGCGGCACGGGCCCTCGATCTCGGCTATTTCTTCGGCGCGGCCCACGAGCACTGGTTCGTCGCCCGGACCGGCTACACGGGCGAGGACGGCTGGGAAATCATGCTGCCCGCCGACCAGGCCACCGAGTTCTGGGGCCGGCTGCGCGAGGCCGGCGTGCACCAGTGCGGACTCGGCGCGCGCGACACGCTGCGCCTCGAGGCCGGCATGAACCTTTACGGCAACGACATGGACGAGAGCGTCTCGCCGCTCGAGTCGGGCCTCGGCTGGACCATCGCCTGGGAGCCGCAGGACCGGGATTTCATCGGCCGCGGCGCGCTCGCGGCCCAGAAGGCGCACGGCGTGGCGCGCAAGCTGGTCGGGCTCGTGCTCGCCGACCGCGCGGTGCTGCGCTCGCACCAGAAGGTGATCGTGCCCGCGGTGGGCGAGGGCGAGGTGACCAGCGGCACGTTCTCACCGACCCTCGAGCGCTCGATCGGCCTCGCGCGCGTGCCGTCGCAGACGGCCGATCGCTGCGAAGTCGAGATCCGCGGTCGCCTGCTGCATGCGGCGGTCGTGCGGCCGCCTTTCGTCCGCCACGGCAAGGTCGCCGTCGCACTCTGAATCGGCTACAGCCAGGAACACACACTCCACGGAGCAGACCATGAGCAACGTCCCTGCCGACCTGAGATTCCTCAAGTCCCACGAGTGGGCCCGGCTGGAGGCCGACGGCACGATCACCATCGGCATCTCCGACCACGCCCAGCAGGCGCTCGGCGACCTGGTGTTCGTCGAGGCACCGGAAGCCGGCCGGCGGGTCGCCGCGGGCGAGGCCTGCGCGGTCGTCGAATCCGTCAAGGCGGCTTCCGACGTATATAGCCCGGTGAGCGGCGAGGTGGTCGCGGGCAACGCCGACCTCGGCGGGCAGCCCGAGCTGATCAACCAGGAGCCCTACGGCGCCGGCTGGATCATGCGCATCCGCCCGGACGACAAGGCGCAGTTCGCCGCGCTGCTCGACGCGAAGGCCTACGAAGCGGCGCTGGCCGCCGAAACCCACTGACATCAAGGAGGGGCCGCCATGCCCTTCATTCCCCACACGGCGGATGACATCCGCGACATGCTCGCGGCGATCGGTGCCCCGGACACCGAGGCGCTGTTCGACGAGATCCCGGCCCGCCTGCGCGCCCGGGCGCTCGACGGCATCCCGCCGGCGCTCTCGGAAATGGAGATCGGCCGCCTGATGTCGGAGCGGGCGGCGGCCGACGGCCAGCGCCTCAACTTCATCGGCGCCGGCGCCTACGAGCACCACGTTCCGGCGGCCGTGTGGGCCATCGTCACGCGCGGCGAGTTCTACAGCGCCTACACGCCGTACCAGGCCGAGGCGAGCCAGGGCACGCTGCAACTGCTCTACGAGTTCCAGTCGATGATGGCCAGCCTCACCGGCATGGCCGCCTCGAACGCGTCGCTGTACGACGGTGCCACGGCACTCGCCGAGGCGGCGTTGATGGCGGTGCGCGCGCATCGCAAGTCGAAGTCGCAGCGCATCCTGGTGCCGGCGGCGGTGAACCCGTCGTACCGCAGCGTGCTGCAGGCGGTCGCCGGCGGCCAGAAGCTGGCGTTCGAAACGTTGCCCTACGATCCGGCCGGCGGCACGACCACGCTCGCGAGCCTCGAGCAGTATCGCGGCCAGGACATCACGGCGCTGGTGATCCAGCAACCCAACTTCTTCGGCATGCTCGAGGACGTCGACGCGCTCACCGACTGGGCGCACGCGGCCGGCATGCTGGTGATCGCCGTCGTCAATCCGGTGTCGCTCGCGGTGCTCAAGCCGCCGGGCGAGTGGGGCGCGACGGGCGCCGACATCGTCTGTGGCGAGGGCCAACCGCTCGGCGTGCCGCTGTCCTCCGGCGGCCCGTACTTCGGCTTCATGACCACGCGCCTGGAATTCGTGCGCCAGATGCCGGGCCGCATCGTCGGCCGCACCGTCGACCTCGACGGCAAGCCCGGCTTCACGCTGACGCTGCAGGCGCGCGAGCAGCACATCCGGCGCAGCAAGGCGACCTCCAATATCTGCACCAACCAGGGCCTGCTGGTGACGGCCGCGACCATCCACCTGTCGCTGCTCGGGCCGCACGGCCTCGCCCAGGTCGCCGCGACCTGCATGCAGCGCGCGGCTGAGCTGGTGGCCGCGCTCGGCAAGGTGCCCGGCGTGCGCGTGGCGTTCGCCGGACCGCGCTTCCACGAAGCGGTGCTGCTGCTCGACCGGCCGGTGCCCGGCGTGCTCGAGGCGCTGGCCGCCCGCGGCATCGTCGGCGGCTGCGACCTGACGCGCGACTACCCGTCGCTCGGCCATCCGCTGCTGGTGTGCGCCACCGAGACGCGCACGGTACAGGACATCGATGCGTACGCCCGCGCGCTCGCGGACGTGATGCAGAGCGCCGCCGCGGCCTGAGCCGCCCCGAGGAACATGCCATGCGCGAACCACTGATTTTCCAGCACTCGCGACCCGGCCGCAGCGCCGAGGCGCAATACCCGCTCGCCGCGGCAGTCGCGGACGTGCCCGAGCCGTTGCGGCGGCGCAGCGCGCCCGCGCTTCCCGAAGTGTCCGAGCTGCAGACGGTGCGCCACTTCACGCGCCTGTCGCAGCTCAACTTCTCGATCGACACGCACTTCTACCCGCTCGGCTCGTGCACGATGAAATACAACCCGCGGGCGTGCAACCAGTACGCGATGCTGCCGGGGTTCCTCGGCCGGCACCCGCTGGCGCCGGAGTCGACGGGGCAGGGCATCCTGCAGTGCCTGCACGAATTGCAGGAAATGCTCAAGGAAGTGACCGGCATGCGCGGCGTGTCGCTGACGCCGATGGCCGGCGCGCAGGGCGAGTTCGCCGGCGTGGCGATGATCCGTGCCTACCACAAGGCGCGCCATGACTTCGCCCGCGTCGAGATCATCGTGCCGGACGCGGCGCACGGCACCAATCCGGCAACGGCCACGATGTGCGGCTGCACGGTGAAGGAAATCCCGTCGCTGCCGAACGGCGACATCGACCTCGACGCGCTGCGCGCCGCGGTCGGGCCGCAGACGGCGGGCATCATGCTCACCAATCCCTCGACGCTCGGCGTGTTCGAGCGGCGCATCGGCGAGGTGGCCGAGATCGTGCACCAGGCCGGCGGCCTGCTCTACTACGACGGCGCCAACCTGAACGCCATCCTCGGCAAGGTGCGCCCGGGCGACATGGGCTTCGACGTCATCCACATGAACCTGCACAAGACGTTCTCGACGCCGCACGGCGGCGGCGGCCCGGGCTCGGGCGCGGTCGGCGTGGGCGAGCGGCTGCTGCCGTTCATGCCGGTGCCGGTGGTCGGGTTCGACGGCCAGTCGTATCGCTGGCTCGACGAGCAGGACCTGCCGCAGACCATCGGCCGGCTCTCGGCATTCATGGGCAACACCGGCGTGCTGCTGCGCGCCTACGTGTACATGCGCATGCTCGGCCGCGAAGGCATGCATCGCGTCTCGGAGTTCGCCACCCTGAACGCGAACTACCTGATGACCAGGCTCACCGCGGCCGGCTTCGAGCTCGCCTATCCGGGCCGCCGCGCGGGCCACGAGTTCATCGTCACGCTGCGCCGCGAGGCGCGCGACTACGGCACCACGGCGATGGACTTCGCCAAGCGCCTGCTCGACTACGGCTTCCATGCGCCCACCACCTACTTCCCGCTGCTGGTCCCGGAGTGCCTGCTGATCGAGCCCACCGAGACCGAGTCGAAGGAGGAACTCGACGCGTTCGTCGCGGCGATGGTGGCCATCCGCGAGGAAGCGCAGAGCGACCCGGCCAAGCTGAAGGGCGCTCCCTACACGCTGCCGGTGCGGCGCCTCGACGACGTCCGCGCCGCGAAGCAACTCGACATTGCGTTTCAAGCCGCACCCGGCTGAGTGACCTCCGGCGCAGGGGCATTGGCCTCTGCTTCTTTCACTATCCCCCGTCCCCTATCCCCTATCCCCTAATGACGGCACTCATCTGCGGCTCGCTGGCGTTCGACTCGGTCATGGTGTTCCACGGCCGGTTCCGCGACCACATCCTGCCGGACCGCATCCACCTGCTGAACGTCTCGTTCCTGGTGCCGAGCCTGAAGCGCAATTTCGGCGGCTGCGCGGGCAACATTGCCTACAACCTCGCGCTGCTCGGCGGCACCGGCGCGCCGATGGCGACCGTGGGCCACGATTTCGCGACCGTACGGTGAATGGCTGCGCGAGCGCTCGGTGGACCTCACGCACGTGCGCGAGATTGCCGACGAGTACACCGCGCAGGCGTTCATCACCACGGACCTGGACGACAACCAGATCACGGCCTTCCACCCCGGCGCGATGAGCCACTCGCACGTCAACCGGGTGCCCTCCGGCGCCGGCATCACGCTCGGCGTGGTGGCGCCCGACGGCCGCGACGGCATGCTGCAGCACGCGGCGCAGTTCGCCGAGGCGGGCATCCCGCTGCTGTTCGACCCGGGCCAGGGCCTGCCGATGTTCGACGGCGCCGAGTTGCTCGCGTTCGTGGCGCGCGCCACCTGGGTCGCGGTCAACGACTACGAGGGGCAGCTGCTGGCGGAGCGCACCGGCGTGCCGCTCGCCGAGCTGGCGCGCCGCGTGCGGGCGTTGATCGTCACGCGCGGCGCCGAAGGCAGCGTGATCCATGCCGACGGGCGCGAGATCACGATCCCCGCGGCGCGCCCCGAGCAGGTGGTGGATCCCACCGGTTGCGGCGATGCCTATCGCGCCGGGCTGATCTACGGACTGCAGCATGGTCTCGACTGGGAGACCACCGGCCGCGTCGCCTCGCTGATGGGCGCGATCAAGATCGCGCACGCCGGCACCCAGCACCACCGCTTCACGCGCAGTGAATTCGCCGATCGTTTCCGCGCTGCGTTCGGCCGGGCACTGTGATGCCACGCACCGCGTCCGGGTGGCTGCGGTTGCTGGCCGCGACTGCCGCGTTGCTGCCGGCGACGGGCGGCGCCGAGACGCCCGCCTGGGACCGCACGCTGGAGCGCATCGCGCCGTCGGTCGTCACCATCGAGATTGACCAGGCGCGCGCCTTCGACACCGAGTGGAACCAGTCGTCGCAGGCGACCGGGTTCGTGGTCGACGCGGAGCGGGGCCTGATCCTCACCAACCGCCACGTCGTGACGCCGGGTCCGGTGGTCGCCACGGCCGTGTTCCAGAACCGCGAGGAAGTGGAGCTGCGTGCCGTGTACCGCGACCCGGTGCACGACTTCGGCTTCTATCGCTACGATCCCGCCAAGCTGCGCTACGTGCGGCCCGCCGCGTTGCCGCTGTATCCGGCAGGGGCCCGCATCGGCACGGAAGTCCGCGTGGTCGGCAACGACGCCGGCGAGCAGCTGTCGATCCTGGCCGGCACGCTGGCACGACTGGACCGCGAGGCGCCCGACTACGGGGCCGGCAAGTACAACGACTTCAATACGTTCTACATCCAGGCGGCCTCGGGGACGTCCGGCGGCTCGTCGGGCTCGCCGGTCATCGACATCCAGGGCCGCGTCGTGGCACTCAATGCCGGCGGCAGCAGCGGCGCCGCGTCCAGCTTCTACCTGCCGCTCGGCCGCGTGCAGCGCGCGCTCGAGCTGCTGCAGGCAGGACTGCCGATCACGCGCGGTACGCTGCAGACGACCTTCGCCTACACACCGTATGACGAGCTCGGCCGGCTGGGGCTGCGCCCGGAAACCGAGGCCGCGGCGCGCAAGGCGGCACCGGAGCTCACCGGCATGCTGGTCGTGCAGGACGTGCTGCCGGGATCGCCGACCGAAGGCCAGCTGCTGCCCGGCGACATCCTGGTGCGCGTCGATGGCCGCCCGTTGACCACGTTCGCGCCGCTCGCGGACGTGCTCGACAGCTCCGTCGGCCGTCGCATCACCGTGGAAGTCGAGCGCGGCGGCGAGCGGCTCGAACGCCTGCTCGAGGTGCAGGACCTGCACTCGATCACGCCGGACCAGTACCTGGAGTTCGGCGATACAGTGGTGCACCAGCTGTCGTACCAGATGGCGCGCCACCTGAACTCGCCCGTCCGCGGCGTGTTCGTCGCCAACCCCGGCTACTCGCTCGGTGCGGCGGGCGTGCCGCGCGGCGCCGTGATCGAGGCGGTCGGCGGCAAGCCGGTGGCGACGCTCGCGGATTTCGAAGCGCAGGTTGCGGCACTCGCCGACGGCGACCGCGCCACGTTGCGTTTCCGGACGATGGACGACCCGCGCGGCTCGCAGACGCGCGTCATGCGCATGGACCGCAGCTGGTTCCCGGCGCAGCACTGCCAGCGCGATGATGCGACCGGCTACTGGCGGTGCCGCGGGCTCGCGGCGCCGGCGGCGGCCCGCCAGCCACCGCCGTCCGCGGCCACCAGCTTCGTGACCAGCGGCGACAAGCTCGCCGACCGGCTGGCGCGCTCGCTGGTGCTGGTGAGTTTCTCCATGCCGTTCTCCGTCGCGGGCGTCACCGAGCGCAATTACCACGGCACCGGCCTGATCGTCGACGCGACGCACGGCCTGGTGGTGGTCGATCGCAATACCGTGCCGGTCGCGGTGGGCGACGTCCGCATCACCGTGGCGGGCTCGGTGGAGATCCCGGCGCGCGTGGTGTACGTGCATCCGCTGCACAACCTGGCGCTGGTGGCGTACGACCCGGCGCTGCTCGATGGCACTCCGGTGCGTGCGGCCGAGCTCGATGCACGCGAGCTGGTCGCCGGCGAGGCAGTGACCGTGGTCGGCCTGGGCGGTGACTCCCGGGTGCGGTCGATCGCCACCACCGTCTCGTCGGTGGACGACGTCACTTTCCCGCTGTCGCGCACGCTGCAATATCGCGAGGCGAACGTCGAGGTGGTGGATCTCGTCAACGGACCGAACGATTTCGACGGCGTGGTGGTCGGGGAGAACGGCAAGGTACGGGCCCTGTGGTCGAGCTTCGCGACCGAGTCCGGCCGCGACGTCGTGCAGGTCAACCGCGGCATGCCCGTCGGCCTGGTGCAGGAACTGGTCGAGACGGCGCGCACCGGGCAGCCGCTGCATTCGCTCGAGGTCGAGTTCGCGACCGTGCCGGTGGCCGACGCGCGCAAGCTCGGTCTCGGCGACGCCTGGGTCGCGCGCCTCGAGAAACTCGACGGACCGCACCGCCAGGTGTTGAGCGTGGCGCGGGTCGTGGCCGGCTCGCCCGCCGCGGGCGTGCTGCGCGAGGGCGACCTGCTGCTGGCGATCGACGGGCGGCCGATGAACCGGTTCCGCGACGTCGAGCTCGCGACGCGAGCCGGCCAGGTCAAGGTCACCGTGTTGCGGGACGGCCAGGAGGTTACCGTCGACGTCGCGACCGCCGCGCTCGGCGGCGGCGACATCGACCGGCTGCTGCTGTGGGCCGGTGCCGTGCTGCATGCGCCGCATCGCGCGATGTCCGTGCAGCGCGGCATCCCGCCGGAGGGCGTGTTCGTCGCGTTCTTCTCCTACGGTTCGCCGGCGACGCGCTACAAGCTGTACGCGGGCCGCCGCATCGTCGAAGTGGACGGCCGGCCGACGCCGGACCTCGACGCGTTCATCGCCGCCGTGCAGGGACGGGCGGACCGCAGCTCCGTGCGCCTCAAGACCGTGACCTGGAACGGGTCGACCGAAGTGATCACGCTGAAGCTCGACCTGCATTACTGGCCCGCGGTCGAGCTGCGCAGGGGACCCGACGGCTGGACGCGACACGAGCTGAATTGAGCCGCTGAGGCTATCATTCCGCCATGGTCATGGCCCGGCTCCCCCAGGAAGAGATCGACCGTGCCGTCGCGGCGCTGCGCGACGGTGAGGTCATCGCGTTCCCGACCGAGACGGTGTACGGGCTCGGTGCGGATGCACAGAACCCCGACGCGGTGCGCAAGGTGTTCGAGCTGAAGGGTCGCCCGGCGACGCATCCGCTGATCGTCCACCTCGATCATCCGCGCCTGCTCGAGCGCTGGGCCCTCAACGTGCCGCCCGCCGCCGCCGCGCTGGCCGCGCGCTTCTGGCCCGGGCCGCTGACGCTGGTGTTGCGCCGCGCGCCGGCGGTCGATCTGGCGATCACCGGCGGCCAGGACACCGTGGCAGTGCGCGTGCCGGGCCACCCGGTGGCGCAGCAACTGCTGCGCGCGTTCGGCAGCGGCATTGCCGCGCCGTCGGCCAATCGCTATGGCCGCGTGAGCCCGACTCGCGCCGAGCACGTGCGCGAGGAATTCGGCGACGCCGTGCCCATCGTCCTCGACGGCGGCGACTGCAAGATCGGCCTGGAGTCGACCATCGTCGACTGCGTGGACGCGGTGCCGCGCGTGTTGCGGCCGGGCACCATCACGTTGTCGCAGCTGCGCAGCGTGGTGCCCGGGCTGGTCGAGGGGCCTGCCGCCGCCGGGCCGCGCGTGCCGGGCACCGACCTCAAGCACTACGCGCCCTCGACACCGCTCAGCATCGTGGCGAGCGGGCGCCTCGAGGAGGTCGTCGGGCAGCTCACCGCCGAGCACGAGAAGGTCGCGGTGCTCGCCATGCGGCCGCCGCGCGTCGCCAACAAGTTCATGACCTGGATCAACGCCGGCCGGCGCGCCGATGCGTACGCGCGCGAGCTGTACGTCAACCTGCGCACGCTCGACAAGTCCGGCGCGCGTGAAATCCTGGTCGAGGAAGTGCCGGCGGGCGAGGCCTGGGAGGCCGTGCGCGACCGCCTGCGACGCGCTGCCTCGGCCGAGAACGTGGTGAGCGTCGACCCCGACATCGCCGCGCTGCGCGCGGACTTCGGCGAGGACGCAGGGTCGCCATGAGCAGCCGGCCGCCGCGGCGGCAATCCGAGCGTGTTCGGCCACCGACCCAGGCACAGCTCGCGGCGCTCGCCGGGGTGCACGGCACGCCGCTGCTGGTGATCGACTGCGCGGCGATCCGCCGCCAGTACCAGGCGCTGGCCGCAGCGCTGCCGGGGGTCGGGTTCTACTACGCGCTGAAGCCGTTGCCCCAGCCCGACGTGGTCGCCACCCTGCGCGACCTCGGGGCGGGCTTCGACGTCGCCACCACCGGCGAGATCGCGCTGGTGCGCCGCCAGGGCGTGGCGGCCGGGCGTTGCATCCACACCCACCCGATCAAGCGCGACGACGACATCCGCGCCGCGTTGCGCTTCGGCATCCGCCGCTTCGTCGCCGACAATCCCGACGAGATCCGCAAGTTCGAGCCGTACCGCCGCCGCGCGGAACTGTTGCTGCGCGTGTCGTTCCGCAACCCGGCGGCGGTGGTGGACCTGTCGCGCAAGTTCGGCTGCGAGCCGGCGGCGGTGCCGCCGCTGTTGCGGCTTGCGCGCGAACTCGGCGTGCGGGTGCGGGGCCTGAGCTTCCACGTCGGCTCGCAGGTGGCCGATCCGTCGAAGTACGTCGAGGCGATCGACGCGTGCCGCGAGCTGATGCTGGACGCGGGCCAGGCGGGCGGCACGGCCCTCGACGTGCTCGACATCGGCGGCGGTTTCCCGGTCGCGTACGGCGGGCGGGTCGCCGCGATCGGGACGTTCTGCCGTCCGATCCGCCGCGAGCTGGCCCTGCTCCCGCCGCACGTGCAGGTGATCGCCGAGCCGGGACGGTTCATCGCCGCGCCGGCCGGCACGGCCATCGCCGCCGTGGTGGGGCGCGCGCAGCGCGAGGGCCGCTGGTGGTATTACCTCGACGACGGGCTGTATGGATCGTTCAGCGGCCAGCTGTACGACCACGCGCTGTATCCGATCGAGGCACTCGGGGTGCGCGGCCCGCGGCACCCGAGCGTGCTGGCCGGACCGACCTGCGACAGCATCGACGTGATCCGCGAGGACATCCCGTTGCCTGAGCTCGACATCGGCGACCTCGTCGCCGGGCGCATGATGGGCGCCTACACCTCCGCCACGGCCACCGATTTCAATTTCATTCCGCGGGCCAGGATCATCGCCGTAAACAGGCGCTCAGGGAGACGCGATGCAGATTGAGATGCTCGACCATGTGGCCGGAGCGCGCGATGCACGCGGCATCGCCGTGGTAATCGACGTGTTCCGTGCGTTCTCGGTGGCCTGCTATGCGTTCGACGCGGGCGCGGCACGGGTGCTGCCGGCGGGTGAGATTGCCGACGCCCTCGAGCTCGGGCGCCGCTACCCGGGTGCGCTGCTGGCCGGCGAGCGACACGCGCGCAAGCTGCCCGGCTTCGACGCCGGCAACTCGCCGACCGAGATCCGCGCGCTCGACCTGCGCGGCCGGGTGCTGGTGCACACCACGCACGCGGGCACGCAGGGCCTCGTCAATGCCGCCGGTGCGGACGAGGTGCTGACGGGCGCATTCGTCAACATTTCTGCCGTTTGCCGCTACATCCTCGGCCGTTCGCCCCAGCGTGTGTCGCTGGTGCGCATGGGTCACGAGGCGCGCGAGCGCTGTGCCGAGGACGACCTGTATGCGGAGTGCCTGCGCCTGCTGCTGCTCGGGCAGCCGGCCCCGCTCGGCGAGGTGCGCGACCGGTTGCGGGAGGCACCCGCCGCGGTGAAGTTCTTCGACCCGTCGTGCGACTGGGCGCCGCGCGACGACTTCGACTACTGCACCGACGTCGATCGCTTCGACTTCGTGCTGCGCGTGAAGCGCGCGTCGGGTCGAGCCATTGGAGCTGGAGCGCCTGCCTCGGCTGTGAGCCTGTCGTCCATCCCGGTCGAGTTCGTGCTGTTCGCATTCACGCTGCTCGGCGTCGCGGTGCTGCACTCGCGCGCACTCGAGGTGGCGGCCACGGGTCTGTGCGCCATCGTGCTGTACAAGCTGCTGGCGACGGGTTTCGACGGCGTGGCAGGGCTGCCCGGGCTCCTGGCGCACCTCGGCCGCGAGTGGGCGGTGCTCGCCAACCTGGGCCTGCTGCTGCTCGGCTTCACGCTGCTGAGCCGGCACTTCGAGGCGAGCCACGTGCCGCGCCGGCTGCCCGACCTGCTGCCGGACGACTGGCGCGGCGCGTTCCTGCTGCTGGTGCTGGTGTTCGTGCTGTCGAGTTTCCTCGACAACATCGCCGCCGCGCTCATCGGCGGCACGGTGGCGAAGTCCGTGTTCCGCGACCGGGTGCACGTCGGCTACGTCGCGGCACTGGTGGCCGCGTCGAACGCCGGCGGTTCGGGCAGCGTGATCGGCGACACGACCACGACCATGATGTGGATCGACGGCGTCAGGCCGGTCGACGTGCTGCACGCCTACGTGGCGGCAGGCGTGGCGCTGGTCGTGTGCGGCATCCCGGCGGCGCTGCAGCAGCAGCGCTTTTCGCCGATCGTGGCGTCCGACGCCGCGCACCTGGCGATCGACTGGCCACGGGTGGCCATCGTGGCGCTGATCCTCGCGGCGGCGATCGCGGCCAACGTGCTCGGCAACCTGCGCCTCGCGCAGTACACCCACCACGTGCCGTTCATCGGGCTCGCGATCTGGGTCGCCATCCTGGCCACGGCCGGCTGGCGTCGCCCGGACTGGCCGGCATTGCCGGGCGCCGTGCGTGGCACGGCGTTCCTGCTGTGCCTGGTGACCGCGGCCTCGCTGATGCCGGTGGAGAGGTTGCCGCCCGCGTCGTGGCATTCGGCCTTCGGGCTCGGCTTCGTGTCGGCGGTATTCGACAACATTCCGCTGACCAAGCTCGCGCTGGAGCAGGGCGGCTACGACTGGGGCATGCTGGCCTATGCGGTGGGTTTCGGTGGTTCGATGATCTGGTTCGGCTCGTCGGCAGGCGTGGCGATCAGCAACCTGTACCCGGAGGCACGTTCGGTCTGGGCGTGGCTCAGGGCCGGCTGGCACGTGGCGCTCGCGTACGTGGCGGGCTTCCTGGTGCTGCTGGCGACACTCGGCTGGCAGCCGCAATGAAGGAGCTGCGCGAGTGATCCGCAACGTGGTGTTCGACATCGGCGGGGTGCTGCTGCGCCTGCGCTACCAGCCGTTCATCGAGTATCTCGGCGGCGCCGGCATCGACATGACCAACCTGCCGCGGTGGCTCGAGCAGGTCGACCTCGCCGCCCACGAGCGCGGCGAGATCACCGGCGAGGAACTGCTCGGGCGCATCGCCGCGATGGCCCGCGAGCCGCTCGACCCGCGAGAGCTGCAGGAGCACTGGCTCGACATGTTCGACCAGGCGCACGAGATGTTCACCCTGGCCGCGGGCCTGCGGGCCGAGTACCGCGTGTTCCTGCTGTCGAACATCGGCGACCTGCACTGGCGCCACCTCAACGCGCGTTACGGCTTCGACGACCTCACCCACGGCGTGATCGCCTCGTTCCGGGTCGGCGCCATCAAGCCCTCGGCCGCCATCTATCGCGCGACGGAGCGGCAGTTCGGCCTCGAGCCGGCCGCGACGGTATTCATCGACGACCTGCCGCCGAACGTCGCGGGTGCGCAGGCCTGCGGCTGGCAGGCGATCCACCATCGCGACCCCGCCGCGACCCGCCGGCAATTGCGCGCGCTCGGTGTGCGCCTGCCGGCACCCTTCGCCGAGGAGTGAACCGTGCAGGCGATTCCGCTCAGCATCCTGCTGCTGGTGATGTCGAACGTGTTCATGACGTTCGCGTGGTATGCGCACCTGAAGAACCTGAGCGGCAGCCCGTGGTACCTGGCCGCGCTGGTGAGCTGGGGGATCGCGTTCTTCGAGTACCTGCTGCAGGTGCCGGCGAACCGCATCGGCTACACCGCGATGACACTGCCGCAGCTCAAGATCATGCAGGAAGTGATCACGCTCACGGTGTTCGTGCCGTTCGTGGTGTTCTACATGCGCCAGCCGCTCAAGCTCGACTACCTGTGGGCGGCGCTGTGCATGCTGGGAGCGGTCTACTTCATTTTCCGCGACGGGGCGGCGCGTGAGCACCGCGATCCACCGCCGCGTCGCCGCCTGCCGCGCCGGCGCCGATCCGACCTGCATCGCACGCCTGCCGACCGGCTGGGCGGTGATGGGCGACCCGCAGGTGCTCGCCGGTTATTGCCTGCTGCTGCCGGACCCGGTCGTGCCGCACCTGAACGCGCTGGCACCCGCGGCACAGGCCGCGTTCCTGGCCGACGTCGCGCGGCTCGGCCAGGCGGTGCTCGAGGCGACCGGTGCCTTGCGCGTCAACTACGCACTGTTCGGCAACCTCGAGCCCGCGCTGCACGCGCACGTGGTGCCGCGCTACGCGGACGAGCCCGCAGGCACTGCGCACCGCGCATCCCTGGGCGTACGACTGGGCGGCCGCGCCGCGCTTCGACGCAGCGGCGCATGGGGCACTGGTGGAGGCGATCAGGAGCCGCGTGGCGCCCGCTCGTCCTTGAACACCACGCCGTCCTTCATCACGAACGGCACGCGCTTCAGCACCGTCACGTCGCCGAGCGGGTCGCCGTCCACCGCGATCAGGTCCGCACGCTTGCCGGGCTCGAGCGTGCCGACTTCGGCCGTGAGGCCGAGCAGGTCCGCGGCATTGACGGTGGCGGCCGCCAGCGCCTGCGCCGGCGTCATGCCGTATTTCACCATCAGCTCGAACTCGTCGGCGTTGCGGCCGTGCTTGCTCACGCCGGCGTCGGTGCCGAACGCGATCTTCACGCCGCGCGGCACGGCCTTGCGCAGCGACTCGCCGGTGACCTTGATGCGCCAGTCCACCTTGGCGCGCACGGCGGGGGAGTACGCGTTCGGGTCGGCCGCGAGTCGCTCGAGGTAGCCGTTGACGGTCGACAGCGTCGGCACGTAGTACGCGCCCGACCTGCGGAACAGCTCGAGGCACTCGTCGTCGAGCGTCGTGCCGTGCTCGATCGAGTCGACCCCCGCGGCGAGCGCGACCTTCACGCCGTCCGCACCGTGCGCGTGCACCGCCACCTTCTTGCCGTACAGGTGCGCGGTCGCCACGATCGCCTGGACCTCGTCGTCGAACATCTGCTGGCCGAGGCCGGCGCCGATGCGGCTGTTGACGCCGCCGGTGGTCGCGATCTTGATCACGTCGACGCCGCGCGCGACCTGCAGCCGCACCGCGCGCCGGCAGGCATCGGCGCCGTCGCACAGGTTCTCGTCGCGGTCCAGCGCGTCGCGCAGGTCGTCGCGGAAGCCGAGCGCGGCGTCCATGTGCCCCGCGGTGGTCGAGATCGATGCGCCGGCATCGACGATGGTGGGTCCCGCCACCTTGCCGGCACGCACGGCATCGCGCAGCGCCAGCGTCACGCCGTCGCGGTCGCCGAGGTTGCGTACCGTGGTGAAGCCGGCTGCCAGCGTCTTGCGGGCGTTGACGAGCGCGTTGTACGCCTTGGCCGCCGGACTGAGCTGCACCTGCTCCAGCTGTGCGGCAACGCCGCCCGTGTCGGAGGTGAGGTGCACGTGGCTGTCGATGAGACCCGGCAGCACGAACCGGCCGCGCAGGTCGATGACCTCGGCGCCGGCGAACTCCGCCAGGTCCGCGCCGGCATGACCGCTGCGCACCTCGACCACCCGGCCGTCACGGATCACGATGGTGCTCGGTCCGCGCGCCGCATGGCCGGGACGGTCGAGCAGCTGGCCGGCCTGGACCAGTACGGTGCGCGACGGTTGTGCCTGCGGCACGGCCGGGGCCGCGGCGAGCAGGGCGACGCAGGCGAACAGCGGGGCGAATCGATGCATGCGGGAACGGCTCCTGCGCGTGGGGTCGATGGTGGGGCGCTCAGGCCTGGCCGGACTTGAGCGTACGTACCAGCTCGCCGAGCGTGGCGAGCGGGGCGGAACAGGTCGTGCCGCGACACACGTAGGCGACCGTGCCCGGCTGCGGCCGCTTGTCGGCCAGCGCCGCCGGCAGTTCCGTGGCATCGGCGGGCACGGCGAGCACCAGTCGGCGCGGTTCGTACAGCTTGTCGAGTTCGCCGCGCCACACCGCGAGGTCGTCGCTGGTCCCGCGCAACACGACGATGGTCGGCGGCTCGGTCCATTCGTCGAGCGCCATCAGCAGGCTGGTGTGCCCGTGCGGGTAGCGCTCGAGCAGCGACCAGCCGGCGCGCAGCGTGCGCTCGGCGGCGTCGAGGTAGCGCGGCTCGGCGAGCAGGAAGCCGAGCCGCAGCAGCACGCGCGCCGCCATGCCGTTGCCGGCCGGCGTGGCGTCGTCACCGAACGTCTTCGGGCGCAGGATCAGCGACTCGTGGTCGTCCGCGGTGAAATAGAAGCCGCCCGCGTCGCGATCCTCGAAATGGGCGAGCATCGCCTCGGCGAGCTCGACCGACCACGCCAGCCACGGCCCGTGCCAGCGCGCCTGCAGCAGTTCGAGCAGTCCCCAGGCGAGGAACGCGTAGTCGTCGAGGTAGGCCGTGAAACGCGTGCGGCCGTCCTTGTGCACGGCGAGCAGGCGGCCGTCGCGCCAGCAATGCTCGCGCAGGAAATCGACGGCGCGGGCCGCGGACTCGATCAGGTCCGCCCGGTCGAGCGTGCGCGCCGCGGCCGCCATCCCGGCGATGGCGAGACCGTTCCACGCCGTGATGATCTTTTCGTCGCGTCCCGGCCAGACGCGGCCGTTGCGCACCTCGAGCAGCGTGGCGCGCGCCTTGTCGAGCGCAGCCTCCGCGTCCTCGACGGACAGCCCGGCCTGTTCCGCCACGGCCGCGAGCGGCTCGAACGCGTGCAGGTGCCAGGCGCCTTCGAAGTTCGCCTCGCGGTCGAGCCCGAAGCGGCGCGACAGCACGGTGTACTCGCGCGCGTCGAGCAGGCTGCGCACTTCGGCCGGCATCCAGGCGTAGAACTTGCCTTCGTGGCCCTCCGAGTCGGCGTCGAGCGTCGCGTAGTAGCCGCCGCCCGGGCTCTCCATGTCGCGGCGGATCCAGTCCGCCGTTTCGGCCGTGATGCGACGGAACAGCGGGTCGCCGGTGGCGACGCTGGCCTGGGCGCAGGCGGCAAGCAGCTGGCCGTTGTCGTACAGCATCTTCTCGAAGTGCGGGATCATCCAGTACTGGTCGACCGAGTAGCGGCAGAAGCCGCCGCCCAGCTGGTCGTACAGCCCGCCCTCGGCCATGCGCGTCAGGGTCAGCGTGGCCATGTACAGCGCCTGCAGGTCCGGCTGGTCCGCGTCGGCCGTCGCGCGCCAGGTGCGCAACAGGAACTCGAGGTTCATCGGCTGCGGGAACTTGGGCGCCGAGCCGAAGCCACCGAAGCGGCCGTCGAAGTCGCGTTGCAGCGCCGCGCGGCCGGTGGCCAGCGGCTCGCGCGTCAACGGCGCCTGTGCCGTCGCCGGCGACGGCAGCATCTGTCCGAAGACCTCGACCAGCGCGTCGCCCTGGCGGCGCACGTCGTCGCCGTGCTCGCGGTAGTACTGTGCAACCCGCTGCAGCAGTTCGCGGAAGGCGGGCATGCCGTACTTCGCCTCCGGCGGGAAGTACGTGCCACCGAAGAACGGCCGCTGGTCGCGGGGCGAGAGGAACATGGTGAGCGGCCAGCCGCCGCCGCGCTGGGTGAGCATCTGGTGCGCGGTCTGGTAGATGCGGTCCAGGTCGGGGCGCTCCTCGCGGTCCACCTTGACGTTGACGAACAGCTCGTTCATCAGGCCGGCCGTGGCGGGATCCTCGAACGATTCGTGGGCCATCACGTGGCACCAGTGACAGGCCGAGTAGCCGATCGAGAGCAGGATCGGCTTGTCCTCGGCGCGCGCGCGATCCAGCGCCTCGCGGTCCCACGGATACCAGTCGACCGGATTGTCGGCGTGCTGCAGCAGGTATGGGCTGCTCTCGCCGGCGAGGCGGTTGCGGCGCGCGCCGCGGGCGTGCGATGTCATGAGGGCGGGGCCGATGCTCGGATAGAATGCGGCACTATAGCGGAACGAGGCTGCCACGATGACCCATGCTCCCGAGGCGCCGGCCGGCGGACTCGCCCTGCCTGAATTGCGCCTGAAACCGCGGGAGGGCCGCCGCCTGAGCGCCGGCCACCTCTGGGTTTTCAGCAACGAGGTGGACACGGAGCGCACGCCGCTCACGGCATTCGCGCAGGGCGCGTCGTGCCGCGTGATCGACGACCGCGATCACTTCCTGGGCTACGCCTACGTCAATCCGCATGCGCTCATCTGCGCGCGCATCCTCGGTCGCGACCCGCGCTATCCACCCGGCAAGCCGCTGCTGGTGCACCGCCTGCAGGTGGCGCTGGCGCTGCGCGAGCGACTGCATGCGCGGCCGTTCTATCGCCTGGCCTACGGCGAATCCGATGGCCTGCCCGGCCTGGTGCTCGATCGCTACGGCGACGTGGTGGTCGGCCAGGTCGGTACCGCCGGCATGGAAGCGCTCAAGGCCGAGGTCCAGGCCGCCGTCGAACAGGTGATCGCTCCGCAGGCGATGGTCTGGAAGAACGATTCGGGCGCGCGCGAACTCGAGGGACTGCCGGCGTACGTCGAGACCGCGTTCGGCACGGCGCCGGAACAGGTGACGGTCGAGGAAAACGGCGTGCGGTTCCGCGTGCCGGTCGGCGGCGGCCAGAAGACCGGCTGGTTCTACGACCAGGCGGCGAACCGCGCGGCACTCCTCAAGTACGTGCATGGCGCAAGGGTGCTCGACGTGTTCAGTTACCTCGGCGCGTGGGGGCTTGCCGCGGCGCGTGCCGGAGCGTCCGGAGTGCTGTGCGTGGATTCGTCCGCGCCCGCGCTCGAGCTGCTGCAGGCGTCGGCGCAGGACAACGATCTCGACGTGCAGGTGCGTCGCGGCGATGCGTTCGACGTGCTGGCGGCGCTGCGTGAAGCCGGCGAGCGCTTCGACGTGGTGGTGATCGATCCGCCGGCCTTCATCAAGCGGCGGCGGGACCTGCCCAAGGGCCAGGCCGCGTACCGCAAGCTGAACCAGCTGGCCATGCAGCTGCTGCCGCGCGACGGCCTGCTGGTGTCCTGCTCGTGCTCGCACCACCTCGCGCAGGACGACCTGATCGCGACGGTGCAGCAGGCGGCCCGGCACCTCGGCCGCTTCGCGCAGATCGTCGAGGTGGGCGGCCATGCGCCGGACCACCCGATCCATCCCGCCATCCCCGAGACGCGCTACCTGAAGTCGCTGTTCTGCCGGGTGCTCACCGAGACCTCCTGATGTCGACCTCGGGCAACTGAGCGGGCCAGCCGCTAAACTACGCCACCGATGTTCGTCTACCCAAATCCCGACCCGATCGCGCTCTCGCTCGGCCCGCTGCACGTCCGCTGGTACGGCCTCATGTACCTGGTGGGGTTCGTTACGGCGTGGTGGCTGGCGCGCCGCCGCGCGACACGCCCCGGCTCGACCTGGACGCCGACCGAGGTCGACGACCTGATTTTCTACAGTGCGCTCGGCATCATCCTCGGCGGGCGGCTCGGCTGGATGCTGTTCTACGGTACCGAGCGCCTGCTCGAGGATCCGTTCAGCGTGCTGCGCATCTGGGAAGGCGGCATGTCGTTCCATGGCGGCCTGGTCGGCGTGCTGGTCGCGCTCGCGCTGTTCGCCAGCCGTCGCGGCAAGGCACTGGTCGACGTGTTCGACTTTGCGGCGCCGTTGCCCGCGATCGGTTTCGGCGCGGGCCGCATCGGCAACTTCATCAACGGCGAGTTGTGGGGCAAGCCGACCGACGTGCCCTGGGCCGTGGTCGTGGACGGGGTGCCACTGCACCCATCGCAACTGTACGAGGCCGCCCTCGAGGGCCTGGTGCTGTTCGTCATCCTCTGGTGGTTCACCGCGACGCCGCGGCCGCGCTGGGCGCCGTCGGGGCTGTTCCTGCTCTGCTACGGCGTGTTCCGCTTCGCAGTCGAGTTCGTGCGCGTGCCGGACGCGAACCGCGGCTACCTGTTCCTCGACTGGGTGACGATGGGCCAGCTGCTGTCGTTGCCGATGGTCCTGGTCGGCCTGTGGATGCTCGCCACCGCTTACCGGCGCCACGAGCCTTCCGGCAACTACCGCTGAGTCATGCGCCAGTACCTCGACCTGATGCGCCACGTGCTGCAGCACGGCGCTCGCAAGACCGACCGCACCGGCACCGGCACGCTGGCCACCTTCGGCTGGCAGATGCGCTTCGACCTCGCCGCCGGGTTCCCGATGGTCACCACCAAGAAGCTGCACTGGAAGTCGATCGCGCACGAACTGCTGTGGTTCCTGCGCGGCGAGACCAACGTGCGCTACCTGCGCGAGCACGGCGTGACGATCTGGGACGAGTGGGCGGACGCGCAGGGCGAGCTCGGGCCGGTGTACGGCGTGCAGTGGCGTTCCTGGCGGGGCGCGGACGGCCGCACGGTCGACCAGATCCAGGCCGCGGTCGACCTGCTCAGGCGCGACCCGAATTCGCGCCGCATCATCGTCAACGCCTGGAACGTCGGCGAGCTCGACCAGATGGCGCTGACGCCCTGCCACGCCATGTTCCAGTTCTACGTGGCCGACGGACGACTGTCCTGCCAGCTGTACCAGCGCAGCGCCGACATCTTCCTCGGCGTGCCGTTCAACATCGCCTCCTACGCGCTGCTCACCCACATGATGGCGCAGCAGTGCGACCTCGGCGTGGGCGAGTTCATCTGGACGGGCGGCGACTGCCACCTGTACGCCAACCACCTCGAGCAGGCCCGGCTGCAGCTCGCGCGCGAGCCGCTGCCGTTGCCCACGCTCACCATCAAGCGCCGGCCCGCCTCGATCTTCGACTATTGCTTCGAGGACTTCGAGGTCGCCGGATACCAGTCTCATCCCGCCATCAAGGCTCCGATCGCCGTATGAAGCAGGCCCAGCAAGACCCGCAAGACCGCCCCGCACCATGCCCACATGCGCCATGCCGCGCGCACGGTCAACGCCGGCGGCAAGGCGCCGCTGTACGTGGTGCGCCGCTCGCGCATCCACGGCAACGGCGTGTACGCCGCGCGCCGCATCCGCAAGGGCACGCGCATCGTCGAGTACCTCGGCGACCGCATCAGCCACGAGCAGGCGGACGCCCGCTACGAGGCCAAGGGCCAGGACGACGGCCACACGTTCCTGTTCGTGGCCAGTGACGACGTCGTGATCGACGCCGGCGTGAATGGCAACGAGGCGCGCTTCATCAACCACTCGTGCGACCCGAACTGCGAGACGGTGATCGAGGACGAGCGGGTGTTCATCGAGGCGATCCGCACCATCCGGCCCGGCGAGGAACTCGGCTACGAGTACGGCCTCACCTGGGAAAGCACCGACGATCCGGACGAGCTCGCCCACTACGCCTGCCGCTGCGGTGCAGACCGTTGCCGCGGCACCATGCTCGACCGGCTGCCGCTCGACGAGAAGCGACGCCGCGCAGCGCGCCGCAAGGCCGCGCGTCGCAAGCTGGCGCGGGCCAAGGCCAAGACCGAAGGCAAGGCGGCACGCAAGACCGCAGCCAAGTGACGCAGGTCTCGCTGATCGTCGCCGCCGACGAGCGCGGCGGCATCGGGCGCGGTGGCGGCCTGCCCTGGCACCTGCCCGAGGACCTGAAGCGCTTCAAGGCCCTGACCATGGGCAAGCCGATCCTGATGGGTCGCAGGACCTGGGATTCGATCGGACGCCCGCTGCCCGGCCGGCGCAGCGTGGTGATTTCCCGGCAGCCGGGGCTGGCGATCGAGGGCGCCGAGGTGCATCGCTCGCTCGAGGCGGCACTCGATGCCGTGGCGGACGCGAGCGAGGCCTGCGTGATCGGCGGCGCCGAGATCTACCGCGCAGCCCTGCCGCGGGCCGACGTCGTGTTCCTGACGCGCGTGCACGCGTCGGTCCAGGCAGATACGTTCCTGCCGCCGCTCGACGCGCGGGAGTGGGAGGAGGTCGCGCGCGAGGACCGGCCGGCCGACGAGCGCCACGCGCACGCCTACAGCTTCATCACTTTGCGGCGGCGACGCACGTCATAGCCAGCGGCGGACCTCGCTGCAGTAGCGCTCGAAGTCCGCGCCGAACAACCCGCGCAGTGCGTGCTCCTCGGCCGGGATCTGCCGGCGATCCATCCACGCCACGAACGCGACCGCGCCCAATGGCGCGAGCAGATGGCCGAGGAACAGGCTCCAGCTGAGCAACGCGAGCGCCACGGCGACGTACATCGGGTTGCGGGTGTAGCGATAGATGCCGGTCGTGACCAGTGCCGACGCTCGATCCGGCTGCAGTGGATTGACGGTGGTGCGGGCCCTGCGGAACGAGCCGGTACCGGCCAGCCCGATCGCCGCTGCCAGAAGCAGCAACTCGAGTGCCGCGAGCCGGCGACCGCCGAAATCGAACGCGAACGATGGCGCGACCCGTGTGATCACCCACATTGCCACGAAGACGATGCCCGCGACTGCGAGCGGCGGCACCCTGGGTGGCCGGCGCAGGTCGGTCATGCCCGACCCAGTTCCGCGGCGAGCGCGTCCACGAACCGCCAGGCGTCGTCGAAGCTGTTGTAGAAGGGCACCGGGGCCGCGCGAATCACGCCGGGCTCGCGCCAGTCGGGCACGATACCCCGCGCGCACAGGGCATCGAACGCTGCGCGTGCGGCGTCGCGCCCGCACTCGAGCTGCAGCGTCAACGCCGCGCCGCGGGCCTCGGCTGCGCGCGGCGTCAGCGTGGTGACGCGGCCCGCGAGCCGCGCGTCGATCAGCGACTCGAGGTAGCCGGTGAGCGCCACCGACTTGGCGCGCAAGGCAGCGAGACCCACGGTCGCAAAATGCTCGAGCGAGGCCACGACCGGCGCCAGCGCGAGGATCGGCGGCGTGCTGACCTGCCAGCCGTCGGCACCCGGCGCGGGCCGGAATTCCGGCCGCATCTCGAATCGCGTCGCCGGCTCGTTGCCCCACCAGCCGGCGAGCCGCGGCAGGTCGCTGCGCCCGGCGTGACGCTCGTGCACGAACGCGCCGCCGGGTGCGCCCGGTCCACCGTTCAGGTACTTGTAGTGGCACCACACGGCGAAATCGACGCCGGCATCGTGCAGCTCGAGCGGCACGTTGCCGATCGCGTGCGCGAGATCCCAGCCGATCACGCAACCGGCGCGCCGCGCGGCGGCCGTGATCGGGCCGACCTCGAGCCGCTGCCCGGTGAGGTACTGCACGGCCGGCAGCAATACCGTGGCGATGCGGGCCCCGTCGCGCTCGAGGGTTGCGACCACGTCCTCGGTGCGCAGCGTGGCTTCGCCCTCGCGCGGGCCGATCTCGATCAGGTCGCGCGCCGGGTCGAGGCCGTGCCAGCGCACGTGCGATTCCGCGGCGTAGCGATCGGACGGAAACGCCTGTCGCTCCAGCAGCAGCGCCGTGCGTCCGGCCGCCGGCCGGTAGAAGCTGGCGAGCAGCAGGTGCAGGTTGACGGTCAGGCTGTTCATGACCGTGACTTCATTCGGTTGCGCGCCGGCCAGCGCCGCGAGCGTCGGCAGCGCGCGCTCGTGGTAGCCGAGCCACGGGCGACGCCCGGCGAAAAAGCCTTCGACGCCGAGCGAACGCCACTCGCGCATCACTTCCTCGACCTGGTCGACCGCGAGCGTCGGCTGCGCGCCGAGCGAGTGACCGCACAGGTAGACGAGTTCGCGCCCCTCGGCGTCCTGCGGCAGCACGAAGCGCTCGCGCCAGCCCTGCAGCGGATCGGCGGCGTCGAGCGCATGCGCGTGTTCGCGATCGAGCCTCATGGCGCCCGCTCGCGGATCGGGTAGAGCACCGGGCGACTCGGCGCCGCATCCGTCGCGAACGCGGGCACCTGCAGGTCGAGCAGGTACAGTCCGTCGGCGCACTCGTCCGGTATGTAGGCGAGCTCGGTGACCAGCGCCCGGCCGCGTTGCGCCTGGCGCGCGTCCTGCGTCGCAGGCGGCAGTCCCCAGAACGCGCGGTGCGCCGCGAGCGCGCCGCCGTCGTCGGCCCGGTCGAGACTCGGCAGGTCCACGACCAGCGAGGTTACGCCGCGCTCGACCATCCAGTGCACGGCGTCGGCCGCGAAGTAGGGCGCGGGGCAGGGGCCCGCGTAGCTACGATGCCGTTTGTCCGGGTCGTTCGGCAGCGTGCGCACGACGAGCGCGGTCCACGGGTCGCGTACCCAGCGCGACGCCGCGTCGGCCAGCGTGACGCGCGTCATCACCGGATCCGTGCGCTCGTGCCGACTGCCCGGCTCGATGGTCACATCGCCGAGCGGAACGGGCCGTACGCTCACCAGCAGCGCCAGGGCTGGCGGCAGTGGCGTCAACCGGGCGAGGTCAGCAGCGTTGTCCGTTACGTGAGCGACGCACTCGGTGTGCGTGCCGTGGCAATGCGGAGCGAGCGTGTACACGCCGCAATTGCAGCTGGCGCCGCTGGCGATCGTGCCAGTGAATCCGTCGACCTGCAGGGGTTCGGCGATTGCCGGGTCCGGCGCGAAGAACCGCGGTTGCGGCCCCGGGAACCGCAGCGTCACGGCGAGGTCTACCGGTGCGGAGAGGTCGGCCTGCCAGCGCCGTCCGTGCGTGGTGAATTCCAGTTCGAGCATCGCGGGCGGCGTCCGGCGGTTCGAGTCGTGTGGCAGTATAGACGCGCGCCCCGTCACGCGGGGCAGGAGGGTGGTGCCATGAGGCGCACTTGGGCTGCCGTCGCTGGTCGTCGCTTCGATCGTTGCTTGCGACCAGCGAGGTACGCCTGCACAGCAGGTGCCCGCTCGCCCCGGCGCACCGTGAATGCGGTGTGGGTCGAGCGCGAGGTCGGACTTCAGCTTCTCGGGCTTCACGTCGTACTACTCGTGCGACGGGTTGCGCTCCAAGCTGGAGTGGCTGCTCGGCGAGCTCGGCGCCCAACCAGGCTTCAAGGTCCGCACGCGTGGCTGTGTGCGCGTGAGTGGTCCCGAAGCTGTTCCCCGGCGCGCAGGATCGTCGCAACCGTGCCCCTCGAGGCCACGCCGGAGCTGCTGGCGGAGATCGCGCGGACACGTCGCGGCGCGAGCTGGCGGCGCGTGCCAAGGGCGACTCCGCCGCGGCGACCGAGGCCGCCGCGCAGTTCCCGGCGCGCGTGAAGCGCATCGAGTTCAGGAGCGCCCGCGGCAACTGGCAACGGACTGCAGGACGGTGACTGCGAACTGATGGAGCAGGCGCGGCGACAGTTGTTCCCGCAGCTCGGCGTCCGGGTAGTGGAGGGACAGATCAGCTGCACGCCGAACCAGCTCACGCTCGGGGCCGTGCGCATCACCGTCGAGGTACTCGAGCCGGTGCCACCGTCGTGAACGGCGACGGATCGATCTTCATCACCGGTGCCGCGGCCGGCATCGGTGCCGAGACCTCGCGCCTGTTCGTCCGCAACGGCTGGCGCGTCGGTGCCTGCGACGTCAATGCCGCTGCGCTCGACGCACTCCGGCAGGAGCTCGGTGCCGATCGGGTCAGCGCGCACGTGGCCGACGTCCGCGACCGCGACGCGATGAACGCGGCCGTGCGCGACTTCGCAGCCGGCGGCGACGGCCGGCTCGACGCGCTGTTCGTCAACGCGGGCGTGCTGTTCATGGGACCCCACGAGACGATCACCCCGGCGCAGAAAGACCTGCTGGTCGACGTCAACGTGCGCGGCGTGATCAATACCATCGACGCCGGTTTCCCGTTCCTCGCCCGCACGCCGGGCGCGCATCTCGTGGCGATGGCCTCGACCTCGGCCGAGTACGGGTCGCCGCAGCACGCGGTGTACAGCGCGACCAAGTTCTTCGTGCGCGGCCTCACCGAGGCGCTGAACATCGAGTATCGCGCGCACGACATCCAGGTCGCGGCGATCTACGTCGCTTACGTGCAGACCGGCATGGTGTTCGACGCGGCGGTGAAACCCGCCTCGATCGAGCGGCTGGGCGTGAAGATCCCGCCGCAGCGGGTGGCGCAGACCGTATGGCGTGCGGTGCACGGCCGGCGCGTGCACTGGCGCGTGGGGCTGGACGCCAAGCTGATCAACGCAGCGGCACGCCTGCTCGGCTCAGGGTTGGCGCCGATCTACGCGCGCATCATGCGTCGCTGAACTGCGCAGGCAGGGTGCTCGGCACCGCCACGGGCGGGGCAGCGATGTCGAGCCGCTGTGCCGTCAGGGTGCTGCCCCAGACGCACCCTGTGTCGAGCCCGAGCACGCCGCCTTCGTCGAGGTAGCCGAGCGCGGACCAGTGACCGCAGACGATGCGGGCGCCGGCCCAGCGCCGACCCGGGCACCCGAAACCATGGCACCGCGCCGTACGGCATGTCGGCGAGCCGTCCCTTGAGCTTGAGCAGCAGGCGTCCCGAGCGGTCGCAGACCCGCAGCCGGGTGAGCGCGTTGGTGATGAAGCGCAGCCGGTCGTCGCCCTCGAGGTCGTCGCGCCACAGGTCGGGCTGGTTGCCGTACATCGCGGCGAACAAGCGGCCACTGTGCTCGCTGCGCAGCGCGGCCTCGAGTTCCGCAGCGCAGCGTCGCGCCAGGGGCAGGTCCCACTGCGGCGGCAGGCCGGCGTGCACCATGGTGTAACCGAGCGCGGCGTCATGGTGCAGCACCGCGCGCGCCTGCAGCCAGTCGAGCAGTCGTTCGCGATCCGGCGCCTCGAGCACCGGGCGCAGTTCGTGGTCCGCCGGACGAAGGTGCGCGCCGCCGCGCGCCAGTGCCAGCAGGTGCAGGTCGTGGTTGCCTAGCACCACCACCGCAGCGTCGCCGAGGCGCTCGACGGCGCGCAGCACCTCGAGCGAGCGCGGGCCGCGGTTGACGAGGTCACCAACGAACCACAGGCGGTCGCGTGCGGGACTGAAGTCGATGACTTCGAGCAGGCGGTCGAGCTCGGCGCCGCAGCCCTGCACGTCGCCGACGGCCCAGGTCGCCATCCGGCGTCAGTGCAGCAGGCCGGGCACGGCGAGCGTGAACGCAGCGATCGGTGCGTCGAAGTGTTCGCCGTCGTCGGCCACCATGCGGTACTTGCCCTGCATCGCGCCGACCGGCGTCTCGAGGATCGCGCCGCTCGAGTAACGGAACCCCTCGCCGGGCTGCAGGTGCGGCTGTTCGCCTACCACGCCGTCGCCCACCACTTCCTGCACTTTGCCATTGGCGTCGGTGATGACCCAGTGGCGCGACAGCAGCCGGGCCGGCACCGACCCTTCGTTACGGATCGTGATGGTGTAGGCGAACACGAAGCGGCCGTCGCCCGGGTTCGACTGTTCCTCGACGAAGTTGGTGACGACGTCGACGCGAATGCGGTGTTCGAGGTTACTCATGGCGAGCGAGTGGCCTGGTTCAATCGCGGTGCAGGCGCACCGCCAGCACGTCGCAGGGCGCGGCGTGCAGCACGGTGTCCTCGGTGAAGTTGAACAGGATCGAGACGCCGTGCCGCTCGCGGCTGCCGATCACGATCAGGTCGACGGCCCGGCTCTGCGCAATGCGCACCACCTCGGTCTTGATGTTGCCGGTCTGCACCAGGCGCTCGCTGTCGCCGAGCCCGACTTTCGCCGCCAGCTCGGCGATGCGCACGCGGGCCCGCTCCACCAGTTCGCCCTCGATCTGCACCGCGGGCAGCAGCGCTTCGCCCATCGGTTCGACCGGGACGTATTCGACCACGTGCAGCAGCACCAGTTCGGCGCCGCAGGTGGCCGCAAACGACTTGGCGCGGGCGGCGAGTCGCTCGCTGTCGTCGGTCAGGTCGAGGCAGAGCAGGATCTTCTGGTAGTCGCGCATCGCGGTCTCCTGCAGCCGCCGGGGTGGCGGACAGCGGGATTATAGCTGGCGGGCCAGTGCCGCGAACTGCGCTGGAGCGAGAGTCTCGGGCCGGGCAGTCGCATCCACGCCGGCGGCCGCGATCTGTACCGGGTCGAGCAGCCCGGCCAGCGAGTTGCGCAGGGTCTTGCGGCGCTTCCCGAACGCGGCCGCGACCACGCGGGCGTAGGCCTGGCCATCACCGATGTCGAACGGCGCCTCGCGGTGGGGGTGCAGCGCGAAGAACGTCGACACCACCCTGGGCGGCGGCGAGAACGCACCGGTGCCGATGTCGAACAGCCGCTCGACCCTGACCCAGGGCGCGAGCATCACCGTGAGCCGGCCGTACTCCTTGCCGCCCGGCGGCGCGGCCATCCGGGTGACGACTTCCTTCTGCAGCATGAAGTGCATGTCGGCCACGGCGTCGAGCTGGCCGAGGAAATGGAACAACAGTGGTGTGGACACGTTATAGGGCAGGTTGCCCACCAGGCGCAGCGGTGGCCCGTCGCCGCGCAGCGCGCGGAAGTCGAATTCGAGCGCGTCGGCCAGGTGCACGCGCAGTTCGCCGCGCCCGGCGCAACGGCGCTCGAGTTCCGGCACCACCTCGCGGTCGATCTCGACGACGTCGAGCGCGCCCGCCGCCTCGAGCAGCGGCACGGTGATGGCGCCGCGCCCGGGGCCGATTTCGACCAGGCGCTCGCCAGGCTGCGGCGCGATGGCGCGCACGATGCGGTCGATCGTCCCGGGATCGTGCAGGAAATGCTGGCCGAAGCGCTTCTTGGCGCGGCTCAAGGGCGGCGCGCCGCGCACAGTTCGAAGGCGAGCCGTACCGCGGCGCGCAGGCTGCCGGCGTCGGCGCGTCCCGTGCCCGCGAGGTCGAGGGCCGTGCCGTGGTCCACCGAGGTGCGCACGATGGGCAGCCCGAGCGTGACGTTCACGCCCTGGCCGAACGCCGCGCGCTTCAGTACCGGCAGGCCCTGGTCGTGATACATGGCCAGCACGGCATCGTGGCCCGCCAGGCGTTCCGGCAGGAACGCTGTGTCGGCCGGAACCGGGCCGGTGAGCCGCAGCCCGGCGCGCTGCAGCCGCTGCAGCGTGGGCGCGATCACCTCGAGCTCCTCGCGGCCGAGGTGGCCGCCCTCGCCGGCGTGCGGATTGAGCCCGCACACCAGGATGCGCGGTGACGCAATGCCGAACTTCGTGCGCAGGTCCGCATCGAGGACACCGAGGACCGCCGCAAGGCGCTCGGCGGTCACCGCCGCGCTCACCGCGGCGAGCGGCAGGTGCGTCGTGGCGAGTGCGACGCGCAGGCCGCCGCCGACCAGCAACATGACGGGCAGCGCTGTACCGGTGTGCTCTGCCAGGTACTCGGTGTGGCCGGTGAACGGCACGCCCGCGTCGTTGATCACGCCCTTGTGCACCGGCGCGGTGACCATTGCGTCGAAGCGGCCGGCGCTGCAGCCCTCGAGCGCGGCGTCGAGCAGCGCGAGCACATAGCGGGCATTGGCGGGATCGAGTTGGCCCGCCGTGCATGGCGCCGCCAGGGGCAAGTGCAACAGCTGGGGCGCCGGCACCGGGCGGGCGCCTCGCTGCTCGAGCAGCGACCGGTCGCCGATCAGGACGATGCTTCCCGGCCAGTCGGCGTCGAGCAGGGTGGCCGCCAGCTCCGGGCCGACCCCGGCCGGTTCACCGGTGGTGACGGCGATGATCGGCGTGGCGTCGCCCCGGCTCACAAGCGGATTTCGACGAACGCCTCATCGCGCAGGCGGCGCAGCCAGATCTCGGTCTCTTCCTCCGCCTTCGACTCGCGCAGCTGCGCCACGCAACGATTGCGGATCACGTCGTCGGTCGCGTCGTAGGTGCGACGGCCGAGCAGCTGCACGACGTGCCAGCCGAACTGCGTCTTGAAAGGCTCGCTGATCTCGTTTTCCTTGAGCGCGTCGAGCTGCTGCTCGAACACCGGCACGAAGGTGCCGGGCCCGACCCAGCCGAGGTCGCCGCCCTTCGCCGCCGAGCCGGAGTCGGCGGAGTTGACCGCGGCGATGGCTTCGAAGCTCTCGCCCTTGAGGATGCGGTTGCGGAAATTGGTGAGCTTCTGCTTTACCGCGTCGTCGTCCTCGACCTCGTTGGTCTCGAGCAGGATGTGGCGCGCATGGACCTGCGACACCACCGCGGCGCCCGTCACGCCGCGCGTGTTGATCAGCCTGAACAGGTGCAGGCCGCTCGGCGTGCGGATCGGCTCCGTGACCTCGCCCGGCTTGAGTTGCGGGATGGCGTCCGCCGCGAACGACGGCAGCTGGCTTGCCTTGCGCCAGCCGATGGAGCCGCCTTCGAGCGCGGTGCCCGCGTCCGAGTAGGAGATGGCCAGCTGGCTGAAGTCCTCACCGCGACGCGCTCGCTCGTAGACGCCCTGCGCGCGGGCGACACGGGCCTCGGCCTGCTCGGGCGTGGCCGACGTCGGCACCGACACGAGGATGTGCGCCAGCTCGTATTCGACGTCGTCGCCGGGCGAGTTCTTGCGCTTGGCGAAGCACTGTTCGATCTCGCGCGGCGACACGTAGATCCGCGAGTAGACGTCGCGCTGGCGCAGCATGTTCAGCGTCATCTCGCGGCGCACTTCCTCGCGGTAGCTGCGGTAATCGAGACCCTGGGCCTCGAGCGCCGCCGGCAGGTCGCTGAACTTGATGTTGTTGCGCTGGGCCACGTCGGTGAGCGTCTGGTTCACCGTCTCGTCGGAGACCTTGATGCCGAGGCGCTCGGCGCGCTGCATCTGGATCGCCTGCACCACGAGCCGCTCGAGCACCTGCTGGCGGAGGATGTTGCTCGGCGGCAGCTGCTGGCCGGCCTGCTCGATGCGGTCGGAGATCACCCGCACCTGCTGGTCGAGTTCGCTGCGCAGCACGATGCCGTCGTTGGCGATCGCGGCGATGCCGTCGAGCGGCTGGCCGCGCGTGCTCAGTTCGGCGCCCTGCGCGGCGGCGGCGCCGGCGAGCAGGACGACCCAGAGCAAACCCTTGGAAATCAATGACATATCACGGCCGGGGATCGGGCGGGAGGGCGGAGTATCCACGAATCGCGTCGCGCAGGAAAGCTTCGCTGTCGGTTCCGACACTCGACAGGCCCTTCAGTTCCAGCTGCAGGCCGATGGAGGTGTCGATGTCGCCGGTACGGCTGCTGACGAATCGCCGGGCGACGACCCGCAGCGCCCAGCAGCAGGAGCCGTATTCGAGGCCGACGAACTGGTCGAGCGTCTTCTCCTCGGCCAGCGAGTACACCCAGCGGCCGTAGCCCCGCCAGCGGTCGTTGAGCGGCCAGGCCGCCGACACGTCGAACTGCTCGAGCAGTTCGCGGCGGAAGCGATACCCGGCGTTGACCACCCGGTCCGACGCCGGCCGGTACTGCAGGTAGACCTCGGAGCGCTCGGTCTTGGCCGCATCCGGGTCCCACTGGTAGCCGAAGCGAGCGCTCCAGTTCTTGAACGCGTTCAGCTCGAGTTCGGCAATCAGGTCCGAGGTGCTGCGGTCCCGCACCGGCTCGTCCGGCAGGCGCACGCGCGGATCCTCGAAATAGAAGGCCTGGCCGAGCGTTGCGCTCAGGAACTGGCGGCCGCCCGCGGCGTCGAGCAGGCGGCTGGTGACGCCGAGGCTCAGCTGGTTGGCATCGCCGACCCGGTCGGCGCCGACGTAGCGGTTGGTGCGGAACAGCTGCACCAGGTTCAAGTCCGGCTCGGCCGTGTCGAACACCGGCAGGTCGTCCTGGTCCCGGTACGGCACGTACAGGTACAGCGCGCGCGGCTCGAGTGTCTGCAGACGGTTGCCTTTCGAGCCTGCCTCGCGCTCGAGCACCACGCCCGAATCGAGGCTCAGGATCGGCAGGCTGCGCAGCGGCGACTCGTCGATGCCGGGCTCAGCGTTCGACAGCGAATACGATGTCGCACGCCACGCGGCACCCGCGGCGACGTACGACGCGCGCGACTCGGCCCGCCAGTCGATGCCCGGCTCGACGTCGACGCGCACGCCATCGACGCCGGTGTCGCGTGCGAAATTGGTGGCTTCCGCGCGCAGCGAGGCATCCAGGCCGGGAGCGAGATTGCGCCAGCGACCGAGGGCGGCAATCTGCGGCAGGATCGTGTACGGCCCGTCGCTGTTGGGCAGGTCCGGGTCGATCACCTGGTAGTCCTGCACGCGCCCGACCAGCGACCAGTGCTGCGTGTGGCGGCGCGCCTCGGCCAGCCGGTTCAGGTAGGTGATGCTGGTGCCCTCGAAGCCGACGCCGAAGTTCTCGAAGTAGCGGTCGTCGCTGACGTTGGCGGCGTCGACCAGCAGGCGCGTGTCCGGGTCGAGGAAAGTCACGTGTTTCAGATCGACGTAACTGCGCGAGCCGCCGTAGTCGAGATCGTCGAACACGTACTCGGCGTTGACGTTGCCCTGGCTGCGCTCGGTCAGCCAGCGCACCTCGGGGTCGAGCCGCGGGCCGCGCGAGGAGAAGTAACGCGCCGTGAAGGTCGCGTCGTAGTTGGGCGCGATGTTCCAGTACCACGGCACCGCAATCATCGTGCCGGTCTTGCTGCTGTTGCCCACTGACGGGAACAGCAGGCCGGACTTGCGCTGGTCGCCGACCGGGAACGACAGCCAGGGTGCCCACAGGATCGGCGTGCCCATGAACTCGAGGCGCACGTCGCGCCCGGTGCCGATGCGGGTCTTCTGGTCGATCGAGATGCTGCCGGCGCGCAGCTCCCAGTCGTCGTTGCCGGGCGGGCACGCCGTGTAGCGCACGCCTTCGAGGTCGATCACGGACTGGTCGTGGAAGCGCACGTCCGTCGCGGCACCGCGCACGCCCTGGTCCGTGATCTCGAATTCGGCACCCTGGAACGAGCCGGCGTTGTCTGCGAAGTCGCCGCCCTGGCCGCGCACGTGCAGCGTCGGGTCGAGGAACTCGACGTTGCCCTTCAGGCGCGCGCTGCGCTTCTCGGCGTCGAGTTCTGCCGCATCAGCCGTGAGCAGGCGCTGGCCCATGCGGATGCGCACGTTGCCGGTGAGCGAGGCGTCGCCGGCACGGCCCATCTCGCCGTGGTCACTGCTGATTTCGATGCGCGGGTCGTCCGGGTCCGCCTGCAGCAACTCCTCGACCCGCGGGTCCACCGCCAGTGCACGACACTCCAGGTCCGCGGCCTGCGCGCCGTGCGTCGCGACCATGCAGGCGACGACCGCGGGGACCAGCCGCCGCGGGTGAAGCAGGATTCGGGCGGACGGCCTCATTGCCACGATTATAATTGCCGCGCCGATCCCCGGCCGACATTCCGAGGCACCCTTGCCAGACCTCCGCGGTGCAGATCCCCGGCTCGAACTCCTGCGTCGCTGGCTGGAGGACGGGCTCGGCTGGCGGGACGTGCAGCTCGCCCCGGCCTCGGCGGACGCGAGCTTCCGGCGCTATTTCCGGGTGGGCGGCGAGGGCCACGACACCGTCGTCGCCATGGATGCACCGCCGGACAAGGAAGACGTGGGGCCGTATCTCAAGGTCGCCGCGATGCTCGGGGACGTCGGCGTCAATGCGCCGCGCGTGGTGGCGCACAACGCTGCCGATGGCTTCCTGCTGCTCACCGACCTGGGCTCCGTCACCTACCTTGCCCAACTCGCCGACAGCCGCCACGCCGACGCCCTGTACGGCGATGCGATTGCGGCTCTGGTGCGGATCCAGGCACGCGGGCACCAGCACGCGCAACAGTTGCCGGCCTATGACGAGCGCCTGCTGCGCTTCGAGATGAGCCTGTTCACCGACTGGCTGCTTGGTCGCCATCTGGCGCTCGACCTGACGCGCTGGCGAGCAGGCAGTGGTGGCAAGGGCGTGCGACGCGCTGGTGGACAATGCACTCGTCCAGCCCCAGGTGTTCGTGCATCGCGACTACCATTCGCGCAACCTGATGGTCTGCCCGGACGCGAATCCCGGCATCCTCGATTTCCAGGACGCGGTGCATGGGCCGCTCACCTACGACCTGGTGTCGCTGCTGCGTGACTGCTACGTCGCCTGGCCACCGGCCGACGTGGTGCGCTGGGCGCTCGAATTCCGCGCCGCGGCGCAGGCGGCCGGCGTGCCGACCGGTGCCGACGCCGCGCAGTTCCTGCGCTGGTTCGACTTGATGGGCATCCAGCGGCACCTGAAGGCGAGCGGCATCTTCGCGCGGCTGTGGCTTCGCGACGGCAAGCCCGGCTACCTGCAGGACGTGCCGCGCACGCTCAGCTACATCGTCGGCGCCTGCGGGAACCAGCGCGAATTTGCGCCGCTCGGTGCGTTCGTGGCCGAGCGCGTGCTACCGGCGATGACGGCCAGCCTGGCGGCGCCGGCGTGAGGGCGATGATCCTCGCGGCCGGGCGCGGCGAGCGCATGCGGCCCCTGACGCTGGAGCGCCCCAAGCCGTTGCTCGAGGCCGGCGGCGCGCCATTGATCGTGCATCACCTGCGCGCGCTCGCCGCTGCGCACTTCGTCGACGTAGTCGTCAACCTGTCGTGGCTGGGCGGCCAGATCCGCGAGGCGCTTGGTGACGGCAGCCGCTACGGCGTGCGACTGCACTACAGCGAGGAAGGTCCCGAGCCGCTCGAGACGGGCGGCGGCATCTTCCGCGCCCTGCCGTTGCTCGGCGCAGGGCCGTTCCTGGTGCTGAACGGCGACGTCTGGGCCGACGTCGACTGGTCGTCGCTGCGTGAGCGCCTCGCGCCCCGCGACCTCGCGCACCTCGTGCTGGTGCCCAATCCATCGCACAACCCGAATGGCGACTTCGTGCTCGAACGTGGCCGCATCGTCGAGTCCGCCGGGGAACGGCTCACGTTCTCCGGTGTCGGGGTCTACCGCATGGAGTTGTTCGCCGGTTGCAGCGACGGCGTCTTCAAGCTGGCGCCGCTGC
>CAVSUM010000007.1:0-9334 GCA_963731105.1 uncultured Gammaproteobacteria bacterium
ACCGGCATGAGTCTGGGCAAGCATAACGGCTTGACGATCGCCATGCCTCGCGACTGCGGGCCGTCACGCCGCCGTCGCATGCACCTCGACCGGATACCCCGCCGCCAGCACTTTTGTCGTGCACGCCGGTGTCAGCACGCTCACCGTCAATTTCTCTTCGACGGCCGTCGGATGCCCGTACCCGGTCGGCGACCACTTGTGGTACTGGCCCCGCCACTTCAGCCGTGCAATCCCGTCCTCCCCAGGCAACTGGACCATGACTCCATCGGGTAGCCCTCCTGCACGAGCCGTGAACCGCCGCTGCACGCCGTTGCGCTCGGTCCGGTCACGCTTCATCACCGGATCGATGTTCCGCACCAGCGCCACTTCCCCGGGCCGCCCCTCGACCCCGGCCGCCCACGCCCGCTCGAAGTCCACCAGCCGCTCCGCCCGGCAATCGCCACACGGGCGATGGCCCGCAGCCAGCGCCGTAGCCTCGTCCACGAAAAAGAGTTCCGTATAATTCTTCGGCGCCATGATCGTCCGGCGGATGCCGTCCCACTCCAATCGGCAGGTCACCCACGCTACGCGCGCTGAAGTCTTCACAATTCTTCGCTGGTCATCGTGCAGGCAGCCGCGATTTCCCATCAGCGTGCCGCGCGCCGCGACCGCCACGATCTCGCCGAACGGTGTCACTCGATTCTGCAAAGTCATCTCCGCCTCCCGAGTCGTCCTACACCCACCCCCGCCGCCACCGCGCGACGTCGGTGAGCTCCCGCCACCCGATGATCCGCGCGCGCTTCGAGTGCACAGCCTCGATCTCGACCGACACCACCGGCGACCCCGGCGGCTCCGGCTCGATGACCCTGGTGACGATGAAGTGTTTTTCCTTGCTCCGTGGCTCGACTGCCGTCCACTTCGTGTGGAGCAGCTTCTTCGGGCTCAAATCATTCCTGGCTTGCATCTGGCAGGCCTGCCTCCCTGACGACCATCCACCGCTCGAGCTTCTGCTCGAATGTCATTGACGCATACGCCGGGCTCGTCGACGGCAGCGTCTGGCATCGCAGCGACTGCAACTCCTCCGGCAATCCCGACAGCACCTTACGCCGGTAGAGTTCCGCGGCTGCCTGCCCATTGAAAGCGATCAGCCGCAGCCCGGAATGCTTGGCGAAGAACGCCACAAAATCGTTCGGCAGCACCGATGCTCGCCGGATCGCCGCATCGAGCGCTCCGGACCGATGGGCCGAAGCACACACGTCCCACAGCGCCACGTGGTTCGATCGCAGGCCCTCGAGCCGTGCCTCGTACGGCTGCTCCGGCCCGGCACCGAACAGCACCCCCATGATCCGCCAGAACGCGTTGCGCGGCTGCGCATAGTACTGCCGCTCGCGCAGCGACACCGGCCCCGGTAGCGAGCCGAGCACCAGCACCCGTGCCCATGAATCGGCCACTGGCGGAAATCCTTCAGCATGCATGCCTCGTCCTCGCCGGGGCTTCGGGACGCGGGCTCAACTGTGGCTCCACCGGTTACCCGCCTGACCCTGCATCGTCGGGCACGAGAAGCTCCGCGCCGAGGTGCCCGGTCTTCACGTAAATGAGCGCCCCTTCCGGTCCCGTGAACGGTGTATGCCGGCTCCAGCGCGGATTGCGCAGCCACGAGCCCGCCGGATACTCGCCGTGTTCGTCGCGGAACATCCCTTCGAGCACGAAGATCTCCTCGCCGCCCGGATGGGCATGCGGTGCGAACCGCGTGTCCGGCGCCCAGCGCACGAGTGCCGTGCTGATGCCGTCGAACTCGTGCAATGGCATCACCGTCAGCCCTGGAACCAGCCCCGGATGCCAGTCGGCAGAGTGCGTGTCGGTTCGCACCGTGCGCAGGTCGCCGCGGGCGAACTGCCACAGCTTGACGAACAGCGTGCACCCCTCGCGGGAGCACGGCGCATGCCCGGATCCGGGTGGATTACGCAAATACGTACCCTTGGGATGATCCCCCCGTTCGTCCGAAAAGACGCCGTCGAGCACCAGGATCTCCTCGCCGCCACCATGCTCGTGACGCGCGAACCGCGATCCCGCTGCGTAGCGCACCAGGCTCGTCGCACGCGCGATCTCGCCGCCCACCCGATCGAGCAGATAACGGTGCACACCCGACATCGGCGACGGCACCCAATCCTCCGCACGCGGCGGCGGCCGCACGACGCGCTGTGCAAAATCTGCGTTGATCTGCATGACATTCACGACTACGCCCCTGGCAATATCGCCTCCAGAGCAGCAGTCGCCTTTTTCGCATGCTCCAGCGCCTGCAGCAGGCTACCCACCGACTCGATCACCAGCACGAACGCCGGCTCCTGCGCTTCGTCACGCTCGGCCGCCTTCTCGAGCGCGTCGACCACCTCAGCCAAAGAGGCCACTGCACCCATCATCGCCGCGTCCAGGCCCGACAGTCGCCGGACCACAGCCGCGCCATCCGCCTTGCCCTCGCCAAGCTCGGTCTGCAGCAAGGCCAGCTCGAACATCACGCGCTCCGACGTGTCCTTGAGCCCTGCAGCGAGCTGGAGTGCGGTCGCCCGCAACGCTTCCTGCATCGCCAGGTTCGGCAATGACTGCAGCAGACTTGAGGCCTGTGACACCATGGCATCGGCACACTTGCGGACCACAGACACGGCCGACTTTGTCGATTCTGTCATCCCGCGTGTTTCCATCTGGCTTCGATCCCACATTCGGTCCGAGTACAGCTAGCGTCCGATCCGCAATGCCGCCACGAGAAGCCCTGATGCGTCCCGGTGATTTCACACAACTCGTCCCGCACGATCAGGTCCTCACTTTCTCGCGTTTCCCCTCCCTCCCGGAATACCGCGTCTTTGCATCGAACTCCTCGAGGTCCAAAGACACGCTCTTCCCGCCGAACACCGTCTCCTTGAGCCACGCGAGCTCGACCGCGATTTCCTCGTGCGAACGGAACTCCCCGTACCAGCAGCGTTTCGCCGCCTCCCACCAGTACCCGCGTCTCCTCAACACGTCCTTCGACTCGAACGGCGACCCCGTCGCCCACAGCCTGAACGATGGCGCCCGCGCCGAATCGAGCAATACGTTGAGCGCCGACGCGCCCGACTCTCCGAACGGCCGCCGCAACACCTCCAGGAGCGCCAGGCAATCAATCTCCGCACGGTGGCCCTCGTAGAAGAACCCGGTCCGGTACGCCAGGTACTCGAGCTTCGAGCTCTCGATCCCCGCCTCACTCCACGGTACCTCGGCCCACGAGCACGCCCACGGCAGCGATGCGAACACCGGCAGCCGTGGCTCCAGAAACCTCCGATCAAACCCCGCGTTGTGCGCTATCACGAGCCCGACTCCGTCCAACAGACTCGCGACTGACCCATCGTCGATCCGTTGTCCCACGACCATCGCATCCGTAATGCCGTGAATCGCGGTGCTCGAGGCCGGAATCGGCACCCCCGGATCCTCGAGCCCGTCATACGAGCCGAGCACCCGCCCGACCGCGCCTGACGCGGCGCAGTACTCGAAGACCACCACTGCGAGCTCGATCACTTTGTCCACCGAGTGATCCGTGCCGGTGGTCTCCGTGTCGACGATCGCCGCCCGCCGCACCGTCGGCCCGGCGAGCGCCGGCCACTCGCGCGACGTATCCAGCCGCCGCAGCACCCGATAGTCCGGATGCGCCCCGAGCCGTGCCGCAAGCGACTCCGCATCTTGGTTGGAATCAGGCACGGGACACACTCCGATTGACGTTGCTGCGCCATGCATCCAGGTGGACTTCGTTTTTCGCTACACTCCGGAGCATATCTGCTCTGACGTCGCCGAGGAACCGATGACCACGCTGCTGCAACTCGTTGTCTGGATGACCCTGCTGACCTGGGTGTCGATCATGGCCGCCGCCTTCTTGCGCAATCGGGAATGGACTCCGGCAGGCATGAAGCTCGGCCTGGGCAATCGCGACAACCTTCCCGAGGCCACGCCGCTTGGGGGCCGCGCCGTCCGCGCCGCCAGCAACACACAGGAGAACTTCATCCTGTTTACCGCGCTGGCGCTCACGGCTCACGCGGTGGGCGTGGACGAACAGGCCACCCTCGGGGCGCAGGTCTTCTTCTGGGCACGGCTCGTGTACCTGCCGGTTTACTGGGCAGGCATCACCTACGTGCGCAGCCTCCTCTGGGCCGTGGGCACCGTCGGCCTGGCCCTGATGCTGTCGGCAATCCTTTAATGAGCTGGATCCTGCCCCTGACCCTGGTCCTGTTCGCCTGCGTTCTCGTCGGTGCGATCCACTTCGTGTTCGTGCGCTGGATGACGCGACAGTCCGAACGCGCAGTCGACGGCTCGACACAATCTCCTCGTGAGTAATCGCTACCCGGGCTTCGGCAGTCCCTCTTTCGGCGCCGGCCAGCCGGACGTAGCTTCGCTGGCATGGTCACGGACCTTCGAGCGTGCGCCGAGCTCGCCGCCATGGAGCGGCTTCGCCTCACCAGACCTGAGGTCCGGTGGCGCGAGGTTCCCGCGGGCTACCTCGACGACTGGCGCGACAACCTCATCGAGGGCGTCACCACTGCCGACTTCGAGGCCGATCTCCGCCGGGGCGCCGGCAACGAGCTCTTTGACCAGCCAGATGAACCCGCCAAGTTTGGTGCGGCATTCTCATCCTCTGCGCTGGCAGTAAATACCTTCGCCCCGTTCCGCCGTCAGCCAGAACGCCTGTCGCTCGCGGGCATCACCGGCTTCGACGCGCTCGAGTTCGAATATCCCTGTGACAATGGGCTCGCCGGTACGAACCCGCACTTCGACCTGTTCGCCCGGACGGCGACCACCGTGATTGCGGTGGAATCGAAGTTCCTCGAGCCGCTGCGGCAGCAGGCAGCGCAGTTCTCGGACCAGTACGCGCGACCGTTCATGGGCACTGCGGATCGACCCCGGATCGCCGAGGAACCCTGGGCCAGGATGTATGCGCGGCTGCGCAACGACCCGCAGACCTACCGCCATCTCGATGCAGCCCAGCTCGTCAAGCACTACCTCGGCTTGCGCCATTCGTTCGCGACGCACGAGCGCACACTGGTCTACCTGTACTGGGAGCCGGCGAACGCCGCGGACCTCGCCGTGTACCGCGACCTCCGGCTCGAAATCAACGACTTCGCCGCTGCCGTCGCCGGCTGTGACACGCGCTTCGTCGCCTTGTCCTATCCGTGCCTGTGGCGCGAGTGGCAACAGAATCGGGCGTGCGTGGACATGTCGAAGCACCTGGAGCGCTTGCGACAGCGCTACGCGTTCGCACTCTGACTCGCTCAGCACACCGTAGCCTGTTGCTGGTCGTCGGCACCCTGGCCCTCATCGGCGGCTGTGCGACGACTGTGCCGGCCGCCTCCGGTCCTCGGCCCACCAGCTGGGCACGCTCCGTTGCGGTGAGTCCCGGACTGCCGAATCTATATCGCGTCAACGCGTCCCTGTATCGCTCGGCCCAACCCTCACACGCGGGATTCGTGTATCTCGAGTCGCGCCTGGGCCTCGCGATCGGGGATCCTCCGATCAACACCGTGGTCTCGCTGCGTGTCTTCAACGATGACTCATCGCTCGTCACGACGTCCTCGCAACTGCGGCTCGAGGAGATCTCGTTCAAGACCTGGCATCCCGAGGACGAGGATGTCGTCAAATTCCTGCGAATCGCCACCACCCCCGCCCTGCTACCGGTGCTCGTCCACTGCCGTCATGGCTCGGATCGCACCGGAACCATGGTGGCCATTTACCGGATCGTCGTCGAAGGCTGGACCAAGGCCGAGGCCAAGGACGAGATGATCAATGGCGGCTTTGGCTTCCATCCGGTCTGGCAGGACCTGCTGCGCTACATCGACGCACTGGACGTGGATGCCATGCGGGCGGCGCTCGAAGCACAGGGACCCTGGCATTAGCGTCGTGCTCCAGCCGAGCCGAAGGTCACCGGTGCCTTCCGGCCCTTTGTGGGCCGCACCACCACGGTGCCGGCAAGCTTGTCGTGCCAACCTTGCTTGCGTGGATCGAATGCGACCCAGACAATCCCTAGCATGAGCGGCAGGATTGAGACGTAGTAACCGAAGTACCGGCCGATCAACTGGCGCGTGCTCGGCGCCGCGCCCGTCTCGGCGTCGATGATGCGGGCGCCGATCGCGATCTTGCCGGGTGTCGCCTGGCGGTAAATCCAGAACAGCACGATCGCGACCGCGGGCAGCACCCAGTTGATGAGAACATCCGCGGGGCCCTGGAACAGCGTGTCGGCGGTCCAGTACTCCCGGCCGTAGATCCACGTCGCCAGCGGAACGCAGATGATTGCGACCAGCAGCGAATCGATCAGCGCAGCACCAACCCGCAGCCAGAAGCCGACGTACTCGAGGTCATCTGCATTCCCGTCCGACATGCGTTAGTGGACGGTTCCCAGCGGATCGCCGGCCTCGTCGGCCTCGCTGGCCCTGTGGCACCCGATATCCCGCGCGGCCACCAACTCCTGCTCCAGCACCAGCAGCT
Organism: uncultured Gammaproteobacteria bacterium; assembly: GCA_963731105.1. GTDB lineage: Bacteria > Pseudomonadota > Gammaproteobacteria > Steroidobacterales > Steroidobacteraceae > RPQJ01. Next base: position 6,478 of record CAVSUM010000007.1, read on the forward strand.
TCGTCACGAAGGCCGCCACCTCGGGCAGCGCGAGCCCCGCGGCGCAGTATTCGGCCGCTTGCTCGAACTCCCCCGCACGCCGCGCGATGTCGGCGAGCAGGACCTCGTCGCCACCCGCCACCGATTTCATGGCGTGCTGTCCTGCAGACCTGGCCCGCTCGAAAAGCTCGAGCGCCGCGCGCCGCTGCACCCGCGCCTCCTCTGCCTGTTCAGCGTCGTCACACGCCCACGCTGCGTGCAGCCGTCGCCAGCCAGCCGCCGTCCGATCTCCCGCCGCGTCATCGAGCAACGAGCGGCACACGAACCGGTTGGCCAGCCGCGGCCGTTGCGGGCTGTGCAGCTCGGCCAGGTATGCGTGCCAGACCGAGGTCATCTGCCCGGCCTCCTCCGCATCGCCGAGGTCCGACGCCACGTAGCCGCACTCGTCGCACTCGTGCACCCAGTGGTCCATGGTCGAGCGCCGCATCTCCGGCGGCCGCGTGTCGAGGTCCATGGCGCCGAACGAATTCGTCGAGCCCAGTTTCTGCACCGCCTGCTTCGCGCCGCAGACTGCGCAAGTCACCTCTTCCTCGAAGATCGTCGTCATCGCCCCACTTCGAGGGTCATTGCGGACGGCCGCAGCGGCTGGTTGGCGCCCGGGACGAGCACGCGACTCAACCGTCCACCAAGCAGCAACACCAGCACGCCGCCGATGGCGGCGATCGCGGCATGCAGCGCCCAGAACTCCACGGGGCGCATCTTCTCGTATAGCGTGCCGATCCAGCCGATCAGGTTGTTGGCGACGAAGATGCTGAGGAAGGCGACACCCAGCATGGTCGCGTTGACCTTGGCAGGCGCGGCGCGCGAAACCAGCGCGAGCAGCGTGGGCCAGTAGTACAGGAAGGCGATGCCCTGCACCGCACAATACAGGAACGGCCAGACCGGGTGCACGGGCCTCCCGCCCGCCGCGATGATCGCCGCCACCAGGATCAGGTTGCCGGCGGCGCACAACCAGGCCCCGATGCCGATCTTGCCGAGGTCGCCCGGTTCGCGATCGCGGGACGCCTGGCGCCGCCAGATCCAGAACAGCAGCGGCACGCCCAGGATGCTGAACAGCGGATCGATCGACTGGTACCACGGGATGGGAATGCTGAAGCTGCCTGCCTCGAGTGCGACGTGCTGCTGGATCCACACCGGCAGCACGTTGCCGAGCTGGTAGTAGCCGATCGACTGGAAGGTGGTGATGGCGATGACCACCACCAGCGCGCCGAGGATTCGCCAGTCGGCGGGCGTCAAGTCGCCATGCGTGCCACTGCGGCGTGCCACCTTGGCCGGCAGGTGGCGGTAACCAGCCAGGTAAGTCGCCAGGCCGCCAAGCATGAAGATCGCGGCGGCACCGAAGCCCACGTGCCAGCCGTAGAGCTGCGCCAGCAACCCGCACACCAGCGGGCCGGCGACTGCGCCGAAATTGATCGCCATGCTGAAGATCGCGAAGGCACGGGTTCGCCGCGCCACGTCCGCCACCGGGTACAGGGCACCCACCTGGGCCGAGATGTTGCCCTTGAGGAAGCCTGAGCCGACCACCAGCAACAGCAGCGCGAGCAGGAACGAGCGATCGAAAGCCATTGCGAGGTGGCCGGCACTCATCGACAACGCCCCGATCACCACGGCCGTGCGCTGCCCGATCCAGCGGTCGGCGATCAGGCCACCGAACAGCGGCGTGAAATACACGAGGCCGGCGTAGAGGCCGAAAATCTGCGATGCGAGTGCCTGCGGCGACAGTGGACCGGTCACCGATTCGATCGCCGCCCTGAACCCCGCGAAGCCCGCGACGTTCTCCACATGGCCCGGCAGCAGCAGCTGGTTGACCATGTAGAGGACCAGCAGCGCGGTCATCCCGTAGAACGAGAACCGCTCCCACGCCTCGGTGAAGGCCAGGTAGAAGAGACCCTTCGGATGGCCCATGAAGGTGCCATCGTCCGCGCGTGCTGGCGGGACGGTCATCGCTGGGTCTTCCCCCGGCACGCGCTGACGCGCGCTACTTCTTCGTCTTCTTGGCGGCTTTCTTCTCCTCCTTCGTCCGGCTGGCCTTCTTCTTCGTTTCCTTTTTCCGATCCATGCCCTTGCTCATGAGGTCCGCTCCGTTTGCGGGTTGACGACAACCGTGGAGATTACTCGCAGTCTTCGATCTTGAGGAGACGGCCGCAGCGTCGGCCAGCAGGCCGCGTCAGGGCCCCGGTGGAGTCGCAACCGCGGGTGGTGGCAGCGGCGCCCGCAGGTGGTCCAGCAGCGCCGTGCGCCGGTCGAGCGCCGGCCGGTCTAGCGTGCCGTCTTCCGGCATCAGGGGCTCGAGTGCCTCGAGCATCTGCAGATCCGTCATACCCTGCTCGGACGTGAGGCCCGCCGGGCAACCGTGGGCGCGCTTGAGGCGCAGCAACTCGAGGATGCGGTGGTCGGCAGCATCCAGCACGGCGCTGCCGGCGTCGTTGGCGTAGAACGGACCGCCCAGGCCCATCGAAAGCGGCACGAGGAAGATATTGCCCAAGTACCTCGCTGCCCGATGCCCGCTCGTTTCGAGCGTGCCACCGTCGTCGCGAATCACCCAGCGGACCGTGTCTGTCTTGAGCAGGGCCGCGTCGAGTTGACCGCAGTCATAGGCCGTGGCTTCGGGCTTGATGGGCTCGGACTTGGGGTGCTGGATGGTGGGACGGTACGCACAGCCGCCGGTTGAAAGGATCAGCACCCCGTACAGGCAGGAACGGGAGATGCGGCGATCGGTTCGGCTGCGTCCTGTCATGTCGATTTCACGGCGGAATGATCACCGGCACGCCCGTAGGACGAGGGTGCCGAGCGCGACCGTCACCATGATCACCCCGCC
>CAVSUM010000008.1:0-7169 GCA_963731105.1 uncultured Gammaproteobacteria bacterium
CGAGGCGTGAATCGCGCGCTCGCTACCGGGTCAATGTCACGGGGACCGTCGACAGATGAACAACCCGGTACGCCACGGATCCGAGGATCGCGCTCGCCAGGCGACCACGCCCGTGCGTGCCCATCACGATCAACTCGCAGCCAATCTCACTGGCCCGTCTGACGATGGTCTCGGCGGGGTCGCCCTCCAGTTGCTCGACCTCGACGTCGGGAACCTTGTCTGCAGCGCAGCGCCGGGCGCCCTCGAGAATCACGGCGGCCTCCTGCCTGGCCAGTTCGGCCATCCGTTCCTTGCCCGCGTAGACCTCGATCTCGCCATAGACGCGCAACGGCAGCCGTACGTACAGCAGATGCAAGCGCGTGTCGGTCATCGCGGCGGCCTGACGGGCAGCGAAATCGAGCGCGCGCAGCGCAGCGTCCGATCCATCGACTGCCACCAGTATCGTGCGCATCCGCCACCTCGATACGAACCAACGCCTTGCGGGTCCGCAACCCCACCATACTCGCGAGGGCTGCTTAGGTAAATTCCCGACTCGCCGCGGTCCGCACGTGATGGGACCATCCGCCTGAAGCCGGGGCGTCAGCAGCTGATTCACGGGCGCAGCGATGCTGCCCAGGAGATCGCAATGGCGACAAGGAAGGCGGTGCGCTCGGTGCTCGCGGCGGTCGCGGATCCCGCGGCGAGTGGCCAGGTGGCCGCACGCAAGGCCGTCGAGCTTGCCTGGTTGTTCGGTGCCGACGTCGTCCTGTACCACGCCTGCTACGAGCCCTCACTTTCCGGTGGTGCGTTCTTCGATTCGGCGCACCTCGCGGCGGCGCGCCGTGATTTCGTGGCGCAAGCCACCAAGGGACTCCAGGACGTTGCCCGCTCGCTCGGCGCATCGGAGGTGGGGATCCGGGTGCGTGCCGAGTGGCAACGAGCCATTCCCGAGGCGATCGCGAGAACCGCCGGTCGTGAAGGCGCGGACATCGTCGTGGCCGAGCCACGCTACCGGTCGACGCGACGGCGCCGCGGGCTCTCACGCATCGACTGGGAAGTCGCTCGCCTGTGCCCCGTGCCCTTGCTGCTGGCGCGCAGCGCAGGTCCGTACTCGAAGCCCAGGGTGGTGGCCGCAGTCGATCCCGGCGCGCACGGACTGCGTATTTCGAGCCTCGACGTCGGAATCGTCGGCATGGCCGCAGCGATCGCGGACGCCACGAGCGGGACCGTGCTCCTCATCCACAGCATGCGTGATCCCAGCCTGGCGTTCGCAATCCGGCCGGCGGCAGTGCGACGCGAGCGGCAGCGCGTCAAGTCCATGGTGCGGCACCTGGCACGGGATGCGGGGCTCGCTGCGAAGGACGTCAAGATCGCGGACGGCGACCCAGTCGAGGCGTTGCTCGACGCCGTGACCAGGGAGGACGCCGATATCCTCGTGATGGGCACCATCGTGCGTGGTTCCGTGCGTCAGTTGTTGATCGGCAGCACGACCGAGCAACTGATGCACGTCGCGCCGTGCGACCTGTTGCTGGTCAAGCCGAACTCTTTCCGGTTGGCCAGGCGCGGCGGCTAAGGAATTGATGGCGCCGCCCCGGGCAGGCGAGAAGCGTAGTAACCGAAAAATATGGCTGAAAATGCCTGCGAAAGTTGCCCCGTCAGCGCGACCCGCGTGGCCGGAGTCCCGTCCGTGGCATGCCCTGCCGGCGAAGGAGGTCCTCGGACTGCTGGGGGCGGCTGAGACCGGCCTGACCCGGGCCGAGGCTGCCGCCAGGCTCGAGCGTTGTGGCGCGAACCTGCTGCCGGCGAAGCTCCCGCCGAGCGCCCTCGAGATCGGCATACGGCAGCTCAAGAACCCGCTGATCTACGTCCTGCTGGCCGCGGCGGTGGCCGCCATGGCGCTTGGGGATCTCAGCGACGCTGCATTCATCGGCGTCGTGCTGTTGCTCAACTCGGCACTCGGCGGCTGGCAGGAGTGGCGTGCGGAACAGCAGAGCCAGAGCCTGCAGAAACTCCTGCTAATTCGCGCGACGGTATTGCGTGACGGTGAGTCCATCGAACTCGACAGCGCGGAGGTCGTGCCCGGGGACGTCGTCGCACTTGAAAGCGGCCAGCGCGTCCCGGCTGACGTGCGACTCCTGGACGCGCACGGCCTGGAGATCGAGGAGGCCCTGCTCACGGGCGAGTCCCTGCCTGTCCTGAAAGACGCAGCATGGACCGGCGCTGCCGATGCAGGACCGGCGGACTGTCGCAACATGGCGTTTGCCGGGACGACGGTCGCTCGCGGGCGCGGGCACGGGGTGGTCGTCGCAACCGGCGCGCTGACCTCGGTGGGTCGGCTCGCCATCTCGATCACGGCGGCCGACGCTGGCAAGCCACCGCTCGTCGAGCGGATGGAACGATTCAGCCGCGTCGTTTCCGTGGCCGTGCTGTCGGCAGCGGTCTGCATCGGCGTCGTCGCGGTACTCGTGCACGACGCCAGCGTCGCGACCATGTTCATGTTTGGAGTCGCGCTGGCCGTCTCCGCGATTCCGGAGGGCCTGCCCGTTGCAATCACGATCGCCCTGGCGATTGCCGCCCGGCGAATGGCCGGGCGCGGTGCGATCGTGCGGCGCCTGCCGGCCGTCGAGGGACTCGGCAGCTGCACGCTGATTGCGAGCGACAAGACCGGCACGCTGACCTGCAACGAACTCACGGTACGCGAGTTGTTCCTGTCCGACGGAACCCGCCACGTGGTCAGCGGAGCCGGGTACGAGCCCGCGGGGCAAATCCGCCCGCTCGATGGCGGCCCAGGACAGGCCGAACAGCCGGGCCTGCGCCAGCTGCTCGAGGTGGCAGCAGCATGCAACGAGGGAGACCTGCATCGGCATGACGGGACCTGGGTCTGGCGGGGCGATCCGACCGACATCGCCCTCCTGACACTCGCCGGAAAGGGTGGCGTCGATCGCGAGACGCTGCTCGTCCATCGCCCTGCAGTGAATGCCATTCCGTTCGAGCCCGAGCATCGCTTCGCCGCCAGCTTCCACGTCGACGGCGAGCAGACCTGGGTGGCCGTCAAGGGTGCCCCGGAGCGCGTCCTTGCCATGTGCCGCCCGGCTGCGGACCGGTTTGAGTCGGTACAGGTTGCCGCTGCCGACATGGCGAGCCGCGGTCAGCGTGTACTCGCGCTGGCCACGGGCCGGATCGGGCGCGCGATGACGGCGGAGGAGACGCCGGAGCAACCGCAGAACCTGGACTTCGCGGGGCTCGTTGGGCTCATTGATCCTCTCCGTCCGGAGGTTGCCGCCGCGGTGCGGCGCTGCGATGACGCGGGCATCCGCGTGATCATGGTGACCGGCGATCATCCCGTGACCGCGCTCGCGATCGCTCGCGAGCTCGGCATCGCGGCCCAACCGTCCGAAGTGGTTCACGGCCACGACCTGCGCAACGGTGATGCCGACCTCATTCGTCGTTCGATCGAATCCGGACGCGTCTTCGCCCGGGTGGCACCAGACCAGAAGCTCTCGATCGTCAGGGCTGCCCAGGCTGCGGGTCACTTCGTTGCCGTCACCGGCGACGGCGTCAACGACGCTCCGGCGCTGCGGCACGCCAACATCGGCGTGGCCATGGGCCGGAGCGGCACCGACGTCGCCCGGGATGCGTCGGACGTCGTGCTCAGTGATGACAACTTTGCGACGATCGTCGCAGGCGTCGAGGAAGGACGGATCGCCTACCAGAACATCCGCAACGTGGTTTACCTGCTGATCGCGGCAGGTGCCGCCGAGGTGCTCTGCGTCGGCCTGGCGGTCACCGTCGGGCTGCCGCTGCCGCTGCTGCCGGTGCAGCTGCTCTGGCTCAACCTCGTGACCAACGGCATCCAGGACGTGGCGCTGGCGTTCGAGAAGGGGCGCGGTGACGAACTCGAGGCGCCACCACGCAGCCCCGATGAGCCCGTGTTCAATCGACTCATGATCGAGCGCACTCTGCTCGGCGGTCTCTGGATGGGGCTCCTCGCGTTCACGGCATACGCGCTGATGCTCGCCCTGGAATTTCCCGTATCCGATGCACGCAACGGCCTGATGCTGCTGATGGTCCTGCTGCAGAACGTCGACGCCTTCAATGCACGCTCAGAGACTCGCTCGGCCTTGCGGATCCCGCTCAGCCACAACCCGCTGCTGGTGCTGGGCGTACTGGCAGCACTCCTGTCCCACGTCGCTGCGATGCACATGCCGTTCATGCAGCAGGTACTGAGCATCGGTCCGCTTGGCGGCTGGGAATGGCTCACGTTCGCCTTGGCCGCATTGAGCCTGCTTGTCGTCATGGAGGCACAGAAGATCAGCTGGCGCTGGCGAACTCGCTCGTCGGGGCGTCGTCCAGTGAAGGGAGGTGCCAGCGACTGAAGCGAAACAGTCCGGTCCGCGCTGTCGAGGCCTGCTGCGTCACCGGCGCCAACCTCGGCCAGCCGCTCGCGATCCTGATGCTCAACATGGAGGCCGCGCGGCGCGCAGCCGACTCAGCCGAGCGTGCGGCGCTCGAGACCTCGCTGGCGGCGCACCTCGAGTCGGTCAACGCGTTGCTCGATCCGCACGAGCGGCTCGACTGCCTGGTGATCGTGACACAGCCGTGGACGGTCGAAAGCGGGTTCATCACGCCGACTTTCAAGGTGCGGCGCAATCGCATCGAGGACGTGTACGCGGCGTACTACGAGCGCTGGGTGGTCGAGCGCCGCACGGTGATCTGGCACGAGGCATGAAAAAGGCCCGGGGCGCGAGCCCCGGGCCTGCTTTCGCTCTCGAGCCGGTTCGGACTACATGCCGCCGAATTCCAGGCGCACGCTCGCGCCGAACGTGCTCGTCTCGTCGCCCGCGTTGTACTGCAGGCCCACGGCGAACATGTCCGTGATGTACCAGCGGCCGTAGATGCCGAAGTCGAACTCGTCGCCGTAGTCCGACAGGTTCGCGTAGCGCGCCGTGCCCTCGACCTCGAACTGCTCCGCGAAGCGGGTGCGGATGCCCGCGCCGAGCGTGTAGCCGTCGTCGCTGGCGTTCTTGAAGCCGAACCGCGCCGGGACGTCGGCATCGAAGCTGGTGTAGCCGACGGTGCCGTAGATGTCCGTCTGGTCGGCGATCGGCCATGCGTAGCCGACGCCGAGGTCCCAGGGCTGGAACTTGATCTCGCCGCCGCCGACGTTCGCCGACTGGTCCTGGTAGCGGCCGTACACGAAGATGTTGTCGGTGATCTCGAACGAGCCCTTCAGGCCCCAGCCGCCGACGGTCTCGTTGAAGTCATCGAGGTCGGTGTTGAGGTAGCCGGCCTCGACGTAGGTGTAGCTCAGGCCTTCGGCGTGCGCCGCGAACGGCAGAATCGCTGCGGACGCGACCAACGCGGAAATAATCCGGAATTTCATAACTGCTCCTTGTCCAGGATCTGTCTGGGTCGGGCACGGTCCGGGAAGATCCCGAATCGTTGCTGACCATTATGATCCCGCAGTGCAGCAAAAGTTCCACTGCTTTTGTGACATTTTGGCAACAACACCCGAAAAAGCCGCGATAGAGCTGTTGCGCGCCCCCGACGGCCGGCTCAAATGGTGGTCTCGTAGGCAGCCAAGTCCGCTCGGCGTAGCAGCCTGCGGTAACGAATGGTGCTGTGCGGCCAGTTATTGGTGATCGTGCCGTCGGCGAGCTTGTACCAGCTCTGCTTGTCCGCGGCCCACACCGACCGAGCAAGGTCGCCTTGCAGCCCGCGGTTGTACTCCTCCATGACCGGGCGCTTCACGTCGAGGCGCCGTACACCGCGGGCGTCCATCTGGCGGATGGCGTCGATGATGTAGCGCACCTGCGCCTCGATCATCACCAGGATGCTGTTGTGGCCGAGGTTGGTGTTCGGCCCGTACAGCATGAACAGGTTGGGAAAACCGCTCACCGTCACGCCGAGGTAGGCGTGTGCACCGTGCTGCCACTCCTGCTTGAGATCGCGTCCGCCGGTACCGGTGACGCTCATCGGTGCCAGGAAGTCGGTGGCGTGAAAGCCCGTCGCATAGATGATCACGTCGGCCGCAAACCGCTCGCCACCCTTGCTGCGCACGGCATCCGGCTCGATGCGCTCGACGGCGTCGGTGACGAGCCGCACGTTGGCGCGGCCCAGGGCAGGGTAGTAGTCGTCGTTGAACAGCACCCGCTTGGCGCCGATCGGGTAGTCGGGCACCAGCTTCGCGCGCAGCGCCGGGTCCTTCACCTGGCGCCGCAGGTGCGCCTTCGAGCGCAGCGTGGCGAGCCACTGCACGATGCGCACCTGCTTCATCAGCGGCGTGAGCTGCAGCTCACCGAAGAAGAACCACTGGAAATCGTGCAACGCCTTCGCGAGCCACGGCCAGCGCGTCATGGCGCGCTGCACGCGCGGCGAGTACAGGTGGTCGTTGCGCGGCATCAGCCAGTTGGCCGAGCGCTGGAAGATGGTGAGCTGTGACGCGAGCGGCGCGATCTGCGGCACGAACTGCACGGCGCTCGCGGCGTTGCCGATCACGACGATGCGCTTGCCGGCGAGGTCCACGCCGTGGTCCCAGCACGCCGAGTGGAACTGCGCGCCGGCGAAAGCCTCGCGACCCGGGATGGCCGGCACCGCGGGCCGGTGTAGCTGGCCCACGCCCGTGACCAGGAACTGCGCCTCGACCACGTCACCCCCGGCGAGCTCGATGCGCCACAGGTTGCGGGCTTCGTCAAAGCGTGCCGCGGTCACCTCGGAGTTGAACCGGCAGTGGGGCAGCAGTCCGGACTGCACCGCGCATTGCACCGAGTAGGCCAGCAGTTCCGACTGCCAGGCGAAGCGACGGCTCCAGTCGGTCTTCTGCGCGAACGAAAAGCTGTAGAGGAAGGACGGTGCGTCGCAGGATGCGCCCGGATAGGTGTTGTCGCGCCAGGTGCCGCCCAGGGTGGCGCCTTTCTCGAGGATCAGGAAGTCGTCGCTGCCGGCGCGCTTCAACTGCATGCCCATGCAGATGCCGGAATGTCCTGCGCCGATGATCGCGATGCGGGTGGTGGCTGTCATGCAGGGCTCGTCGAGGGTGGGGGCCGGAAGGTCAGTCCAACTGGGCAAGATACGCCGGGCCGCCGAGCGCCGTCATCTGCCGCTCGATCCACGCCTGGCGCTTGCGCACCCATGGTCCGGGCTTGGCGACGCTGTAGCGTCTCGGTGCCGGCAACGCCGCCGCAAGCAAC
>CAVSUM010000009.1:0-7636 GCA_963731105.1 uncultured Gammaproteobacteria bacterium
AACTGCACGCCCTTGCGCGCCGGGTAGTCTGGTTCAAGTCGCCGAGCGACGCGATCGCAATGCCTCTCCACTTCATCGCGCACGTGCTGACCTATGGAACGCACGAAGACGTCAGCGTGTTGCGACGATTCGTGCCGGATGACGATCTGCGCGAGGCGCTGGCCGGTGCGCCGCCCGGCGTGTTCGACGAGCGGTCGTGGGCGTACTGGCACCTCAAGCTGGATCGCTACCCGCCACCTCCGCTGCCGTCGCGGATGCTCGGGCAGGCCGGCTGACGCCCGCCGGATCTCAGCCGCCCAGCAGCCATCGATCGTGCAGACCTTCCCCCGCGCGCCTGACCCCGACCTGCTGCTGCTGCACGCGCCGAGCGTGTACGATTTCCGCGAGCGGGCGATCCTGTACGGCCCGGTCAGCGACATGGTCCCTTCGTCGACCGTGTTCGAGATGTATCCGCTCGGGTTCCTCACCATCGCCAGCTACCTGCACGCGCAGGGCATGAACGCGCGGATCGTCAACCTCGCGCTGCGCATGATGAACGACCGTCACTTCGACGTGCCCGCGTTCATTGCCCGGCAGCGGCCGCGCGCCGTCGGGATCGACCTGCACTGGCTGCCGCACGCCCACGGCGCGCTGGAGATCGCTCGGATCGTGAAAGAGCTTCACCCCGGGCGTGCCGGTCATCTTTCGGCGGGCTGTCGTCGTCGTACTTCCACAAGGAGCTGGTCGCCTATCCACAGGTCGACTACGTGCTGCGAGGCGACAGCACCGAGCCGCCACTGCACGAGCTGCTCGTCGCATTGCGGGACGGCAAGCCCGTCGACCGGATCCCAAACCTCACCTGGAAGGACGCGCAGGGGGTTCACGTCAACCCGCATGCGTTCCTGCCGCCTCGCTCGACTACGTCGACATCCGGCCCGACCTGGTGATCGAGATGATGGCCCGCTACCGCGATTTCGCGGGCCCGTTGCCGTTCAGAGGCTGGTGGCGAAGCCCGATCGCAGCGGTCTTCACCGTTAAGGGCTGCGCTTACGAATGCGTCACCTGCGGCAGCTCGCATACCACCTGCACGCACCTCACGAAGCGGCAGCGCCCCGTGTTCCGCAGTCCCGCGAGCCTGGTCGCCAACGTAGAAGCCTTCGCACGCCTGACCAAGGGCCCGATTGCGCTGATCGGCGACCTGCGCATGGCGGGCGACGCGCACGCGAGCGAAGTTCTCGAGCGCCTGCGCCGTTCCGACGTGCAGAACGAGATCATCGTCGAGCTGTTCGGCGTGCCTCCGCTGGAGTTCCTGCGCGAGATCGACCGCTGCCTGCCGCACTGGAGCATCGAGTTCAGCCCCGAAAGCCACGACCAGGCGGTGCGCAACGCGCAGGAGGGCGAGGCGGACTACACCACCGCAGAGATGGAGCAGATGCTGCGGGAAGCGCTGCGACTGCGCTGCGCACGCCTCGACGTGTTCTTCATGATCGGGCTGCCGGGGCAAACGCTGGCGTCGGTGCATGGCACGGTCGACTACTGCGAGCGCCTGTTCGAGCTCGGTGACCGCCGCCTGTCGTGCTACATCTCACCGATGGGGCCGTTCATCGACCCCGGCAGCCGCGGTTTCGAGGAACCCGAGCGGTTCGGGTACCGCCTGTTCGCGCGCACGCTCGAGGAGCACCGCCAGCTGCTGGTGCAACCGACCTGGGAGCATATTCTCAATTACGAAACGAAATGGATGACGCGCCGCGAGCTGGTCGACGCAACCTACGATGCCGCGGAACGGTTGAACGAATTGAAGATCCGCTACGGTCGAATATCGACCCGACGGGGCCGCAAGGTTGCGGCGAACATTGCTGCGGCGCGCGCGCTGCGGTCACGGCTCGAGGCCACGTTGGCCAACGGCGGTGATCCGGACGCCGACCCGGCACTGCGCGGCGAGATCTCGGAATTCAGCATGTCGACGGTCTGCGACAAGCGCGAGCTGTTCTGGCGGCGTGGGTGGTCGCAGTTCCGATTGGCGGAGGTCGCGCGCATCCTGGGACGTGCGCTTTAGCTGCGGAAGTTCCTGATTCGGATTTCGCCTTTTGGCGAAATAATTGGCGCCATGGCTGGCAAGCCTCTCAGCGCATCTCCCGACGAAGTATTCAAGGCACTCGGGAACCCCGGACGCCTGACGCTCGTCCGCACCCTCGTGGACGGCGAGCGTTGTGTCTGCGACTTGGTCCACGCAGTCGGGCTCGGCTGGTCCACGACCTCAAAGCACCTGGACATCCTGCGCGATGCTGGCGTCGTCTCCAGCGACAAGCGGGGGCAGAAGATCTTCTATCGTCTTGAACTGGACTGCGTGCCGCATTTCATTGAGTGCCTGGACAAGGCACGCGTCCGGCGTCCCTCGAAGCGAGTCGCATGTGACTGCGCTTGAGGCGGCTCGACGGAGAATGCCATGGCCACCCTGACCCTCGACCCGGGCGTAAGACATGAGCTGAAGATCTTCGGTCTTCTGGCCGCTGTCTTCGCTGCCGTCTACTTTCTCCCGGTGGGCCAGCCGCGCTTCGATGGCGCCGTGACCGAAGCGCTCGAACTCACCAGGTGGTACGCACGTGAGCACGTCGTACTGTGCCTGCTGCCTGCCTTCTGGATCGCCGGCGCGATTGCCGCGTTTGTCTCGCAGGCCTCGGTCATGCGATTCCTCGGTCCTACAGCACCCAAGCCACTCGCCTACGGTGTCGGGTCTGTGTCGGGGACCATTCTGGCCGTGTGCTCCTGCACGGTCCTGCCGCTGTTCTCGGGCATCTACCGAATGGGCGCTGGACTCGGCCCGGCGACGGCATTCCTCTACTCCGGCCCGGCCATCAACGTGCTGGCGATCGTGATGACCGCGAAGGTCCTCGGCGTCCAACTCGGCCTTGCGCGAGCGGCGGGCGCGGTGGTGTTCAGCGTGGTCATCGGATTACTGATGGCGCTGATCTTCCGCAACGAGGAACGGCAGAAGGCCGCCGCAGCGGTTGCGTTACCTGAGCCTGAGGTCGGACGTCCCCTGTCGCAGACGGCCGCCTTTTTCGCCGTGCTGGTCGGCATCCTGGTATTCGCCAACTGGGGTGCGGCGTCACAAGAGGCCGGGTTCTTTGCCGCGGTGTATTCGGTCAAGTGGCTCATCACCTCGGCACTCGGCGTCGTGCTCGCGGTCATGTTGTGGCGCTGGTTCAAACTCGAGCCGGTGCGCATTGCCACGGTTGCGGCTGCAACGGTCGTCACTGCGATTGCAGTGCCCGACCATCCGACCTGGCCGTTTCTCGTCGCGGTCCTGGGACTCGCGTGGCTCACGGCTGGTCGCGACGGTGAGGCGGGCGAGTGGTTCAACCAGGCGTGGGACTACACCAAGCAGATCGTGCCGCTGTTGCTCGGTGGCGTGCTGGTCGCAGGCTTCCTGCTGGGGCGTCCCGGGCACGAGGGAATGATCCCGTCGGAGTGGATCAGCAGCCTCGTCGGCGGCAACTCGATCGCATCAAACCTGTTCGCAGCCGTCTCGGGTGCGTTCATGTATTTCGCCACCCTGACCGAAGTCCCGATCGTGCAGGGACTCCTCGGCAGCGGCATGGGGTCCGGTCCCGCCTTGGCGCTGCTGCTCGCGGGTCCCGCGCTGAGCCTGCCGGCCATGCTGGTACTGAACTCGATTCTCGGCCTGAAGAAGACCGCCACCTACATCATGCTGGTCGTCGTCATGGCGACGATCACGGGCTGGGGTTACGGGCTTCTGGTGAACTGAGGCGGGGCAACTCGCAGGAGACAAGTCATGAAGATCCAGATCCTCGGCTCCGGCTGCGCCAGGTGTCGTGCCCTCACCGCGGTGGCCGAACAGGCTGCGCAAGAAATGGGCCTGACCTACGAGCTCGAAAAGATCACCAACGTGAAGGAGTTCGCCGACTTCGGCGTGATGTTTACGCCGGCCCTCGCCATTGACGGCACCGTGAAAGTAAGCGGCAAAGTACCGTCGCTGGACGAAACAAAGAAGCTGCTGAGCTGACCGGACCGCCCCCGTCGCATGCGTTGCGCTGGCGGTGCCGTTCGGGGCGCAGGCGGACGGACCCGACCCTTCGTTGACGTCCCTGACATTTCAAAATATTATGAAATGATGAAGCAACAGGACGTCATCGCCGCCCTTGCGGCGCTCGCCCAGGACTCACGGCTCGCCATCCATCGCCTGCTGGTCAAGCGCGGCCCCGAGGGCTACGCAGCCGGCGAAATCGGCGAGCGGCTCAAGATCGCGGGACCCAGCCTGTCTTTTCACCTGAAAGAGCTCGCACGAGCGGGCCTGGTGACGGCTCGGAAGGACGGGCGGTTCATCTATTACAGCGCGCACTTCGAGCGCATGAACGGCCTGGTGAGCTACCTGACCGAGAACTGCTGCAGCCAGGGCGCCGTGTGCGCCCCGGTCTGCGCGCCAAACAACTCGATCGAACGCAAGAGGAAATCCGCGTGAGCGACCAGGATCGGACCTTCAACGTGCTGTTCCTGTGCACTGGCAACTCGTGCCGATCGATCCTGGCAGAAGCCACGTTCAATCACCTGGCGCCTCCCGGTTGGCGGGCCGTGAGCGCGGGCAGCAAGCCCACCGGCAAGGTCCATCCGCGGTCGCTCGCATTGCTCGCCCGCGAGGGCATTTCGACCGAGGGCTACCTCAGCAAGTCCTGGGACGAGCTGCCCGAGGTGCCAGACATCGTCGTCACGGTCTGTGCCGGCGCTGCAGGGGAGACCTGCCCGGTCTATCTCGGGCCGGCGCTGCGAACACACTGGGGTGTGGATGATCCGGCGCATGCCACGGGCACGGATGCGCAAATCGATGCCGCGTTCATGCGCGCCTATCGCACGCTCCGGGCACGCATCGAGGCTTTCCTGGCGTTGCCGCTCGCGGAGATCCGACTGGATCGCGCGCGCCTGAAGGCCGAACTTGACCGGATCGGTGAGCTTGCGAGCTGATGAGGATGAGCGATGTCCGCACAATGTGAAGTGACCGGCAAGCGTGCCGCCGCAGCGCCACTCAGCTTCTTCGAGCGGTATCTGACGCTCTGGGTCTTCATCTGCATCGTCGTCGGCATTGCGCTCGGCCAGTTCCTGCCCGGTGTCTTCCAGGCGATCGGCGCGATGGAGATCGCCAGGGTCAACCTGCCGGTGGGCCTGCTGATCTGGGTGATGATCATCCCGATGCTGCTGAAGATCGACTTCGGCGCGCTCGGCCAGGTCAGGGCGCACGTGAAGGGCATCGGCGTGACCCTGGCCATCAACTGGCTCGTCAAGCCGTTCTCGATGGCGTTGCTCGCCTGGATCTTCATCCGGCACCTGTTCGCGCCGCTGCTGCCGCCGGAGCAGATCGACAGCTACATCGCCGGATTGATCCTGCTCGCGGCTGCACCATGCACCGCGATGGTGTTCGTGTGGAGCCGCCTCACCGGCGGCGACCCGTATTTCACGCTGTCACAGGTCGCGCTGAACGACGTGATCATGATCTTTGCGTTCGCGCCGATCGTGGCGCTGCTGCTCGGCATCGCGTCGATCACCGTGCCATGGGACACGCTGCTGACGTCGGTGGTGCTCTACATCGTCATCCCGGTCGTCATCGCGCAGCTCTGGCGGCGATCCCTGCTGCGCAAGGGACAAGCCGCATTTGACGCCGCGATGGACCGAATCGGACCGTGGTCGATCGGTGCCCTGCTGCTGACACTGGTGCTGCTGTTCGCCTTCCAGGGTGAGGCCATCCTCAAGCAGCCGCTGATCATCGCGCTGCTGGCGGTGCCGATCCTGATCCAGGTCTTTTTCAACTCGTCGCTCGCCTACCTGCTCAATCGCGCGGTGGGCGAAAAGCACAGCGTTGCCTGCCCTTCGGCGCTCATCGGCGCTTCGAACTTCTTCGAGCTGGCGGTGGCTGCGGCCATCAGCCTGTTTGGGTTTGAATCAGGCGCCGCGCTCGCCACCGTGGTCGGGGTGCTGATCGAGGTGCCGGTCATGTTGCTGGTCGTCCGTGTCGTCAACGCCAGCAAGGGCTGGTACGAAGCAGGCCTCCGACAAGGAGCCGGATAGCGGGTTGGCAACCTTCGCGTCCTCGGCGCGGAGAACGCCGGCCACGACCAGTTCCGCCTTCGTCTCGGGGGAGAACTCGAACTGGATGCCTTCTCCGGTGAGTTCCTTCAGTGCGGGCAGGCGGATACCACAACAATGGCCTTCCACGCGGAAGGCCTCCGGGTCGACCGCTGGACCTTTGATGTCGGTCATTGGTGCTCTCCACCGAGCCAGGTCGGTTGTCCCCGTTCAGGGCCTGCCTTCGGCGCGAAGGAAAGGGAGAATCAGCCGCCCAGCAGCTGCCGGCGCGACACGACGGGCCCCGGCGCCGGCTGCTCCGCCTCGAACACAGCGTCGGCCACGGTCTGCGCGGCGAGCTGTGCGGCCTCGTGGTCGGTGAACTCGAACATGGTCGAGAACAATGAGCACGCGCCGATCAGGCCGACGTCCTGCAGGTCGCTTACGACGAAATCATACGCACCCGAGGGGAACAGAAGCCGTACCGTGCCTCCGGCCACCCACACCTTGAGGTCTGCGTCGGACGGCAGCACCATCAGGTTCATGAACCAGGGGGTGACGATCACGCCCACCTGCCGGCCCTCGTGCTCGCGGAAACCCACGGCCTCGACGGCAACCGTGGGGTTGTAGATCGGCATTCCCTTCACCCGGAGCGCGGCGCGGCGATAGGCGTCGGCGAGTCGCTGCACCGAGTCCTGGTCGGAGAGCGTGGCGGCGCCGAGCACCATGAACTTGTGCTTCTCGGTCGAGCAGTTCGGGCAGTTCCAGGTGTCGGGCAGCATCCGGAAGGCCGTGCCCGGCGGGATCTGGTTGGCCTCGTCGCCGAGCGCAGGGTCGTACACCCACCAGCACACGCCGCACTCGAGGCGTGTGTCGTCGGCGATGCGCGAGCCGTCGCCGAGGTAGCTGCCCTCGAACAGGTCGCTCACGACGTGAACGCCATGAGGATCTCGGCGAGGCGCTCGGCCGAATCCTCGAAGTCTTCCCTGGCCGCGAGCACCGAGACCGGCACGCCGCCGACCTCGAGCGTGTCGAGGATCACGCTGCCCATGCCGTTCACGTACTGCACGGCCCACACGTGGCGCAGGCCGGTCGCGAACACGCGCGAGCTGCCGTAACCACCCGAGCGGATCACCAGCGGGATCTGGCCGAGCACGCCGGTGAGCACTTCGGAGTCGACGTCGGTGAGCGGCAGCAAGGTGAAATTGATGACGTGGTTCTCGGCGCCCGGCTGGTACTTCGACGAGCGGTCCTGCAGCTCGGCCAGCAGGAACGGCGCATTCATCGCGCCTTGCGGCATCTGCCGCGGGATGTCGATCGTCGCGCGCGGCAACTCGGTCGAGGCACGCAGGATCGGCCCTGGCACCGGGCCCACGTCGATGCATTCCTCCGTAGTGCCATCGGCCGAACTCGCCTCCAGGCGCCACACGCCGGCGAGCACCGACTCGACCACGCGCCAGAACCTGTCGCCGACACCCACCTTCGCCCATACGTCGCCTTCGCCAAGGATGTCTGCGACGGCTGCCCGACCCGCCTCGTCGAGTGCGTCCAGGCTGAAGCGCGTTACCGGGCGGTCCGGCGC
>CAVSUM010000010.1:0-466267 GCA_963731105.1 uncultured Gammaproteobacteria bacterium
TCAAGGGCGACACCGCGGCCGAGGTGCTGCGCTACATGCGCTACGACGTCGACCGGCTGCTGCCGCAGCTCGCGCGCGACTGCGAGCGCGCGGTGCGCGAGGGCCGGCTGTCGCTTGCCGAGGGGCAGGCGCTCAGGCGCTTCTATGACGGCGAGCTGAACGGGTATACGTACCTCGAGCCGGATTGATCCGGTTCGTGTCGGCTCGCGGCTTCGCGGTTGGCAGTCGGTCGGCTGGCTGCGGCAGGGTTCCGCTGGCAGGGGTCAGGTCCGCCGGGACGCCGAAAGACATCCCTGTCGGCTCGCGCGCCGCGTCCGTGCGGCGCGACGCCCGGCGCACCTGACCCCTGCCAGCGGAACCCAGTCACGTACCCAACAACGGTGGCGTCGTAGCGAGCGCAACGAATAAGTCGCGAAGCCAGGCGTCTGCCTCGAAAGCGGTGTGCAGGGTGCTTCGGCCGGGCCGTCGCGCGACAGGACGTCGCGCGCGGAGCCTACAGGGACGTACTTGCGGCGTCCCGGCCGAAGCACCCTGCATGCCGCTTTCGAGGCACCAGACCGACACGCGCAGAGCGTCACCCGAGCGAAACGCGCACGTCACATGACAGTCACGCGGCCCGGCTGCAATGTGCAGCACTACGCCACGGAGCCGCGCCGATGCTCGAAGACTCGCTCGACCCCCGCCAGCACCCCGGCGAGTTCGCAGGGCTTGATCGAGGAGCGCGCTCGCCGGCGCGACCGACCGGCGACCGACGTGGGCGACTGGCTGCTTGGCTGGCATGACCGCGAGGGCGCCTGGACCAATCTCCGCAACGTCCAGCACTGGATCGACCGCGCAGCCCCCTGACGGGCACCGCCGCGACGCTTCGGGCGGTTCGCCGGTCACCGGCACGGCGGCGGCGGTGCAGCGAATCCGGCAGAAGTGATTTTTTTGCGCTGCATCAACGATTTAGGTTGCAGCCGGGGCTCGTCTGTGGTTAGTCTTGACACCAAGCCTGATTTAGTCATCGGAACTCGCACACCGTCGCCCTGCTGATCCCGCGAGATAGGACCCTCTCCTCCCCCGTCCGATGACCACGCCCGTGCCCGTTTTTCCAGCAGCCGTCGTTCCATTCCCTCGCAGCGAAAGCCGCCGGGGTGGCGACTGCCGTTGCCGTCCCGAAGGCGGGCGGCGGCGAACGCTGGTGAAGACCCCCAGGATTCGAGCCCATGGCCAAATTTTCCCTTGGTGGACATGAGCTTGTGATAAACTGCGCCGAGATCGTTGCCCGTCCGTGTCTTGCAGGGTGCCGTTCGGCACCTGGTTTGTTAAGCCGAAACGTGTTCGATCAGGTGACAGGGATCGCCCGAGTGCTGGCCCTGCAGAGGGCTGTGCGCCGCGGGCGTATCGGCTTTTTCTGATCCTGTCAGATTGTGTTTGTGTGTAGTTACTTTCTTAGGATGTTCGAATGACCAAGATCTACGTGGGCAACCTTCCCTTCTCGGCGACCGAGAGCGAAATCAAGGACCTTTTTGGCCAGCACGGCACGGTTGACTCCGTGGCCCTGCCGACCGACCGTGAGACCGGCCGGCCGCGCGGCTTCGGCTTCGTCGAGATGCCGCAGGCCGACGCCCAGAAGGCGATGCAGGCGCTGAACGGCTTCAACATGGGCGGCCGTCCGCTGCGCGTCAATGAAGCGCAGGACCGTCCGCGCACCGGTGGCGGCGGTGGCCGTCCGGGCGGCGGTGGCCGCTCGGGTGGTGGCGGCGGCGGCTACGGCGGTGGTGGCGGCGGCGGCTACGGTGGTGGCGGCGGCGGCGGCTACGGCGGTGGTGGCGGCGGCGGCCAGCGTCGCTGGTAATCGTCCAGTCGCCGGGCGCTGCAAGGCGCCCGAGCCGATAGAGACCAGGAAGGCCCGCGGCAACGCGGGCCTTCTTGTTTCAGTGGTGGGAGGCGCTGTCCTTCGCCTGCAGGATGGCGGTCATCGCCGCCGCCAGCGTCAGCTTGGTCTCGGCGTCCAGGTCGCTGCGCAGGTAGACGACCATGCCCTTGTGCGACGTCGGGTGGCCTCCGCCGTAGAACTGCAGTGCGGCCAGTGCCTTGCCGCCCTCCACGAACTGGTAGCCGCGGGCCGGGATGGCCTCGGCAGCGCCGTCGGCCGCCACCGACACGACGTCGACGATTTCGACCGTCCGCACACCATTGCTCAGCGACGATTCACCGGCCTTCTCGTCGATGCCGGCAACGTTGCGCTTCACCCGAAGGTGCAGCCGCCACGCAGGCTGGGCACCGCCGTCGACCACGACCTGACCGTCGAGACGGTCGATCGCTCCCGAGAGTTCGCCCGCGCCGACCGACACGCCGGGCAAGACTTCGTAGCGCTTCACCGGTCCTGATTCTGTCGAGAACTTGGCCTTGACCGTGGCGGTTTCGGGCCCAGCGCCCTTCATGACAAACGAGAACCGTTCGGCGGCATCGCAGTGTGTCAGCACGTTGGTGAACAGGCTCGTGTCGTCCTCGTGGGACACGCCCATCTTGCTCGAAACGATCGCGTAGTCGCCGAACCGGAAATCACCGACTTTGAACAGTCTCTGCCGGTCCATCGTCACCGGCAGGGCATCCGCGTTGACGCGCAGATCCTCGTCGATCGCGATGCCTTGCTCGGCGAGCGCAGCGACTGGGCCGAGCAGCAGGCCGGCGACGACGACCCACGGCGCACACGGTGTGCAGAACGCTCTCATGTCGACTCCCCTCCCTGGTTGCGTCACCCACCCCTCTCTCGCAGCGTAGACCCGGTGTCCCTCGCCGCCAGTCGGGCTAGGTGAGGAGCAAGTCCGCAGAATCCACTAAAGTCGCGGCGCCTACCAGAGCTTGCGCAGTTGCCCGGCGACGTCGATGCGCGCGCCCGGCGTGCCGACCGCGGGACCCGGGCTGGCCTCGGGCTGCGCCGGCCAGGCGGCACGCTCGAATCGCGCCAGCACCGCATCGCTGAAGAACCGACTGCGCGCGCCGTGCACGTACCGGTCACCGGTGCGCGACTGCTGCGTGACGTAGAAGCGCACCGGCGCGATCAGGTGCAGCTCCTGCCGGGCGCTCGTCATCGCCACGTACAGCAGCCGTCGTTCCTCTTCGAGCGTGTCGGGTCGGCCGGCGGAGAATTCGGACGGGAAAGCTGCCGTCGGTCACGTTGAGCACGTGCACCGCTTCCCACTCCTGACCCTTCGCCGAATGCACGGTCGAGAGCACCAGGTAGTCCTCGTCGAGCAGCGGGTCGCCGGCGAGGTCGCCACTCGCCTGCGGCGGGTCGAGCGTGAGTTCGGTGACGAACGCCTCGCGCGTCGAGTACTGCACTGCGAGGCGCTCGAGCTGCTCCAGGTCGCCACGCCGCGCCTGCGCCGACTCGTACAGGCGCTCGAGTTGCGGCTCGTACCAGCTGCGCACGCGGGTCACCTGCCCCTCCCACGCCGCCGCCTCGGCGCCGAGCCCTGCCATCAGCGCGGTGAACCCCGGCCAGTGCTCGCGCACGGCGGCAGGCACGGGATAGGCGGCGAGCGCCGTCCAGCGGAAGCCCGACGCCTCGAACGCGTCACAGGCCCGCTGCGTGTGCGCCGGGCCCATGCCGGGCAGCAGCTGCAGCACGCGGAACGCCGCGATGCGGTTGCGCGGGTTGTCGGCCCAGCGCAGCACCGCGAGCAGGTCCTTGACGTGCGCCGCCTCGAGGAACTTGAGGCCGCCGTACTTCACGTAGGGGATGTCGCGCCGCATCAGCTCGAGCTCGAGCACGTCGCTGTGGTCGGCGTTGCGGAACAGCACGGCCTGGCGGCGCAAGTCGACGCCCCGCTCGCGGCACTCGAGCACGCGCTCGACCACGTAGCCGGCCTGGGCCTGGTCGTCCTGCACGGTGACGTAGCGCGGCCGCGCGCCGCCGCCGCGCACGCCACGCAGGAACTTGCGGAACTGCCGGCCGCCTTCGGCCATCAACGCGTTCGCCGCGTCGAGCACCGGCTGGGTCGAGCGGTAGTTGTCCTCGAGCACCACCACGTGCGCGGGCGGCGAGAAGCGCTCCGGGAACTCGAGGATGTTCTCGACCGTGGCACCGCGGAACGAGTAGATCGCCTGCGCGTCGTCGCCCACCACCGTCACGCCGTCGCCCGCGGGCTTCAGGCGCAGCAGGATCTCGGCCTGCAGCGCGTTGGTGTCCTGGTACTCGTCGACCAGCACGTGGTCGAAGCGGGCGCCGATCTCGGCCGCGAGCGCGTCGTCGCGCATCATCACCTGCCAGTAGAGCAGCAGGTCGTCGTAGTCGAGCGCCTGCTGCGCGAGCTTCTCCTCGACGTAGGCGCGGTACAGCCCGGTGAGCGCCTCCTCCCAGTCGAGGCACCACGGGTACGCGGTCTCGAGCGTGTGGCGCAGCGACTGCTGCGTGTTGACGCGATGCGAGTAGATGCCGAGGCAGGTGTCCTTGCGCGGGAAGCGCTGGCCGGTCTGCGACAAGCCGAGCCGGTGCCGCACCACGTCCATCAGGTCGGCGGCGTCACCGCGATCGAGCACGCTGAACGCCGGGTCGAGGCCGAGCCGTCCCGCGTACTCGCGCAGCAGGCGGTTGCCGATCGCGTGGAAGGTGCCCGACCACTGCAGGCGGAGGCTGACGTGCGGCGCGCCGGGGCCGCGTGCCGCGCGCAAAGCTTCAGCGACGACCTGTTGCGCGCGGCGCGTCATCTCTACCGAGGCGCGCCGGCTGAAGGTGAGCAGCAGCAGGCGCTCGGGGGCGACCCCCTCGAGCAGCAGGTGCGCGACGCGATGCGCCAGCGTGCTGGTCTTGCCGGTGCCGGCACCGGCGATCACGAGCAGCGGCCCGGCCCGCACGCCGCGCCGCTGCGGCAGCGGTTCGCCGAAAGTGGCCGCCTCACGCTGCGCGGCATTGAGTCGCGCGAATGCCTCGTTGGTGGTCGTCATGGATGCGAACCACTATAGGTCGGGGCTGTATGGATATCCAGCCTGGCCGCGCCCGTGCGTGCGTGCCTTGTAAGATGCCGCCCCGGGGGGAACACAACCTGGGAGGCGCGGATCGCGCATGGACGACCAATTCAACATCGTCAGCCTCGTGTGGCGCATCGTGTTTGCGCTCGCACTGGTGCTGCTCACCTTCAACCCGACCGGCCATTCCTACTACCACTGGCTGGTGGACGGGTTCCCCGCGGTGCAGCCGCTCGAGGTCGTGGTCGGCCTCCTGCTGGTGATCGCCTGGGTGGTGTTCGTGCGCTCCACGCTGGCGGCGACCGGCGCGCTGGGCCTGTCTGCTGATGCTGGCCCTGTTCGGCTCGATCGTCTGGTGGATGGTCAGCCAGGGCTGGCTCGACGTCAGCAACCGCTCGGCCATGGCCTGGGTGGTGCTGGTGATCCTCGGGCTGGTGCTCGGAATCGGCATGTCGTGGTCGCACATCCGCCGCCGCCTGTCGGGCCAGGCATCGGTGGACCGTGTCGACCAGTAGACAGGGGACTGTCCTTTCCCGCGGAGGGGACATTCCCGCATTCGGGGACATGTCCCTTTTTCTACTGCACCAGCTTGAGCAGCCGCGCCTTCTGCTCGGTGTACGGCGGGTAGCGCATCGGCGCGTCGAAGCGGAAGCTGCGCTTCATCACCGGCTTCATGTGGCTGAAGGTCTCGAAGCCGTACCAGCCGCTGTAGCGGCCCATGCCGCTGTTGCCGATGCCGCCGAACGGCAGTTCCGGCGACACCATGAAGATCACGGCATCGTTGACGCACACGCTGCCGGCGCTCAGGCGCGTCAGCACCGCGTGCTCCAGCGCCTTGCTCTTGGTGAACAGGTACAGCGCCAGCGGCTTCGGCCGGTCCGCCACGAACTTGATCGCCTCGTGCATCTCGTCCACGGTGATCACCGGCAGCACGGGTCCGAAGATTTCTTCCTGCATCAGCGCGGAGTCGGGCGGCGGATCGAGCACGATGGTCGGCTCGACGAAGCGCTTGGCCACGTCGACGCGGCCGCCGGTGTGGATGTTGTGGCCCTGCGAGCAGCTGCTGGAAGCGCGCGGTGTGGCGCTCGCTCGCGATGCGGCAGAAGTCCGGGCTCTGCTCCGGGTCGTCGCCGTAGAACTCGCGGATCTTGCGCGCCAGGATGTCGACGAAGCGCTGCGCCACCTCGCGGTGCACCAGCACGTGGTCGGGCGCGACGCAGGTCTGCCCGGCGTTGATGAACTTGCCCCAGGCGATGCGCGAGGCGGCCACCTCGAGGTCGGCGCTCTTGTCGATCAGGCACGGGCTCTTGCCGCCCAGCTCGAGCGTGACCGGCGTGAGGTGCTTGGCTGCCGCGGTCATCACCACCTTGGCCACGCGCTCGTTACCGGTGTAGAGGATGTGGTCGAAGCGCTGCTCGAGCAGCTCGGTGGTCTCGGGGATGCCGCCCTCGACCACCGCGAACGCGTCCTTGTCGAGGTAGCGCGGCAGGATCGCCGCGATCGCCGCGGAGGTGTGCGTGGTGACCTCGGAGGGCTTCATCACCGCGCAGTTGCCCGCGGCGATGGCGCCGACCAGCGGCGCGGCGACCATCGACAGCGGGTAGTTCCACGGCGCGATGATCAGCACCACGCCCTTGGGCTCGGGCCGGATGTAGCTGCGCCCGGGCTGCGCCATGATCGGCGTGCGCACCCGCTGCGCCCGCATCCAGGTGGTCAGGTGCTTGCGCGCGTACTTCACCTCGGACTGGACGAAATTGATCTCGGTCATGCTGGACTCGAACCGGCACTTGCCGAGGTCGAGCCGCAGCGCCTCGGCGAAGTCGGGCTCGTGTTCGCGCAGCATGCGGTCGAGTTCGGCCAGCTGGGTGAGCCGCCACTCGATGGGCAGGGTCTTGCCGGTGTCGAACGTCTGTCGCAGCCGGGTCAGCGTGCCCTGCAAAGGTGTACTGCTCACGGGAAATCTCCAGCCAGCGTGGGTCGGGATGATCGGTCGGGATAGACTGTAACGTTAGCACAGGGCGGGCACCCAGCCCGTCTCGCCGCGGCCCTGGACGGATGGCGCGGGCGTATCATCCGCGCGCCGCCGTTTGCGGCGCCGGGGTTGCCCCGCATGGCCGACTCGATCCGCAACGTGTTCAAGGGCCGGGTGCTGACGCTCAACGTCGAGCAGGTGCGGTTGCCGAACGGCCGCGTCGCCGAACTCGAAATCGCGCACCACCCGGGCGGCGCCGCCGTGGTCGCCATCGACGCCGCCGGCCGCGTCTGCCTGCTGCGGCAGTTCCGCCATGCCGCGGGCGGCTGGCTCGACGAGTTGCCGGCCGGCAAGCTCGATGGCGGCGAACCGCCGCTCGAGTGCGCGCAGCGTGAACTGGCCGAGGAGGCCGGCATGGTCGCCCGGCGCTGGGACAGGCTCGGCGAGTTCTTCAGCTCGCCGGGGGTGTTCACCGAAGTGATCCACCTGTTCCTGGCCCGCGACCTGCAGCCGGTGCCGGCACAGCCCGAGGACCACGAGGTGTTCGAGGCGCGCTGGATTCCGCTCGCGGACGCCTGCGCGCTCGCCGGCAGTGCCCAGCTGCACGACGCCAAGAGCCTGGTCGGACTCTTCTGGGCCCAGCAGAAGCTGCGACAGGGCTGAGCGCGGCGTGCGGCGTCAACGGGGCTGCGGGTTTCCGTGATGCCGGTCGCATTGCCTACCGGCCGGCATTCTGTAACATTCCGCGACAGGACCGAGTGCGTTCCTGGAGAGCCCATCATGACTGAGAAGCCCGGCGGCAAACCTCCGGCGACGAAGGGCGGCGACGCCGGCAATCTTGGCCTGGACGACCGCGGCAACGTCACCTGGGAGTGGCAGGACGAGGGCGAGCTGCTCGCCGATGACTCGTTCGGCGGCATCGAGCGTCTGCGCGCGCTTGTCGACCCGGCGCTGCAGGTCAAGGACGACGATGACGACCCGCTCAACCCGATCCGCAGCAATCCGAAGGGCCTCAAGTCCGGGTACAACCCCTACAACAGCGGCGCGCTCG
Organism: uncultured Gammaproteobacteria bacterium; assembly: GCA_963731105.1. GTDB lineage: Bacteria > Pseudomonadota > Gammaproteobacteria > Steroidobacterales > Steroidobacteraceae > RPQJ01. The sequence goes on from CAVSUM010000010.1 coordinate 7,980, forward strand.
GCAAGCAGTCGTTCAAGAAGAAGAAGAACCTGAAGGAACTGTCGAAGTGGATCGAGCTGCGCAAGAGGCTGGCGGAGAAGAAGGATACGGAGGAATAGCCCCCGTCCCCGGCGCCACCGCTGCGAGTGACGCAACACTGCGCATGCACGTCTACGGCATCGTCGGTCGCAAGAACAGCGGCAAGACCCATCTCGTCACGCGGCTGGTGAGCGCGGCCACGCGACGCGGCCTGGTCGTTTCCACCGTCAAGCACGCACACCACGCGCTCGACGTGGACCAGCCCGGCAAGGACAGCTGGCTGCACCGCGAGGCCGGTGCCCATGAGGTGATCGTTGCCTCCGCCTCGCGCTGGGCGCTGCTGCACGAGCTGCGCGGTGCTCCCGAGCCGACGCTCGACGAGCTGCTGGCGCGCCTCGGCCCCTGCGACCTGGTGCTGGTGGAGGGCTTCAAGCGGGGCGACCACCCCAAGCTGGAGGTGTACCGCGCCGACTGCGGCCAGCCGCCGCTCGGTGCGGACGACGCCACGGTCGAGGCGATCGCGCTCGATGCGGCCACCACGGTCGACACGGCGCTGGTGCAGTTGCCGCTCGACGACACGGACGCAGTGCTCGACTTCATCCTGCGGCGCGTGGTGCAACACGCCGCGGCGCGAGGCTAGTCGAGCAGCGTCGCCAGTTCCGCGAGCGACCGCACCGTCAGCGGCTGGGGCGAAGCCGCAGCGGACCAGTCCGCACCGTCGCGGTTGACCCAGACCGGGGTGATACCGGCGCGCCGTGCCCCCTCGACGTCCGCCACCACGTCGTCGCCCGCGTGCAGTGCGCGCTCGGCGACGACGCCGGCCCGCTGCAGCAACAGCGCGAATATCCGGGGATCGGGCTTGAGCACGCCCGCGTCGCGGGCTGCGACGGCGTGCTCGAAGAAGCGCGCGAGGCCAATCGCGGCGAGGTCTGCGTTGCCGTTGCTGATGGCGAACAGCCGGTACCGGCCGTGCAGCCGCTCCAGTGCGGGCAGCACGTCGTCGTACAGCGTCACCTCGTTGCGTGCGCGATAGAACACCGCGAACACTTCCTCGGCCATCGCCTCCGGATAGCCGGCCTCGCGCGCGTGGCGACGCAGCGACTCGAGCCTGAGCCAGGTGAAGTCGTGGCGCATCGCCGGGTGCTCGAGCGCCATGCGGGCGCGGACGTCGCGCATCGAGTCGAGCGTGTGCAGCTCGAGCACGCGCGGGTAGCGCTCGGCGAGGACGTCCAGCATGACGTGCTCCGCACGCACGATGACCGGCCCCACTTCCCACAGGGTATCGTCGAGATCGAGAATGACCGCCTGCACGTCGCGCATCGCAGCGCGGAGTCTAACGGAGGCGTCGCGACCGCGGCGGCTGGAGATACGCATGGCATTCGACACGAGCTTCGCGCGCCGCTTCGTGCGACCGACCGGTTCGCTCGAACTGATGCAGGACCTCGGCAGCGCCGGACCCGGCACGCTGATGCTCGGCGGCGGCAACCCGGCGCGCATCCCGGCCGTCGAGGCGGTGTATGCCCGGCGCCTGGCGGAGATCGCCGCCGACCCGGCGCAGTTCGGTCGCTTCGCCGCCTCCTACTCGGCTCCGGCCGGCGAGGCCGGCTTCCGCGCCACGTTGGCCGACGTCCTGGCCAGGCGCTACGGGTGGCCGCTCACGGCGCGCAACGTCGCGCTCACGCTCGGCAGCCAGTCGGCCTTCTTCACGCTGTTCAACCTGCTGGCGGGCGACACTCGCGCGGGTCCGCGCCGGCGCATCCTGTTGCCGCTGGCACCGGAGTACATCGGCTACGCCGACGTGGGCCTCAGCGACGACCTGCTCGTCTCGCGTCCCGCCGCCATCGAGGAACTGCCGGACGGGTTCTTCAAGTACCGGGTACGGTTCGAAGGACTGGAGGCGGTGCCGGACGTGGCCGCACTGTGCGTGTCGCGCCCGACCAATCCGAGCGGCAACGTGCTCGGCGGCGACGAACTGGCGCGCCTCGACGCCATCGCCCGCCGGCGCGGCGTGCCGCTGATCGTCGACGCGGCCTACGGCCTGCCCTTCCCCGGCATCCAGTTCACGGACGACGCGCCGTTCTGGAACGACAACGTGATCCTGTGCCTCAGCCTGTCGAAGCTCGGCCTGCCCTCCACGCGCACCGGCATCGTGATCGCGGCCGAGCCGGTGATCGAGGCGATCACCGCATTCAATGCGACCGCCGCGCTGGCGCCGGCTGCCACCGGACCCGTGATCGTCGAGCCGTTGCTGGCGAGCGGCGAACTCGATGCGTTGTGTCGCGAGGTGATCCGGCCGTATTACGAGCAGTGCTCGCACCGCGCGGTCGAATGGCTGCGCGAGGCCTGCGCCGGGCTGCCGCTGCGCATCCATCGGCCCGAGGGCGCGTTCTTCCTCTGGCTGTGGTTCCCGGGCCTGCCGGTCACCAGCCGGGAGCTGTATGCGCGCCTCAAGGCCCGTGGCGTGCTCGTGCTGTCCGGCCATCACTTCTTCCCGGGCCTCGCCGAGCCCTGGGCGCATCGTGACGAGTGCCTGAGAGTAAACTGCTCGCACGCGCCGGACCGCGTGCAGGCCGGCATCCGCCTGATCGCCGAGGAGGTTCGATGCGCATACCGCGCCTGACCGCAACACTGCTCGCCGCGCTGGCGCTCGCGGGCTGCGCGGCGAACCCGGTCACTGGCCGCTCCGAGCTGCACATGGTCTCCGAGGCCCAGGAGATCCAGCTCGGGCAGCAGTACTACCCGCCGTCGCGCCAGTCGCAGGGCGGCGACTACGTCACGGACCCACGCGTCACCGAGTACGTGCAGCAGGTCGGCAACCGGCTTGCCGCCGTGGCCGACCGGCGGCTGCCGTACGAGTTCGTGGTGCTCAACAGTGGCGAGCTCAACGCATGGGCGCTGCCGGGCGGCAAGATCGCCGTCAATCGCGGCCTGCTGGTCGAGCTCAAGAACGAGGCCGAGCTCGCGGCGGTGCTGAGTCACGAGATCGTGCACGCGGCGGCACGTCACGGTGCGCAGCAGATGGAGAAGGGCCAGCTGCTGCAGATCGGCGCAGCCATCGCCTCGATCGGCGCGGCGCCTACGGAGGTTCGGAACTCGGGCAGGTGGTCGGCCAGGGCGCGGCGCTCGGCGCACAACTGCTGCAGGCCAAGTACGGTCGGGACGACGAGCTGGAGTCCGACCAATACGGCATGCAGTACATGAAGCGTGCCGGCTTCGACCTGCAGGCGGCGGTCACCCTGCAGGAGCTGTTCGTCCGCAAGTACCAGGCCGGAGTCGAGCAGGACTGGATGACGGGGCTGTTCGCCAGCCATCCACCCTCGCAGGAACGCGTGGACGCGAACCGCCGCACCATGCAGGCGCTGGGTGGTCCGGGCGGCGACCTCGGCACCGAGCGCTACCGGGCGGCGATGGCCGGCCTCATGCGCGACGCGCCGGCGTACGCAAAGCACCAGCAGGCGCTCGCGGCCGCGAACAAGGGCGACCTCGCGACCGCGCGCCGCCTCACCAACGAGGCGGCGAAGATGCAGCCGCGCGAGTCACGCTTTCAAGGCACGCTCGGCGACATCGAACTGGCGCAGAAGAATCCGCGCGGCGCGCTGCCATATTTCCAGAAGGCCAGCGAGCTCGACCCGGGCTATTTCAAGCCGATGGCGCAGGCGGGCATCACGCACTACCAGCTCGGCAACCGCGCCGCGGCAGAGCCGCTGCTGACGAAAAGCATGCAGCTGCTGCCCACGGCCCCCGGCGCCTATTACCTGGGCCGCCTGAACGAGGACCGGGGCAACACCGCCGAGGCCGTGCGCTACTACAAGCTGGCCGCGGGCACGAAGTCTGCGCTCGGCGAGGACGCGCGCAGCCGCCTCGCGCGGCTCGACCTGGCGCAGAGCCCGGAAACCTACCTCGCGATCCAGCCGCAGCTCGACAACCAGGGGCGCGTCTGGCTCACGGTAGGCAATCGCACCTCGCTGCCGGTTTCGGGCGTGAGCATCGTCGTGGGGATCGTCGACCAGACCGGGCGGACCGTCTACGGCCCGGAGCGGGTCGGCACCGGCAGCAACGTGGTTGCCGCGGGCCAGTCCGTGAATCTGCGCACGTCGTTCGGGCCCTTCAGCAGCAGCGACGTTCTGCGCTACGTGAAGTGGCAGGTCGAAAGCGCACGGCCCGCCCAGTGAACTGACCGCCGGGTCCTACGGCGCACGCTCCCGGAGAACGTCGCGCAGCACGCGTGCGGTGTGCGACTTGCCTTTCACCCTGGCGACGGCCTCGGGCGCGCCCTGTACCACGATGCGGCCACCGCCCGAGCCGCCTTCCGGGCCGAGGTCGATGAGCCAGTCGGCCTCCGCGATCACGTCGAGGTTGTGCTCGATCACCACGACCGTGTGCCCCGCGTCCACCAGCCGGTGCAGCACGCGGATCAGCTTCTCGACGTCGGCCATGTGCAGTCCGACGGTGGGCTCGTCGAGCACGTACACGGTACCGGGCGTGGTCCCGGCGCGGCGCGGATCGGCCTGCGGCCGGAGTCGCGCGAGTTCCGTCACCAGCTTGATGCGCTGCGCCTCGCCGCCGGAGAGCGTGGGGCTCTGCTGGCCGAGCGTCAGGTAGCCGAGGCCCACGTCCTGCAGCAGCCGCAGTGCGTGGTGGATGCGAGGGTGCGCGGCGAAGAACTCCACCGCCTCGTCGACGCTCATCGCCAGCACGTCGCCGATGCTGCGGCCGCGATGCTGCACGGCCAGCGTCTCGACGTTGAAGCGCCGCCCGCGGCAGGCGTCGCACAGCACCTTCACGTTGGGCAGGAAGCTCATCTCGATGGTCTGCACGCCCTGGCCTTCGCACGCGTCGCACCGGCCGCCGGCCGTGTTGAACGAGAAGCGGCCAGGCCCGTAGCCGCGCACGCGTGACTCGGTGGTGCCGGCGTACAGCTTGCGGATATCGTCCCAGAACCCGACGTAGGTGGCCGGGCAGGAGCGCGGCGTCTTGCCGATCGGCGTCTGGTCCACCTCGAGCACGCGCGCGACGTGTTCCACGCCGTGCAACGCCTTGCAGCCGAACCAGGCCGGCGCACGGCGACGGCGCTTCGCAGTCGCCGGCGTGCGCGTGCAGGTTCGCGTACAGCACGTCGCGCGCGAGCGTGGATTTGCCCGACCCCGACACGCCGGTGATCACGGTGAGGCGGCCGAGCGGAATCCGCGCGTTCACCTTGCGCAGGTTGTGCAGCTCCGCGCCCTCGATCTCGAGCGCCGGGTCGGCGCGACGGACGGCACGGCGCCCGGCGAGCGGGTGCAGCAGCGGGTGCGCGAGGAAGCGGCCGGTGAGCGACTCCGGGGCAGCGATCAGGTCATCGATGCTGCCCTCGCCGACGACGCGGCCACCCAGCGTGCCGGCGCCCGGCCCGAGATCGATCACGTGGTCGGCGCGACGGATGGTCTCCTCGTCGTGCTCCACCACCAGCAGCGTGTTGCCCTTGGCACCGAGCTTGTCGAGCGTGTCGAGCAACACGCGGTTGTCGCGCGGGTGCAGCCCGATGGTGGGCTCGTCGAGCACGTAGCAGACGCCCTGCAGGTTCGAGCCGAGCTGCGCGGCCAGGCGGATGCGCTGCGCCTCGCCGCCGGAAAGCGTCGGAGCCGCGCGGTCGAGCGAGATGTAGCCGAGCCCGACGTCCTGCAGGAAGGTGAGCCGCGAGCGGATCTCGGCCAGCAGGTCGCGGGCGATCTCGCGCTCGCGACCGACGAGCTTCAGGCCGTCGAAGAACCGGCGCGCGTCGTCGACCGGCAGGGCCGCCAGCTCTGCGACGGAGCGCTTGCGAAACAGCACGTTGAGCGCGACCGGGTTGAGCCTCTGGCCGTCGCAATCGGCGCAGGCTACCGCCTCGCCTTCGAACCATTCGTTCCACCAGATTTCTTCGCCGCTCTGCTCGGCATCGAAGCCCTTGATGGCCACCCCGGTACCGAAGCACGACTCGCACCAGCCGTGCTTCGAGTTGTACGAGAACAGCCGCGGATCGAGCTCGGCGAAACTGCGGCTGCAGGACGGGCACGCGCGTCGCGTGGAAAACACGCGCAGCTTGCCGCGGTCGAGCAGGTGCGCCACGCCCTTGCCGTAGTCGAGCGCCTGCTGCAGCAGGCGGCGCAGCTCGAGCTCCTGGCTGCCACCCACCTGCACGCTGCCGAGCGGCAGCTCCAGCGTGTGCTCGCGAAAGCGGTCGAGACGCGGCCACGGTGCCGTTGGCAGGTACTTGCCGTCGACGCGCAGCCGGCTGAAGCCCTTGCCTGCCGCCCACTTCGCAAGGTCGGTGTAGTAGCCCTTGCGCGCCACGACGAGCGGCGCGAGGAACTCGATGCGCCTGCCCTTCGCTTCGCGCAGCAGTCGCGCGGCGATCGCATCCGCGCTCTGCGGCTCGATCGGCACCGCGCAGTCCGGGCAGTGCTGCACGCCCAGCTTGACGTACAGCAGGCGCAGGAAGTGATGCACCTCGGTGAGCGTGCCCACCGTGCTCTTGCGACCGCCGCGGCTGGTGCGCTGCTCGATCGCCACGGTCGGCGGAATGCCGAAGATCGCGTCCACGTCCGGGCGGCCCGCCGGCTGCACGAACTGACGCGCGTAGGCGTTGAGCGACTCGAGGTAGCGACGCTGTCCTTCGGCGAACACGATGTCGAACGCGAGCGTGGACTTGCCGGAGCCAGACACGCCGGTGACTACTGTCATGCCATGACGCGGGATGGCGACGTCGACGTCGCGCAGGTTGTGCTCCCGCGCGCCGTGGACGACGATCGCGTCGCGGGTGGCGTCCGCCACGCGTGACGCCGGTGCCGCCAGACGCTCGGGGACTCCCCGGGCTGCCGACTCGAGCAGTCGCGTGCGCTCGATGTCGTGCTCGCGCAGTGCGCGGCCCGTGTGCGACGCCTCGCAGCGCATCACCTCCTCCGGCGTCCCGGCGGCGACCAGTCGCCCGCCGCGCTCGCCGCCCTCCGGGCCGAGGTCGATGATCCAGTCGGCCGCGCGGATCACGTCGAGGTTGTGCTCGATCACCACCAGCGAACTGCCCGCGTCGAGCAGGCGCTTGAACGCTCCGAGCAGCTTGGCGACGTCGTCGAAGTGCAGCCCGGTGGTCGGCTCGTCGAACAGGAAGAGAGGAGGGGACGGTCTCTTGACTGTCCCCTCTTGGGGACAGTCAAGAGACCGTCCCCTCCTCTCCGCCAGGTGCTTGGCGAGCTTGAGCCGCTGCGCCTCGCCGCCCGACAGCGTCGGCACGGGCTGGCCGAGGCGCAGGTACTCGAGTCCTACGGCGACCAGCGGCTCGATGCGGTCCAGCAGCTCGCGATCGCCGGCGAAGAACACCGCTGCCTCCGACACCGTCATGTCGAGGACGTCGGCGATGCTGCGCGCCGGCCCGTCGCCGCGCGCCAGCTTTACCTCGAGGATCTCCGGCCGATAGCGCCGCCCGTCGCAATCCGGGCAGCGCAGGTACACGTCGGAGAGGAACTGCATCTCGACGTGCTCGAAGCCGTTGCCGGCGCAGGTCGGACAGCGGCCGTTGCCGGAATTGAAGCTGAAGGTGCCGAGCGTGTAGCCGCGCTCGATCGACACCGCCTCGGCCGCGTAGCGCTTGCGGATCACGTCGAACGCGCCGACGTAGCTCGCCGGGTTCGAGCGCGTGGTGCGACCGATCGCGGTCTGGTCCACCAGCACCACCTCGCCGACGTGTTCCGCGCCGAGCAGCTCGCGATGCTGGCCCGGCGCCTCGGTTGGCTTGCCCTTGGCGCGCAACAGCGCGGCGTGCAGCACGTCCTGCACCAGCGTGGACTTGCCGGAGCCCGACACGCCGGTCACGCACACGAGGCGGCCGAGCGGGATCTCCACGTCGAGATCCTGCAGGTTGTGCTCGGTCGCGCCGCGCACCACCAGCCGCGGATCGCCGGGCCTCGGCGGGCCCCGGTGTCCGGCGGCCTGCGCGGCGTCCTTGCGGCCGGACAGGTACGCCGCGGTGAGCGTGTCCGCCCCGCCCGCCAGCTCGGCCGGCGTGCCGTTGAAGACGATTCGCCCGCCGTGCTCGCCGGGACCGGGCCCGAGGTCGACGATGCGATCGGCCGCGAGCATGATCTGCGGGTCGTGCTCCACGACCAGCAGCGAATTGCCGTTGTCGCGCAAGCGCTGCATCACCTCGATCACGCGCCGCATGTCGCGCGGGTGCAGGCCGATGGAGGGCTCGTCGAGCACGAACAGCGTGTTGGTGAGCGAGGTGCCAAGCGCGGTGGTGAGGTTGATGCGCTGCACCTCGCCGCCCGACAGCGTGCGCGACTGGCGATCCAGCGTCAGGTAGCCGAGGCCGACGCGCACCAGGAAGTCGAGGCGCGCGCGGATCTCGCCGAGCAGGAGGTCGGCGGCCTCATCAAGCGGCGCGGGCAACGCCAGCGCGGCGAAGAAGCCGCTGACGCGCTCCACCGGCAGCAGCATCAGGTCGTGGATGTTGAGTCCCGGCTGGCCGTCACCGGGCGCGCCGAGCCGCCACAGCAATGCCTCGGGCTTGAGCCGCGCGCCGCCGCAATCCGCGCAGGCGGTATAGCTGCGGTACTTCGACAGCAGCACGCGGATGTGCATCTTGTACGACTTGGTCTCGAGCCAGGCGAAGAAGCGCTTCGCGCCGTACCAGACTTTCTTCTCCCACGGCCCCTCGCCGTCGATCACCCAGCGCCGCTGCTCGGCGGTGAGCTCGCGCCACGGCACGTCGAGCGGAATGCCGCGCTTGCGCGCGAACTTCACCAGGTCCTCCTGGCATTCGCGGTACGACTCGGTCTGCCAGGGACGGATCGCGCCGCCGCGCAGGGTCTTCGCCGTGTCCGGCACGACGAGCCCGTAGTCGACACCGATGACGCGGCCGAAGCCGCGGCAGGTGTCGCAGGCACCGAGCGGGGAATTGAACGAGAACAGGCTCGGCGTGGGATCGCGGTAGTGGATGTCGCAGTCGGCGCAGTGCAGGTCGGCGGAGAAGCGCCAGACACCCTCTCCCGCCTGCGCGGGAGAGGGTTGGGGTGAGGGTTGCTCAACGTGCACATTGACCCGTCCGCGCCCGACCCGCAGCGCGGCCTCCACCGCCTCGAGCAGTCGGCTGCGATCCACCGCGGCCGCGCGCAAGCGGTCCTGCACGATCTCGAGCAGCCCCGGCGCACGTGCGTGCACCCGCGTGTAGCCCTGCTGCGCGAGCAGGGCCAGCACTTCCTCCTCGGTGAAGTTCTTCGGCACTTCCACCGGGAAGGTCAGCACCAGCCGCGGATCGCCGCTGGCCGCCGCACGCTCGCGGAGCTCCCCGGCGATGCTGTCGGGAGTATCGCGACGTACTGGCCGCCCGCACCCGCGGCAGTGCAGGCGGGCCGCCCGCGCGTAGAGCAGCTTCAGGTGGTCGTTCAGCTCGGTCATCGTCCCGACCGTGGAGCGCGAGGTGCGCACCGGGTTGGTCTGGTCGATGGCGATCGCCGGGGGGATGCCCTCGATGCGGTCGACCTGCGGCTTGTCCATGCGGTCGAGGAACTGGCGGGCGTACGGCGAGAACGTCTCGACGTAGCGGCGCTGGCCCTCGGCGTAGACCGTGTCGAACACCAGGGAGGACTTGCCGGAGCCGGACACACCGGTGACCACGACCAGCTGGCGCAGCGGGATGTCGAGGTCGAGCGCGCGCAGGTTGTTCTGGCGCGCGCCGCGGACACGGATGCAATCGTGGGTTTGCGAAGTCATCGGGTTGCCGGCGGCAATGCGGGGCGGGCCGGGCAGGCCACGCTACCATGATCTGCCCGGATCACGGATACTTCGTGCCACAACAATTCCAGGATTCCGGGGCCTAGACAATTATGCGGTTCCTGTCCGCCCTCATGCCGCGCGAGGCGCGGTTTTTCGCGCTTTTCAACCAGCACGCCGAACTGATCGTCGCCGGGGGACGGGCCACCGTCGAGCTGGTGCGCGACTACGCGGACACCTCGCGCCGCGCGGCCCTGATCGAGCAGATCAGCGACATCGAGCGCCGGGCCGACAAGTTCACCTACGAGACCGTGCAACTGCTGCACGCGACGTTCATCACGCCGTTCGACCGCAACGACATCCACCGCCTGATCTCGAGCATGGACGACATCCTGGACCTGATGCAGGACTCGGCCGAGTCCATGCACCTGTTCGACATCCAGTCCCTGCCGCCCGAGGCGATGCGCATGGCGGAACTGCTCGATGCGTGCTGCATCCGGGTGCAGGAGGCCGTGGGACTGCTCTCGTCGATGGACAACGCCACCAAGGCGCTGGCGCTGGCGCAGGAGATCGACGGGCTCGAGAGCGAGGCCGACGCCGTGATGCGCGCCGGCATCTCGAAGCTGTTCCGCGAGGAAGCGGACGTGCGCCAGCTGATCAAGCACAAGAACGTCTACGAGTACCTCGAGAACGCCATCGACAAGTGCCAGGACGTGGCGAACGTGATCGAGTCCGTGGTGGTCGAGAACGTCTGAAGCATGGACCTGCAGTTCGCCTTCTGGACGCTCGCGCTGCTGGTGGCGCTGGCGCTGGTCTTCGACTTCATGAACGGCTTCCACGACGCCGCGAATTCCATCGCGACCGTCGTCTCGACCGGCGTGCTGCGCCCCTACCAGGCGGTGATCTGGGCGGCGTTCTTCAACTTCGTCGCGATCTTCATCTTCCACCTCAAGGTGGCGGCGATGGTCGGCAAGGGCATCGTCGACCCGGCGGCCGTGGACCACTACGTGATCTTCGGCGCGCTGATCGGCGCGATCGCCTGGAACCTGATCACCTGGTACTACGGCATCCCGTCGAGCTCCTCGCACGCCCTGATCGGCGGCCTGATCGGCGCGACGATCGCCAAGGCGGGCACCGCGCCGCTGCTCGCTCCGGGCATCCTCAAGACCGCCGCGTTCATCTTCGTCTCGCCGCTGCTCGGCATGCTGCTGGGCGGGCTGCTCATGGTCGGCGTGTCCTGGGCCTGCCTTCACTCGGCGCCGCGCAAGGTCGATCGCTGGTTTCGCCGGTTGCAGCTCGCCTCCGCGGCGGCCTACAGCATCGGCCACGGCAGTAACGACGCGCAGAAGACCATGGGCATCATCTGGCTGCTGCTGATCGCCGCCGGCGTCACGACGCGCGACCACCTGCCGGTCTGGGTGATCGTCAGCTGCTACCTCGCGATCGCGCTCGGCACCATGTTCGGCGGCTGGCGCATCGTCAAGACCATGGGCCAGAAGATCACCAAGCTCCGGCCGCAGGGCGGCTTCGCGGCCGAGACCGGCGGCGCGATTACGCTGTTCCTCGCCTCGAGCCTCGGCATCCCGGTTTCCACCACGCACACCATCACCGGCGCGATCGTCGGCGTCGGCTCGGCGCAGCGTACCCGCGCGGTGCGCTGGGGCGTGGCCGGCAACATCGTCGTCGCGTGGATCATCACCATGCCGGCCGCCGCGCTGATGGCGGCGCTCGCCTACTACGCGGGCCGGCTGATCCTCTGAGGCTTGCCAATGACTGCACCCTACCCGCACCTGCTCGCCCCGCTCGACCTCGGCTTCACCACGCTGCGCAACCGCGTGCTGATGGGCTCGATGCACACCGGGCTCGAGGACGACCCGAAGCATTTCCACCGCCTCACCGCGTACTTCGCCGAGCGGGCGCGCGGCGGCGTCGGCCTGATCGTGACCGGTGGCTTTGCGCCGAACATCGAGGGCTGGGCCGCGCCGTTCTCGGGCCGCCTCACCACCCGCGCCGCGGCCGCGAAGCACCGGCCGATCACCGATGCGGTGCACACCGAGGGCGGCAAGATCGCGCTGCAGATCCTGCATACCGGGCGCTACGGCTATCACCCGCTCGCGGTGGCGCCGTCGCGCCTCAAGTCGCCGATCTCGCCGTTCACGCCGCGGGCACTCACCGCGCGCGGGGTCGAACGGCAGATCCGCGGCTTCGTGCGCTGCGCCAAGCTCGCGCGCGAGGCTGGCTACGACGGCGTCGAGGTGATGGGCTCGGAAGGCTACTTCATCAACCAGTTCATCGCGGCGCACACCAATCGCCGCGACGACGAATGGGGCGGCAGCTACGCGAACCGCATGCGCCTGCCGGTGGAGATCGTCGAGCGCACGCGCGAGGCCGTCGGCCGCGATTTCATCATCGTCTATCGGCTGTCGATGCTCGACCTGGTGCCGGACGGCAGCAGCTGGGACGAGGTGGTGACGCTTGCGAAAGCCATCGAACGCGCCGGCGCCACGATCATCAACACCGGCATCGGCTGGCACGAGGCGCGCGTCCCGACGATCGCCACCTCGGTGCCGCGTGCGGCGTTCGCGTGGGTGACGCAGAAGCTGAAGGGTGAAGTCGCGATCCCGCTCTGCACCACCAACCGCATCAACGCGCCGGACGTGGCCGAGCGCCTGCTCGCCGAGGGCTGCGCCGACATGGTGTCGATGGCCCGGCCGCTGCTCGCCGACGCCGAGTTCGTCAACAAGGCCGCCGCCGGCCGCGCTGATGAAATCAACACCTGCATCGCCTGCAACCAGGCGTGCCTCGACCACGTCTTCGAGCGCAAGGTCGCCTCGTGCCTGGTCAATCCGCGCGCGGCGTACGAAACGGAGATCGTGATCCGCCCCGCCGCCACACCGCGACGCATCGCCGTGGTGGGTGCCGGGCCCGCCGGGCTCGCCTGCGCCACGACGCTGGCCGAGCGTGGCCACGTGGTCGACCTGTTCGAGGCCGCCGCCGAGATCGGCGGCCAGTTCAACATGGCGAAGCGCATCCCGGGCAAGGAAGAGTTCCACGAGACGCTGCGCTACTTCGGCCGCCGCATCGAGACGACCGGCGTGCGCCTGGCGCTGGGCCGCAGCGTTTCGGCCGAGGATCTCGCCGCCGGCGGCTATGACGAGATCGTGCTCGCCACGGGCGTCACGCCGCGCGATCCGCGCATCGAGGGCGAGGAGGAATTCCGCGCGGCGGGCAAGGTGCTGTCGTACGTCGACCTGCTGCTGCACGGCAAGCCCGCCGGCCAGCGCGTCGCCGTGATCGGCGCGGGCGGCATCGGCTTCGACGTCAGCGAGTTCCTGGTGAGCGGCGGCCACTCGACGACGCTCGACACCCAGGCCTGGCTGCGCGAATGGGGCGTGGCCGACCCGGCCGTCGCGCGCGGTGGCCTCGGCAAGCCCGAAATCACACCGCCCGCGCGCCAGGTGGTCCTGCTGCAGCGCAAGCCCGCGCCGCTCGGCAAGGGGCTCGGCAAGACCACCGGCTGGATCCATCGCGCCCAGCTCAAGATGAAGCGCGTCGAGATGATTGGCGGCGCGAACTACGAGCGCATCGACGCGCGCGGCCTGCACGTCAGCTTCGGCGAGCGGCGCGAGAAGCCAACGCTGATCGAGGCGGACACGATCGTGCTGTGCGCCGGGCAGGAACCGTGCCGCGCGCTGGTCGAGCCGCTGCGCGCCCGCGGGGCGAGCGTGCACCTGATCGGCGGCGCGGACGTCGCGGCCGAGCTGGATGCGAAGCGCGCCATCGAGCAGGGCACGCGCCTGGCCGCGTCCCTCTAGCGCGGACTCACTGCAGCGGGAACGGCACGCGCGCCTTGCCCGTGGCGTACTCCTCGGCGCGCTTGGCCGCGTGGATCGCCTTCAGCAGCAGCGCGTGCGTTTGCTCGTCCTGCCCGGTGAGCAGGAAGCGGTCGGCCAGCTCGAGCACTTTCTCGAGGTAGCGGCGGCGCTCGTCGAGGTACAGCATCGACTTGCCCAGGTGCCGCGGGTCGCGCGCCTCGACGTGCAGCGTCTCGGCGGTGCGCAGCGCGGTCGCAGTACTCCTGGTCCGTCGGTTTGCGATGGTGCTGCGGCTCGTCGGACGCAGTCTCGGTCGGCGGCGACTCGGCGCCGCGCGTCGCGGGCAAATCGCCCCGACGCGGCGGCCCGTGCAGCAGGCTGCGCATGATGTCAGTGGTGGTCACGATGCCGAGCACGTGGTCCGCCTCGTCCACGACTGGCGCGGCGTGCACCCCTTGCTCGATCAGGCGCTCGGCCGCGTCGCCGATACTCATGTTCGGCCGCAGCCCGACGACTGGCTTGCGCATGACCTGCTCGATCGTGAGCCGCTCGTCGAGGTAGCGCGAGCGATCGGCGGTGGCCTTCGGCACGAAATACTCGAGCTTCATGACGTCGGCGGCGCCCAGCATCCCGGCGAGCTTGCCGTCACGCACCACCGGCAGGTGATGGATCGGGTACTGGAAGAAGCAGTCGAGCGCTTCGCTGACCGGGCGGCTGACGTCGATCGCCACCACCGCCTCGGTCATGATTCTCGATACGGGTTCGTCCGGTCGCATGCGCGCACCACCTCCGCGCGTAGGATAGCGCGGCAGCACGCGCCGGAAACGTGCGGGCGCAATGAATGCGCCGCCCGGGCATCGGTATCCGCACGGATGGACATGGGTACTCGCCGCAACACGGACGCCGACGTCACTGCTTCGCGGCGAAGGCGTTCTCGAGCAGGCCCGGGCCGAATCCCGGCAGCGGCGTCGCGTGGTCGGTCGCAAAGCGGTAGAGCGCGGCGGAGTAGACGCCCTGCATCGTCGCGTGCAGCGCCGCCAGCGTGAAGAACGCCAGCAGGCCGAGCAGGATCACGGTGGAGATGACGATCGCATTGCCCGTCTGGCCGGCGAGCACCAGCAGCCCGAGCACGGCGACGATCGCCGAGGCCGATATAGGCGAGGCCAAACGCAAGTCCAAGGCCGACGTTGCCGATCAGGTTCTCGCCCCAGGTACGTTGCAGCAGGTCGGCGCTTTCCTTGACCGCCCCGACCGGGCCGACGTCGCGCGTGACGATGATCGGCACCACCAGGAACGTGGCCAGCGTCCAGCCGACACCGATCAGCTTGACGACGATGCGCCCGACCCAGCCGACGCGCTCCTCGATCATGCGCAGCAGCAGGCCGACCGTGGCCGCGATGCACGCGTAGCCGAAGATGCGGCCCTTGCGCTGCCAGGCGATGCGCAGCCCGTCGCCCAGGGTCGGATTGCCGCCGTCCATGCGGATCATCGCGGCACCGACCAGCGCCGTGCTGAAGAACAGCGTGATGAAGTACGAGACCACGTAGAACACGAAGGCAACGACCATTGCGCCGGTCTCAGTCCCGCCGCCACTCGCGGCCGCTGCGAAGCCACCGAGCGCAGCGAACGGCACGACGAAGCTGCCGACGATCAGGATCAGCGCCGCGACGGAGAGCACGGGCAGGAGCAGCAGTTCCTTGTCCGCGCGCACCACGGACCAGGAGGCCTTGGCGAGTTCGAGGCTGCGGGAGAAGCGTCCGGCCATGGTGATCTCCGAGTCTACAACGCGTCGTACTTGCGGCTCGAGCCGCGCGCCTTCTCCACCGGGTACTTCTCCGCATTCCGCGCGATCTTGGCGTGCGCGGCGGACTCGAGGTCCACGCCGAGCTTGTCCGCGAGTCGCACGAGGTAGAGCAGCACGTCCGCCATCTCTGCCTCGACGGCGGCCCGGGTCTCGGGCGGCAGGTCGCGGTCCTGGCCGTCGCCGAGCCACTGGAACGGTTCCAGCAACTCGGCGGCTTCCACGGCCAGGGCGGTGGCGAGATTGCGCGGGGAGTGGAACTGGTCCCAGTCGCGCTCGGCGGCAAAGGCGCGCAATTCATCGCGCAGCCCGGTCAGTGCATCAGTCACAACGGCGGCCTCCCCTCAGTGGCCGCCCATTATCCAGCGAGTCGTCAGTGGCTGGGGCGCCACTCCTGCGGCGGCCACGGGTCGCTGTCCACCGGTGGCACATAGGCCGCCGGGCGGCGACGCAGGGTCAGGCTCCCGGACCCGAACCGACGGAGCATGCTCGCCTGCGCCGACCTCAGCAGGTCTGTTGCGGCGACCAGGACCCACATGACGGCGACAATGGCCAGTTGCACGTCGAGTCCAAGCATTTGAATTGTATCGATCCAGCTGCGTTCCATTTTTTCCTCCCGCCGGCAGCCAAGATAGGCCCCCGGGTTGGAGAGAAGATGCTACGCCTGAAATTGCTGCGCCGCAATATAAACAGCGCACAATTCGCTTGAATGTTTTGTGACAGCGCCACGAATCAGCCCGGAACGTCGCCGAACATGACGGGATCGAGGCCAAATTCGCCAAATGGCGGCGAACGGCGAATTTCCGTCAGGGGAACTGGATCTTGCCCCGCGGTGGTCCGCCCTGCCCCGCCAGGGCCGAAGCGGCGCCCGCATCGGGGATTACGATCGACGAGGCCTGCTGCCGGCGCATCTCCTGCAGCTCCTTCATGGTCTCCTCGAAGGCAATCCGGGCGCCGTCCGCGAACCCCGCGCAGGCCTCGGCCAGCGTCCGGGCGTCGATCTCGAACGACAGCGGCAGCGCGCCCGCCGGGGTCATGATCTGCGCCTGGCCGACGTACGAGGTTGGCCTCGTCAGGTCCGGCGTGCCGTCCGACTTGACGGGCGTCATGACGCGGATGGTGCCGACCTTGCGATCGGAATAGAGGTCCTCGCGATACAGGTCGTTCGCGTCCATCTTGGGTTCGGGGGCGTTGTTCGGGCCGGCCATGGGGGCTCCTCGCGTCGGTCCTGGGCGGGGGGTCAATGGGGTCGCCACGGTACCGGAGCCCGGCCCGGGTCACAACGCCGCGGACCGGACGGCCGGCGACGGAGCCTCAGAACTGGGCGTCGGGGCCGTTGCCGACGGGCGCGGTGCCGCACACGGACTCGGCCGGCCAGGGCGTGAGCGCGACGTAATACAGCACGATCAGGTTCACGAGCGGAATCGAGGCCATGATCGCCAGCCAGGGCGGCAGGCCCATGCGGCGGAAGATGCGCCAGAACGGCACGACCTGCAGCAACGAGAGGATGACGATCCAGCGAATCACGGGCATCTCCGGCGGGGGGCGCCGCTGCGGGCGGC
The DNA here is from genome assembly GCA_963731105.1 of uncultured Gammaproteobacteria bacterium. GTDB lineage: Bacteria > Pseudomonadota > Gammaproteobacteria > Steroidobacterales > Steroidobacteraceae > RPQJ01. Next base: position 24,902 of record CAVSUM010000010.1, read on the forward strand.
GGCACGATGATATAACGCGCGCCATGAGTGACACGCAGAACCGTCCGGTCGGGCCGATCCGCGCCCCGCACGGCACCACGCTTTCGGCGCGCAGCTGGCTCACCGAGGCGCCGCTGCGCATGCTGATGAACAACCTCGACCCGGAGGTGGCTGAACGCCCCGACGACCTCGTCGTGTACGGCGGCATCGGCCGCGCGGCACGCAACTGGGACTGCTACCAGCGGATCGTCGCGGCACTGCGCGCGCTCGGTGACGACGAGACGCTGCTCGTGCAGTCGGGCAAGCCGGTGGGCGTGTTCCGCACCCATGCGGACGCGCCGCGCGTGCTGATCGCCAATTCGAATCTCGTCGGCCGCTGGTCCACCTGGGAGCACTTCCACGAGCTCGACCGCAAGGGACTGATGATGTACGGCCAGATGACGGCCGGCTCGTGGATCTACATCGGCAGCCAGGGCATCGTGCAGGGCACCTACGAGACGTTCGTCGAGATGGGCCGCCAGCACTACGGTGGCAATCTCGCCGGCCGCTGGATCCTCACCGCCGGCCTCGGCGGCATGGGCGGTGCACAGCCGCTCGCGGCGACGATGGCGGGCGCCTCGATGCTCGCGGTGGAGTGCCGGCCCGAGCGCATCCAGAAGCGGCTCGACACACGCTACCTCGACGTGCGTGCCGACACGCTCGACGAAGCGCTGGCCGTCATCGAGCGCGCCGTCCGCGAGCGCCGCGCGATATCGGTGGGCCTGCTCGGCAACGCGGCCGAGGTGCTGCCAGAGCTGCTGCGTCGCGGCGTGCGGCCCGACGCCGTCACCGACCAGACCTCGGCGCACGATCCCGTGAACGGCTACCTGCCCGCAGGCTGGACGCTCGAGCAGTGGGACAGCCTGCGCGACAGCGACCCGCGCGCGGTCGAGGCCGCGGCGCGCCGTCGATGGCGCACGCACGTCGAGGCGATGCTCGCGTTCCAGCGGCTCGGCATTCCGACCTTCGACTACGGCAACAACATCCGCCAGGTGGCCTTCGACGAGGGCGTGAAGGACGCGTTTGCCTTCCCCGGCTTCGTGCCGGCGTACGTGCGGCCGCTGTTCTGCCGCGGCGTCGGGCCTTTCCGCTGGGCGGCACTGTCCGGCGATCCCGAGGACATCCACCGCACCGACGCGAAGGTGAAGGAGCTGATTCCCGACGACCCGCACCTGCACCGCTGGCTCGACATGGCGCGCGAACGCATCCAGTTCCAGGGCCTGCCGGCGCGCATCTGCTGGGTCGGGCTCGGCCAGCGCCACCGGCTCGGTCTCGCGTTCAATGAGATGGTGGCGCGCGGCGAACTCAAGGCGCCGGTGGTGATCGGCCGCGACCACCTCGACTCGGGCTCGGTGGCGAGCCCCAACCGCGAAACCGAAGCGATGCGCGACGGCTCGGACGCCGTGGCGGACTGGCCGCTGCTCAACGCCATGCTCAACATCGCGAGCGGCGCGACGTGGGTGTCGATCCACCACGGCGGCGGCGTGGGCATCGGCTACTCGCAGCACGCCGGCGTGGTGATCGTCTGTGATGGCACGCCGGCCGCCGCGAAGCGCATCGAGCGCGTGCTATGGAACGATCCCGCCACCGGCGTGATGCGACACGCCGATGCAGGCTACGAGGAGGCGATCGCTTGCGCGCGCGAGAATGGGCTCAACCTGCCATGCGTGTAGAGCACTTGCGCGGCAATCCGGTCGATCGGTTCCGGGTCAGTCCGGAAGACACGCCGTGAACCCGTCCCTGGGGGCTCGTGCGCGACGTCCATGTCGCGCAACGGTCTTCCGGACTGACCCGGAACCGATCGACCGGGGACACGGCGCAGCATGCTGACGCTGTGGAAGAAGGCCCGCATTGCTACCTGCGACGAACAATCGCGGGTGTTCGAGCGTGGCGCGATCGTCACGCGCGACACCGTCGTCGAGTGGGTCGGGCGCCGAAGCAGAGCTGCCGACCGGCGCTGCACCCAGATCGAACGGTCGAACTCGCCGGCCGCTGGCTGACACCGGGACTCATCGACTGCCACACACACCTCGTGTTCGCCGGACAGCGCGCCGCCGAATTTGCGCGACGTACGTCGGGCACGAGCTACGCCGACATCGCGCGCGAGGGCGGTGGCATCCTGAGCACGGTACGCGCGACGCGCGACGCGAGCGACGAATCGCTGCTCGAGCAGAGTGGCTCGCGGCTGCGCTCGTTGCTCGCCGAAGGCGTGACCGTGGTCGAGATCAAGTCGGGCTACGGCCTCACGCTCGAGAGCGAGGCACGCATGCTGCGCGTCGCCCGTCGCCTCGCGGACCTGCACCCGGTCACGGTCTCGACCAGCCTGCTCGCGGCGCACGCACTGCCTCCCGAATTCGCGGGCCGCGCGGACGACTTCGTGGACCTGGCCTGTCGGGAGTGGTTGCCGGCACTGCGCACGAGCTGCGACGCCGTCGATGCGTACTGCGAGGACATCGCTTTCTCCGCCGCCCAATGCGATCGCCTGTTCACGGCCGCACGGGCACTCGGTCTGCCGGTGCGCCTGCACGCCGAGCAGCTGTCGAACGTGGGTGGCAGCCAGGTGGCAGCGCGTCACGGCGCACGGTCTGCCGACCATCTCGAGTACGCCATCGACGATGATGCCGCGGCACTCGCCCGCGCCGGCACCGTGGCGGTGATGCTGCCGGTCGCCTTCTACGCGCTCGCGGAGCGGCAGCTTCCGCCGATCGACGCATTCCGGCGCCACGGCGTGCCGCTGGCCGTCGCCTCCGACTGCAATCCGGGCTCCGCGCCGGGTGCCTCGCTGCTGCTGGCCATGAACATGGCGCGACGCCTGTTCGGACTCACCAGCGCCGAGGTGCTGCTCGGCGTCACGCGGCACGCCGCGCGCGCACTCGGCCTCGAGAAAACGCACGGCGCGATCGCACCTGGCTACGCGGCCGACTTCGCGGCCTGGTCGATCGACACGCCCGACGAGCTCGGCTACTGGGCCGGGTTCAATCCCTGCAGCATGATCGTCAAGGACGGCGCGATCGTGCTCGAGCGCGACGTGTGAGAATCACGCCATGACGCAGCGACGACGGATCACACACCGATGCCTGGTCGGGCCGCGTGGACGCGGTCGACGGAACAATGGGGCGACGCTGGCACCAGGTCGTGCGCCCGGCGGCAGCGGCAGATCGTCCCGGCATCGCGCTGGTCGGATTCGCCAGCGATGCCGGCGTGGTGCGCAACAGCGGCAGGCCCGGCGCCGCAGCCGGACCGGCGGCACTGCGCCGTGCGCTCGCCAACCTTGCCTGGCACGGCGGCGACGACGCGCGCCTGTACGACGCCGGCGACGTCACCTGCCGCGGCGACGACCTCGAGGCGGCGCAGTCGAGTTACGCCGAGCGGCTTGCCGCACTGCTGCGCGCAGGGCATTTCCCGATTGGCCTCGGCGGTGGGCACGAGATCGCTTTCGGCGCCTACCTCGGGCTGGAGCAGGCATTCGACGACGATCCGCGCCTCGAGCGACTCGGCATCTTGAACTTCGATGCACACCTCGACCTGCGGACGCCGGAGGCGGCGGGTCGCGGCACCTCCGGCACGCCGTTCCTGCAGATTGCGCAGGCCCGCGCGGCCCGCGGTCACAGCTTCCGCTACCTGTGCGTCGGCGCGAGCGATGCCGCGAACACGCCCGCGCTGTTCGAGCGGGCCCGCGATCTCGGGGTCGAGGTGATTTCCGACCTTGCCGCCTGCGCGACCGACGCCGAGCGGCAGCTGCACCGGTTCATCAGCGAGTCGTCCGCCGTTTACCTGACGTTCTGCCTCGACGTGCTGCCGGCAGCCGTCGCACCGGGAGTGAGCGCGCCCGCGGGCCTCGGCGTGCCGCTGCACCGCGCGGTGGAACTGCTGCGATCGGCACTCGACGCCTGTGGCCACGGCCGCCCGGGCGGCAAGCTGCTGCTGGCGGATCTCGCCGAACTCAACCCGCAGCACGATCCCGACGGCCGCACGGCGCGCACGGCGGCACGGCTGGTGTACGAACTGGCGGCGATCCGTCGCTGAGGCGCTGGCATACTGTGCGCCCGCGCCGGCGCCACCGGCCCGACCACGAGATTCCGCGATGCGACTGACTGCACCGGCCCTGCCGATCCTGAGCCTGCTGCTTGCTTCACTGGTCATCGGCGGCTGCAGCCGCAAGCAACCCGAACCCGAACCGACAACGGCGCCGACCGCAGCGACCACCGGCGCAGAAGCGCCCGACACGACCCACCTGCCACCGGGGATCGACTGGTTCGCGGGCGACGTCGATGCCGCATTCGCAGCGGCAAAGGCGGCGAACAAGCCGCTGTTCCTGTACTGGGGCGCGGAGTGGTGCCCGCCCTGCGCGCAGATCAAGTCGACGATCTTCAACAAGCGTGAGTTCCAGGAGCGCAGCCGCCTGTTCGTGCCGGTCTACCTCGACGGCGACACGCCGAGCGCGCAGCGCTACGGCGAGCGCTTCGGCATCGTCGGCTACCCGACCATGATCCTGTTCCGGCCGGACGGCACCGAGATCACGCGCCTGCCCGGCACCGTGGACATCGCGCGCTACGCCACCATTCTCGACGTGGCGCTCGCCGACGCGCGCCCGGTCGCCGAGATCCTCGCGGCGGCATCGACCGGCGGCGAGGTCACCGCGAACGACTGGCGCCTGCTCGCGTACTACTCCTGGGCCACGGACAACGGCCGCATCCTGCCCGCGGACGAGCGCGTCGCCACGTTCCGTCGCCTGTACGAGCGCTGTCCGCCCGAAATGCGGCCCGAGTGCGGCCGCCTTTATTTCGAGTACCTGGGTGCGGCGGCGCGCAGTGCTCAGAAAGACAAGCCGGCACTGGACGGCCTGGAACGAGCCGCGGCACGCCGCGAGCTGTCGATGCTGCTGGCGGCCGAGACCGGTGGCGCAGGCCAACGTCGACAATCTGCTGTACGGGTCCAAGGACGTCGTCGGCCTGCTGTCCGATGCGGGCTCGATTGAACGTCGCCAGCTGACGGATGCGTGGCGCGCGGCGCTCGACCGGCTCACGACGCAGGGCGGCGCAGGCGCACTCTCCGGACCGGAACAGCTGGACCTGGTGCGTGCGCGGATCCTGCTCGCGCGGCTCGATGCGCCGGATGCGCCGCTGCCGCCCGCGCTGCTCGACGAAGCACGCCAGGCCGTCGCGCGCGTGGATGCCGCCACGCCCGACGGCTACGCCCGTCACGCGTCGATCTACGCCGCGGCTGGACTGCTCGAGGAAGCGGGACTCGACGACGAGGCCCAGCGCCTGCTGGTGGCCGAGCTCGAGAAGTCGAAGTCGCCCTACTACTTCATGCTCGAGCTGGCGGCACAGGCGAAGAAGACGGGTCGCGTGGACGAGGCGACTGCGTGGCTCGAGCGTGCCTACGCCGGCGCCCAGGGCCCGGCGACTCGCTTCCAGTGGGGTTACAACTACCTGGTGGGCCTGCTCGAGATGACGCCCGGGGACACGGCGCGCATCGAGCGCGTCGGCCTCGAGGTGCTCGGCGAACTCGACGATTCGCCCGATGCGTTCTACCAGCGCACCCGGCAGCGCCTCGAGCAGCTGAGCGGCAAGCTGCTCGAATGGGGCGCCGGCAACGCCGAGCGTACGGCCGCGCTCGGGCGGCTGCGGGCACGCACGGCGGAGATCTGCAAGGGCCTGCCCGCGGACGACGCGGGGCGCGACCACTGCGAGGGCTTCCTCAAGCCTGCTGCCTGAGCCACGTTTCCCGCGACAACGAGTACTTCACGCCGGCTCGTTCGCCGGCGGTTCGGCCGGGCAGCACCTCTGGCGGCCAGGTGAAGTCCCGCTCGTGGCCGAGACCGCATTTCTCCATGACGCGTCGCGAGGCTGCGTTGTCGCGCAGTGCGCGCGCCGAGATCACCGGGGCGCTCCACGCGCTCGAAGCCGTGCGCGACCAGGGCGCGACCCAGCTCGGTGGCGTATCCCTGCCCCCAGGCCGCGCGGCGCAGGCGGTAGCCGATTTCCTGCTCCCCGGCGTCGATGCGGTCCGGTCGCAGGTGAAACCAGCCGATGAACTCGTCGTCGGCACGAGTCTCGGCGATCCAGTAACCGAGCAGGGGCGTCGATGTGTAGTAGGCGAGGAACCGCGGCAGGTAATCCTGCTCGTACCGGGCCCGCGGCGTCGGTTCGCCGTAGCTGATGTAGCGCATCACCTGCGGGTCGGCATCCAGCTCGACCAGCGCATCGAGGTCCGCGGGCACGATGTGGCGCAGCCTGAGGCGCGGCGTCTCTAGTACGATTACGTGCTCCGCTCCCGTCCGCATCCGCTCCCCCATGACCGAACCCCTGTACGACTTCCGCAGCGACAACGTCGGCGGCGCCGCCCCCGAGATCCTCGAGGCGCTGCTGGCGGCGAACGCCGGCACGGCCGCACCCTACGGCGACGACGACCACACCCGGGCCATGAACGAGCGCTTCGCCGCGCTGTTCGAACGCCCGGTGCGGGTCTTCCCGCTGTCGAGCGGCACCGGCTCGAACTCGGTGGCGCTCGCCGCGCTCGCCAACCCGTTCGGCGCGATCTTCTGCCACGAGACGGCGCACATTAACGTCTACGAGTGCGGCGCACCCGAGTTCTTCACCGGCGCCAAGCTGGTGGCCCTGCCGGGCCGCGACTTCAGGCTCGAGCCCGAGGCGCTCGACGAGGCGCTCGCGCTCGCCGGCCGCGGCAACCCGACGCGCGTGCAGCCGTTCGCGCTCAACCTTACGCAGCCGACGGATTTCGGCACCCTGTACTCGGTCGCGGAAATCACGGCGCTGTGCGCAGTCGCCCACCGCCACGGCCTGCACGTGCACATGGACGGCGCGCGTTTCGCCAACGCCGTGGCCGCACTCGGCTGCACGCCGGCCGAGCTGACCTGGCGCGCCGGCGTGGACGTGCTGTCGCTCGGCGCCACCAAGAATGGCGCGATCAACGCCGAAGCCGTGGTGGTGTTCGACGAGGCGCTGGCGCGCGACATTCCGTTCCGCATGAAGCGCGGCGGCCAGGTCCTGTCCAAGGCGCGCTTCGTGTCCGCGCAGCTTGCGCGCTACGTGGCCGACGGACGGTGGCTCGAGCGCGCCCGCCGCGCCAATGCGCTCGCTGCAGACCTCGCGCACCGGCTGGCGGCGCTGCCGGGCGTGGCGCTGGTCGCGCCGGTCGAGATCAACATGCTGTTCCTGCGCCTGCCCGACGCGGCCGTGGCCGCGCTCGACCGCGGCCCGTTCCGCTACTACAAGCTCGGGCGCGACGTACGGTTCGTCTGCCGCTACGACCAGGAGCCGGCCGGCATCGAGGCGCTGGTGGACTGCATCCGTGGCGCCGTGTAGCCCGGGCGCCGAGAGGACGTTGGCGCGCCTCATGGGCGCGTTCGCCGCGTGCCTCGTGTTGCTCGGGCACGGCCCCGCATTGGCGCAGCAGATGCAGGTCATCGAACTGCGCTATCGGCTCGCCGACGATCTGATCCCGACGCTGCAACCACTGCTCGAGCCAGGCGGAGTGATCACCGGCATGGACGGCATGCTGTTCGTGCGCGCCAGCGCCGCCAATGTCGAGCAGATCCGCCAGGCCACGGCGTTGCTCGATCGCCAGCCACGACAACTGCTGATCTCGGTGGGCCAGGGGACCGTGGCCAGCGTTCAGAACGCCGACGTGCGCGGCACGGCGACGATCGGCAGCGGCGACGTGCAGGTGGGTGTCAACCGGCCGCCGGTCGGTGACCCCGGTGTCGCGATCCAGGCGGAACAACGCACACAGAGCGCCAACCTGCGCAACGTGAGCAGAATCCGCGCGCTCGAGGGTAGCGAAACGTACATCGCGATCGGCCAGTCCGCGCCGGTTTCCACCACACAGGTGACGCACGGCTGGGGTGGACCGAACGTGGTGCAAACGACCGAGTACCGCAGCGCGAGCACCGGGTTCTACGCGACCGCGCACCTGAGCGGCGACCGCGTGACGCTCGACCTCTCGCCGCAACAGCAGCGCTTCAGCGGCCCGGAGGCGCGACGCACCGTCGAGACGGCCAGCCTCACCACGCGGGTGAGCGGGCGCCTCGGCGAGTGGATCGGGGTCGGCGGGTCGAGCGAGTCAGGTGGCTCGACCACCGCGGGACTGCTGGTCTGGGGTCGTCGCAGCAGCGACAGCCAGTACACCGTCTGGGTGAAAGTGGAGGAAGCTCCTTGAACTCGACCGCCACTGCACCGAACATGGGAACCACCATGGCCCGACTGCTGCCCCTGCTCCTGTTCCTGCTGGTCGGCGTGGTGCTGATGGTGACGCGCCAGGCGGCCCCCGGCGCGGCGCGTGATGCGCGCACTTTCAGGCCGCGCGGCCGCGCCCGCGCGCGATCGGCAGCGGGCGACGACGGCGTGGTCACCTTGCGGCGCCGCGATCTCGCCGGGCTGCGCGATGCCTATTCGGCCGAGCCCCTCGATCCCGCACGGCCACTGGTGCGCTGTTCGGGCTGCCAGTCCCTCTACCATGCGCAAAGTGCCAGCGTGCTGGCGCGCGAGAACGGCGGACGGTGCGCGGCCTGCGGCGCGACTGGCTTCGCCGCGGTCCGCATCCTCGAAGACTGAGTGCGGACGGCCATGCTGGATCCCGCGCGAGCGCAGCGTTACCGGCGCCATGACCTGATCGACTGGTTCTCGCAGGAACAGGTCGCCGACACGCGCATCGCCGTGATCGGCGCCGGCGCGGTCGGCAACGAGGTGGTGAAAAACCTGGCGTTGCTCGGCTGCGGCACCATCGACGTGTACGACTTCGACACGGTCGAGCTGCACAACCTCACCCGCAGCATCCTGCTGCGCGAGGCCGACACGGGCCGCAACAAGGCCGAGGCGGTCGCCGAGCGCGCCCGCGACATCGACCCGAACGTGACCGTGCGCGCCGTGCCGGGCGACTTCTGGGACACGCTGAGCCTCGGACGCCTGCGCGACTACGACTGCGCCATCGCCGCGGTCGACAACTTCGAGGCGCGGCTGAAGCTGAACCAGTTGTGCCTGCTCGCGCGGGTCGATCTCGTCAACGCCGGGCTCGACAGCCGCTGGGCGGTGGTCGAGTCGTTCCCGTTCGGCGGTGCGGTACCGCCGGCGTGCTACGAGTGCACGCTGCCCGAGAGTGCGTACGCGCGCATCGCGCAGCGCTACTCATGCGGCGGATTGAAGCGGCGTGCCGCACTCGAGCGCCGGATCCCGACCACGGTGGTTACGGCCAGCATCGCCGGGGCGATGGCGGCGTCGACGGCCCTGCGGCTCGGCGGGCAGCAAGCAGCGGCAGCCCGCCGCCGCCTGTTCGACACCATCAACGGTTGCGGCAGCGCGGTCGAGATCGAGCGGCGCACCGGCTGCCCGGGCTGCGGCGAGTTCGACGTGCCGCCGCGCGTGGTGCGCATCCGCAATCGCTGGGCGTCGAGCCACGATGTCCCAAGCAAGGCGTTGCCCGACGTCGCCGGCCAGTCGCTGCAGCTGAGCGACGCGCTCATCACGGGCTACGAGTGCGCCACGTGCGGGCCGCTCGCCGAGGCCGCGCAATACATCAACCGCCGTGCCGCGGCGTTCGACGATTCGATCGCACGCTGCCCGCGCTGCGACGCGCCGGCGGTGCGGGTCGAGATCCGCGACACCTTCACCGTCGCCGAACTGGTTGAGCGCTGCGGCGCCACGGGCGTACCGGCCAAGTTCGCGCTGGCGCGGTTCGATGGCGGCACGGTGTGTTTCGACCTCGAGGAGTAGCCACGACCATGACCCAGTCGCTCAAGCTTTACGTACGCACGGCCGACCAGACGCGCCGCGCGGAACTCGACCTCGAAGCCAGCAGCACCGGTGCCGACATCATCCAGGCCGCAGTGGACAACTGGGCGCTGCCGGCGGACACGGACTACACGCTGGTCAACACGACGACCGGCAAGGCGCTCGCGCCGGGCGATGACCTGTCGCAGGGTGTGCGGCCCGGCGACGTCCTGGAAGTGCAGCCGGTGCTGGTCGCCGGCTGAACGCGGATGACGCGGTGAGCAATGCGATCCGCGTGCAGGCGGACTTCGATCGGCTGCGCGCGCTGGCCGCCGCCTCCGGCGAGATGATCGTGCTGCCCGGGCAGCCGACCACGGCAGCGGGGCAGCTCGATCTCGAGCTGCGCTACGCGACCGCGCGCTCGGAGCGCTATCCGGCCGACGTCACGCGCCAGACACGCGTGCGCATCGCGCTGTCGTCCCGCTATCCGTTCTCGCCGCCGACGGCGACCGTGCTCACGTCGATCTGGCACCCCAACGTCTTCGCCGCGGGTGTCATCTGCCTCGGCACGCGCTGGCTGCCGTCCGAGGGCCTCGACCTGTTCGTGCAGCGCATCGCGCGCCTGCTCACGTTCGACTCGCTGCTGGTGAACACGCAGTCCGCGGCCAATCGCGCCGCCGCCGAGTGGTACGAGCGCACGCGGCGGCTGCATCCGCAGGCGTTTCCATCCGACCGCCCGGTGTTCGAGGCTGCCGCAACGGGCAGCCGCTCGCCGCGCATGGGCTGGCGCGAATCGCACCGTCGACGACGGATCGGGTGGACGCGATCCTGCCCGGAATGCGCGCGCACATTGCGCCTGCCCGCCGGACGCCGCGGTCGCGTGCGCTGTCCGGGCTGCGGTACGACGTTCGAGGCGATCACCTGATGCGCTGGACCGAGCAGACGCCGGTCCTCCCGCTGCAATCGCTCGATGCGCTGGCGGAGCGCGCGGCGCCGCTGGCCGCGCTGCTCGCCACGACCGGCGACGGGCTGCTGGTCGGCGTGGCTGCGGTGGCCGCCGAGGCGGTCCTGCAGCATCTCGCTGACCACACCGAGGAGCGCGGCGGCCTGCTGCTCGGCGAGGTCTACGCGTCGCAGTGCGCCGTCGCCGGCAGTCGCGTGGTGCACGTCACCGAGGCTGTGGCGGCAGACGATTGCCTCGGCACCGGGGTGTCGCTGCGCATGTCGAGCGCCGTTTGGGAGGCCGCGCGCAGCCGCCTGCGGCCGCAGGAGATGATCGTGGGCTGGTACCACAGCCACCCGGATCTCGGCGCGTTCTTCAGCCGGACCGACCGGCAGACGCAGCGTGCGTTCTTCCCACACGCCTACAGCGTCGGCTGGGTGGTGGACCCGCTGCGCCGCGAGACGCAATGGTTCGTCGGCGCGGACTGCGTGCCGCCGGCGCGGGTCTGCTACGGGTTGGCCGACGGTGCAGCGCCGATCCAGGGCGGGGCGCCGACGACTTCGACGCTCTGGACGAAGTAGTCGGTCTCGCCGAAACAGTTGGTCGGCAGGCCGGGGTGCTCGGTGTAGTGCAGCCGCACCTGCTGACCGACGGCGGCGAGCAGCTGCTGTGCCACGGCATCGTCACGCACGCTGAAGTTCCAGATCTGCGGGCGCCACGCCACCTACGACGTACATTGCGAGTTCGCCTTCCCAGGTCTTGCAGATCCAGCCGCGCTTGGAGAATTTCTGCATTACGCCGGCCCGCTCGCCCTCCGAGTAGCTCCACCACAGCATGAACAGCGTGTAGAGCGTGATCAGCAGGATCGCGCCGATGAGGCTGCCCCACAGATACGACCTGAAGCTGCGGCGGCGCGGTGGCGCGGGCGGCGGCACCGGCGTGTTCGCGGGGCTCACAGGGGGCGTGGCGGGCGTGCTCATGTCGGATCCTTGCAGCGAGGCCTGCCGCGCATGATACCCGCGCGCCCTACAACTGCGAGTCGATCGGCAGCACGCGCAGCAGCGTCACCCCGAGGCGGCGACCGGCGCTCGCGTCGGGCTCGCGCTCGAGACGGCGCTCGCGGCCCTGCACGCGGTCGTACCAGACCAGCCCCTCCTTGCCCTCCAGCACCACGTGGTAGCTGAGCTCGGGCGTGGTGGCGCGCTCGAACTGGCTGCGCACCTGCTCGGCGAGCGCCGCGCTCTCCACCAGCACGCCCATCTCGGTGTTCAGGTACGCCGAACGCGGGTCGAGGTTCATCGAGCCGATGAACACCCAGCGCCGGTCGATGATCATCGCCTTGGTGTGCAGGCTCGCGCCGGAGGAGCCCGTCAGGCTGATCTGGCTGCGCCCTTCCTCGCTGCCGGCCTTGCGCTTCATCTCGTACAGCTCGACGCCGCCACGCAGCAGTTCACGGCGCTGGCGCGCGTAGCCAGTGTGCACCGCGGCCACGTCGGTGGCGGCGAGCGAGTTGGTGAGCACGGCGGTACGAACGCCGCGTTCCACGCCCCGCACGAGGTATCGCGTGCCTTCCTTGCGCGGCACGAAATAGGGCGAGACGATCAGCAGCTCGTTGCCGGCACCACCCATCACCGCCACGAGCCCGCCCAGCACGTTCGACGCGCCGAGGCCGTCGGTCTTCGCACCAACCTTGGCCGGGTCGTCCACCAGCAGTTGCACGCGCTCGACGGCGAGCGGCGGTGGGCGCTTGGCCAGCATCTCAGCGCGGGTCTCCTCGTCGCGCAGCGCCTGCACGTAGGGCGTGTCGCCGGCCTCATGTGGATAGTCGCGCGCCAGCTGCACCAGCCGGTCGAGTTGCTCCGGCTTGGGCGGCTTGCCCTCGAAGCGCGACACCGGCACGGCGTTCGGGTCGTTCCAGTAGATGTCGAACGCGGCGCTCACGTCGGCCACCGGCGGTCCCGCCAGCACGACGTCGAGGTCGCTGAAGTTCGAGTGCCCGGACGCGCCGAAATACTCGTCGCCGATGTTGCGCCCGCCGACGATTGCCACGCGGTTGTCGGCGATCCACGCCTTGTTGTGCATGCGGCGGTTGAGGCGCTTGGAGCGCCACACCCACTCGGTGAGCATGCCGAGGGTACCCGTGCGGCTGTAGTAGGGATTGAACAGCCGGACCTCGATGTTCGGGTGCAGGTCTGCCACACGGAACAGGTCGTGCTTGGCGCGCGCATCGATGTCGTCGACCAGCACCCGCACCCGCACGCCGCGTTCGGCCGCCCGCATCAGTTCCGCGGCCAGCAGCCGCCCGGTCAGGTCGTCGTTCCAGATGTAGTACTGCACGTCGAGGCTGCGGGTCGCCGCCGCCGCGCTGGCCGCGCGGTACGCGAACGCCATGGCGTTCTGGTCCACCAGTCGCACCGCCGACCCCCCCTGCAGGTCGTCGAGCTCCTGCACCACGGCCGCGTCGATCGCGCCACCCTCCACGGGCGGCAGCGCGTAGCTCGGCTCCACGCCGTGCAGCGACGGCGCGGTGGCGCAATGCGTGAGCAGCGGCAGGACCGCGAGCAGGGCCAGCCGGGTGGTCGCCAGCCTCACCGCGCAACGTTTCCGGCGAGGAACCCGTCGATACGCTCGACTAGGTAGGCGTGGAACGGATTGCTGCGCTGCCGGGTCAGCGCCCACATCGGCACCTTGAGCACGCCGTTTTCGCCGCGCACCGCGACGTTGCCGAGCTGCACGTGACCGGACGGTGCCACGCCGTCGTAGCCGTACAGCGGGTCGTCCGGCGGAAAGGGCAGCGCGACGTGCGACAGCGAGAACACGTTCTGCGGCCACGCCAGCGCCAGGTCGCGCCGCGTCGTTTCGTTCGTCCCGGCCGGCGTGCGCAATTCCACCACCTGCTGCGTGTCGGGCGTGGCGTTGGTGATGACCGTGAGCGCGTAAGGCCGCTGCGGCCGCGCGCGCAGCCGTTCGGTGAGCGGCCCCGGATCGTTGACCAGCAACGCCTGCACGGGCGCGTAGCGGTTGACGTCGAACAGCACCAGCTCGTGGTTACCGGGGGCGAGGTGCTCGAGCAGAACGTCGGCCACCGCCTCGGCCCGGACCGTCGAGTCCACCGTGGAGAGGAACGCGAGCACCGGCGGGAAGCCCTGCAGTTCTTGCCTGTCCGCCCTGCGCTCGATGCGCCGGGCGACGTCGCGCGTCAGGCGCAAGGTCTCGCCGGCCGCGTGGAAGCTGAACGACGTGTACTTGTAGGGATCGAACTCGATGCCGATCGATTCCCACGCCGCGCGGGCGAATCCCGGCACCGACGACAGGCCGGTCTTGAAGCGGCCGACGATGGCGAGCGAGGACACGCCGATCGCCGGCGAGATCAGCACCAGTCCGGCGGGCGGTGGCAGGGACGCGCCGTCGAGCACGGCGAGCGCGTAGTCGACGGCGAGGGCCGCGCCATTCGAGTAGCCGACCAGGTACAGCGGCTGGCCGGGAACGCGTGCGTGCAGGTCGCGTGCCGCGAGGCTGACCGCGGCCCGCATGTCCTCGATGCGGAAGCTGAGCAGGCCCGACGGCGCGGTACCGTGCCCGGGCAGCCGCAGGCCCACGACCTCGAAGCCCTGCGCAGCGAGGTGCTCACCGATCGAGCGCATGCTGTAGGGGGAATCGGTCAGGCCGTGCAGCAGCAGCGCGGCGCCGCGCGGTGCAACACCCGGCACCGGCGCCAGGCGAAAGGTGCGGTTCCAATTGACCGGCCAGCGGTCCGGGTCGCTGCGGCTGCCGGCGTGGTAGCGGTTGAAGGCGGCCCTGCCCGGACTGTCCGCCCGCTCATAGACCCCCTGCAGCGCGCTGAAGGCCTGCCGCTCGATCGCAAGGTAATCGTCGAGGGTCTGCACGTCGGCCGCCTGCCGCGCCGTGAAGTCCGGCAGTTGCACCACGTGCCAGGGTGATGGCTGGGGCCCGCTGCGCAGGAAATGCCAGTACAGGCCCGCCCCGATCAATAGGAGGCCGAGCAGCACCGAGCCTGCGGCGGCGACCAGCCAGCGAAAAAATGAACGGACCATCCATGCCCCGGCAACACCGCCCGCGGCGGCAGCGGATCATAGTGGAAATCGGGGGCCTCTCGTAAAACCCGAATGGCCGTCGTGGCTTATGCGGGGCAGCATGCGCTTCACTGCGCACTTCCCAAGCCGCCGTCATGACCCGCCTCCGCCCGCCGCCCGAACTGCCATGAACGACGTGGCGGGCGAGTCGCTGAACGCACGCTGCGCCGACCGGTTGCGCGAGGCGGCCGACCTGCTGCACGCCCAGGGCGCCAATCCGTTCCGGGTCTCGGCCTACCGCAAGGCGGCCGAGTCGATCCTCGGGCTGCCCGAGGAACTGACCACGATCATCGAGCGCCAGGGCATGCCCGGACTCGAGGCACTGCCCGGCGTCGGTCGCGGCATCGCCTCGGCACTGCTCGAGATGGCGCGCACCGGGCGCTGGACGCAGCTTGAACGGTTACGCGGCAGTGCCGATCCCGTGCAACTGCTCACGTCGGTGCCGGGACTCGGCCACCGGCTCGCCGAACGCATCCACGAGGAACTGCACGTCGACACGCTCGAAGGGCTGGAGCTCGCCGCGCACGACGGGCGGCTCGAGTCGGTCCCGGGGGTCGGGCCGCGCCGGGCCGCCGCGATCCGCGCCAACCTGCAGGTCATGCTGTCGCGCAGCCGGCCACGCCGCCCGGCCGCGAGCGGCAGCGAGGCCGACGAGCCACCGGTACCGATGCTGCTCGACGTGGATCGCGAGTACCGCGAGCGCTCCGCCGCCGGCACGCTGCCGACCATTGCGCCACGCCGCTTCAATCCCTCCGGCGAGGCCTGGCTGCCGGTGCTGCACACCGTGCGCGAGGGCTGGCACTTCACCGTGCTCTACTCCAACACGGCCCAGGCGCACCAGCTCGGCCGGACGCGCGACTGGGTGGTGGTGTACTTCTACGACGACGAGCACACCGAGGGCCAGCACACGGTGGTGAGCGAGACGCACGGCCCGCTGGCCGGCCGGCGCGTGGTGCGCGGCCGCGAGGTCGAGTGCCGCAGCTACTACACGAAGTAAGCGAGCGCAAACACGCCGAGCATGGTGAACACCAGCGCCAGCTTGGCGAGGGTGCCGAACAGCAATCCCATCCAGGTCGCAAGGCCGGCGCGCGTCGCCTGCTGCACCTGGCCGTGCGACAGCAGTTCGCCCGTGACCGCGCCGACGAAAGGCCCGAGAACCAGGCCTGGCAGGCCGAGGAACAGCCCGGCCAAAGCACCGAGCGCGGCACCGGCCACCGCGAGCTTGGTGGCACCGACCCGCTTCGCGCCCATGGCGGTGGCGGCGAGATCGATGGCGAACGACGCCACCGTCAGCAGGCCGAGCACCACCAGCGTCACCCAGCCGACGCGTTCGAAGTCGCCGGCCCAGGCCGCGACCAGCAGGCCCGCGAAGACCAGCGGCACGCCGGGCAGCGCCGGCAACACCGATCCCGCGATGCCGATGCACACCAGCGCCACGGCCAGCACCAGCCACAATACTTCGATCGACATGCCCGGGCTCCCGGCCGAAGGGTGAGGCACAGTTTGCAGGGGTAGACTGCTGCGCGCCATGCCGACCCCGCTGCCACCGCTGCCGATCGTCGAGGTCCTGCCAGAACTCGCTGACGCCCTCGCCCACGGCCGCCGCGTCGTGCTCGAGGCGCCTCCCGGTGCAGGCAAGAGCACGCTGGTGCCCCTCACGCTGCTCGACGCTCCCTGGCGCAACGACGGCCGCATCCTCATGCTGGAGCCGCGCCGCATCGCCGCGCGGGCGGTGGCGACGCGCATGGCCGCGCTGCTCGGCGAGACGCCGGGCGCGCGCGTCGGCTACCGCACGCGGCTCGAGACCCGCGTCGGCCCAGCGACGCGCCTCGAGGTCGTGACCGAAGGCATCCTCACCCGCATGCTGCAGCACGACGCGGCGCTCGAGGGCGTGGCCTGCGTGGTGTTCGACGAGTTCCACGAGCGCAACCTGCAGGGCGACCTCGGCCTGGCGCTGGCGCTCGACTGCCAGCGTCACCTGCGGGCCGACTTGAGGCTGCTGGTGATGTCGGCCACGCTCGACGCCGATGCCCTTGCGCGGGTGCTCGACGACGCGCGCTTCGTGCGCGCACCGGGCCGCATGTTCGACGTGCAGACCTTCCATGCTTCGGCGTCCGCCTCCAGCCCGTCGCTGTCGCCGGCGCTGCTGGCCACGCAGCGCATCCTGCAGGCACTCGACGCGCATCCGGGCGACCTGCTGGCGTTCCTCCCGGGCGCGGGCGAGATCCGCCGCGTCACTGACGCGCTCGTCACTGCCTTACCGGACGATCGCTGCGTGGTGCTGCCGCTCTATGGCGATCTCGCCCCCGCCGCGCAGGATGCGGCCCTGCAGCCTGACTCTCGGGGACGCCGCAAGGTCATCGTCGCGACCAACCTCGCAGAAACCAGCCTCACCATCGACGGCGTGCGGATCGTGGTGGACTCGGGGCTCGAACGTCGCCAGCGCTTCGACCCCGCGACCGGCATGAGCCGGCTCGAGACGCTGCGCATCTCGCGCGCCTCGGCGGACCAACGGCGCGGCCGCGCCGGTCGCACGGCGAGCGGCGTGTGCTATCGCTTGTGGAGCGAGGCGGCACACGCGGCACTGCTGCCGCAGGCGCCAGCCGAAATCCTCGAGGCGGACCTCGCGCCGCTTGCGCTCGAGCTCGCCTGCTGGGGCGTGACGGACGCCGCGGCGCTGGCGTGGCTCGACCCGCCGCCCGCGGCACCGCTCGCGCAGGCGCGCGAGCTGCTATCGCGGCTCGAGGCACTCGACGGCGCAGGCCGCGTGACGCCGCTCGGGCGCGACATGGCTGCACTCGGCGTCCACCCGCGACTCGCGCACATGATGCTGCGCGCGCAGTCGCTCGGCCTCGCGCAGCTTGGCAGCAAGATCGCGGCAGTGCTGTCGGAGCGCGATCCGTTGCGCGCCGCAATGGGATTCGCCGATCCCGACCTGCGCCTGCGCCTCGACGCACTGCAGGGCCACGGCCTGCCGCCCGGCGTCACGGTAGACCGCAGCGGATTGCGCCGCCTGGAGCGGGTCGCGCAGCAGCTCGCGCGCCAGCTGGACAGGGTGCGCGCGCCGCGGCCGGGCCGTGCGGCGCTGGACGAGTCCGACGCGGTCGGGTTGCTGCTCGCCTTCGCGTACCCGGACCGCATCGGCCGCTCGCGGGCGGGAACCGGGGGCCGCTACGTGTTGAGCGGCGGCCGCGGTGCCGCGTTCACCGGTCCGGCGGCGCTGGCCCGCTCCGAGTACGTCGTGGTCGCGGCGCTGGACGCCGGCGAGCGTGAAGCCCGCATCCAGCTCGCCGCGCCAGTGCAGCTGACGCTGCTGCTCGATCACTTCGCGCCGCTGGTGACCGACGCCGACAGCGTCGCCTGGGACCCGCGCAGCGAGACCGTTGCCGCACGGCGCATCCGCCGCCTCGGCGAGCTGGTGATCGCGGACGAGCCGTTGCGCAATCCCGGGCCGCAGGCGATCGCGGCGATGCTCGACGGCATCCGCGCACTCGGGCTCGGCTGCCTGCCGTGGACCCGTGATCTCGAGCAATGGCGGGCACGCGTGGCTTTCGCGCGCGCCCACGACACGCGCCAGCCCTCGCCATGGCCCGACGTGTCCGACCCGGCCCTGCTCGATTCCGCCACGACCTGGCTCGCTCCGTGGCTCGACCGCATCACCCGCCGCGACCAGCTGGCGCGGCTCGATCTGCGCGGCGCGCTGCACGCGCTGCTCGACTGGGACGCGCAGCGGCGCCTCGACGGCTTCGCGCCGACGCACCTCGGCGTGCCGAGCGGCTCGCGCATCGCCATCGACTACACGAGCGGCGTGCCGACGCTCGCGGTGCGGCTGCAGGAGGTGTTCGGGCTCACCGCCTCGCCGCGCATCGCTGACGGCAAGGTACCGATCACCCTCGAACTGCTCTCGCCGGCACGCCGGCCGGTGCAGGTGACGCGCGATCTCGAGAGCTTCTGGTCGCGCGGCTACCACGACGTGCGCAAGGAGCTGAAGGGCCGCTACCCGAAGCACTACTGGCCCGAGGACCCGCACGAAGCCGTCGCCACGCGCCGCGTGCGGCCGCCCGGCGGCTGAGCAGCGGTCACTCGGCCCGCAGTGCCTCCACCGGGTCGAGCCGCGCGGCGTTGAGCGCGGGCAGGATGCCGGCCACCAGGCCAATCACGATCGACAGGCCGACCGACAGGCCCATGAACAGCGGCGAGAAGCTCACCGGCAGGCTCGGCACGGCCACGCCGAGCAGCCACGCCAGGGCGGCACCGGCGGCGAGGCCCGCGAGCCCACCGAGCAGCGACAGCAGGACCGCCTCGGTGAGGAACAGCGACAGCACCTGGTCGCGGCTGGCGCCGAGCGCGCGCAGCAGCCCGACCTCGCCGGTGCGCTCGCGCACGGCGATGGTCATGATGGTGAAGATGCCGACGGCGCCGACCAGCAGCGAGATGCTGCCGAGCGCGGCCACCGCGAAAGTGAGCACGCCGAGCACCGAGCCGAGCGTGTCGAGCATCTGCTGCTGCGTGGTGATCGTGAAGTCCTCGTCGCCGTGGCGCGCCACGAGCACGCTGCGGATGCCCTGCACCACCTCGTCGACCGGCGCATTCTCCTCGTACAGCACGTGCACCTCGAACAGGCTGTCGCGGTCGAACATCTCGAGCACGCGCGCCGCCGGCAGGTACACCGTGTCGTCGAGGTCGAAGCCGATCATCGTGCCCTTCGGCCGCATCACGCCGACGACGCGATAGCGTTCGCCGCCCACCCGCAGCGTCTCACCAAGCGCGTTCGCATCGCCGAACAGCTGCTGCGCCATCTTCGAGCCGAGCACGGCGAGGCTGCGGGGCGCACGCGGATCGTCCGGCGGCAGGTAGTGCCCCTGCGCGACGTCGAAGCGGAACGCGGCCGCGAACTCGGGGCCGGTGCCGTACACGGTGACGCGCCGCTTGCGGCCGTTCGCCTCGACCTCGGCATTGCCCTGCACCATCGGGTCGGAGGCGATGACGTACGACGCGCGCTGCAGTGCCTCGGCATCGTCGATAGTGAGCGGCCGCACCGTGCCGAACGCACCGATCGAGCCGCCCATGGTCTCGGTCGTGCCCGGCGTCACGCTGATCAGGTTGGTGCCGAACTGCGTGAACTCGGCGACCACGAACTGCCGCACGCCTTCGCCGATCGAGGTGAGCAGCACCACGGCCGCCACGCCGACCGCGATGCCGAGCGCGGTGAGCAGCGCCCGCATACGCTGCGACAGCACCGAGCTGCCGGTGAGCTTCGCGATGTCCGCGGCGCGCACGGCTCAGCGCCTCCCGGCCAGCGCGACGACCGGGTCGAGCTGCGCGGCCCGGCGCGCCGGCATAAGGCCGAACACCACGCCACTCGCGACCGCGATCAGGATCGCGAGCCCCACCGCCCAGCCGGGCGCGCCGACCGGCAGCGCCGGATAAAGGCGGCCGATGACGAGATTGGCGGCATAACCGAGCAGCAGCCCGGCGCCGGCCCCGGCGACGGACAGCAGGATCGCCTCGGCGAGGAATAGCGCGGTGATCTGTCCGCGACGCGCGCCGAGCGCCTTGAGTAATCCCACTTCGGCGGTGCGCTGGCTCACGGCGACCAGCATCACGTTCATGATCAGTATGCCGGCAACGGCGAGGCTGATCGACGCGATCCCGGCCAGCGTCAGCGTCAGCGCGGTGAAGATGCGGTTGAAGGTCGCAAGCACGGCGTCCTGCGTAATGACCGTGACGTCTTCCTCGCCCTGGTGACGCGCCTTGAGCGTCTCGATCACCGCAGTGCGCGTGCGCGGGATGGCGTCGCGGTCGCTCGACTGGATGAGGATCCGGAACAGCGATTCCGTGTCGTAGATCTGCTGTGCGCTGCTCACCGGAATGATCGCCAGCTCCTGCAGGTCGAAGCCGACCGAGCGGCCCGAGTCGCCGAGCACGCCGATGACGCGGAAGCGGCGGTCGCCGATGCGCACCGAGCCACCGACTGCGGCGCGGCCCGGGAACAGCTCGGTCGCGACCTTGCTGCCCAGCACGCACACCGCCATGTCGCGCTCGAGCTCGCCCGGTGGCAGGAACCGGCCCTGCCCGATCGACAGGTTGCGCACGTAGTAAAAGTCGGCGGTGGTGCCGATCACCGGCACCTCGCGCGTCAGCCCAGCGCTCGACACCGGGGCCGATCCGACCACCAGCGGTGCAATGCGCTGTACGCCAGGGATGCGCAGCAGCGCACGTGCGTCGTCGAGCGTGAGATCGCGCGGCGTCTCGCCCGCAAACAGGCCGGGCTGCACGCCAGTGGTTTCCGAGCGGCCGGGCAGCACGATCAGCAGGTCGGTGCCGAGCGCCTGGAACTCGCCGGTGACGTAACGGCGCGCGCCCTCCCCGAGCGAGGTGAGCACCACCACCGCCGCGACGCCGATCGCCGTCGCGACCAGCATCATCGCGCTGCGCAGCCGCGCCCGGAACAGCGACTCCGACGCGAGGTGCAGCAGGTCGCCGGGCCTCACGTCGCGGCCCCCGGCGTGGGCGCGTCGTGCACCACCCGGCCGTCGCGCATGCGGACCTGGCGCCTCGAGCGTGCCGCGACCTCGTCGTCGTGCGTGACGACCAGCAGCGTGATGCCGGTCGCGTTGAGCGACTCGAGCGCGGCCAGCACCTCGGCGCCCGAGACGTGGTCGAGGTTGCCGGTCGGCTCGTCGGCGAGCAGCACAGTGGGGCGCATCACCATGGCGCGCGCGATGGCGACGCGCTGCCGCTGGCCCCCGGAGAGCTGGTCGGGGCGATGATGGGCGCGATCGCCGAGGCTGAGCTCGGCCAGCACCTCGTCGACGCGCGCACGGCGTGCGGCCGGCGCCTGTCCTGCCAGCACCAGCGGCAGTTCCACGTTCTCGAACGCGGTGAGGCGTGGCACGAGATGGAACGACTGGAAGATGAAGCCGATGTGCCGCGCCCGCACCGCGGCCAGCGCGTCGTCGTCGAGCTGCGTGGTCTCGCGACCGTCGAGCAGGTAGCGGCCGCCGGTCGGGCGGTCGAGCAGGCCGATGACGTTGAGCAGCGTCGACTTGCCGGAACCGCTCGGCCCCATGATCGACACGTACTCGGCGGCACCGATGTTGAGCGTCAGGTCGTCCAGCGCGCGCACCAACTGCTCGCCCACCTGGAAGTGCCGCTGGACGCCTTGCAGCTCGATCAAGGCAGGTTCTCCCGGTGTCAGCGGGCCACGGCCGGCACGCCGTCCGCCAGGCCCTCGCGGTCGACGCTGACCACCACGCGCGCGCCGGCCTCGATCCCGCCCGTGATCTCGGTGAATTCCCAGTTGCCGATGCCGGTCGTCACTTCGCGCGCGCGGATGCGACCGTCCTCGAGCACGTAGACGCGCTTGCCCTCGACCAGCGCGCGCGTCGGGATGCGCAGCACGTCAGCGCGCTCGGCCAGGATCACCTCGACGTCGGCGCTGTAGCCGGGCAACAGCAGGGCGTCGCCGATCTCGTCGATCTCCGCTTCGACCTCGACGGTGCGCGCCTGCTTCTCGGCGTCGAGCACGTAGGGCGCGACGCGCCGCACGTGGGCCTTGAAGCTGCGCTCGCGGAACGCGTCGAGCGTGACGCGGGCCGGCATGCCTTCGCGCACGCGCGGCGCATCCACCTCGTCGATCGGCGCGGTGATGTAGATGCAGCTGGTGTCGACGATGTCCACCGCGGGCGGCGTCGGGATGCCGACCGGCGACGGCGTCACGAACTCGCCGATCTCGCCGTTGATCTCGGCCACCGTGCCTGCGAACGGTGCGCGCAGCCGCGTGCGCTCGAGGCGTGCCTGCGCCGCCTCGATGCGCGCCAGGCTCACCCGGACCTGCTCGGCGGCCGCGTGGCACGCCGCTTCGCGAGCCTCCGCTTCGCCCGCGGCACGGTCAGCCAGCTCGGCCGAAACCAGCTTGCGCGCCACCAGGCTCTTGAACCGGTCCGACTCGCGCCGCGCGACGCGCGCCGACACGCAGGCCTCCTCACGGCGGGCCTTGACCGCCGCGGCATCGCGCTCGGTGACCGACAGTTCGGCGCGGATGTCGTCGTTCCACAGCTCGAGCAGCAACTGGCCGGGCTCGACCCGGTCGCCCTTTTTCACCGGCAGGCGCGCGATCTGCCCGCCGGCCGGCGGGGCCAGCTTGGCGCGCTGGCAGGCCTTGACCGTGCCCGCCCGGGTGTTGGTGACTGCCTCGGCGACGCTGCCGCGACCCGCCTCCATCACCTCGACGTCGATCGGCTTGGCGCGCCCGAACCACAGCACCGCGGCTGCGACGGCGGCGGCAAGAACCGCCAGGATTCCGAGGGTGCGCCACTTCATGCCGAGTCTCCGGTATCTTCAGCCACATGATTGCAGCACCCGCCCCACTGCGGCGCAATGCGCAACCCGCGCAGCGAATTGTGCGCCCGTCGGCGCTGCTGGCGCTGCTCGTAGTCCTGGCAGGGTGCACGCCGTTCCAGACGGGCCTGCCGGGCGAAACTGGCGCCCCACCGCGGACCGACCGCGGCGCGGCCCTGCTGCAGGTGGCGCAATCACGCATCGGCGCGCCCTACCGCTACGGCGGCGCGGGGCCCGACGCCTTCGACTGCAGCGGGCTGGTAGCCTACGCGCACGGCCAGCTCGGCGTCAGCGTGCCGCGCAGCGCCGCACAGCAGTTCGCCGCCGCGACGCCTGTGCCGCGCCGCGACCTGCGGCCCGGCGACCTGGTGTTCTTCCGGCTCGAGGGGCGCGACGTGAGCCACGTCGGCATCTACGCCGGCGACGAACGCTTCGTGCACGCACCGCAGAGCGGCGGACAGGTGCGCATGGCGAGCCTCGACGAGGAGTATTTCCGGCGCAATTTTGCCGGCGCCGGGCGACTGCTGCCGTGATCGCTGGCCTCAGGGCCGCGTGCGGCGCAATGCTCCCCGCGCGGTCGCGTACTTGAGACCAAGGAACGCGAGCGCGACCGCCGTCGCGTCGCCGATGGCTGTGTGGCGCCCGACCGGCGGCACCTCGAGGGCCGCGAGGATGTCGTCCAGGGTCTGCGACGGCGCGCCGTCCGGGTTCCGATGCAGCATGCGGCGCCGGTACAGCTCGCGAATGTCGAAGCGCCGGCCATCGAGCATCGTTCCGCCCGCCCATTGCAGGGTCTTCTCCAGCATCATGCAGTCGAACCCGATGCAGTAGCCGAGCAGCGCCCGGTCGCCAAGCCACGCGACGAACTCGCGCGCTGCCTGCTCCTGGGGCACTCCGTGTTCCACGTCCATGGGCCGCAGCCGATGGAACTTCACGGCCTCGTAGTCGACGGCCGCCGTACCGCGCACGATCCGCTCGAAGCGCTCGCTCAACACTACCCGCCGGCCGCGGACCGGGACCGCGGCGATGCTGAGGATCTCCGCCGTGCGCGGATCGAGGCTCGAGGTCTCGAGGTCGAGCGACACCAGCTCAGGCTCCTCGTACGGCGATGCGCCGGCGAGCGCACGCCACCAGCGCAGCAGGCCGCGCAGCTTCACACGCCTCTCCGGTAGCGGGACGAGAGGAACGACTGAAAGTCCTTCACCACGCGCAGCGCATCGCGCAGCAGTTCGCGATCGAGCCGTCGCATCTGCCCGATCTGGACGTCATTGGTGGGGACCTCGCCTTCACGCACCGCGTCGAGCTGCTGCCCGAGGCGCAACCGCAGCATGATGCCGAAGGCCTGTCGCAGGTCCGTGCCGAGCTGCGAGCTGAGTGCGCCCTGAGCGACCAGGGCGTCGATGCGGTCGAACGTCGAGGTGCAGCGCAGGCCGTGCTCGATCGCCATCAGCCGCACGCCGTGCACCACCGGGAAAATTCCGCCCTTCTTGAGATCCACCGCGCTGCCCCGGCCGCGCAGGCCGCCGAACAACGTGAGCGGAGTATGGAACTCGAGCGCAGGCACCACGAACTGGTGCAGCCAGAGCGCATCGCGGCCCAGCGCCAGCAAGGCATCCCGCACCGGCTCGAACAGCGCGGCGTCGCCCGCGACTGGTTGCGAGTCGAGCATGATGGCGGCGCGCATCAGCCCCGCACTGGACGTGTCACCGCGCAGCGAGCTGACACGCTCGATCCACTCCTGGCCGTCGCCGCGCCAAGCCGCATTCGAGACCATCACTCCGCCCGGGCACGGGGGATAGCCCATCGCCGCGAGGCCGTCACTGAACGCCCGCGCGCCGTCCGCCACGGCGGCGTCCGGGAGCCCGGGCGCGAGCAGCAGGCCATTGTCCTGGTCGGTCTTGAACAGCTGCTCGCCGCGGCCCTCGCTGCCCATGACCAGCAGGCAGCAGCGCGCCCGGGTCTCGGCGTCGAAGCAGAACTCGAACAGGCGCGACATCAGCCGCTGGTTCAGCACGCTCACCAGCTCGGCGAGGTACTGCATGCGGGCGCCGTTCAGGTGCAGGGTACGGACCAGGCCGTTGATCTCGTGCGCTGCTGCCGCCAGTTCCTCGCGCGACTCTGCACGTGCGACGCGCAGCCCGATGACGTGCGAGTGGCTGGAGTAATGACTCAGCAGCTCCGCCAGCCCCAGCGTACCGCGCAGCTGCCCGCCCTCGAACACGGCGATGCGCTCGATCCGACGCCGCGTCATGGTGACCAGCGCCTGGAACAGCGGTTCGTCGGCGTCGCAGCCGACCACCGGCCGGCTGGCGATCCCGCCCAGCGTGCTGCCGAGCGGCAGGTGCCGCAGCGCGATGGCCTCGAGCAGGTCGGTGCGGGTGGCGATGCCGAGGCCGGGCTCGCCGTTGACGAACACGCAGTCAACGCGCCGGTCGCGCATGCGCCGTGCGGCCTCGTCGAGCGCGCAGTCTTCCGCAACGACCACCGCCTCGCCGAGCAGCGCGTCGCCCACCTTGGTCAGCATGAGCTCGCCCAGGTCGGATGTGCCTGGCGGAGCGGTCTCGGCCAACGCCGTGCGCTTGGCGAGCGAGTCGACGAAGTGCGCCGCGAAGCGACCGTTCGACTCCACGGCCTTGCGGAAGGCCGCCGCCGGAATCACCCACAGCAGGGTGTCCTCGATCACCTCGTAGTTGTGCCGCGCGCGTCCCGCCAGCACGGCGGTGGCGCCGAAATAGTCGGATGGCCCGAACTCGCAGAACGTGCGCGGCACCCCGTCGCGCTCGTCGACCGCAGCGATGCCGCCTTTCAGGATCACATACACCGCGGTCGAGCCGGCCCCCTCCTCCAGGAGGCGCGTGCCCTCCGGCACGAACTCGATGTCGATCGTCGCGGCCAGCACGCGCGCCTGCTCGGGCGTCAGCAGGTCGAAGGGCGGCGAGCTGAAGTCGAATTCCTGTCCGTGCGCGCTCACGTGGTCGGTCCTGTCTCGACGGCAAACAAAAAGGCCGGGGCGGTGGTCAAGCCGCCCCGGCCTCGAACGTCATCCCGCCCGTCAGTGGTGGGTGGCCGTTCCGGCGCCACGCGGCACGCGGATGTCCTCCACGAGATGCTGGATGTGCTCCGGCGGCGGGGCCGTCAGGTGGCTCACCGTGTAGGTCACGGCGAAGTTTAGCAACATGCCCACGAAACCGATGCCTTCCGGCGAGATCTGCAGGAACCACTGGTCCGCACCCGCCGTCGGGTTCACGAACTTGAAGTAGATGATGTAGCTCGCCGTGAACGTGATGCCCACGACCATGCCTGCGACGGCGCCCTGCATGTTGGCGCGCTTGTCGAAGATCCCGAGCAGGATCGCCGGGAAGAACGACGACGCCGCGAGGCCGAACGCAAAGGCCACCACCTGCGCCACGAAGGCTGGCGGGTAGATGCCCAGCAGGCCCGCGATCACCACCGCCACGCCGGCGGCGAGGCGTGCGTAGAGCAGTTCCTGTTTCTCGGTGATGTTTGGCATCACCACCTTCTTCAGCAGGTCATGGGAAATCGCCGACGAGATCACCAGCAGCAGTCCCGCGGCGGTTGACAGCGCCGCCGCCAGGCCGCCCGCTGCCACGAGCGCGATCACCCACGCCGGCAGCTTCGCGATCTCGGGGTTGGCGAGCACCATGATGTCGCGGTCGATGGTCATCTCGTTGCGGTCGTCCTTGGCGTAGAACATGCGGCCGTCGCCGTTCTTGTCCTCCCACTTGATGAGCTTGGTCTTCTCCCAGTTCTTGATCCAGCTCGGCGCCTCGCTGTAGAGCGCGCCCGCGCCGTCGGAGCCATTGATCGTGTCGATCATGTTGTAGCGGGCGAACGCCGCCACGGCCGGGGCCGTGGTGTACAGGATTGCAATGAAGACCAGCGCCCAGCCGGCGGACATGCGCGCGTCGCGCACCTTCGGCACGGTGAAGAAGCGGACGATCACATGCGGCAGCCCCGCGGTGCCCACCATCAGCGCCGCGGTGATGCAGAACACGTCGATCATCGGTTTCTGCCCGCTGGTATAGGGGTCGAAGCCGAGCTGCGTGCTGAGGCCGTCGAGCCTGTCGAGCAGGAATCCGCCGCCCCCTTCCAGCGAGCCGCCGAAGCCGAGCTGCGGGATGGCGATGCCGGTGAGCAGCAGCGAGATGAAGATCGCCGGCACCATGTAGGCGAAGATCAGCACGCAGTACTGCGCCACCTGGGTGTAGGTGATGCCCTTCATGCCGCCCAGCACGGCGTAGAAGAACACGATCGCCATGCCGATCACGACGCCGAGGTTGATGTCCACCTCGAGGAACCGCGAGAACACGATGCCGACGCCGCGCATCTGGCCGGCGACGTAGGTGAACGACACGAAGATCGCGCACACCACCGCTACCAGTCGCGCCGTGTTGGAGTAGTAACGGTCGCCGATGAAATCGGGAATGGTGAACTTGCCGAACTTGCGCAGGTAGGGCGCGAGCAGCAGCGCGAGCAGCACGTAGCCGCCGGTCCAGCCCATGAGGTAGACCGTGCCGTCGTAGCCCCATGAACGAGATCAGGCCGGCCATCGAGATGAATGACGCCGCCGACATCCAGTCGGCCGCGGTGGCCATGCCGTTGGCGAGCGGGCTGCACGCCGCCGCCGGCCACGTAGAAGTCACGCGTGTGCGACGCGCGGCTCCAGATGGCGATACCGATGTAGAGCGCGAAGCTCGCGCCCACGAGCAGGTAGGTCCACATTAAAACTGACATGTTGGTGTCCTCGGCTATTCGTTGGCGCGGCTCAGTCTTCGTGCACGTCAAACTCGCGATCGAGTTTGTTCATGATCCCGACGTAGACGAAGATCAGCACGACGAACACGTAGATCGACCCCTGTTGTGCGAACCAGAAGCCGAGCTTGAAGCCGAACACCCTGAACTGGTCGAGCCAGTCGGCCAGCAGGATCCCGAACCCGTACGAAACCACGAACCAGATCACCAGCAGCGTGAGCAGTGTCCGCAGGTTGCGTTTCCAGTAGGCCTTTCTATTTTCGGGCGTCATCGAATTACCCTCCTCCCCTTGCAGGGTTGTGGGGCAATCTAGCAAGGGCCCGTCGACGGGCCCTCTGCGACATTGGTCGTAGGCGGGGGCGGGCGGCGGCCCGGCGGGCTACGACGATGGTCGTAGGCCGGGCCGCCGCGGAACAGGCGGGTCAGCGGTTCATGCGCTCGTCGACGAGGTTCGCGACCACGGACGGGTCGGCCAGCGTCGAGATGTCGCCGAGCTGGTCGTGCTCGTTGGCGGCGATCTTGCGCAGGATGCGGCGCATGATCTTGCCGGAGCGCGTCTTCGGCAGGCCGGGCGCCCACTGGATGAAGTCCGGCGTGGCGATCGGGCCGATCTCGCGCCGCACCCAGTCGCGCAGTTCCTTGCGCAGTTCCTCGGTGGGCTCGGCGTCGATCACCAGCGTGACGTAGGCGTAGATGCCCTGGCCCTTGATGTCGTGCGGGCAGCCCACCACCGCCGCCTCTGCGACCTTGGGGTGCGCCACCAGCGCGCTCTCCACCTCGGCCGTGCCGAGCCGGTGGCCGGCGACGTTCAGCACGTCGTCGACGCGGCCGGTGATCCAGTAGTAGCCGTCCTCGTCGCGCTTCGCGCCGTCGCCGGTGAAGTAGCGGCCGGGGAACGTCTTGAAGTACGTGTCGATGAAGCGCTGGTGGTCGCCGAACACCGTGCGCATCTGGCCCGGCCAGCTGTCGAGCAGCACGAGGTTGCCCTCGCAGGCGCCCTCGAGCGCATGACCCTCGTTGTCGACGATGGCGGGCTGCACGCCGAAGAACGGCAGCGTGGCCGAGCCCGGCTTCTGCGCGATGGCGCCGGGCAGCGGCGTGATCAGGATGCCGCCGGTCTCGGTCTGCCACCACGTGTCGACGATCGGGCAGCGATCATCGCCCACCACGCGGTGGTACCACTCCCACGCCTCGGGGTTGATCGGCTCGCCCACGGTGCCGAGCAGGCGCAGCGACTTGCGCGAGAACTTCTTGACCGGGCCTTCGCCCTCGCGCATCAGCGCGCGCAGTGCGGTCGGCGCGGTGTAGAACAGCGTGACCTGGTGCTTGTCGCAGACCTGCCAGAAGCGGCTCGAATCCGGGTAGTTCGGCACGCCCTCGAACATCAGTGAGGTGGCGCCGTTGGCCAGCGGCCCGTACACGACGTAGCTGTGGCCGGTCACCCAGCCGACGTCGGCGGTACACCAGAAGACGTCGTCGTCGCGGACGTCGAACACGGCCTCGTGGGTGAACGCCGCGTACACGAGGTAGCCACCGGTGGTGTGCAGCACGCCCTTCGGCTTGCCGGTCGAACCGGAGGTGTAGAGGATGAACAGCGGGTCCTCGGCGTCCATCGCCGCCGGCGGGCACTCGTCGGGCTGGGCGTCGACCAGCTCGCTGTACCACTTGTCGCGCCCGTACATCGCGACCGCGGTGCCGGTGCGTTTCACCACCAGCACGTGCTGCACGGTCTCGGTACCGGGGCTCGACAGCGCCTGGTCGACATTCGCCTTGAGCGGCACCTTGCGGCCGCCGCGCACGCCTTCGTCGGCGGTAATCACTACCGTCGAGGCGCAGTCCGAGATGCGGCCCGCGAGTGCGTCCGGCGAGAAGCCGCCGAACACCACCGAATGGATGGCGCCGATGCGCGCGCAGGCGAGCATCGCCACGGCGGCCTCGGGAATCATCGGCAGGTAGATGGTGACCCGGTCGCCCTTCTGCACGCCGAGCGCCTTGAGCGCGTTGGCGGTGCGGCAGACGCGGTGATACAGCTCACGGTAGGTGATGTGCGTCGCTTCGTTGGGGTTGTCGCCCTCCCACACGATCGCCGTCTTGTCGCCGCGCGTGGCGAGGTGGCGGTCGAGGCAGTTGGCTGCGACGTTGAGCTGCCCGTCCTCGTACCAGCGGATGTGGAAGTCGGCCGCGGCGAAGCTCACGTCCTTGACGCGCGTGTACGGCCGCATCCAGTCGATCCGCTGGCCCATGCGCCCCCAGAACTCCTCCGGATCGCGAACGGACTCCTGGTACATCCGGTCGTAATCCGCGCGACGGATGCGCGCGCGTGCCGCGAATTCCGCCGGAACCTCGTACAGCTTGCTCATGCGCCCTCTCCCCTGCCGTCTGAATGTCTGCCGCTCGCGCTCAGTCGAGTGCCGCCCGGACCCGTGCCGCATGCTGCGCCAGCACGGCCGGATCGGCCATGTCGCGCGCGTGCAAGCGCAGGTCGAACCCCTCGTGGCGCGGCACCACGTGGAAGTGGATGTGGAAAACGCTCTGCCCGGCCGCGGGGCCGTTCAGCTGCGCGATCAGGATGCCCGGCGCGTCGAACGCCTTCTGCACCGCGCGCGCCACGCGCTGCGTGGTGAGGATGGTGGCGGCGAGCGCGTCCGGCTCCAGGTCGAACAGGTTCTCGGCCTCGGCCTTCGGAATGACCAGCACGTGTCCGTCCGCCTGCGGCATGACGTCCATGAACGCCAGCGTGTGCGCGTCCTCGCAAACCTTGTGCGCCGGGATCTCGCCGCGCAGGATGCGCGCGAAGATGTTGTTGCGGTCGTAGGCCATGGGCCACTCCTCGAAGCGTCCGCGCTGCAGGGAGTATAGCCAGCCCCCGGGCACCGGCCGCGGGGTCATTCGACCAAAGGATAAGCCGCGGCCGTCAGCGGCCGAACACCCAGTTCACCAGCGCGGCCTGCACCGACTCGCCCGCGCCGAGCTCGGCGCCGGGGTGGTTGAGGATGATCACCGCGACATAGGTCCGGCCGGACGCCGCATTGACGTAGCCGGCGAGTGCGCTCACGTCCTGCAGGCTGCCCGTCTTCATCCGCAGCCGGCCCTCCATGTCCGGCGAGCGGAAGCGGCGGCGCAGCGTGCCATCGACCGCCGAGAGCGGCAGCGAGGCCTGGAACTCCGCGGCGTACGGGCTGCGCCAGGCATCGAGCAGCACGTTGGCGAGTCCCTCGGCCGAGATGCGCTCGACCCGCGAGAGGCCCGACCCGTTCTCGAGCACCAGGCCAGGCACGTCGACGCCGCGGCCGGCGAAGAACTCGCCGATGACGCGGCCACCGGCGGCCGTGGTGCCCGGCCGGCCGGCCTTCTCGACTGCCAGCGTCAGCAGCAGGTGCCGCGCCATGACGTTGCTCGAGAACTTGTTGACGAGGCGGATCACCTCGGCGAGCGTCAGCGACTCGTGCGTGTACAGCAGTCGCGCGCCGGGCGGCACGGTGCCGAGGCGCATGCCGCCGTCCAGGATTCCGCCGGACTGCTGCCAGAAGGTCTTGAACGTGCCGAACGCGAAGTCCGGCGCGCGCATCACGGCGCGCGTCACCGACATCGGCCCGCAGCCCGAGGCGTAGTGCCCGCCGAGGCTCAGGCGGTTGCCGGACGGCCCCTCCGGCATCGCCACCACCACGCCGCCGCCGCCGCGCCGGCACGGGCCTCGCTCGAGGCGCACCGAGTTGTCCACCGACAGGTTCGCCGGCCAGGGGTTGACGCGGACGCGTGCCGTGCCGGCCGCGGAGTCGGGTATCACGCTCACGTTGACGGTCTGGAAGTTCACCAGCAGCGCGTCCGGCAGCACGTTGTAGCTGCGGTACGGACGGTTGTCGAAGGCGGCCCGGTCGTCACCCTGGTGGGCGAAGTAGCTGTTGTCGATCACCACGTCGCCGCCGATGCGGTCGACGCCTGCCTGGCGCAGGCCGTTGACGAAGCCCCACCAGCGATCGGCGGTCATGAACGGATCGCCGCCACCCTCGAGCACCAGGTTGCCGTCGAGCAGGCTGTCGCGCACCTCGCCGGTCGCGTACGCACGGGTTTGCCAGGCGTACGCCGGGCCGAGCATCTCGAGCGCCGCGTAGGTGGTGACCACCTTCATGGTCGATGCCGGATTGCGCGGCACCGCGGCGTTGACGCTTACCAGTGGCTCGTCGCGGCCCACTTCCCGCACCAGCACGCTCAGGCTGGTGGCCGGGATGCGCCGCTCGGCGAGCACTCGCTCGACCTCGGGCGGCAGGAAGGGGCGGTCGCGCGCGGAGAGCGGCGGCGCGCAGCAGAGCAGCAGCAGGCAGGCGAGAAGCCGTCGTCGCAGGTGCATCAGGCATCGATCCGGGGGTACCGCGGCATGATACGGCATCGCGGTGGCGGCGCGACGCGGCGCTCTGCATACTGCCGCCCCGCGACGAGGATGCCCATGCGCAAGATCTGGAACACGATGCTGAAAGGCCTGGTGGCGCTGCTGCCGATCGGGCTGACCGTGTACCTCGTGTACTGGCTGGCGCTCACCGCGGAACGGCTGTTCTCGGGAGTGCTCAGGCTGGTCATTCCCGACAGCGCGTACCGGCCGGGGCTCGGCCTGGTCGCGGGCCTGCTGGTGCTGTACCTCGCCGGCCTCGCCGTCAACGCCTACGTGGTGCGCCGGCTGCTGCGCCTGAGCGACGAGCTGTTCGCGCGCATCCCGGTGGTGAAGACGCTGTACGTCGCGATCCGCGACTTCATGCGCTTCTTCCCCTCCTCCGGCCAGGGCGGCGACCTCAAGCGCGTGGTGCTGGTGCCGTTCGGGCCCGGCAAGATCATCGGCTTCGTCACCGCCGAATCGAGCCGCGGGCTCGGCCTCGAGCAGTCCGACGACGCGGTCGCGGTGTACCTGCCGATGAGCTACATGGTCGGCGGGTACACGGTGTTCATGGCGCGCGAACTGCTCGAGCCGACCGCACTGTCGGTCGAGGCCGGCATGCGCATCGCGCTGATGGGTGGCGTGCAGGGTGCGCGCGTGCCCAATGGTGGCGCGCCGGTGCGGGGAGCCTGAGATGCTGAACGCCACCGTGATCCCGGTCACTGCGTTCGCGCAGAACTGCTCGGTGGTGTGGTGCGAGCGGACCCGCTCCGGTGCGGTGATCGACCCGGGCGGCGACCTCGACCAGGTGCTGGCCGCGGCGCGCGAGAACGACGTGCGGCTGGAGAAGATCCTGCTCACCCACGCGCACATCGACCACGCCGGCGGGACGGCCGAGCTGGCGCGCAGCCTGCAACTGCCGATCGAGGGTCCGCACCGGGGCGACCAGTTCTGGATCGACGGCCTGCCCGAGCAGGCACGCATGTTCGGGCTGCCGGGGTGCGACCGCTTCACTCCCGACCGCTGGCTCGACGAGGGCGACCGCGTGCAGGTGGGCGAGGTGGAGTTCGAGGTGCGCCACTGCCCCGGCCACACGCCGGGACACGTCGTGTTCTACTCGGCGGCCGACCAGGTGGCGTTCGTCGGCGACGTGCTGTTCGCGGGCTCGATCGGCCGCACCGACTTTCCCGGCGGCGACTACGACACGCTGATCCGCTCGATCCGCGAGAAGCTCCTTTACGCTCGGTGACGACGTGCGCTTCGTGCCGGGGCACGGCCCGATGTCCACCTTCGGCGAGGAGCGGCGCAGCAACCCGTTCCTGAAATAGAGTCCTACCCCTTCTTGCCGTCGGTCTGGCGTCGCCCGCGCTTCGACGGCTGTCGCTGCTCGCCGCCTTCGTAGCCGTCGATCGACACGGCCAGGTCGTACGCACGGCGATTGCCCTTGCGGCGGTCGTCGTAATGCTCGTAGCGGCACTCGCACTGCGGCGTGCCGCAGTTCTTGAGGGGCAACGGCGGGGCATCGCGCGACAGGAAGCGCTGGTCGAGCAAGGCGCGGGCTTCGGCGCATGCTTGCGGCCCGGGCACGATGGTCACGGCGTGGAACCGACTCGGCGCCTTGCGCGCAACGACGGCCGCCGGTTCGGGCTCTTTGCGCCCGAACAGGGACTTCGCTCGCTTGAACAGGTCTTCAGGCATGTCTGGCCCCACCCCCAGGGTCGCCGCAGGCTAGCGCCGCCCGCGCGCGCGGCGGCGTGACGCGGTTCTCATTCCATGGGGGCGGCACCCTTGCCCGTCTGCCCCGGGAGGCCGAAACTGGCCCGTATCGCCCCGTTGCGAGCCCCGCATGGCCAAGTCCCGCCCCGCCGCGTCGCCGCCGTTCCAGTCGATCTATCGCCACGGCTTCGCCCGGGTGGCCGTCGCGACACCGCGGGTCGAGGTGGCCTCCCCCGCGGCCAACCTGGCCGCCACGCTGGAGCTGGCGAGCCGCGCCGCACGTGACAAGGCGGTGCTGGCGGTGTTCCCGGAACTGGGCCTGTCCGCCTACTCCAACGAGGACCTGTTCCAGCAGGACGCGCTGCTCGACGCCTCGCTCGACGCGCTGCAGGCGCTGGTCGACGCCAGCCGCGACCTGCCGCTCGCGCTCGCCGTCGGGCTGCCGCTGCGCGCCGACGACCGCCTGTTCAACTGCGCCGTGCTGGTGCACCGCGGGCGGCTGCTTGGCGTGGTGCCGAAGAGCTACCTGCCGAACTACCGCGAGTTCTACGAGCGCCGCCAGTTCGCGCCAGGCTCGCAGGCACTCTCCACCTCGCTGCGCCTGTGCGGCCAGCAGGTGCCGTTCGGCACCGACCTGCTGTTCGAGGCGCGCGATCTGCCCGGCTTCGTGCTGCACCTCGAGGTGTGCGAGGACCTGTGGGTCCCGTTGCCGCCGAGCACGCTGGCCGCGCTCGCCGGCGCCACGGTGCTGGCCAACCTCTCCGCCAGCGACGTCACCGTCGGCAAGGCGGACTATCGGCGGTTGCTGGGCGCCTCGCATTCCGCACGTTGCATCGCCGGCTGCCTGTACTCCGCCGCGGGTCCCGGCGAGTCCACCACCGATCTCGCCTGGGACGGCCACGCGCTGATCTACGAGAACGGCGAGCGGCTCGCGGAATCGGTCCGCTTCCCCGCCGAGCCCGGCCTGGTCACCGCCGACCTCGACCTCGATCACCTGCGCCAGGAACGCGCGCGCATGACGAGCTTCGGCGACAACGCGCAGGCGCACGCAGCGCGGCTGCGCGAGTTCCGGCGCATCGACTTCGACGTCGGCGTGCCGGCGGGCCGCGTGCCGCTGCGGCGGCACGTCGAGCGCTTCCCGTACGTGCCCTCCGACCCCGCACGCCGCGACGAGCGCTGCGCGGAGGTGTACGACATCCAGGTGCAGGGGCTGATGAAGCGCCTCACCGCCACCGGGATCAAGAAGGTGGTGATCGGCATCTCGGGCGGGCTCGACTCGACGCAGGCGGCACTGGTGGCGGTGCGCGCCTTCGAGCGGCTCGGCCTGCCGCGCCGGAACATCCTCGGCTACACGCTGCCCGGCTTCGGCACCAGCCGGCACACGTTCGACAGCGCGCACGAGCTGATGCGCACGCTCGGCATCTCGGCCGAGGAGATCGACATCCGCGCCGCGTCGCAGCTGATGCTCGAGCGCATCGGCCACCCGGCGGCGAAGGGCAAGCGCGCGTACGACGTCACCTACGAGAACGTGCAGGCCGGCGAGCGCACTTCGCACCTGTTCCGACTCGCGAACC
Source organism: uncultured Gammaproteobacteria bacterium (assembly GCA_963731105.1). Lineage (GTDB taxonomy): Bacteria > Pseudomonadota > Gammaproteobacteria > Steroidobacterales > Steroidobacteraceae > RPQJ01. Next base: position 60,460 of record CAVSUM010000010.1, read on the forward strand.
TGCACGGTGCGCTCGTGCTCGGCACCGGCGACCTCTCCGAACTCGCACTCGGCTTCACCACCTACGGCGTGGGCGACCACATGTCGCACTACAACGTGAATGCGTCGGTGCCGAAGACGCTGATCCAGCACCTGATCCGCTGGCTGGTGCGCACCGCGCAGTTCGACGACCGCACGACGGCCGTGCTCGACCGCATCGTCAACACGCGCATCTCGCCGGAACTGGTGCCGGGCTCCGGCGAGGAGCCCACCCAGTCCTCCGAGACCGTGGTCGGGCCCTACGAGCTGCAGGACTTCAACCTCTATTACCTGAGCCGCTTCGGCTATCGGCCGAGCAAGGTGGCATTCCTCGCGCACGCGGCCTGGGGAGATCGCACGGCTGGCGCGTGGCCGGACACGGTGCCCGAATCTGAGCGGCGCGAGTACGACCTCGCCACGATCCGTCGCTGGCTCGAGGTGTTCGTGCAGCGGTTTTTCCAGGGCAGCCAGTTCAAGCGCTCGGCGATGCCGAACGGGCCCAAGGTCGGCTCCGGCGGCTCGCTGTCGCCGCGCAGCGACTGGCGCGCGCCGAGTGATTCGCCGGCTACGGTGTGGCTCGACGAACTGCGGGCGAACGTGCCTACGCGCGGTGCAGCCGCACCGGCATCCGCTTCGCGCCCCACGTCCCGGGCTGCCGCGCAAACACCCCGGGCAGCCGCTCGCCGCAGGCCGCGCAGCAACCGTCCGCGCTGAGGCCCCAGCGGCCGAGCTCGTACCAGTCGCGCTCGATCAGCAGCGCGCCGCAGCGGTGGCACCAGGTGCTGCCGCCGTCGCGGTCGTGCACGTTGCCGGTGTAGACGTAGCGCAGCCCGTTGCGCATCGCGAGCTCTCGGGCGCGGGCCAGCGTGGCAGGCGGCGTCGGCGCGTGGTCGCGCATCTTCCAGTCCGGATGGAACGCCGAGAAGTGCAGCGGCACGTCCGGCCCGAGCTGCGCGGCGATCCACTGGGTCATTGCGTCGAGCTCAGCATCGGAATCGTTCTCGCCGGGGATCAGCAGCGTGGTGATCTCGAACCACACCGGCGTCTCGCGCTTCAGGTAGACGAGCGTGTCGAGCACCGGCGCGAGTTCCGCGCCGCACACCTTGCGGTAGAAGCGCTCGCTGAACGCCTTGAGGTCGACGTTGGCCGCGTCCATGGCCGCGAAGAATTCCGCGCGCGGCTCCGGGCAGATGTAGCCCGCGGTGACCGCCACCGTGCGCACGCCCGTGCGCGGCACGCCTGCGCGACGTCGATCGCATACTCCATGAACACCGTCGGGTCGTTATAGGTGAACGCCACGCTGGCGCAGCCGAGCCGGCTCGCCGTAGTCGCGAGCTCGACGGGCGACGCGGAGTCGGCGAGCGTGTCCATCTCGCGCGACGTGCTCATGTCCCAGTTCTGGCAGAACTTGCAGGCGAGGTTGCAGCCGGCGGTGCCGAACGACAGCACGGCGGAACCCGGCAGGAAATGGTTGAGCGGCTTCTTCTCGATCGGGTCCACGCAGAAGCCGCTGGAGCGTCCATACGTATATAGCTCGATGCCGTCGCGGTCGCGCCCGCGCACGAAACACAGGCCACGCTGGCCCTCGTGCAGGCGGCAATGCCGCGGGCACACGTCGCATTGCACGCGGCCGTCGTCGAGCCGGTGCCAGTGGCGCGTAGGTGTGGCAGGAAAATCGGTATTCATACGATTGGCGCCCGCCGGACCCCGGCGGGATATTGGCCCGCATTGGTGCAAGGCCGACTGCGGGAGTGCCGCACTCCCATGGAACTGTGATGTTGAGCCTGGGCCGGGACATGTCAAGGGTTCGCCCGCCTGCGGTGGCCGGGCTGTTCTATCCGCAGGACGCCGACGAACTGCGCCGCGTGGTCGGCGGCCACCTGGCAGCCTGCCAGCGCAGTGGCGAGGCGCGCCGGCCGAAGGCCCTGATCGTCCCGCACGCCGGCTACCCCTACTCCGGCGACGTCGCCGGCTGCGCCTACCGATTGGTCGCCGACTCGCGCGCCACGATCCGCCACGTCGTGCTGCTCGGCCCGAGCCACCGCGTGCCGATGCGCGGCATCGCCGTGCCCTCGGTCGATGCCTTCGCTACCCCGCTCGGCGAAGTGCCGGTGGACGACGCGCACCGCCAGCGCCTGCGCGAACTCGGCCTGGTCGGCATCTCCGACGCGCCGCACGCCGCCGAGCACTCGCTGGAAGTGCAGCTGCCGTTCCTGCAGGTGGTGCTCGGCGAATTCGACCTGCTGCCGGTCGCCATCGGCCTGTCGCCGCCCGACCAGGTGGCGCACGTGCTCGACGCCGCGTGGAACGGCGCCGACACGCTGATCGTGGTCAGCTCCGACCTGAGCCACTACCACACGTCGGAAGAGGCGCGACAGCTCGACACGCAGTCGACGCAGGCAATCCTCGAGCGACGCAGCGACCTGCCGGACGAGCAGGCCTGCGGCGCGCGCGCCATCAATGGCCTGATGCAGGTGGCGCGCCGGCGTAACCTCCGGGTCGAACTGCTCGACCAGCGCAACTCGGGCGACACCGCCGGGGACCGCTCGCGCGTGGTGGGCTATGGCAGCTACGCCGTCTTCGAGACTTGAGCCCGACGCGCGCGCTGCGCTGCTCAGGACCGCCGCCACCGCCATCGAGGCCGGCCTGGGCAACGTCGCGGCCACCCTGCCCGATGCCGCGCGAGTGCCGCGCGCGCTCGACGAGCCGCGCGCCTCCTTCGTCACGCTGACCATCGACCATGCACTGCGCGGCTGCTGCGGCACGCTCGAGCCCGCGCGCCCGTTGCTGCTCGACGTCTGGCACAACGCCCAGGCAAGTGCGTTCCGCGACTCGCGCTTCCCGCCGCTGACCGTCCGCGAGTGGCGGCGCTCGCGCCTCGAGGTGTCGGTCCTCACGCCCTGCGAACGCATCGTGGTCGTGGACGAGCAGGAGCTGCTGCGCACGCTGGTGCCTGGCCGCGACGGCCTGGTGCTCGTCTGGCGCGGCCAGCGGGCCACGTTCCTGCCCAAGGTGTGGGAGCAGGTCGCGGACGCGCACGAGTTCGTCGCGCGCCTGAAGCACAAGGCCGGCTGGGCCGCCGGGTTCTGGGCAGCCGACCTGGAAGCCTGGCGCTACGAGACCGAGATCATGGCCGTCGATGACCCGGCCGAACTGGCCTCGGCTGCCCCCACCGGCTGAGCGAATCCGCGGTCCGCGGCCCCACGAAGCATGCGGATAGCGGATAGCGGATAGCGGATAGCGGATAGCGGATAGCTTGCGCCGCGCCCGGCCTCCCTGCCGTTGCCCGAGGCCAGCCACCTCTGACCCCTATCCCCTGTCCCCTATCCGCTTTCCGCTATCCGCTATCCGCTAATCACTATCCGCTTCCCCCCATGCCTTCCCTCCCCTACCGCCTCCTCGAACGCGACCTGCTCCCCGACGCGCTGATCCGCATCGGCATCCGCCAGCTGCTCGCTGCGCGCCTGCGCGGCGAGGACAAGGGGGACCCGCAGGCGCAGCAGGCGCACTTCATGCAGCTGGTGGAGGAACTGCGCCAGAGCCCGGTGGCGATCGAGACGCAGGCGGCGAACGAGCAGCACTACGAGCTGCCGAGCGAGTTCTTCAAGCTGGTGCTCGGCAGGCACCTCAAGTATTCATCCTGCTGGTTCGATCCCGGCGTGACGTCGCTCGACGACGCCGAGGCGCGCATGCTCGCCCTCACCTGCGAGCGGGCGCGACTGCAGGACGGCGACGAGATCCTCGAGCTCGGCTGCGGCTGGGGCTCGCTGACGCTGTGGATGGCCGAGCACTACCCGCGCGCCCGCATCACCGCGGTGTCGAACTCGCGCACGCAGAAGGAATGGATCGACGCGCGCGCCGCCGAGCGCGGCCTGCACAACGTCGAAGTGGTCACCTGCGACGCCAACGTGCTCGATTTTCCGCCGCAGCGGCGCTTCGATCGCGCGGTGTCGGTGGAAATGTTCGAGCACATGCGCAACTACCAGACGCTGCTCGCGCGCATCGCCGGCTGGTTGAAGCCCGGCGGCACGCTGTTCGTGCACATCTTCACCCACACCCGCCACGCGTATCCGTTCGAGGTGCGCGACGACGACGACTGGATGGCCCGCTATTTCTTCACCGGCGGCCTGATGCCGAGCGACCACCTGCTGCTCTACTTCCAGCGTGACCTGCGGGTAGCGCAGCACTGGCGCGTGGACGGCACCCATTACCAGAAGACCGCCGAAGCGTGGCTCGCCAACATGGACCGCGAGCAGGCCCGCGTGCTGCCCGTGCTCGAGGCCACCTACGGCGCGCCGCAGGCGCGTCGCTGGTGGGTGTACTGGCGGGTGTTCTTCATGTCCTGCGCGGAACTGTTCGGCTATCGCAGTGGCCGCGAGTGGATCGTGTCGCATTACCTGTTCGAGCGCCCCTGACGATTGCACGCCGCTACCGCGCCGTGTCAGTGTTGCGCGGCGTGGCATCCACACTCCCGACAACTCGGCAGGCAATGGCTGCAGGGCTTGCGCTCCTGCTCGGGCTGGCTGCAGCCGCGGCCACCGAACCCGTCGGTGCGCCGTCACCCGCGGCCGCCCCGGGCGTGCCGGCGACGACCACTGCCGCGGTCGATGCACGCACCGCGGCCGACGCCGAGTTCAACCGGCTGTTCGGGGCAGGCCAGTTCGAAGCGGCGATCGAGCAGGCGCGCAAGGTCGTCGAGCTCACCGGGCAGGCGAGCCCGCCGCGGCCGGATGAGCTGCAGGCGGCGCTGATGAACCTCGCGCTCGCCGAGCGGCGGGCCGGCGACTTCCTGGCGGCCGAGGCCAGCTACCTGCGGGTGATCGAGCTGCTGGAAACGGCGGGGCGACTCACCAGCCCGCGGCTCGCCCGTGCCCACGCGGGCCTCGCGCTCACCTACTACGACGCGCGGCGCTACGACCTTGCGGCCACGAGCTTCGAGCGCGCCATTGCCCTCAATCGCCGCGCCGAAGGATTGTTCAACGAGGCGCAGCTGCCGCTGCTCGACCGCCAGGCCAACGCGCTCACCGAGCTCGGCCGGGCGGAGGAAGCGCATCTCGCCCGCCGCTACGCGCTGCGCCTGACCGAGCGCCGGCACGGCGAGCAGAGCCTGCCGTACGCGCAGCAGCTCGAGTCGCTCGCGCGCTGGTACACGCGGGTGGGCGCGTACGAGGCGAGCCGGGCCGCGCTGCGCCGTGCCATCGACATCATCGTGTCGCTGCAGGGACCGGAATCGACGGAGCTGGTCGGTCCGCTGACCGCCGCGGCCGAGAACGCCCGCCGCTGGATCGCCGACCCGCAGCTGCGCGAGGCGGAGGCCGACGCGGAGCGCCGCGAGATGTTCCACGACGTGACCATGCCGACGCCGCCGAGCCTGGCGCTCAGCTCTATCGCAGCCGAGGGCCAGAAGGCGCTCGAGCGGGCCGTGGCCATCGTCGACGCGCACCCGGACGCCTCGCCGGAAATGATCGCCGGCGTGCAGGCGCAGCTCGGCGACTGGCACCAGGCACGCCAGCAGCCCGACAAGGCGTTGCCGTACTACCGCAAGGCATGGCAGGCCGCCGCCAAGGCGCCGGATGCCGCGGCGCTGCAGCGCAAGCTGTTCGACGCACCCGTGCTGCTGCATTACATCGTGCCGGGCGAATGGGACCGCTATGCACGCCGTCCTGCGGACGAGGTGGAGTTTCGCAGCGTCGAGGTCGAGTTGACCGTGACGGCGCAGGGCGGCGTCACCGATGTGCGCGCCGCACCGGACCTCGACAAGAATCTCGCCGGGCAGGTGTTGCGCGCTGCCGCCACCGCACGCTACCGGCCGCGCATGGTCGACGGCGAGCCGCTGGCGACGGACGGCGTGCGCTTCCTGCAGCCCTGGTACGTGCTGCGCGAGAAGGACGCACCGGCTCAGGGCGGCGGCTGAACCTCGGCCCCGGCCGGTGCCGGCGCAGGCGCAGGCGCACCGTTCGCATCGATCAGGCCGCGCACGATCGCCTGCTCGCGAAACTCGACCGCGATCTTCGCGCCCGCATCGCGCATCGCGATGCCCGCCGCCTGCTGCAGGGTTTCCGTCGCCTTGCCGGGCATGGAGCTGGCCGGCTGCGCGCCGTAGCCGGTGAAGGTCCACGAGTCCACGAACTCGCCCTTGGGCGAGTAGGCGTTGATGCGATAGCGCAGGCTGACCGCGTACAGCTGCGTGCCCGTGTCGCGCGGCGTCACGAACGAGAATTCCTCGAGCACCGGCTCGAACACACCGCGGATCTCCGGGTCGGTGCTGGCTCCCGCATCGGTCGCCGGCACCGGCACCGCGCGCGTGAACATCGCGGTCATCAGGCGCTCGAAACCCTCGGTCTGCGCCTTGCCGACCGCAATCTCGTACTCTGCGCCGTCGCGCTCCTCGCGATGCACCGACTCGCGGAACGCCACCGGCAGGTGTATTCCGACCACCACCGGGATGCGCGGGATCAACGGCTGCGGGATCACCGGCTTCGCCTCGAATTGCGTCGGCCCGCAGCCGGCGAGCAGTGCAAGCACCGGCCAGGCCGGTCGTTACAGGTACCGCACGCCGCACCGCGCCCGCATCGTCGACGATCCTGCTCTGGTGTCCATCGTCGCCATCCTCTCACGGCCCCGATCAGCGCCGGTAACTGCCGGGCTCGTTGAGGCCCACGAACGTGCCGCCGTTGCGGTCGCACAGGATCCGCATCAGCGTCGCGAAGCGCACGCTGGTGTATTGCGGCGCGTCGGGCCGAACCGGGAAGCCGATGGCGTGGATGCGCACGCGACGTCGGCCGCTCTTGTCCTCGCGGTTGATCACGTCCACCGCGCGCACCACCGAGTCGACCGACGATCCGGTGAACTCGTCGCCGAGCACGTACAGGCTGATGCGCCGGCCGCTGGCGTAGTAGGTGCGGATCGCCTCGACGATGCCCTCGACCGGGCTGGAGTTGGAGAACGGGAACCAGTCCCGCAGCCGGTCCAGCACGATCTTGCGCTGCGCCGGCGTGTCGGGCAGCCAGCGCCCGCGGTACGAGGGGAACATGTAGCCGCCCTCGTCGTTCATCACCTGCCAGCCCTTCACCGTCGGGTGCGCGTCGAGCACCTCCTGCATCTTGCGCAGCATCAGCGGCCACGCGTAGTTCGCCATCGAGCCCGAGGTGTCGATGATGAAGATGATGTACTCGCTGTCCACCGGCACGCCGCCGATCGCCGAGTCGACGTTGCGGCGGTACTGCGCGCCGAGCAGTCGCTTCATCTCCTCGGAGAGTTCCTGCTGCGCCGAGACCAGCCGGCCCTCGATCTCGTTGGCGACCTCGGCGTCCTTGCGCGACGACTCGTACTGGCCGCGCAGCGCGCTCAGGTCGCCGCGCAGCCGCGCGATCTTCTGCTGTTCCTCGGAGAGCTGGATGCGCCGCGCCTTCAACTCGCGGTTCAGCACCTCGCTGGTGCCGCGGATCTCGGCGAGTTCCTGCTGCAGCTTGAGCACGCGGCCTTCGAGTTCCTCCCGCGTCTTCTCGAACACCACCGGCTCGCCCACCTCGGTGAGCACCAGCAGCAGGATGACCGCGCCGAAGCCGCAGCAGATCGCGTCGAGGAACGACAGGCTGAACACCTCGACGTCGCGGCGGCCGAGCCGCGAGCGCTTCACGGCCAGTCCCTCGCCGGGCTGAGGAACGAGCCGTTGGTGCGGCGCGCCAGCGCCCAGAACGCTCCCGGCGCCAGCGGGTCGCCTTCCATCGGCAGCAGGATCACGTTGACCGGCACGCCGGGCGGCACCCTGCTGATCGACTTCTCGAACACCTTGAGGCGGCCCTCGCCGTCGATGGTCTTGCGGATCGGCGGCGGCGTGGCGCCCTGCGTCGGCAGCCCGTCGGTGACCAGGATGATGTTGTCGGGACGCGGCGCGAGGGACAGCGCCGCGGTGAAAGCGTTCTCGAGGCTGGTGCCGTCCTGCGGCACCACGCGCCGCAGCTCGCGCAGCACCTCGCTGAGCGCCTTGGCGTCGCCGGCCGACGCCCACCGGCCCGCGCTGCTCGGCACCAGCGAGCGCGCCTGCGTATTGAACGCAAAGGCCTGGAACTGCGCCTTCGCCGGCAGCTGCGAGGTGAGCCAGTCGACGGTGGCGACCGTCCGGCGCCACTTGGCGGCCGCCACGCGGCGCGACTCCGGCATGTTGCGCAGGCGGATCACGTTCACCACCGTCTCGTCCATCATGCTGGCCGAAGCGTCCACCAGGATGACGATGCGTTCCCCGCCGACCTTGAGCCCGGTGAGGTACTGGCGGTCGCCGCTGCCGACGAACCCCTTGATGCGCGTCCCAGGCTGGCCGGGATCAGGCGTGCCTGCCGCGAGGCGGCGCGTGCCATCTTCCAGCGACTTCAGGTCCTGCTTGAGGCGCTCGATGGTCTCGCGCTTCGACAGCGTGTCCTTCTCCGCCTCGGCGAGCTGCTGCTTGAGGCGCTCGGCCTCCTCGACGATGCGCGCGGCGAGCCCTTCGGCCGGCACGGCTTCATCGGTGCTCTCGAGCGAGTTCTTCAGCACCACGAGGTTCTTGTAGCCGTCGAGCGCTTCTTCCTCGAGACGGTTCACCTCCGCCTGCAGGTCGTCGTTGCGCTTCTCGCGCTGAGCGCCCGCCTGCGCGCTGAGGATGGTGTAGAACAGCACGATCGCGCCGAACCCGCACGCGATCACGTCGAGGAACGAGAGGCTGAAGATCTCGGTCTTACGCCGCGCCATCGCCGTCCACCACGCGCACCAGCTCCAGCTCGACGCCGGGGTGGCCGAGCCGCAGCCGGTCGCCGGCGCGCAGTTGCACGCGACCGCCGACCCGTTCGCCGTTGAGCAGCGTGCCGTAGGTGCTGCAATCCTGGAGCCAGACGCCGTCACCGCCCTGCTCGAGCTGGCAGTGCAGCCGCGACACGCCGGGGCCGGCAGCGACCACCAGCCCGCGTCGCCCGGCCGGAACCGCTGTGCCGACGTGCAGTGGCGCACCGTGCAGCGGCCACCCGCGACCGAGGTGCACGACGTGCGTCGGCCAATCCGCCGCCGCAACGCGGCTCGCGGGCTCGGCGGCGGCAGCGTCCCCCCGCGCCAGCGGCACCGGCAGTCGCTGCGCGAGCGCAAGCCGGGTCGGCTCGCGTCGCAGCACGCGCTCGAAGGCCAGCGCACCGAGCGCGGCCGCACCGCGCGGCAGCGGCAGCAAGGTGCAGTCGCGCAGTTCCGCGAGGCGATCCGCGAAGCCCGGCAGCTCCATCCAGCGATGCGAGACGCGCAGGTGCAGCGGTCCGCCGGCCGGCCGCGCGCGCTGCAGCACGTGCACGACGGCGTCGTAGCAAGCGAGCGCCGCGGCGACGAATTCCGCGCGCGCGAACTCGACGCTGAGCGTGCCGCCCGCCGCGGGCAACTCGATCGACAGGGAATCAGCCTGCCGCAGGGTTGCAAGCCAGCCCGGCAGCGCGTCCCACAACCGCTGCTCGCTCGCGGCCTCGTGCAGCGGGTCGAAGCGCGTCTTGCGCACGAACCCGGCGGCGATCATGTCGAGCCAGGCCTGCTGCAGCGCCAGCCAGCCGTGCTGGGGCAGCAGTTCGTAACGCACGCGACGCAGCTCGCCCGCATGCTCCAGCACCGTGACGACGGCGCGGTGCAGCGTCATCTCGAGTTGCAGGGCGGCGGGTGGCGCCGGCTCCAGGGCAGCCGCCGCCAGGCCCGCATCGACGAGACCGACCGCCGGCAGACCGGCTTCGCGCGCGACACCGAGCAGCACGGCCAGTTGCTCCCGCGTGTACCAGGCCGGCACGGCGAACAGCGTGTCGGCACCCTCGGCACCTGCCTGTCGCGCCAGCTGCGCCAGCTGCGCGTAAGCCACCTCGGCGTAGGTGGCGGCCGCCGGCAGGCGTCGCGGCAACGCCTCGGTGCCGAGGTCCCCCCAGTACCGGGTCTCCGCATAGAGCGGCTGCAGGCGCGCGCGGCGCAGCGCGGCACCGCCGGTCTCCGGCTCGCGGCCGTCGAGCATCGCGCAGCCCGGCTCCTCGGCGACGACCTGGCCGTCGCGGGCGAGGATCAGGCCGGCGTCGTTGATCTCGAGCGCGAGCGTCATCGTGGGTCAGCGTACCTGCATGTGCCGGATCAGGTACTGGTCGAGGTAAGTCTCGCTGTCCAGCACCAGGCGTTCCTGTGCGAGCTGCAACTGGTGCAGCAGGAACATCAGCACGATGCTGATCAGCAGCGCGATCAGCGTCGAATTGAATGCCGTGCCGAGGCCGGCCGTCACACCGGAGACGTCGCCGGTCACCGCCTTGTGCGCCTCGCCGAGCGCGTCGCCGATACCGCGCACGGTGCCGATGAAGCCGATCGCCGGGATCGCCCACGCCACGTAGCGCAGCATCGACAGCTCGGAATCCAGGCGGTCCGCCTCGCCTTCGCACACGCCGCGCGCCGCCTCGGACACGTCCTGCACGTTGCGCGTTGCGCCGAAGCGGTACAGCGCCACCAGCAGCGCGCGCGGCAGCAGGCGCGCGCTGTCGGGCAGCGGCAACGCTTCGAGCGGGCGAGCGTATTCGCGCACGTCCTCTGGCAGGATGCGCATGCCCTCGGGAACGTTGACCAGGTCGCGCTCGAGCAGCGCGCGTTCGCCGCGCGCCGCCCAGGCCTTGTAGCCGATCACCGCCACTGCCCACAGCGCGAGGATGATCGCCGATTCCTGCTCCCAGTCCTTCAGCACCACGTACACCGAGCGCTGCGCGACGTAATTCGGGTCCTTCTGCATCGCCGCACGCTGCTCGGCGAGCACGGTGACCGCCCGCGGCCGCACTACCGTGACGTACGCGGTGTGCACGGCGATCGCGACGATGATGAACGCGAACAGGCTGTAGAGCAGCTCGTTCGGGGCGCGGGTCTTGAATCGGGCCATGCCGCGGCTCTCCGGCTCAGATGTCGATGGGGAAGGACACGTCGAAGTCGGCGCGCACCTTCTCGGTGGGCTCAAAACGCGCCGGGGTCGACGTGGACGTCGCCGGCGGGTTGGTCTTGTCCGCAGCCTTGGGAGCAGCCGCCGGTGCCGGTGCTGCTGGTTCCGGTGCCGCCGGTTCCTGCGTCGCGGGCCCGGCGGCCGGTGCGGGCGACGGCGTGGCGGGCGGTTCCTGTGCACGCAACGCCGTGATGCCGGCGAGCACGCCAGCGAACAGCAGCGCCGCGCGACGCAGGCTGCGGCTACTGCGCGTAACGCGCGATGCGGAAGCCGAGGTCATTGCGTTTGCCGTCCCCGTAGTCCCGATAGGCGAGCCGCAGCTCGGTCACCGCGGAATCACGCCAGCTCGAGCCGCGGATCACGCGCAGCCCGCCGGCGCCGCCCGCGGCCGGATCGACGCTGGCGGCAGTCGATGCCGGCTGGACAGTGTAGAGGTCGTGGGTCCATTCGGCGACGTTGCCGCCGAGGTCGTGGAAGCCGGCCGGATTCGCGGCGAAGCTGCCGACCGGCGCGGTGGCCGCATAGCCGTCGTCATAGTCCGGCAGCACCGCATCGACCAGTGGCTGCGCCCTGGCATCGGCGAAATTGCCAGCCCCGGAGGGCATCGGCAGCGCGTCGCCCCACGGGTATTTGCGCGAGCCGGCACCCGCGCCGCGCGCCGCCCATTCCCACTCGGCCTCGGTCGGCAGGCGATAGCCGTTGGTCGCGGGCACTACCGGCACCAGTCGGCCGCCCTGCGCTTCGTACGCCGGCTTCAGTCCTTCCCGCGCGCTGAGCCAGTTGCTGTACTCCGCCGCATCCTGCCAGGTCACGTTGACCACCGGCTGGCGGTCGAGGTCGAGGGTCTGCTGCAGCACGAAGCCCGAGCGATGGCCGGGCCGGAACTGCCGGAACTCGGCGTTGGTGACCTCGCGCGTGCCCAGGTAGAAACGCCGCTCGAGCTTCACCGCCCGCTGCGCCTCGTTGGCCCGGCGCCCGGCCTCGCGGCGCGGGCTGCCCATCGTGTACTCGCCTGCCGGCAGCAGCTTCAGGTCCTGCCCGGCGGACGAGCGGACGGTCGGCGTCAACGCGACCACGGCACCGGCCGGCGGTGAAGCCGAGGCTGCGGCCGTCGCAGCACCGACGTCGCCGGCAGGCGCAGTGCCCGGCTCCGCGGCGCGTGCCACTCCCTCGAGCAGCGTGATGTCGATGCTCTGCGGCAGGCCGGGTCGCGGCGTCACGGTCATGCGATGAGTTGCGTAGCCCGACCGCCGGATCTCGATGGCGTGTGCCGTCGCGGGCAACTCGAGGGTCTGGGTGGCGATGCCGCGCGCCACGCCATCGACATACAGCTGCGCGTCCGCAGGCCGCGCGGTCACCACCACCTGGCCGAGAATCGGCTCGAGGGTGACGGCCACTGCGCCGCGCTCGCCGCTTGCGACGCTGGCTTCACGCCGTGCGGGCTGATAGCCGTCACGCTGCACCGTCACCACCTGCACGATGTCGGGTCGCACCTCGATCTCGACAGGCGTCCGGCCTCGGTAGGCGCCGCCGACCGTGACACTGGCACCGGCGGGCGTGCTGCTCACGACGAGGCGTCCGTCCGGGACGCCGAGGCGTACCGGCCCGAGCGCGAGCGGCGTGTTGGCCTGCACCTGCACGTCGCTGACCCACGGCTTGTAGCCCGGGTGCTGCAGTTCGACACGATGCGAACCCGCCAGCAGTTCCACCTCGAGCGGCGTGCGGCCGCGCCCTTCGTTGCCGATGCGCACCTCGGCCCCGGAGGGTTCCGACTTGATGCTGACCCTGGCCCACGCCGGCGTGAGCTGTACCGCGAGCTTCTGCAGGCGACCCCGGCCCTCGATGGTCACGTCGGCGGTGAAGTCGAGGTAGCGCTCGGCGCTGATCGACAGCGTGTGCTTGCCCGCCGGCAGCTCGAAGGTGCCCGGCACCGCGCCTGCCTCGCGCCCGTCGATGCGCACCCTGCCGGCCACCGGCAGCGTGATCTCGAGCCGGCCCGGCAGCGGCGACAGCGTGTAGCTCAGGCGCTGGTCGCGTGCCTCGGTCACCTGCACCGGCACGCGCAACGCGGCATAGCCGTCGCGCTCGGCGACCAGCTGGTATGCGCCCGGACGCAGCAGGTGATTGGCGCCGAGTCGCAGTCCGGGCCAGCCACCTTCGAACGCGACCCGCTCGGGCGCAGGGTCGATCTCGACCTGCACCGGCACGGACGTGAAGACGAGCGCAGCCACGGCGGCGAGCATGGCGAGCGCCGCGCCGACCGCGATTCGTCGCCAAGGCAGTGCGGGCCGCTCGACCTTCGCAGCCGCGTCACGAGCGCGGAATGCGATCGGCTCGATGCGTTCGTCCTCGTCGGTGCCGATGCCACCGAGTGTGGCCACGCTTTCCGGCGCAGGTGGCGCCGTCGTGTTGCCCACGCCACCCGCCACGACCTCGAGCACGCGCAGCCCGTCGTCGAGCCGCAGCTTGAGCCGGCCGGCGCCGATGTCGAGTACGTCGCCCGGGCGCAGCCACACCGAGCCCGCGATCGGCGTGCCGTTGTGGCGCACGTTCGAGGCATTGCCCTCCGGCTGCACGAACAGCTGTCCGTCGTGCAGGCCGAGCCAGGCGAGCACGCCCTCGGCGCCGGGCAGGATCACGGTTGCGCCGCTGCCGCCGAGCGACAGTGGCAGGTCGCCGGCACCGAGCAGCCGCTCGCCGAGCGGCTCGCGCAGCATGAGTGCGGCGCTCAAATCGGCTCCTCGCAGCGGATCACCAGCGTCGGTGCCTCGCGGCCCGGCACCAGCGTGAGCTCGCGGCGCACGTCGCGGAAGCCCGCGCGCACGCCGACCACCGTGTAGCGTCCCGGCAGCAACTCGACGTCCTTGCGATCGAAGGCCCCGAGCCGGCCAATGCGATTGATCGTCACCTCGGTGACGTTGTCGGACGCGAGTGCGACGCGCAAGGGCGTCTCGGCGGCCGCGACGAGGCGCTCCACGGTCTCGACCTGGCGCGCGAGCACCGGTCCCGGCGCGGGTACCGCGCGGGCCTGCTGCAGCGTGGCGCGCGCCGCACCGCGGATCTCAAGCGAAAACAGCCGCTCCGGCCGCTCGATGACGGCTGCCAGCTCGGCGTCGAGCATCGCGCGCGGCTCGGCGCGCTCCACGCCCTGCCGCGCGGCCAGCAGGTTGCGATCGACGTCGAGCGCCTTGCGGTACTCGGCCAGCGCTGCGGCCCAGCGCTCGGTCCGCTCCGCCTGTTGCGCGGCTTCGAGGTGCGCGCCGATGGAGCGGTCCGCGAGCCCGCGCTCCACCTGTGCGAGTCCCTCGGCCACTTCCGGCGCGCCCGGACGCAACCGGCCGGCACGCTCGAACGCTGTCCGCGCGGCTGCGAAATCGCGTCGCGCGAGGTCGGCGAGGCCCTGCGACATCGCCGCGGCAAAGGCGCCACCGGCTCGCCTGCGCGTCGAGTCGTGCGAGCGCCTGCCGCGCGGCCTGGGCATCGCGGTCCAGCTGCAGCGCCTTGCGATACGTCGCGGCCGCAGCCGCGGCTTGTCCCTGCTCCTCGAGCTGCGCCGCCTCGGCCAGCAGCTGGCGCACTTCGGTGAGCGTGCCGGCCCGCTCGAGGCCGCGCCGTGCCAGGGCATTGCCCGGCTCGATGGCCAGTGCGCGCTCGAACGCAGTGCGCGCAGCGGCGGCATCGCCGCGGTCGAGTGCCGCGCTGCCGGCGGCCAGTGCGGTCCGCGTGTGTGTGGCGGACTCGCGCTCGGTCGCGGCGAAATCCTCGGCGGCAGTACGCAGCGTGGCGAGCGCCTCGACATGTTCACGCCTGCCGAACGCAGCATCCGCCTCGGCCAGCGCACGCTTGCCGCGAGCGAACACCTCACCGCCCCATTGTCCTGCGGCCCGTTGCTCGAGCAGCGTCGAGACGCTGCCCGACCGACGGCCGCAACTCCTCGAAGGCGCGCTTGGCCTCGGCGAGCTTCTGCAGGTCGGGTGTGACGGACGACGGCGCCGCGGGTTGCGGCGGTAACGCAGGCGTTGCGGCCGCAGGCGTCGATTGCGCGGCACGCTCGACGCGTTGCGGCAGCACGAAGAACACGAAGCCGGCGACCAGCAGCAGGAACCCGAGGCTCGCGGCAACGAGGCCGCGACGGAAACCCTGCGAACGCAACTGCTCTGGCGAAGGTTTGGCCGGTGCGGCACGGTGCCAGACCGGATCGATGCCGGGCTCAACCGGTGGCGGCGGACGCAACTGGACGGCGGCGGGTGTCGCCGGGCGGGATGCGTCCGGCAGCGCCGCGCCGAGTCGCACGCAGCGACGCGGCCAGTTGCGCAGCGTCGAGCGGGCGGTCGCGCGGCTCCTTGGCGAGACAGCGCAGCACCAGCTGCTCGAGCCCGGCGGGAACGCTGGCGCGCGTCGGCAACGGTGCCGGCGACTCCATGCGGATCCGCTCGTGGCGCGCGTCCGGGTAGAACGGCGGATAGCCGCCGAGCAGCTCGTAGGCCAAAGCGCCGAACGCGTACACGTCGTCCGCGGGCGCGGGTGGCTGGCCGTCGAGCTGCTGCGGACTCATCGCGAACGGCGAGCCACCGCGCGGCGCCGCGACATCGCCGGTCGCAGCGGCGAGGCCGAAGTCCGCGAGCACGGGCACGCCGTCTTCGCCAAGCAGCACGTTGGCGGGCTTGAGGTCGCGATGCACCAGCCCGCGCGCATGCAGCTCGGCAAGGCCGTCGGCAATGCCTGCCAGCGCGCCGAGCAGCTGCGGCCAGGGGCGGCCGCGCAGTGCGGTCAGGTCGCCGGACGCCACGCCATCGAACACGGCGAACGGTGGCTCACCGTCACTCACCGCGGCGCACGCCTGCAGGTTGGGATGCGCGAGCCGCTGCTGCAGGCGCACGCCCGCGAGGAACCGCTCCCGCTCGCCGGTATCGAGCGGACACCAGGATCTTCAGCACGCGGTCAGCACCAGCCTCGCGATCGCGCGCCTGCCACACCTGCGTCGCGCGACCTTCGCCGAGCTTGCGCAGCAGCACGTATCGCGCAGCGAGAATCTGCCCGCCCTGGAGCATCACGACCGGTCCCTGCCCCGGCTCAGGTCCGGCCCGGCGGCACGGCCGCGGCCGTCGCCGGCAGCCCCGTCTCGTTCTCGTACAGCTCGCGCAGCAGCTGGCGCCACTCGGCGTACTGCTGCTCGGCCGAGCCCTTCAGCTCCAGCGTGCGTCCCTCGACGTCCACCACCAGTGGCTGCACCTCGGACTGGAACGAATCGCCGAGCTGCTTGAGCGACTCGGTGTGGATCTTGATCTCGGCGCGGCGGTCGAGGCCGCTCTTGAAGGCGTACATGCCGCCGATCACCGCGGCCGTCGCGGCTGCCGAGCCGGCGCTGCTGCCCGTCGCCTCGCCGGCCATGATGCCGCCGACGATGGCCACGGCGCCGAGCACCTGGCGCGTGAGCGCCTCGCGCTTGGCCTGCGCCTCGGCCTCGAGTTCCTCGTAGTTCGCCTTGCGCCACTGCGTGTAGGGCTCGGCCATGCTGCCGCCGAAGCTCGCGTAATGCTCGTTCAGCGTGTCGACCAGTGCGTAGTCGCGCTCGCGCACGCGGTCCATGCGCTGCACCACCGGGTCGTCCTCCGCCGGCAGCCGCACCGCGCTGTAGAGCCCCTTGCGGTCCTTCGCGAGGTAACCGCCGAAGGCGTACGGCGCGAGGTCCGCCGCGAAACGCAGCTCCGCAACGCGGCGCAGGTCGACGCGTTGCTCGCGCGTGAGCGCGCGCCGCGCCGTGAGCAGGTCGTTGGCGAAGGTGTTGTAGACGTTCTCGAACGGATCGCGCGGCTTCGACAGCCCGTCCTTGTAGGCGCGCGTGTCCGCCTCGCCTTCGTAGACCTTGTTGAACCAGGTGCGCCCCGTGGCGTCGGTGACGACGAGCTGCAGGCGCAGCTCGCGGCCATTCGACTCGAGGATGCGGCCGTCGACGAACACTTCCATGCCGGTGCCGTCGCCCGGCAGCACGCGCACCTGGCCCCACTGGCCGGTGTTCTCCAGCGTGTCGCGGATCACCAGCGGGATGTAGCGCGACTCGGCCTTGCGCACCTCGGGGAACACGCGGTCCTTTTCCTGCTGCTGCGTGGACGCCGGCACGTTCGGGTCGAACAGCCGCACGCCGACGTCGAGCAACTCGTCCTCCGCGACCTCGGTGGTGGCGCGCTCCGCGGCGACCCGTTGCATCGGCCGCTGCTCGTTGACGACGCAGCCCGCGAGCAGCGCCGCGGCGAGCAGCACGCCGAGCGCGCGGGGCAGCAAGCTTTTCATGGCCAAGGTGTCGTTCACTGCGTGCTCTTCTTGTACTGTCGGTATTCTTCCCAGAGGCGTTCGCGCAGCTCGGGATCGGTTTCCTTCATCGCGGCTTCGCGCAGCTGGCGCGCCACGATGTCGTCGTCGCGGCCGTCGGGAATGTCTGCCGGCACCGTGTTCGGCCCGGAGCCACCCAAAGGACCGCCGCCGCCGACGCCGCCACCGCCGCCTTGCGTGCCGGTCGCACCGCCTGCTGATTCACCTCGGCCGCCCGGCGAACCGGCGCCATCGCCCTGGCTTTCGCCTGTGCCGTTCTCGCCCTCACCCTCGCCGCCCGTGCCGTCGCCATTGCCTGCGGCAGCCTCGTCGCCCTCGGCAGCCGCGCTACCTGCGCCACTGCCCGAACCGCTGCCGCGCGCCGCGCGCTCCTGCGACACGGCTTCCTGTTCCTTGCGCATGCGCTCGTCGAACACCGCGAAGGTCTCGTCGAAGCGGCGGTCGATCTGCGCGCGGCGGTCGTCGCTGGACTGCGGCCCGGCACCCGATCCGCCGCCGGCCTTGCCGGAGGACGCACCGGGGTTGCTGGCACTGCCAGTGCCGCCGGTGCTGCCCTTGCTGCTCGAGCCAGCGCTGCCGCCGGCCGTGCCGGCGGTCCCCGTCGACCCGGTCGAGCCAGCCGAACCAGCCGATCCCGTTGAGCCCGCTGATCCCGTTGATCCTGCGGACTGCCCGGCCTGGCCGCCCTGCGTGCCCGACGGCGAACCCGAGCCCGATGCCTGTCCGGTCGACGCCTGCGACGAATCCGATGGCGGGGTTGGCCAGCGCTGCGGCGCGGGCTCACCCGGCGTCGAACCAGTAGACGCACTCACCCGACGACTCCACTCGACGATGCAGCCGACGCCGGACGCCGACGGCTGAGTGCCTGTCGACGACGACTGTCCGCCGGACGAAGGCGAAGACGGGCTGCCCGATGCTTGCCCCGCCTGCTCGCCCGACGTCGACGACGGGCTGCCGGACGGCGAGGACGTGCCACTACTCGGCGAGGGCAGTGACGGTGGCTGTGGTGGCGATGGCAGCGTTTCGCTGGTCGTGGCACAGCCGCCCGCCGCCAGCGCGGCCAGCACGACCAGCCCGATCCTTCCGACGCTGCGACGCTGCATCAAGCAACTCTCCAATGGCGGGCGCGGCGACTCCTGCCCGCGCGGGCATCTCACAGTGGCTTGGATTCGTCCCGCGGGCAGGGTTCAACGCGAGCCGGCCCCGCTCGCCGCGGCCCCGGCCGCGCCGGCAGTGACGAGGTCCCCGCCGACCAGGAAAGAACGCAGCTGGTCGGCCAGGCGATTACACGCGGTACGCTGTACGGGCGTAATGATCGGGATCGGGGCCACGGCGCCGATCAGCACCGAGGTGCCGCTGACGTCGGTGCTCACCGTGCCGATCTCGGTGCCGTCCTGCATGTCCCACACCGAGGCCACGTAGCCCGACTGCTTTTCCCACCAGCCGAGGCCGAAGCAGCCGCCACCGCCGGGCCCGATCGCGCAGGCGACGCTGCCGCCGCTGTCGGTCTTGCGGGTGCTGCCGTCGAGCCACACCACGTAGCGCACGCCGATCTGCCCGAGCCGCTCGGTCACGCCGGGCCGCTCGAGCAGCGCCTTGAACCCGGCCGCGTTGCCCGGTGCGGTGCTCGGCTCGAACCAGGGGAACAGTGCGTCGGCAAATTCCTGCTCGCCGTAGATCTTGAACGGCACCACGTTCTTCGCCTTGGACGCCTTGGCCGTCTGGCCGTCCTCGGGGTGCACGAGCTGGCCGCCGAGATTCTCCTGCACGCAGGAGATGAACTTCTCTTCGGTGCCCGTGCCTTCGAGCTGCGGCTTCTTCAGCACGACGATCGACTCGTTGGCCTGGATGGCCGCGGCCACCTGGCGGGTCTCGTCGACCTTGGCCGTCATGCAGCCGGACACCGCGCCGGCCAGCACAGCAACGGCAAGGGCCGGCCGCCACCGCGAGGTGGCCCGACGATCGATTGCGCTGGGGTGGGTGCTCATGGCGAGTACCGGTGAAGGTGCCGCCCGAGTATACGCCAAGGGTCCGTTCGACCGACCGCCGCCGGCGCGACCGTCAGCCGAACAGCTCGCCCTGCCGCGGAGCCGCCGGATCATGCACGAACTGGCTGCAGTCGAGGCCCGGCCCGTGGCCATCGTTGAGGCCGTGGCGGCGGCAGGCCGCGGCGAACCGCGCTGCCAGCAACTGCGCGTAGGGCCCCGCGCCGCGCATGCGATGACCGAAACGGGGATCGTTCAGCCGGCCGCCGCGGGCCTCCCGCAGCAACCCGAGCACGCGGCCCGCACGCTGCGGGTAGTGCTCGGCCAGCCACTGCTCGAACAGCGCGCCGAGCTCGTGCGGCAGCCGCAGCAACATGAATGCGGCCGTGGTGGCGCCCGCGTCCGCCGCGGCGTCGAGCAACGCCTCGAGCTCGTGGTCGTTCAGCGCCGGGATCATCGGTGCGAGCAGCACGGTGACCGGTACGCCCGCGGCCACGAGTTCGCTGATGACTCGCAACCGCGTGCGCGGCGCGGCGGCACGCGGCTCCAGGGTGCGCTTCAGGCCGTCGTCGAGCGTGGTGAGGCTGACGGCGACCGAACACAGACGCTGCGCGGCCAGCGCTGCGAGCAGGTCGAGGTCGCGCAGCACCAGCGCGCCCTTGGTGACGATCGTGACCGGATGGCGATGCGCCAGCAGCACCTCGAGCAGCGCTCGCGTCGTGCGGCACTCGCGCTCGGCCGGCTGGTAGGGATCGGTGTTGGCGCCGAGGTTGATCGGCTGGCACACGTAGCCGGGCGAGCGGAGTTCCTCAGCGAGTCGCTCGGCGAGCCCCGGCTTGTGGAAGATGCGCGTCTCGAAGTCGAGGCCCGGGCCGAGGTTCCAGTAGGAGTGTGACGGGCGCGCGAAGCAGTAGATGCAGCCGTGCTCGCAGCCCTGGTACGGATTGATCGACTGCTCGAACGGCACGTCCGGCGAAGTGTTGCGGGTGATCGCGCGCCGCGGCCGATCGGCGAGCAGCTGGGTCTCCGGCCGGCGTGGCAGCTCCTCGAGGACCGCCCCAGCCGTCGTCGGCCGCCTCGAGCCGAGTGGCCTCGAACCGGCCGCCCGGGTTGGTCAGCGCTCCGCGCCCTTTCTCCGCCAGGTGCCGGTTTGCCCGCCGCATGGCCGGAGCTTACTGTATGTCCATACAGTCGTCACGGTCCGGCCCCGGGAAAGCGGTCCATGCGTGCCAGCTCCGGGAACAGCCGCGACCAGAGCCCGGCCACGGCCAGCGTTGCGCAGCCGCCGACGATCACGGCCGGCACGGTGCCGAACCACGCCGCGGTCACGCCCGACTCGAACTCGCCGAGCTCGTTGGAGGCGCCGATGAACACCGCGTTCACCGCGCTGACCCGGCCGCGGATCTCGTCGGGGGTCTCGAGCTGCACCAGCAGGTGCCGGACGTACACGCTGACCATGTCGCCGGCGCCCATGACGCCCAGCGCGCCGAGCGACAGCCAGAAGCTCGTCGACGCGCCGAACACCAGCGTGGCGAGTCCGTAGACGACCACGCCGCCGAACATCCAGCGACCGACCCGCTGCGTCACCGGCCGCAACCCGAGCACCAGGCCGCACAGCGCGGCGCCGATGCCGGGCGCCGTGCGCAGCCAGCCGAGTCCCGCCGGACCGACGTGCAGCACGTCGGCCGCGTACACCGGCAGCAGCGCGGTCGCGCCGCCGAACAGCACCGCGAACAGGTCGAGCGAGATCGCGCCGAGCACCAGCCGGCGCGAGCGCACGAAGCGCAGGCCCGACAGCAGCGACTGCCAGCCGGGCGGCTCGACGATGCGCGCCTCGTCGCGACCACCCTCGCGCAGGCCGAACACCATGATGGCGGCGATCGCCAGCAACACTGCGACGCTCGCATAGACCACCGGCGCGCCGGCGAGGTACACGATGCCGCCGAGCGCCGGCCCGGCAATCGTGGCCACTTGCCAGGTGGACGAGTTGAGCGCGACCGCGGTGCCGAACTGGGCGCGCGGCACGAGGTTGGGCAACAGCGCCTGGCCGGTCGGCATCGCAAAGGCGCGCGCAATGCCGAACAGCACCATTACCGCGAACACCGGGCGCGCCGACTCGAGGCCGTGCGCAGCGAACGCGAGCAGCAGCAGCGCGCAGGCGCACTCGAGCGCGAAGCACGCCCCCAGGATGCGGCGCCGGTCGCGGCTGTCGGCGAGGTGACCGGCCGGCAGGATCAGCAGCACGAACGGCAGGAACTGCGACAGGCCGACCAGCCCCAGGTCGAGCGGATTGCGCGTGGCCTCGTAGACCTGCCAGCCGACGGCCACGGTCTGCATCTGCACGGCCAGCGTGGCCAGGAAGCGCGCGGCAAGGAAGCGGGTGAACTCGCGATTGGCGAGCAGTGCGCGGCGCGAATCGGGCGTGTTGTTCATGCGGGAGCGCGGCGCGTGCCTGCAAACCTGGGACGTGGCAGCATAACGCGCTTCATCCGCCCACCGGAGCGCCCACCATGCGCCGCCGCCTCGCCCGCTCGGGCCTGTTGTCCGCCGTACTGTTCCTGCTGGCCTCGGCCACGACCGTCGCCGCCACCCCGGACGCCGATGCGCGCTTCGCGGCGCTCAGCCAGCGCTATGTGACCGAGCTGGGCCGCCATGCACCGGTGAGCGCGACTTCGCTGGGCGACCATCGCTTCGACGCCGAGCTCGACGACCTGAGCGCCGAAGGCCGCAGGCGCAGCGTGGCCTGGGCGCGCGAGCTGCTCGGGGAACTCGACAGCATCGATCGCGCGGCCCTGTCGCGCGCCAACCAGGTCGACGCGGCCATGCTGGACAACCAGCTGCGCTACTCGGTGTGGACCGCCGAGGTGTACCGCGACTGGTCGTGGGACCCGCTCGTGTACACCCAGCTCGCCGGCCAGGCGTTGTACGGCCTGCTGGCGCGTGACTTCGCACCGCTGCCCGAGCGCCTGCGTTCGCTCACCGTGCGCCTGGAGAAACTGCCGGGGCTGCTCGAGCAGGCGCGCAACAACCTCGAGCCGGCGCGCGTGCCGGCGATCCACGCCGAGACCGCGGTGAAGCAGAACCCCGGCGTGCTGAGCCTCGTCGACCAGCTGGTGATGCCGAACCTCGGCACGCTCGAAGCGGCCGACCGGGGGCGGCTCGAACGCGCGATCGCCACGGCGCGCACCGCCGTGCAGGATCACCAGCGCTGGCTCGAGGCCACGCTCGTGCCGGCGGCGAAGGGCGAGTTCCGCATCGGCCGCGAACTGTTCGACCAGAAGCTGGCCTTTGCGCTGATGTCGTCGCTGTCGCGCGACGAAATCCGCGCGCGCGCCGAGGCCGAGGTGGCCCGCGTGCGTGGCGACATGTATGCCGTGGCCCGTACCGTGCTCGCCGGCCGCCCCGGGGCACCACCGCTGCCCGACGCGCCGACCGCCGACCAGCAGCAGGTGGCGATCATGGCGGCACTCGAGATCGCCTACGCGGAGCGACCCGCCCGCGACGGCGTGGTGGACCTCGCGCGCGTGACGCTGCAGGAGACCACGGATTTCGTGCGCACCCGCGATTTCGTCACCCTGCCGGACGAGCCGCTCGAGATCATCCTGATGCCGGAGTTCCAGCGCGGCGTCGCAGTCGCCTACTGCGACTCACCCGGCCCGCTCGACAAGGGCCAGCGCACGTTCTACGCGGTGTCGCCGCTGCCCGACAGCTGGACCCAGGCGCAGGTCGACTCGTACCTGCGCGAGTACAACAGCCGCTCGGTCGCCAACCTGACGATCCACGAGGCGATGCCGGGTCACTACCTGCAGATTGCGCATTCGAACCGCTACCCGTCCGTGCTGCGCGCGATGCTGGGCTCGGGCCCGTTCATCGAGGGCTGGGCCGTGTACGCCGAGCGCGTGATGCAGGAGCAGGGCTTCCGGGGCGGCGACCCGCTGATGCGGCTGGTGCAGCTCAAGTGGTACCTGCGCTCGGCGACCAACGCGATCATCGACTCCGCGATCCACGTGGACGGCATGAGCCGCGACGATGCGATGCGGCTGATGACGGAGATCGGCTTCCAGGAGGAGCGCGAGGCGGCCGGCAAGTGGGTGCGCGCGCAGCTCACGTCGACGCAGCTGTCGACGTACTTCGTGGGCTACCTCGAGCAAGCCGACCTGCGCGCGGAGGCGGAGCGGCGCTGGGGTGAGCGCTTCGCGCTCAAGCGCTACCACGACCAGTTGCTGTCGTACGGCTCGCCTCCGGTGCGCTTCGTGCGTGCGCTGATGTTCGACGAGCCGATCCGCTGACGCCTGCTCAGATCGGGACGACGCGCTCCGCGCCGGGCGCCAGTCGCGGCTGCGTGTCGTTCATCGCGGACCGTTCTTGATGACGTCGATGAGGTCCTGCGATCCTTGCTTCACTTTGCGCAGCCAGCGCCGTGCCCACGCGAACTCGACACTGAGGATCGCCAGGCCGAGCGGAATCACGACCAGCGCCGGCCCGGGCAGCACCAGCAGCGCTACCCCGATCGCCAGCACCGTGCCACCCACCAGCCCGACGGCGATGCGCCGCGCCCAGCGGTAGGTGGGCTGCCAGCGGCGACCGTCGAGCTTCATGCGCGCGGCTCCAGCCTGTACGCGTTCGACGGGGCCACTGCGGCCAGCTGGCGGTCGTGCAGGCGCCCGAGCAGCAACTGCGCCGCAATCGCGCCGCAGCCGGCAAGGAACATGTCCCACTGCGTGTCCCACGGGTCGCCCTGCGTGCCGAGGAACGCGGCCGACGCCTCCTCGCTGGCGAGCGCGGCGGCCCACTCGATGAACTCGTAGGTAGCGCTCACGCCGAGGATGCTGAACAGCACCAGCGTGAACAGCCACTTGCCGCGCTGCAGTGGCGAGGTACGCAGCAGCAGCTCGCGCAGGATCATCGCCGGACCGAAGCCCTGCATCAGGTGGCCGATGCGGTCGTAGTGGTTGCGCGCGAAGTCGAACCAGTCCTGCATCCAGAAGCCGAGCGGCACGCGCGCGTAGGTGTAGTGCCCGCCGAGGATCAGGATGAGGCTGTGGATCGCGATCAGCCAGTACACCAGCGGCGTGAGCGGGAAGCTGCGGTGCGTGGCAACGAGCAGCGGTGCCGCGATCAACACAGGCGCCACTTCCATGAACCACGTCAGGCGGTCGTAGGGCTGCACGCCGGACACGACCAGTGCCAGCGCTACCAGCACCAGCAGCGTCACGGGCAGCCGCATTGGTGGGGCATCGCTCACGCGGATCGTCCCACCGCCTTGGCGCGCAGGCGCCCGACGATCTCGGCAAAGCGCGCCTCGCCGCGCAACGCCTCGAAGTCGGGATCGTGCTCGATCCAGCCCAGGTCGCCGCGCCCGTTGCGGACCGCGCGGTCCAGCGTGTCGAGCGCTTCGGCACGCATGCCGAGCACTGCATACGCGCACGCGATGTTGTAGGTGGTCGCAAACTCGTCGGGCCGCAGCAGCAGCGCGCGTCGCGCATAGTCGAGTGCGCCCGTGCGGTCGCCGAGCCGCGCGGCCAGCACCGCACCGAGGTGCAGCGCACGCGTGTCGTCGGGATTCATGGTGAGCCGCGCCTCGATCGCGCGCAGCCCGCGGCCCGCGGCGGCCTGCGCCTCGTCGACCCGGCCGAGGCTGTACAGCGCACCCGCCAGCATGCAGGGCGGCTGGTACTCCTCCGGCCGCAGCCGCTCCGCGGTCTCGTAGTACGCCACCGCCTGGTCGGCACGCCCGGCCGAGAACAGGTCGCGTGCGAAGAAATAGTGCGCCTCGTAGGACGACGGATTCAGGCGAATCGCTTCCTGGAAGGCAGCGAAGGCCTGCTCCGCCTGGCCCTGCATGAACAGCAGGTTGCCCTTCGCGACGTAGGCCTCCGGCATGCGCGGCTCGAGCTCGAGCGCCCGACGGCTCGCGACCAGCGCCAGCTCGATGCTCGGCGCATCGACATCGAGGCCCCAGATGCCCGCATACGCCAACGCATTGGCGAGCCCGGCTTGCGCCTGGGCAAACTGCGGGTCGGCCTGCACTGCGCCGCGGAACAACGCGGCCGCCTGCGGCAGCGCCGTGTCGGAGCCGTCGCGCAGCAACGCCTGGCCGCGCAGGTACAGGTCGTACGCCTCGGCGTTGCGCGTGCCGCCGCGCTCGAGCAGCTCGATTTCCTGCTGCGTCAGCGACAGGCGCAGCGCACGCACCAGCTGCTGCGCGATCTCCGTCTGCGTGCTGAACACGTCCTCGAGGCCGCGGTCGAAGCTCTCCGACCAGAGGTGGTAGCCGTCCGCGGTATTCACCAGCTGCGCGGTGATGCGCACGCGGTCGCCGGCCTTGCGCACGCTGCCCTCGAGCACCGCGCCGACGCCCAGTGTGCGGCCGATTTCCCGGACATCGACGGAACGGCCGCGGAACTGCGCCGCGGACGTGCGCGAGGCAATGCGCAGCCCGCGCACGCAGCACAGTGCGTTGATGATCTCCTCGGCGATGCCGTCGCAGAAGTATTCCTGGTCGTGGGCGGGGCTCAGGTCCGCGAAGGGCAGGATGGCGACGGCCTGGCGGTCGGGGGTCGCCGCGGTGGCGGCGGGCAGCGGCGCGTTGGCGGGGTCCCCAGTCAGGGTGCGCTCGATGCCCTGCGGCGTGACGTCGAAGGCCCACGCCAGGACGCAGGCGAGCGGGAAACCGAGGGCGACCAGGATGATCACCAGCCGCAGCGACCAGGCCGGCAGGCCCAGCGGCTCGAACACCGCGTCCGCCACCTGGATCACGAGCCACGCGGCGACCAGGTACACGCCGGCCACGCGAAACACCCTGCGACGTCGCAGTTCCGCGAACCAGCGCTGCAGCCTGCCACCGGCGTCCGGCATGGATCCTCCTGCGGATGCGTGCCGATTATAGGGTCTGGCCACGCACGGCCGCGGCTGCGTTCAGGTGCGGGCCAGGAACGCCTCGATCTCCTGCGCCAGTCGTTCCGGCTGCTCGTGGTGCACCATGTGGCCGGCATCGGCAATCAGGCACGGCTCGAGGCGACGGATGATGCGCGCCATGGTTTCGGGGCGGCCGTCCTCGCCGAGCCGCGGACAGGAAGTCGGATTGCTCCGCCACCACGTACAGCACGGGTGCGGCGACTTCGCGCCACACGGCCTCGGCCTCCTCGCGCCGGTACAGCACCGCGTTGACGCGCTTGTGCGCCGGGTCCGCACGCACGGCGACGCTGCCGTCCACCTGCTGTTCAGTCCAGGCCGCAGCGATGAACGCGGCACGCTCCGGCGTGAGGCGCGGATTACGCCGCACCAGCAGGTGCGCGAACGCCTCGAGCGACGGAAAGCGCGCAAACACGGGCGGCGTGCGCAGCTGGTCGAGCCATTCGCGGTAACGCGCGGGCGCCTGCCCGGCATGGGTGCGCGCGAGCCCAAAGCCCTCGATGCACACGACCCGGCGCACGCGCTCCGGTCGGATGCCTGCGTACAGCGTGGCGATGTTGCCGCCCATGCTGTGCCCGACGAGCGTGACTGGCGTGTCCGGGGCCAGCCGGTCGAGCAGTTGCTCGAGGTCGGCGAAGTAGTCGGGAAACCAGTAGCCTTCGGCCGGCCACTCGCTGCGGCCGAAGCCACGCAGGTCGGGTGCGATGCAGGTGCGCGACGCCGGCAGCGCGTCCACCAGGAACTGGAACGTGTCGCCGGTGTCGGCCCAGCCGTGCAGCAGGAACAACGGTTCCGGGTCGGTCCCCGGCCAGCGCGTCACGTGATGGCGCAGGCCGCGGACCTGCAGGTCGAACGCCTCGGGCGGGCGGCGCGGAACGTACGCATCGGTCATGGCAGGATTATTGCGCAGCGGCAGCCAACCCGGGCAAGCTGCGACGCCGATGCGCAAGATCCTCGTCTTCCAGCATGTCGCGAGCGAGCCCCTCGGCCACCTCGACCCGCTGCTGCGCGCCTCCGGCGTGCGCATCCGCTACGTCAATTTCGGCCGCGAGCCTCACGCCCAGCCGGACGTCCGTCGCTACGACGGGCTGGTGGTGCTCGGCGGGCCGATGAACGTCGACCAGGCCGACCGGCTGCCGCACCTGCGCTTCGAGATGGAAGCGATCCGTGCCGCGATGGCCGACGAGCGCCCGGTGCTCGGCATCTGCCTCGGTGCGCAGCTGCTGGCCGCGGCGACGGGCGGCGTGGTGCACCCGAACGCGGTGCCGGAGATCGGCTGGTACCGGCTGCACACGCGCCCGGCGGCGCATGACGACCGGCTGTTCGGCCACTTCGAGCGCCGGCCGCAATACGTCTTCCAGTGGCATGCCTACACGTTTGCCAACCCGCCGGGCGCCGTGCCGCTCGCCTGGACGCGCAACTGCCGCAACCAGGCCTACCGCCTCGGCGACCGGGCCTGGGGCCTGCAATTCCACCTCGAGGCCGACGCGGCACTGATCGAGCGCTGGCTCGGCCAGCCCTCGGGCCGCAGCGAGATCGAGCAGTACTGGGACGCGCGGCGCATCGCGCGCATCCGCGCCGCCACGCGCCAGCATTTGCCGGCCGCATCGGCATTGAGCGAGCGCGTGTTCGGCGAGTTCATCCGGCTGTTCTCGAGCCGGCGCTATTCCACGCTGCCGTCGCGCTGACTCGCCGCCGGTCAGCCACCGAGGAACATGCGGTAGGCGGGGTTGGACGTCTCTTCGGTGTAGGCGTACTGCAGCTCGCGCAGGTGCTGCTCGAACTCCGCGCCGCTGTCGGGAGGCACCTGCACGCCGGCCAGCACGCGGCCGTAGTCGGAGCCGTGGTTGCGGTAGTGGAACAGGCTGATGTTCCAGCGCGAGCCGATCGCCTGCAGGAACTTGAGCAGCGCGCCCGGGCGCTCCGGGAACTCGAAGCGCAACAGCCGCTCGTGCTCCAGGCCGTGCGCGCGGCCGCCGACCATGTAGCGCACGTGCAGCTTGGCCATCTCGTCGTCGCTCATGTCGAGCGCCGTGTAGCCAGCCTCGGCCACCGTGTGCAGCAGCTCCTGCTTGGCGTGCCGGCCATCGCCGAGCGCCACGCCGACGAAGATGCGCGCCGCGCCCGCATCGTCGTAGCGGTAGTTGAACTCGGTGACGCTGCGCCGGCCGAGCAGCTGGCAGAAGCGCAGGAAGCTGCCGGGCTGCTCCGGAATCTCCACCGCCAGCAACGCCTCGCGCCCGGCCCCGATGTCGGCACGTTCGGCCACGTGCCGCAGGCGGTCGAAGTTGATGTTGGCGCCGCAGTTGATCGCGACCAGCGTGCGGCCGGTGCAGCCCTCGCGCGCCACGTATTTCTTCACGCCCGCCACGCCGAGCGCCCCGGCCGGCTCGGCGATGGTGCGGTTGTCCTCGAAGATGTCCTGGATCGCCGCGCAGATCTCGTCGGTCGAGACCAGGATCACCTCGTCCACGTACTGCTGCGCGAGACGGAAGGTCTCCTCGCCCACGCGCCGCACCGCGACGCCGTCGGCGAAGATGCCGACGCGCGCGAGCGTCACGCGCTGCCCGGCGAGCAGCGAGTCGTGCATGCTGGCCGCATCCACCGGCTCGACGCCGACGATGCGCACCTGCGGATAGAGCGACTTCACGTACGCGCCGATGCCCGCCACCAGGCCGCCGCCGCCGATCGCGACGAAGATCGCGTCCGGCGGATCCGACAGCTGGCGCAGGATTTCCATGCCGATGGTGCCCTGCCCCGCGATCACGTCCGGGTCGTCGAACGGGTGGATGAAGGTGAGGCCGCGCTCGCGCGCCACCTCGACCGCGTGCTGGTAGGCGTGGTCGAAATCGTCGCCGTGCAACACCACCTCGCCGCCGAGGTCGAGCACTGCCTGCACCTTGATGGGCGGCGTGGTCTGCGGCATGACGATCACCGCCGTGATGCCGCGGCGCCGCGCCGCCAGCGCCACGCCCTGCGCATGGTTGCCGGCCGAGGCGCAGATCACGCCGCGCTGCGCCACCGTGTCCGACAGGTGGGCGATCTTGTTGTACGCGCCGCGCAGCTTGAACGAGAAGACCGGCTGCAGGTCCTCGCGCTTGAACAGGACGCGGTTGTCGAGGCGCCGCGACAGGCGCGGCGCGGCCTCGAGCGGCGATTCGATGGCGACGTCGTAGACGCGCGCCTTGAGGATGCGTTCGATGTAGCGCTCTTGCATGGGGAACCGTGCAGCGGGAATGCGTCGCCTACGTTAACATCGCCGCGCCATGCCGCGCATCGAACTGTGGATGACTGTGTTCGCGGGCCTCGCCGGCGGGCTCGCGGGCGTGCTGTGGGCCGGCCTGGTCACGCCGCTGGTGAGAGGCGGCACGACCGCGAACGGCGCGTCGCACGCTGAAACGGCCGCGGTCCTGCTCGCCGGTGCAGCGCTGCGGGCGGCGGCCGGCGCGGCACTCGGCTTCCTGTTCTGGCTCGGCTGGGGCCTGATCGCAATCGTCGGCCAGCCGTGGTTCGTGGTCGGGCCGCTGTTCGGGGTGCTCGCCTGGGTGGCCGTGGCGATGCCGGCGCTCGGCACGCTGCTGCTGCAGGGGTACGGTTCCGCGCGCGCAGTCGCTGCACACGCGCTCGAATGGCTGTTCACCTGCCTGGGTGTCGGCCTGCTGTGCGCGCTGGCCTGGCACCGCTACGCCTGAGCCGGCATGCGCAACGTCTACGTGCTGGCTCTGGCGCAGGCGCTGTCCGCGGCGGGCATGATGACCGTGTTCCTGCTCGGCGGCATCCTCGGCAGCCAGCTGGCGCCCATGCCGCAGCTGGCGACGTTGCCGGTCGCGCTGACGATCGTCGGCCTGGCCGCCACCGCGATCCCCGCCGCGCTGCTGATGGAACGCATCGGTCGCCGCAACGCCTTCGTCGCCAGCGCGTCACTCGCGGCCGTCGCCGCGCTCGCCGTCGCCTGGGCGGTGACGCAGCAGAGCTTCGTGCTGCTGTGCGCCGCGACCCTGGTGCTCGGCGCGAATCTCGCTTTCCAGCAGCAACACCGCTTCGCGGCGGCGGAGAGCGTCCCGCCCGGGCGGGTCAGCCACGCCGTCTCGATGGTGATGATCGGCACGCTGGCCGCCGCCGCCGTCGGGCCGCAGGTCGCCCTCGCGCTCAAGGACCTCGTCGCCGGACACGAATACGCGGGCTCGTTCATCGGCGTGGCGGGACTGCTGGCGGCGGCCGCACTGGTGCTGACGCGCTGCGCGCCGGGCATCGCGCCAGAGCATCATGCAGTGACGGGGGACGCGCGGGCGCTGCCGCAGATCGTGCGCCAGCCGATGTTCCTGATTGCGGTGGCGGCGTCGGTGGTTTCCTACGCCGTGATGAGCTTCATCATGACCGCGACGCCGATCAGCATGCACGTGCACGACCACCACTCGGACACGGACACGGCCTGGGTGATCCAGAGCCACCTGCTCGCGATGTACGGACCGTCGCTGTTCAGCGGGCGGCTGGTCGCACGCATCGGCGTGCGCGCCGGCATGGCGCTGGGACTGGGGCTGATGTTCGTCTGCGTCGCGATCGACAGCGCCGGACGCGACCTCATGCACTACTGGTGGGGCCTGGTGCTGCTCGGCATCGGCTGGAACCTGCTGTTCGTGGCCGGCACCACGCTGCTCACCACCACCTATCGCACGGCCGAGCGCTTCCGCGCCCAGGCGGTCAACGAGTTCTCGGTGTTCGGCACGCAGGCGCTCGCGTCGCTGCTGGCCGGGCCCGCGATCCACGCGCTCGGCTGGCGGACGCTCAACCTCGCGACGCTGGTGCCGCTCGCGCTGTTCGCGGCCGCCCTGCTCGCCTGGCCCGGTCAGCGGTCGAGGAACTCCCGCGTGTAGCGCGCCACGTCCGCGGCGCCCGTGTCGAACAAGCCGCCGTTGTGGCGCTCGAGGTCCACGCGGCGGCTCTCGCGCAGCAGCGCGTCGGTGCGCCCGGTCATGTCCCAGAACTCGTCCCGCGCGCGCAGCACCAGCGTCGGCTGGCGCAGCAGCGGCAGGCGCTCGCCCGCAGGATAGTTGGCGGCCGCTGCCGGTAGCCACGCGGCCGTGTCACCACCGCGCAAGGCAGCGGCCAGGTCCTCGCCGATGCGGTTGAGAGACGCACTCGCACCGCGCGAGCGGCGCACGCGCTGCCATTCCTCGACGAGGTGCGAGCCATCCTCGCGCGCCTTCGCAGGCCACGGCCGCGCGTTGTACGACTCGCGCTCCCGGGCGTCGAACACCGGCACGCCGGCCAGGATCACGCGGCGCACCTGCTCGGGGCGGGCAAGCGCGAGTTCCACGGCGGCGAGCGACCCGGTCTGGTAACCGAGCAGGTCCACCTGGCGCAGGCGCAGCGTGTCGAGCAGGTCGCCGATCGCCGCGGCGTAATCCGCCACGCTCGGCGGCGTCTCGGGCGCGTCGGACTCCCCGCAACCGGGCAGGTCGGGCGCGTAGACGCTGCGTTCCTGGCCGAGGTCGGCGAGCAGCGCGCGGAACACCTTGCCCGACAGCGGGCCCGGGTGGCAGCACACCAGCGGCGTGCGCTCGTCGAAGCCGCCGTTCGAAGGAAAGGCGGTGTGCAGGTGCAACTGCCCGTAGCGGCAGTCGACGTACATCTTGCGGAGGTGGACGGTCACGGGCGGGGATTTCCTGCTCGAGAGAGAGGCCTGGCGCGCGGCGCTGCGGCTCGGAGTGCTTGTCACGGTGAGGGGACCTCGTGGACGGTGTGCGGCGTGTGGACGCAATTGTCCGCGTCGCCGTCCCGCGTCACGTTGATCCGGCTCTCACAAACCGGGCCATTCACCTGACTTAATGCGCGTCGCGCAATTATGTCGCACCGGCTCAGGCGGTATCGAGGTACCACTCGTAGTCGCGGTCGGTGACCAGCGCACCGAACTTGTCGCACTCGCGGCGCTTCACGGCCAGGTACACCTCGAGGAACTCGCGGCCGAGTGCGTCGGCGAGGAATTCCGACCCGGCGGCGCGCTCGAGCGCGACGGCCCAGTGCGTCGGCAGGTCGCCATCGCGCAGCTGCTCGTAGCCGTTGCCCTCGACGGGCGGGCCCGGATCGATGCCGCGCTCGATGCCGCGCAGCATGCCGGCGAGCACCACGGCGGCGACGAGGTATGGATTGGCGTCGGCGCCGGCGACGCGATGCTCGACGTGGCGGCTCGCCGGCGGGCCGGCCGGCACCCGCAGGCTCACCGAGCGGTTGTTGATGCCCCAGGTGCGCGCCACCGGCGCATAGCTCATGGCGCGGAAGCGGCGGTAGGAATTGGCGTGCGGCGCGAACACCGCCATGCCGTCCGCCAGCGTCTCGCGCAGTCCGCCGATCGCGTGACGCAGCACGGCCGACCCGGCGGGCGACTCGTCCGCGCAGGCGTTGCGGCCGTCGCGATCGGCGAGGCTCGCGTGCAGGTGCATCCCGGCGCCGGAGCGCTCCGCGAACGGCTTGGCCATGAAGCAGGCGATCTTGCCGTGCCGCGCCGCGACGCCGCGCACCGCGCGCTTGAACAGGATCGCCTCGTCCACCGCGCGTAACGCGTCGGCGCGATGCTCGAGCGTGATCTCGAACTGGCCCGGCGCGTACTCCGACATCAGGGTGCGCACCGGCAGGCCGAGGCCACGGGCTGCCGCGTACAGCTCGTCGAACAGCGGCGACATGTCGTCGAGGCGACCGAGGCCATAGGCCTCGATGCGGTCGCTGCGGGCGCCCGACAGCAGGCCGCGCGCCGGGCGGACGCGGCCGTCGCCGTCGCGCTCGAGCAGGTAGAACTCCAGCTCCACCGCCACGACCGGCGTGTAGCCGCGCTGCTGCAGTCGTGCGATCACGCGCGCGAGCACGTGGCGTGGGTCGGCCTTGGCCGGCCGGCCGTCCAGCTCGAACATCGTGCCGAGCACCTGCGCCGTGGGCCGCGCCAACCAGCTGGCGCGAGCCAGCGTGCCCGCCACCGGGCGGCAGCACTGGTCGGCATCGCCCACCGACCAGACGAGGCCGGTGTCCTCGACGTCCTCGCCGGTGACGTCGAGCCCGAGGATCGATCCGGCGACGTTGCGGCCGCTGCCGTAGAGCGCGTCCAGCTCCTCGCGCGCGACGTTCTTGCCGCGCCCGACGCCGTTCAGGTCGGTGATCACCAGTTGCACGGCCTCGACGTCGGGGTGCCGCTCGAGGAACGCGCGCGCTTCGTCGGGGCGGCCCAGGCCGTCCGCCGGCGGTGAGGATTCGTGCATCGGGATCGCTCCGTGGCCACGGCATAGTGACGGAACCGCATCCGGGGTGGCAAGCTCGCGCACCCGCTGCCGGACCGC
This sequence comes from uncultured Gammaproteobacteria bacterium, assembly GCA_963731105.1. GTDB lineage: Bacteria > Pseudomonadota > Gammaproteobacteria > Steroidobacterales > Steroidobacteraceae > RPQJ01. Next base: position 93,989 of record CAVSUM010000010.1, read on the forward strand.
CGGCGGAGCCCAGATGGCCGAAGCCTTCACGTTGATCGAGAACGCCGCGCTTGCGCCGCTCAACACGCTGCGGGTCGCGGCCACGGCGCGCTGGCTGGCCACGCTGCGCGACCCGCTGGCACTGCCCGCGCTGCTGGACCGGCCCGAGGCGCAAGGCCCGCTACTGGTGCTCGGCGAAGGCAGCAACGTGCTGTTCGCGGGCGACTTCGCCGGACTCGTGCTGCGTCCGTGCTGCACCGGCCTGCGCATCCTGGCGGACGATGGTGCGATCGCCCGCGTGCGCGCCGAGGCCGGCGTCGGCTGGGACGCTTTCGTGGACTGGACGCTCGGCCGCGGACTCGCCGGCCTCGAAAACCTCGCGCTCATCCCGGGCCTCGTCGGTGCCGCCCCGATCCAGAACATCGGTGCGTACGGCGTCGAAGTGGCCGAGACCATCGACGCGGTCGAGGCCTGGGACCGGACGCGCGGGCAGGTCGTGCGGCTCGACCGCGCGCAATGCGCCTTCGGCTATCGCGACAGCACGTTCAAGCGCGACCCGGGGCGCTGGATCGTGACCGCCGTCGAGTTCGTGCTGTCCCGTGCGGCGGCCCTGCGCCTCGACTACGCCGGCGTGCGCGAGGAACTGGCGGCCGCGGGCCGTGGCGAGCCGACGCCGCAGCAGGTGGCAGACGCCGTGCGGCGCCTGCGCCGGCGCAAGCTGCCGGACCCGGCGGTGATCGGCAATGCCGGCAGTTTCTTCAAGAATCCCGTGGTGACGGCCGCATTTGCCGCGCAGCTGCGCGAGCGCCACCCGGACGCGCCGGTGTACCCGGCAGGCGAGGGGCTCCGCAAGCTGTCGGCCGCATGGCTGATCGAACGCTGCGGCTGGCGCGGCCACCGCGACGGCGACGCCGGCATCTCCGCGCAGCACGCCCTCGTGCTCGTGAACCACGGGCAGGCACGCGGCGAGGAACTGCTGGCCCTCGCGCGCCGCGTCGCAGCCTCGGTGGCGGAGCGCTTTGCCGTACCACTCGAGCCCGAGCCGCGCATCGTCGGCGCCGAGTGGTGAATCAGCTCCCGCCCGCCGGGATCACCAGGCGCCGGTGTTGGGCATGCTGGCCCAGGGCTCTTCCGGCGCGCGCGCCCCGCCCTGCTGCAGCAGCTCGATCGAGATGTTGTCCGGCGAACGCACGAACGCCATGCGGCCGTCGCGCGGCGGGCGGTTGATCGTGACGCCGTGCTCCATCAGCCGGCGGCACGCGGCGTAGATGTCCTCGACCTCGTAGGCGAGGTGGCCGAACGCACGGCCGATGCCGTACTGCTCCGGGTCCCAGTTGTGGGTCAGCTCGACCTGTGCCGCGTCGTCGCCGGGCGCGGCGAGGAACACCAGCGTGAAGCGGCCCTGGGCATTGTCGTAACGGCGCACTTCGCGCAGCCCGAGCGCGTCGCAATAGAACCGCAGGGACTGGTCGAGGTCGGTCACGCGGACCATGGTGTGCAGGTATTTCATCGTGTTATCCGGTCGGGGAGGCTGGGGAGCATGGTAACGGGACCCGGCGCTGCGCGGGGCGTCGGCGACACGGGATGCTTGTGCGGACGCAGCGCTCCGGGCAGGCTGTGCGCTGCTTTCCTTGCCCGAATACTACCCATGAACCGTCGTCCGTTCCTGCCGACCGCCCTGCTCGCCCTGCTGCTCGGTGCAGCCGCCACTGCCGCGGAGCCGCCGGCCCCAGCCCTTCCGCAGCCCCGTCGAGACTCACCCGCAGCGCCTGCCTCGGCCCCCAGGCCGGTGCGATACTTCAACCAGATCGGCAGCGCAGACGCCCCGGTGCTGCTGCTGGAGTTCACCGACCTGCAGTGCCCGTACTGCGCGCGACACGCGCTGCAGACCTTCCCGCAGCTCAAGCGCGACTACATCGACACCGGCAAGGTGCAGTACGCCTCGCGCGACCTGCCGCTCGAGCGTCACAAGCATGCCTTCCCGGCCGCGGTGGCCTCGCGCTGCGCCGGTGAGCAGGGCAAGTTCTGGGAATTCCGCCACGCGCTGTTCGACCAGCAGGACACGCTGGCGTCGGAACCGTACGCGCGCCTCGCGGGCGAACTCGGCCTCGACGTGGAGCGGCTGGAGGCCTGCCGCAAGGACGGCCGCCAGGCGGACAACGTGCGCGCCGACATGGCACTGGCTGAGTTGAGCAACATCAGCGCGACGCCGTCGTTCGTGCTCGGTCGCATCGTGAACGACGAGTTCGTGGGCGAGACGTTCTCGGGCGCGCAGCCCTACGAGAACTTCAAGGCGAAGATCGACGAGGCACTCAAGGCCGCGCAGACCCCGGCGAAGTAACTCAGGCCCAGCCACCGGCCTGGACGGCGAGCCCGGCGAGCGCGGCGCCGGCAAGCACCCAGTGCAGCCCGAGGCGCGCACGTTCGAGCGACCACCAGGCCGCCGCGGCAATCGCGAGCGCTGCCCAGCCGACGGGGCCGGTGAAGCCCTCCGGCAGGAGCACCACGCGCGCGAACAGCAGCGCCAGCGTGGCGATGATGCCGACGACCGCGGCGGTGATCGCCGCAAGTGCAGCGGCGACCCGCGGCGCTCGCGTCACGCGCTCGACGTACGGCGCACCCAGGAAGATGAACACGAACGACGGCAGGAACGTGGCCCATGACGCCAGCAGCGCGGCCAGGACCGCTGCACTCGCCGGCGACAGCGGACCGGGCTGGTTCCAGCCGGCCATGAAGCCCATGAACTGCAGCACGATGATCAGCGGCCCGGGCGTGGTCTCGGCCAGCGCGAGCCCGGCGACCGACTTGCTCGGCGGTGAGCCAGCCGAGGTCCTGCACCAGGTGCTGGGTGACGTAGCCGAGCACGGCGTAGGCGCCGCCGAACGTCACCAGCGCGGCCTGCGTGAAGAACAGGTACAACCGGCTCCACAGCGACTGCGGACCGAGCGTGGTCGCGACCAGCAGCAGCGGCAGCAGCCACAGCACCAGGCCGACGGCGGCGACGCGCCAGCGGTGCGCCACCCGGTGTCGCTGCAGCGGGCCAGTGGTTCGGGTCGCGGCGCCCGCCACGCCGAGAGCAGGCCCACGACGCCGGCCGCCAGCACGATCAGCGGAAACGGAATGCGCAGGACCTCGAGCGCGACGAACGCGGCAAGCGCCAGCGCGACGTGCAGTGGCGTGCGCGAGAGCGCGCCGCCCGATGCGCAGCAGCGCCTGCAGCACCAGCGCGAGCACCGCCGCCTTCAGGCCGAGCAGCAGTCCGGTGGCCGCGGGCAGACTGCCGTAGAGCGCATACAGCCACGACAGCCCGAGCAGCAGCACGATCGCGGGGCCGATGAAGCCGAGGCCCGCGACCAGCCCGCCGCGGATGCCGTGCAGCTTCCAGCCGAGGTAGATGGCGAGCTGCAGCGCCTCGGGGCCCGGCAGCAGCATGCAGAAGTTGAGGGCGCGGGTGAATTCCGGCTCGTCGAGCCAGCGGCGGCGCTCGACCAGCTCACGGTGCAGGACGGCGATCTGCCCCGCCGGGCCGCCGAAGGAGACGAAGCCGAGCCCGAGCCAGAAACGCGCGGCCGAACCGAAGGGGACGGTCACTTGTGTGTCCCCCAGGGGGACACACAAGTGACCGTCCCCTTCGGTTCAGAACATCTCGGACGCATCGGCTTCACCCGCGACCTGCTTGCCGCGCGAGGCGATGTGGTCGCCGGTGATCATCTCGTCGTACGACTGGCCGGGCCCCACCATCGGGTAGACGCCGGCCTCGGTGTCGATGATCACCTCGAGGAACGCCGGTCCCTTGAACTCGACGAATTCCTGCACCACGCGCGGCACGTCGGCCTTGCGGTCGAGCCGCACGGCGAACGGGAAGCCGTCCGCCTGCGCCGCCTTGACGAAGTCCTTCTTGTGCAGCGACTTGTCGCTCGCGGCATGCCGGCCCTTGAAGAACAGCTTCTGCCACTGCCGGACCATGCCGTCGCCGAAGTTGTTCAGCACCACGACCTTGATCGGCAGGTCGTAGGTGGTGACCGTCTCGAGCTCGCCCAGGTTCATGCGGATGCTGGCGTCGCCGTCGATGTCGAGCACCAGCCGGTCGCGGTGCGCGAACTGCGCGCCGATCGCCGCGGGCAGGCCGAAGCCCATGGTGCCCATGCTGCCCGAGGTGAGCCACAGGCGCTGCTCGCAGAAGTCGAAGTACTGCGCGGCCCACATCTGGTGCTGGCCGACGCCGGTGGCGATGATCGCCTTGCCCCGGGTGTGGCGGTTCAGCTCCTCGATCACGTAGTACGGCTGGATCAGCTCGCTGTCGCGATCGTAGTTCATGGCGTGGCGCGCCTTGAGCCCGTCGAGGTGACGATGCCAGGCGGACCAGTCGCGCGCGAAGGCCGTGCGCCTGGCGTGCGCACCGAGCGCGCCGAGCGCCTGCGGCAGCAGCCCGACGTGGCTCCACTGCACGCGCTTCACCTTGTTGATCTCCGACGCATCGGCGTCGATGTGCGCAATGTGCCGGGCGTTGGGCGCGAAGCGACCCGGCACGCCGGCCACGCGATCGTCGAAACGCGCGCCGAGCGCGATCAGGAAATCGCAGTCGTCCACCGCGTAGTTGGCGAACGCGGCGCCGTGCATGCCCAGCATGCGCAGCGACAGCGGGTGCGTGGTGTCGAACGTGCCGATGCCCATCAGCGTGGTGACGACCGGGATGCCGAGGTCGATCGCGAAGCGGCGCAGCGCCTCGGACGCCTCGCCATGGATCACGCCGCCGCCGGCGTAGATCAGCGGCCGCTCCGACTGCGCGAGCATGGCGAAGAAGGCCTCGCACTCATCGTCCGTCACGGCATTGCGGCGCAGCGCGTTCATGCGCTGCCGGTAGCCGCGCACGTCGAGGTGACCTTCGCCCTGGTAGGTGCCCTGCCAGTTCTGCACGTCCTTCGGGATGTCGATGACCACCGGGCCGGGCCGGCCGGTGCGCGCGATCTCGAACGCGGTGCGCACCGTCGCCTCGAGGCGCGTCGGGTCGGTGACCAGGAAGCAGTGCTTGGCCACCGCGCCCATGATGTTGGGCACCGGCGCCTCCTGGAAGGCGTCCGAGCCGATGGCCGCGGTCGGCACCTGCCCGCAGATCACCACGATCGGCACCGAGTCGGCGGCGCAGTCGCGCACGGGCGTGACCGTGTTGGTGGCGCCGGGGCCGGAGGTGACGATGGCCACGCCGACGCGGCCGCTCGCGCGCGCGTAGCCCGCGGCCATGAAGCCCGCGCCCTGCTCGTTGGCGGGCACGATCAGCGGCATCGGCTTGCCGCCGGGGCCGGACTGTTCCTGGTTCCAGCGGAACACCGCGTCGTAGGTCGGCAGGATCGCCCCGCCGCTGTAGCCGAAGATGGTGTCGACGCCCTCGTCGGCGAGCACCTGCACGATGATCTCGGCGCCAGTCATGGCCTGGCCGGCTCTGGGGTGCGGGGCGTTGCCCGCGGCGGCGTGGCTGTTTTTCACGGCGAAATCCTGCTCGGGGCCGAGGCTCTTGCGTTTATGTTGCGGTGCAACCGAGACTAGCAGCCGCCCTGCCGGGCGTCCATTGGCGACCCGGCGGAGCTTCACCTATGCTGGGACCGGCCCCCGGCCGCCTCAGGGACGTGAAAATTGTCCTTCAATCAATGAGTTGACGCATCACCGCGGCACCGTGCCGCAGGCAGGCTCCCCGTGCGAGGCAAGCGACACATCATTTCCGTCACGCTGCAGAACGAGGTCGGCGCCCTCACCCGGGTCGCCGGGCTGTTCTCCACGCGTGGCTACAACATCGAGTCCCTGAGCGTGGCGCCGACCGACGATCCCACCGTGTCGCGCCTGACGCTGGTGACGACCGGCAACGACGCGGTCATCCAGCAGATCTCCAACCAGCTGCTCAAGCTGGTGGACGTGGTGGACGTCGAGGACATCACGCGCGAGGAGCACTTCGAGCGCGAGCTGCTGCTGGTGAAGCTGAAGGCCAAGGCGACGCAGGTCGGCAAGCTGTGGTCGGCGTCGCAGCGCGCCGGCGGCCGCGTGCTGTGGGACTCGGCCGACTGCTTCACGATCGAGCTGACCAGCAACGAGGCGGAGATCAACCGCTTCATCGCCGAGGTGTCCGCCTACGGCGAGGTGCTCGAGGTGGTACGCAGCGGCGCGCTCGCGATCCAGAAGGGCAAGGAAACGCTCGAGTCGTGAGCTACCGGCTGTACGACTACCTGCCGTCGGGCAACGGCTACAAGGTGCGGCTGGTGCTGCGCCAGCTCGGGCTGCCGTACGAGCTCGTGGAACTCGACATCAAGCGCGGCGAGACTCGCACGGCGGAGTTCCTGGCGAAGAACCCGAACGGGCGCATCCCGCTGCTCGAGATCCCGGGCCACGGCTTTCTCGCGGAGAGCCACGCGATCATCAGCTACCTCGCCGAGGGCTCACACCTGGTGCCGGAGCATCGGCTCGAGCGCGCGCGGATGTGGCAGTGGCTGTGCTTCGAGCAGTACAGCCTCGAGCCGAACATCGGCACGGCGCGGTTCTGGATCGCATCGCTGGGCAAGACCGAGGCGGAACTCGGGCGACAAGCTGGTAGAGAAGCGGCGCAACGGCCACGCGGCGCTGGCGGTGCTGGAGCGCGGGCTCGCGGGGCACGAATTCCTGGTCGGCAACCGCTACTCGCTCGCCGACATCGCGCTCTATGCCTATACGCACGTCGCGCCGGAGGGCGGCTTCCCGCTCGACGACTATCCCGCGATTCGCGCGTGGTGCGACCGCGTCGCGGCGCAGCCCGGGCACGTTTCGATCACGTCGCGATAGCCGCCAGCGCCGCACGAATCGACGCCGGGACCGACACCGGGCGCCGCGTCGCAGCATCCACGTACACGTGCACGAAGCGGCCGAGCGCCGCCGGCTCGCTCTCGTCGTTGCGAAACAACCCGATGCGGTAGACGACACTCGAGTTGCCGAGCCGCTCGAGCGCGAGGCCCGCCCACACCGTGTCCGGGAACGACAGCTCGCGCAGGAAGCGGCAGCTGGTCTCCGCGACGATGCCGATCGCCGGCAGGTCGCGGATGTCGGTGCCGCTCGCCTCGATCAGGAAGCCGTTCACCGCGGTGTCGAAGTACGCGTAGTAGACGACGTTGTTGACGTGGCCGTAGTGGTCGTTGTCGTGCCAGCGGGTGGTGATGGCGCGCAGCACGCGGAAGTCGGCTCGTTGCGTTGGTTGCGCCTGGTCGCTTGTTTCGTTCATGGGTGGACAGTAGCCGGCGTTGACGGCCGGTGGAAGGGGTTGGCGAGACACGCCGTGAATCCATCCATGTAGGCTCGCGCGCGACGTCCTGTCGCGCGACGGTCTCGCCAACCCCTTCCACCGGCCGCCAACGCCTGACCGTTGCTGACACGTCACCGTTGCATGAGGCAATCGCGACGCTCCTAACAAGCTGACGACCTCTGCACTCGACGGCGACCACCGCACGAGCCGCGAGTGGACCGGCGCGGGGCTGCGAGGGCGTTGCGCGACATGGACGTCGCGCACCGAGCCCCATGGATGGCTCCCGCGTCCCTCGCAGCCCCGCGCCGGTTCGCTCGCGGCGGATCGTCTGCTGCCGTCGTCGACTCCGGTTGGGGAAGGCGGCGCCCGCGAGTTATGCTCGCGCGCATGAAAGTACGAGCAGCAGTGTTGCGGGAAATCGGCCGCCCCGGACCGTATGCGGAAACGCGCCCGCTCGTCATCGAGGACGTGGAACTCGACCCGCCCGGCGAAGGCGAGGTGCTGGTGCGGATCCGCGCCGCCGGCCTGTGCCACTCCGACCTGTCCGTGATCGACGGCAACCGGCCGCGGCCCATGCCGATGGTGCTCGGCCACGAAGCGGCGGGCGTGGTGGAAGAAGTCGGCTACGGCGTCACCTCGCTCGCTCGCGGCGACCACGTGGTCGCGTCGTTCGTGCCGAGCTGCGGCCACTGCATCCCGTGCGCCACCGGCCGGCCGGCGTTGTGCGAGCCCGGCTTCAAGGCGAACAGCGCGGGCACGCTGCTCTCGGGCGAGCGCCGGCTGCACGACGCCGGCGGCCACGTGAACCACCATCTGGGCGTCTCGGGTTTTGCGCAGTACGCGGTGCTCGCCGCCAACTCGCTGGTGCGCGTACCCCCGGAGTTGCCGTTCGCCGAGGCGGCGCTGTTCGGCTGCGCCGTGATCACCGGCGTGGGCGCCGTGGTCAACACCGCCGCGATGCCGCACGGCGCCTCGGCGGCCGTGATCGGTCTCGGCGGCGTCGGCCTGGCCGCGCTGCTCGCGGGCCGCATGCTCGACGCCGAGCACCTCGTCGCCGTCGACATGAACGAGCGCAAGCTCGCCGTCGCCCGCGAGCTGGGCGCGACGCTCACCGTCAACGCCGCGAGCCCGGACGCCGCCGAGCAGATCCGCGAGGCCACCGGGGGCGGGGTGGCCTGCGCGTTCGAGATGGCCGGCTCGACCCGCGCGCTCGAGCTCGCTTACCGGATCACCGCGCGTGGCGGCACCACGGTCAGCGCCGGCCTGCCCCACCCGCAGCAGCAGTTCAGCCTCCAGCACGTGAGCCTCGTGGCGGAGGAGCGCACGCTCAAGGGCAGCTACCTCGGCAGCTGCGTGCCGTCGCGCGACATCCCCCACTACATCGAGTGGTATCGCGCGGGCCGCCTGCCGGTCGACCGCCTGCTGAGCGAGCGCCTGCGCCTCGACGACATCAACGCAGCCTTCGATCGCCTCGCGGCCGGCGAGACCATCCGCCAGGTCGTGGAGATCGATTGAGCCTCGCCGCACTGCTCGTGGCCATCACCCTGCTCGAGTTCGACGACGCCGCGGACGCCGCGCTGTGGCGCCCGGTCGATGACGTGGTGATGGGCGGCGTCTCGCGCAGCGCGTTCGGCCAGGCCGAACCGGGCATCGCACGCTTCGGCGGCAACGTGTCGCTCGAGAATTTCGGCGGTTTCGCCTCGGTGCGCACGCCGCCGCGCGACTGGGGCACCGCCGGCGCCACGGCCTTCGTGCTGCGCGTGCGCGGCGACGGCAAGGCCTACAAGTTCACGATCCGCACTGGCGACGGCTTCGACGGCATCCAGTACCAGGCGCGCTTCGTCGCACCCGCCGGCGAGTGGACCGAGGTGCGACTGCCGGTGCGCGACTTCGTCGCGACGTTCCGCGGCCGCACGGTGCCGTTCGCGCCGTCGCTCGATGCTGCGAAAGTGCGCGCGCTCGGCCTGATGATCAGCGACAAGCAGGCCGGACCGTTCGAGCTGCTGGTCGATCGCATTGCGATCGAGCGCTGAAAAATCGCAATGCGCACTGGACTCGTTCGCAAGTTCTGCTACATTGCGCTCGCGCGCTTGACCTCTGTGTTGCGCGATCGCTCCGCCGCGCCGGCCCTCATCACCTCGATACGGGTTTAGTCCAACGGCGCGGCGGGGCGATGTCCCCTCCGCAGCAGCTCGCTCAGAAGCTGCGCTTCGTCTGCACCAGCAACTGCACCTGATCGATGTCGTCGGTCCCGTCGAGCGGGAACGCGAGGTCGATGTGCAGCACGTTGCCGAACGACGAGCGGCTGGAACCGAGCCTGAGGCCAAAGCCGACATCCTTGAGCAGGCCGAGGCTCCGGGCACCGGTGACGTCGGTGCCCCAGGTGCGCCCCATGTCGAAGAACGCCGCGGCGCCGACGTGGAACAGCCGGAACGGATACCAGTTCGTGTAGTAGCGCTGCTCGAGCGTGAGCAACCCGCGCGCCGTGCCGGCCTGGTAGCGCAGCGGGTAGCCGCGCAGGCCGTTGTCGCCGCCGAGCGTCAGCTGCAGTTCCGCGTCGAGCTGCTCCGTCACCGCGCCCGACACGCTCGCGTAGAACTTGCTGCGGCGCGTCGTGTTCCAGTAGACGCGGCCCTCCGCGCCCAGCAGCCCATTGCGCAGCTCGCCGTCCTCGAGGCGGCCCGACACGCCCGCCGAACCGAACATCGACAGCCCCGGACGCAGGTCGATGCCATCGCGGACGCTCGCGCTCATCACCACCGCATCGCGATCGGCGCCGAGCGCCTCGGCCGAGTAGCCGAGCTTCGCCGATGCGCGCAGGCCCACCAGCACGTCTTCGGTGCGGCTGATCTGGTCCTGGTTGACGCGCTCCTGGAAGCCGTCCTCGACGAGGTCGAAGCCGAGCCACGGATAGACGAGCGTGCGGTCTTCCGGCAGCGGGCCGGCCGGCGGCTCGACCGGATCGAGCTCGAAACGGTCGCGCTCGTAGGTGAAGCCGGCCGTCCAGCGCTTCGCCCAGCGCCCCTCGAGGCCGCGCGACAGGCCGCCGTAGACCTCGTAGTACTCCTCGCGGTGGCCGAATTCGCCCACGTTCTTGCCGAGCACGTAGCGCGGGTCGTTGCGCTCGCTGTCGAGCAGGTAGATGCCGCCCGCGCGGCGCACATCGAGCGCGTAGAACGGCCGCTCGAGCTGCAGCAGCTTGGTGCTGCCGTCGTCGGCGTCCACGTAGCTCACGCCGAAGCGCGTGAAGCTGCGCAGGAAGTGCGGGTCGAGGTAGCTCACCCCGTACGACGTGCGGTCGACGTTGTCGTCCCATTGGAAGTCGAGCGACCGGCCGGTGCCGAGCAGGTTGTCCTCCTGCAGCTGGGCGCCCAGCGTGTTCTCGCCGCCCTTGCGGCTGAAGCTGATCCCGGGATTCAGCGTCCAGACGTCGCGCGTGCGCACCTCGAGGTCGACCCGCTCGCCGTCGTAGGCCACGGGCACGATCGTCGCGTCGTACATGTAGTCGTTGGCACGCAGCAGGCGCTCGGTCTCGCGCACGATCCGGTCGTCGATACGGCTCGCCCGGCTTGAACAGCAGTTGGTCGCGGACCACCTGCTCGCGCGTGTTGATGTGCAGCTTGTTGGCGGTGCGGTACAGCCAGCCGTCCTCGCCCTCGATGCTGGTGTCGAACACGTCGCCGACGACGATGCGCACCTCGCCGATCACGGCACCGCGCGCTTCGAGTTCGGCGGGCGACGGAATCGCGGGCGCGGATCCGGCCTGCGGTGCAACCGGTGGCGCCGGTTCCGCACCGAGCGCGCCGTGCGCCGCCAGCAACAGGACGACCGCCAGTCGCCACGCCCTGCTGGAACGGCCAGGCACAGTCGCGCGCCTCAGGGGATCAACACCGTGGAGCCGACGGTGCGGCGGGCTTCGAGGTCACGATGCGCCTGCGCGACGTCCTGCAGCGCATAGCTCTGGCCGATCTCGATGCGCACCACGCCACGGCCGATGGCGTCGAACAGTTCGCGTGCGGCCCGATCGAGGTCGGCGCGCCGTGCGATGTAGTGGAACAGCGTCGGACGGGTGAGGAACAGCGAGCCGCGCCGCGCCAGCTCGAGCGGTGCGACCGGCGGCACCGGGCCCGAGGCATTGCCGTAGCTCACCATCAGGCCGAGCGGGCGCAGGCAGTCGAGCGAGGCGAAGAACGTGTCCTTGCCGATCGAGTCGTACACGACGTGCGCACCCTGGCCGCCGGTGAATTCGCGCACGCGCGCGGCGAGGTCGTCGCGACCGAGCACCAGCGTGTGGTGGCAACCGTGCTCGCGAGCAACCGCCGCCTTGGCATCGCTGCCCACCACGCCGATCACCTGCGCGCCGAGGGACCTTGCCCACTGCGCGGCGATCAACCCGACGCCGCCGGCCGCCGCGTGCACCACGACCGCATCTCCCTTGCGCACGCGGTGGGTCCGCCGCAGCAGGAAGTGTGCCGTCAGTCCCTTGAGCATGGCGGCTGCGGCCAGCCGGTCACTCACGCCGTCCGGGATCTTCACGACCCGGTCCGCCGCGATCAGCCGCTCCTGTGCGTACGCGCCCGGCTGCTGCGACGCGTAGGCGACGCGGTCGCCGACCGCGACGCCCTTCACGCGCGGCCCCACTGCTTCGACCACCCCCGCACCCTCGCGCCCGAGCCCGGCCGGCAGCGTGCCCGGATACAGCCCGGTGCGCTCGTAGACGTCGATGAAGTTGAGGCCGATCGCCGTCTGGCGGATCAGCACCTCGCCCGGCCCCGGCTCGGAGGCCGCGACAGCTTCCCATTGCAGGACCTCGGGGCCGCCGTGGGCGTGGATGCGGATGGCGTGCGGCATGAGTAGAGGGGGTAATGACTAGGGGATAGGGGGTAGTGTAGCGGTGGTACCCGACGTGCGGCGCCGCAGTCGACGGCAATGCGAACCAGGTACCGCCGCGCGCAACGCGACCGCCCTTCGACTACCCCCTACCCCCTAGTCATTACCCCCTTGCCCGAGCGGTGCCACCGCTATCACCAGTTCAGCGACCGGCCGACCGCCCAGCAGATGCTCGTCCACCACCCGGTCCAAGTTCGCGGGTGTGCAGTCGCGGTACCAGATGCCCTCTGGATAGACCACGGCGATCGGGCCCGAGGTGCAGACGCGCAGGCAATCGGCCTTGGTGCGCAACACGCCGCCTGCAGTGTCCTGCAGGCCCGCCTCGCGCAGGCGTCGCTTGAGGTGCTCCCAGCTGGCGAGCCCCTGCTCCACCGGCGCGCACTTGCCGCCGACGCACAGGAACACGTGGCGCGACTGGGCGCCGAGCCGGAGCTTGGCGACGGCGGCCGGGAGGGGATCAGGCACGCGGCGTCAGAGCGCCTGGTCGTCCGCCTCGCCGGTGCGGATGCGGATGGCGCGCTCCAGGTCGGAGACGAAGATCTTGCCGTCGCCCACCTTGCCGGTGCGCGCGGCGGCGACGATGGCCTCGATCACCTGGTCGACCAGGGCGTCCTTGACCGCGACCTCGATGCGGGTCTTCGGCACGAAATCGACGACGTACTCGGCGCCGCGGTACAGCTCGGTGTGCCCGCGCTGGCGGCCGAAGCCCTTGACCTCCGTCACCGTCATGCCGGAGACGCCGAGCTCCGACAGGGCGGCGCGCACGTCGTCCAGCTTGAAGGGTTTGATGATGGCGCTGATCAGCTTCATAAGGCTCTGGCTCCTCGAGTCGTCGTCGTTGTGCGGCGGAGATGGCTCCAGCCAATATGCAGAAACCGTGCCGACTCCGGTCGGCGGCGAGAATAAAAGCGCGACGCCCGCGCGCCGCACCAGCATGGAGCGCCGTGCCGGTCGTCCTGCGCGTCCGTGGTGCGCGTCGGCAACGCTGGCGGCTTCGCCCCGGCAACTAGACCAGCCAGGGCAGCGTCACGGCCGACACCGCGATAATGACACCCCAGCCGAGGATATTCACCCACAGTCCGGCGCGCAGCATGTCGCGCCCCAGGACCCGACCCGATCCGTAGACGATGGCGTTGGGGGCCGTGCCGACCGGCAGCATGAAGGCACAGGACGCCGCCATGGCGGCAGGAGCCAGCAACTGCAGCACGGGCTGGCCGGTGGCGGTTGCCAGCGCAGCCAGAATCGGCATGAAGGTCGCGGCGGTGGCGACGTTGCTGGTCAGTTCGGTCCACAGGATCACCACCAGCACCACCACTGCGGTGACCCCGAGCGACGGCCAGCCGGCGGTCACCGCCAGCAGGTCACCGATGTGGCGGGACAGTCCGCTGTCCTGGATCAGGGCGGCGAGCGCGAGTCCGCCGCCGAACAGGAACAGCGTTTCCCACGGGACGCGCCGGAAATCCTCACCGTGCAGCAGCATGCCGCCGCCCGGCACGCCGGACGGCACCAGGAACAGCGTCAGTCCAGCCAGCATGGCAATGCCCATGTCGCTGAGCGCGCCGAGCCCGGGCACGGACTTCAGCCACGGCGAGGCAACCCAGGCGACGGCCGCCGCCACGCCGATCACCGCGACACGACGCTCCGGCACGCTCATCGGCCCGAGCGCGCGTAGTTCGTCGCGCACCAGTTCCCGGGCCCCGGCGATGTCGGGCAACCTGAACGGATGGCTGACGGCCACCAGCACCCACCAAGCGCCCACCAGCATCAGCAGCGAGCACGGCACGCCGAACACCAGCCACTCGGCGAAACTCGGCCGCACCCCGTAGGTCTGCTCCATGAACGCGACGGCCAGCGCGTTGGTCGGCGTGCCGATCAGCGTGGCGAGGCCGCCGATCGTGGCCGAATACGCCACGGCAAGCAGGATCGCGACCGAGAAGTTGCGCCGCTCGCCGGCCGCCTGTCCCGGATCCGGCGCGACCAAAGCCGCGATGGACACCGCCACCGGCAGCATCATCAAGGTGGTCGAGGTATTCGAGACCCACATGCTGACGAACGCGGTGGCCGACATCACCCCGAGCACCAGGCGACGGGCGCTCGCGCCCGAGCGCATAACGACGAAGTACGCAATGCGCCGGTGCAGCTGCCAGCGCTCGAGCGCCAGCGCGAGCAGGCAGCCGCCTAGGATCAGGAAAATGGTCGAGCTGCCGTAGCCATGCCCGGCCCGTTCCACGGGCACGATGCCGAGCAGCGGTCCCGCCGCGAGGGGCAGCATCGCCGTGGCCGGGATCGGCAGGGCCTCGGTCGACCACCACACGGCCATCAGGGCGGCGAGCGCCGCGGCGCGCCAAGCCGTCGGCGCGAATCCCTCGGGCGCTGGCAACAGCAGCAGCAGCGCGAACAGGCCGAGGCCCAGCCAGAGGCCGATGCGCTGCGCCGGGGTTCGGGGGTGGAGTGCGGACATGGGGCCGTATATAAAGAGTACCGCAATGGCACAGTCGGTCGTCATCGTCGGGGCGGGTCATGCGGCCGTGCAGGCCGTCGACACCCTGCGTCGCGAGGGTCACACCGGGCCGATCGTGCTGGTGGGCGACGAGCCGTACCTGCCGTACAACCGGCCGCCCCTGTCCAAGAAGTACCTGGCGGGCGAGCTCGAGCGCGAGCGGCTGTGGCTGCGCAGCAGCCAGTTCTACCAGCAGCACCGTGTGGACGTGCGCCTCGGGGTCCGGGTCACGGCCATCGACCGCGCCTCGCAACGCCTGCGGCTCGGCGACGGCAGCGAGCTCACCTACGACAAGCTGCTGCTGTGCGTCGGCAGCCAGCCGCGGCGGCTCGAGGTCCCGGGGCACGACCTGCCCGGCATCAACTGCCTGCGCACCATCGCCGACGTCGACGCGATCCGGGCCGACGTCACGGCGGCGCGCCGCCTGGTGGTGGTCGGTGGCGGCTACATCGGCCTCGAGGCGGCCGCCTGCGCGCGCCACCTCGGCCTCGAAGCGACTGTGCTCGAGATGGCGGATCGCCCCATGGCGCGCGTCGTCGCGCCCGAGGTGTCGGCGTTTTACATCGCGCGCCACGAGCGCGAGGGGGTGCGCATCGTCTGCAACGCGACCGTGTCGGCCTTCGCCGGCCACGACCGGGTCGCCGCCGTGCGCTGCGGTGAGCAGGAATACCCGGCCGACCTGGTGATCGTCGGCGTCGGCATCCTGCCGGACGTCACGCTGGCCGCGGCGGCGGGCCTGCGCTGCGACAACGGCGTGTGGGTGGACGAGCAGTGCCGCACCTCCGACCCGAACGTATACGCCGCGGGCGACTGCACCAACCACCCGAGCGTGCGCTACGGACGCCGCGTGCGGCTCGAGTCGGTGGACAATGCCGTCGAGCAGGCGAAGACCGCCGCGCTCAACATCTGCGGCAAGCCGGCGCGCCACGAGCACGTGCCGTGGTTCTGGTCGGACCAGTACGACGTCAAGCTGCAGATTGCCGGGCTCGCGGAGGGCTACGACAGCACCGTGCTGCGCGGTGACCCGGCGAGCGGCAGTTTCGCGCTCTACTACTTCGGCGGCGGCGACCTGCTCGCGGTCGACGCGATCAACAGCATGCGCGACTTCATGAACGGCAAGCGGTGGCTGGCGGAGCGCAAGCGCCCCGACCCGCGGCTGCTCGCCGACGTTTCGGTGGACCTGAAGACGATCTGAGGCATCTCCCATGGCCGACCCGGCACGCAGGCGCGGCACCACGCCCGCCACCGACGACGTTTCGCGGCACTTCCTCGCCACGCTCGCGCAGTGGACCGGCGGGTTGTCGCCGCAGGCCTTCGGCGGCGCGTGGCTCAACGTGCTGGCACGGCTCGCCACGGCGCCCGGCCGGCAGGCCGCGCTGGCGCGCTCGGCACTCGCCAAGTCACTGGCGCTGGCGCAGTTCTCGGGCGCCGCGCTCAAGGGCGAGCCGCCGCGCGCCGCGGGCACGCCGTACGCGAACCGTTTCGCTGACCCGGCGTGGGCGAAGTTCCCGTTCAACCTGATGGCGCAGTCGTTCCTGTCCGCGTCGGAGTGGGCACGCGAGGCGCTGCAGAACGTGCCGGGTGCCGACCCGGCGGCCGAGAACATCGTGGGCTTCACGGTGCGCGAGGGCCTCGAACTCGTCGCGCCGGACAACTACCTGCCGACCAACCCGCAGCTCATCCGGCAGACCGTCGACGAGAACGGCCGCAACCTCGTGCGCGGCCTCAAGCACCTCGCCGAGGACGTCGCGCGCACCTACAAGGGCCTCGGCCCGGTGGGCGTCGAGAACTACGAGGTCGGCCGGGACGTGGCGGCCACGCCGGGCAAGGTGATCCTGCGCAACGAGCTGATGGAACTGATCCAGTACTCGCCGCAGACCGACGACGGTGTACGCCGAGCCGGTGCTGATCGTGCCGGCGTGGATCATGAAGTACTACATCCTCGACCTGTCGGCGAAGAACTCGCTGGTGAACTACCTCACCGGCCTCGGCCACACGGTGTTCATGATCTCGTGGAAGAACCCCACGGCCGAGGACCGCAACGTCGCGATGGACGACTACCTGACGCTCGGCGTGCGCGCGGCGCTCGACGCGGTCGGCAAGGTGGTGCCGAAGCGCAAGGTGCACGCCGTCGGCTACTGCATCGGCGGCACGCTACTCGCGATCGCCGCGGCGGAGCTGGCCGCGCGGGACGACGAGCGCCTCGCCACCGTGACGATGTTCGCCGCGCAGACCGACTTCAGCGAGCCGGGGGAGCTCGTCGATCTTCATCAGCCCGGCGCAGCTCGCGATGCTCGAGGCGCTGATGTGGAAGGAAGGCGTGCTGGAGAGCCGGCAGATGGGCGGCGCGTTCCAGCTGCTGCGCACCTACGACCTGCTGTGGGCGCCGTCGATCGCCACCTACCTCAAGGGCGAGCGCATGGGCGTCAACGACCTGATGTCGTGGAACGCCGACGGCACGCGCATGGCGTACCGCATGCACACCGACTACCTGCACCAGCTGTACCTGAACAACGACCTCGCCGAGGGCCGCTACGTGGCGAACGGCGAACAGCTGAGCCTGTCGGACATCAGCGTGCCGATGTTCGTCGTGGGCACCGAGACGGACCACGTCGCACCGTGGCGCTCGGTGTACAAGGTGGGCAAGCTGGTGCGCTCGGCCGACTACACCTTCTGCCTGACGAGCGGCGGGCACAACGCCGGCATCATCAGCGGCCCGCAGCACCCGAAGCGCCGCCACCGCGTGCATACGTCGAAGTCGGGCGCTCGACTGCTGACGCCGGAGCGGTACCTCGAGAAGGTCGAGCCGACGCCGGGCTCGTGGTGGCCCACCTGGGCGAAGTGGCTCGAGGAACGCTCGAGCTCGCGCAAGGTGGCGCCGCCGGCGATGGGCGCGCCGAAGCAGGGACTCAAGCCGCTCGGCGCGGCGCCCGGCGAGTACGTGCGGATGAAGTGAGGGCCAGGACCCGGACCCTCACCCTGCCCTCTCCCGCCCTTCGGGCACCCTCTCCCGCAAGGCGGGAGAGGGTAGGGAGAGGGGAATCTCAGCCGGCGAGCAGGTCGCCGACATCGACCGCGGCAAGCTCCTCGATCGGCCGTGGCGCGCCGACGCAGAAGCCCTGCGCGTAGTCGACGCCGATCTCGCCGAGCTTCTCGAGCACGTCCTCGTTCTCGACGGACTCGGCGATCACCCGCTTGCCCATGACGTGCCCGATGTCGGTGATCGAGCGCACCATCGCGTAGTCGACCTTGTCCTGCGAGATGTTGCCGACGAACATGCCGTCGATCTTCAGGTAGTCGGCGCCGAGCGCCTTCAGGTAGGCGAACGACGACACGCCGCTGCCGAAGTCGTCGAGACTGATGGTGCAGCCGATGCGACGCAGGTCGGCGAACAGCTGGTTGGCCTGCGTCAGGTTGGCGATCGCCACCTTCTCCGGCACTTCGAAGCCGATGCGGCGCGGGTCGACGCCGGCCTCGCCGAGCGCGTTGCGGATGCTGGCCGCCATGGTCGGGTCGACCACCGAATCGCGCGACAGGTTGACGAAGAAACGCGACACGCGGGACATGGCCGCGAGCGTTCTCCTGCATCCACTTGAGCGCCGCGCCGATCACCCAGCGGTCGTAGCGTACCGACAGGTTGTAACGCTCCACGGTCGGCAGGAATGCGCCAGGCGGCACCGCACGGCCGCTGTCGTCGCGCATGCGCACCAGCAGCTCGTAGTGCGGCGGTTCGCGGCTGCCGAGCGCCAGCGCGTGGATCGGCTGCGCCTCGAGGAACAGGCGGTTGTCGGCCAGCGCGCGCTTGGCGCGGCCCACCCAGTCGGCGTCGGCGCGCTGGCGAGCCACGGTGGCAGCGTCCTCCTGGTACACGACGACGCGGTTGCGGCCGCCGTCCTTGGCCGCGTAGCACGCGGTGTCGGCGGCGCTCATCACCTGCGCGAGGCGCTTGAAGTTCGAGTTCACCACCACGACGCCGATGCTGACGCCGAGGCCGAAGACGTGCGCGCCCCACACGAACTGGAAGCTCGACACGGCCTTGAGCACGTTGTGCGCGACCTGCAGCGCGTCGTTCGGGCCGCAGTTCTGCAGCAGCACGCAGAACTCGTCGCCGCCGAGGCGGGCAACGACGTCGGCCGAGCCGCACCCGCGACCGCAGCACCTGGCCGAGCTGGCGCAGCAGCTCGTCGCCGGCGACGTGGCCGCAGGTGTCGTTGACCACCTTGAATCGGTCGAGGTCCATGAACAGCACGGCGTGGGCGCGCCGGTGGCGTGCGACAACTCGAGCGCGTGCTGCAGCCGCGTCTCGAACTCGCGGCGGTTCTTCAGGCCGGTGAGCGGATCGTGGCTGGCGTCGTGGGTCAGCTGCTCGGAGAGGGCGTGGGCCGCCGTGATGTCGGTCAGCGTGCCCTCGTAGAACAGCACGCGGTCGTCGGCGTCGCGCACCGCGCGCGAGTTCTCCAGCACCACGAGCTTGCTGCCGTCCTTGCGCTTCAGCAGCAGCTCGGCGTTGCGCACCTCGCCGTGCTCGGCCATCGACTTGCACCCACTGGTCGCGGTGGTCGGGCTCGGCGTAGACGTCGCGCGCCACGTCGACCGCGAGCAGCTCGTCCTCGCTGTCGTAGCCGAGCATGCGCACCAGCGCCGGGTTGGCCGCCATGAACTTGCCGTCCACGGTGGTCTGGAACACGCCGGCGGTGACGTTCTGGAACAGCTCGCGGTAGCGCTGCTCGGAGGCCTTGAGCGCCTTGAGCGTGTGGGTGCGCTCGGTCGCGTAGCGCAGCACCTTGTCCACCAGCTGCGCCGTGACCTGACCCTTGGTGAGGAAGTCGAGCGCGCCGCGCTCCACGACCTGCTTGCCGAGGTCCTCGTCCTGCTCGGCGACCAGCACGATCACCGGGATGGTGGTGGCCTTCGGCTGCAGGCGCAGGAAGGTGGTGGCGCCGAGGCTGTCCGGCAGGTTGAGGTCCAGCAGGATCGCGTCCACCCGCCCGCTGCGCACGGCCGCGAGGGCGTCGGCCAGGGTGCCGACGGTCTCCATGCGGTACGGCTGGCCGCGGATGGCGTCGAATGCCGCGCCGACGGCCGCGTGGTCGTCGGGCTCGGCGCTGACGAGCAGGACGTTGGTATGGCTCATTTGCCGCCGAGTATAGGACCGGCGGCGGGCCGGAAATGTGAGATGCGGATCGGTCGCAGCCGGCCGACTGTGCGGCAGTTCACAACCTTCAGAACGGCAGCTTCTCGGCAAAATCCGCCGGCTTGACCACCAGCACGTCGCAGCCGATGCGGTCCAGGACTCGCTCGGCGGTGCTGCCGAGGAACACCTCCTGCAGGCGGCCGCGCGACACGGCACCCATCACCAGCAGGGCCGCGCCCAGGCTGTCCGCGAGGCGCGGCAGCACCTCGTTGGCGGCACCCTGCTCGAGGTGCACCCGGGACGGGTCGACCGGGTGGGAGCCTACGATCCCGCCCAGCACCCCCGCGATGCGCTGCCGCTCGGTTTCGACGATCTCCGCAGCGGTGATGCCGCTCACCATCGGCATGCCGGCCATGTTGGTGGTCGCCGCCAGCAGTGCCGCCGGGAAGAACGCATGCACCGCGTGCAGCTCGCCGCCCATGCGGGCCGCGACCAGCTCGGACCACTCCAGGATGTCGTGGTCGAGGGCCGCCGGCTTGTCGCCGAGGTGCCCTGGGTCCAGGGCCGCCAGGATCCGCGGCGTGTCCGGCCAGTCGCCCGGCTTGGCGAGCAGCAGCGGCGCCGGGCAGGTGCGGATCAGGCTCCAGTCGGTGTTGGTGAACAGCGTGCGCCGCAGCGCGGTGTGGTAGTGGGTGTCCTTCACCACGAGATCGGGGGACGTTTCCTCCACCCGGCGCAGGATACCCCGGTAGGTGGGGTTGTCCCAATGCACATGCGTCTCAACTGCAAGGCCCTCGGCGCGCAGTTCCTCCGCCGCCTCCTCGAGGTACTCGAGGCGCTCGCTGACGAACTCGTCGCGCAGCAGGCGCAGCTTGTCGGTGTCGAAGAACGGCTGCCCGGAGAGCGACGGGTCGTAGTCGCAGATGAACAGCTCCAGCGTGGCCTCGCAACGGCGGGCGAGCGTGGCGGCCTTGGCGAGCGCCGGCTGGGTCTCGCTGGTCGGGTCGAGCACGGCGAGGATGCGGTCGAGGCGTTTCATGGCGCGCCCTCCATCCGACATTTCTAATATGTTGTCAATACTCTGCGCATCGCCGGCCGCGTCTGCAATTCGTGGATGCCGCCTGCGGAAAGTACTTACGTGCGCCGGCGTTCCGCGGACATGGCGCGCAGCACTTCATCCCTTAACATCTGCCCGGCTTGTGTGCTTCGCACACCGGGCGCAGGGACAGTTTCCAACCTCTCGAGGCGAGCAAGACATATGACGGCCACGCATTACAACGACAAGGTGGTCCGGCAGTTCGCGATCATGACCGTGGTGTGGGGCATCGTCGGCATGCTGGTCGGCGTCCTGATCGCGGCGCAACTGCTGTGGCCCGACCTGCTGCCACCCTGGTCATTCCTTTCGTACGGCCGGCTGCGCCCGCTGCACACCAACGCGGTGATCTTCGCGTTCGGCGGCAGCGCGCTGTTCGCCACCTCGTACTACATCGTGCAGCGCACCTGCCACGTGCGGCTGTTCGCGGACAAGCTGGCCGCGTTCACCTTCTGGGGCTGGCAACTGGTGATCCTGCTCGCGGCGATCACGCTGCCGCTCGGCCTCACCACCAGCAAGGAATACGCCGAGCTCGAGTGGCCGATCGACCTGCTGATCGCCGTGGTGTGGGTGGCCTACGCCGTGGTGTTCTTCGGCACGATCGTGCTGCGCAAGGTCAAGCACATCTACGTCGCCAACTGGTTCTTCGCGGCGTACATCATCACCATCGCCGTGCTGCACATCATGAACAGCCTGGCGGTGCCGGTCACGCTGACCAAGTCGTACAGCGTCTACCCGGGCGTGGTCGACGCGATGGTGCAGTGGTGGTACGGGCACAACGCGGTCGGTTTCTTCCTGACCGCGGCCTTCCTCGGCATGATGTATTACTTCGTGCCCAAGCAGGCCGGCCGGCCGGTCTATTCCTACAGGCTCTCCGTAGTGCATTTCTGGGCCCTGATCTCGACCTACATGTGGGCGGGCCCGCACCACCTGCACTACACGACGCTGCCCGACTGGGCGCAGTCGCTCGGCATGGTGTTCTCGCTGATCCTGCTCGCGCCGTCGTGGGGCGGCATGATCAACGGCATCATGACCCTCTCCGGCGCGTGGCATAAGCTGCGCACCGACCCGGTCCTCAAGTTCATGATCGTGTCGCTGTCGTTCTACGGCATGTCGACCTTCGAAGGGCCGATGATGTCGATCAAGACGGTGAACGCGCTCTCGCACTACACCGACTGGACGATCGGCCACGTGCACTCCGGCGCGCTCGGCTGGGTGGCGATGATCTCGATCGGCACCATGTACGCGCTGATCCCGAAGCTGTACGGCCGCGAGACCATGTACAGCACGAAGCTGATCGACGTGCACTTCTGGACCACCACCATCGGCGTGGTGTTCTACATCACCTCGATGTGGATCGCCGGCGTGATGCAGGGCCTGATGTGGCGCGCGACGAACGCCGACGGCACGCTGACCTACGCGTTCATCGAGTCGATCAAGTCCACGTACCCGTACTACGCGGTCCGCCTGCTCGGCGGCACGCTGGTCCTCGGGGGCATGTTCATCATGGCCTACAACGTCTGGAAGACGATCGCCGGGCGCACCAGCACGGCGGACGCCCTCGTCGTGCAGCCGGCCTGACAGGGGAAGCCATATGAACCACGAATCAGTCGAAAAAAACATCGGCCTGATGGGCGTGCTGATCGCGCTCGTGATCGCCGTCGGCGGCCTGGTCGAGATCGTGCCGCTGTACTTCCAGGGCGCGGGCACCCACCCGGCTCCGGGCATCAAGCCGTACCCGGCGCTCAACCTCGCCGGCCGCGACGTGTACATCCGCGAGGGCTGCTACGTCTGCCACTCGCAGATGATCCGCCCGTTCCGCTCGGAGACCGAGCGCTACGGGCCGTACTCGCTGGCGGGCGAATCGGTGTACGACCACCCGTTCCAGTTCGGCTCGAAGCGCACCGGGCCCGACCTCGCGCGCGTCGGCGGCCGTTACTCGGACGACTGGCACCGCGTGCACCTGCTCAACCCGCGCGACGTCGTGCCGGAGTCCAACATGCCGCGTTTCCCGTGGCTCAAGGACGCCGTGCTCGACGGGCCGCTGGTGGCGAAGAAGATGGAGGCGCTGCGCAAGGTCGGGGTGCCGTACACGGACGCCGACATTGCCGGAGCCGCAGAAGCCGTGGCGGGCAAGACCGAGCTCGACGCGCTGGTGACCTACCTGCAGGGGCTCGGCACCAACGCCGTGCGGGCACCTGAACCATGGACATCGGTACCGTCCGCGGGCTCATCACGCTGTTCCTGATGCTGGCTTTCATCGGGATGGTGGCCTGGGCCTACAGCAAGCGCCGCAAGGCGGATTTCGACGAGATGGCACAACTGCCGTTCAACGAGAATCCGTCCGCTAAGGATCAAGGGAGCAAGACCCCATGACTACCGGTTGGAGTCTGTTCGTCATCGTATTGACGATCGCCAATATCTTCGCCTGCGTCTGGCTGCTGCGCTGGACCGCCAAGCCGCGCTCCGCGACCGAGAAGATCGGCGGCGGCGCGGACACGGGCCACGTGTGGGACAAGGACCTGCGCGAGTACAACAACCCGCTGCCCAAGTGGTGGCTGTGGCTGTTCTACATCACCGTGGCCTTCGGCCTGCTGTACCTCGCGCTGTTCCCGGGCCTCGGCACTTTCGCCGGCATCAAGGGCTGGACCCAGTCCGGGCAGTACCAGCAGGAGCGGGCCGCGGCGGAAGCCAGGGCCGCGCAGTACCTCGCACCGTTCGCCGCGATGACCGTGCCGCAGCTCGCGGCCGACGGCAAGGCAATGGCCACGGCACGCAACCTGTTCCAGAACAACTGTGCGCAGTGCCACGGCTCGGACGGCGGCGGGGCCAGGGGCTTCCCGAACCTCGCCAACAAGGACTGGCAGTGGGGCGGCGACCCGGACACGATCGTGCAGACCATCGCCAACGGTCGCGTCGCCGCCGGCATGGTGGCCTGGGGCCCGGTGCTCGGCGAACAGGGTATCGACAAGGTCGTCGCCTACCTACAGAAGCTGAGCGGCCAGCAGCACGATGCGGCCCTGGCGGCGGAGGGCGAGCAGCTGTTCGTCACGACCGGCTGCGTCGGCTGCCACGGCATGGACGGCAAGGGCATGACGGCGGTCGGTGCCCCGAACCTGACGGACGACGTCTGGCTGTACGGCGGAGACGCGGCGACCCTCAAGGAGACGGTCACCAAGGGCCGCGCGGGCCAGATGCCGGCGTTCGGCGAGCGCCTCGGCGCCGAGCGGGTACGCCTGCTCGCGGCTTACGCACTGCACCTGTCGGAGTCCGGTAACTAGGCGGCCGGAAGCACCAAGGTGTTCGGCGCTCATCCGGAAGAGTACTCGGGCAAGCTGCGGTGGCCACGCCTCGGACAGGACGTGGCCATCGTGGCCTGGCCCTCCTTCCTCGTCGCGAGCGTCGCGACCATGGTCTGCTTCGCCTTCATCGACCCGCTGCTGATCGGCAACGACGATTACCCGCCGCCCGCGTTCGCCACGCGGATGACGGCTATGCCGTCGGCTTCTTCTTCTTCTGGCTGGTCGCCTCGCTGTCCAGCCTGCTGATCCTGTACCTCGTACGCACCGCTCACCCGGAACCGCCGGCGACCGACGCGACCGCCGAAGACGGGGTCCGGAGCACGGAATGAGCGCCCCCGAGACCGACATGGATGGTGGGCTGTATGCAGCCCGCCAGAAAATCTATCCGCGTGAAATCGACGGCCGCTTCCAGCGGCTGCGCACCATTGCCGCGTGGGTGCTGCTCGGCATCTTCTACGTCATCCCCTGGATCCCGTGGGGCGGGCGGCAGGCGGTGCTGTTCGACCTGCCGGCGCGCAAGTTCCACATCTTCGCCCTGACGCTGTGGCCGCAGGACTTCTACTTCCTCACCTGGCTGCTGGTGATCGCGGCCCTCGCGCTGTTCTTCTTCACCGCGCTGGCCGGACGCCTGTTCTGCGGCTACGCCTGCCCGCAGACCGTGTGGACCGAGACCTTCCTGTGGATGGAGCGCCTCATCGAGGGCAACCGCTCGCAGCAGATGAAGCTCGCCAAGGCGCCGTGGGGCACGGAGAAGATCCTGCGCAAGGGCGGCAAGCAGCTGCTGTGGATCATCTTCTCGCTGTGGACCGGCTTCACCTTCGTCGGCTACTTCACGCCGATCACGGAACTCGCGGGCCTGATCGCGAACTTCGCCACCGGTCCGTGGGAGACGTTCTGGGTGCTGTTCTACGGCGGCGCCACCTACGTCAACGCGGGCTTCATGCGCGAGCAGGTCTGCAAGTACATGTGTCCGTACGCGCGCTTCCAGAGCGCGATGTTCGACAAGGACACGCTGATCATCACCTACGACGACCGGCGCGGCGAACCGCGCGGCCCGCGCAAGAAGGGCATCGACCCGGCGTCGAAGGGGCTGGGTTCCTGCGTCGACTGCACGCTGTGCGTGCAGGTCTGCCCGACCGGCATCGACATCCGCAAGGGCCTGCAGTACGAGTGCATCGCCTGCGCCGCGTGCATCGACGCCTGCGACGAGGTCATGGACAAGGTCGGTTACCCGCGCGGGCTGATCCGCTACGACACGCAGCACGGCCTCGAGGGCACGCCGAAGCGCGTGCTGCGACCGCGCACGATCGTCTACGCCACGCTGCTCACGCTGCTGGTGGCGGGCCTCGCCTGGAGCATCACCCACCGCAACGTGGTCGGCGTGGACATCATGCGCGACCGCAACGCGCTGTACCGCGAGCGGCCCGACGGCAAGGTCGAGAACGTCTACAACATCAAGATCCTGAACAAGGACAGCGCGGAGCACGAGTTCACGATCACCGCGGCCGGCCTGCCCGGCCTCGAGGTCGACTACGCGGGCCCGACCGTCTGGGTCGGACCGGGCCAGGTGGCGGGCGTGCCGGTGCGCATCCGCGTGCCGCGCGACCAGGTCGAGGGCGGGGCCGACATCCAGGTCGAGATCCAGGCGACCAACCGCCCGGACCTCAAGGCCGCCGGCAAGGCGCGCTTCATCGCGCCCGACGGACTGATACGCTGTGACCATGAGCCCTGCCGCCACCAAGCCGTGGTACCGCCACGTGTGGCCCTGGCTGCTGATCATCCCGCCGCTCGGCGCGGTGGTCGGCGGCGGCATCACCCTGTACCTCGCCGTGACGCGCCCCGACGTGTTGATCCGCAAGGACTGCGTGCGGGACGGCGCCACCATGGTCTGCGGCAAGGATGAGGCCCGGCCGGCGCAATGAGCGCGGCCGCAACGCCCTGCTACCACTGCGGCGAGCCCATGCCCCGGGGGCTCGTGCTGCACGCCCGCATCGCGGGCCGCGACGAGCCCGTGTGCTGCCATGGCTGCAAGGCCGTGGCCGAGTTCATCACCGGCGCGGGGTTGGGCGATTACTACCGCTACCGTGACGAGTCCAGCTCGCGGGCCGACGAGCCGCCGCGTCCGGACCGCTGGGCCGCCTACGACCGCCCGGAGCTGGTCGAGCGCCTGACGCGCGCGGAAGCGAATGGCGCCCGCTCCATCACGGTGCTGCTCGAGGGCCTGCGCTGCGCGGCCTGCAGCTGGCTCGCCGACAAGGCGCTGTCGCTGCAGAGCGGCGTGCTCGACGTGAGCGTCAACCCGGCCACCGCCCGCGCGCGGCTGGTGTGGGACCCGCAGAAGGTGCGGCTCGGCGACCTGCTGCGCGTGCTCGAGCACGTCGGCCTGCGCCCGCACCCGCTCGCCGGCGAGCCCTCGGAGCAGCTGGCGTTGCTCGAGCGGCGCGCCGCGCTGAAGCGCCTCGCCGTCGCCGGCTTCGGCAACATGCAGGTGATGATGTTCGCCGTGCCGCTGTACTTCGGCGCGGCCTCCGGCATGGACCCGGACATGCGCGAGTACATGCGGCTGGTGAGCATGCTGGTGTCGATCCCGGTGGCGCTGTACGCGGGCTGGCCGTTCTACCAGGGCGCCTGGCACGCGCTGCGCGCGCGCAGCATCAGCATGGACGTGCCGGTGAGCCTGGGGATCGTGCTCGCGTTCGTCGCGAGCGTGTGGAACGCGCTCACCGGCCACGGCGACGTGTACTTCGACTCGGTGACCATGTTCGTGTTCTTCCTCGGGCTCGGCCGCTACATCGAGATGATCGCGCGCCACCGCGCCGGCAGCGTGGCCGACGCACTCGCGCGCCTCGCGCCGATGACCGCGCGGCGCATGCGCGGCGACGTGGCCGAGGACGTGCAGGCCGTGGAACTCGCGCCCGGCGACGAGCTGGTGGTGCGCAGCGGCGAGGTGTTTGCCGCGGACGGCGCGGTGCTCGAGGGCGACGGCCGGGTCGACGAGTCCATGCTCACCGGCGAGTCGGCCGCGGTGCCGAAGCCGCCAGGCGCGCAAGTGCACCAGGGCACGCACAACCTCGGCGCACCGCTGCGCGTGCGCGTCACGGCGGTGGCGGGCAATACCGTGCTGTCGGGCATCGTCGCGCTGCTCGAGCGCGCGCAGGCCGAGCGGCCGCGCCTCGCGAAGGCCGCCGACCGCGCTGCGGCGTGGTTCCTCGGTCGCATCCTGATCGGTGCGGCGATCGTGTTCGCCGTGTGGTGGTACGTCGACCCGTCGCGCGCGTTCTCGGCGACGCTGGCCGTGCTGGTGGTCACCTGCCCCTGCGCGCTGTCGCTCGCCACGCCGACCGCACTGGCGGCTGCCACGGCCGCACTGGCGCGGCGCGGCGTGCTGGTGGCGCACACCGACGCCATCGAGTCGCTGTCGAAGGCGACGCATGTGCTGTGGGACAAGACCGGCACGCTGACCAAGGGCCTGGTGCGCGTCGAAGACGTGCGCACGTTCGGTGCGACCACCGCACCGCAGGCCCTGGCGCTCGCGGCCTCGCTGGAGCAATTGTCGGAGCACCCGATCGCCCGCGCCTTCGCCGCCTCGGGCGTGCCGGCCGAACGCGCCAGCGTAGTCGAGGTGCGCGCCGGCCTCGGCCTCGAGGGCACGGTGGACGAGCGGCGGCTGCGCATCGGCACGCGCAGCTTCGCGCTCGGGCTGCACGCAGCGGACGCAACCCAGGCCATGGCCGCGACGGCACCGACGCCGGACGACGGCACTGGCGAGAGCTGGGTCTACCTCGGCGATGCCACGGGGCTGATCGCGGCGTTCCGCCTGACGGATCCGCTGCGCGCGGAGGCCAGTGCCTGCGTCGCGGGCCTCGCGGCACTCGGGCTGCCCTCCGAAGTGGTGAGTGGCGACGAGGCCGCGGCGGTGGCGCGCATTGCGGCGCGCTGCGGCATCGAGCGCTACGCGGCCCGCCTCGCCCCGCAGGACAAGCTGGCGCGGCTCAAGGCGCTGCAGGCCGACGGCGCGGTGGTGGTCGCGGTGGGCGACGGCATCAATGACGCGCCGCTGCTGCGCGGCGCGGACGTCGCCGTGGCGATGGGGCGCGGCTCGGCCCTGGCGCAGACCAGCGCGGACCTGATCCTGGTGCGCGAATCGCTCGAAGACCTGCCGCACACCGTGGCGCTGGCACGGCGCACGCAGCGCGTGATCCGCCAGAACCTCGGCTGGTCGATCGGCTACAACCTCGCAGCGCTGCCGCTGGCCGCGCTCGGCTTCGTGCCGCCGTGGCTCGCGGCGATCGGCATGTCGCTCAGTTCCGTGGTCGTGGTGCTGAACGCGATGCGCCTGTCGCGCGGCACGACGCCGCAGCGCCGACCCGGCTGGCCGGCGGACACGCAGGCGGAGGCCGCCTGACGTGGAAATCCTCTACATCATGATCCCGCTCGGACTGGTGCTGGTCGCGATCGGCCTGTGGGCCTTCTTCTGGGCCACCGGCAGCGGCCAGTTCGACGACCTCGACAGCCCCGGCTGGACGGTGCTCGAGGACGACAAGGCACCGCCGCCGGACACAGCCGACCACAAGGACCCACCCGGATGATGACGCCAGATCCCTCCGCACTGAGCCTGGGCGCCGCCTTCGTGGCCGGCCTCGCCGCCAGCGGCCACTGCATCGCCATGTGCGGCGGCATCGCCGGCGCGCTCGCCATGCGCCGCACCGACGCCTCGTTCGGCACCAAGCTGAGCTACGCGCTCGCCTACAACCTGTCGCGCGTCACGAGCTATGCCGTGGCGGGCGCGCTCGCCGGCCTGCTCGGCCGCACGCTGCTGCACGCGGTGGACGTCAAGCCGCTGTCGATCGCGTTCCGCGTGGTGGCCGGCCTGATCATGCTGGCGGCGGCCGCCAAGCTGCTGTTCGGCTGGCGGCTGCTCGACCCGATCGAGTCGGCAGGCTCGGGATTGTGGCGGCGGGTGGCGCCGTTCGCCCGTACCCAGGGCCAGGCCGGCGGCCTCGGCGGCGCGATCGGCCTCGGCCTCGCCTGGGGCTGGCTGCCCTGCGGCATGACCTATTCGATGCTGCTGCTCGCAGCGACCACCGCGAGCGTCGGCCTCGGCGCGGCGGTGATGGTCGCGTTCGGCCTCGGCACCCTGCCCTCGATGGTCAGCGCCACCGTGGCGTTCGAGCGCATCGCCCGCGCCCTCGCCTCGCGCGCCACGCTGCGCAACGTCGCCGGGGTGCTGCTGCTCGGGTTCGGGCTGTACACGGCGGGGAGTGCGCTGATGCACCTGAAGCCTGCCCAGCAGCAGGGGCAGGGGCACGAGCAGATGCACCATTGAAGAAGGGGATAGTGGATAGCGGATAGGGGATAGTGTAGGGACAGGCCGGCCTTGCCGGCCGCTCTTTCTTCTCCGCACTATCCCCTACCCCCTGATCATCACCCCCAGTGATCGGCCTCAATGCAAACGGGCCGGACGCACCGGCGCCCGGCCCCTGCGCGTTGAGCAGCGTCACTGGACGCTGATCGTCACCGGCCGTGCCTTCTCCACGGCCATCCGCGGCATGTGGACCGTCAGCACTCCGTCCTTCGATTCGGCACGGATCGCCGTCACGTCCACGTCCTCGGGCAGCACGAAGCTGCGCTCGAACATGCCGAAGTAGCGCTCGGTGCGGTGCACCTTGTCGCCCTTCTCCTCCTTCTCGACCTTGCGCTCGCCGCGCACGGTGAGCACGCCGTCGTCGAACAGGACCTTCACGTCCTCCTTCCTGACTTCGGGCAGGTCGAGCTTGATCAGGTACTCCTTGTCGCGCTCGACGATGTCGGCAAGCGGCATGAACTCGTCGAGCCCCTCGCCGGTGCGGCCCACCGGCATGCGGCCGAAGATCGGCGCAAAGCCCTTGAAGAAGTCGTCCATTTCACGGAACGGCTCCCATCTGGTCAGTCTCATGGGTGCCTCCTCGGGTCTCCCCGGTCACGCAACACAACCTGCGGCCGGCGAACCCCGCCGGGCCGCGGTACTATTCTCCGTGACGCGGCGGCGAGACGGTATTCGCGACGCTTCGTAGCCCGGTTGGCGGTAATACCTAGTCCGGGCACGCCCGTTCCCTTAGGATTGGCGGCTCGACCCCGGTCCGTGGACGCGATGCCCAGCAAACACACCCAGGCAGCCCGTGGCGCCGCTGCGCGCCAGACCCGCTCCCGGCAGGGGCTCGAGTACCGGGCCGTGCTGGACGCGGCGGTCGACGCCATCATCGTCATCGACCACCTGGGCACGATCCAGGAATTCAGCCAGGCCGCGCAGCGGGTGTTCGGCTACGTGCCCGAGGAGATCATCGGCCACAACGTCCGCGACCTGATGCCCGAGCCCTGGCGCAGCGAGCACGACGGCTACCTGCAGCGCTACCACGAGACGCGCTCGCCGCACATCATCGGCGTCGGCCGCGAGGTGCGGGCGCGGCGCAAGGACGGCAGCATCTTCGCCTGCGACCTCGCGGTGGGCCGGGTGCAGGGCATGGAGCCGCCGCGCTTCATCGGCTTCATCCGCGACATCACCGCGCGCAAGGATGCCGAGGAGCAGCTGCGGCGCAGCGAGGCCGAGCTGCGCCTGGCGCAGGAACTCGCCAACCTCGGCAACTACGTGATCCACGCCGACGGCAGCGCGCCCGACTACTTCTCGCCGCAGCTGCACCGCATCCTCGGCGTCGAGCCGCACGACCGCGGTATCGTGCGCGAGGAATTCGTCGGCAAGTGGGTGCATCCCTCCGACCGCAAGCGCGTCGCGGTCGAGTTCTCGCGCATGGAGGCCGGCAAGGGCTCGCTCGACCTCGAGTACCAGGTGGTGCTGCGCGACGGCACGGTCAAGCACCTGCACCACCTGATGCAGGCCGTGTTCGGCGTGGACGGCCGGCTGCAGAAGTACGTCGGCACGATCCACGACATCACCGACCGGCGCCGCGCCGAGGACGAGGCGCGCGTGCTGCAGGAGCGCCTGACGCACTTCAGCCGCCTGTCGACCATGGGCGAGATGGCCGCGGGCCTCGCGCACGAGATCAACCAGCCGCTGTCGGCGATCGCCACCTACGCGCAGGCCTGCCAGCGCCTGATCCGGCAGCCGGACCACGAGATCGAGGACGTGCTCGCCGCGCTCGAGCAGATCAATGCGCAGGCGCTGCGCGCCGGCGAGGTGATCCGCCGCCTGCGCAATTTCGTGAAGAACCGCGAGGTGAAGCGCGAACCGGTCAACTGCGCGCGCCTGCTCGAGGACCTGAGCACGCTCGCCGAGACCGACGCGCGGCTGCACAACATTCGGCTGCGCATCGACTGCCGCGAGCCGCTGCCGACCGTGTACGCCGACCCGATCCAGCTGCAGCAGGTGGTCCTGAACCTGGTCCGCAACGCCATCGACGCGATGAGCGACGCGCCCGAGGACCAGCGCGAGGTGCGTGCTCACCACCCGCGAGGCGGCCGACGGCGAGGTCGAGATCACCGTGGCCGACCACGGCACCGGCCTCGCGCCCGAGGCCACCGAGCACCTGTTCAACCCGTTTTTCACGACCAAGGCCAGCGGCACCGGCCTCGGCCTGGCCATCAGCCGCTCCATCGTGCGCGCCCACGGCGGGCGCCTGTGGCACACTCCCAATGATGGATGCGGGGTCCGTTTTCACTTCACGCTGCCGGTGTCCCCGGCGGTCTCGACAGGGGAATGACGCGTGATCAAGGAACAGAAGCCCACGGTGTTCGTAGTCGACGACGATGCGGCGGTGCGCGATTCGCTGCGGCTGTTGCTCAAGTCCGTGGGGCTGCCCGTCGAGGTGTTCGAGTCGGCGCAGGACTTCCTCGACGCCGAGCGCGACGACCGGCCCGGCTGCCTGGTGCTCGACATCCGCATGCCCGGCATGAGCGGCCTCGAGCTGCAGGTGAAGCTCAACGAGCGCCACTCGATCCTGCCGATCATCTTCATCACCGGCCACGGCGACGTGCCGATGGCGGTCGAGGCGATGCAGGCAGGCGCGGTGGACTTCATCCAGAAGCCGTTCCGCGACCAGGACCTGCTCGACCGCATCAACCAGGCGCTCGAGAAGGACGCCGGCAGCCGGCGCATGCTGGCCGAGCGCAACATGATCCGCAAACGGCTCGAGTCGCTGACGCCGCGCGAGCGCGAGGTGCTCGACCTGGTGGTCGCGGGCAAGGCCAACAAGGTGATCGCCGGCGACCTGAACCTGAGCCAGCGCACCGTCGAGATCCATCGCGCGCGCGTGATGGAGAAGATGGAAGCGCACTCGCTCGCGCACCTGGTGCGCATGGTGCTCGAGGTCGAACGGCCCGAGGAATAGGCTTTAATTACTGCGACGCAGCACGATCGTAGGTGATCGCCGCAGTTCACATGCTTTAGGTATAAATCACGATTATCCGGTGTATGGGCGCCGGGAACACTGCGCTGCATGCGACCACGGACCGCAGCGCAGTTCACCGCTTACGATCCTCCCTGCGGGCTGTACTGAACTGGCTTGGCCTGTGGTCGCGCCAAGAATATGCAGCACACGCTCGCCCCCAAGGACGCACCTCCCATCGTCGGAGTGATCGATCCCGATCCGGTAGCACGGAGCGGGCTGCGCACCCTGCTGCACGGGCTCGGCATCGACGTTTCCACGTTCGACAGCGCGGAGAGCTTCCTGCTCGCGACGAACGGCCGCGCGGTGGCCTGCCTGATCGTCGACCTGCTGCTGCCCGGCATGTCCGGGCTCGAGCTGCTGCGGCGCCTGCGCAGCTCCGGCAACGACGTGCCGGTGATCCTGCTGGCCGACGAATCGGACGTGCCGACCGCAGTGGCCGCGATGCGCGAAGGCGCCACGGATTTCATCGAGAAGCCGTACGTCGACGTGGCCGTGCTGAAGCAGGTACAGAAGCTGCTGCACACGCCCGCCGCGCCGGTCTGACGTGAGCGGTCCCGGAAAGCTGGCGCGAGGAAAAGCAGTCCGCGTGGCTGTACCGCGAGCTCGCGGCGTGCGAGCCGGATCCGCGCATTGCCAGCCTGTTTTCCGCCCTCGCCACGGCGGCTGACCGCCAGGCCGAAACCTGGCAGCCCGGGGCCACGCCGCCGCCGTTTGCACCCTCGTCCCGCGCCAGGCTCGCGGCGAGGCTCGCGCGACGGCTCGGCCCGCGACGCGTGCGGCCCATGCTGGCAGCGCTGAAAGTCCGCGGACTTTCCGTCTACGACGCGCAGTACGCCCGACGGCCACGTGATGCCGACCTCGGTCGGGGTCAGCGAACGGCGTCACAAGGGTTACGGCGGCGGCAACCTGCGCGCCGCCGTGTTCGGCGTGAACGACGGGCTCGTTTCCAACGCCAGCCTGATCATGGGCGTGGCCGGTGCCGGCGCGACCGCCGCCAGCGTGGTCACGGCGGGCGTGGCCGGCCTGCTCGCGGGCGCCTTGTCGATGGCGGCCGGCGAGTACATCTCGATGCGTTCGCAGCGCGAGATGTTCGAGTACCAGATCGGCCTCGAGCGCGACGAGCTCGCCGAGTACCCGGAGGAAGAGGCGGAAGAACTCGCGCTCATCTACGCCGCGCGCGGCATGGACCTCGAGCAGGCCCGGGGCATCACCCGCGAGCTGGTGAAAAATCCGGAGGCGGCGCTCGACGCGCTCGCCCGCGAGGAACTCGGCCTCAATCCCGACGACCTCGGCTCGCCGTGGGGCGCGGCGATCTTCTCGTTCCTCGCCTTCGCGGCCGGCGCCGTGTTGCCACTGGTGCCGTTCCTGCTCGGGCTGCCGCTCAGGCGCGCCGTGACCGTCGCCGCGGTGGTCGCCGGCATCGCGCTGTTCGGCGTCGGCGCCGCGTTGAGCCTGTTCACCGGGCGCAACGCCTGGCGCGGCGGCTTGCGCATGGTGCTGATCGGCGGCGGCGCGGGCCTGGTCACGTGGATCATCGGCAGCCTGCTCGGCGCCGCGGTCAGCTGATCCTCCCGGCTCAGCGCTCCAGCAATCGCTCCAGGGCGTCGAGGCGACGCTCGAGCTGCCGCCGTTCCTCGAGCAGGTCGAGGATCAGCGCCACGCCCGCGAGATTCACGCCGAGGTCGTTGACCAGCCGCGACGTGGCCCGCGCCCGCAAGAGCGCGCTGGCTGGGAATGACCATGCATCGGGCGACGGTCCGCGCGGCTCCAGCACGCCGGCATCCACCAGTTCCACGACCCAGTGACGCTCGACGTGCAGGGACGCGCAGAACTCGCCGAATTCGAGCCAGACCGACTCGTCGAGCGTCTGGCCTTCGAGGATGCGATCGATGCTGCTCATGTCGGGCGCCTCACTGGCCAAGGTCCGCGCGCGGGTCGAAGGGCACCTCGCGCTTCATCTGCTCGAACAGCTGCCGCGCGCCCGGGCTGTCGGGCGGCAGCACGATCTTGAGCAGCACGAACTGGTCACCGGGCGGGTTGCCGGGCAGGCCGCGGCCGCGCAGGCGCAGCTTCTGGCCGGCGCGCGCCGCGGCTGGCAGCTTCATGTCCACCGAACCGCCGAGCGTCGGCACGGCAACCGTTTCGCCGAGCGCGGCTTCCCACGGCGCGACCGGCAGCGTCAGCGTCACGTCGCGCCCCTCGAGCTTGAACAGCGGGTGCGGCCGGATCGTGACTTCGAGGAACAGGTCGCCGTGCGGTCCACCGCCTACACCTGGGCTGCCCTGCCCCGCGAGCCGGATCTGCTGCCCCTCGGTGACCCCCGCCGGGATCGACACGCGCAGCGTACGCGGCTTGACCATGACGTGGCCGTCCGCAGTCATCTCGGGCGAGCGGAGCTCGATGGTGCGCGTGCCGCCGCGGTAGGCATCCTCGAGGTCGACTTCGACGCGCGCCACGTGGTCCTGGCCCGGCGCCGAGAAGCCGCGGCCGCCACGCGGGCCGCCGCCCGCATGCGCGGCACCGCGGAACGGGCTGCGTTCGCCGAACAGTTCGGAGAAGAAGTCGCTGAACTCGCCAGGCCCCGCGCCGCCCTGGCCGCGCGAGTGCTCAAAGCCCTTGCCCCAGTCGGGTGGCGGGCGGAAGTCCTGCCCCGGCCGCCAGTCGGGACCAAGCTGGTCGTAGGCGGCGCGCTTCTCCGGGTCCTTCAAGACCTCGTTCGCCTCCTGCAGCTCCTTGAACTTCTCCTCGGCGTCTTTCTCCTTGCTGACGTCCGGGTGGAACTTGCGCGCGAGCTTGCGGTAGGCGCGCTTGATCTCGTCCTGGCTCGCAGTGCGAGGGACGCCCATCACCTGGTAGTAGTCCTTGTAACGCATCCTCTTCCTCTGCCGGCTACGGCCCGACCGTGCCATTATCCGCGATGAATGGATCCTGCGGGCCCGAGCCGGCCTTACAAGCCATGAAGATCACTTATTTCCAGGATACGGACACGCTGTACATCGAGTTTCGCAGCTCGGAGATCGCCGAAACACGCGAACTCGACGAGAACACGCTGCTCGATCTGGATGCCAGCGGCAACTTGTGCGGCCTGACGCTTGAACATGCCCGGGAGCGTGCCGATATACCGCACGTGACCTTCGAGGAAGTCGCGGCGTAGGAGCGTTCATGAGCGTCAAGCAGCACGTTGTGTGCCAGCACTGTAATGGCGTGGTTGGCGTGCCGGCCGGGCGCCTGGCCGATGGGCCGCGCTGCCCGAAGTGCCATACACCGCTGTTCGACGGCCACCCGGTCGAGCTGGGCGATCACAATTTCGACCAGCACGTGGCGGCGAGCGACGTGCCGGTGGTGGTGGATTTCTGGGCGCCGTGGTGCGCGCCGTGCCGGATGATGGCGCCGGCGTTCGCCGAGACGGCGAGCCGGATGGAGCCGGCCGCGCGGTTCGCGAAGCTGAACACCGAGGAGGCGCAGCAGGTGGCCGCGCGCTACGGCATCCGCAGCATCCCGACGCTGATCGTGTTCAAGGGCGGGCGGGAAGTGGCGCGCCAGCCCGGTGCGATGGCCACCACCCAGCTGATGCGCTGGGTGCTCCGACTCCCTCTCCCGCGCTTAGCGGGAGAGGGTTGGGGGTGCAGGGGACGCTCTCTTGAGTGTCCCCTCCCCGTTCAGGTCTTTTTCATCCCGCAGGTATTCATGCCGAGCAGCGTGTAGGCGGGGCAGAACCGGAACACGCCGGTCGCGATCATCACCAGGCCGAGCAGGCCCAGGTAGCGCGCATTGCCTTCGAGCACGAAGAACAGCGACAGCAGCACGATACCGACGACGATGCGCAGGGTGCGATCCATTCCACCGACGTTTGCAGTCATTAGCCAATTCTCCTCGTTGATGTTCGATGTGGCCGACCCATTGGGCTCGACCCTGGGCGGCATCCTAGGCCCGTCGCCGGCCCTGCGTCTGTAACTTTGGTCACCCGGGGGGTCGAGCGGGTCAGCCGCCCTCCGCCAACCGCCGCAGGGCTGGTGCATCGAGCACCTCGATGGTGCCGCGGCCCAACTGCACCCAGCCCTGGTCGGCAAAGCCCCGCAGCACGCGAGTGACGATTTCCCGCACGCTGCCGAGCTCGTCGGCAAGCTGCTGGTGGGTGAGCGCCACCACCTTGCCGTGCCCGAGCAACGCCGCCGCGATGCGACGGTCGAGCTTGTGGAACGCGACGGCCTCGACCAGCGTCATCATGTCGGTGAGCCGCTCGGCGAACAGCGAGAACACGTACTGGCGGAACGGCGCGTGCGTGGCGAGCAGCTCGTCGAACACCGGCTTCGGCAATACCACGAGGCGCGCGTCGCGCTCGACCACGCCGCTCGCGGGATAGTCGCGGCCACCGACCAGGCAGCTGCTGGTGAGCACGCAACTCTCTCCCGGCGTGACCCGATACAGCTGCAGTTCCCGGCCATCGCTCGCCTTGGCGACGCGGATTGATCCCTCCAGCACGAGCGGAAACTGCCGGCACGGCGAGCCCTCGCCGAACATCGGCGTGCCGGCCGGCACGTGCAACACCTGCGCGTGCTGGAGTACGCGACCGAGCGCTGCCTCGCCGAGCCCGTCGAGCGCGGGATAGAGCATGCGCAATTCGCTCACGAGTGCGGCGGTGTCTGGTTTCACGGAGGCCTCGGCCGCTGGAGTCGTGGGCGATGATAAGCTGCCCGCCGCCGAAAGCGACCGCCCGCGCTCCGGGCGCGAGGAGACGACATGCACGCCATCGCCATCCACGGCGGCGCGGGGACGCTGTCCGCCGCCCTGCTGACGCCTGAGAACGATCGACTCTACCGTGCAGGCCTCGATCGCGCCCTGCGCGCAGGATTCGCGGTGCTGGACGGCGGCGGCACGAGCCTCGACGCGGTCACTATCGCCGTGCAGGCGCTCGAGGACGACCCGCTCTTCAACGCCGGCCGCGGCGCGGTGCTCGCGGCCAACGGCCAGCACGAACTCGACGCCTCGATCATGGACGGCCGCGACCTGCGTGCCGGCGCGGTCACCGGCGTGCGGCACGTACGCAGCCCGATCGAGCTGGCGCGCCTGGTGATGGAGCGCTCACCACACGTGATGCTCGCCGGCACGGGCGCCGAGGAATTCGCGCTCGAGCAGGGGCTGAAACCCGTGCCCAACAGCCACTTCGCCACTGAACGACGCCGCCGCGAACTCGATTTGCTGCTGCAGGGTGAGGCCGAGGCCAGCCGCGAGTCGCTGATGGGCACGGTGGGCGCCGTGGCGCTCGACTCGCACGGCAATCTCGCGGCCGCGACTTCGACGGGCGGCATGACCGGCAAGAAGTGGGGCCGCGTCGGCGACTCGCCGATCATCGGCGCCGGCACGTATGCCGCGAACGATTGTTGCGCGGTGTCCGCCACCGGGCACGGTGAGTTCTTCATCCGCGCGGCCGTGGCGCACGAGATCGCGTCGCTCATGCGTCACAAGGGCCTGGACGTGGTCGCCGCCGCCGACGAAGTCGTGATGCAGCAGCTGGTGCAGCTCGGCGGCTCGGGCGGCGTGATCGCGGTCGGCCGCGACGGGCGCATCGCGATGCCGTTTAATTCCGAAGGCATGCTGCGCGGCGCGATGGATTCGCGCGGGCTGTGGGTGACGGGGTTGCTGAGGGAGTAGAAAGGGACCCTCACCCTGGCCCTCTCCCGCCAGGCGGGAGAGGGAACCGAACGCTCTCAGGCGAGCGACGGCTCGGTCGACGGCCCGTTGCCAGTCTTAGGCTTGCCCGCGGGTGCAACCACCACATGCGGCGCCTGCCTGCGCTGCACCAGTTCCCGGGGCAGCTTCACGCGCGTGAGCCAGACCTCATACGGGTCCCAAGATGCCGCCGTGACAGACGCTCCGCTCTCCCGTGCGACCCGGGAGTCTGTTGCCGAGGGGCTGTTCATCTGCTTGCTTCCCGATCCCTGCCGCCCATCCTGGGCGCGTGTTATGTCAAGTGACCTCGAGCCTGTGACACGAGCCTAATGGCCGCGGATGACAGTTCGATGGCACCAAGTTGTCTTATCCCTGCGCGGATTATACGTGATCCCCGCAGCGCCGGACGGCTTGCACAACATAACGTGGCGCGGCGCGGGGTTACGCCGCGAAATAACGCGCGAGGTACTCGTCGAAACTGATCGTGTCCGCCGCCTCGACGCGCGACTGCTCCACCAGCGACGCCTCGGCCTCGAGCGCGAACTCGTCCTGACGCGATTCGTTCGGCGAGTACAGGTCGAGGAAATACGCCTTGTGCTGCTGCGACATGCGCAGCGCAAAGTTGAAGAACGATTCCTCGTTGGTGCGCATCTCGAGCAGTGAGCGCGCCGACGGCGTGAGCGACACGTCGTGCACCTTGGCGGCCTGCAGGTCGAGTGCCGTGGTGTAGGGGCGCTGCGCATCGCCTTCGTCGAGCAGTTCGCACACGCCGCGCATCGCGTCGACGATCTCGAGCGCCCAGTCGCGCAGCGACACGTCGCGGCCGTCGCGGTGCAGCTTGAGCCCGGGCTTGCGGCCTTCGCGCGCAACGATGCCATGGTTGCCGTCGAGCTCGGCTTGCTCCGAGGTCTGGATCGGCGCACTGGTCGAGAGCACGCAGAACGCCGCGAACGCCTCGAGGAACCGCAGCTTGTTCTGGTTCACGCCCACCGGGTCGAACGCACTCACGTCGAGCGAGCGCATCTCGACGTACTGCACGCCGCCGCGCTGCAGCGCCTTGGTGGGCCGCTCGCCCGTCATCGCCACGCGCTTGGGGCGGATGAAGCTGTAGTACTCGTTCTCGATCTGCAGCAGGTTGGCGTTGAGCTGCCGGTACTCGCCGTCCACCTTCACGCCGAGCCTCTGGTAGTCGGGATGCGGCGTTGTGATCGCGCGGGTGAGGTCGCGCACGTAGTGTTCGAGGCTGTTCACCGACACGTTCAGGGCCGCCTGGCTCTTGTTGCGATAGCCGAGGTCGCTCATGCGCAGCGAGGTGGCATGGGGCGCGTAGAGGCTGCCCGGCACGAACTCCTGCAGCCAGTCCACGCGATGGCCGAGCAGGAACGACGGGCAGATCGCCGGCGAGTTGCCGAAAAGATAGAGGATGATCCAGCCGTGGCGGCGGTAGTTGCGCAGCAGCGCGAAGTAGGCGTCGGAGCGGAAGTCCGCGCCGTTGTCGGGCTTCTTTACGAGGTCGGCCAGCACCGGCCAGAAATGCTCAGGGAAGGAATAGTTGAAGTGCACGCCCGAGATGGCCTGCATCACCCGTCCGTAGCGCAGGCCAAGGCCGCGGCGGTAGACGGTCTTCATGTGGCCGACGTTCGAGCGGCCGTACTCGGCGATCGGGATGCTGTCGTCGCCCTTGATGGCGCACGGCATGCTGGTCGCCCACAGCAGCTCGTCGTCGATGTTGCGGTAGACGAACTGGTGCAGGTCGCAGAGGTACTGGGTGAGCTCCCAGGTCTCCGGGAACGGGGGCGTGACCAGCTCGATCAGCGCCTCGGAGTAGTCGGTGGTCAGGTGCTCGTGGGTGAGGGCCGAGCCGAGCACTTTCGGATGGGGGGTCTTGGCGATGCCGCCCTTGGGGGTGACCCGGAGGGATTCCTTTTCGACGCCCTTGAGGCCGCCCCGGAGGGCGGCGGCGGACCGGCCGTTGACCAAGGCCCCCAGGCGGCGTTCGTAGGTGCGGTCGAGGGGCATGGGAAGTGGCGGTCGCTGCGCTACGGACAGGTCGGCAAGGGTAGCAGAGAGCGCCGGATCAGCCACTTAGGCCGGCGGTTGAACGGGGCGACGGAGACTGGATCGAGTCGCAGTGGCCGGCCCCGGCAACCCAGATTACGTCAATTCCGCGCCGATTTTTGCAGCCAGATTTGCGACATAAGGAGCCCCGGGCGAGACTTGCAGGCGGGCCCGCAAGGCCCAGGGAAAGACTGATGATTCGCCCTGCTTTGCTCGCCATTCTCGCCTGCGCGGCCGTCTTCGTACCGTGTGCCTCCACGCTCGCCGACGACAACATGCGCTGCGGCACGCGCCTCGTGAGCATCGGCGATGGCAAGGACAAGGTGCGCACGCTGTGCGGCGCGCCGAGCGACGTCGCGTTCGTCGGCACCGTCGGCCGGCGCAGCATCCCGACCTATCCGGGCAGCACCCGCTACGGCGACTATGACTACGGCTTCTATGGCCCGGCCTGGGTCGAGCTGCCGGTCGAGATGTGGACCTATAATTTCGGCTCGAGCAAGCTGCTGCGCAAGCTGCGCTTCGTTGGCGACGAACTCGTGGAGATCCGCACGGATGGTTACGGCTACTAGGCCACGCGCAATCGCATCGGGCCTCCTGCTCACGGTGGCCTGCATGGCCGCACTGCTCGTGTCAGCGTCGGCGGGTGCCGACACGCTGCGCTGCGGCAGCAAGCTCATCACCGACGGCGACACCCAGGAGAAGGTGCTGCAGTACTGCGGCGACCCGGCGGCGA
This sequence comes from uncultured Gammaproteobacteria bacterium, assembly GCA_963731105.1. Lineage (GTDB taxonomy): Bacteria > Pseudomonadota > Gammaproteobacteria > Steroidobacterales > Steroidobacteraceae > RPQJ01. Next base: position 134,987 of record CAVSUM010000010.1, read on the forward strand.
AGCAGCGCACCTGGATCACACGCCAGCCGCGCTTCGAGTACGGCGGACGGGAAATCCCGTTCCAGGGCTCGGAGGACGTGCCCGTGGACCTGTGGACCTACGATTTCGGCTCAAGCAAGCTGATGCGCCGCATCCGCTTCGTCGCCGGCAAGGTCGACTCGATCGAGACGCTGGAGCACGGGACGAATCGGTAGGTGCCCTCACCCCAGCCCTCTCCCGCCAGGCGGGAGAGGGCGCCCGAAGGGCGGGTGAGTGCTCCGGAGCCACATCAACTTCGGCGCTTGCTCGCAATCATCAACCGCCGGGCAATCCGTGCCTCATGCTTGCGTCGCAGCCCTGCGACCGCGTCCAGCACCTTCGGCCATCGACGCGAGCGGAAGTCGGGCGATGCAATCCTCGCGACCGGGACGGCTACCAGGACATCCAGGTGGTACTCCATCAGGACCAATGAAAGCCGCGATTCGAGGCCAAGCGCGATCACCCGATTGACCTCACGGTGCAGCACACGCGCCGACTCCCCACGATCCAGTATTGATTCGAGAAACCGCCGGGCCACGTCGATGGCCAGCCGAGCCTGTGCAACGCCCGATGCGTTCCGTTTGCTGGGCAGTATCTGCAGATTCCTGAGCCTGCTCTCCAGCACGTCGAGCGGGTGGAGCACCCTGATCTGGGCGCCCGATGGGAGATCGACAATCAGCGCGTGCGCCCTGATCCTTCTTGTGTCCATGCCGGCGATGCCGCTCAGGAAGTCCACCTGCTTGACTCCGCCCCCCGGCACGCGGGCGTAAACCTTCGCGACCTGGCCGGTCGCATCGTCCAAGGTGGCGGTCCGCATGTCCCAGTCGCGGCCCAGCACGGCGAGCAGCTCGCCGGCAACGAGCGCCGAGCCGATGAAATCCGCGTCGGTGGTCACTTTGGCCGACAGTTCACCGACGGGCTCGACGTTGAAGTAGTTCGCCCAGAACGCCAGGGCCTGTCCACCGACAAGCAGTGCCTTGGGACCGCAAACGGCAAGGATGCTGTCGATCTCCTTGGGGGTCAGTGCAACTTCATGTAGCCGCGCGGTCACCTGCGCCCACGCGCCCGCCAGCGAACCTGCGCACCCCGAGCCTGCTCCGGACGAATGAGCAGCATCTCACCGCCGGACAAGTCCTGCCGCGCGGCGATTGCTCGATCCCGTGCCTGCGATGCACCCTTCATGGCACGCAAGCGGGAGCCGGCTGCAACAGGAGCCATGGAACCCCTGACGTCGAAAGGAATGCCCCTATGCACCACGACCTGCTGCAGAAAAAGACGAATTGCCTCGCTCGGTTCGAGTCCACAGGCCGCGAGCACCCGGGCGGACTCTTCCTTCAACGCAGCACTGATTCGGGCTCGAATGACACTGTCCTTCATGCAGCTACAATGTAGCTACATTCCGCCAATTGTCAATTGGCCTGCGCCGCAATCCACCCGTCGATCTTCTTCTCCAGCACCGCCAGCGGCAGCGGCCCGCCGCCCACCACCTGCTCGTGGAATGCGCGGACGTCGAAGCGCGGTCCAAGCTTCTGCTGTGCGCGATGGCGCAGGCCGAGGATGGTGAGCTGCCCGACCTTGGCCGCGATGCCCTCGGCCGGCGCGGCAATGCTGCGATCCACTTCGGCCTGGATCACGGACTCGCCCAAGGTTGTGTTGGCGCGCAAGTAGTCAATCGCCTTGTCGCGCGTCCAGCCCATGGCGTGGATGCCGGTGTCCACTACCAGCCGCGCGGCGGGCAGCAACTCGGCGTTCAAGGCGCCGAACAGGCTGTAGGCATCCGTGTACAGCCCGAGGTCGCGGCCGAGCGACGCGGCGTACAGCGTCCAACCCTCGATGAACGCAACGCTCTCGACGCCGGCCTGGCGGAAGTGCGGCAGGTCGGGGATCTGCCGTGCCAGGGAGGCCTGGTAGTGGCGACCCGGAACGGCTGCGCTGAGGTACCGCGACTCCATCAGGTACTTAGGCCGTGACGCCAGCTCGTAGGTGTTGACGTAGAAGACGGCGGGGAGCTTGCCATCCACGCTGCCGGGTTCGTACACCGTGGCCGGCGACGTCAGCGCCCGTGACGCATCGACCGGCCGGACCTCGAGCCGCGCCTTCGCCTTGCGCTCGAAGAGCAACGGCAACGCGGAGTCGACGCGTTGCTGCAGCGAACGGTAGCCGTCGAGCAGTTCGCCGGGGCGGGCGTAGTGCTGGTTGGCATCGACCCGCAGCGCTTCCTGCAGGCCGCGCAGATCGCCGGCGAATCCCACCTGGTTGCGGATGCGTTCCATCTCCCCGCCGATGCGGGCCACGTCGCGCAGGCCCAGCTCGTGCAATGCCTCCGGCGCGAGCGACGTGGTCGTATGTTCGCGCACGAGCTGCGCGTACCACTCGCTGCCGGCCGGAAGGTCGGCCCAACTGATGCTGTCGCGCGCCTGCGGCAGGTAGTCGTTCTTCAGGTAGTCGTGCAGGCGGCGATACGCCGGCAGCACGTTCTTGGCGAGCTTGTCGGCGTAGGCCGTGCTGAGTCGCTCACGGTCGGCGTCACTCATTGTGGGCGGTATGCGTTCCAGCGGCTGCCAGAACACGCTCTGCTGTGGGTCGACGACGGCGAGTGGGCCGAGCTCGGCGATCGTGCGCTCGATCACCACCTTCGGCTGCAAGAGGCCTTTCTCGGCGCCGGCACGCAAGCTGGCGATGGAGCGGTCCACCCACTGCACGAAGCCGTCCATGCGGCCGAGGAAGTTGTCGTAGTCCTGCCCGGTGCGGAATGGCTGCGCGCCGTCGCCCGAACCGAGCGTCGCGAACCGAGTGTGCAGGCCATCGAATTGCTGCATCGGCAGCAATTCGCTTGGGTAGCGGTAGCCCTTGATCGCGATCTCCCGGCCGAGCTTGAAGGCGTCGTAGGTGAGCCGGTCGTTGCCGCCCAGTTGCCCGGGCTTCAGGGCCATGAGCCGCTCGAGCGACTCCTGCTCGATGCCGAGGCCGTCGGCCATCCACTGCTCGCTGGCGTAATCGCCGAAGCGCGCGTCGGAGCGGTGGTCGCCCCGGTCGGTGGCCTCGAGCGGGTGCAGCTCGAGCCACTGGTCGTAGTAGCGGTCGGTGATCTGGTGGAGGCGCTGCGATTCGGCGGAGCTGGACTTGGCAGCGGCGCCGGTGGCGGCGGGGGAATCACCTGGAGTGGAGGGCGCGGACGAACGGCCGCAGCCCGTCAAGGCGAGGGGGGGTAAGGGTAGGTAAGAGCAAGAGTAAGAGCGAGAACCCTCACCCACCGCTGGCGGCAGAGGAGAGAGAGCAAGAGCCCTCACCCTAGCCCTCTCCCGCGGGGCGGGAGAGGGAATCGATCCAGCGGTCGACCTTGGCGGCTAGAACGTCCATCGGCACGGCGCCGTCGGACAGCACCTCGCGGTGGAAATCGCGCACGTCGAATTTCTCGCCGAGCGCGGCCTCCGCCTGGTGCCGCAGGCCCTGCAGCGCCAAGTCGCCCACCTTGTAGCCGAGTGCCTGGCCCGGCCACGCGATGTAGCGCTCCACCTCCGACACCACGTCCGACTCGGCGAGCGTCGAGTTGTCGAGCATGTACTTGATCGCCTGCTCGCGGCTCCAGCCCTTGGCGTGCAGGCCGGTGTCGACCACCAGTCGCATGGCGCGCAGCTGCTCGTCATTCAGGCGCCCGAACCACTGGTATGGGTCCTGGAACATCCCGAGTTCCTTGCCGAGGTACTCCGCATACAGTGCCCAGCCCTCGACGAACGCGGTGTAGTCGCCGCCGAAACGGCGAAAACGCGGCACATCCTCGAGTTCCTGCTGGATCGTCACCTGGAAGTGGTGCCCCGGCGACGCCTCGTGCAGCGACAGCGTCTCCATGCCGAACTTCGGCTGCGCCTTCAGGTTGAACGTGTTGACGTAGAAGATGCCGGGCCGCGAGCCGTCTGCCGACGGCTGCTGGTACGACGCGCCCGCCGCCGACTGTGCGCGGAACGCCTCGACCGGACGCACCTCGTAGTCGGCCTTCGGGAACACCGAGAACAGCTTCGGCAGCGCGGCGTCGATGCGCAGCTTGAGGTCGCGATAGCCTTGCAGCAGATCGGCGCCGTCGGTGAAGTAGAACTGCGGATCGGTCTCGAGGTGCGTGAAGAACGCCTGCAGGTCGCCCTTGAAGCCGACCGCCTGCCGCACCTTGTCCATCTCGCCGAGGATGCGCGCCACCTCGCTCAGGCCGAGCTGGTGGATCTCCTCGGCGCTCATCGTCGTCGTGGTGTGCTCCTGGGCGTTGAACGCATACCACGCCTCGCCGTCCGGCAACGCACTCCACGCCACCGTCGAGCGCGTCTTCGGCAGGTACTCGTCGCGCACGAAGTCGCGCAGCCGCCGGTATGCAGGCACTAGCTCGTCGCGAATTGCGACCGTGTACTCCTGGGTGAGTCGCTCGCGATCGGCGGCCGCGATCGCCTCGGGGAATTTCTTCACCGGCGCGAAATACGCGCTGTCCCCGGGCTGGGCGACGATCATCGCGTCGAGCTGCGGCAGCACCTTCTCCATCACCGGGCGCGGCTGCACCACACCCTCGGCCATGCCTTGGCGCATGTTGACGATGGCCTGGTCCATCCAGATGACCATTCCATCCAGGCGCTGCAGCCAGTTCTCGTAGTCCCGCACCGTCGCGAACGGCTGGGCATTGCTTCCCGAGCCGAGCGACGGCATCAGCGTGAGCAGGCTGCCCGCCTGGTTCAGCGGCAGCAGGTGGTCCGGGAAGCGCTCGGCGGCGCGCGCTCGCAGCCGCTCGCGCAGGAAGATATCGTACGAAGTGCGCTCGGCCGGCGACAGCGACGCCGGGTCGATCGCCTGAACCTCCGCGAGGTAGCGGTCGTTCATCCGCTTGGCGGCGGCGCGATATTCCGGGCCAATCGAGTTAGGTAGCCGGTCGTCATAGCGGTGATCGCCGATGAAAGTGGCGAGGATCGGGCTCGACTGCAGCACTTCCTCGAAATAGCGCTCGTACAGCGCGTCGAGCCGCTGGCCCGTCGCCGTGGCCTGGACTGCCGCTTTCGCAGGCGTTTCGGCCGCCCACACCGGCGTTGCGGCTGCAACGGCGCCCAGCAGGGCGCAGGACAAGGCGAGGACGAGCGGTCGTTGGAAGCGCATGTGGCAGACCCCGGGGACGAAGGCCGCGGATTATACGTTCCTGATATCCTGTAGGGCCTCCCCGGGGACGATGTTTCCCACTCCAGGAGGCCATCCATGAGCACCCTGCAACTGCTCGCTGCCGACGGCAACCAGCTCTCAGCCTACCTCGTGAAGCCCGCGGGCCCGCCGCGCGGCGCCGTGGTGGTCGTGCAGGAGATCTTCGGCGTGAACTCGCACATCCGCCGCATGACGGAACAGTTCGCGGCGCAGGGCTACCTCGCCATTGCCCCGGCCCTGTTCGACCGCCAGCGCAAGGGCGTGGACCTCGGCTATGACGCGGCAGGTTTCCAGGCCGGCGTCGAGCTGATGGGCAAGGCGACCGGCGAAGGTGCCATCGCCGACGTCAACGCCGCGATCGACGCCGTGGCGCACGCCGGACGCGTCGGCATGGTCGGCTACTGCTGGGGCGGTCATGTCACCTACCTCGCTGGCTGCAGGACCAACATTGCGGCCGGCGTCGTCTACTACGGCGGCGCCCTGACGCGCCTGCTGCCCGCCACCCCGCGCTGCCCGATGCTGTTCCACTTTGGCGAGCACGACGGGCACATTCCCCTCACAGACGTCGAGCAGCTGCGCCAGGCATACCCGCAGGGTACGTACCACCTCTACCCCGCCGGGCACGGCTTCAACTGCAGCGAACGCGCAGATTTCGACGCCGCCAGCGCGCACCTCGCGTTCGAACGATCGATCGGGTTTTTCCGCAAGCACATCGGCTAAGAGACCACCACGATGCTCAAGCTCAAGGATCCCACCCTCCTTCGCCAGCAATGCTACGTCGACGGCGCGTGGATCGACGCCGACGGCGGTGGCAAGGTTGAAGTCACCAACCCGGCGACCGGCGAGGTGCTCGGCACGGTGCCGAACCTCGGTGCCGCCGAAACGCGCCGCGCCATCGAGGCCGCGGCGGCGGCGTTTCCCGCGTGGGCGGCGAAGACCGCCAAGGAGCGCGCCGGGATCCTGCGCCGCTGGCACGACCTGATGCTCGCCAACGCCGACGACCTTGGGCTTCTGATGACCGCCGAGCAGGGCAAGCCGCTCGCCGAGGCCAAGGGCGAGGTGGCGTACGCGGCCGCGTTCATCGAGTGGTTCGCCGAGGAAGGCAAACGCGTCTACGGCGACGTCATCCCCGGCCACCAGCCCGACAAGCGCATTCTGGTGCTGCGCCAGCCGATCGGTGTCGTCGCGGCGATCACGCCGTGGAATTTCCCGGCGGCCATGATCACGCGCAAGGCCGGCCCCGCGCTCGCCGCCGGCTGCACCTTCGTCTGCAAGCCCGCCATGCTGACGCCCTACTCCGCGCTCGCCATGGCCGAGCTCGCCGCGCGGGCCGGCGTGCCAAAGGGCGTGTTCAGCGTGGTCACCGGTTCTGCCACCGCGCTCGGCGGCGAGATGACCTCGAACCCGCTGGTGCGCAAGCTGACTTTCACCGGCTCCACCGAGATCGGCAAGAAGCTGATGCAGCAGTGCGCGGGCACGCTGAAGAAGGTGTCGCTCGAGCTCGGCGGCAATGCGCCGTTCATCGTGTTCGATGATGCAGATCTCGACGCTGCCGTGCAGGGCGCGATCGCCAGCAAGTACCGCAACACTGGGCAAACCTGTGTGTGTGCCAACCGGCTGCTGGTGCAGTCGGGCGTGTACGACGCTTTCGTCGCCAGGCTGGCCGACGCGGTGCGCCAGTTGCGCGTGGGCGACGGCCTGCAGGGTCCCACGGAGCAGGGCCCGCTGATCGACGCCAAGGCGGTCGCGAAAGTCGAGGAGCACATCGCGGACGCCGTGGCGAAGGGCGGCAGGATCGCGCTCGGCGGCAAGCGCCATGCGCTCGGCGGCACGTTCTTCGAGCCGACGATCGTCACCGACGTCACGCCCGACATGCTGGTCGCGCGGGAGGAGACCTTCGGCCCGGTGGCGCCGGTGTTCCGCTTCGAGACCGAACAGGACGCGATCCGCATGGCGAACGACACTGAGTTCGGCCTGGCGTCGTACTTCTACACCCGCGATCTCGCGCGCACCTGGCGCGTCGCCGAGGGCCTCGAGTACGGCATCGTCGGCGTCAACACCGGCTTGATCTCCACCGAGGTCGCGCCGTTTGGCGGCGTCAAGGAATCGGGCATCGGCCGCGAAGGCTCGAAGTACGGCATCCTCGACTACACCGAGCTCAAGTACCTCTGCATCGGCGGCATCTAGCGTTGCAGACGCCGCCGATCTCCGACCGCGCGCTGCTCCTGCTGCTGGCGGCGATCACCGCGCTCGGTCCGATCGCGACCAACCTGTACCTGCCGGCGCTGCCGGCCGTGCGCGAGTACTTCGACGCGAGCGTCGCGGCGGTGCAGGCGACGTTCTCGGTGTCGCTGATCATGTTCGCGATCGGCATCCTGGTGTGGGGCCCGATCGCGGACCGCTACGGTCGGCGCACCGCGGTTCTGTGCGGCCTCGGCATCATGATCGCGGGCGCGCTCGTGAGCCTCACCGCGCAGAGCCTGCACTGGCTGGTGGTGGGACGCGCCATCCAGGCGTTCGGCACCGCCACCGGCATCGTCGTGGCGCGCGCGATCGTCAGCGATCGCTACCCCATCGAGCGAATGACGCGGGCGCTGGCGCAACTCACCATGGTCGCGGTGCTCGGCAATTCGCTGGCCCCGGTGCTGGGAGGTTTCCTCGCGGCGGGTTTCGGCTGGCGCGCCGTATTCGCGGTGCTGGTGGTGACCGCGGTGGTGATCGGCTTCACGGCGTGGCGCCGCCTGCCCGAGACGCGGCGCCCGACGGCGCATCCGCCACGCGCGAAGGAAATGGCCGCCGCGGCATGGTCGCTCGCGCGCATGCCGCTGTTCGCCGGCTGCGTGCTGCAGAGCGCGGTGGTGTACGCCACGTTCCTGGTGTTCATTTCGCTCGCGCCGTACGTGATGGTTTCGGCCTTCGGCCGCGCGCCCACCGAGTTCGGCATGTATTACCTGTTCATCGCGGTGGGCTACTTCCTCGGCAACTGGTCGGTCGGCAAGTTCATGTCGCACCGCGGCCAGCATTGGATGGTCGTCACCGGCGTGCTGCTGTCGGCGGCGGGCGCGGCAACTGCGCTGGCGTTCGTGGCGGTGGGGCTGACGCACCCGCTGTGGATCTTCGTGCCGATCGGCGTCCTGTCTTACGGCCAGGGCCTTTCGCTGCCGAACGTGACCGCCACCGCGGTGAGCCTGGCACCACAGCACGCGGGCGTTGGTTCGAGCCTGATCGGGTTCCTGCAGCAGCTGATCGGCGCGGCTTGCGTGCAATGGATGGGCCGCTTCCCGACCGACACCGCGCTGCCGATGCTGGTGTTCTGCGCGGCCTGCTGCGCGCTCGGCGTCGCGATGCTCTACGTCTTCCCGCGCCTGCAGGCCGGAAAATAGGGGAAATAGGGGACATTCTCCTGTTTATCGGGGGGAAAAATAGGAGAATGTCCCCATGAAATTCGTAGGCACCACCGACTACGTCCACGGCACGCCGTCGCGCCTCGGCGTCCTGCTCGTCAACCTCGGCACGCCGGACGAACCGACGACACCGGCGGTGCGGCGCTATCTCGCGGAATTCCTCTGGGACCCGCGCGTGATCGAGATGTCGCGCCCGCTGTGGTGGCTGATCCTGCACGGCATCATCCTGCGCGTGCGGCCATCGAAGAGCGCCCACGCCTACCAGAAGGTGTGGACGCCCGCCGGCTCGCCGCTGCTGGTCGAATCGCGCGCGCTCAGCGGCGCTCTGGCGGAACGGCTGCGATCACGCCTCGGCGACCGTGTGCGCATCGAGCTCGGCATGACCTACGGCAACCCGTCGCTCGACGACGCGCTCGAGCGCCTGCGCCGCGACAACGTGCAGCGGCTGCTGGTGTTGCCGATGTATCCGCAGTACTCGGCCACCACCACGGCCTCAATCTTCGAGCGGGTGACCACCGAACTGTCGCGCTGGCGCTGGATCCCAGAGCTGCGAATGGTCAACCAGTACTGGGACGAGGACCGCTACATTGCCGCGCTCGCCGACAGCGTCGCCACGCACTGGCAGCAGCACGGCCGCAAGCACCTGCTGTTCTCGTTCCACTCCATCCCGAAGCGCTACTTCCTGGCCGGCGACCCGTACCACTGCTTCTGCCACGGCACCGCCGCCCGCGTGGCCGCGCGCCTCGGCCTCGGCAAGGACCAGTGGTCGCTGGGCTTCCAGTCGCGCTTCGGCCGCGAGGAATGGCTCAAGCCGTACGTCGACCTGCTGCTCGCAGACTACGCAAAGAACGGCCCGAAAAGCGTCACGCTCGTGTGCCCGGGCTTCGCCACCGATTGCCTCGAGACCCTAGAGGAAATCAGCATGCAGAACCGCGAGGCATTCATGGCGCACGGTGGTGAGGCCTTCGACTACGTGCCTTGCCTCAACTCGAGCACGCCGCACGTGGACCTGTACGAGCACGTGGTGCTGAAGCACGCGCAGGGCTGGCCGGAGCTGGAGCGGCGAGACGACGCTGCGTTGCTGGCCCAGTCGCGCGAGCGGGCGCTGGCCCTGGGCGCAAAGAGCTGATTCACGCCGTGCTCGGGCGCTTCCTCGAGATCAGCGTCCGGGCGAGCGATGTGCCCGCCTCACTGGCGTTCTACGAATCGCTGGGCTTCGTGCAGGCCACCACCGGCGACAGCTTCGGCCACCCGTATGCCGTGGTCACCGATGGCCGACTCCACCTCGGCCTGCATGCGCGCGAGTTTGACGCGCCGGCGCTCACCTGGGTGCAGCCCGACCTCGCCCGCCACGCCGAGTCGTTGCGCGCACTCGGCATCGATTTCGCCTTCCAGCAGTTCGGCGAGGACGCGCTGCACCAGCTCGGCTTCACCGATCCCTCCGGTCAGATGATCACCCTGCTCGAGGCACGCACGTTTTCGCCACCGTCGCTGCCGGCGGCGCACGCCACACGCCTCGGCTACTTCGAGGAGTTCGGCCTGCCCGTGGCCGACCTCGAGCGCGCCACCGCGTTCTGGGACTCGCTCGGCTTCGTCGCCTTCGACCCGGTGCGCATGCCGTTCACTCGCGTGGTTGCCGCCGGGCGGGACCTGAACGTCGGGCTGTATGACGTTGACCTGCGCTCACCGGTGTTGGCTTTTTCCGATCCGGCCATGCCGGAGCGCATCGCGCAGCTGCGGGAGCAGGGCCATCGTTTCGTGGATCGTTTGCCGCGCGGCATGGATCGACGCAGCAATGCCTTGCTCGAGGCGCCCGAAGGCACGTGGCTGCTGCTCACCACCGCGGAAGATTGATGCTGCACTGCGTTAAGATGGCGGCCTGTTTACAACGCAGAACTGGAGTCAGTCCATGCAGTGGCGGAATTCGACGAGCAGTTACGGCGCAGTAGCGAAGTTCCTGCACTGGGGCATCGTGATCCTGATCATCGTGCAGTACTTCCTGGCGGAGACCGCCGACGAGCTGCCCGACGGCCCCGGCAAGCTGGACATGATCACGCGCCACAAGTCGCTCGGCATGCTGCTGCTGCTGCTCGCCCTCGCCCGCATCGGCTGGAAACTCGCCAACCGCGGCCTGCCGCCGCCGGTGCCGATGCCGAACGGGCAGCGCATCGCCGCCGCGGCCGGCCACGGCCTGCTGTACCTGTTGCTGCTGGCCCAACCGATCAGCGGCTGGATGATGTCGTCGGCCGCCGGCTACCCGGTGTCGTTGTTCGGGCTGATCGATTTCCCCGCGCTGGTGGGCGAGAACCACGACCTGCACGAGTCGCTGGAGGAAGTGCACGAGGCGCTGTTCAATGCCCTGGCGGTGGTCGCCGTACTGCACGCGTTGGCCGCGCTCTACCACCATTTCTTCATGAAGGACGACAGCCTGCGGCGCATGCTGCCGTTCCGTTGAAAAATAGGGGACATTCTCCGGTTTTCGAAAATTAGGGAGAATGTCCCCTATTTCCGTTCGAGCGCGCTTACGATCCAGATCGCGGTCGCCGACAGCACCACGCCCGGCACCATCTCGTAGAGCGCGAAGATTCCGCCGCTGCCCTGCTTCCACAGGATCACGGTGAGACCGCCGACGAGCATGCCGGCGAGTGCGCCGTTGCGCGTCATGCGCGGCCAGTACAGCGACAGCACGATGGCCGGGCCGAACGCCGCGCCGAAGCCGGCCCAGGCCCAGGCCACGAGGTCGAGCACCTTGTTCTCGGGATTCAGCGCAAGCAGGTAGGCGAGCAGCGCAATGCCGAGCACCGCACCGCGGCCGACCCACAGCAACTCCGCGCGGCCGGGATCGCGGCGGAACAGGCCTTTGTAGAAGTCCTGCGCAAACGCCGACGAGGCGACAAGCAACTGCGCCGACGCCGTGCTCATGATCGCTGCGAGGATCCCGGACAGGCAGATGCCGGCCAGCACCGGATGCAGGTGCGTAGTTGCCATCTGTATGAACACCTTCTCGGCGTCCGGCCCCTGCAGCGGCGGCGCGATCAGCACCGCGCCCGCGAGACCGACCACTACCGCGGCGAGCAGCACCACGATCACCCACCCCATCGCAACGCGCCGTGCCGTCGGCATGTCCGCCGCGGAACGGATCGCCATGAAGCGCGCCAGGATGTGCGGCTGGCCCGGATAGCCGAGGCCCCACGCCAGCAGCGAGGCAATGCCGATGAGCCCGAGCGCCTGCCCGTCGCTACCGACCAGGGGGTTGAGTAGCGCGGGATTCGCGGCCTCGATGCGTGCCAGCAGCTCGCCGAAGCCCCCGGCGAGCCCGACGCCGATCGCCGCCACGAGGATCAGCGCGAAGAACATCAGCGTGCCCTGCAGCACGTCGGACCAGCTCACCGCGAGGAAGCCGCCGAAAAACGTGTAGGCGAGCATGACGACGCTGCCCCAGACCATGGCGTCGTGGTAGTGCATGCCGAACAGCGACTCGAACAGGCGGCCGGCCGCGACGAAACCCGAGCTGGCATAGAAAGTGAAGAACACCAGGATGAACAGCGCGGTCAGCGTGCGCAAGATGCGCGAGCGGTCGTCGAAGCGGCGCTCGAAGTAGTCGGGCAGGGTGAGTGCATCGCCGAGCTGCTCCGTGCGGATGCGCAGTGGCGCGGCGATGAACCGCCAGTTGAGCCAGGTGCCGAGGATCAGGCCGGCGGCGAGCCACACGGCGTCGAAGCCGGCGAGATAGGCGAGGCCGGGCAGGCCCATCAACAGCCAGCCGCTCATGTCGGAGGCCTGCGCGCTGAACGCCGTCACCCAGCTGCCGAGCGACCGGCCGCCAAGGATGTAATCGGCGAGGTTGCTGGTGCGACGGTACGCGACGAAGCCGAGCACCAGGCAGATGCCCATGTAGACGACGATGGTGGCGATGATCACTGGCGTATCAGTCATTTGCACACAGGATCTCGCGTGCGCATCACGAGATGCAACCACAGATTCACGAAACCGTCACACTGACTGCGATCCCGATCCGCATGATCCGCTTCACCGGCGCTGCTATGCCCCCATGCAGCCCGGCGTCAGCGGATCGCAGCGAGGCAGCATCAGCCGCCAAGCGGCAGCAGGGACGGATGCGTTAAGTCCTCAATGCGGTTCTTCCGCGCCGGGGCAGGGCCACCCCCGCCCTGCCCCGGCTGCTCTTTACAAGACGCCACCATCTACTCGAGCTGTGCGAGCAACCGTTCGATCATCGCCTCGGCCTGAGCGCGGTAACCGCCGCCGAACAGGTTGAGGTGGTTGAGCACGTGGTACAGGTTGTACAGGTCGCGGCGTTCCCCGGCGCCGGGATCAAGCGGCCACGCGGCGTGGTACGCGTAGTAGAAGGCGGGACCGAAGCCGCCGAACAGGTACGTCATCGCGAGGTCCGCTTCGCGATCACCGTAGTAGACGGCGGGATCGTAGAGCACCGGTGCGCCGTTGCTGTCCGTCGCCCAGTTGCCGCCCCACAGGTCGCCATGCAGCAGGGACGGTTGCGGCCGCTGTCCCTCGAAGAATGCATCGAGCCGCTCGCTCAGCGCGCGGCCGCGCTCGAGCCAGCGGCCGCCGAGGCCGTGCCGCTCGGCGAGATCGAGCTGGCAGCCCAGCCGGTGGCGGGCAAAGAAATCGGGCCACTCGGCGGACCAGTCGTTGCGCTGTGGCGTAGCACCGATGGTGTTGTCGCGATGCCAGCCGAACCGTGCGGCGGTAACGCGGTGCAACGCGGCGAGTTGCTCGCCGAGCATCGCCTCGGTCCGCGGCGTGGTCCGGCCGAAGTCGATCCACTCCAGCGCCAGGAACGCACGACCCGCGGCTGTGCCCAGCCCCAGCACCGCGGCACGCGCACCCCTTCCGCGCGCTGAAGCTCGTGTAGCCCCTCGGCCTCGGCCTCGAACATCTCGAGCCGATCGGCATCCGCCAGCTTTACGAACAGCGGTCCTTCGCTGGCCAGCCACCGCACGCACTCGTTGATACTGCCGCCGCCGACCGCATGCTCCGGCCGATCGGCGACGCGCCGCCCGGTCGCTTCTGCGAGTGCCGCGGCGAGGACGTCTGCAGGCGATGTCGATCCCATGACGCTGGCCGGCCGTGGCAGACTCAGGTGGGCGAAACGAAGCGCTGCAGTCCGAGGGTGAGCAGGAAGCCACCCACCGCGACGGCCGCCAGCCCGGGCGACCCCGCCGCTGCAATCACCAGCGCGTCCCACAGGCAGATGCCGGCCAGCAGCGCACCTACCGCGCGCGGCACGTCGCCCGGACGCCGCCGCTTCAGGAATGACAGCGAGTACAGCACCCACGCGACGAACGCGAGCCAGCACGCCGCTGAGACAATTCCATCGAGCGCAGGCTGCACGCCCCATGCCACCGGCAGCGCCAGCAACAGCAGCGGCCAGAGATTGGCCACACGATCGAGGTGCTCCTGCCGGGCGATGTAGGTCAGCCCAACCAGGTAGCTGAGCAGCAGCAGTCCCGCGACGAATACGCGGCCCGGCGGCTCTGCCATCACGGCGTAAGCCGCAACCACATACACCAGCAGTCGGCACAGACCCCATAACGATCGGGCTGAACGGATTCTGCTTGTGGTGCCAGTCGTAGAACAGGATGGCCGCACCGAGCGCGAGCCCCGCGACCAGTGGCCGCCAGCCCGTGCCACCGGCGACTCCGTAGCCCAACCAGCCGAGCACGACGATGCCCGCCGCCAGCATGCCGAAGCCGGCACCGAACACCTCGGCGGTGGAGGCGCGACCCGAGGGAATCGGCCGCTCGCGGCGATGGCGCGCGTCGAACTCGCGATCGAAGGCGTCGTTGAGGAACATGCCGGCCACGTAGCAGAGCGACAGGGCGAGCATGAGCCACGGCACGCGCGGATCGCTCGCCGCGCCGCCGGCCAGCACGACGCCGGCGAGCACGTTGGTCCAGACCGTCGGCAGGTTGGAGACGCGACCGAGCTCGAATGCCGTCACGCCACTTCATGCGAGGCAGCCCCGCACCCACTCCAGCTCGCGCGCGATCGCATCCTCGACGCGTTGCCGTGCGGTGTTGCGGCGGCAGCACCGACCAGGTGTAGGTCTCCACTTCGAGCTGCGTCGCAAACGCCTGTTGCCGCTGGTGCGCCAGGACGTCGCGCACGAACGACTGCGTCGAGGCGAACGGTTCGAGTGCCTCGAGGAACACCGGGACGTGGAAATGCACCCGCCACTCGCAGGCGCCTTCGCGCCAGCGACCGGCCGTCCGTGCGTCGACGACGTCTGCGTAGCGCTGCAGGCCCGCCGGCGTGCGCTCGACCACTTGATGCAGGTACACGGCGTCTTCGTAGCGGCGCAACTCGTCGAGCACATCTGCGGTGACCATCGGGATCCGCAGCCCGGCCGTCACCTGCACCTTGGCAATCGTGATGCCGGCCTGCTCGAGCAGCCTGCACGCACGCCAGGGGATCCTCGAACTCGACCGCGGCGTGACAGAGGTCGAGGCAGACGCCGAGATGGCGCCGCAGCGCGGTCGCGGCGGCGACCTCGTCCAGTCCCGCGAGAGTCGCCAGGCGCGCAGCCGCAGCGTCCGAGTGCAGGTGCTGGCGGAAGAACCGCACCGTCTCGTCGACGGTCTCGAGCAGGCAGCAGGGCTCGGGCTCCAGCGCGAGCACGATGCAACGCCCGGTGGCGCGCTCGAGCGACACGAGATGTGCCGCGTGGCGCAGCAGCTGCTCGACGATCAGCGGCACTGCCTCCGGACCGGTGGCGTGTGCCTTGAATGCACCGGGCACCGTGCTGACGCTGCCGGGGCAATCTAGGCCGTGCGGCAGCAACTGCGCGAGCAGGTCGGCGAGACGGTTGGTGTAATCGAGTCGTGCCGGGTCGCGCCAGTCGGGCCGATAGACATCGTCCTTCACGCGCGTGCCGTGGAACGGCCCGTACGGGAAGCCGTTGATGGTGAAGACGTACAGGTCATGCGCGGCCAGGAAAGCCTTGAAGTCCGCGAGCGGGCCTGGCTCGGACAGCGAGCGGGCCGCCACGGCGGACAGGCGCAGCCCCACGCCGAACGGCGCGTCGGGACTCGCCCGCTGCTTCACCAGCGGCAGGTAGCGCTCGAGGTTGGCGCGGATCTCGTCCCAGGTCTCGCCCGGATGGATGTTGGTGCAGTACGTGAGGTGCGCGCCGGCAACCTTCACTGCCCGATCTCTTTGCGGCGCAACCACGCGATCGCGCGGGCGACGCCATCCTCGTCGATGTCGTGCACGTCCTCGCCGCGACCCAGGTCCGCCAGCAGGGTGATCGACAACTCGCCGCCCAGGTGCTCGCGGAACTCCGCGACGCCGTCCAGCACCAGCAGCCGGCCGGACGCCGCACGCGACTCGAGCGCCGGGTGCCAGAGGTGGAAGCCGATCTGCTTCAGCATCGCGTACACGCGATCCTCCGCCCCGGCCGGCAGCATGCCGACCTGCACCGAGTAGCGCGCGTCGAGCGCGACGCCGATCGCCACGGCCTCGCCGTGCCGCAGTTCATGTGCCGTGAGCGCCTCCAGCCGGTGCGCCACCCAGTGGCCATAGTCGAGCGGCCGCGCACTGCCGGACTCGAACGCATCGCCCCCCTGGCCGATCTGGCGCAGGTGCAGCTCGGCACAGCGGCGGATCATCCGGGCCGTCGCGGTCGGCTCGAAGGCGTGCAACGCAGCGGCGCTCGCCTCGAGCCACTCGAAGAACACCCGGTCGCGGATCAACGCGACCTTGACGGCCTCGGCGATGCCGGCGATGCGGTCGCGCGGGTGCAGCGTCCGCAGGAAGCGCGAATCGTTCAGCACCGCATGCGGCGGCGCGAAGCAGCCGAGGAAGTTCTTGCGCCCGAATGCATTGACGCCGTTCTTGACCCCGATGCCGGCGTCGTTCTGCGCCAGCACCGTCGTCGGCAGGCGCACGTGACGCACGCCGCGGTGCGTCGTCGCCGCCACGTAGCCCACCAGGTCCAGCACCGCGCCACCGCCGATGCCGACCACGTACGAGTGGCGGTCGATGGCGAGGTCGGCGAGGCGCTGCTGCAGGCGCGTCACCAGCGCCGCGTCGTTCTTCGACTGCTCGCCCGCCGGCACGATCTCCGGCTCGGCGACCAGCTCGAGGGCCGTGCCGCGCCCCTTCGCATAAGCGGCGATCTCGTGCGTCAGGGCCGGCCAGCTCGCGGCCACATTGGCGTCGATGAACACCGCGAAGCGATGACGCTTGGCCGGCTCGAGGCGGCACAGCACGCGCTCGAACAGCGGGTTGTCGCGATCGAACACGCCTTCGGTGAAGTGCACCGGAAAGTCGTAGCGCACCGTGAACTGCTGCTGGTAGACGGCAGCGTCGGGCAATTCGACGATTCGCGCTTTGTCGACGTTCATGATTTTCCCCAGGTTCTCGTTGTTGTCCGGCGTCACTCGATCAGCAGGCGCTCGTCGCGCTCCGGGATGACCGGCAACTCGCCCACGCCCGGCTCCTGGCCGCGCAGCACCGAGTTGCCCTCGAACAGCTGGCGCTGGTCGCGCGACTGCGGCGTGAGCCAGTGTTCCTCGCTGAATTGCCCGCTCTGGCCGAACGCCGCGAGCGCGTTGCCGTAGCAGATCGCCTCGACGTCGGCGCGCGGGATGCCGCGCTCGAGCATCAGGCGCGCGGTCTTCGGCACCGCGAGCGGGTCCGACTTGCCCCAGTCGGCGCTCGAGTCGATGAAGATGTGGTGCGAACCGTACTGGCGCGCGATCTCCACCATGCGCTCGTTGCCCATCTTGGTCTGCGGGTACAGCGTGAAGGCCGCCCAGAAGCCGCGGTCGAGCACCTCGCGCACGGTCTCCTCGTTGTTGTGGTCGATGACCACGCGGCCGGGCTCGAGGCCCATCTCGAGTGCGACGTCCATGCTGCGCGCGGTACCGCGCTTCTTGTCGCGGTGCGGCGTGTGCACCTGCACCAGCATGTCGAGGTCCTTCGCCAGCTGCAGCTGCGCCCGGTAGTACCGGTCCTCGGCCTCGGTCTGGTCGTCGTAGCCGATTTCGCCGACCGCCACCACGCCTTCCTTGCCGAGGAACAACGGCAGCACGTCCATCACCTGCTCGGCGAGCGCCGCGTTGTTCGCTTCCTTGCTGTTGAGGCCGATGGTGCAGTAGTGGCGGATGCCGAACTGCGAGGCGCGGAAGCGTTCCCAGCCCACCAGGCTCGACAGGTAGTCGATGAACGTGCCGACGTGCGTGCGCGGCTGGCCGAGCCAGAACGCGGGCTCGATCACGGCGACGACGCCGGCCGCGGCCATGCGCTCGTAGTCGTCCGTGGTGCGGGCGCTCATGTGGATGTGCGGGTCGATGAACTTCATGGTCGTCTCCGGTCGGACAGCGTCAGGCAGGGGCGGACGCGAGCAGCCGCGCCGCCTCCGGGTCGGGGGATTCGTGCAGCGCAGCGACGGCCGCCCGCTGCTCCTCGTCAGTGCCCTGCGCGAGCAGGCGGCGGAAATCGTCGAGCACCGCGCCGAGCCGCATACGGACCGACGCAGCGCCACAGCTCCGGGCTCACGACGCGGTGCGCCGCCCAGCGCTCGTGCGCGTAATCGCAGAGCATGCGGGCCAGGGCGGGATTGCGCCGTCACCTCGAGGCCGGCGACCGGATCCAGCGTGCTGCCCACGAACAACGCCTTGAGCACCATCTGGTTCCAGGCCTGCTCGTCGAAGTGCTCGGCCGGATAGGGGTTGCGGTGCGCCACCGCCTCGAACACGACGCGCATGTTGGAGCGGACGCCCTCCGCTGCGCGCAACGCGTGTCGCGGCGGATCCGGATAGAGCGGCAGGCCGCGATAGAACGCCACCAGCTCGTCGATGTCTGCGGCCGCGCACAACCGGTCGAGGCGGTGGCTGATCTCTGCACCGTCCTGCGTGCTGGCCAGCAGCAGCAGCACGCGCGCCGCGTTGTCCGCCGTCCAGTCGCGCGGATCCCAGCCGGGACGGCTCGCAGTCGCCGCTCGCAGCTCATTGTCCGCCAGGGCGAGCGGCGCCTTGCCCACACGGCGGGCGACCTGGCTCACCAGCAGGTACAGGTCGCGCTCGGTCGCTCCCGCCCTGAGCCGCGCCACTGCCTCACGAAGCCAGGTGCGGGCCGGGTCCGGCACTCGAGTCACCAACCACGATTCGAGCAGTTCGACCGGCTTCATGCGGCGCTCCGCGGCTGTGCTGCCGTCGAACCGAATACGTGCGCGAGCAGCAGGTCTTTGACATCGACGGCGGCCACGGGGCCGGCACCGAGCAGCTCGGGCCGCGTGGTGATGAACAGCGGGCCGTCGTCGGCGTGGTCGGTGAGGCGGCCGTGGGAGCCGCGCACCAGGGAGGCATCGAGCGAGATCACGTCCATCAGGTAACGCATACCAAGGAATTTCTGCGCCAGCCTTGCGGCAATCCGCAGTTTCGGCAGCCGCAGCGCCGGGTCGACGAACAGCTCGACCGGGTCGTAGCCGGGCTTGCGGTGGATGTCCACGGTCCGGGCGTAGTCCGGGGCCCGGTCGTCGTCGAGGAAATGATAGTAGGTGAACCAGCTATGCGCGTCGGCGATGGCCACGAGCTCGCCCGAGCGCGGGTGGTCGAGGCCGAGGCCGCGCTTGCCCTCGGCGTCCAGCACGCGCTCCACGCCCGGCAGCGACCGCAGCAGCTGCGCCACCTCGGGCACGCGTTCCGGACGCGCGACATAGACGTGGGCGAGCTGGTGATCGGCCACGGCAAACGCCTCGGAGGCACCCGCGTCGAGCTGCTCGCGACCCAGCTCCTCGCGCACCGCGAGCAGGCCCGCCTCGCGCAATGCGCGATTGATGTGCACCGGCCGATCGACCGCGGTGATGCCGTACTCCGACAGCACCACGACCTCGGCATCCATGTGGCGTGCCGCGTCGATCAGCTCGCCGCAGATCTCGTCGACGGCGGCAACGTCACGCGCGATGGCGGGGTCCGCCGGCCCGAGGCGCTGCAGGTTGTAGTCGAGGTGCGGCAGGTAGACGAGCGTCAATGTCGGCCGCTGTTGCCCGAAGATGCGCAGCGCACAGCGACCGATCCAGCGCGTCGACTCGATGTCGGCGGTCGGCCCCCAGAAGCGGAACAGCGGAAACTGACCGAGCTCGCGGTTGAGCTCGTCGCGCAGGCCGGCCGGTTGCGTGTAGATGTCGGGCAGCTTGCGGCCGTCGGCCGGGTACATCGGGCGCGGCGTCACGGTCCAGTCGGCCGTCGCGTACATGTTGTACCACCAGAACAGCTTGGCGCAGGTGAACGACGCGTCGCGCCGCTGCGCCGCCTCCCACACCTTCTCGCCGTGCACCAGACGGTTCGACTGCCGCCACAACCACACTTCGGACAGGTCGCGGAAATACCAACCATTGGCGACGATGCCGTGTTCGCTTGGCAGCGTGCCGGTGAGCAAGGTCGATTGCACGGTGGCCGTCACCGCCGGCGTCACCGTCGTCAACGGCCGCAACCCGCCACCGGCGGCCAGCGCGCGAAGGTGCGGCGCGTGCTGCAGCAGCGACGGCGTGAGGCCGACCACGTTGAGCACCAGCGTGCGCCTCATGCGGCGCCTCCATCGGTCTCATGCGCCACATCCGGCGTCACCCGCCGCAACTTGCCGCGCAGGTCCGTGACTCGTGCCGACCCGGTCGCGAACATGCAGATGCGCAGTTCGTCGAGGGTGTCCTGCACGAAGCTGCGCAGCGCGGCCTCGCCTGCTTCCGCGCGCAGCAGGAACGGCCGCGCCATCGCGCCGAGGTCCGCGCCGAGCGCGATCGCCTTGGCGAGGTCCACGCCATTGCGTAGTCCGCCCGAAGCGACCAGTGGAATATCCGGCGCAGCGCGGCGCACGTTCAGGATCGATCGGCTCGTCGGAATGCCCCACTCGCCGAACCGCTCGCCCAGTGCGCGCAGCCGCTCGTCCGTGGCGCAGAATGCTTCGACCTTGGCCCACGAGGTGCCACCAGCGCCCGAGCAATCGATGCCGGCGACGCCGCAGTCGACGAGCCTCGCGGCCGTCGTCGTCGTCATGCCGAAGCCGACCTCGCGCGCGAACACCGGGACCTTGTCCGACTCGAGGGCGCGGCAGACCTGCGCGAGGCGAGCACCGACGTTGCGAAAGTCCCGGTCGCCGTTCTTCACGGCCTCCTGCATCGGGTTGAGATGCACGAACAGCGCGTCGGCGCCGATCATGTCCACCGCCCGACGCGCGTCGTCCGCCCCGTAGCCAGCGGCAAGCTGCGCGGCACCGAGGTTGGCGAACAACGGCACGTGCGGGGCCACGTCGCGCACGCGGAAATATGCTGCACACTCCTCGCGCTCGAGGGCGATGCGCTGGCTGCCGACGCCGAAGGCCAGGCCAAATTCCTCGGCCACCGCAGCGAGCCGCCGGTTGATCTCGAGCCCGCGCCGCGTGCCGCCGGTCATCGGCGCGATCATCAGCGGGGCGCGCAGCGCACGCCCGGCAATGGCGGCGGACAGGTCGAGCGTCGCGAGCGACAACTCGGGCAGCGCCTCGTTGTCGAATTCGTAGTCCGCGAATCCCGTGGACTTGCGGTACTCGACGGACTGCGTCAGGCAGGCCTCGATGTGCCGCAGCTTCACCCCGGGGTCGTATGGCGCATCCATGGTCAGAGCTGCAGCGCCACGCTGGCGATGAGGTTGCGGCCCGGCTCGTTCAGGCCGGACCCGTGGATCCGGTAGTCCTGGTTGAAGAGGTTGTCGATCGCGAGTGACATCGTGAGCTGCGGCGCGGCGCGCCACTCGGAACGCAGGCTCACCACGGTGTAGCCCGGCGTGCCCCCGGGCGGGATGCGCTGCACGTCCTGTTTGTCGCGCGTCGACAGCTCGTCCTGCTCGTCGGCGTGCTCGACCAGCGCCTCGAGGCGCCATTGCTCGTCGGCGCCGGTCCAGCGCGCGCCGAGACGCCACATCGTCGGCATCAGCACGTCGAGCGGCTCGGTAACCGGCTGCGCCGCGGCACCGGCCGGATAGGCATCGCCCTCGCCGTCGATCAGCATGCCGCCCGCGAACAGCGCGACCTGCGGCATCGGACTGAAGCTCGCCTCTGCCTCGACACCGCGCACGTTCGATTCACCGGCATTGACCTTGGTGACTTCCACCTGCCCGCCGATGGTGCGCCCGGTCGGCGCCCGGATCACGACGTCCTCGCCGCGGGTGTCGAAGTACGCGGCCTGCACGCTCCAGCGACCGGACAGCAGCTTGAAGCCCGCTTCCCACGACAGGTAGGTCTCGGGATCGAGGCCGGGACTCGGCGTCTCCAGCTCGCCCGAGCGGGCCACGTCCAGCCGCGTCAGGTCCGAGAGGTTGGGCGCCCGGAACGCCTGCGCGACGCCCGCGTACAGCAGCCACGGGCCGTCGGCCACCGGCGTGAACCCGAGTCGCGCGCTGCCCGAGAAGTTGTCCCAGTCGTCCTCGAGCGACGACACCGCAAAGGTCACCGGGTCCTCGACCTTGTTCGCGTCGACCGCCGCCTGTGTGTAGCGGGCAGACACAGTCGCGGTGAAACGCGGCGTCAACGTGACGATTGCCTGGCCGAACAGCCCGGACAGGTCATAGCGCGCGTCGTCGGCCACCGGTCCCTGCGCGTGGACGCGACGATACGAGCCGTTGGCGTTGTACTCGACGTTGTAGCTCGACACATCGTCGCCGTAGTAGTCCGCGCCGTACAGCCACTGGGTGCGGCCCGTGCGCTTCTCGAACTGCACCCACATGCCGAGCGTGCGCACGTCGAAGCCCAGCTCGTCGAAGCGCAGGTTGCTGCGCAGCCGGTACTGGTCCTCGTTCTGCTCCTGGTACGAGACGCTCGCGCGCACCGTGTCGGCCAGCGCGCCGAGCCCGTCGTGGCGCAGCTGCAGGTAGCCGAGCTGCCGCCGCTGGTCGAACACCAGCGCGCGATCGGTGCCGGCCTGCGTGCCGTTCCAGCGGATGCCGTAGATGGTACGGTGCGTGCGCCACGCGTCGTCCTGGTCGACGAACTGGTAGCCAGCGATGAACGTGGTGCGTTCGTCGAGGTCGTACTCGACTCGCGCATCCGCGTTCCGCTCGTCGTAGCCCGTCCTTGGCTGCACGCCGGTGCCGCCGCCGGCCTCGACGTCACCGTAATCCCTGTAGGTGACCCCGCCGCGCGCCCGCAACGCATCGCTGCGATACAACGCTTCCGCCCGGCCGGTCTGCGAGGACTCCGCATCGGCATAGCGATACAGCAGGCGCGGCGCGAAGCCGGCGTTACCAGCATCCGCGATGTCGGTGATCACGTTGACCACGCCACCGATGGCGTCGCTGCCGTACGGCACTGCCGCCGTGCCCTTCAACACTTCGACGCTCTGCAGCGAGTACGGATCGACGGTGTTCCAGTACTGGTTCGGCCCTTCCCGGAACGCGGAATTGTTGAGGCGGATGCCGTCCACCAGCAGCACGTTGCGAAAGCCGGTGAAGCCGCGAATGAACGGCGAGCCCTGGCCGTTCGCGGTCTTCTGCACCATCACGCCGGTCACTTCGCCGAGCGCCTCGGGCAGGGTGCGCGACTGGTACAGCAACTGCACCGTCTCGGCCGACCTTGCATACACCAGCGCCGGCACGTCGAACGCGCGCATCGGCAGGCGCGTGGCGGTGACCACGATCTGCTCGAGCTCGACCGGTGGCGCGTCGGCGGCGCGTGCGCCCGGCAGCAGGACCGGTGGCGCAAGCATCACCAGTCCCCAGCGGACGATGGCGGATCCCGGCATGGTTGCCTACTTCGCGGCCTGCGGCACCGTGACGATCAGCTCCACGGCCGACCCGACGGGCGGCAGCACTTCGGGATTGCCCTGCACGGATCCATAAGCGCCGATGCCGAGCCCTGCGCGGTGGTCGATGATGCAGGCCGGATCGTGCACGAAGCCGACCAGCGTGCCGGTCGCATCAGCGACGAAGCGCCCATCACTGCCTTGCAGGAACGAGCCGGTGTAGGTCCATTCCTCCGGCGGCGTCGCGGCCTGCGGCTGCGCCGCGGGCTTGGGTGCGCCTCGGGGCTGCGCGGCAAGATTCAGCACCTCCTGCGCGGACTTGGTCACCGTGGTGCCGCCAGCCTGCCAGCGCACGCTCAACTGCACGGCCGGCCCCTGGCGCGGCTTGCGCTCGAACTCGGCCCCTGCCCCGGGTTGCGGCGCCTCGAGACCCAGCAGGATGCACGCGAGGTTGAACTCGGTGCCGCGCGCATCGACCTCGAGCAGGCTCTCGTAGCCCTTCATGCCACCGGGACTGACCGCGATGTACTCGAGGGGCACGCCATCGAGGTGCAGTACGCGGCCGGGCACTGTGAACTGTCGTGCGTTGCGGTCGACGGTGATCGCGCCGATCTGGTAGCGGCCACCGCCGAGGTCCTTTACCGGCGGGGGCTCCTGTGGTGGCGGAGGTGGCGGCATCTGCGCGAGAGCGCAGTTCGCAGCGACGAGCGCGACGAACGCGAGGGCGGTCCGGAACGACGGCATGGTGAGGTGCTGAGTTGTTTTCGTAGTCATGATCGCCTTGCAAGACACGGGCCAGCGGCAGCGTTGGTGCGCCACTGGCGTGCAATACTCGTTGATTCAGCGGGTTAGGCAATACGCGGCGTGGACTGCCGCGACGGGAACTGGCTGGAATGTGCCAGCCGTGGCCGGAAAGCGGCCACGCCTACGACACCGCGCCCGACACCACGCGATGTGGCATGGGAGGCGGCAGCGAGCACGTCGCGACGCTGTCGAAGCCTGCATCACGCATCCAGCGGGCGATGTCGGCATCGGCGTGTACCGTGCCGTGCGGTGCGGTCAGCGCCATGTTCAGGCCGAACAGCGCTGCAAATGGCGGCGAGCAACCGCCCGCGTCGGTGAACACGTCGCTCACCGCCAGCAACCCGCCCGGCACCAGAGCCGCGCGTGCCTTGTCGATCAGCCGCCGGCACGAGGCCTCGTGTTCGCGATGGAACATGCCCGACATCAGTACCACGTCGTAGCCGCTGCCGAACTCGGCCGTGTGGTAGTCGCCATCGCGCAGCGCGACCCGTTCGCCGGCACCCGCCGCCGCCACGATCTCGCGCGCCACCGCCGCCACGCCCGGCAGTTCGAGGACCTCGGCGTGCAGGCCCGGGTAACGCCCGGTGAGCAGGATCGAATACGTGCCCGGTCCGCCGCCCACGTCGAGCAGCCGGCGACGCCCGGTGAGATCGAGCACTTCGACCAGTGCGCGCGCAATGCCCATGGCGCGCCCATGCATCGAGTGCACGAACGTACGGGTATGGGCCGGGTCGTCGCCGAGGTAGGTTTCGGCTGCGAGCGCCGGCTGGCCCGATCGCAATGCTTCCTCGAGCCGGCCCCAGGTCGCGTACAGCGGATCGCTGTAACGCATCGCACCGCCCATGTAGGCGGGACTGGTCGAGACGAGAAACGCTGCGGCGACGGGCGAATTCGCGAACCCGCCGTCGTGCTGCTCGAGCAGGCCGAGCGACGCGAGCACGCGCAGCAGCAGGCCGGTCATGCGCGCGTCGAGCCCGAGCGCCGCAGCAACCTGCTCGACGCTGCGCGGTCCGCTCGCCAGCTGGTCGAACAGTTGCAGGCGATTGGCGGTGAGCAGCGCCTGGCTGTCCCAGTACGCAGTGGTGAGGCGGACGATCGGCCCCGGGTCGGGCATGGCGGGACGGTTCATGCGGCTTCCCGCTGGCGGTCGAGGTCGCACTCGATCTGCATGTAGGCGCAGCGATGGCACATGAACCCAGGCGAGAACTTCAGGCCGTGGCGGTCGCGGATCTGCTGGTAGCCGACGTTGAGCGCCTCGAAGTAGCTGCGGATGCGCGCGTGGTAGTCGGGCCGGTCGCGTCCGCCCGAGGGCCACATCAGCGAGTAGATCGGGATGATGCCGCGCGCACAGAGGTCCTCGGCGCCGTCGAGCGCGAGCCGCGCCGCTTGCTCCCAGCTCATGCCGTATTCCGGGTCCAGTTCGATGCCGGCCACCATCGCCGAGTAGACGTTGCCGCGGCCCCACAGGCGCACCGCGGTCTCGAGCGACTCGATCCAGCGCTGGTAGCCGACGTAGCGGTTCTTGCCCGGGCAGATGCGCGCGAACAACGGCTCCGACCACATCTCGAGGTTGAAGCACACGTAGTCGACGAGCTGCTCGCGGCGGAACTGCTCGATCAGGTCGTCGGGCAGCGCACCGGAGCCGAGCGCCACCGGGATGCCGTAGCGGTTCTCGCGCTTCAGGAAGCGGGCCAGCTGCAGGAAGCGCTCGCCCTCCTGGCGCGCGTCGGTGAGCGAGCCACCGACGAGATAGATGTGACGGATGGTGGTCTGGCTCACCACCGCGTGCAGGCCCTGCGCCATACGCTCGAGCGTGCGCTCCGGAATCCCGACCTGCCCGGCGACCTGCCCGAGATGATGCGTGCGCTCGTCCGGCGCGCCGTACGCGCAGAACCGGCAGCGCATCGAGTCGCCCTCGTGCTTGTGCAGGAAGTACTCGCAGCCGGGCGCGACGTTGATCACCAGCATGTCACCGTGCGTCTGCAGGCCCGCCTTCGCCAGCGGCACGCCGTCCACCGTGTAGTTCATCCACGGGTCGAGCGGCTCGAACTCGATCGGCACCTGGCGCCCGTCGCGGTCGTCGATCAGCGTGTAGCCACGCTCGCGGTCACCTTCGACGTGCCAGGGCGAATCGCCGCTGCCGTGCACACGGATCTCGGTGCCATCGCGCGTGTTGATCAGGAACGGGATGGTGGCCAGGCCCTTGCCGGTGGGGTCGGGCTCGCCCGGCTTGAAGCGGTACGGATAGAAATTCGGCATCGAGTGCTCGGCCGCACGGCCGAGCGCGTCCGTGTAGCGAATGCCCTCGCACATCACCTGCACCTTGAGCGCAGGGGATCCGGTCAGCATGTGCATCATCCCACCCTTGGCCTGTTATCGTGTCCGCGCCGTGGCACGCACCAACGAACATCCGTCGATCCGGCCGGCGCGCTCCGTGCTGATTATTGCAGCTGCGCTGTGCATACCGCTCGTTCCCTTTTTCATAATCGGTGAAATGCCGGGCGAGCGCTGGCTGTCGGCCGCCGACGAGCACGCAGGCCTGTTCGCACTTGCCGGCGCCGGATTGCTCGCCATCGATGTGCTGCTGCCCGTGCCGTCGAGCATCGTCGGCACCATGCTCGGCGCGCGGCTCGGGTTCCTGCCGGGGTTCCTCGCCACCTTCGCGGGGATCATGATCGGGCAAGTCGGCGCCTATGCTGCCAGCCGCTGGCTGCTGCGGCGTCGCGCCGGCGAACTGCCCGCAGCGCCGACGCTGCTCGCCCTGTTCCTGAGCCGACCCGTGCCGGTGCTGGCCGAGGCGATGGCGCTGGCGGCCGGCGCCGCGCAGCTGAGCTGGCGCCAGTTTCTGCTGGCCTGCGGCGGCGGCAACGTGGTCTATGCGTTGGCCCTGGCGCTCAACGGCGCCAAACTCGTGCCGGGTGCGCCGATCGGGCCAGGCCTGCTGCTGCCGATGCTGCTGCCAGCAGCCGGGTGGCTCGTCTGGCAGCGCTCGCGACGCTCGACGCCAAACGGAGGATGAACCCATGCTCGTGTTCCTGATCAATCGCACCCGCCCGGACCTGACGCCGGAGCAGTACGGCCGCCTCGCGGAACTGGCCAAGGCGTTCTATGCCAACGTGCCGCCCGGGGTAAGCCTGCGCGGAGAGTGGGCGGCGGCGGACTACTCGCGCAACTTCTCGCTGCTCGAGGCGCCGGACGTGGCGACGGTGGAACGGATGGCGGCGCCGTTCCGCGAGTTTGTGGAGGTGGACATCGTCCCGGTCAATGCAATCACTGGCTGGTCAGCTACCTGAGTTTGAGCATGCCCATCCCCTAAGGGTTTGTACGTAGCTTCCCGCCCGGTACGCGATGCCAGTGCTGTCGGAAAAGCATACGATTCCGGTTGACGGACCAGAATCCGCTGACCGAAGTCAAGTCAGCATATGTCGCGTTTTCAAACAGTTATGTGTGTTTCCGGTAAGGAGGCACGAAGTTTGCTTCTTTATTGGCAGTAGCGCTCGCCTCTTGTGAGGTGACGCTGTTCGTTCCTTTGGGAGGGGCATTAAATGTTGGGCAAGAAAATCCTCAGTACCGTCGCGGCCGGCGTCATGATCGCCGCATCGGGAACCGCAGGTGCGGCTGCGAATTTCGACAACGACGTCGCGGCGTCCATCGATCTCGGACTGGCATGGTTGGACAGCGCGGGTTGCTTCAACGGGTCGTACACCTGCGACGACGCCACAGGACTCGCGCTGCTGGCACTGCTTGAGAAGCGACCTACGGCAGCCGGTGCGCCGCAGGGCTATAACGGTGCCAGTGCCGCCGACCAGGAGCGCATGCGCCGCACCGTGCGTGTGATCATCGACCAGATCAACGCCCAGGGCACTACCTTCTACTCGTATCGCGACGGTGCCTACATGATGGCGCTGTCCGTCTACATGCGAAGTGGCGGCCCGGACAAGGATGATGGTCCGACGACCGAACTCGACGGCGCCCCGCTGACCCTGAAGCAGGCACTCGACAAGGCGTTCGACCGGTCTATCGTCGCGCAGCTCAAGAACCGGCCCAATGCAACGGCGCCGTGGCCCGCATCGAATGGTTACTGGTACTACACCGACGTGGGGTCGTCGGCCGCGCTGTACCCGGATTACTATCGGGATTCCTCGACGACGCAGCTGGTGGTCGCCGGGCTCGCCTCGGCGCGCGGCGCCTATCTGTCGACCGCATTTGCCGATCCCGCTCGCGCCGCACAGCTCGACGCTGCCACGGCGCTCGCACGCACGGCTTACGAGCGCAACGGCACTCCGGGCGGCGCCTGCACAGCCGACCCACAGCCCGCCAACGAGAAGGGGCACGGCTATAACGCCGGCGACCCAAACTCGATCCAGCAGACCGCCTCGGGCCTGTGGATCCAGCTGGTCGGCGGCGCAGGCCTGAACTGGCCTGGCACCCAGAGCTACCTGCGCTGGCTGCAGAACCGCTATCGCTGGGACAACATCTCCAGCGCAGGCGTCGATGCCGGCTGGGGCAGTTCGTACTGGTACTACCTCTGGTCTTCGTTCAAGGCCTACCAGTTCCTGATCGACGCGAACACCACGCCGAGCGCCGGCAACATCGGCGTCGGTGACGTCGGCATGCTCGATCCGACCGCCGCACCGGCGTGTGCGGTCCGCCAGACGCACCGTGATCCATCGGCGTTGCCGCGCATCGCGCTGTTCGGAACCCCGGACAGCGGCTTCTACAGCGCCGAGGCGCAGCGGGTCTATTTCGACTACGCGTACACGATCATGGGTTACCAGTGCGCCAACGGCTATTACAACTGCAATGGCGCGCCGGGCCGCTGGGACACCTACGCCGAGCAGGCCTACGCGCTACTGGTGCTGCAGCGGTCGGTCGGCGGCGGCTGTCTCGACGCGGATCGTGACGGCATCTGCGACTCCGAAGACCCCAACGTGGTCGAACCGCCGGCTCCGCCGCCGAGCGGCGGGCTGTACTGCGATCGGCCGACCGACGGCGATACCAGGATCGACAATCGCGATCTGGCGGCCATCGTCGGCCTGCTGGGCGCGGACCTCCAGACCGGTGCCGCTGACCGGGGCGAATGCCTGGGCGAACTACAATGGCGACTCGGTCATCAGCCGGGCCGACTACGACGCCTGCAAGTTCGTGTTCGGCAACAGGTTGCCCAAGAAGTTCTACTGATCCGTACCCAGGGTCTCAATGACCCGGCAATCAGGCGGGTGACGTTGCGACGTCACCCGCCTTTTTTCATCATAGTGCCATGCCCTGTCACCAATTCCTCCCCCGCCTGGCGCTGTTGCTGCTGTCGGCGGTTGCCATCGCGCAGGCGGCCCCGCCCACGCACAGGGGCTATCGACTCGCCGGCGTGATGGTGGCGGGCGACAGTTACCTGGGATTTCTCGAGCTACCGCAAGGGGAGCAGGTGCTGGTCCGTCTCGGCAGCATCGTCGACGGCGGCAAGGTGGTCGCGTTCGACGCCGGGTCGCTGCGCATCCGCTTCCCGGACGGCATCGTCGAACTTGCGCTCGAGGGCAGCGGCAAGCCGCAGACCGTGGGGTCGGCCGAATCGGTCGTGGTCGCCGGGGACGAGCAGGGCCGTGTCATCCGGCGCGAAGTGGACGTCGGCGAGCCTGCACCGCGAGCTGGCGGACGCCGAACGAGCCGCGAGCGTGCCACGGACAAGGTCCGGGGGCCCAGCACCGGACCCGGAGCGCGCCGTCACGCAGCGCTTTGCGCCGCTGCTCGAGCTGCCCGCCGATGCGCGCGTGGTCGCCGTGAACGAGACGCGGGTCGCCTCGGCCAGCGCTGCAATCAACACTGTCGAGAAAACGCTGGCCAAGGGCATGCCCGCCCGACTCAACCTGGAGACGCCGGACGGCATGAAGCGCGTGTACCTGATGCCCGCGGCGACCCCGGACGGCACTCCGAACACCAAGAAGCGGTAGCGCGGCAGCCCCACGGCCGCAGCTGTTTGCCGGCCCGGCCCCGCGCTCCGGTAGCCTCCGGGCGTGCGAATCCTCGACAGCCTGCGCGTACGCTTCATGTTGGCGGCCTTCCTGCCGCTGCTGCTCGCCATGGTTGCCGCCTGGGCCGTGGCCACCGTCGTGTTCTCGCACATGCTGCAGCAGCGTGTCTCAGACCAGCTGTCAGATGCCGCGGTCGTACTGACCAGCGCCGGCCTGCCCTACACACCGGAGGTGCTGCGACGTATCGCCGACCTGCAGCAGGCCGGCATCAAGCTGTTTGACGCGACTGGCGTCGAGGTGCTGAGCAGCGCGGGCCCGCTGGCGGCGGACGTCATGTCGCAGCTGCACGCGCCGGGATCGACCGTGGCACCGGTCAGAATCGAACTCGCCGGCGAACCGCTGGTTGTGGTGGCACGCCCGCTGGCTGGCGGCGACGACGCACGCCCGGCCACGGTGGTGCTCGCCGGATCGCTGCGCGACGCGCGCGACGCTGCGCGACGCGCAGCGCTCGGCATGGGGCTCGCCGTGCTGGTGGCGGGTGTACTGCTTCTCGTCCTGCAGTACCTGCTGGTCCGCAGCCTCACGGAGCCGGTGCGGCGGCTGGCCGCCATGGCGGATGGCATCGCAGCAGGACGACGCGACGTCCGCACGGAGCCGGGCGCTGGCGGCGAACTCGCCGTCCTGGCGACGTCGCTCAACAAGATGGCGACGCGGCTGAGCCGCCTATGAAACCGAACTGGCGGACCGCAGCCGTCTCGCTGCCCTCGGCGAGCTGTCGGCCCGCATCGCTCACGAGATCCGCAACCCGCTCACCGGCCTCAAGCTGCACCTGCAGCTGCTCGCCGAAGGCGCGACCGAGGCACAGGCGGCCACAGTGAATCGCCTGCTCGACGAGATCGGGCGCCTCGAGCTGATCGTCGCTTCCTCGCTCGCGCTCGGTGGCGGGCAGCGCGCTGCACCGCAGCCCGGCGATCTCGTTGCCGTCGTCGAGGAAGTGCTGCAGCTGATGGAGCCGTCCCTGCGGCACCGGCACATCGACGTGACGCGACAGCTTGCGGCGTTGCCGCCAGTGACGATGGACCGCGACCGCCTCAAGCAGGCACTGCTGAACCTCATCGCCAATGCCGCCGATGCGCTGCCCGGCGGCGGAACGATCATGGTGACGACAGCACACGACCGCGCGCAGGGCACGGTGCGGGTGAGCGTCGAGGACAGCGGCGCAGGCTTCCCGCCCGATCAGCTGGCCGGCAGCGCCAACGGCGCGGGCAGCCGCAAGCCCTTCGGCCTCGGCCTCGGCCTGCGCCTCTGCCGCGAGATCGCCACCGAGCACGGTGGCCGCCTCGAGCTGGGCCGCAGCGACGCACTCGGCGGCGCACGCGCGACGATCGAGTTGCCGGCCGATACAATCGCCACATGGCCCGCATCCTCGTAGCCGACGACGAGCCCTCGATCTGCAGCGCGTTCGAGGCGGTGCTGACGGCCGAGGGCCACGCGACCCTCACGGCCGCCAACGGCCGCGACGCGCTGCGGCTGTTCCGGGAGCAGCGACCCGACCTGGTGTTCCTCGACGTGCGCATGCCAGGCATGGATGGCATCGAGGCCCTGCGCGAGATGGCCGCGATCGATGCGTCGGTGCCGGTCATCGTCATGACCGCCTACGGCACGCTCGACACCGCGGCCGACGCGTTGCGCGCCGGTGCATTCGACTACCTCGGCAAGCCACTCGAGCTGGCGCAGATTCGCCGCCTGTTGCAGCGCGCGCTGCACGCGCCCGCTAACGGCGATGCGGTGGCGACGATCGCCACCGACAACGCCGCCACGGCGCCGGTCCGCGAGCTGGTAGGCCAGAGTGCCGCTGCGCAGGAACTCTTCAAGCGCATCGTGCTGCTCGCCGACAACGACCTGAGCGTGCTGATCCAGGGGGAGAGCGGCGTCGGCAAGGAGCTGGTGGCGCGCGCCATCCACCGGCGCGGCAAGCGCGCGACGGAGCCGTTCGTCGCCATCAACTGCGCGGCGATTCCCGAGCAGCTGATGGAGTCCGAGCTGTTCGGCCACGAGCGCGGCGCGTTCACCGACGCCAAGCAGGCACGCCCCGGGCGCTTCGAGCTGGCCGGCGCGGGCACCATGTTCCTCGACGAGATCTCGGACCTGCCGCTGCAGCTGCAGAGCAAGTTGCTGCGCGTCCTGCAGGAGCGCAGCTTCGAGCGCGTCGGCGGCACGACCCCGCTCGCCTTCCGCGCCCGCCTGGTGTGCGCCACCAACCAGGACCTCGCCGCAGCCGTCGCCGCCGGAGCTTTCCGCGAGGACCTGTACCACCGCATCAACCTCGTCACGCTCACGGTGCCGCCGCTGCGCGAGCGCCGCGAGGACATCCCCGAGCTGGTGCAGGCGTTGCTGCGCGAGGCCAACCGCGAGGCGGACAAGTCCATCACGGCCGTCGAGCAGGCGGTGCTCGACCGGCTACGGGCGCACGACTGGCCCGGCAACGTGCGCGAGCTCGAACACGTGATCCGTCGCTCGGTGCTGGCAGCGAAGGGCTCGACGCTCACCGTGCACGACCTGAGCCTGGAGTCCGGATCCACCGGCCTGCACCCCGTCGGCCTGATAATGGCGACCGCGCCACTGGACGCGGTGGCTACGGCGGTCATCGCGGTCGGTGCCGGACTGGCCGAGCCTCCGCCGCTGCACGAACTGGCGATGACGCGGCTCGAGCAGGCGCTGATCGCCGAGGCGCTCAGGGCGACCAACGGCAACCAGGTCGCGGCGGCGAAGCTGCTCGGCATCAGTCGCAGCACGTTGCGCGCCAAGCTGGCGCCCTGAACCAGTACCGCGCTGGCGCAAATCCACGCAGCGGCAGCCCAGGTTCTGGTCACGCGCAGGCGGAGACTTGGGAGCACGACCGCAAGATCGTCGCAACCTGTTGATTCGCAAAGCGCCTGTGACACACTAGCCGCGCCGGACCGCTGGCACGGTCCTTGCTGATTCCCGATCACTTTGAACGCAGCTGGAACTTCCCGCGCAGCCGCCGCTGCCCTGTCGCTCGACGTGCTGGTGTTCGCCGGCACCGCGATCGTGGTGGCATTGGCACTCGGCATCGCCCGCCCCGATACGCCACCGGCCACGCGGCTGCTGCTGGCGGTCGCCACTCCCGTGCTGCTCATGCCGCTGTTCTCCAGTGAGGTTGCGCGCACCTCGAAGGCGCTTGCCGCGAGCCTCGCGGGCTGGGTCTGCTCGACGCTGCTGCTCGGAGTCGTCGCAATACTCTGCAGCGCGCGACCGGCAACGGCACAACTCGCGCCGCTGCTGATGGTCGCACTCGGCATCGTCGTCGTGACGCGGCTCGCCGCCCAGCGCGACGTCGCGCCTGCTGCAGGCCGCGGGGCTGGATGAGCCGGCGGCCCGCGAGTGGGCCCGCTGGCTGGCGGCCGCAATGCTCTGGCTGCTCGCCACCGCACCACTGTGGCTCGGTCCGCTCGCAGCGCTCGGCGCCGAGGCGGGTTTGGAACGCGCGAGCGTCATCGTGGCCGCAAGCCCGCTGGTGCACCTTGGCGTCGCCGCCGGGCAGGATCTGCTGCGCACACAGTGGTGGTATGCACACACGAGCTTCGGCTCGCTGCAGTTCGACTACCCGTCGCTCGACCGCCATCGCCCGAGCCTACGTGGCCACAGCGCTGGCGCTCGCTGCACTCAATTCCGTCATCAAGGAGTCCACCCGATGAAGAAGCTCGCCCTCCTCGCCCTTGCCGCCACGCTGGCCATTGCGCCGGCCGCGCAGGCTGCCGACCAGATGGATCCCGCGCTCAAGGAAAAGGCGCGCCGCTCGATCGACGCGGGTCTGCACTACCTGCGCGGCCAGCAGGCCGAGAACGGCTCGCTGTCCGGCTCGGTCGGCATTACCGCGCTGGCGTTACGCGGCTTCCTCGAGAGCCATCGCGGCTACAACGAGGGCGACGGCCCGTTCGTCACGCGACCGGTCGAGTTCCTGCTGTCGAAGGTCAACGACGACGGCTCGATCAGCGAGTCGCTGCAGAACCGCAGCTACAACACGGCTGTCTCACTGGTGGCGCTCGCGGCGACGAAGAACCCGAAGTACCAGGCCGCGATCGCCAACGGCCAGAAATTCCTGACCGGCCACCAGATCGACGAGAGCGAAGGCTATAAGCAGGATCACCGCTACTACGGCGGCGTCGGCTACGGCGGCGACGAGCGCCCCGACCTGTCGAACCTGTACCTCGCGATCGAGGGCCTGAAGGCCTCCGCCACCGACCCCAAGGACCCGGTGTGGCAGAAGGCGCTGGTGTTCGTGAATCGCTCGCAGAACCGCAGCGAGAGCAACGACCAGCCGTGGGCGGGCAACGACGGCGGCTTCGTCTACATGCCGGGCTGGAACCCGCCGGAGTTCGGCGGCAAGAACCGACATCCTACGGCGGCATGACCGCCGCCGGCCTGATCAGCCTGCTGTTCGCAGGCGTGGACCGCAACGACCCGCGCATCCAGGCCGCGTACAAGTGGATGACCACCAACTACACGCTCGAGACCAACCCGGGCACCGACGCCAAGCACGGCCTGTTCTACTTCTACAACGCGTTCGCCAAGGTGATGGCCGCCTACGGCGACGACACCTTCACCGACGGCAAGGGGCAGGTGCACAACTGGCGCAACGAGCTGGCGCAGAAGCTGATCAGCCTGCAGGCCGCGGACGGCTCGTGGGTCAACCCGGACTCGAACAAGTGGTGGGAGAACAACCCGCACCTCGTGACGGCATGGACGGTGATCGCGCTCGAGCAGATCGTGCGCTGACCGATCCGTGCGCGCCGCGTTGATGCTGCTCGGGCTGCTGGCGGCGGCCGTGCCTGCGGCGCGGGCAGC
Organism: uncultured Gammaproteobacteria bacterium; assembly: GCA_963731105.1. Taxonomy (GTDB): domain Bacteria; phylum Pseudomonadota; class Gammaproteobacteria; order Steroidobacterales; family Steroidobacteraceae; genus RPQJ01. The sequence goes on from CAVSUM010000010.1 coordinate 169,969, forward strand.
GTCGGCGCTGGTGGTGGAAGCCGTGCCGGCGTGGCAGGGCTGGAGCCGCCCGGGCCGCAGCACGGAGCTCGAGATCCACGTGACCGGGCGCGGCGACGCGACGGTGACGGTGGCCAGCGACCAGCAGCGCATCGTCACAGCGGTTGCGCTGTCCGCGGACCGACCGGCGCGGCTGCGCGTACCGGTTGCAGCCGCGCCGACGGTGACCGTGAGTGCCGCCGTCGATGCCGGGACGCCCGTGGCTGTCACGGCGGCGCTGTCACTGTCGGAATCGCCGTTGCTTGCGTGGGTTTCGTCTCGGGAAGAACCACCGCCGTCCGTCGCTGGCTTCAGGACGCTGTCGCTGGCACCGGCGGCGCTGCCCGGCAACGCGGCGGCCTACGCGAGCATCGATGCGCTGGCGATCTCGGCCGGCACGCTGTCGGCGCTCGACGAGGAGCAGATGGTCGCGCTGCTCGGCCACGTCGCCACCTGTGGCCGGACGGTGCTGGTGGGCGCGGACCCGGACACCGCAGCCCTTTTCGCTGCGGGTGCAGGTTGCGGCGGCCGAGCGCTCGGCGCGGTTCCCGACACGAGCGGTGCCGGTGCGGCCCTGGCCGGATTGCTGCAGCAATCACCGCGCGAGCCGCCGCGAGCCAGCAGTCTTGCCGCCGTCTCCGGCGCCGACCTCACCTCGTGGCGCCTGGTTCTCGCGACCCTCGCCGGCTGCGCCGCGCTGTTGCTGCTCTGCGCCGTGTTCACGCCATCGCTGCCGCTACTGGTCATCCTCGCCGGTACTCTCGCGCTCGTTGCCGCATGGTTCGTGCAGTCCCGCCCAACAGCCGCCCGACTTGCTGTTTGGGCCGAGGCAGGCCCCGGCGAGCGGCTGGCGCGGTACGGCGCCTTGCAGCGGTCGACCGTGCAGCGGCGCGGCACAGCCGTCGTCGACCTGCACGCCGAACTGGCAGCGCCGATCGCGTGCCGGAACGACGCGATGCCACGTGGCACTGGGACGCAGCCCAGCGTCGCTTCGCGCGCATCACCGTCCCGGGCCGGCTGTTCGACAGCGTGTCGCTCTGCTACTCGGGCAGCTTCCCGGTGGCCCGCTCCGCGGCGTGGCGCGTGGCCGACGATGGCCGCGCCGTGCTGCGCAACACCGGACCGTCGGAGTGGCCGGCGGGCCAACTGCTGTGGCGCGGCACGGTGCGGGCGCTGCCGCGTGTCGCGCCCGGGGCTGACGTCATGCTGGCGACCGACGCGACCGACGGCGCCACGAATGCAGTGGAGCGACTCGCATTGTCCCGCACCTCGCCCAATGACGCAGCACTGCTGTGGCCGCTCGACCTCGGCACGGTGGCCGGTGCGCCGGCGCAGTTCACAGGCGTGGCTGCTGGTCGCGGCGGGCACGTCCGCGGCAGGCGACTCGCAATGAGCGCGCGACTCGGCCTGCTGCTCGGCCTGCTGCTCGCCGGTGCAGTCGCGACCTGGTGGCTGGCCGCAGTCCGTGGCGTGCTCGAAGCGAGTGGCGATCCGGCGCTGCTCGCGACCCAGGCGCTGTTCGCGCTGAGCGTCGCACGACCGATGCTCGTGAGCGTGGTGGCGAGCCGCGCTGCATCCCTCGACGGGTACGCGGCGGGCATGCGCGCAGCATTGCCGGTGGTGATCGCGGCGTGGCCACTCGTCGCGCTCGCCTGGCTCGCCAGCGCCGACAGCCTGGCCCGGACCGTGGCGATCGAGGCCGTGCTCGCAGGGTGGGCACTGTTGACGCCGTTGGTCGGGCACGTGCTCGGGCGCGGCTTGCGCGATCGCGCCCGCGCTGCCGGCGTGGCCACCGCGATCGGCGTCGCCCTTGCCTGCGCAGTCTGGTTGCTTGCCGCGAGCATGGCGGCCGAAGTTCGGCGGATGAGCGCCCGCCCGCTGCAGCAGGTGCTTGGCGCCGTGGGTCGCCATCTGCAGCGCGCGCGGCTCGCGACCGCGGTACGCCAGGCGGCTTGGGGCAGCGCGCTGGTCATGTCGGGTGGCATGCTGATCCACCTGACCGTCCGGCCATTGACGTTCAGCGGCCTGTTCGCGGCGGTGGGGCCGCTCTGCGCCTGCCGCGGTGCGCGGCGATGGCCTGGATCGAGCGCCTTCGGGGCGGCCCTGGTGCCGTGGGTGCTCGCCCTGCTGCAGTCGCTCGTCACGCGGGTGCGTCCGGCCGAATGTGCGGACTGGGCCGATCGCCAGCTGGGTGGACGGTCGGCGTTTGCGACGGCGCTGGAGTACGCCGGCGACGAGCGCAGCGTGGACCAGCCCGCGCAGGTTCATCTCGAGGAGTGGATTGCGCACACCGCGCCGCACAGCCTGGCGCTGCTCGTGGCCCGACCGCTCGAGGTGCGTTGGCGCGAGCCGATGATCACCGCACTGGTGTGCACCGCGCTTGCCGCAGGCTTGCTGCAACTACCGACGCGTCCGTTCGCGGCCGCAACGACCGCGTCGCGCACGCTGCCCGACCGCGCTGACGGCGCGGCCGTCGCCTCGACCGACACTGCAGCGAAGGCAGCGACACGTGCGCCCGCAGTGGTCGAGCCCGTTGACCGTCGCCCTGCGACTCGAGACGCGGGCGCCAGCCAGGGACCGCCCGTCCCGGCCGCCGCCAGCGACCTGTCGCAGGAGCAGCGATGCTGCGACGTCCACCATCGCAGCGAGCGGCACGGTCGGCACCGCAACGACGACGGGCGGTGGCCGCGAAGCTGGCAGCAGCCGCGACCTCGGTGCCGACGGGGAGCTCACGTCGGCCTGGAGCGGCGCGCTGGCGAAGCGTGTGCGCGAGGTGGCCGCCGGCCGCGGCCCCGGCAACACGGCCGCCGATGCGACACGCCCGGTGGACTACACAGCAGCCGACGCCGCAACCGACGGTGCGCCGGCCGTCGCACTCATCACGGACGCGGCCACGCCGCCACCGGCCAGCGACCGACTGCGCGTCGGACCCGTGGAGCGCGCGTATCTCCGCGCATACTGGGCAGAGAACGGAGCCAGACCATGACCAACACCGCAACGACGGCACCGGCATTCGCGCAGGCCCAGCGCGAGCTGCAGTCCGTGTGCTCGGCACTCGACGCCGTGATCATCGGCCAGCGCGACGCCGTGGAGGCGATCGTGACGGCGGTGTTCGCCGGCGGCCACGTATTGATGGAAGGGACTGCCGGGGCTCGGCAAGACGCACCTCGCCAAGGCGCTGTCTGCAACGCTGGGACTGCAGTGGTCGCGCGTGCAGTGCACGCCGGACCTGATGCCGGCCGACGTCACCGGCGCGGAGATCTACGGCACTGCGGGCAGCGGCGGAGCGCCGGCCTTCGTGTTCCGGCCCGGGCCGGTCTTCGCACAGCTGCTGCTGGTCGACGAGATCAACCGCGCCACGCCGCGCACCCAGGCAGCGCTGCTCGAGGCGATGCAGGAGCAGCAGGTGACGCATGCCGGCACCTCGCGCCCGTTGCCGCAGCCGTTCATCGTGCTTGCCACGCAGAACCCGATCGAGCTGGAGGGTACCTACCCGTTGCCCGAGGCACAGCTCGACCGCTTCATGTTCAAGCTGAAGGTGCCCTATCCGCAGCGCGACTCGCTGCGGCGCATGCTCGAGGTGTCGCTCGACGCGGAACCCGCCAACTCGCTGCCGGCGGTGATGTCGGCGAGCCGATGTGCTGCGTCTCGCAGCGCTGTGCCGCTCGGTGCTGGTCGCCGAGCGCTGCAAGCAGGCCGCCGTATCGCTGGTGCTGGCGACGCAGCCTGCACAAGGCCCGGCGGCTGAATCCGGCCGCGAGCACGTGCGCTACGGCGCGAGCCCGCGTGCGCTGCAGTCGCTGGTCCGGGCCGCACGCGTGCGCGCAGTGCTCGACGGACGCGCGCATCTCGACGTGGACGACCTCGCTGCGGTGGCGCTGCCGGTGCTGCGCCATCGCGTGCTGCTGCGGCTCGAGAGCGAGCTCGAGGGTCGCGACGTCGACGCCGTGCTGCAAGGCATCGTCGAACAGTGGCGCAGCACGACCTGAATCCGTTGCCGGACGCGACCGAGCTGCGCTCGTTCGCCAGGGCGGCCGCACACCTGCTGGCGCAGCATCCGTCACCCGCGCCCGGCGCACGCACCGTCCGCCGCCGCGCCGGCGTCGGCCTGCAGCATCTCGATCATCGCGACTACGTGCCCGGCGACGACGTGCGGCACATCGACTGGCGGCTCACCGCACGCCGGCAACGACCCATCCTGCGCCAGTTCGAGGCAGAGACGTCCGGCGACTGGTTCCTGCTGCTCGACGCCAGCTCCTCGATGGTCGCCGCCGGTGCCGCCCGGTGGCAGGGCGCGGTCCGAGCCACGGCGGCCATGGCGTTCGCGCTGCTCGAACTCGGCAATCGCGTCGCGCTGGTCGCGTTCGCGGATGAGGTCGTGGCCGAGTGCCCGATCGGCCGTGGCGCGAGTCACTTCCCGACCATCGCGCGCACGCTGCGTGGTCTGCACCCGTCCCCACGTGGCGCGCGCTCCAACCTCGCCGCGTGCGCGCGACGCATCCGGGGGACCGCGTCGGGCTTCGTGATCAGCGACTTTCTCGGGCCCGCCGACCTACGGCCCGGACTGGCGGCACTGCGCGAACGCTGCGTGCGCCTGCATGCGCTGCTCGTGGAGGATCCACGCGAACTGCGCCTCGCCGGCGACGGGCTGCGCGAACTGGTGGACGTCGAGTCCGGCGCTGACGCTGTCCTGCGAAGCCGACTCGCTGTCCGCGGAGCACGCGAGCCAGGCGCAGGCGGAACTGCGGCAACGACTGCGGCGCTTCGCGACGCTCGGCGGCATCGCGTTCGACGCGTGGGACGTCGCCGTGCCGTGGCAGCGCGCGCTGATCGGTCATCTGGCAGGGGCGCGGGCGGCGTGATCGGCTTTGCGCATCCTGCCTGGCTGCTCGGACTGCTGCTGGCGCCCGCTCATCTGGTACCTGCATCGCAGCGGACCGTTGCTGCAACGCGTGCCGGTCGCCAGCGTCGAACTGTGGCGCGACGCCACGGCGACCGCATCACGGTCAGGGCGCCGACCACGACCCGACCCGGCGTGGCGCCGCCGTGCTGCGATCGCGGTACTGCTCAGCCTGGCGCTGGCGAGCCCGGGCTGGCGAGGTGCGACGCCACGCGTCACCGTCTGGATCGACGACTCGCTCAGCATGCGCCTGGCCGATGCCTCCGGCAGCCGACTGCAGCAGGCCTTGGCGCTGACGCAGCGTGCGCTCGATGCTGCAGGCACACAGGACGTGATCGCAAGGCGGCTGAGCGAACCGGCGCGGCAGTACGACGGACTCGGTGACAACGCGCTTAGTGCATTGCATGCGGATGCGCAGCGCAGCGAACCAAGGCTGCCTCCACCGGAGTCTCTCGATCGATCAAGCACGCATTGGCTGGTCACCGACGGAGCGGACGCTGCGGTGAATGCGTGGGCGGCGACCGCGCCGATCGCGCGCGTCCTGCAGACGTCGGGGGCGACGCGCAACGTCGGCGTCACTCGGATGAGCGCCCGCCTGCAGCCCGGTGACGCGTCCACGCTGGCGGTGCAGGTGCGCGTCCTGAACGGCGGTTCCGAACGGGAATCGCGCACGCTGGAATTGCTGGCGGGAACCTCACGCATCGAGGCCCGCCGTGTCGAGCTGGAACGCGGGTGCGCGCCGCGATGCTCGAGTTCGTGCTGTCTGCAGCGCCAGCGACGACTCTCAACGCCCGCCTGTTGCCTGGCGACGCACTGGCTGATGACGACGCATTGCGGATCGACCTTGCACCCCTCGCGCCGCTGCCGGTCACCGTGGACACTGGCTGCCCGCCGTCGGTGGCCCGCGCCGTACGTGCGCATCCGGCGCTGCAGTCGTCGCAAGCGGAGGCTGCGCGCCTGGTCATCGATTGCGGCGCCCAGCCTGATGCCAAAGGCGCAGCGCGCATCGTCCTGCATCAAGGTGCGCCCACGGCCCTCGATGCATCGCGTCTCTTCTGGTCGCAGGCTGCGGCCGACCTGCAACGGCGGCTGGCCGACCACCTGCCCGCTTCGACACGCGGACGGCTCGAGCCGCCGCGGCCGGGCGACGTGGTGCTACTCACCGGCGGCACGATGCCGCTGATCGTGTCGCGTGCCGGATCGCCGCGCAGTGTCGAGTCCGTGCTGGACATCGGGGCCCCGGGATTTGCGTCCGGGCCCGGCCTGCCGTTACTGGTCGCAGCCCTCGCCGACGTGGCGCTCGGCGAGCCACTGCTCGGCCGCACGGCCGGCGCCGATCGCGGCGATGACTCGTCACGGGTCGTGCCACTCGCAGTGACGGCGTCGCCCGCGCACGTCGCGGCCGCACCTGCCGTCGCGCCACTGACGATCCTGCCATTGCTGCTGCTGGCCCTCGCGCTGCTGGTGTGGGACACGGCTGCACTGGCGCGGCAACTCGCTCGCAGCCGGGCCGCGCTCCGCGAGTCGGCCACATGAACATCGGCTCGCCGCGCATCGCCTTCGCCTTGCTGCTGCGTCTCGCGGCGCTGACTCTGCTCGTGCTGGCCGCCGTCGGCAGGCCGTGGCCACCGCCGGGCGCAGCAACGCAGGTCGTGTTGCTGTCGGACCGCTCGGCCAGCGTGGACGCAGCGGAACTCGATCGGGCCCGCGCGGAAGTGCTGCAAGGCCTGCGGGACACAGCGAGACGCAACGGCGGTGCTGGAACTGGAGTTTGCTGGGCGGATCGCACCGCTGCGGACACCGGCGGCGCACGCTGGCGCAGCGTCGCGCAGCCGCGAGGACATCGAGCCGCTGGCGACCGACCTCGAGGCGGCGCTGCGGGCAGCGTTGTCGTCCGTCGATGCAACACGCCCGGCTGCGCTGGTCGTGCTGTCGGACGGACTCGCCACGCGCGGCGACACTCGACGCGCGCTGGAAGGTGTAGCGGCAACCGGGGTGCCGCTCCTGTGGCGTACAGTACCGCCGGATGCGTCTGCGCCGCGCATCGTCGCCGTGCACGCGCCTGCAAGTGCGCAGCCACGACAGCCGATCGCCGTCGGCATCGAACTAGGAGGCGCTACGGCCCGACCCGCGATCGTGACGGTAATCGGCCCGCGACCAGCCTGCGACCTCCGCAGTGCTGTCAATCGATGCCGGTCCGCTGGCTGGGGTGTCGCTGTCGGTACAGTCCCAGGCATCGGGCACGCTGCTGCTCGACGTCACGCTGACGGATGCGGCCTCCGGTGAGGTACTCGACTCGCGCGACTGCGGCCGCCGCAGTGGACGTCCAGCCGCCGGCGGCATTGCTGTACGTCGCGAACGGCGAGGCACCACTCGCGTCCAGCCTGCGCGCGGGCGGCTGGACGCTTCGTGCGTTGCGACCCAGCGCGCTGGATGCCGAGGCCGGCGCGCTCGACCGCTACGCGGCATCGTGCTCGACGACGTGCCGGCCAGCGCGGCCCGCGCCGCCACGTGGCAATCACTCGTCGCCGCGGTGCGCGAGCAGGGCACCGGGCTGCTCGTGCTCGGTGGCGAGCACTCGTTCGCGGCCGGCGGTTATCGCGACTCGCCGCTCGAATCGCTGCTGCCGGTGCAGTCGCGCGCCGGTGCGCCAGGCGACGCGGCCAGCGTTGCGTTCGTCGTGGACAAGTCGGGCAGCATGGGGGCCTCGGCCGCCGGCGTGGATCGCTTCGGCCTGGCGCAACGCGCGGTGATCGAGAGTGCGGCGACACTCAGCGCGCAAGACTCGGGCGTCGTGATCGTGTTCGACGTCGAGGCACGCGAGATCGTGCCGCTGCAGGTCGCGACGGATTTCCAGCGCGCGGTCGCGGCACCGTGGCCCGCGCGGCCGCGGGGTGGCACGCGGCTTGCGCCGGCGCTCGATCTCGCCATCACCCGGCTCGAAGGATCGCCGCCCGGCCGCCGGTTCCTGGTGCTGGTCACGGACGGCTTCGTGGTCGACGGCGAAGATGCTGCGCTGTTCGACCGCATGGCCCGTGCGGGGATCGAGTTGCTGGCGCTCGCGGTCGGTCCCGATGCAGATCTCGCCGCACTCGGTCGCCTTGCGCAGGCCGGCCGGGGCGAAGTGCTGCGCGTGGCCGAGGCGGCCGAGTTGCCGTCGTTGATGCGCAGCAGTCTCGAGTCGCGACGGGCGCCGGTCGAGCGCGGCCGGTTCCGTGTCCGCGAGCGCTCGGCGCTGCCGTTCCCGGTTGCAGCGGCGGCAGGCTGGCCGCCGGTGGCGGCCTACGCGGTGACGAGTGCGCGCCCGGCCGCCGCGGTGCATCTCGAGTCGGAACGGGGTGACCCGCTGCTGGCGAGTTGGCAGGCGGGGTTGGGGCGTGTCATCGCGGTGACGTCCGGCCTCGGGGCGTGGACGCCGGAGTGGTTGGCGTGGTCGAACTGGCCCGCGCTGGCGGGTGGTCTTGCCGATGCGCTGCAACGCGGAGGCAGTGCGCTGGGTCCTGCCGTGCGCGTGGTCGATGAGGCGGCGGGCCTGCGCGTGGAGGTCGAGGCGGCGACCGACGGCGCCTGGTCGACGAGCGGGCCGACGGAGGCGCGTGTGCGGACACCGTCTGGAGAGGAACATCGCTTGCCGCTGGCAGCGAGCGCGCCGGGCCGCTGGAGCGCGACCCTGCCCGGGACGTCGGCCCGGGCTCTATTCGATCACCGTCGTGACGCCACAAGGTGCACGACGGGTCGCGCACCTGCGAGCCGCGGTCGCCGAGCGAGGGTCGCTGGCGCCCAATGCCGCGATCGACGCCTGGCAGGCGGATGGACTGGTGAGGCCGTGGTCTGCTGCGGAGTTGCGCAAGGCACTTGTGTCCACGCCAGCGGAGCGCAGTCCGCCGCTCGGAGCACTGGCGCTGGCCTTGTTGCTGTTCCTGCTCGCGCTGCTCGCCGAGCGGGGAAAATAGGGGACAGAAATAGGGGACATTCTCCTATTTTCGGGATGGGGACAGTCCCTGCTACCAGGCGCGGCGCCTATCCCGAAAATAGGAGAATGTCCCCTAATTTTCTGTCCCCTATTTCCCTGCGATCCGCCGCGCCTGCTCGCGCAGCATCCGCCCGAATCCGAGCGCTTCGTAGAACTCATCCATCGCGGCGAGGTCGGGCGTGCGCCGCACGAGATCGTCCTGCTGCGCGGCCAGCGGCATGTCGCACGCGATGCCGGTGAGCTGGCGCGACAGGTACGCCGACTCGCGGTGCTCGCCGAGGCTCTGCGCGACGAACGCGGCGCCACGGAACTTGAGCTTCGGGATCGCAGCGAGGTTGTCGTACACGCCCGGCAGCGTGTCGTAGTGCTTGAGCAGCGTCGCCGCGGTCTTGCGGCCGACGCCCGGCACGCCGGGGATGTTGTCCACCGCGTCGCCCATCAGCGCCAGGAAATCCGCCATGCGCTCGGGCCGCACGCCGAAACGCTCCTCGATGTCGTCGTAGCCGTAGCGCACGTCGGCCACCGCGTCCCAGTACGTGTCGCGCGCACCGATCAGCTGGGTCAGGTCCTTGTCACGGCTGACGATGGTCACGGGCTGCCCCACCGCCTGCGCACGTGTCGCCAGCGTGCCGATGATGTCGTCCGCCTCGTAGCGAGAGCTGCCGAACTCCGCCAGGCCGAACGCGCGCACGACCTCGCGGCACAGGCCGAACTGGCGCTTCAGTTCCTGCGGCGCCGGCTCGCGGTTCGCCTTGTAGGCCGGGTAGATCTCGTTGCGGTACGACTGCTCGAGGCTCTCGTCGAACGCGACCGCGATGTGACTGGGCGACTGCTTCTCGAGCAGGTCACCGAGGAAGCGCGCGAAGCCGTGCACGGCATTGACCGGGTTGCCGTCGCGATCGGTGAACTCGAGCGGCACCGAGTAGTACGCGCGGAAGATGAAGACGCTGGCATCGACAAGGTAGAGCACGGGCGGCATTCTGCGCGACGGCCATGGCGCGAACAGGGGGGACAAGACATGAGCTCACTCGACCAGGCCCGCGACACCCGTCTGCGCCGCATCGAGCGAAGACCGCGCAGACCGTCGGCGGGCTCTGCGCGAGGGGTCGACGGCGTCGCACGGCGAGCGCGTCCTGGCTCGAGCGTTGGGCCTCGGCCCGCCGCTGCCGCATCCGCGGTCCTCGCACTGGCGTCGGATGGCCGAGCGCGGCAACGGCGCGGCCTGTCCACCGACGAGTTCTCGCGACGATTAGCGGACAAGAAGGCGCCGTTGCGGCTGGTCGACGTACGCTGATGACCCACGAGACGGCAGGTACGGCGGCGTCCTCGGACATGGGCGTGGCCAGCGTCGCATCGAGGCCGGGGCGATGTTCAGCCCTGCGCGCGCCACGTCGACGCGGCACTGCGGGCGACATGCCGGCGCGTGCGAACTCGTCGATGCGCGCCGACAACGCCGCGGCGCATCGCGCCAGTACCAGCAGCACGGCTTCGAGCTCGAGGGCCGGCTGCGTGGCTGACCTGATCGTGGACGGCGTGGAGTACGACGCGCTCGCGATGGCGCGACGATAACAGGGGACAGAAAACAGGAGAATGTCCCCTATTTTCCAGACAGGCGCTTGTGCAGCGGGCTCGAGCGCGGGAAATGCGCCAGCAGGTACTCCATCTGGTCCGCGAGCACGCGCCGGCCCTTGAGGTAGATGTACTCGGCGTAGCTCGGCGTGAACGGGATGGCGATCAGCTGCAGCTTCGCCTGCTCGGGCGTACGCCACGCCTTGAGGTTGTTGCAGCGCCGGCAGGCAGTGACCACGTTGTTCCAGTGATCGCGCCCGCCGCGCGACAGCGGCGTGACGTGGTCCCGCGACAGCTGCGACGACTGGAAGCGCTGCCCGCAGTACATGCACAGGTGGCCGTCGCGGCGGAACAGCGTCTCGTTGTTGAGCGGCGGCACGTAGTCGCGGTGCAGGTGACCCGGGATTGTGGCTGTGGCCCACCGTCGCGACGATCGCGTGCACCTCGAACACGGTGCGCTGGCCGGTGCGGGCATTGGTGCCGCCGCGCAGCTGGAACAGGGTCTGCCCGAACGAGTAGGCGACCTGCCCCATGAAGTGCAAGCGGACCGCGTCCCGGTAATCGATCCACTCCAGTGGCATCCCCGAGACGTCCGTGCGCAGCACCTCTTGCGACAGCGCGTGCATGGGCTGAAAGATACGGCACCCCTGTGCGATACTTCAACCTCCAAACGACGCGCCCGGAGCGCGAAAAATCCCTGCCGCGGCGGCCAGTTGGGCCCCGACGGGCAGCCATCCGGGGAACCTACCCCCTGACGAGGTCATCATGACGCTGACGATCGGAGTGCCACGCGAGACGTTTCCGGGCGAAAAGCGGGTCGCCACCGTGCCCGAGGTGGTCGAGAAGCTGGTCAAGCTCGGCTTTGCCGTCACCGTCGAGACCGGCGCCGGGGCGGCCGCCAATTTCGGCGACGACGCCTACCAGGCGGCCGGTGCCTCGATCGCGGGCAGCGCCGCCGACCTGTACGCCGGCTCCGACATCGTCTTCAAGGTGCGCGGGCCCTCCCCCGAAGAGGTCGCGCTGCTGAAGCCCGGCACCACGCTCGTCAGCTTCGTCTGGCCGGCGCAGAACCCCGAGCTGATGCAGGCGATGGCCGACCGCGGGCTGACCGTGCTCGCCATCGACTCCCTGCCGCGCCAGCTCTCCCGCGCCCAGAAGATGGACGCGCTCACCTCCATGGCCAGCATCAGCGGTTACCGCGCCGTGATCGAGGCCGCCAACGCCTTCGGCCGCTTCTTCAACGGCCAGGTCACGGCCGCCGGCAAGGTTCCGCCAGCCAAGGTCTTCATCGCCGGCGCCGGTGTCGCGGGACTCGCCGCGATCGGCACGGCCGCCAACCTCGGCGCCATCGTGCGCGCCAACGACACGCGCGCCGAGGTCGCCGACCAGGTCGTGTCGCTGGGCGGCGAATTCGTCAAGGTCGACTACGAGGAAGAAGGCTCCGGCGGCGGCGGCTACGCCAAGGTCATGAGCGAGGGCTTCCAGAAGGCCCAGCGCGAGATGTACGCCCAGCAGGCCAGGGATGCGGACATCATCATCACGACCGCGCTGATCCCGGGCAAGCCGGCGCCGAAGCTCATCACCGCCGAGATGGTGAGGAGCATGAAGCCGGGCAGCGTCATCGTCGACATGGCGGCCGAGCAGGGCGGCAACTGCGAGCTGACCGAACCCGGCCAGGCCGTGGTGCGCCACGGCGTCACCATCATCGGCTACACGGACCTCGCCAGCCGCCTCGCGAAGCAGGCGTCGACGCTGTACTCCAACAACCTGCTGCGCCTGACCGAGGAGCTCTGCAAGACCAAGGACGGCGTCATCGACGTCAACATGGAAGACGACGCCATCCGCGGCCTGACCGTCATCAAGGAGGGCGGCATCACCTGGCCGCCACCGCCGATCAAGCTCCCGGCCGCGCCTGCGCAGGCCAAGCCTGCCGCGGCCGTCTCGGCGCCGGCGAAGAAATCCGGCCATGGCCACGGCGCCGGCGAACCCGCCTCGGCCAAGAGCCTCGCCATCATCTTCGGCGTGGGCGCCCTGCTGTTCTGGCTGGTCGGTGCCTTCGCGCCGGCCTCGTTCCTGTCGCACTTCACCGTGTTCGTGCTGGCGTGCTTCGTCGGCTACATGGTGGTCTGGAACGTCACGCCCGCGCTGCACACGCCGCTGATGAGCGTCACCAACGCCATCTCCAGCATCATCGCGATCGGCGCGCTGATCCAGGTGGCGCCGCCGCTGGGTGGCGGTGCGGAGGGACGGCCCGACACGCTGATCCTCGGCCTGGCGGTCGCAGCGCTCACGCTCACTGCCATCAACATGTTCGGCGGCTTCGCCGTCACCCGTCGCATGCTTGCGATGTTCCGGAAGTAAGAGGGCGCAGGCATGTCCGCAAATCTCTCCGCGGTGGCCTACATCGCCGCCACCATCCTGTTCATCCTGAGCCTCGGCGGCCTGTCGAACCCCGAGACCTCCCGGCGCGGCAACCTGTTCGGCATCATCGGCATGACGATCGCCGTGCTCGCCACGGTGTTCGGCCCCCGGGTCACGGCGGCCGGCATTCCCTGGATCGTCGGCTCGCTCGCGGTGGGCGGCGCCATCGGCCTGTATGCGGCGCGCAAAGTGCAGATGACGCAGATGCCGGAGCTGGTCGCGATCATGCACAGCCTCGTCGGCCTCGCCGCGTGCCTGGTCGGCTTCGCGAGCTACGTGGACACCTCGATCGTGCTGGAAGGCGCCGAGAAGACCATCCACGAGGTCGAGATCTTCCTCGGCATCCTGATCGGCGCGGTGACCTTCTCGGGCTCGGTCATCGCCTTCGGCAAGCTGTCCGGCAAGATCGGCGGCAAGCCGATGCTGCTGCCCGCGCGGCACTGGCTCAACCTCGCCGGGCTGCTCGCGGTGATCTGGTTCGGCGCGCAGTTCCTGCAGGCGCATGACGTGGCCACCGGCATGTGGCCGCTCGCGCTGATGACGGTGATCGCGCTGCTGTTCGGCGTGCACATGGTGATGGCGATCGGCGGCGCCGACATGCCCGTCGTGGTGTCCATGCTCAACAGCTACTCCGGCTGGGCGGCGGCGGCGACCGGCTTCATGCTGTCGAACGACCTGCTGATCGTCACCGGCGCGCTGGTCGGCTCGTCGGGCGCGATCCTGTCCTACATCATGTGCCGCGCGATGAACCGCAACTTCATCAGCGTCATCGCCGGCGGCTTCGGCACGGGCGGCGGCGCGACACCGGCCGCGGCAGGCGCGCAGCCAGCGGGCGAAGTGACCGCCATCAGCGCTGTGGAGACCGCGGAACTGCTGCGCGATGCGAAGAACGTGATCATCGTGCCGGGCTACGGCATGGCGGTCGCCCAGGCACAGCACACCGTCTACGAGATCACCAAGCTGCTGCGCGAGAAAGGCGTCAACGTGCGCTTCGGCATCCACCCGGTCGCGGGCCGCATGCCGGGGCACATGAACGTGCTGCTCGCCGAGGCGAAGGTGCCCTACGACATCGTGATGGAGATGGACGAACTCAACGACGACTTCCCGGACACCGACGTCTCGATGGTGATCGGCGCCAACGACATCGTGAACCCGGCGGCCGAGGACGACCCGACGAGCCCGATCGCGGGCATGCCGGTGCTGCAGGTGTGGAAGTCGAAGACCTCGATCGTGATGAAGCGCTCGATGGCCTCGGGCTACGCCGGCGTCGACAATCCGCTGTTCTACAAGGAGAACAACCGGATGCTGTTCGGCGACGCGAAGAAGATGCTCGACGAGGTGCTGGTCGCGCTGAAGGGCTGAGCAGCACCTTGAACCCGACCAGCGAGGACCAGGCGAGCAAGGTCCCGGAGGTCACCCTCGTCTTCTGGGTCATCAAGATCGCGGCCACCACCTTTGGGGAGACGGCCGGCGATGCAGTGTCGATGTCCATGGATCTTGGATACCTGGTCGGCACGGCAATCTTCGCGGTGATCTTCGTCGGCGCGGTCGTCGCCCAGGTCGCCGCGAAGGAGTTCCGGCCGTTCCTGTACTGGGCCACGATCATTGCCTCGACGACGGTGGGCACGACCCTGGCAGACTTCGCGGATCGCTCGCTCGGCGTCGGCTACGCCGGCGGAAGCTTGATCCTGTTCGCGCTGCTCATGACCTCGTTGTTCGCCTGGCATCGCACGCTGGGCTCGATCTCGATCGACACCGTGCGGGCCCCGCAGGCCGAGATATTCTACTGGGTGACGATCATGTTTTCGCAGACGCTGGGCACGGCGCTGGGTGACTGGACCGCCGACACGGCAGGCCTCGGCTACGCCGGCGCGGCCATCCTGTTCAGCGCGCTGCTTGCGCTCGTCGTCGCAGCCTATTTCTGGGCAGACGTCTCGCGGACGCTGCTGTTCTGGGCGGCCTTCGTCCTGACGCGGCCGCTGGGCGCCGTCGTCGGCGACTTCCTGGACAAGCCCGTCGCCGCCGGCGGGTTGGACCTCAGCCGTTACTCTGCTTCCCTGGTCCTGCTGGCGTTCATCGTGGCCTGCATCCTCATCTTTCCGCAGCGCGCCGCTCGACGCCATCATTGACGCCGGGACATGGTCCACGACGCGCCGTGCCGACGGCGCGACGGCGATCCCGCGGCCTCGGGCACTTGCGACGCCGTGCACTTCGCCGGTAGTGTGCCGCACGGCCTGTGCCGTGGCCGCCGGGGAGAGCCAGAGTGGAAAGAACGCTCGGCCCGAACATCGCCTGGGGGCCCTGCACGCCGCCGGTCGCCGCTGAACTGCTCGGCGATGCGAAGAAGATGCTGGACGAGGTGCTGGTGGCCTTGAAAACCTGATCGAGGCGGCTCGCGCCGCCGAGGGGGGAGCGATGCGCACTCTTCGCAACGCGTGCTTCGGCATCGTCATGGCGGTCGGGTGCGCGTCAGCCAGCGCGCAGACTGCCGAGGACCAGCTGGCGCAGGTGGTCGCCGCGCTGATGATGCCGGCCGGCTCGGACGGCTCCTACGGCGACTGGTCGCAGATCGAGTCGGTGAAGCAGATCCGCTGGGAAGCGCTGCCGCCGAACATGCTCGACAACGCGCTGCCCGACGGTTCGTACTTCACGCGGCGCGGTCTCGCCAACCTCGGCGGGCAGCCGTTCGGCGTGGTGGCGACGGGTGCGCGCACGATGGTCGTCAACGTGTATCTGCGCAACGTGGGCCAGGCGCCCGTCGGCGAGCCGAAGATGCTCGCGGCCCTGCAGCGCAAGGGCTTCTCGCTCGACCTCGCCCGCTGCCCGATCAAGGGCTCGGCGGGAGCCGGCAACCAGTGGTGGCAGATCAAGGCACCGGGCAAGCGGCCCGCGTTCTTCAATTCGCAGACCAACTGCAACGGCAAACCGTGCGAGGGATATGCCCTGCTGCTTGGCTCGGAACTGCCGACGTTGACGCCCGAGCAGCAGCGCCTCTATACGGATCGCTGCACCGGCGCCACGGCCGGCGGCGCCGCGCCCGCAGCCGCGGCTTGGGATGCGCAGCTGGCCGCGCTGTTCACCAGCCTGATCCCGACATCACCCTCGGGGGCCGTGCCGTGGACGGCCATGGACCAGGTGCAGGCGGTGCAGTGGGCACCAATGCCGCCTTTGGAAATGCAGCCGCAGGCGTGGGAGGACCAGACGGACCGCTTCTACCGCGGCGGACAGGCCGACCTCGGCGGGCGCGTGTTCTACTTCAAGGCAGCTGGCCCCAAGGATCGCGTGCGCCACGTGCACTTCGAGGACCAGGCGACGCAGGCGAACCGCGGCGACGCGCTC
Organism: uncultured Gammaproteobacteria bacterium; assembly: GCA_963731105.1. Taxonomy (GTDB): domain Bacteria; phylum Pseudomonadota; class Gammaproteobacteria; order Steroidobacterales; family Steroidobacteraceae; genus RPQJ01. Next base: position 186,189 of record CAVSUM010000010.1, read on the forward strand.
AAGGTGCTGCAGCAGCAGGGCTACGACGTGCAGCTGGCCCGCTGCGGCAAGGTGTATCAGCTATCGACCGCGAAGTGGTATCGCGTGGCCGGACCGGGCAAGCGAACGGTCATGCTGCTGCGCAACGTCCGCTGCGACACGGTCGCCTGCCCGAAGGGTCAGGAGAACTACACGCTGGCGCTGGACGGCACGTTGCCGCCGCTGCAGGCCGGTGAGGTCGAGGCCGTCGGCGGCCGCTGCCCGGGGCGCTGACCGACGCTTAAAAGCGCAGGTCCCAGCGCAGCACGGCACCGCCGCGCGCCGGTTCGGCCGTGAACGCGACCCGCGTACCCGGCGCGAGGCCGAGGAACGCCTCGTTGAAGAACGCACCCATGAAGTTGCCGAGCGCAACACCGACCAGCACGTCCGACGGATAGTGCTCACCGGCCTCGACGCGCGCCCAGGCGGTGCCGGCCGTGAGCGCGCCGGCGCCGATCTCGAGCGTGGTGCGGGCCGCCGGCGACAGGTCCATGGCCGCCAGGTTGCGAACCGTCAACGTGTTGAACACGGCGGCGGTCGAGGCGTGGCCCGACGGGAAACTCTCGTCATCCGCGCCGTTCGGCCGTTCGCGCGACGCCACCGCCTTGAGCCCGCTGGTGACGCCTGCCGTCACGGCGAACGCGCCAATCCCGACCGCGGCGCCCTGCGCTTTCGCGGACAACCACCCGCCGTCCAACTCGCCGCTCGGCATCGCCAGCACGCTGGCCGCATAGCCGGCCACCGCCGCGGTCCGCAGGCCGTCGCTCCAGTCGGCGGCATCCTGTTCCGAGCCGAACACCGGCGTCGCTTCGCGCGCCCAGTCCGACACGCCCTCGTCCCAGGAATCGACCTGCAGCACGGCCGCGCTCGCGAGCGGTGCCCAGACCCATGGGCTTCGTGCGGCATCGAGTGCGGAGGTCTTGATGCGCTGCCAGCCGGGCGTGAGCGTGGCCGATTCGCCCCAGCGCGAACCATCCGGCAGCGTGGTGCAGGCCGCAGCGAGCGAGCAGGCGATGATGGCCGCGGCCAGGCGTGACAGGGTCGAACCCGCGCGACGGGCAGCGCGCGCCCCAGGCGATGTGATCATGCGTCAGCGTAGCGTACTTTCAGCGCGGCGCCCGGTCGTCCTGGGGTCGGTCGCCCTGCGCGGCTCGCTCACGCCGCTTCTTCTCCCGCGCCTGCTCGCGCTCTTCCGGCGTCAGCTGCTGCCAGCGCTCCCGTGACTTGTCGCGCTGCTCGGGCGGCAGGTCGCGATAGCGCCGGAACTCCTCACGCAGCCGCTGCTGCTCTTCGGGTGGCAACCCGCGGAAGCGTTGCGCGCGATCGCGGGCCTGGTCGCGTTGCTCGGGTGTCAGGCTGCGCCACTGCTCGGCACGCTGCTCGATGTGCTGGCGTTGCTCGGGCGACAGCGCCTCCCAGCGCTGCGCGCCGCGCAGCAGCGCCTGCTGCCTGGTGGGTGCGAGACCGTCCCAGCGCTCGGCGAACCGCCCGAGCACGCGCTGCTGCTCGGGAGTCAATTGCTGCCAGGGCACGGCGGCCTGGCCGGGAGACTGCACGACCTCGTCGGCAGACGCGGGCGCGCTGATCGCCCCGAACGCCAGCAGGCACGCGACGAGAACCTTGCCTGCACTGGCAGCGCGCATCAGCCGCTCCCGTTGTCGGCGGGCAGCCCGCGATCGGCCAGCCAGGTGTAGAACTCGGGATCCTCGCTCGCGACGTCGTCGCCGATCGCCAGCATCTCGACCACCTCCGCGGTCGGCGCGCCGTCTACGACCGGCAGTACACCGGGCTGCTGGCCGGGCATGCGCCACAGCACGACCGCCAGCAACGCCACCGACGCGGCCGCTGCCGCCGGCAACCACGTGCGCCACGGGCCGTGGCGCGAGCGCTCGACCTCGGCAACGGCCGCCTGCCGCGCGCGATTCAGCTGCGACCGCGTCGCCGCGTCGATGCCCTCGACACTGGCGTCGAAGAGTTTGCGGGCCCGCCGCTCGTCCTCCGTCCATCGCTCGTCGCCGCCCATCACCACACCTCGCTCAGCTGCGCGCGCAGAGCCTGCAGCGCGCGGAAATAATGCGTCTTCACGCTGCCCTCTGCACAGCCCATGGCCGCCGCCGCCTCGGCGACGTCCATGCCCTCGAGGCAGCGCAGCGCGAACGCCTGCTGCTGGCGCGGCGGCAGCCGCTGCAGCGCCGACTTCGAGCCGTTGCATCGCTTCGTCGGTCATCGCCTGCCGGCTCGGATCCGGTCCCGGGTCCGGCACGCGCTCGAACGGGTCGACGGCGTCTTCGTCGTCGTCGCGCGCGGCGCCCGGCAGCATGCCGAAGAACCGCGAACGGACGGTGCGCCGGCGCTGCGCGTCGCGGATGCCGTTGTAGAGGATGCGATAGAAGAGCGGCCGCCACTCCTCGCTCGGGCGCCGGGCGTAGTTGCGCGCCAGGCGCAGCATTGCGCCCTGCACGACGTCGAGCGCGTCGTCGCGGTCGCGCAGCGCCATCTGCGCGATGCGGAACGCGCGGCGTTCCACGCTCGCCAGGAACCGGTCGAGGCTTGCGGCGGATGGCAGGGCAGTGTCCTCGGCGCCGTCGCGCCCGGCGTCGGCCAGGCGGGCGAGGGTCGCGAATTCGAGACTAGCAGAGGCGTTCATGCGGGTAGACTCGGCACCTCGGCGTCGGGAACGATGGCTGCACCGACAGGAAAACGCCTTGCCGGCCAGTCGGTTGACGCGCACATCGAACCCAAGATGTTCACTGTCGGAGAGGCAGGCCGGGGGACGGGCACGCGCGGGAGCGCAAGCGGCTGCACCAGCCTGGTGCGGCAGTCCTTGCCGGCATGTAACAACATGTTTTCGTTTAGATATTTTTCGTGTCGCGCAAAAACTCGCCAAACCGCAAAACTGCCCGGCGGAACCGGCACTTGGGATCGATACGCCCGCTGCATCCACAGAGTTATCCACAGCCTTTGTGGACAACTTCACATAAGCGAGCCGCGGCTTGAGCAGCATCCTCAGCATCGCGGTCGACGTCCCGCTCAGGAGACTGTTCGACTACCGGGCGCCGCCCGGCATCGAGCCCGCCCGTCTGCAGCCCGGGGTGAGGTTCTGGGTGCCGTTCGGCCGTCGCCGCGTCACCGGTGTGCTGATGGAGGTGCGCGGCCAATCCGACCTGCCCGAGTCGAAACTACGCACGGCGATCGCCGCCATCGACGAGTCGCCGGTGCTCGACGCGAGCCTGCTCGAGCTGCTGCGCTGGGCGGCGGATTACTACCGCCACGCCCCCGGCGAGGTGATCGCTGCCGCACTGCCCGCGGCGCTGCGCTCGGGCACGGCCGCCGAGGCCACCGAGGAACGCTGGACGCTGAGCGCCGCCGCCCGCACCGGTGAACTGCCGCCGCTGTCGCCGCGCGCGCACCGGCTGCGGGAACTGGTGACTGCGCTCGAAGCGCGCGACGCGGCGGACGAGGCCGCGCTGGCGGCGCTCTCGCCGCGCTGGCGCGAGCACGTGCGGGAGCTCGAGCAGCGCGGCTGGGTACTGCGGTTGCGCGAGGTCCAGCCACCGGCCCCGCCGCGCCCGCCCACGGTCGGCACGGGCCACGACCCGACGCCAGAGCAGCAGCCACGCGATCGCGACGATCGGCGCGGCGGCCGGCCGGCACGCGTCGTTCCTGCTGCACGGCGTGACCGGCAGCGGCAAGACCGAGGTGTACCTGCGGGCGATCGCCGAGGTCGTGGCGCGCGGCGAACAGGCGCTGGTGCTGGTGCCGGAGATCGCGCTCACGCCGCAGCTGGTGGCGCGGTTCGCGGCGCGCTTCGACGCGCCACTCGCGGTGCTGCATTCGTCGCTCGGCGATGCGGAGCGGCTGCGCGCGTGGCGGGCGGCCCGCAGCGGCGAGGCCCCGGTGGTGATCGGCACGCGCTCGGCGATCTTTGCGCCGCTCGCGCGGCCGGGGCTGATCGTCGTGGACGAGGAGCACGACCCTTCCTACAAGCAGCAGGAGGGCTTCCGCTACTCGGCGCGCGACCTGGCGCTGGCGCGCGCGCAGCGGCTGGGGGTGCCGGTGGTGCTCGGGTCCGCGACGCCGTCGCTCGAAAGCCTCGAGCGCGTACAGTCCGGGCGCGCCACGCTGCTCGAGTTGCCCGCACGCACCGCGGGCGCGCGGCCGCCGTCGATCCACTTGATCGACCTGCGCCGGCACGCCGCCACGCAGGGCATCGCGACGCCCACCGTGCTCGCGATCGGGCGGCACCTGGCGGCCGGCGGGCAGGTGCTGCTGTACCTCAACCGGCGCGGCTATGCGCCGACGCTGTTCTGCCCGGCGTGCGGCTGGGCGGCGCCCTGCCCGCGCTGCGACGCACGCCTCACCGTGCACCAGCGCGAGCGCCGCCTGCACTGCCATCACTGCGGCAGCGAGCACGCCATCCCGGAGCTGTGCCCGAGCTGCGGCGAGCCGGCGAAGCCGGTGGGCCAGGGCACCGAGCGCATCGAGGAGACGCTGGCGCATCTGTTCCCGGACGTGCCGCTCGAGCGCATCGACCGCGACGCGGTGCGCCGCAAGGGCGCGCTCGAGGCGGCGCTCGACCGCGTCACCAGCGGTGCGGTGCGGCTGCTGGTCGGCACGCAGATGCTGACCAAGGGGCACCACTTCCCCGACGTGAGCCTGGTGGTGGTGCTGAACGCGGACCAGGGCCTGTTCGGCACGGATTTCCGCGCCAGCGAACGGCTGGCGCAGACCATCGTGCAGGTGGCGGGTCGCGCTGGCCGGGCCGAACGTCCGGGCGAGGTGCTGATCCAGACCGAGTACCCGGAGCACCCGCTGCTCACGCAGCTGATCACCGGCGGCTACGAAGCCTTCGCGGCCGCCGCGCTCGAGGAACGCAAGGCCGCACGCTGGCCGCCGTTCGCGCGGATCGCGGTGCTGCGCGCCGAGGCGGCACAGCGCGAGACGCCGCTGGCGTTCCTCGACCTTGCGCGCGAACAGGCGACGGCACTGGCCGGCTCGGAGGTCGAGATCCTCGGGCCTGCCACGGCACCCATGGAGCGACGCGCCGGGCTGTTCCGCGCCCAGCTGCTGCTGCACGCGCCGTCGCACGCGCCGCTGCAGCGGCTGCTGGCGCGCTGGCTGCCGGTCATCGAGGACCTGCCGGAAGCGCGCCGCGTGCGCTGGTCGCTCGACGTCGACCCGCTAGAGCTGTTCTGACTTGCCGGCGCGCTCGCGCATGCGGACGTTGTGCATTTCGTCGCGACCGACCTTGCCGTCGCGATTCGCGTCCACCGAGTCGAAGCGGCCGGCGAGTCCGGGTAGCGACGCGTCGGCCTCCTGGCGCGAGATGGCTCCGTCGCCGTCCTTGTCGGCGGCCGTCCAGCGCGCCTGCACCTCGACGCGCCGCTGGCCGCGCATGGCTTCGCGATGGACGTTCATCTCGGCGGCATCGAGCTTGCCGTCCTTGTTCGTGTCGACCGCGTCGAACTGGCCGGCGAGACGCGGGTGAGCCTGTGCTTCCTCGCGCGTGACGATGCCGTCGGCATTGGCGTCCACGGAGTTGCGGCCCGCGGGCGGCGATGCAGGGTTCTCACCGGCCTGGACGGCAGCGGCGAGGGCAAGAGTGGCAAAGGCGAGCGTCCAGCGCATGTCGATTCCTCTAGTGGGTGTCTCGACCATAGAACGTACCGCGGCGTCGCCGGTTGACGTCCGCCGCCTCCGCCGCGACAGGCCGCGAGCAGCGCCGCGGCGGCGCAGGAAAATGGCGGCGGCACGGGTTCACTGTTTCGACTCGCATCCGGCGCTTAAATTCCCTAGACTGCCGCCCTCGCCGGACTCCTCTCCTGACGGCAACACCTTGAAATACCTGATCGAACAGCTGGTGCGGGAGGCTCTCGCCGCCCTGCCTGCGGACCTGCGCCCGGCCGACGCCACGCAGGCCGTGCCGCTGGTGGAGCGCACCCGCGATGCCACGCACGGCGATTTCGCCACCAACGCGGCCATGCAGCTCGCGAAGAGCGCGAAACGCAAGCCGCGCGAACTGGCGCAGGCCATCATCGACGCGCTGCCGAAGAACGAGCTGGTGGCCCGGGTCGAGATCGCCGGCCCCGGCTTCATCAACTTCCACCTCGCGCCGGCGGCTATCCACCAGGAACTGCTGCGCGTGCTCGACCGGCGTTGCGACTACGGTCGCAGCAACCTCGGCGGCGGGCAGCGCGTGATCGTCGAGTTCGTCTCGGCCAACCCCACCGGCCCGCTGCACGTCGGCCATGGCCGTCATGCCGCGTTCGGCGCGACGCTCGCCAACCTGCTCGACGCCGCGGGCTTCAAGGTGCACCGCGAGTACTACATCAACGACGCCGGGCGGCAGATGGAGATCCTCGCCGCCAGCGTCTGGTTGCGCTACCTCGAGTGCTTCGGCGAGCAGTTCCCGTTCCCGAGCAACGGCTACCGCGGCGACTACCTGCACCCGATCGCCAACAAGCTCGTCGAGAAGTCGGGACGGTCGCTGGTGCGTCCCGCGGCCGAGGTGTTCCGCGACCTGCCGCCGGACGCGCCCGCCGGCGACAAGGACCTCTACATCGACGCCGTGATCGCCCGCGCCAAGACGCTGCTCGGCGAGGACGGCTTCCGCATCGCCTTCGGCCTCGCGCTCGACGACATCCTCGCGGACATCCGCCAGGACCTCGAGGAGTTCGGCGTCCGCTACGACGAGTGGTTCTCCGAGCGCAGCCTGGCGACCAACGGCGCCATCGATCGCGCGCTCGAGCGGCTGCGCGGCAACGACGTCGTCTACGAGAAGGACGGCGCGCAGTGGTTCCGCGCCACCGACTTCGGCGACGAGAAAGACCGGGTCGTGGTGCGCGAGAACGGCCTGAAGACCTATTTCGCCTCCGACATCGCCTACCACCTGCAGAAGCGCGAGCGCGGCTTCGACAAGCTGATCGACGTGCTCGGCGCCGACCACCACGGCTACGTGGCGCGCGTGCGCGCCGGCCTGGTGGCCATGGGCGAGCCGGGCGACAGCCTCGAGGTGCGGCTGGTGCAGTTCGTCACGCTGTACCGCGGCGGCGAGAAGGTGCAGATGTCGACGCGCTCCGGCGAGTTCATCACGCTGCGCGAGCTGCGCCGCGAGGTCGGCAACGACGCCGCGCGCTTCTTCTACGTGATGCGCAGCAACGACCAGCACCTCGACTTCGACCTCGAGCTGGCCACGTCGCATTCCAACGAGAACCCGGTCTACTACATCCAGTACGCGCACGCGCGCGTCTGCAGCGTGCTGCGCCAGATGCGCGAGAAGGGCCTCGAGCACGACCCGGCCCGCGGCCGCGCGGCGCTCGCGCGCCTCGTCGAGCCGCACGAGCAGGCGCTGCTCGCCTCGATCAGCCGCTACCCCGAAGTGATCGAGATGGCGGCCGTGCAGCGCGCGCCGCACGCGCTGGTGCACTACCTGCGCGAGCTGGCCAACGACTTCCACACCTACTACAACGCCCACCAGTTCCTGGTGGACGACGCCGAGCTGCGCGACGCACGCCTCACGCTGGTGCAGGGCCTGCGCCAGGTGGTGCGCAACGGGCTCGGGCTGCTGGGCGTGTCGGCACCCGAGGCGATGTGAGCGTGACGCAGCAGGGCCCGGGCAAGACGCTCAGCCGCGACTACAAGCACGTCAAGCGCCACACGCCCGGCGGCGGCCCCGGGTTCAACGGCTGGGTGGGGCTCGGCATCGGCCTGGCGATCGGCCTCGGCGTGGCGCTGCTGGTGCACCTGCACCACTACCGCGAGGAGCAGGCCACCGTGGAGCCGCAGCCGGCCGCCACGACGCCGCCCGCTTCGGCCAAGGCGCCGTCCGAGGAATCCTCCGCACCGGTCGGCACGGGCCCGGATCTCACCTTCTACGACATGCTGCCGAAGCAGGAAGTGGAAGTGCCCGAGAAGTCGGCGGGCGCGGCACCCGCCCGGTCCGCGCTGCCGAAGGGCGACGTCACGCTGCAGGCCGGATCATTCAAGCAGGTGGCCGAGGCGGAAAAGCTGCAGGCGCAGCTCGCGCAGTACGGTGTCGACGCCAAGATCCAGCGCTTCTCGCTCGAAGACGAGACGTGGTACCGGGTGCGCATCGGCCCGATTGCAACGGTGGAGGAGCTCGACGTGATCCGGGCCAAGCTCGCCGAGGCCGAGGTCGAGGCGACGCCGGTGAGCGCGCCGGCCATCGCGGCGCCGCCCTGAGCGCCGTCGCTGACGCGCCGCGGGTTCCTGCGCGGCGGATCAGCGTTAGCAACCATTCAGCGGCCCGCCGCCTTCGCGCGTGCCGAACGGTGCAAAGGTCTTGTTGGTCACGTACGCCGCGCATCGAGTCCGATGACGACGCCGACGGATCCCCTCGGCGATCCAGCGCTGCACTTGCCGCGTCGCCACAGCTGTCGCGCCTCGGCGCGGGCAGGTGGGCGCGAAGCGAGGCCGACGCGAACTCGAGCACGTACAGGTTGCCCCACGGATCGAACGTGACGTCGACGATGGCAGTGAAGCCGGTGGCATACACCTCCGGGGCGCCTCCATCCGGGTGCACACGCCAGACGTTCGCCGTGCCGACCGGGAACGGAAAGCCGGTCAGCTGGCCGACATAGAAGTAGCCGTCCGGACCGATGGCGACCGAGGTCGGTCCGCCTGGCTCGACTCGGCGGGGTCTGCGGCACGTCGCGCACGACCCGCGGCATGCCGTCCGCCTCGCTGATGGCCGCTCACGAACGCATGCGTATGCGAAATCGGTGGTGAACGTCACGGCCGACAGCGCCTTGTTGCTGCTCGGCGCGGTATCTTCGAGCGCAGTGCGTAGCAGATCGGGATGGCGGACGCCGCCCGCGCCCTCGCCGCGGAGCGTCGGACGGGCGCCGTACCAGTTCGCGCGAGTCCTCTAGCCGGCCCTGGCGCGCCAGCGCGTGCGCGATTGCCACGCGCGTCGCGGCGGCGGTGTCCTCGGCGTCGAAGGCGGTGCTGGGGTTCGCCGGCAATGCGAGCTGCTCCCGTGCGGCCGACTCCGCCTCCGCATACCGCCCCAGCACCAGTGCCGGATCGATCACGCCGATCAGGGTCCCGTGCAGGATGCCGTTGCGCAGTTCCTGGGTCGCGCGATCGTCGGCCGGGATCTCGACTGCGCGGATCCGTGCGGCGGTGCGACTGGCGACCTCGAGCGCCCTGCCCGGATCGCCGTTGATGAGCAGCAGCGCAGACCGCCAGCTATCGAGCATCAACGGCTGGACCTTGCGGCGGGCACTGCCCTCCGGCGAGTAATTGACGCTCATCGTCGAGCGCGCGAGCGCCTGCCTGGAACGCCTTCTCGGCAGCAGCGCGCTCCCCGGTCTCGGCCTCGAGCAATCGCAATCGGCGAAGCTCTCGCCGCAGGCGTGCCAGCGCTCTCGTTCGCAGAACTTTGGTCGAGCGCTGCAGCGTCGCGCCCAGCACGCAACTGCAGCCGTGCCCCTTCCGCAGCCGGTCGCCATGGCGAGCACGCGCCGCGGGCTGTCCGACGGATATTGCGCCGCAGCTTGCTCGATGGCCTCGACTCCCGCCGCAAAGGACCGCTCGGCAGCCTCAGCGCCCCATCCTCGCTCGCCAGGCGGAACCAGTCATGTCCAGCAGGGGTCGCAGGTTCACGTCGGCCATCGTCTGCTCGAGCGCCACGACCGAGCGCGGCTCGGCCCGCGCATCGTTCACCCGCCCCTGCTCCATCAGGACCTCGACCACCAGCTCGACTTGCCGCGGATCCAGTCGATCCACGCGTTCAGGTCCGCGGGGTTGAAGCGCACGTAGTTCTCGCCCGCCTGCGCGGCTTGCGCTCGCGTGCGCCTCGGCCGTGACGTAGTCGTGACGCCGTGACGCGAGCCGGCTCAGCAGGTCTGCCGCCAACGACCGGTTGCGCATGGACCGCAGGTCGCCGGGACGCTTCGCCAGCACCTTCTCGGCCATCTCGTACACTTCGGCGGCCAGCACGGCAGCCGCGTCGAGCCGCCCGAGCGCGAGCGTGTGGCGCGCCTGCGAATCCGTAACGTCGGCGTAGATCGATGCTGCGTTCAGGTCCGCGATCTCGCGTGCGCCGAGACCCGCCAGCACGGTGCGCGCTTCCTCGCAGGTCGCGACCCCCTGTTCCTTCGGCTGGGTGTGGCTCAGGTAGTTGAGCGCGTCCGCGTAGAGCATGCTGGCCTGGGGCGAGGCCTTCCCGGACTTGACCAGCGGTCGCAGCAGCTCTGCGGCCTGCGGCAGGTCCGTCGGCTTCGAGTCGGGTCCGCCGGACGACCCCCAGGTCGAGTACGGCGTGAACAGCGCCAGCGCCAGGCCGAGCGTGACGGCCTCGCTGTCGTTGCCGTCCGCACGCAGCTGCTCGAATATCGTGCGTGCCTCGCGCAGCTGAGCGATGCCGTGTCGACCTCGTCCGTCGCGAGCGCAGCGCCGCCGACGCGGATCAGGGCCATGCCGCGGTAGATGCGGGTCTGCGGCGTGAGCAGCTCCGGTCGGCAGCCCGTCGTAGTAGTCGAGCGCCTTCTGCGCGAGCTTGCCCATGGTGTCGAGCCCGGCCGGTGGGCGCGAGCTCGGCGTAGAAGTCCTCGATCAGGAACCCGACCAGCCGCTCGGCATCCGCGCGGGCCTGCTGCGCGGCGAGGTCGGCGCGGTGCGCGCGGTTGTAGTTGATCCAGCCGAACACCGCGCCGGCGATGGCGATCAGCATCAGCACGGCGCTCACCACCGCGATCCGGCGCGTCTTCATCAGCGTGCGACGCGTCTCCGCCTCGCGCTCGCGCTGCAGCGCGAGCTGGCGCTCGGCCTCGTCGCGTGCCTCGCGCTCGTGGCGCAGGTCGCGGCTCGCGCGCACCACGCTGCACAGCACGTCGTGCGTCAGTTCCACCCGCCGCACGTCGAGCCGTTCCTCGATGCGCAGCAGGCGCCGGTCCACGAGCTTCGCGAGCGCATCCGGCGCCGCGCCCGGCGGCCGCCAGCGCCTTGATGACGCGCTCCTCGGCCAGGCTCTCGCGGTAGCCGGACTCGGTGAGCAACTCGTCCTCGATCACGCGCCGCACGCCGGCGCGGCTGGTCCGCCAGCGCGCGCTCGTAGAACTCCGTCGAGGATGGTGTCGCGCGAGCCCGGCGAGCAGGTCGGCCGAGATCTCCGCCGCGCCCTGGGCGATGCGTACGTTGTTGAGCTCGCGGCACACCAGGCTCAGCAGCGACGGCTCGACCTCGGCGTTGGCCAGCTCGGAACCGCCCGCGACGAACCGCACGATCGACTCCGCGACCTCCTGCGACACCAGCCGGCCGCCCGGCTTCATCACCGCGCTCAGCGCCTGCGCGCCCGTCATGCGCGCGAGGCGCATGCGGTTCTGCGTGATCGAGGGCATCGCGCCCTTGAGGCTCTCGAGGTGCGCGAGGTAGTCCTCGCGCAGCGCGATCAGGATGCGGTAGTCGGCGCGCGCAAAATCGAAATCGTCGGCGGCGGCCTCGTCCTGCTCGAGGCGCTGCTCGAGCGCGAGCGGCGGCCGGTTCTCGACGAGGTCGGCGAGGTCCTCGAGGAATTCCCGTGCGCGCAGCCGCCCGCGGTCGTCGGCCTGCGCCAGCGTGAAGATCTCCTCGAACTGGTCGAAGATCAGCAGCGGCAGCAGCGTGCGCCCGCTCGCGTCGCGCAGCAGGTCGCCGCGATGGTGCAGGAACTCCCACAGCGACTCGCCGTCGATCGCCGTGCCCGGGCGCGTCCAGTGGCCGACGGCAACGGTGGCCTTGAAGATCGCCTGCTTGATCTGCTCGGCGGGCGGCGGCGACTCGGGCGCGTAGTCCATGCGCACGTACACCGGGCAATAACCCTCGCCGCGCAGCCGCGGCACGAGGCCCGGCCCGCAGCAGCGAGGTCTTGCCGAGGCCGGACTGGCCGAACAGCACCGTGAGGTTCTTGCGCTGCACCCGGCGCGCGAGCTCGGCCGCCTCGTCGTCGCGACCGTGGAAGTAGGCGCGGGTTTCCTCAGTGTAGGAACTAAGGCCGAGCCACGGGTGCTCGGTGTCGATGCTGACCGCGCGCGACGTCCCTGTCGCCGTCGTCACGAGCGCCGTCCCTGGCTGAGCTCCTGCAGGCGGCGCAGGAACTCCGGTGACGGCTCGCCCCCGGGCAGCCGCGAGATGTGCAGCGAGCGGAACTTCTCGGGCACCAGCGCCTCGGCTTCCGGCGTGTCGTCGATGGACACCGGCAGGATGAACACCGCGCCCTCGGCGATGTTGCGCGAGCGGTCCACCGCGTAGCTCCACTCGCGACGGAAGTAGGCCTCGAGCCGCCGCTGGGTGTTCGCCGAGATCACCGGCACGAAGTAGCTGCAGCGGCCGATGTTCGCGCGGATCTTGCGGTCGTAGTCGTCGCCGCCCTCGAGGCGGTCGAGGTCGAACCACGTGACGAGCCCGGCGCCATCCATCGCCGCCTTGAGCCGCTGCACCACGGGCAGGTCTTCGCGCGCGTAGCTGATGAAGATGGCGTTCTCCGGCATCTCGCGCGCCGGCGGCATGAATCGCTGCGGCTCCGTCCCGCTGCCGGTCACCGTTGCCGTCGAGCCGTTGCGCTTCATCCAGCGGGCGTGCAGCTCGGCGACGAACGCCTCCGCGCCGGCGTACACGCGCGTGCGCACGCTCACCTGCTGCAGGAACGCCATCAGCCGCCGGTCCTGCGCCGTGTGGTCGTCGGCGAACACCTCGCCGACGTCGCGCGGGTCGGAGAGGCGCTTGCGCTTGGCCATGCGCAGGAACAGGCGCGCGAGCCAGTTGGAAAAGTCGCTGCCGATCAGCAGCAGGTGGTTGTGCTCGAGCTCGTGGAACAGCTTCTCGGGCGTGAGGTGCTCGGACTGCAGCGCGCAGATGAACTCGAGCAGGTCCTCGTCGGACACGACGTAGGTCGGGCGAGGCCGAGAGCCGGCCGAGCATGTGATAGACGACGGTGCGCTGCAGCTGGCTGCGCTCCGCCGGCAGGTCGGCCACGCGGTTCGGCGCGTAGGCGATCACCTCCGCGGACGGCTGGCCGCCGTAGCGCTCGGCGTTCACCGCCCGCTCGAGCAGCGGGTCGAAGGTGGTGGTGACGAACAGGTCGAAATCGGTGATCTGCACCAGCTGCCGCAGCACCGGCGGCGGCTCGAACTCGTTCTCGCGCATGATCGAGCGCAGCCGCGTGTAGGCCTCCTCGCGGCGACCGCGCTGGCCGAGGTAGCTGCAGACGACGTCGTTCAGGGTGAGCGGCTGGGGCAGCCGCGTCGCGTCGACCTGCAGGCGCATGGCGAGCTTGCCGGCCAGCCACTCGTAGAGCGGCATGAGGCCGCGGTCGGTCTGCACGCGCAGCAGGTCCGGACCGATGATGGGGATGACCCGGCGTTCCTCGATGTAGTTGAGGAGGTCGTCCCAGGCGTCGTCGTCGAAGCTCTGCTGGGCCGCGAGCGGCGCGTTCATGCGTTGGCCTCGGGTACGCGTGCTCCCCTGCGTCCGTGCGCGGTCACGGGCCGTTGTTGCTGGCGGCGAGCATAGCATTGCCGTCGCTGGCGAAAGGCGAGGGATCCGCCCGCTGACCGGCCGGGCCCGTTTTGCGACGCAACAGCGTCAGGGCCAGCGACGGGTCGACAGCTCCGCGGCGATGGCGCGCTGGACGGTGGTGATCTCGACCGATCATCTGCCGCGACTGGTCGATCGCACCGGAACTGGCGAGGCCGCGGTACCAGAGCCGTCCGCTGAGGACGCTCCACTGCGGCGCGTCCGGCGGCAGCTGCCAGAGCCGATCGAGGCGCGTATCCGTGGCGAGGCCCACCCGTTTCGCGAAATTGGCATCCGACACCGCGACGGCGGCCAGCTTGCGATCCGGGCGCGGCGCGACCAGTCCCTGGTCGAGCAGGTAGGTCACGTACATCCGGTCCACGAACTCCTGGTTGTTGCGATCGCGGATCAGCTGCACCCGCTCGTTGGCCTCGTACAGTCGCACGATGCGGTCGCGGAGGTCGGCATTGCGGATGAGACGGAGATTGCCGGTGCTCAGCAGGTCGGTGTAGGTGGCGCGTCCGAGTCGCAACGTGCGCCGGGCAGTGAGTTGTCCCAGGGCCGCAGCCACGGCTTCGCGCTCCTCGGGCGGTACGCCGCTGCGCAGGGCGCGATAAGCCAGCACACTCGCTGCGACCTGCGCTTCCTCGAACTCGAGAGTCTCCTCCAGCACCTTGATGTCGCGGCCGAGATCGCGCGACAGCAGTTCCAGGTACTGGCGTTCCAGGCGGGCGTCGCGGCGACCGTCGATCCAGCCGTCCACGGCCAGCGCGATCAGGATGCCGGTGATCAGCAGCGCGAGCTCGATGACGACGTGGCTCCAGCGCCTTTCGCGCAGGGCCGCTGCGAAGCGCCGGACCGGATTCACGCGCCGCCCACCCGGCGCACGCCGTCAGCATGGCCGGCGAGGCCTTTCTGCTCGAGATAGTCGCGGTTCCAGAAGCGCGACAGGTACTTGTGGCCGCCGTCGCAGAGGATGGTGACGATGGTGTTGCCGGGGCCGAGGTCACGGGCCACCTGCACCGCTGCGGCCACATTGGCGCCGCTGGTGCCGCCGAGGAACAGTCCCTCGCGATACAACAGCTGATAACCAGTGCGCACGATCTCCTCGTCGCCGATGCGCACGGCGTCGTCGATCGGCGAGCCCTCGAGGTTGGCGGTGACGCGCCCGATGCCGATGCCTTCGGTCACCGCGCTCGAGCCTTCGGACTTGAGCATGCCGGTCTTCACCCAATTGAAGAGCGCGCTGCCGCCAGGATCCGCCAGCACGATGCGCACGCCGGGCTTCTGCTCCTTGAGGTAGCGCGACACACCACCGAGCGTGCCGCCGGTGCCGGTGGCGCACACGAAGGCGTCGATGCGGCCGCCGGTCTCGCGCCAGATCTCGGGACCGGTCGAAGCATAATGCGCGTCGCGGTTGGCGGTGTTGTCGAACTGGTTGCCGCAGGCCGCGCCATCGATGTCGGCCGCCACGCGCGGCGCGAGCTTCTGGTAGTGGTTGGGGTCGCTGTAGGGCACGGTCTTCACGACCTGCACCTCGGCGCCGAGCGTGCGCAGCAGCGCGGCCTTCTCCGGCGACTGGTTGTCGGGCATCACGATCACGCAGCGGTAGCCGCGCGCGTTGCACAGGTGCGCGAAGCCGATGCCGGTGTTGCCGGCGGTGCCCTCGACCAGCGTGCCACCCGGCTTCAGCAGACCGCGACGCTCGAAGTCCTCGAGGATGCCGCGCGCGGCGCGGTCCTTCACCGAGCCACCGGGGTTGAGGAACTCGGCCTTGCCGAGGATCTCGCAGCCGGTGGCGTCGCTGAAGCTGTTGAGGCGGATGAGCGGCGTGTGGCCGATGGCGTCGGAAAAGGATTGGCGGATGGGCATGGGCGGATCCTGAGTTGAAGGCTCAGGTTAGCGCAACCGTCGGTGCCGACGAGATCACCCTGGATCATGCTCCTCGAGTCAGCGGAGTATCTCGTCGGTGGCACCTTCACCGTCGCGCACGCCGGAGCCGTCAAATCGGCTTCGCAGCGGCACCGGCCGGCTGTCGCCGCCCGCATCACGACTTCACGTGGCCCTCGACTCGAATCGATGCGGAGCCAGACTCGACACCAAGGAACTCGCGGACGTTCTTGGGCACCGTTACCTGGCCTTCGAAGTCATCGTCGTTGTCATTTGGGTACGCCATTGCTCAGGTCGGGAATCCTCGCACGATTCTCGCCAGCTTGAAGCCGGCTTCAGATCACGTCGACGTCGAGTCCCTGCAATCGCAGGGCCGCGACGATGCTTGCCAGAATCCGTTCGCGGTCACCCTCCGACAGTGCATCGGACTCGTGCGGCGGATCCCATCGTGAAATCGATTCGCGATAGACGGCGATGCCGTTCGGGCGCGCCAGCATCTCCGAATCCACGAACATCGATCGGCCGCCTTCGGTGTAGCGCAGACCGGTGCGACCGAGGAGTGTAATGCCCACCTGCGCTGGATCCCTGGCTGCCTTGCCGACGTTCGACCATCACTGTTCACCGACCCAAGCCACCTCTGCGCTCCGCGGCTGCGCCGGCGTCGCTGGCCATGGTGACCAGGTCCACCCTATCCGGGGCCGATATCGAGATCCGCCAGCCAACCGGTCGGCGGGTCGTCAATATCGGCTGTCGTCTCGCGGTGCAAGTCGACCAACATGTCCGCTGAAAGGAAGCTCGGTCTTTCTGCGAATACCTGCAGCTGCGGGTAGCGATCCCTGATCTGTTGCGCCGTATCGGCACGAATGATCGCCCACAGTCCACCTTGGCCGTAGTCGTAGAGCACCAGGAATTCTTTGCGAGCCATCGGATCACCTCTACCTGGAAATCACGGCTTTACCGGAAACCATTGCGCGCCATCCAGCGGCACGACGCCCGGGAAAGATGCCTCCAAGCCTCCGCCGGGTTGCCCGAAGTTTGGCTCGGCCGGGCCCCACGCCAGACCTCCAGGCACATTCTGTCGCGGAATCGCATAGAAGCCACTCGGCGTTCTTGGCAACGACAGCGCTCTCTGCGCCTGCTCCGCGGTCGGGTAAGGCAGGCTGGAAAAATACACGAGACCGCTCGCGCCCGGCATCAACAGGCGGCTCGCCGAAATGCCGCGCTTTCCGGTCTCGTTGGTGAAGTGATAGACAAAGCGCGGCTCCCCGTTCTCGTCGACCAGGTCGCTGGTCTCGGACGTTGCGGCCGGCATCGCCAACAGACCGGCGATCACGGCCGATGCCGACCACATCTGCAGGGAGCGGGCAGCCGCCAGCTCCCAAGGCAGCTGCCTGAACATCGGCGCTGCGACAATTGGGGTCGACAGTCGCGTCGCGGTCGTAACCACTTCCTCGATGGATGGTTCCGCGGGTCCGGCAGGTTCGCCGACCTCACGGCCGAAACTGGACGTGTAGAGGTCCTCCAGGCCCCGCCAGCCCATGTCCGTGAGCGACTGGAAGCCGATCAACCAGCTCCACTCCGACACTTGCCGCGTGGCTCTGACGTCGATTTCCTCGATGCACTGCGACTCCCCGGTGGCACCCGGCGCGGTCTGGTAGCAGAACCCGCTCGGATCCGTGTAGCGCAGCGGGTTGTTGCGCACGTACGCGTAGCGGTTGAAGCCCTGCGTGTCGTGCGGCGCCTGCACGACGGGGTCGGGGCTCAGGAAGCGCCCGAGCACCGGGTCGTAGACACGACCGTTCATGTGGATGACGCCGAGGTTGTTGAGGTGCTCGTGACCGGTGTAGCCGCGCGGCGTGGTCCGCTGGATCTGCTGCCATTCCGCCGCCGTGGGCGTACCGCTTAGCCCGCTGCCGGAGCGGTGGGCCCCGAACGGCTGGTACGAAGCGCGCGTCAGGAGCTCGCCGCTGGCCGAGGTGAACCCGTCCACGCCGCCGAGCTGGTCCTCGAGCAGGTACACGGTCTCCGGCTCTGCCCCGGCAATGCGGGTCTGCACCGCCACGCGCCGTCCGTCGGCGACGATGTAGTTGCGGTGCTTGACCGCGCTGCCGGATGCGACGCGCTCGTACAGTCCGCCCGCCGCGTAGAGCGTGTCGGTCGAGCTGCCGCCCGCGATTGCGAGTTGCCGTGCGCGTGAACGATCCGGCGCGTATTCGAACAGCGAATAGTTGCCGGCCGGGTGCATGATGCGCGACGGCAGGTCGAAGCTTTGCCAGACGATCCTGGTGCCGCTGGCGTTGGCAACCGCGCCGTTCGCGTCGTATGAATAGGTGTTGGTACCGGCCGACACCAGCGCATTGCCGCGCGTTGTGTCGTAGCTGTACTGACCGACGTCCGACTTGTACGTCAGGTTGCCCACGGCGTCGTAGGCGAGATCGAGCGCCAGCACGCCGCCGCGCTGCACCTGGTCCAGCCGATTCACGGCATCGTAGGCAAAGGCTTCGTCGACGCCCGCGTTGCGCTCCGTGCGACGCACCAGGTTGCCCGCGGCATCCCACTCGAAGGCGAGGTTCTGGTGACTCGATCCGCCATCGGGCCCGGCCGTGCGCTGCGTGAGCAAGCCTGTCGCCGGGTCGTAGCTGCTCGCAATCCGTACGCCGTTGCCGAGCAACTCGGCGGCGGCGTGCCCGCGCGGGTCAGCGGACTCCAGGCGCCAGAAGCTCGCACCGGTGTCGGCATCCGTAAGCTCGACGAGCCGCTGCCGGTCGTAGCGATGCCGCACGCGCAGCGGCGCCACGCCAGTCGCCGACGGATAGACCATCGTGTCGCGCAAGCCGGTCGCCGGATCGTAGGTGTAGGCCGTAGCAAGCGACGCGCCCTGCACCAGGCGCGTGGCGGTCGCCGGCCGAGCGAGCGTGTCGTACGTGAAGCGCTCGGAAACGTTCGGGCCCTGCACGGACACCAGTGAACCCACGTTACGGTCCGCAGGCGCACTGCCCCAGGTCCAGCTCGTCACGCCTTCCTGCTCGACGCGCGTCAGCACGCGCGACAACCGGTCGTAGGTCAGCGTGGTGCCCTGGCCGCGACCGTTGACCTGCGACTTGAGCTCGCCGAGCGGGTAGTACGCGTACAGCCACAAGCCTGCCGATGAGTCGAGCAGGGTGGTGCGCCGGCCGAGCACGTCGAAGGCAGCACGGGTTTCGCTGCCCAGTGCGTCGCGCACACGCACGAGGTTGCCGAACGCGTCATATGCATACGTGGTATCGGCCAGCGCCGGGTCGACGACCTGCGCCACCTCGCCGACAACGGTGTGCTTGCGGATCGTGCTGCGACCCAGCGGATCGGTTTCTGTCACGGTGAGGCCGTCGTGACGCCAGCTCGTCACTGCCGGAACCGGCCGACCGGGACTCGCAGGCTGCTCCTCTCGTACCGGCCGGCCGAGCACGTCGTAGGCAACGGTGCTCCAGTACGCCGGGCTCGCGCAGCACTCGGACGGCGCGCTTTGTTGCGTCACCAGCCCCCTCGCATCGAAGCGTCGCGCACTCAGCACCTGCGCACCGCCCGGCTGGTCCGCGCGCACGTGCACTTGCCTGCCGTACTGGTCGTAGCCCGTCTCCACGAAGGCGAGCTGCAGGTCACCGGCGCCCCGCGCGGACTGGTTGACGACTAGCCGGGCCTCGGGCCACGCACAGTCGCTGCCGCACATCGTCCGCACCGTGACCACGCCAGTGCCGTCCGGACGCGTGGTGCGCGTTTCCCGTCCGAACTCGTCGTGCTGCACGGCGGTGACTAGTCCATTGGCATCCGTGACCGACACAGGCCGAGCCAGCGCCGCGTCCCACGCGGTGCGCACGACGTGCCCCTCGGCATTGGTGGTATCGCGCAGGAACCGACCGTCCGCACCCCAGTTGAGGGTGGTCACGCGCGCCGGCTGGCCGATCGGGGTCAGCGTGACGGACGACTCGTTGCCGTACGAGTCGTAGGCGAGGTCCGTGGCGATGCGCAGCGTCGCGCTAGCGGGTTCAACCACGGACTGCGTCAGGCGGCAGGCCGCCAGGTCCCAGGAATACGCCTCGGTGCGCATCAGCTGCGCACCCGTCGCGAGATTGTGCTGGCGACTGACCTGGGCGGACGCAGGCCGGCCGAGGCACCAGTTCTGCGTGTCGTTGATGACGCCGCCGAGCGTGGTGATCTCGGTGTAGATCGCGCCCGGCGTCAGGCCCTTGCCGATCTCGCTGGTGTTCACCTGCCGCCGCACCAGCGTGCCGAAAGCGTCAAACGTGTTGTATTCGGCGCGGCGCAGCACCTGCATGCCGTCGAGCTCGTAGCGATCGGTCGTGGCCGAAGCGACGAGCGGCAAGCTGCGCGCCTCGTAGCCCGAGCCGAAGACCCGCCGCGACCAGTTGTAGCCCGTGATGGAAACCGGGCCGCGTGTCCGCTGCTTGAGGGTCAGCAGCGACAGCGCACCGATGCGGTCGTACGCGAGCGGATCCTGCAGGTAGTCCTCGACCCGCGTCAGTCCGCCATCCTGGTCATGTGCGGTGCGGCGTGCAAAGCCGAGGAAGCCCCGGCCCTGCGCATGCCACCTGGCTCCCTCGTAGAAATAGGTCTCGCGTCGCAGCACATCACCCTGCACCGTCGCTGCCGACGACACCACGCGCCACGGACGCGCGTCATCGCGCACTGGAAATGCCGCGGTCGTGCCGAGCACATGCACCGAGCGGTCGGTGGCGGGTGCGTAGGCAAACGTGGACATCGCACCGAAGCCGTCGGTCGCAGCGACCAGCAGGTCCGGTGCCGACGAATGGTGCGCCAGCAAGCGCACACTGCCGCCGGCGACGATGACCAGGTCCTGCAGACCGTCGCCGTTGCCGTCGAGCACGGCGGGGCCGGTCGGTGCCATCGACAGCGGCACCATGGTCGGCTGGCAGTTGCCCACCACCATGCCGTCCGACCGGCAGGCCGTGGCATCGCCAGTCGCGCCGAACTGCACGAGGTCGTCGCGGCCATCGCCGTTCCAGTCCGTGATCACGGACGCACCCGCAACAGTGGGCGCCGGAACGCTGGTCATCGAGGGTCCCGCGAATGCGGCCAGTGCCGGGCTGCGGCTGCCGGCGCCGTGCAGCACCTGCCAGGCCGATCCTGATGCGAGGTAGACGATATCCGTCAGTCGGTCGGCGTTCAGGTCCGCCAGCAGGATGTCCGTTACGCCGTCGAGCGCAGCCTGTGCCACCAGCGCGGTGCCAGTGGATGCCAGCACTTGCCAGCGGGCGGGCGACGTGCAGCTGCTCGCCGCGGCACAACTCGACGGCACCGTGCGCACCAGCAGATCTGTCCGTCCGTCGTCGTTGAAGTCGGCACTGCGCTCCGCGGAGCGGAGGCGCTGCACGGCCTGCACGAATGGCGCGACCGGCAGCGCCGTCCCAGCCGGTGCTTGCCAGAGCGTTGCCTCTGCTCCGAAGGCGGGAGTGCCGGCCACGGACGCACTGCGACGCCAACGCAGGGCATCGCCGCTTGCGCTGCGGAACACGAGATCGTCGCGCCCATCGCCGTCGACGTCAGCCGCCACGGCATCAGCGGTGTTCGCCGGCGCGGCCACCCCGCTCGAGCCGTAGGTGTACGCACCCGTGCCGGTGCGGCGCAGCCAGTGCCAGAATCCGCCCTGCGGCACGAGCACTTCGCGGCGCCCGTCGCCGTCGAGATCGGCGCCGATCGCGCGCGATGACTCGCTGCCGTTTCCGGCGCGCGTATCGACCGCTACCGAAGCAAATCCGTTGGGTCCGCCGTGTTGCACGCGCCAGCTGCGGGAACTCGCGTCGAAGTACGCGAGGTCTTCGAACCCGTCGCCGTCCATGTCGCCGGGGATCGCGGTGGCGTAGCGATCGCTCGCCAGCGGCAGCGTGGTGTTGCCGGCCCAGCCCGGCTGCGCCGCAGACCAGTCGAAGCGAGTTGGCGGCAGGCAGGCGGAGCGCGCACATTCCTGCAGCCGTACGAGGCGGCTGCGGCCGGTCGCTCCAGCGTTGTCGTAGCCGAGGTCGTAGGCCCGCACGCTGGCGAGCGTCGCGACGTGCACGACGTCGATACGATCGAGCCGCCGGGACTCGCGCACTGCGCCTCCACCGATGAAGCCGGCAGGCTGGTCGTCCGCGGGCCGCGCCTCGTAGGTGAAGCGCACCGAGTAATAGGGCAGCGCGCCCGTGCGGGTGTTGCCCGAGTAATCAATGCGCGCCGGCCGATAGGCACCGCCCGCACTGTCTTCCGTGTAGCGAAACTCGATGAAGTTGCCGGCGCGATCGAGGATGCGGCTCACCGCCCAGGCGCGTGGCGTCGTGCTGCCGAACGACTCGATGCGCGAATCGTCCGTCGTGCCGTATTCGTAGATGAGCCCGTCGCGGCGCTCGACGCGGAACGACGCCGGGCCGGCCCCTGCCGCGCCGGTCGCGGTGACGCGCGCAAACGTCTCGACCTCCGTGCGGTACTCGGAGCCCGGCTGGCCGTAGGTCCCGGCGGCCAGGCGCAGTCGCTGGCCATCGAGGCAGAATCGATCCGCCGCGTCGAGCGCCACTGCGGCGAGGCGCCCGTCCTGCGCCAGCGTGCTGCCGCAGCGCTGGATCGTCGAGAACCCCTCGAGCCGGAAGCCCGCACCGAGCAGACCGTGACCGCCGCGGCTGTCGTAAGCCACCGCCAACGCCGGCGCGAGACCGTTGGTCCCCGGCGGCAGCGACAGCGGGATCACGTAGCGGGCGGTCCCGGTGGCCGTCACGCTCGCCTCCCCCGCCGTACGCCCCGCCGCCGATTGCGCCTGCGCCGCGGCACCCGCGAACAAGCCCAGCAACATCACGCTCGCTCGCACTCCTGCGATCCTGGTCATGGCGGTCACCTTCCGTGGTGTCGGCCTGCCCGATGCAGGCTTCCTTGACGCGATGGTTGCGCGCGGCGCCGCCGCTGTCTGCGCGATTAATTGCCGTGATCAGGCGGAAATCGGCGTGCGGCCGATGCGGCGATCGAGATTGCGGAACGAGACGGCCTCGGCGACGTGGTCGCGGCGCACGGTGTCGCACTGCGCAAGGTCTGCGATCGTGCGCGCAACCCGCAGCACGCGGTGGTAAGCGCGCGCCGAGAGCGACAGGCGATGCATCGCGCTGCTAAGCAGCACGCGTGCCGATGGCTCCAGGCGCGATTCCTGCAGCACGCGCGCGCCGGCCAATCGTGCGTTCGCATGGCCCTGCCGCTGCACCTGCCGCGCACGTGCCGCGGCGACACGGGCCGCGACGATGGCGGAACACTCGCTCGGTGCCTCGGACTCGAGTTCCTCGCGCGACACCGCCGGTACCTCGACCTGCAGGTCGATGCGATCGAGCAGCGGCCCGGAGATGCGGCCGCAGTAGGCCGCTATCCGGTCGGGCGGGCAGCGGCACGGTGTGGTGGGGTCGCCGCTGTGACCGCAGGGGCAGGGATTCATCGCGGCGACGAACTGGAAGCGCGCCGGAAACTCGGCCTGCCGGCTGCCGCGCGAAATCACGATATGCCCGGACTCGAGCGGCTCGCGCAGTACCTCGAGCACGCCGCGGTCGAATTCCGTCAGCTCGTCGAGGAACAGCACGCCGTTGTGCGCGAGCGAGATCTCGCCGGGGCGCGGGCGTCCGCCGCCGCCGACCAGCGCGATCGCCGAGGCCGTGTGATGCGGGCTGCGGAACGGGCGCTGCCGCCAGTCCTCGACGCTGAACCCGCGGCCGGCCAGTGAACGCACTGCGGCCGTCTCGAGCGCCTCGTCCTCGCCCATGGCCGGCAGGATCCCGGGCAGGCGCTGCGCCAGCATGCTCTTGCCGGTACCGGGCGGCCCGATCATCAACAGGCTGTGGCCGCCGGCCGCCGCGACCTCGAGCGCCCGCCGAGCTCGTGGCTGGCCGCGTACGTCCGCGAGATCCGGTCCGTGCACCGTGCTGATTCCTGCGCCAGGCTCACCGGCCTTCGGCAGCGGTCGCATCCCGCGCGCGAAGCTGCAGATCTCGAGCAGGTGCGCGGCGCCGTAGGCTCGCCCATTCCTGGCCAGCGCGGCCTCGGCGAGGTTGGCGGCCGGAAACACCTGCGTGTGCCGCGCCCGCGCACCCTGCAGCGCGGTCGGCAGCACGCCGCGGATCGCGTGCAACTCTCCGCCGAGCGAAAGCTCGCCGTACAGCTCGGTCGCGTCGAACGGTTCCATCGGCAGCTGCGCAGAAGCGACCAGGATGCCCACCGCGATCGGCAGGTCGAAGCGGCCGCCCTCCTTCGGCAGGTCCGCCGGCGCGAGGTTGACCGTGATGTGGCCGGGCGGCAGCTCGAACCCGCAGTTGGCCAGCGCCGCCTTCACACGATCCTTGCTCTCCTTCACCACCGTTTCGGGCAGCCCGACGATGGAGAAGGCCGGCAGGCCGGCGCCGACGTGCACTTCGACGCGCACCAGCGGCGCGTCGAGCCCCTGCTGGCTACGGCTCAAGATGGTGGCGAACGTCACGGGCAGTCTCCGGCGCAATACGTGCCGCCAGCATGCGGACCCGCCCGGGCCGGCGGTCAACGCTCGAAACTGCCGGGATGAGCCGAAAACGCTTTGGCTAGAATGGCGCCATGAAGCTGCACCAACTGCGATACCTGGCCGCTGTGGCCCAGAACGGCCTCAACATCACGGCCGCGGCCGAGAAGCTGCACACCTCGCAGCCGGGCGTGTCGAAGCAGATCAAGCTGCTCGAGGACGAGCTCGGCTTCCAGATCTTCGTGCGCGACGGCCGCAACCTGTCGCGCGTCACGCCGGCCGGGCAACAGGTGATCGACCGCGCGGTGCGCATCCTGCGCGAGGTGCAGAACATCAAGCGCCTGTCGGACGACTTCAAGGACGAGGCGCGCGGCGCGTTGTCGATCGCCACCACGCACACGCAGGCGCGCTACGTGCTGCCGGCCGTGATCAAGCAGTTCCGCGAGCAGTACCCGGAGGTGCGCCTGCACCTGCACCAGGGCACCTCGGAGCAGATCGGCGAGATGGCCTCGCTCGACCGCATCGACTTCGCGATCGCCACCGGCTCGCAGTCGCTGTTCGAGGGCTTTTCACTGCTGCCCTGCTACCGCTGGCACCGGCACGTGGTGGTGCCGAAGGCGCACCCGCTGGCCAAGGTGAAGAAGCCGACGCTCAAGCAGCTCGCGGCGCACCCGATCATCACCTACGTGTTCAGCTTCACCGGGCCGTCGTCGCTGCACGACATCTTCGCGAAGGAAGGCCTGGTGCCGAACGTGGTGCTCACTGCGCGCGACGCCGACGTGATCAAGACCTACGTGCGCCTCGGGCTCGGCATCGGCATCGTCGCCAGCATGTCGGTCGATCCCAAGGAGGACGCCGACCTGGTGGAGATCGACACCTCGCACCTGTTCCCGGCGCACGTCACCTGGATCGGCTTCCGCCGCGGCGGCCTGCTGCGCAAGTACCAGCTTGACTTCATGCAGCTGTTCGCGCCGCACCTCACGCGGCGGCTGATCGAGCGCGCGGCCCACGCCGCGACCCAAGAGGACGTGGACGAGCTGGTGGGCGGACTCGATCTGCCGGTTCGATAGCGGCCACACGAAGGAGGACGTCCAATGGAACGCGGCGCCGCTGCGCAGCAAATCGACCGCAGCGGCCCGCCAGAAGGCGCGCCGGACCTGACTCATCGTGCCTGACCTGCCCGGACCCCGGTAAACCCCTAGTCACACCCCGCGATCGTTGACCCTAAGCTCTCCCGATGCACGTCTGCTGGATCCATAAGCGCTCGATTCGCCTGCTGGTGGGGCTGCTGCTCCTGCCGGCGCTGGCGTTGCGCGTCATGGTTCCGCCCGGGTTCATGCCTGGCACGGGCGCGGACGACGCGCCCACGATGCAGATGTGCCATGGCGCCGGCCCGCTGCCAGAGTCCACGCAGCCGATGCCGGCGGGCGACGACCCCGCACCCGGCCAGGGCGGGCATCACGAAGCGCCGTGTGTCTTTGCGGCTGCCGGCTCGGCCGCGCCGCCGCCGGTCCTGTCGGTCGCTCTCGTTGCACCGCACGCGGTTGACGCAGGTCTGCCCGCCCCGGAACTGACGTTCTCACAGCGGACTCTCCACCGCGACCAGGCCGCCCGGGCGCCTCCGCCCCCCATCCGCCAAGCCTAGACCCTCGACGCCCGGCGCATTGCGGTTGTCCTGCGGGACACCCGCAGTTGCGCCTGTCCGGCAGCGACCCCGTCGCACCGGTCGGCAACTCCACTTGCATGGCAGGCCCGTCGTCGGCCCGCCTGACCCGCTATTGGAATCCGCAAACATGAAATCCAGTGCCCTTGCCCTGGCTGTCGTCGTTGCCCTGCATGCCACGCCCGGCATCGCGGCCGACGGCAGCGCTGAACTCGAAGAACTGCTCGTGACCGCCCGTCGCATTCTCACCCCGGGCCTCGGGGCCGCGTCCCTCGATGCGAGTGATGTCGCGCGCCGGCGCGCCCGCAGCAGCGACACCGCGAGCCTGCTGACGGGCATTCCCGGCGTCGCTACGCGCGGCGCCGGCGGCGTCTCGGCCCTGCCCGTGATCCGCGGCCTCGCCGACGATCGCCTGCGCACGCAGGTCGACGGCGTCGACATCGCGGCGGCCTGTCCGAACCACATGAATCCGCCGCTGTCCTACATCGACCCGTCTGCGGTGGCGGCCATCGACGTGTACGCCGGCGTCACACCGGTCAGCGTCGGCGGCGACAGCATCGGCGGCACCATCCTCGTGCGTTCGGCCGATCCAGAGTTCGCGCAGGCCGGGGCGGGCAGCCTCCTCAAGGGCGACGCCGGCACCTTCTACCGCAGCAACGGCGACGGCTGGGGCGGCAACCTCGCCGGGACCTATGCCACCGATCGGCTGAGCTTCGGCTACACCGGCGCCTACGCGAAGTCCGACAACTACACGGCCGGCGACGACTTCAAGGACTACACGTTCACCGGGCGCGTGGGCCACACGCTGCCCACCGACGAGGTCGGCTCGACGGCCTACGAAACGACCAACCACGTGGTGCGGGTCGCGTGGCGCAACGGCAGCCAGCTGCTCGACTTCAGCTACAGCTACCAGGACGTCCCCGAGCAGCTTTACGCGAACCAGCGCATGGACATGACGGGCAACACCGCGAGCAAGTTCAACCTCGCCTACACCAACGGATTCGACTGGGGCACGCTGCAGGCGCGGGCCTACTACCAGGAGACGGAGCACGAGATGGACTTCGGGCCCGACAAGCGCTTCTGGTACGGCCCCGGCGCGCCCCCGGCCGGCTCGGGCGGCGACACGGCCGTCAACGGCTCGCCGTGTTCTCCGATCTCGGGCACGAGGATGGTGAACGGACAGATGGTCGGCTGCGCGGCCGGCATGCCGATGCTGGCCGACGGCCGCACGACCGGCTTCGTGGTGAACACCGCGGTCCAGCTGGCCGAGAGTGGACTGCTGCGCGTCGGCGGCGAGTACGTGGGCTTCCGCCTCGACGACTGGTGGCCACCGTCGGGTGCCGGCATGTGGCCCTACGACTTCCTCAACATCAACGACGGCGAGCGCGACCGCTACGCCGCCTACGGCGAGTGGGAAGTGCAGCGCGAGCGCTGGAAGCATGTCGCGGGCCTGCGCTACGAGCACGTGGCCACCGACGCCGGCCCGGTGCACGGCTACAACACGAACACGTTCCCGACCAGCGGGACCGGCGGCATGGGCAACCAGACCCGCGACGCCGCCCTGTTCAACGCGCAGTCGCGCGACCAGAGTGACGACAACTGGGACGTCTCGTGGATCGTGAGCTTCACGGCGTCGGCGACACAGACTTACGAGTTCGGACTGGCGCAGAAGACGCGCTCGCCGAACCTGTACGAACGCTACACCTGGTCGAGCTGGCAGATGGCGGCGCTCATGAACAACTTCCTGGGCGACGGTAACGGCTATTTCGGCGACGTGGACCTGCAGCCCGAGGTGGCGCGCACCGTGAGCGCCACGGCCGACTGGCACGCTGCCGACGACGCGTCGTGGAGCGTGCGCATCACGCCGTACTACACCAGGGTGGACGACTACATCGATGCGGTGCAGTGGGACTCGGCTGCCAACGTGCCACGCGCCGTGCCGGTGGTCGACAACTTCACGGTGCTGCGCTACGCGAACCAGGACGCCACGCTCTACGGCGTCGATTTCTCGGCCGCGACCCGGATCGCGAGCAGCGACAGTCTCGGGGTGTTCTCGGCGGGCCTCGTCGGCAGCTACACGCGCGGCGAGAACGACGACACCGATGACAACCTCTACGGCGTCATGCCGCTGAACGCGACGCTCTCCGTGACGCAGGAACTCGGCCGCTGGTACAACACGATCGAAGGCGAGTTCGTGGCCGGGAAGGACGACGTCTCGCAGGTCCGCAACGAGATGCCGACCGCGGGCTACGGACTCATGCACCTGCGCAGTCGGTACGAGGCCGGCCGCTGGAGCGCGGAACTCGGCGTCGAGAACCTGTTCGATCGCTACTACGAGCACCCGCTCGGAGGCGCGTACGTCGGCCAGGGCACGACCATGACCATCCCGCCCGCACCCAACCAGCCGCGCTGGGGCACGCCGGTGCCCGGCGCCGGTCGGTCGATCTATGCGGCCGTGAACGTGAAGTTCTGACCGCCGTGCCGCCGCAGGCTCGGGGAGCGGGCCTGCGGCCGCCCCTCGTCGGCGAGCGTCGGCCGGGGCGGGTCCTGCGGTACCATGGCGCGCCATTCCGGCGAGGCCCGCTGCGTGTTCCGCTGGTTCGAATCGCTCGTTGCACCCTACCCCGATCACCCACCGGTCGCGCCGCCGCAGGGCTTCTTCGCGTTCCTGTGGGCCTGCGCGGAGGGAATGCGGCCGTACATCCTTGCGATGACGCTCTGCACGGCGGTGATCGGCGCGTTCGAGGCGCTGCTGTTCGCCATGCTCGGCCGCATCGTCGACTGGCTGGCGGCCGTCGAGCCCGCGCAGATGTGGACCGAGCACCGCACCACGTTGCTGTGGCTCGCCGGCATTCTGGCTGCAAGCGTCGTGCTCGTCGCACTGCAGACCATCCTCAAGCACCAGGCGCTCGCCGCCAATTTCCCGATGCGGCTGCGCTGGAATTTCCACCGCCTGATGCTCGGCCAGAGCATGAGCTTCTACCAGGACGAGTTCGCCGGCCGCGTGGCCACCAAGGTGATGCAGACCGCGCTCGCCGTGCGCGACACCTGGTTCACCGTCGCCGATATCCTGGTGTTCACCACCATCTATTTCGTCACGATGATCGCGGTGGTCGGCAACTTCGCCATCGCGATGCTGGTGCCGTTCGTCGCCTGGGTCGTCCTGTACGGCTGCGCCGTCGCATGGTTCGTGCCGCGGCTGGCCCGCATCGGGGCCGCGCAGGCCGACGCCCGCTCGCTCATGACCGGCCGTGTCACGGATGCGTACACCAACATCGCCACGGTCAAGCTCTTCTCGCACGCCAACCGCGAGGCGGGCTTCGCGCGCTCGGCCATGCAGGAGTTCATGAAGACGGCGCACGGGCAGATGCGGCTGGTGAGCGCATTCGAGATCACCAACCATGTGCTGAGCATGGCACTGGTGGCCGGCACCGCAGGACTCGCACTGTGGCTGTGGACGCGCGGCGAGGTCGGAGTCGGTGCCGTCGCCGCGGCCACCGCCATGGCGCTGCGCCTCAACGGCATCTCGCACTGGATCATGTGGGAACTGGCGAGCCTGTTCGAGAACGTCGGCACCGTGCAGGACGGCATCCGCACCCTGTCGCGCCGCCACGCCGTGGTCGACGCACCCGGGGCGCCGGCCCTTGACGTCACCCGCGGCGACATCCGCCTCGAGCACGTCCAGTTCCACTACGGCGGCAAGCGCCGGGTGATCGAGGACCTCTCGCTGCACATCCGCCCGGGCGAGAAGATCGGCCTCGTCGGCCGCTCGGGCGCGGGCAAGAGCACCATCGTCAACCTGCTGCTGCGCTTCTACGACGTCGAGGGCGGCCGCATCCTGATCGACGGCCAGGACATCGCGGCCAGGTGCGGCAGGACTCGCTGCGCGAGCAGATCGCGATGGTGACGCAGGACACCTCGCTGCTGCACCGCTCGGTGCGCGACAACATCGTCTACGGCCGGCCCGCCGCTACGGACGCCCAGATGATAGCCGCGGCGCAGCGCGCCGAAGCGCACGAGTTCGTCCAGGGCCTGTCCGACGCCAAGGGCCGCCAGGGTTACGACGCGCACGTCGGCGAGCGCGGCGTGAAGCTCTCGGGCGGCCAGCGGCAGCGCATCGCCATTGCGCGCGTGATGCTGAAGAACGCTCCGATCCTGCTGCTCGACGAGGCCACCAGCGCACTCGACAGCGAGGTCGAAGCGGCGATCCAGCAGAGCCTGTATCGCCTGATGGAAGGCAAGACCGTGGTGGCCATCGCGCACCGGCTGTCCACCATCGCGGCGATGGACCGGCTGATCGTGATGGACAAGGGTCGCATCGTCGAGGAAGGCGACCACCGCACGCTGCTCGCGCAGGGCGGCCTGTATGCGCGACTGTGGGAGCACCAGAGCGGCGGCTTCCTCGGCGACGAAGCGGACGCGGACGAGGCGGCGTAACCATGGTCGCGGGCCGCAAGCTGAACTCCCCGGGCACCGCTCCATCCCAAGGCGGCCTCGGCACGCTGCGGGCCCTGCCCGAGGTATTCCAGTACACGCGCCACGCGCTGCAGCTGGTGTGGTCCACGAGTCGCCGGCTCACCGTCGCGCTCGCCCTGCTGACCTTGGTCGCGGGCGTGCTGCCGGCGGCAATCGCGTACATCGGTGCGCTGATCGTCGACGCCGTGGTCGCCGCCATCGCCGCTCATGGCGCTTCAGGTGCCGTCGACCTGGACGCGGTGCTCGGCTACGTGGCGATGGAGGGCCTGCTGGTGGCGGCCATGGCCGCGACACAGCGTGGCCTGTCCACCTGCCAGTCGCTGCTGCGCGCGCAGCTCGGGCAGCGCGTCAACGAGATGATCCTCGAGAAGGCGCTGACGCTCGAGCTCCGGCATTTCGAGGATTCGGAGTTTTACGACAAGCTGACCCGCGCGCGTCGCGAGGCCTCGGTGCGCCCGCTGTCGCTGGTCATGCGCAGTTTCGGGCTGGTGCAGAACGGCATTGCGCTCGTGAGCTACGGCGCGCTGCTGTGGCAGTTCTCGCCCTGGGCGGTGCTGGTGCTGCTGGTGGCCGGCCTGCCGTCGTTCGTCGCCGAGGCGAAATTCTCCGGGGACGCGTTCCGCCTGTTCCGCTGGCGCTCGCCCGAAACGCGCATGCAGATGTACCTCGAGACGGTGCTGGCCCGCGAGGACCACGCCAAGGAGGTACAACTGTTTGGGCTTGGGCCGCTGCTGCTCGATCGCTACCGGTCGATCTTCCGCAAGGTGTTCAAGGAGGACCGCGCGCTCACCATCCGCCGCGACACCTGGGGCTT
The DNA here is from genome assembly GCA_963731105.1 of uncultured Gammaproteobacteria bacterium. Classification (GTDB taxonomy): domain Bacteria; phylum Pseudomonadota; class Gammaproteobacteria; order Steroidobacterales; family Steroidobacteraceae; genus RPQJ01. The sequence goes on from CAVSUM010000010.1 coordinate 217,074, forward strand.
CTTCCTCGGCCTGTTCAGCACGGCGGCGTTCTACGCGGCGTACGCGTGGATCGCGGTCAGCGCCGTCCGCGGCGAGATCACGCTCGGCCAGATGACCATGTACGTGCTGCTCTTTCGGCAGGGCCAGGCGGCGGTCTCGGCGAGCCTCGCGGCGATCAGCGGCATGTACGAGGACAATCTCTACCTGTCGACGCTGTACGACTATCTCGACACACCGGTCGACGCGCCTTCCGGCACGGCTGCCGCCGGCCCGGCCCCGGGCGACGGCGTGCGCTTCGACGCAGTGAGCTTCACCTATCCCGGCGCCGCCGAGCCCGCCGTGAGCGAGGTGAGCTTCCATCTGCAGCCCGGCCACAGCCTGGCGCTGGTCGGCGAGAACGGCTCCGGCAAGACGACGCTGATCAAGCTGCTGACTCGACTGTACGTGCCTTCCAACGGCCGCATCACACTCGACGGCCTCGATCTCGCCGAGTGGAACCCGACAGCGCTGCGTCGCCGGGTCGCAGTGATCTTCCAGGACTTCGCGCGCTACCAGCTGAAGGTCGGGGAAAACATCGGCGTTGGCGACGTCGCACACTTCGACGACGAGGCGCGCTGGCGCGAAGCCGCCGAACTGGCCACGGCCTCGCCGTTCGTCGACGAATTGCCGGCGGGCTACCAGACGCAACTCGGCAAGTGGTTCAAGGACGGCCGCGAGTTGTCGGGCGGCCAGTGGCAGAAAATCGCGCTGGCCCGTGCCTTCATCCGCGAGGGCGCCGATATCCTCGTGCTCGACGAACCGACTGCGTCGATGGACGCCCGCGCCGAGGCGCAGGTATTCGCGCAGTTCCGCGAGCTGGCGCGCGAGCGCATGGTGATCCTGATCTCGCACCGCTTCTCGACGGTGCGCATGGCAGACCTGATCCTGGTGATCCAGGGTGGGCGCATCCTCGAGCAAGGCAATCACGAGGCGCTGATGCAGCTGGACGGGCACTACGCGCACCTGTTCACGCTGCAGGCACGCGGCTATCGATGAGCATCAGGATCGCAGGCGCCACCAATTTCCGCAGCCTTGGCGGCCTGCCCACCGCTGACGGTCGCCGCATCCGGCCGCACGCGATCATGCGGGCCGATCGCCTGGCCGGCCTGAGCGAGGACGACTGGCGTGCGCTCGGTCGCGCGGGCCTCGCCACCATCTGCGACCTGCGCAGCGATGCGGAACGCGCAGAACATCCGAATGCCGCGCCACCGCACCTCTCGCTCTGCGAGATGCACTGCGATATCCGCAACGACTTGCGTGCCGACCCCGCGCTCGCCCGGCTGATGCTCGACGAGCCGAACGCGCATGGCGCAGAGCGGGTAATGATCGAGATCTACCGAAGATTCCCGCCCTACATGGGCGGCACGCTGACGGCCATCGTCGACCGGGTACTGGAAGGCGGCGCGCCGTTGTTGGTGCACTGCTCGGCCGGCAAGGACCGCACGGGCTTCGTCGTGGCGATGCTGCTGCACGCACTCGGCGTGCCTGAGCCGCTGATCCGCGAGGACTATCTGGCGTCCCGTCGCTGGCCGGGTGCAGATACGCACCGCGCCTCACTCGAGTCACGACTCGGCACATTCATCGCTGCCGACGAACTGCGTGCGGCGGTGGATACGGTGCTCGACGTGCGCGACGTCTACCTCGATGCCGCGCTGGATGCCGTGCACGAGCAGTTCGGATCGATCGAGCGCTACCTCGAGTCCGAGGCACGACTCAACGCTGCGCGGCTTGAGCGGCTGCGCACGCACCTGCTCGAGTAGACCACCTCACGGATCGCGCTGACCACGACATCCGGCCGGTCAAGCTGAATGTAGTGCCCGGAGTTCTCGACCGTCAGCCGCCGCCCTCGGCTGGACATGGCGGCAATCTCCTCGTGCAGCCGCAGCCAGACGGCGTTCTTGGCGGCCCGCAACTCGGGAGTCTCGGTACCGGCAGGTGGGGACGGCTCCTTGGTGAGTACCACGATCGGAATGTCGCCCAGATCTCGTGACGACCTGCGAACCTGATCGGCACTCTCTGCCCAGACGTGCGTCATCTCGGAGATCCATGCGCGCATGCGCGCCGGCTGGGTCCCGCGTTCGATCTCGACTGCATTGATCTTGTCGCTGTAGCGCGGGCCCGCGCCTGCGACACAAAGGGCAAACAACTTTGACCCTGCGACGAACTCAGATGGATCTGCCTGCAGGCATTCGCCGAGTTCCTCGACGTAGCGCCAGTGCCTGCGGTCACTCTCCGGATCGAGTGCGCCGATGTCCCGTCCAAGATCCTCGTGCGATGGATCCACGAGCACCAGGCCGGCCACCTCTGACGGATGGCGTCGCGGCAAACAGCCTGACGTTCATGCCACCGTACGAATGCCCGACGAGGACATAGGGGCCGTGTATGGCTGCGGCCTGCAACAGGCGTCTCAAGTCGCGCACCGCGTTCTCGCTGGTCCCCGGGTCGTCGGTGCCGTCGCTGAATCCGAGGCCGGCGCGATCGTACGCACAGGCCCGGGTCTGCTGCGCGACCTGCGGCTGCACCTGCCCCCAGACCTTGGTGCCGTCACCGAGGCCCGAGTCGAAGATCACGGTGGGGCTGCCTTCCCCGCTGCAGTAGAGGTTGAGGCGCCGCGTGCCGTCGACGGTGACCAACCGTTGCGCCTGCGTGTAGGCGGGATCGTCGATGACAGCGATGCTTCTTGTGCCATCGCTGGCCGCAGCCGCGGCAATCGATGCGCAGGCGGCGAGGCAGACATGGCGCCAGCGGGTCATCGGCAAGGGTATCTACCGTACCTTGCCTGGATCGAACTGCGGGTTCTCGATGAACCCGAGCCGGTTGCCGAAGGGATCCTTCACCGCGCCGACCCGGATGCCACCGCCGACATCCTGCACGGGCTCCAGCAATACCGCGCCGCGCTCGATCAGTCGCTGCAAAGCTGAAGCGGCGTCGGTCACGCCCCACAGCGGCTGCGGCCCGTCGGTGCCCGGTGTCCCGTCGGGCACCAGCCCAAGCTCGAATCCCCCCACTTCGAAGCCGACGTAAAACGGCTGGTCGAAATACGGCGCGTGCCCGACGACCTGCGTGTACCACGCCTTCGCCGCGTCGAGATCGGTCACTGGATAGATCGCTGTGCGCAGTCCAAGCAGCATGTTACCTCCCCACCCATCCACCACAGACCGGGAACACTTGCCCCACGAAGCAGTCCGCCGCGGCGCTGCACAGGAACGCGGCAAACTCCGCGTCCTCGCGCGCGGCGACCAGCCGACCCAGCGGTACTTCGCGCTTGAGACGCTCCTGGAAGCGCGGGTTGGCCTGCACCTCGGGCGGAAAATACGTCGGGTTCGCAACGAAATTCTGCGCGATGGCGTTGACCTGCACGTTGAACGGCGCGACCTCGACGCCGACCGCCTGCACGTAAGCGAGCTGCGCACCTCGCGCGGCACTGTAGGTCGATGCCCGCTTCATGCCGCGCAAGGCCGAGGCACTGCCCATCAACAGGATCTTCCCGGCCCGCCGCTCGATCATCTGCGGCAGGACGGCCCGCGCCAGGCGCGGCAGCGGATCTACGAGCGTTGCAAACACCTGCCGCCATTCCGCTTCGTCGACGTCGACCGCGGCCGTGCTGGGCGCCGGCAGCGCGAGATTGGCGACGAGCACGTCGATGCGGCCAGCCTGACGCACCATAGTCTCGGCAGCGCCGGCCTCGATCAATGACGCACCGCTCGGCACCACTTCGGCACCGTGCTCCGCCAGCACTTCGCAAAGTGTCGGCCCCATGAATTCCCCGGCCTGCGTGACCAGGATGCGCCTGCCCTCGAGCATCATCGCCATGCCGCTCCTCCATCTGCAGCGCCATCGCGCGTGTCAGCCGCCGTCGTATGATGCCCCACCTCCGCCCCTATCCCCCATCCCCTATCCCCTACCCCCTTCCCATGTCCCTCCCTTCCTACGAACGCCTCGGCGTCTTCTACCTCGGCCGCGAGGTCGACCCCGCCACGCAGCAGCTGGGCTCCGAGCTGCTCTATGACTCGCGCGACCTGACCACTCACGCCGTCTGCATCGGCATGACCGGCAGCGGCAAGACCGGCCTGTGCCTGTCACTGCTCGAGGAGGCCGCCATCGACGGGGTGCCGGCCATCGCCATCGATCCGAAGGGCGACATCGGCAACCTGCTGCTCGCGTTCCCGGACCTGCGGCCGGAGGACTTCCGCCCATGGGTCGACGAGGGCGAGGCCGCGCGCAAGGGCAAGTCCGTCGACGAGTTCGCCGCGGGCACCGCGGAGTCGTGGCGCAAGGGGCTGGCCGAGTGGGGCCAGGACGGCGCCCGCATCCAGCGTCTGCGCGACGCGGCAGAGGTTGCGATCTACACGCCGGGCTCCGAGGCGGGCCGGCCGCTATCAGTGCTGCGCTCGTTCGCAGCGCCCGCCGCCGAGTCGCTGGCCGACGCGACGGCGCTGAAGGAGCGCATCGGGTCGTCGGTCGCGGGCCTGCTCGCTTTGCTCGGCATCGAGGCCGACCCGATCCGCAGCCGCGAGCACATCCTGCTCTCGGCGGTCCTCGATGCGGCGTGGCGCAAGGGCCAGAGCCCCGACCTCGCCGCCATCATCCAGGCCGTGCAGAAGCCGCCGTTCGACAAGATCGGCGTGTTCGACCTCGAGAGCTTTTACCCGGCGAAGGAGCGCACCGAGCTGGCGTTGCGCATCAACAGCCTGCTCGCGGCACCGGGTTTCGAGGCGTGGCTCGCCGGCGAACCGCTCGACGTGCAGCGGCTGCTCTACACCGCCGACGGCAAGCCGCGCATCTCGATCATCTCCATCGCACACCTGAACGACGCCGAGCGCATGTTCGTGGTCACGCTGATCGCGAACGAAATGGTGGCGTGGATGCGCCGCCAGCCGGGCACCACCAGCCTGCGTGCGCTGCTGTACATGGACGAGGTGTTCGGGTTCTTCCCACCGACCGCAATGCCGCCGTCGAAGCTGCCGCTGCTCACGCTGATGAAGCAGGCGCGTGCCTTCGGCATCGGCGTGGTGCTCGCCACGCAGAACCCGGTGGACCTCGACTACAAGGGCCTCGGCAATGCCGGCACGTGGTTCATCGGCCGGCTGCAGACCGAGCGCGACAAGGCGCGCGTGCTCGAGGGCCTGCTCGGCAGCGACGCCGCGGGTGGCCTCGACCGCGCAGGGTTCGAAGCGCTGATGTCGAACCTCACGCAGCGCACGTTCCTGATGCGCAACGTGCACGACGACGCACCGGTGCTGTTCCGCACGCGGTGGGCGATGTCGTACCTGCGCGGGCCGCTGACGCTCGCGGAAATCAGGCGCCTGACCGGTGCCCGGCCGACCGCCGCACCTGTGGTTGCGGAAGTGCCCACGGTATCCGGCGCAGGCACCGCATCGTCCACAGCGACGGGTGCCCGCCCGGTGGTGCAGCACGGGGTGACAGAGCGGTTCGTCGCCACGAAGCCAGCCGAGTCACCCCGGTACTCGGCGCATGTCGGTGCCCGCGTGCGCACGCACTTCGTCGATGCCAAGGCCGGACTCGACGCCTGGCAGGAAAAGTTCTACCTGGCGCCGATCAGCGCGAACGGTCCCGACTGGTCCCAGGCGCAAGTGTCGCCGGCGCCCGGACCCGCGTTGTCCGACCAGCCGGCCGCGAACGCGACCTTCGCCGACGCGCCGGCGGCCGCACTCTCGGCACGTGATTACAAGCGCTGGAGCGGGATGCTCGAGGACGAGGTGTATCGCAACGACACCCTCGAGTTGCTGTCATGTCCTTCACTGAAGCTGACCGCTGCGCCGGGCATGACCGAGGGCGACTTCAAGGCGCGGCTGGCTCTGGCGCTGCGCGAGAAACGCGACGCCGCGGTCGAGGCGCTGCGCAAGAAGTACGCCGCAAAGCTCGGCACGCTGGAGGATCGCGAGCGGCGCGCCGGGCAGAAGGTGGAACGCGAGAAGGCGCAGGCGAGCGACAAGACCCTGTCGTCGGCGTTGTCGGTGGGCGGCAGCCTGCTCGGTGCGCTGTTCGGCGGCGGCCGGCGCAGCAGCGCGATCAGCAAGGCTTCGACGGCGGCCCGCAGCGTCAGCCGGGCGAGCAAGGAGCGCGCCGACGTCGCCCACGCCGAGGCCGACATGCAATCCCTGCGACAGCAGATCGACGAGCTCAACGCCGAGCTCGAGGCGGAGGTGGCGCGGCTCGAGGCCGAGTTCGATCCAGCCTCCTGCCCCGGTCGAGTCGGTCGCCGTGAAGCCGCGCAAGGCGGACATCGCCGTCGAGGACGTGGCGCTGGTATGGGTGCCTTGACGTAGAATCGGCGCCCCCGGGAGGAGTGCAGCGATGAATGTCCTGATCAAGCGCCTCACCAAGGAACTCGGCGTCTCGAAGACCCAGGCCGAGGGCGGGCTGGTGGCCCTGCTGCGCGCTGGCCAGCAGAACATGGCGCGCGCGGACTTCGAGCAGTTCGTCGCCGACGTCCCCGGCGCCGACGCAGCTGCTGAAGAAGGCCCCGCCGCCGAGCACCCTCAGCTCGCTGGCGGGCGGCATCGGTTCGCTGTTCGGCGGTCGCAACAGCCCCGGGCGCTGGGCCGGGCTCGCCGCTTCGTTCACCGAGCTCGGCGTGGACCTCAGCACGGCGAAGAAATTCGGCCCGATCGTCATCGACTACGTGGCGCACCACGGCGGCGAAGACCTCGTGGAGAAGATGAAAGCGGCGCTGAAGCTCTGACGCATCGACCCCTGTCCATGGTCTCCGGCTCGAATTCCCGTCGCGGGTGCGTCGCGCGGCTCGCTGCCCCATTTGCTGTGGTGCTGGTGACGCTGGCCGTCGTGGCCGGCTGCGAATCGCGCAGCCGTGAGCTGCAGCCCGGCAGCTACCGCGCGGTCCTCGAACTGCCCGCTGGCGAACTGCCGTTCGGCCTGGACATTGCCCGGGAAGAAAGCGGCTTCGTGCTGACCCTGGTGAATGGCGAGGAACGCGTGCGCGTCACGGAGGTGACCGCGGCGGAGGGCCGCCTCACGGCCACCATGCCGGGCAACGAAAACACCCTGTCCGCGGAAATCCGCGGCAAGCGGCTGCACGGCGAGATGTCGCTGCTGCGCGCCGGTGGCGAGCGGCAGGTGCTGCCCTTCCGCGCCGAGGAGGGCCAGCTGTGGCGCTTCTTCGCGCAGCCCGCGACCGACAACGCCGACGTCGCAGGCCGCTGGGCGGTGCAGTTCACGAGCGACAACGGGCAGCAGAGCGCCGGGGTCGCGGAATTCACGCAGTCGTTCGAGCGCGTCACCGGCACCATCCTCACCCCGACCGGCGACCACCGCTTCCTCGCCGGCGAGGTGCGCAGCGACGAGCTGTACCTGTCCCGATTCGACGGCGCCTCGACCTACCTGTACAAGGCGAAGGTCGACGAGGACGGTCGCCTGGTCGGGGAGTACTGGTCGAGCAAGACCGGGCACCAGAAATTCCGCGCCGAGCGCAACCCGGACGCCGTGCTCGACACGAGCCCGACTACCACCGCCCCCTGACAATCCCGCTCCCCTTCCGGCACTATCCGCTATCCGCTAATCACTATCCGCTTCCTCCCATGCCTTCCTTCGACATCGTCTCCGAGATCGACCTGCACGAAGTCACCAACGCCGTCGACCAGGCCAGCCGCGAGGTCGGGCAGCGGTTCGACTTCAAGGGCACCAATGCCAAGTTTGAATTGAAAGAAGCGGTGATTACGCTCAGCGCACCGGCGGATTTTCAACTAAAGCAGATGCTCGAGATCCTGCGTCTGAAGCTCTCGAAGCGCGGCATCGACGTGGCCTGCATGAAGGTGGACGAACCGGTGACCACCGGCCAGACCGCGAAGCAGCTCGTGACCCTGCGCCAGGGTGTCGACTCCGAACTCGGCAAGAAGCTCCAGCGGTTGATCAAGGACTCGAAGCTCAAGGTGCAGGCCGCCCTGCAGGACCAGCAGGTGCGCGTCACCGGCAAGAACCGCGACGACCTGCAGGACGCCATCGCGCTGGTGAAGAAAGGCGGCTTCGAACTGCCGTTGCAGTTCACCAATTTCCGGGATTGATCCGGAACCAGTCGCCGGCTCGGTGCCTGCCTGGACCGCCACGTCGTGCCTGGACGACATGGGCAGTTCGGACAGTACAGATACGAATGCGAATGATTTGCATTGACGTCTAGGGGTTGCCCCACCTAGAGTCTCGCCCCGGGTCACCGCTCCAACCGGGTCATTGCAAATCCTCATGTCCACCAGGAACCACTCGAGCCGCAGCGCGGCCGTCCTCGCCGCCGTGTCCGCCACCCTGCTCGCCTCGGCCGCCGCCGCCCAGGACGAGGCGGACACCGGCGCCACCGCCGAACTCGAGCCGGTCCTCATCGTGGTCGGCGACCGCATCCAGCTCGACAAGACCCCGGCTCCGGCACCGTGCTGGACCAGAGCGTCCTCGAGGATGCACACGTCTTCACCGTCAACGAGGCGCTGCGCAAGGTGCCGGGCGTGTTCACCCGCGACGAGGAAGGCTTCGGCCTGCGCCCGAACATCGGCATCCGCGGCCTGAACCCGACCCGTTCGAGCAAGGTGCTGCTGCTCGAGGACGGGATCCCGCTCGCGTACGCACCCTATGGCGACAACGCCAGCTACTACCACCCGCCGGTCGAACGCTTCGAACGGATCGAGGTGCTGAAAGGCTCGGGCCAGATCCTGTTCGGGCCGCACACCGTGGGCGCAGTGCTCAACTACGTTACGCCGCGCGTGCCGGCCGACTCGAGCGGCAATTTCGCCGCCTCGTTCGGCAGCGAGGATTTCCGCGAGGTGCACGGCTCGTACGGCGACACGTTCGGCAACACCGGCTTCATCGCCCACGGCACCTACAAGGAGACCGACGGCACGCGCGAGAACATGAACTTCCGCGTTGCCGACGTGAACCTCAAGGTGGTGCGAGAGCTCACCGAGCGCCAGGCGCTGACGCTGCGCACCAGCTACTACGACGAGGACTCGCAGGTCACCTATTCCGGCCTGACGCTGGACGAATGGCGCGCCGACCCGCGCGGCAATGCGTTCGCCAACGACCACATGTACGCGTATCGCTGGGGCACCTCGGCAACCCATCGCCTCGAGCTGAATCCGGCGACCACGTTCACCACCAACGCCTACTACACGTACTTCAACCGCGACTGGTGGCGGCAGTCGAGCAACTCGGCGCAGCGCCCCAATGATCGCAGCGACCCCGCCTGCGGCGGCATGGCCAACCTCGACACCACTTGCGGCAACGAAGGTCGCGTGCGCCAGTTCTGGACCGCAGGACTCGAGCCGCGCGTCGCGATCGAGCACGGCTTGTTCGGCATCGACAACGTCACCGAGGCCGGCGTGCGCTATCACTACGAGGACCAGTACCGCATCCAGGCCAATGGCGACCGGCCGAACTCGCGTGAGCCTGGCACGGGCCGTAACGCGGGCATCAAGGAGGACAGCGACCGCAACGTCACGGCGAAATCGGCGTTCGTGCAGAACCGCTTCGATTTCGGCCGCTGGACCCTGACGCCCGGCCTGCGCTTCGAGTCGGTGGACTACGAGCGCATCGACAACCTGCTCGGCACGCGCGGCACGAACGAGGTCGACGAGTTGATCCCCGGACTCGGCGGCACGTTCGAGGCAACGCCCAACACCACGGTATTCGCCGGCGTGCATCGCGGCTTCGCGCCGCCGGGGGTGGCCGATGTCGTGACCGCGCAGGGCGGCAGCGTCGACCTCGACGCCGAGCTGTCCTGGAATTACGAGCTCGGCGTGCGCACCTATCCGCGCGACGGCGTGTCGGTCGAGGCCACCGCCTTTCGCATGGACTTCGAGAACCAGATCGTCCCGGCAAGCGTCGCAGGCGGCAGCGGCGCGACCCTGACCAGCGCGGGCGAGACGCTGCAGCAGGGCCTCGAGTTCGCGGGCGAGGTGCAGAGCACGGCGTTCGTCGAGTGGCCGGTGGAGGCGTTCGCGCGCCTGTCCTACACGTGGCTGGCCGATGCGGAGTACGCCGGCGAACGCTACAGCAGCATCGCCGGCTTCACCGACGTGAAGGTGACGGGCAACCGCCTGCCGTACGCCCCGCAGCACCTGCTGGCGGGCACCGTCGGACTGCGCACTTCATTCGACCTGCGGGTCGAACTCGAGGGCGTCTACACCAGTGCGGCGTTCACCGACGACCTGAACACGGTGGCGATCGTGGCGAACGGCCAGCGCGGCGAGATCGGCGGCTACACGGTGTGGAACCTGAGCGCCAACTACGGCTTGCAGGCCTGCGCCTGCAACCTGTTCGTCGCAGCGAAGAACCTGACGGACAAGCTGTACGTCGCGGACATGAGCCGCGGGCTCATCCCCGGCATGCCGCGGCTGCTGCAGGCCGGGTTCGAGATCCGGTTCTAAACGGCGTCAGGCGTACGCGCGCGACATCGCGCGCAGCCGCCGGCGCTGCATGCGCAGGCCGAACTCGATCTGCCTCAGGCGCAGGCGGAAGCTGGTCTCCTCCCACTTCTGCAGCAGGTTCTGCTTGCGGTCGGCGACCCACTGGTCACGCACCTTGGCCCATTCCTCGAGCGCCTTGCGGAAGGCCGCGTACTCCTCGGCCACGCGCGCCTTGGCACGCTCGATCTGCTCGTCGCCGAAGCGGCCGCGACGCTTGTCGAGCACCTGTTCCATGCGCTTGAACTGCATGGCGAGCTCGGCGCGCTGGATCCACAGGTCGGGCACGCGCTTCAGGTTCGAAGCGAGGCCGAGCCACGACATGGCCGCAATCAGCCACTTGGTGGGGTCGAAGTGCCACCAACGCACGCCGTTGCGGTAGTCGTTCTGGAAGATGTGGTGGAAGTTGTGGTAACCCTCGCCGTAGGTGAGGAACGCCAGCACGGGGTTGTCACGCGCTGTGTTCTCGTCGGTGTAGGGCTGCGTGCCCCACATGTGGGCGAGCGAGTTGATGAACCAGGTGAAGTGGTGGTTGACCACGAGGCGCAGCAGGCCGCCGAGCAGGAACACGCCCCACACGTCGCCCACGGCCCAGCCGAGCGCCAGCGGCACGCCGACGTTCATGGCGATGGTGAGCGGCACGTAGAAGCGGTGCTGGAACATGACGATCGGGTCCTGCTGCAGGTCCCGGGCGTTGGTGAAGTCGTTCCGGCCGCTCGGGTAGTCGCGCAGGATCCAGCCCATGTGCGAGAACCAGAAGCCGCGCTTCGCGCTGTACGGGTCCTTGTCGACGTCGTCGACGAAGCGGTGGTGGGTGCGGTGCTGCGAGCCCCAGATGAGGATGCTGTTCTGCAGCGCCATCGCGCCGAACAGCATGAAGAACGTGCGCACCGACCAGTGCGCCTGGTAGGCCCGGTGCGACCACAGGCGGTGGTAGCCGGCGGTGATCGAGATGCCGCAGGCCCAGAGGAAAAACACGCAGCTGACCCACGCCCAGACGCTGTAGCCGTGGGTGAGGCCGTACCAGGGCACGAACACCAGCGCGGCGAGCGGCGTGACCGTGAACAGAATCATGGTCAGCCAGTTGATCGGGGCGTGCTCGGCAGGGGCAGCGGCAGAGCTGTTCATCAGGGGTGTTTCCCGCGGATGGCGATGGCAAAAAGATCTAATAGTTTACCGGGCCCTGAGCGGCCTCGCCCGGGCATCGCAAGTCGCTGAATAATAAATACTTTTCGAAGTGCGAAGGGGCGCCTGGTCGATCCGCGCCCGACCGCGGGACCCGCCCGCCCTTAGACCCAGGAGGACGTCACGTCGAGCGGCTTGCGTTCGATGGCCGGCACCCGGGCCCCGACGGCCGGGTGACCCACCACCAGCAGCAGGTACGGCCGTTCGGCATCCGGAGGCCGGCCAAGGATCTCGTTCAGGAATCCCATCGGGCTCGGGGTGTGCGTGAGGGTTGCAAGCCCGGCCGTGTGCAGCGCCGTGATCAGGATGCCGGCAGCGATGCCGACCGACTCCGCCGGGTAGTAGTGCTTCACCTTGCTGCCGTCCGCAGCACGACCCCATTTCTGCACGAAAATCGCGATCAGCCACGGCGCGGTCTCGAGGAAGGGCTTGTGCCAGTCGGTGCCGATCGGTCGCAGCGCCTCGAGCCACTCCTCGGGGGCGCGACGCTCGTAGAACTCGCGTTCCTCCGCCTCGGCAGCGATGCGGATGCGGCGCTTCACCTCGGGGTCCGACACTGCGACGAAATGCCAGGGTTGCTGGTTGGCCCCACTGGGCGCGGTGCCAGCGGCCTCGATGCACGCCTCGATGACGGCGCGAGGCACGGGGCGCGGGTCGAAGTCGCGCACCGTGCGCCGACGCTGCACGAGGTCGCGGAACGCCTCGGCACGGCGCCGCAGGTCGTCGTCACTGCCCGCCGGCAAGGCTGGCAGCGGTACGGTCGGATGCTCGGTCACGGGGAGCCTCGTCTACTGCAGGTAGCGCCTGCCTGACTCTGACACAGGCCCCGCGGTCGCGGCCATGCCGAACCCGCCGCAGTGACCCGACGCTTGCTGCCGGCCGCCGCCGGGACCGGGTAAGCTACGGGCCGCACGCCGATCGCGACGACTTCAGGGGATGAGGTTCGGGAACCATGGCTGACGTCTTCGTTTCGTATGCACGCAGCGACAAGGAGCGCGTCGCGCCGCTGGTCGCCGCGATCGAGGCGCAGGGCTGGTCGGTCTGGTGGGACCCCGAAATCGACGCGGGACAGCAGTTCGACGACCAGATCGAGGAAGAACTCAAGGCCGCCAGGGCGGTGCTGGTGGTCTGGACGACGGCCTCGGTCGCGTCGCGCTGGGTGCGCGGCGAGGCACGCGAGGCCGCCGACCGCGGCGTGCTGGTGCCAGCCCGGTTCGACGGCGCCCGCATGCCGATGGACGTGCGCGCGATCCACACGACCGACCTCGACGGCTGGGGCGACAACGCCAGCAGTCCGCAGTTCCAGTCTTTGCTGCGCGCCCTCGGCGCGATGATCGCGCGGCAGGGTGGCCCGGGCGGCGGGACCGCCGCTGCGGCCACGAGCGCCACCAACCGCATCGGCATCTGCGTCCTGCCGTTCGCCAACATGAGCGGCGATCCCGAGCAGGAGTACTTCAGCGACGGCATCACCGAAGACATCATCACCGACCTGAGCAAGGTCTCCGCGCTCGCGGTCGTCTCGCGCAACAGCGCGTTCATGTACAAAGGCAAGCTGGTCGACGTGCCCAAGGTCGCGCGGGAGCTGAAGGTGCAGTACGTGCTCGAGGGCAGCGTGCGCAAGTCGGGCGGCCGCGTGCGCATCAGCGCGCAGCTCGTGGACGGCGCCAACAACGACAACGTCTGGGCCGAGCGCTATGACCGCGACCTGAGCGACATCTTCGCGCTGCAGGACGAGATCTCGGAAGCGATCGTCAAGGCGCTGAAGCTCAAGCTGTTGCCCGAGGAAAAGAAGGCGATCGAACAGCGCGGTACGACCAACCTCGACGCCTACAACCTCTACCTGATGGCGCGGCAGCATTACGCCACGGGCAACGAGTTCGACGTGCGCCGCAACGAAGCGATCATTCGCCTGTGCCGTCGCGCCACCGAGATCGACCCGAATTATGCGCACGCCTGGGCGCTGATGGCCCTCGGGCAGATGCTGGCGCGCTGGATCCGCGGCGGCGACGTTGATGACGGACTGGCGGCCGCAGAGCGGGCACTCGCGCTCGACGGCAATTTTGCCGCGGCCCACGCCGTCAAGGCGCGCATCCTGTCGGAGGGCGGCCGCCATGACGAGGCCGCCGCCGAGATCGAGGTGGCCCTGCGCCTCGACCCGGAGTCATACGAGGTCAACCGTGCCGCCGCCTACCTGCGCTTCCGGCAGCAACGGCTGCCCGAGGCCGTCAAGCATTTCGAGAAGGCGCAGGCGCTGATAGAGACCGACGTCAGCTCGCCCAACATGCTCATCTGCTGCTACATGGCCCTCGGTGACCGCGAGGCGCTGCGCCGCGCCGCGCAGGTTACCCTGACCCGCGCGCAGAAGACCCTGGAGCGGGACCCGAGCAACGGTGCGGCCATGGCCTTCTGCTTCAACGCGTTGGCGACGCTCGGGCAGGCCGAGAGTGCCAAGGGCTGGATGAGCCGCGCGCTGCTCATCGAGCCGGACAACGCCAACATGCGCTACAACTTCGCCTGCGCCCTCGCCAGCCAGCTGCGCGACAAGGATGCGGCCATCGAGTTGCTCGGCCCGCTGTTCGAGCGCATCGCGATCGGCCTGCTGAACCACGCCAAGGCCGACCCCGACCTCGACAGCCTGCGCGACGATCCGCGCTTCCAGTCGATGGTCGCGGCGGCCGATGCGCGCCTCGCGGCCGCAACCTAGCGCAGCGCCCGGCGCCGTGGCCGGCGCTCACGGCTGGATGTTCTGATCGGCCGCGGCCGTCGCGCCGACTGCGCGACGCAGTTCCACCCAGGCGGCCTCGAGGTGCGCGACCGCGGTCGCGCTCAGTCGTTCACCCAGCTCGAACGACTCGCCGGGCACGCACAACAGCCACGCCTCGGGCGGGGTCTCGCCAGTCACTCGCCGGTAGGTCGCGAGCACCGCCTCTGGCGACAGCGCATGGGACGTGTGCAGGAAGTCCGCCGCCGCGTCGATCCGCCGCAGCTCGAACGGCGCCGGCGTGCCGCTGCCCGCATCGATGAAGATCACCCGCTCGCGACCGACCAGGTCGAGCGCGTTCTCGACCTGCAGCTGGAACTCAGTGATGACCTCGACGCCGGGCAACGCCGCCGCCTCGAGCCGCGCCGCGAGTTCCGGCCCGATCGCGTCGTCGCCGCGGCTCGGGTTGCCGACCGCGAGCACCAGCACCGGCGCAGGCGAGCTCGTCGCCGGCTCCTGCAGTCCGCTCACTTCGAATCGCGCACCAGCGTGTCTACCAGGGTGCCCTCGGCGTCCACCAGCTGCACTTCGAGCGGCATCTTGCCGATCGCATGCGTGGCGCAGGACAGGCACGGGTCGAAGGCGCGCACCGCCACCTCGATGTGGTTCAGCAGCCCCTCGGTGATCTTGCGGCCATCGAGGTATTTTCGGGCCACTTCGCGGATGGCGATGTTCATCGCGTGGTTGTTGTGCGTCGTCGACACGATCAGGTTGGCGCGCGCCACCTGGTCGTTCTCGTCCACGCGGTAGTGGTGGATCAGCGTGCCGCGCGGCGCCTCGATCACGCCCACGCCGCGCGCCTGGCGCGGGCCGCTCGCCATGAGGTCGGTGCCGAGCAGGTCTGCGTCGTGCAGCAGGTCCTTGATCGCCTCGGCGGCGTGCAGCATCTCGATCATGCGCGCCCAGTGGAAGCCGAGCGTGGACCTCGCCGCGCGGCCGTCGTCGAAGGCCATGAACTCGCGGCGCTCGCGGTCGGCGAGCGGCGTCGGGATGAAGTCGCAGCGCGTGACGCGAGTCAGCGGGCCCACGCGGTACCAGCCGTCCTCGTGGCCGAGCACGCGCAGGTACGGGAACTTCATGTAGGACCACGCCTTCACTTCCTCGGAGATCTGCTCCCAGTAGTGGTCATAGTCGACGTGGTCGAAAATCGTGCTGCCGTCGGCGTTCCGTGCGCGCAGGCCGCCGTGGTAGAGGTCCATCGCGCCGTCGGCTCGCACCAGGCTCAGCGTGCGCGCCTCGAAGGTGCCGAAGGTGCGGTAGGTCTCGAGGTCCTGCTCGAACAGCCGCCGGACGAGCCGCACCGCCTCGCGGCTCCAGGCGATCATCTGGTAGATGTCCTTCTGCAGCTCGTCGCGCTCGGCGGCCGCCAGGCTCTTGTTCACGCCGCCCGGCACCGAGCCGGTGCCGTGGATGCGCTTGCCGGCCGTGTGGCGGATCACTTCCTGCCCGTACTTGCGCAGCAGCACGCCCTGCTTCGCGATGTCGGGGTACTCGGCCGCGACGCCGACGATGTTGCGCTTGGCGACGTCGGAGTCGAAGCCGAACAGCAGGTCGGGCGACGACAGGTGGAAGAAGTGCAGCGCGTGCGACTGCAGGATCTGCCCGTAATGCATCAGGCGGCGGATCTTCTCGGCCGTGGGCGTGAGCTGCGTGGCGCCCACCACGGCGTCGAGCGCCTTGCAGGCCGCGAGGTGGTGGCTCACCGGGCAGATGCCGCACAGCCGCTGCACCATCACCGGCACTTCCCAGTAGGGGCGGCCCTGGATGAACTTCTCGAACGCGCGGAACTCGACGATGTGCAGGCGCGCCTGCTGCACGTGATCGTCCTCGTCCATCAGCAGCGTGACCTTGCCGTGGCCCTCGACGCGCGACAGCGGCTCGATGACCACGCGGCGCAGCTGCTCGGGGTGGGCGGCGGTCTCCAGGGGCATGGTGCTCATGACGGGCGTGCTTCCTGCTCAGTCGTAGCTGATCAGACCGTGGCCGAGCTTCGGCGTGCGGCCTTCGATCAGGTCGGTGAGGAATTTCCAGATCGCGTCGCCCGACGGCGGGCAACCGGGGATGAAGTAGTCTACCTTCACGACCTCGTGCAGCGGATGCACCTTGTCGAGCGGCAGCGGCAGCTCGGGGTCGTTCGGGATCAGGCCCTGGCCGACGCCGGGGTCCGTCAGGTAGACCTCCTGCAGGCACTGGCCGAGATCGAGGTGGTTGCGTTGCGCGGGCAGGCCGCCGGTGACGGCGCAGGCGCCCATCGCCACCAGGATCTTGCAGTTGGCACGGAACTCGCGCAGCACGTGCACGTTCTCGGCGTTGCAGATGCCGCCCTCGATGATGCCGATGTCGCACGGCCCGCAGTGCTTGATGTCGGTGAGCGGCGAGCGATCGAACTCGATGCGCTCGAGCAGCGGGAACAGCCGCTCGTCGATGTCGAGGAACGACATGTGGCAGCCGAAGCAGCCGGCGAGCGAGGTCGTGGCGACCTTGAGCTTGCGCCGGGTGACGTCAGTCATGGTGTCTCTCCAGCGGGCGCGGGGCGTCGTCCAGCGCCTGGGCGCTGATCGGCGAGCCGTCGTAGCGGCGCTCGCCGATCGGCGTGGCGAACCCGACGCGCTTGCGCAGGATCACGCCGACCGGGCAGACCGCGACGGCCTTGTCGGTGACCTTGACGTCGGTGTCGACGAGCTGGCCCGACTCGGCATTGACGATCAGGTGCTTGCCGAGGCCGCGGCCGGCGAGCGAGAAGACGTGCTTGCCGTCCACCTCGCGCGCGGCGCGCACGCACAGCTCGCAGAGGATGCAGCGGTTGAAGTCGAGCAGGATCTCGGGGTGCGAGGCGTCGACGGGACGGTCCGGAAACAGGTGCCGGAATCCCGCCGTCATCACCCCGAGATCGTAACCGAGCGCCTGCAGCACGCAGTTGCCGCTTCTCTCGCAGGATGGGCAGAAATGGTTGCCCTCGGCGAACAGCATCTGCACCAGCGTGCGACGCAGCTCGTTCAGTTCCTCGGTGTTGCTCTCCACCTCGGTGGCACTCGCGGCGGGCGTGGTGCACGCGGCCATCATCCGGCCGTTGACCTTCGCCGTGCACACCTTGCAGCTGCCGTGCGGCGTGAACTCCGGGTGGTAGCAGAGGTGCGGGATGTACTGGCCGGCGGCAAGCGCGGCCTGCATCACGGACTGGCCGGGCTCGAACGGCACCTCGACCCCGTCGAGGAGGAAACTCGGGCGCTCGTTCACGACTGGGGCTCCAGGTGCGCGGCCGCATCGTCGCGCCCGGTCATCTGCCGGGCGCGGTCCAGCGCGCCGTCGAGGTCGAAGGCCGGCGCGAAGTCGAGCGAGCGCAGCTTGCGCTCGTAGGCGGGGCGGAACCGCTTCAGGGTGTCGAGGATCGGGTTGCAGGCGGTGTGCCCGAGCCCGCAGTGGGCCGACATCAGCAGCACGCGGTTCAGGCGGTTCATCTCGCGCAGCTCGTGCTGCGTGCCGTTGCCGGCGTGGATCTTGTCCATCGCCGCCACCAGCATCGACGTGCCGACCCGGCACGGCGTGCAGAAGCCGCAGCTCTCGTGCGCGAAGAACTGCGCGTAGTTGCGCGCCACCTCGAACATGTCCCGGCTCGAGTCGAACACCGTGAACGCGCCGGCCGTGGGCAGGTCCTCGAAGGCGATGCGGCGGTCGAATTCGGTGGCATCGATGCACACCCCGGACGGTCCGCTGATCTGCACCGCCTGCGTGCCCGTCGCGCCGCAGTCTTCCAGCACCTGGCGCACCGTGACGCCGAACGGGTATTCGTACAGGCCCGGGCGCGCGACGTCGCCGGCGACCGACAGGATCTTGGTGCCCGACGACTTGAGCGTGCCGAGCGAGCGGTACCAGTCGCCGCCATGCACCGCGATCAGTGCCGCCGCACACAGCGTCTCGACGTTGTTGACGATGGTCGGCTGCTGCTTGTAGCCGTTGGTGACCGGGTACGGCGGACGGTTGCGCGGCACGCCGCGCTTGCCCTCCAGCGACTCGATCAGCGCCGACTCCTCGCCGCACACGTACGAGCCCGCGCCGACGTGGATGCGGATGTCGAAGTCGAAGCCAGCCTGGCCCGCAATGCCGTTGCCCAGCAGGTTGGCCGCGCGGCGCCGCTCGAGCGTCGCCTCGAGCGACTCGAGCAGGTAGCGGTATTCGCCACGCAGGTAAAGGAATCCCTGGCTCGCACCGATGGCGTAGGCCGCCACGGTCATGCCGTCGAACACCAGGTCGGGGTAGCTCGCGAGCAGCACGCGGTCCTTGAACGTGCCGGGCTCGCCCTCGTCGGCGTTGCAGACCACGTAGTGCGCCAGCCCGGTGGCATGGCGACAGGCTTCCCACTTGATGCCCGTGGTGAAGCCGGCGCCCCCGCGACCACGCAGGTTCGAGCGCTTGATCTCCTCGAGCATCGCGATCGGACCCTGCGCCGCGCCAACGTACGCCTCGCGCCAGGATCGTTCGTTCGCCGCGTGCTCGGACCAGCCGCGGGCACCGCGCTGCAGCGCGGCGCGGATCGCATCGCCGGGCTTGAGCGCGTGACCGAGCAGGATGTCTGCCCGGCGCACGTGGTCGTGCACTTCGAAGAACTCCGCCGGCCAGTCGCCCAGACTCCGTGCGGGCGAGGATCAGCCGGCAGATCTCCGCGATCCGCTCGTCGGTCAGCGCGGCGATCGCGCGGCCGTTGACCAGCAGCGCCGGCCCCTGGTCGCACAGGCCGGTGCAGGACGTGCGCGCGACACTGACCAGGCCGTCTTCCGACACCTTGCCGGGCTCCACCCACAGCCGGTGGCACATCGAGTCCATCAGCCGTTCGCTGCCCGCCATCCGGTCGGTGATGTTGTCGGAGAACAGGACCCGGTAGCTGCCGAGCGGCTCTTCGTTCAGGAACGCGTAGAAGCTCGCAACGCCCTTGGCGCGCGAGTACGGGATGCGCAGCAGGCGGGCGACCAGCGTCAGGGCCGGCCCGGGCAGGCAGCCGAACGTCTCGTGGACCTCGCGCAGGATCTGCACCAGCCCGGTGGGATCGTGGCCCCAGCGCGTGACGATGCGACGAACCACTGGTTCGTGGTCGGCCTGGATGTCGCAGATGTTTTCCATGCGTGACTGCCCGCCGGTACCCTCCGCCCGGCCCGGCCAGACTGCACCTTGCGGGCCACCGTTCACCATCGCGGAAAACCCCAGACTGCGCTGCGCGTCATGTCAGTCCTCCGACCTCAGGAGGGGACGCTCTCTTGTGTGTCCCCGTGCGGGGGACACTCAAGAGAGCGTCCCCTTCGGGGCGCGAAATCGCCCGCCTGCTCGCTGATCGGCCGGTCGTCGAAGCGGCGCTGACCCACCGGCACCGCGAACCCTACCCGCTTGAGCAGGATCACCCCCACCGGGCAGACCTCGGCAGCCTTGTCGGTCACGGCGATGTCGCTGTCGCGCAGCAGGCCGGATTGCGAATTGACGACGAGATGCTTGCCCATGCCGCGACCGGCAAGAGCGAACACCTGCTTGCCGTCGACCTCGGCCGAGGCGCGCACGCACAACTCGCAGAGGATGCAGCGATTGAAGTCGAGCAGCAGCTCCGGGTGGCTGGCGTCGACCGGCCGGTCGGGGAAGAAGTGGTCGAAGCGCGGCGAGGTCATGCCGAGGTCGTAGGCCACGGCCTGCAGCTTGCAGTGGCCGCTCTTCTCGCAGGACGGGCAGAAGTGGTTGCCCTCGACGAACAGCAACTGGACCATCATGCGCCGCTCGGCGTTGAGCTCGGCGGTCTCGCTCTCCACCTCGAGGCCGGCACGGGCCGGCAGCGTGCAGGAGGTCGCGTGCGAGCCGTTGACCTTCACCGTGCAGAGCTTGCAGCTGCCATGCGGGCGGAACTCCGGGTGGTAGCACAGGTGCGGGATGTGCCGGCCGGCGGCCAGCGCTGCCTGCAGCACGGTCTGGCCGGGCGTGAACGGACAGTCTTCGCCGTCGATCCTGAAGCTGGGTAACGGCTCGTTCATGTCGGCTCCCCGAGGTGCGCGCCCGGGTCGTCGCGGCCCGTCATGCGCCGCGCCCGTGCCAGGGCCCCGTCGAGGTCGAACGCGGGCTCGACGGCATGCGACCCGAGGCGACGCTCGTACGCCGGGCGGAAGCGCTGCAGCGTGCCGAGCAACGGCCGGCCGGCGGACTCGCCCAGGCCGCAGTGGCTGGCGTGATGCAGCAGCGTCGCCAGCTCCTCGATGGTGTTCAGGTCGTGCAGCGAGCCCTTGCCGTCGCGGATCTTGTCCATCAGGTTGCGCAGCAGCGAGGTGCCGACGCGGCACGGCGTGCAGAAGCCGCAGCTCTCGTGCGCGAAGAAATGCGCGAAATGCCGCGCCACCTCGAACATGTCGCGGCTGCCGTCGAACACGATGAACGCGCCGCCGGTCTCGATGTCCTCGAAGGCGATGCGCCGGTCGAACTCGTCCTGGCCGATGCACACGCCGGACGGCCCGCCGGCCTGCACCGCGATCGTGCCGGTGGCGCCGCAGTCGGCGAGCACTTCCCGCACGGTGACGCCGAGCGGGTATTCGTAGATGCCGGGCCGGGCGCAGTCACCCGACACGGAGAGCAGCTTGGTGCCGGAGGAACGCGCCGTGCCGCGCGAGCGGAACCAGTCGGCGCCGTGCAGCAGGATCAGCGCGGCGGTGCAGTAGCTCTCGACGTTGTTGACGATGGTGGGGCGACCGAGATAACCCTTCTCCGCGAGCCGCGGCGGCCGGTTGCGCGGGATGCCGCGCTTGCCCTCGAGCGACTCGACGAGCGCCGACGCCTCGCCGCACACGTACGAGCCCGCGCCGACGTGGACCTGCACGTCGAAATCAAAGCCCACCTGCCCGCAGATGTCCTTGCCGAGCAGCCCGTCGCGGCTGCGGCGTTCGAGCGTCGCCTGCAGCGCGTCGAGCAGGTAACGGTACTCGCCGCGCAGGTAGATGAATCCCTGGCTGGCACCGATGCCGTGCGCGGCGACGGTCATGCCCTCGAGCACCATGTCGGCGTGGCGGCCGAGCAGCAGGCGGTCCTTGAACGTGCCGGGCTCGCCCTCGTCGGCATTGCAGACGACCACGCGCGGCGTCACCGGCTGGCGGCTGCAGCTTTCCCACTTCACGCCGGTGGTGAAGCCGGCACCACCGCGACCCAGCAGGCGCGCGGCCTTGATCTCGTCGAGCGTCGCCTGCGGTCCGGTGCCGCTGGCCTGGCCGCGGGCGAGCGCCGCACGGATCGCTTCGCCCGGTCGCAGCGGATCGTTCAGCAGGACGTCGGCCCGTCGCACCTTGTCCTCGACCTCGAACAGCTCCGGCGGCCACTCTTCGAGCGGCACGCGTGCGAGGATCAGGTCGCACAGTTGCGCGGCGCGCGCGGCGTCCACGTCCGGTACCGGGCGGCCGTTCACCAGCACCGCCGGGGCGTGGTCGCACAGGCCAATGGAGGACGTGCGATCGAGGCTGACGAGGCCGTCTTCCGAGACCTTGCCCGGCTCGACCCACAGGCGCTGGCTCATCTCGCGCAGCCGGTCCGTGGAGCCGCGCATGCGGTCGGTGATGTTGTCGGAGAACAGCACCCGGTAGGTGCCCGGCGATTCGGGATAGAGGAACGAATAGAACGCCATCACGCCGCGCACACGGGCGATCGGCACGCGCAGCTCGACAGCGATGCGCTCGAGCGCCACGGGCGGCAGGAAGCCCAGTGGCTCCTGGGTGTGTCGCAGCACCTGCAGCAGTTGCGTCGGTTCGCGGCCCCAGGCCTGCAGGGCGTCCTGCACTGCGCGTTCGATGCGGGCGGCGTCGGGCGTGGAATCCGGGTCACGAAACGGCCTGTCGGTACCGCAGCTTGCGGCGGGCGCAAGGGTGCGGCCCGCGCCCCAGTGCGGCAATCTCGGAAAACCGCCGTGGACTTCGTCGCTGCGCGATGCACTGCGCCCGGCCGCAGCGCACAGCCGTGAAATCGTCACGCAATCGTATTCACGCGGCCGGCGGCGGAGTTCAGGCCGGCGCTCACGGACACGGCATCGGCGGCGTGGTGCCGATTTTGCGCCGGCTCTGGTACCTTCGGCGCACCGCGCAAGCTGTGCACGCATCACACTCTCATGGCCGACGCAGACCTGCCCTCCTACCTGACGCGCGGCATTGCGCTGTCGAAGACACAACTGCGCACCAGCCTCGGCACCGAGTTGCTGTCGCTGTGCCGGTCGGTCACGGCGGATGGACGACTCGAGCCTGAGGAACTCACGGCCCTGCGCCAGTGGCTGGACCATGCGGAGGCGGCCGACATGCCGGCGCTGCGCCACCTGCGCCTGGTGATCGAGCGGGTGCTGGCCGATGGCAGGATCACGCCGGAGGAATACCAGGACCTCTATCGTGCCGTGGAGTCGGTGCTGCCGTTCGAGGACCGCCAGCGTGCGGTCGCCGCGCGGCTGCAGGTCGAGGCGGCCGAGAAGATCGACCGCGCCCCGGCTGACCTGCGCACGCGCATCGTAAAGATAGCGGTAGCGCTGGTACTGGCCGGCGCTGCGGTCGCCTGGCTCGCCGGCTGGTTGCGGCACGGCTGAGTCGAGCGCGGGACGCACCTCATGCGCGCCGTCTTCCTCGACTACGCCACCGTCAGCTTTAACGGCGATCTCGACCCGGCCGCACTGCAGCGGGCGATGCCGGGAATCGAGTTGCGCCCGCACACGGCGCAGGCAGAGGTCGCGCGGGTCGTGTCCGGAGCGGAAGCCGTCCTGGTCAACAAGCTGCGGCTGTCGCGCGAGATCATTAGTGCGACACCCTCGCTGCGGCTGATCGCACTCGCGGCGACCGGCACCAACAACATCGACCTGGAGGCTGCGCGCGAGCACGGCGTCGCCGTCTGCAACCTGCGCGACTATTGCACCGCGTCCGTGGTGCAGCACGTGCTGGGCACGCTGCTGCTGCTGACGCAGAAACTGCGCGAATACGATGCGCTGGTGCGCTCGGGCGCCTGGCAGCGCGGCGAGCAGTTCTGCCTGCTGGATTTTCCCGTCCGCGAGCTGACCGGCCGCAAGCTCGGCATCGTCGGCTACGGCACGCTCGGCAAGGCGGTGGCGCGTGCCGCGCAGGCGTTCGGCCTCGAACCACTCATCGCCAATCGACCGGGTGGCGCGCCGGTCGCAGGCCGCCACGATCTGCACGACCTGCTGGCACAGGTCGACGTGCTGAGCCTGCACTGCCCGCTGACGCCGGCGACCGAGGGCATGATCGGCGCGGCGCAGCTCGCCCGCATGAAGCGCGACGCGGTGCTGATCAACACCGCACGCGGCGCGCTGGTCGACTCGGCGGCCCTGGCTGATGCGCTGCGCAACGGCCGCCTGGGCGGAGCGGCCATCGACGTGCTCCCGCAGGAGCCGCCCGTGGGCGGCAATGCGCTGCTCGCCACCGACATCCCCAACCTGATCGTCACGCCGCACATCGCCTGGGCGGCACGCGAGGCGCGCCAGCGCTGCATCGACGAGATGGCTGCGAACGTGGAGGACTTCAGGCGGGGCGGACGGCGGGGACGCGTGGTGTGAGAGGAAGCGGATAGCGGATAGCGGATAGCGGATCGTACGAAGCATAGCGGCGACCGCAAGCTCCGGTCGCATTCTGTTCACAGTGTCGCCGGAGGTTTGGTCAGGGCCTCCCCTCTTCCTATCCGCTATCCGCTATCCGCTATCCGCTATCCGCTATCCCCTGTTCCCCAGATTCATCACCTGCGCCGCCCACCGCAGCACCGGCCGCACGCGCGGCGACACCAGCTGCACCGCCTCGTCGTAGTCGACCCAGCGGAACTCACTGTGCTCGGGCCGGCCCAGCTCGGGATTCACGGGCAGCGTGATCTCCTCGGTGCGGGTCGTTGCGATGTAATAGCAGGCGACCTTGCCGCGGCTGTAGGGACCGGTGCGCGTCGACGGTTCGCCCCAGCGGAACTCGAGGTCGTCGATCATCGACTCCTCGCGCACCTCGCGCTTGGCAGCGTCGAGCGGCTCCTCGCCGGACTCGACCATCCCCTTGGGGAAGTCCCAGTGGTTGAAGGCGCGCAACAGCAGGAAGCGCCAGCCCTCCGCCGTCTGCCGCACCACGACGACGCCGGCGGAGAGCCGCGGGTTTCGTGGGCTCATGGACGCAGTATACGGTGAAGCCCGGCGCGATAGAGAGGGACTATCAAACGGGGCTATCATCGGGGCATGAACCTCCGCGACCTCCGCTACCTCGTCGCGCTGGCCGACGAGCGCCACTTCGGCAAGGCGGCCGAACGCTGCTTCGTCAGCCAGCCGACGCTCTCGGCACAGATCCGCAAGCTCGAGGACTACCTCGGCGTGCCGCTGGTCGAACGCCAGCCCAAGCGCGTCACGCTCACCGAGACCGGCGTCAAGGTGGTCGAGCGCGCGCGCCGGTTGCTGCAGGAGGCTGATGCCATCGTCGACGTGGCGAAGACCGACCGTGACCCGCTGGCGGGCCAGCTCAAGCTGGCACTGATCCCGACGGTCGGTCCCTACCTGCTGCCGCACATCGTGGGCCCGCTGCGGCGCGCGGTGCCGCGGCTGAAGCTGATGCTGTACGAGTACCAGACGGCGCCGCTGCTGGAAAAACTGCGCGACGGCGAACTCGACCTCGGCATCATCGCGCTGCCGATGCCGACCGAGGGACTCGAGACCGCGGCACTGTACGACGAGCCGTTCACGCTGGCCGTGCCCGCCGGTCATCCACTCGCCGAGCGCGAGCGGGTACGGCTCGAGGACCTGAAGGACGAGACGCTGCTGCTGCTCGAGGACGGGCACTGCCTGCGCGACCACGCGCTCGAGGTCTGCAGCCGCATCCGGCTGAACCACGAACAGGATTACCGGGCGACCAGCCTCGAGACGCTGCGACAGATGGTCGCGGCCGGGCACGGCATCACCCTGCTGCCCGAGCTTGCGGCGGCGACCCCGGTCGGAACGGCACGCGGCCTGCGCATCAAGCCGTTCGGCAAGCCCGCCCCGGTGCGCAGCGATCGGGGCCGTGTGGCGCAAGTCCACGACCCGCGGCAAGGCGATCGACGCCGTGACCGCGACCATTCGCGCAACGATGAAAAAATAGGAATCCAGGCGATGAGACCATTCACTGCAACGCTGTGCGCGGCCCTGACACTGGTCGCGATGAGCCTTCCGGCCCGGGCCGGCGACGCGCCGGTCGTGTCCGATGCCTGGGCGCGCGCCACGCCGCCGGGCGTCGACGTCGGTGCCGCGTACATGGTCATCACGGGCGGCAAGCAAGCCGACCGCCTCGTCGGTGCCAGCAGTCCACGCGCCGCCATGGCCCACCTGCACGTCGTCGACGAGAAGGACGGCGTGTCGAAGATGCGCGCGGTCGACGCGGTCGCGATCCCGGCCGGCCAGCGTGTGACGCTCGTGCCCAAGTCCACCCACGTCATGCTGATGGGTCTCGACGGCCCGCTGGTCGCGGGCCAGGCGTTCGTCGTCACGCTGCGCTTCGCGGAGTCGGGCGAGCAGTCGGTCACGGTGACCGTGCGACCGGCGACCGCGACGGACGATCACGCCGGGCACGCGCACTAGGCGCCCGGCGCAGGGCAGCCGCCGTGACGCAGGGAGCGTCGCCGCCCCCGCCGCACCGCCTGCACGACGCGGCGATCGAGCAGTTGCTCGCGAGCGGCGAGCGACGCCACGAGCTGATCGCCCTGCTCGGCGCGAGCGGCTACCGCGAACTGAGCGATCTCGCGCGCCGCGCACGCGACACACGGCGCGGCGGGCCGCCGGTGTACGTGCTGCCCGGCCTGATGGGCTCGCGCATCGGCACGCGCGGTCGCCTGCTCGACGACGTGATCTGGCTCGACCTGGTCGAGCTCGCCGCCGGTCACCTGACGCGCCTCGCGCTGCCGCGCGGCGCACGGCTCGCGGCGCTCGGCGTCATGCTGCTCAACGCGCTCAAGCTGAAGCTGTCGCTGCAGGTGGCAGGCTTCGACGCACGCCTGCACCCGTTCGACTGGCGGCGCAGCGTCGAGGACCTCGCGCGGGAACTGAATGCGCGCATCGCCGCCGAAGGTGGCCGCGAGGTGATGCTGGTCGGGCACAGCATGGGCGGCGTAGTGGCGCGCGTCGCGCTCGCCAGCGACCCCGGGCACGTGGCGCGAGTGGTGCAGCTCGGCTCGCCCAACCTGGGTTCGTTCGCCCCGGTGCTGGCCCTGCGCGCGGTGTATCCGACGGTGCGCAAGTTGGCCGCACTCGACCTGTATCACGACGCCGAGGACCTTGCGCGCATCGTGTTCCGCACGCTTGCCGTCGCTGCACGAGCTGCTGCCCGACCCGGGCCTTGGCGGTGGCTACGACCTGTTCGACCCGGCGGCCTGGCCCGACGATGCGCTGCGCCCGGAGCACCAGCTGCTCGCCGATGCGGCCGCCGCCCGCGCACGCTGGCCTGCCGCCGACCCGCGCTGCCTGCACATCATCGGCGTCCGGCAGGAAACCGTCACGCGCGCGGCGCTGCACGGCGCAGAGTTCCGCTACACGCTGGAGCACGATGGCGACGGTACGGTACCGCGATCGCTGGCCATGCTGCCGGGGGCGACGCACTGGTTCATCGGCGAGAAGCATGGCGGGTTGCCGAACAACGGCACGGTCATCGGCGCGGTGGTGGACCTGCTGCGTCACGGCAGCACCGAGCGGCTGCCCGGCACGGCACGGCGCGGAAGGGTGGCGACGCGACGCAGGGTGACCGAGACGACGCTGCGGCGGGTCGCGCCGCGCAAGTTGCGCTGGCAGGACCTGTCGCCCGACGCACGGCGGCGCCTGCTTGAGCCGGTGGTATCGCCGGAGTTCCATGGTTCGGTCGCGCGGTCGACGCTGCAGGCTGCTGCAACGCCGACTGCCGTCCTGAGCGATATCGCGGCACCACGCACAATCGAGCTGCGACTGGTGCACGGCAGTATCGCCGACGCCAGCGCACGCGCCATCGTGCTCGGCCTGTTCCGCAACGTCGATCCGTCGGGCGCGGCCAACGCAGTCGACGCGCGTCTCGGCGGCCTCATCCGCCAGGCGGCGCACCGCCGCATGTTCGACGCGAGCCTCGGCCGGGTGACCAGCCTGCCCGTGGCGCGCGGCGCGCTGCTGGCCGACTTCGTGGTGCTGGCCGGCCTCGGCGACTTCGACGACTTCGGGTCCGAGGCACAGACGCTGGTCGCCGGCAACATCGTGCGACTGCTGGCTGCGGCGGGCGTGCAGGACTTCGCGACCGTGCTGTTCGGCGCCGGCTCGGGCGTGCCGGTCGCTGCAGCACTCGAGCAGCAGCTCGGCGGTTTCGTCGCCGGGCTCCGCGGCGCCGACGATGATCGCGTCGTGCGTCGCATCACGCTGTGCGAGATCGATGCGCGCAAGTACGCCGCACTGCGGCGCGCAGCGGTTGCAACGGCGGCACGGCTGTCGGACCCATCGTTGCGCCTGGTGGTGGACGAAGGCGACACATCGCGGCCGGGATCCGCGGCGCGGATCACGCCGACGCGGGCCCGGGCACCGCGCGCCGACCCGGCCTACCTGGTCATCACGCTGCTCGAGCAGGGTCGCGCGGACTACGAGTGTCGCAGCGCCCTGCTCACCGCGGGTGCGAAGGCGGCGGTGCTGGGCGGCAGTATGCGCCTGGCGCGCAAGGCGCTGCGCGCGCAACTGGCACGCGCCGAATCCGGGCAGCTTGGACTGCGCGACATGGCACGCTTCGGCGACGGGCTCGCCCGGTTGCTGCTGCCCGACTCGGTGCGCGACGGACTGGTGGCGATGCGCCGCCGGCCGCTGGTGCTGGTGCACGACGGCGAGGGATCGCGCATCCCGTGGGAGACACTGCATGTCGGTGACGTGCATCCGGCGCTCGAGGGCGGCATGACGCGTCGTTACGCGAGCGAGTCGCTGACGGTGGCGCGCTGGAGCGAGCAGCGCGCCCCGGGCACGCCGCTGCAGGTGCTGATGATCGTCGATCCGACGCTCGACCTGCCGGGCGCAGCCGACGAAGGCGCGGCTCTGGCCCGCATGCTGCGCGCCGGCGGCGCCAGCGTCGAACTGTTGTCCGGCGCGGCCGCCAGCCGCGACGCGACACTGCGGGCATTCGGCTCGGGACGCCACGACGTCCTGCATTTCGCCGGGCACGGATTCTTCGACGCCGACGACCCGGGCCGCAGCGGCCTGGTGTGCGCCAGCGGCGAAGTGCTGCGCGGCGCGGACGTGACCCGCCTCGGCGACCTCCCGGCGCTGGTGTTCTTCAATGCCTGCGAGGCCGCACGCGTGCGCCGGCCTCGTCGCGCACCGGGCGCCCGCCGCCTGTTCGCGTTCCGCCGCTCGACCAGCGTCGCCGAGGGATTCCTGGCCGGCGGCGTGGCGAACTTCCTCGGCACGCACTGGCCGGTGGGAGACCAGGCGGCGTTCGCATTCTCGATGAGCTTCTACCAGCGGCTGCTCGACGGCGCCGCGCTTGGCGACTGCGTGCTGGAGGCGCGCCAACGCGTACTCGCGCTTGGCTCGATCGACTGGGCCGACTACGTGCTGTACGGCAGCCCGGATTTCCAGGTGGTCCGCCCCGACCACGATTGACCCGCTGGCGGCACCTGCGGCGGGAACACGAGCATTTCCGGGCCGATTGACATAACAAACCGGGACTTCCGTCACACCGGACGATCGCCTCCATTTTGGAGAATCCCGCCCGCAGCGACAGGAGCGTAGGCCGCACAAGCAACAAGCAAGGCGGAGCGCACACCGGTCGCAGCGCGGTCAGGCACGAGACGGAGAGCGCCGGAGGGGACGCACGACCGAGCTCGGCAGGGCCAGCATAGAAGCAACGTCAATCACCATCAGTTCAAAGGATTCACCATGCATTGCAAGCGTATTGCTCCCCTGGCCGCGGGCGTTTTGGTTGCGCTTTCAGGCGCCGCGCAGGCCGGCACGGCCTCAACCTCGTTCGGCGTGAGCGCCAGCGTGGCTGCCAACTGCATCGTCGCCGCGACGCCGATCGCCTTCGGCAACTACGACGGCACCGCAGAGGTGGACGTCAGCCAGAACCTGTCGGTCCGTTGCACCAGGAACCTGCCCTACACCATCCGGCTGAACGGCGGCCTGGCGAACTCGTTCGCCCCGCGCCAGCTGACGAACGGCGGCGACACGCTTGAGTACAACCTGTACACCGACAGCAACCGCGGCACCGTGTGGGGCAACGGCACCAGCGGCTCGACCGTGGCCGGCACCGGCAACGGCATGGGCATGTCGTCGGCGGTGGCGCACACGATCTACGCGCGACTGTTCAACAGCGCCACGAACCAGCTCGCCCCGGTCGGCGCCTACGCCGACACGGTCACCGTCGAGGTCACCTACTGACGCTCGCCGGGACCTGCGCCATGGCCAATCGTTTCGTCACCCTCGCTCTCGCCGCGCTGGCGGCAGCCGCCTGGCTGCCGCCAGCGTCGGCCGGGGCGTTCTCGATCTCGCCGCTGCGCGTGGACCTGTCGCGCGCTGCGCCGACGGCAGCGCTGACGGTGCGCAACGAGGACGAGGCCGAGGTCGTGGTGCAGGTCGAGACGCTGCAGTGGTCGCAGGCGGACGGACAGGACGTCCTCGATCCGACCCGCGACCTGATCGCTTCGCCGGCGGTGTTCACGCTGCCGGCCAGGGGCTCACAACTGGTGCGCGTCGCGTTGCGGCGCGAGCCGGATGCGCGTCGCGAACTCAGCTACCGGCTGGTGGTGCAGGAAGTGCCGCCGGCGCCGGGCCCCGACTTCATGGGCCTGCAGGTGGCATTGCGCATGAGCCTGCCAGTGTTCGTCGCCGCGACGGCGCCTTCACCTCCCCGGCTCGAATGGTCGGCCGCGCGCGAGCCGGACGGCGCGCTCGCGGTTACCGCGCGCAACCTCGGCGACACACACGTTCGGTTGCTGGGCTTCACGGCAGTTCCCGCAGGCGGTACGACCGGCGCATTCGACCAGCCGGTGGCCACCTACGTACTGCCCGGCCAGGCGCACCGCTGGCGCTTCGGCGACGGTGCCACCGCGGGTGCCATCGCGCCGCACTACCAGTTGCGCGGTCGCACCGATGCCGGTGAATTCACCGCGGAGCTGCCGATCGCGCAGTAGGCCGCATGAGTCCGAAACTCGCGCTCGCCATCAGCCTCGCGCTCGCCGCCCCCTTCGCCGGCGCTGCCAGCTACGAGCCGTTCGTCGACGTCGTCGTCGAGCTGCGCATCAACGACCAGCCGCAGCCGGTGACCCTCGTCGTGCGTCGCGACACGGACGGCACGCTGCTGCTGAGCGCAGCCGACCTGAAGGAGCTGCGCATCAAGGCGCCGGCGCGCGGCATGGTGCAGGTGAACGGCCAGCGCTACTATCGCATCGGCGCCGAACTTGGCGCGCAGGTGCGATTCGACGACGCGACGCAGAGCGTGTCGCTGTTGCTGCCCGCGCAGGCGTTCACCGGAACCCGCTCCGGTTACACCGCCGCCGATGCGCCGCGCGTCACGCCCGCGCGCCCGGGCGGCTTCGTCAACTACGACTTCTTTCTCGGTCAATCCGGCGACCAGTCGGAAGCCGGCGCGATCTTCGAGGGCGGATTGTTCGGTTCGCACGGCGTGCTGGTGAACAGCGTCGCAATGCGCCGCTTCGGTGGCCAGATGTCGGGCGTGCGGCTCGACACCACGTGGACCATCGACTTCCCGGACCGCCTGACAACGCTGCGGGTTGGCGACTGGTACACCGCGCCCGGCTCGTGGGGTCGCTCCGTTCGCTTTGGCGGCGTGCAGTACGGCACCAACTTCAGCACGCAACCCGCGCTCGTCACCACGCCGTTGCTGCAGGCGTCCGGCGAGGCGGTGGTTCCTTCCACGGTCGACGTCTTCGTCAACGGCCGCCCGGTCTCGAGCCAGGCGGTGCCGCCGGGCCCGTTCACGGTCGAGGGACTGCCGGCGATCAGCGGCTCCGGTCAGCTGCAGATGGTCGTCACCGACGCCGCCGGCCGCCAGCAGGTCATCTCGCAACCGTACTACTCGAGCACGGCGCTGTTGCGCGCGGGCCTGAACGAGTACTCCTTCGAGGCGGGCGCAGTGCGCCAGGACTATGGCCAGCGCAGCAGCGCTTACGGCGACGTCGCCGCCGCCGCCACGTTCCGCCGCGGCATCAGCGACCGCTTCACCGCCGAAGCGCATGCCGAGGGCCGCAGCGGCAACGGACCCCGCGCAGCCGGCATCGGCGGCGCGTGGCAGACGGGCGAGCTCGGCGTGGTCACGACCGCCGTCGCCGCGGGCGCTGATCGCGACGGCAGTGGCTGGCTCGGCGGGCTCGGCTTCGAGCGCAACGGCTCGCTGCTGACCGTATTCGCGCGCGCGCAATACGCCACCGAGTCGTTCGCGCAGCTCGGCACCGACCAGTTCGAGGAGCGGCCGCGCCAGCAGTTTTTCGGCGGCATGGGGTTGAACTTCGGGGCCTCCGGCAGCCTGCAGTTCGCCTACGGGCAGCAGGGCTTCTGGGGGGCGCCGAGCGTCGAGACGCTGGGTCTCGGCTACTCGCTGACTCTGCGCCGGCTCGGCTTCTTCAGCCTGTACGCGACGCACGCCACCGCCGAGGACAGCGACACGGGCCTGCTGTTCAGCTGGACCATGCCGCTCGGCGAGCGCCGCTCAACCAGCACCTCGATGCGGTACTCGCCGAACGATGGCGGTGAGAACTTCGAGGCAGTCTCCGCGCTGCAGCAGAACCTCGGTGTCGGCCCGGGCACCGGCTACTCCGTCGAGGTCTCGACCAGCAACGACCTGCGCGGCGGCATCAGCTACCAGGGCCGCGCCGGCGTCGCGAGTGCAGACTACGCCCGTCGCGACGGCGTGGATGGTGCGCGCGTCGGTGCCGTCGGCGGCGTCGCCATCACGGGCGCGGGCGTCATGCCGGCGCGGCGGCTGGACCGCAGTTTCGCGGTCGTGCAGGTCGCGGATCTCGAGGGCATACCGGTGATGATCGACAACCAGCTGGTCGGTCGCACCGACGCGAAAGGCCGCGTCCTGGTCACAGAACTGCGGCCGTATGATCGCAACTCGATCAGCATTGACCCCACGGCCGTGCCGCTCGACGCGAGGCTCGACACCGACTCGATGAACGTCACGCCGGCCTATCGCAGCGGCGGACTCGTGCAGTTTCCCGTGAAGCGCGCGCTGGCTGCAACGGTGCGGCTGGTACTGGTCAACGGCCAGCCGGTGCCGTCCGGCGCGAGGGTCACGCTGGGTGGCGAGACCTTCCCGGTCGCCATGAACGGTCTGCTCTACTTCACCAGCGGCACCGAGCGCTACGACGCCACCGCACGCTGGCACAGCGGTACCTGCGCGTTCGCCATCGACCGGCCGCCCAGCAAGGACCCGGTGCCCGATCTCGGCGTGGTGACTTGTCGCGCGGCCAGCCAGGGTGCAGCCAAGCCATGAACCTCCGGCGCCCACTGGCCGTTGCGCTGGTGAGCGCCTGCGCGGCGTTTGCGCCCGCGAAGTCCATGGCATCGTTTGGCTGTTCGGTGACGGTGGTCGGCGTGAACTTCGGCAACTACGACCCGGTCGCGGCCACACCCGACGATTCCGCTGGTCGCGTCGACGTCAGGTGTACCAACACACCCGGCACCGGAGCGAACAACGTGGCCTACACAGTCGCCCTGTCGCCGGGCGTCGCCGGCAACTTCAATCCGCGGCGGCTGGCCTCGGGCAACGCACGGCTGGACTACAACCTGTTCCGCGACGCCGGCCGCACCCAGGTCTGGGGCAACGGCACCAGCGGCAGCTTCCTCGTTTCCGGCACCATGCGCGTCGGTGCGGGCCAGGGCAACGGCGACGCGCACCAATACGCACGACATTTTCGGCCGCGTACCGGCCCGGCAGGACGCTGCGGTCGGCAACTACTCCGACACGATCGTGGTGACGTTGACGTTCTAGGGAATCAGAGCGCGGCGAACGTGACGTGCACCGGCAGTTCGATGCGGCCAGGGCGCACCAGGTCGTCGAGACGCACGCGGATGCGCAGCAGGATCTCCTGCGCGCCGGCCTGCCACGGACGATGCAGTTCGATGCCGTCCGTGCCGAGTGCGATGGACAGCGCACCGCCGCCGAGCTGGACGGCTTCGGCCCGTGCCGTGCGTGGCCTGACCTGCAGCAGGAAGCCGCGCCGATCGTTGCTGCGCACCCGGTAGGTCGCGGTCGACTCGACGTAGCCGCGCTCGATGTCGCTGGCCGAGATCACCACTGCAGCCGCAGCCGCGGCCTCGACCACGGTGCGCGGCACGACGCTGGCCGTCACGACGACCTGCGCCTGCTGCGCATGAGCCGGCATCCCCAGACCGAAGGCCAGCAGCGCGACGCCACCGAGCCATAGCCACATCGATGCAACCACCCCGCGTGTCCCGGAAGCCGGCACTGCCGGTCCGCTGACTTGCACGCTCATCAAACGCCGCCAGGCACGCCTTGGCATCAGGGTTAATCGCCAGTTTGCGTGTTCCAGTTCTCAGAATTGAAGCTACCCCTTGCCCACGGGCGTTGCAATCGTGCTGGCACCGTTGCGGACTACGTCGTGTTGCGTCGCAGCAGCGGGAGCCGCGGTCCGGTTGCGCGCCCCCGCAGAACGGCTAAGCTCGCCGCTTGCGTTTCCGCCCCTGAGAGTCGCCGCGCAGTGCAACCAACCGACACGACTGACCCGGACTACTTCCATCGGGTCGTGGACTGCCAATGGGCCTGCCCGGCGCACACCGACGTGCCGGAGTACATCCGGCTCATCGCGCTGGGCCGGTTTTCCGACGCCTACATGGTCAACCGGGAATCGAACGTGTTCCCCGGCATCCTCGGCCGCGTCTGTGACCGGCCGTGCGAGCCCGCCTGCCGCCGCGGCCGCGTCGAGGACAAGCCGGTCGCGATCTGCCGCCTGAAACGCGTCGCGGCCGACCACAAGGACGGCATCGTCGACCGGTTGCCGGTGATCCCTGCGCAAAAGAACGGCAAGCGCGTCGCCTGCATCGGCGCCGGCCCCGCCTCGCTCACCGTGGCGAACGACCTGCTGCCGCTCGGCTACGAAGTCGTCATCTTCGAGCAGTGGGACAAGCCCGGCGGCCTGATGCGCACCAACATCCCGGCCTTCCGCCTGCCCGAGTCGGTGATCGACGAGGAAATCGGCTACGTCACCGGCATGGGTGCCGAGATCCGCTACAACTCGCGCATCGACAGCATGAAGAAGCTGCTCGCCACCGGCGGCTTCGACGCCGTGTTCGTGGGCTCGGGCGCGCCGAAGGGCAAGGAACTCAAGCTGCCGGGCCGTGCGGAAGGCGACGCCAGCATCCACATCGGCATCCAGTGGCTCGAGTCGGTGGCCTTCAAGCACCTCGACAAGATCGGCGAGAGGGTGCTGATCATCGGCGTGGGCAACACGGCGATGGACTGCTGCCGCTCGTCGCTGCGCCTCGGCGCGAAGGACGTGAAGGTGATGGCGCGCAAGCCGCGCCAGTTCTTCAAGGCGTCGGAGTGGGAGCTCGAGGACGCCGAGGCCGAGAACGTCGAGATCGTGGTGAACCACGCGCCGAAGCGCTTCGTCGTCGAGAACGGCCGGCTCACCGGCATGCTGTTCGACCAGATGGAGTACGACCTCGACGCGCGCGGCCGCATCGTCGCCGAACGCGTGGTGGGCGAGGCGTTCTTCCCGGCCGACGACGTGATCCTCGCCATCGGGCAGGAGAACGCGTTCCCCTGGATCGAGGACGACCTGGGCCTGCAGTTCGACAAGTGGCACGTGCCGGTGGTGGACGAGAAGACCTTCCAGTCCACGCGGCCCGACGTGTTCTTCGGCGGCGACGCGGCGTTCGGCCCGAAGAACATCATCTGGGCCGTCGAGCACGGTCACCAGGCCGCGATCTCGATCCACAATTTCTGCATGGGCCAGCCGGTCACCAACCGCCTGCCCGCCACGCTGAACCTCTCGAGCCGCAAGATGGGCCTGCACGAGTGGTCGTACAAGAACGACTACAACCCGGTCGAGCGCCGGCTGGTGCCGCACGTCAGCCTCAAGGAACGCTTCAAGCAGATCAGCATCGAGGTCGAACTCGGCTTCGACGCCGAGCAGGCCGCGGCCGAGGTGCAGCGCTGCCTCAACTGCGACATCCAGACGGTGTTCGACGCGAAGCTCTGCATCGAGTGCGACGCCTGCATCGACATCTGCCCGACCGACTGCCTCACCATCACCCGCAACGGCGATGAGGCGGACCTCGCGACGCGCCTCAAGGCGCCGCGCAACACACCGCAGCAGCCGTTGTACGTCTCCGAGCCGCTCAAGCAGACCGGCCGCGTCATGGTGAAGGACGAGGACCTCTGCGTGCACTGCGGACTCTGCGCCGAGCGCTGCCCGACGGCGGCCTGGGACATGCAGAAGTCCACCATCCACCTGCCCCACGCCACCGACCACACATGGCCCAGTCCGCAAAAGCGCCAGACCGCGTAAACGACTTCGTCATCAAGCTCGCCAACGTGAACGGCACCGGCTCGGCCAGTGCCAACACGCTGCTCATGAAGGCGATCTTCCGCATGGGCATCCCGGTGATGGGGAAGAATTACTTCCCGTCCAACATCCAGGGCCTGCCCACGTGGTACGAGATCCGCGTGACGAAGGACGGCTACGTCGCCCGCTCCGGCCGCGTGGACCTGATGGTGGCGATGAACGCGGAGACCTATCACAAGGACGTGCGCGAGGTATCGCCTGGCGGCGTCCTGATCTTCGACTCGACCTGGCCGCGTGCCACCGTGCTGAGCCGCGAGGACATCACCATCCTCGGCGTGCCGCTGGCACGGATCTGCAACGAGAACTTCGTCGGCGTGCGCAACCGCATCCTGATGAAGAACATCATGTATGCCGGCGTGCTCGCCGCCCTGCTCGAGATCGACGTCGAGGTGATCCGCGGGCTGCTCACGGAGAGCTACGCGAAGAAGCCCGCGCTGGTGGACGCCAACATGAAGGCGGTGCAGCTCGGCTACGATTACGCGAAGGCGAACCTGCCCTGCCCGCTGCCGCTGCGCGTCGAGCGCATGGACAAGACCAGGGGCCACGTGATGATCGACGGCAACACCGCGGCCGGCCTCGGTGCCGTCTATGCGGGTGCCACCGTCGGCCCGTGGTACCCGATCACGCCGTCCACGTCGCTGATGGACGCGTTCAAGGGCTTCTGCCAGAAGCTGCGCGTCGATCCGGAGACCGGCAAGAACAACTTTGCAGTGATCCAGGCGGAGGACGAACTGTCGGCGATCGGCATGGTGCTGGGCGCGAACTGGAACGGCGCGCGCGCCTTCACCGCCACCAGCGGCCCGGGCATCTCGCTGATGAGCGAGTTCATCGGCCTCGCCTACTACGCCGAGGTTCCCGCGGTGATCTTCGACGTGCAGCGCGTCGGCCCCTCGACCGGCATGCCCACGCGCACGCAGCAGT
Source organism: uncultured Gammaproteobacteria bacterium (assembly GCA_963731105.1). GTDB lineage: Bacteria > Pseudomonadota > Gammaproteobacteria > Steroidobacterales > Steroidobacteraceae > RPQJ01. Next base: position 253,921 of record CAVSUM010000010.1, read on the forward strand.
GCGACCTGATGCTGTGCGCCTACGCCTCGCACGGCGACACCAAGCACGTGCTGCTGTTCCCCTCGAATCCCGAGGAGTGCTTCTACATGGCGGTGCAGGCGTTCGACCTCGCCGAGCGCCTGCAGACGCCGGTGTTCGTGATGTCCGACCTCGACATCGGCATGAACGACTGGATGTGCCCGGACCTGAAGTGGGACGACAGCTATCGGCCGGACCGCGGCAAGGTGCTGACCAGGGACGAGATCGAGGCGCTGCCGAAATTCCACCGTTACCTCGACAAGGACGACGACGGCATCCCCTACCGCACGCTGCCGGGCGTGTCCGCCAAGGGCGCGTACTTCACGCGCGGCTCCGGCCACAACCAGTACGGCGGCTACACCGAGGACTCGACCGAGTACCAGGTGGTGCTCGACCGGCTGGCGCGCAAGTTCCGGCGCGCGCGGACGCTGGTACCGCCACCGGTCATCGAGGCGACCGGCACCAGCGACATCGGGCTGGTCGCCATCGGCAGCAGCCGCGGCGCCGTCAACGAGGCGCGCGACATCCTGGCGAAGCGCGGCATCCCGATCGATTACATGCGCATCAAGGCGTTCCCGTTCACGAAGGAAGTCGAGGGGTTCCTGGCGTCCCACGTGAAGATCTTCGTGGTCGAGCAGAACCGCGACGCGCAGCTGCGGTCGCTGCTGACGCTGGAGACGGACGTGCCGAAATCGAAGCTGCATTCGATCCTGCACTACAACGGCCTGCCCATGACTTCGCAGGGCATCGTCGAGGCGGTGCTGGCCGAGTTGGGCGACGCCAAGCGCGCGGCGCTGGCGTAAGCGGATAGCGAACAGGATAGACGCCCCATGTCGTTCATCAACAAGCCGAAAGTCCGGCATCCGGACCTGCCGAAGAACGAGCTCGGGTTGACGCGCCGCGACTACGAGGGCGCGATGTCGACGCTGTGCGCGGGCTGCGGCCACGACTCGGTCACCGCCTCGATCATCGAGGCGCTGTGGGGGCTCAGCCTGCGGCCCGAGCAACTGGTGAAGCTGTCGGGCATCGGCTGCTCGTCGAAAACCACGGCGTACTTTGCAAGCGGCGCGCACGGCTTCAACGGCGTGCACGGCCGCATGCCCTCGGTGGCCACCGGCGCCAACGCGGCGAACAAGGACCTGTACTACATCGGCGTCTCGGGCGACGGCGACTCGCTGTCGATCGGCTTCGGCCAGTTCGCGCATTCGATCCGCCGCAACGTCAACATGCTGTACCTGTGCGAGAACAACGGCGTGTACGGCCTCACCAAGGGCCAGTTCTCGGCGTCGGCCGACATCGGCACCAAGTCGAAGAAGGGCGAGGAAAACCTGCAGGCGCCGGTGGACCCGTGCCTCGCGGCGCTGTCGCTCGGCGGCACGTTCATCGCGCGCAGCTTCTCGGGCGACAAGGAGCAGCTGGTGCCGCTGATCCAGGCCGGGCTGATGCACAAGGGCTTCGCGATGATCGACATCATCTCGCCCTGCGTGACGTTCAACGACCACGTGGGCTCGACCAAGAGCTACACGTTCACGCGCGAGCACTACCACGAGGCGGTGCACGCCGATTACATCCCGCCGCGGCAGGAGATCACCGCCACGCTACGCCGAGGGCGAGGTGCTGCCGGTGCAGATGCACGACGGCAGCCACATGCTGCTGCGCAAGCTCGACAAGGATTACGACCCGACCCACCGCGGCAAGGCCTTCGAGTACCTGCGCACGCGGCTGCGCGAGGGCGAGCATGTCACCGGGTTGATCTTCGCCTCATCGAGCGGCCCGGACATGCACGACATGGCGGGCACCACCGATCAGCCGCTGAACCAGGTGCCTTACGAGAAGCTGCACCCGGGTGCCGCCGGACTGGCGAAGATCCTGAAGCGGTACGCCTAGACCAGTTCTCCGTCGTCTCTCTTTCTCGCGATTCCCGGCAAATAGACGCTCTGCGGACGCCGCCACCCCAGGTCATTCTTCACGTGGCCGGAGCCACCGGCACATTGATATGGCAATCCAGCCATACCCAGCGGTAGGATGCCGATGGCCGGGCGATTCGACTGGGATGAGCGCAAGGACGCTGAGAACCAACGCAAGCACGGTGTCGCGTTCGCATCGGCACGCGAGGCGTTTCTCGACCCGGCACGTGTGATCGCGCGGGATCTGGCGCACAGCGCGGCGGAGGAACGCTATTACTGCTTTGGACGGGCCGGCGCCGGCATCCTGACGGTGCGGTTCACTTACCGACGCGGAATCATCCGGATGATCGGCGCCGGCTACTGGCGACGAGGCAGGCGAATCTATGAAGAAGCGAATTCGATACGCGGATGAGCCGATCGGACCGGTCGAGATCGTGCCGGACTTCCTGCCGCCGCCAGACGAACTGGCACGCGAGGATGACGGCGTCAAGGTGACCTTGACGCTCAGTCGCCGCAGCGTCGATTTCTTCAAGGCAGAGGCGCAACGGCAGAACTGCTCGTACCAGCGGATGATCCGCCGGCTGGTCGATTCCTATGCAGCCAGGTACAGCGCGGGATCACGCCCGGGCAAGTGACCCGCCTGCGGCCGCAACCCTGCACCACAACATCGAACGCCCCGGCTTCCGTAGAATGCCGCGCATGTCCCGCAGCCTGCTCGTTGCCGTTGCTGCCATTGCGTCCGTGCTGCTCGCACCGGCGGCCCTCGGCCAGGTCTACCGCTGGACCGACGAGGACGGCGTCATCCACCTCTCGAGCAGCAAGCCGCCGCCCGGCGTGAAGGCCGAGCGCATCGAGATGCCGGGATCGAAGAAGCGCTCGTCCACGTCGTCGAGCAGCGCCCGGGCCTCCAGTTCCAGCAGCTCGCGCAGCGGCTCCGGCTCCGCGACGCCGCCCGCTTCCGCAGCGCAGGTCGCCGAGCGCGAGCAACTGCTCGGCCGCCTGCAGACCCGCGAATGCGTGATCGCGCTCGAGGCGCTCGATCGCAAGACGGACGGCGCGGAGCCGACCTCGGCCACGGAGATCCGCCGGCTGCAGCAGACCGCCGAGCTGAACTGCAGCCAGGATCCCGCGAGACGTCGCCAGCAGGAGGCGATGGCCGCGAAGCTGCGCGTCGCCAACAGTCCGCAGTGCGTCGAGGCGCGCAACCAGCTCGCCGACATGATGGCGCCGGGCGCCCGCCCGCCGCGCGAGCAGTTGCAGTCGCAGCAGGCGTTCGTCGACGAGCACTGCACGTCGCCGGTGCGCTGAAGCGGCGATCAGCTCCTGGTCCGCAATGCACACTGACGAGCACTGGATCGTCATCGTCAATCCCGCCTCGGGCCGCCCGGACGGCGGCGCGGCCTGGCGCGCCATCGAGGCTGCGCTGCGCGATGCAGGCATCGCCTTCGATGCGGTGCACACGGAGCGTCCGCATCACGGCCAGCAGCTCGTGCAATCGGCACTGGCCATCGGCCAGCGGCGCTTCCTCGTGGTCGGTGGCGACGGATCGGTGAACGACGTCGTGCAGGGAATCATGAGCGCGGGCCTCGCCGACACGCGCGACGTGACCCTGGCCGTCGCCCCGCACGGCACCGGCAACGACTGGTCCCGCTCGTGGCACGTTCCGCGCGACCCAGCCCGCATCGCCCAGTTCCTCGTGCACGGCCGGACCGTGCTGCACGATGTCGGCGTCATCGACTTTGCAGCGACCGAGCGATGCACGTCATTGGTTCATCAACGTCGCCGGCGCGGGCTACGACGCCGAGGTCACGGCGAACGTACCGAGACCGGTGCCTTCCGCATTCACTTATCTCGGCATCGCGCTGCGGGGGTTAGCGCGCTACCGGGCACCACGGTTCGTGATTCGCGCCGACGACACCACCATCGACCGGCGCCTGCTGCTCGCCTTCGTCGCCAACGCGCAGTACTGCGGCAACCGCATGCACGTCATGCCGATCGCCGAGATGGACGACGGCCAGCTCGACGTGCTGGCAGTACGCGAGTTGTCCCTGCTGCAGGCGCTGCCCAAACTCGCGAAGCTCTACGGCGGGCGCATTCTCGGCGACGAGGCGGTGCAGCACCTGCGGGCCGCGCGCGTGCGCATCGAAGCGGACCCGCCGGCGGTGATCCAGGCCGACGGCCAGATCGTCGGCACGACGCCGGCCGACTTCAGCGTAGCGCGGCAGGCGTTGCGGGTACGCGTGCCCTGACGCCCGGCCCGGCTGGCGAATTTCCCAACCACGTCAACGTTTTGCCGCGCCGCAACAGGCACACTGCCGGTTGATCCTGGACGCGCCCAACGCGCGTGAGGAGGGTCAGCAAATGGAACTCGCCGCGTTCGTCCTGTTCAGCTCCGTCGTGCTCTGGATCGTCGAGGAAGCCGCCGACCGAGCACATCTAGTCACGCGCCGGGTACAGCCGCTCGAGCACGTCGGTCGCGACGGTCTCGAGCAGCGGCCGGAGCCGCGACTCGAGTGCTGCCGGCGAATCACCAGCCACGGCACCGGCCCAGGCCGCATCGAACGCGGCGCGCCGCGGCGTGACTGCCGCCTCCACCAGCGCTCGCCAATGCGCCGGATACTCGCCCGCCACCCAGTCGCCACGCCCGCGGCCAAAGTGCGCCACGGCCAGGTAGCGCAGGATCGCGCCGCCCACCCGCCCGGCCAGGAATTCGCTGGACCAGCGAACGGTCGTGGCATCGCTGCCGCGTGCCAGGTTGTACGCACTGGCGAGACCACGCGCACTGGCCGCGCCGAGCAGCCCGCCGAGCACCGCCCCGGCACCGAAGGTCAGCCCTCCCGCCGCAAGGTCGGCAGCCAGTCCACCGAGCGCACCGGAAACGGCGGCGCCGACCAGGCTCGCCTTGCCGGGATCGGCTGCCTTGTCGACCGAATACTCCGCGCCCATGCGCTGCAGGATTTCCGCGGCGGCCTTGCCCGACAAGCCGTGCAGCGCGATCAGCTCGTCGGTCGCGCGACGCACCTCGGCGTCGAGCCGCTGGGCGAGCTGCGCCATGGCGGCATCGGTCGCCACGTCGCTGCCCTGGCGCGATCCGAGCAGCGTCGTGAGCCAGGACTTGGCGGTGGCGCCGACACTCTGCCTGGCGATGGTGGCGTTGTCGGTCGCCGTGGCGGCGAGCTGGCGCGCCAGCACCTGCATCGACTGCTCGAAGGTTTGCTGGTTGCGCGCCCGCCAGGCTTCGGCGAGCCGCACGAACGAGTCGCGTTGAATGGCAGGCAGCAGCACGCCGATCCGGTCGAGAAGCTCGTGCTCCTGCACCCAGCAGCGCGCGAAGGCGTCGAATGCGAGCGTGTCACGCACCCACGGATAGCCGGCCAGGTGCGTCGCCCACTGCCGCACCTCGTCTGCCTCGACGTCGGTCGGCCGCGGCGGGCCGAGCTGGTTGAGCAGCACCAGCACTGGCTTGCCGATCCAGCCGAGGATCTGCATCTCGGCGTCGACGTAACCCGCGGCGGCCGGATGCTCGCCGGCGTTGACCAGGTACAGCACCACGTCGGCCTGGTCGCGCACGTTGCGCAGCGCTTGCTGGCTGCTGAAGAACGGCCGGTCCAGGTAACGGTCCCACACCTGCGTCAGGAACCAGCCGAGCGGGTTACCGTCCTGCTGCAGGCGCCTGAGCAGGCGCGCGCTGTCGCCGAAGCCCGGCGTATCCCACAGCAGCAGCTCGTCGCCTTGCGACGTGGCGATCAGCAGGAAGCGGTCGGCAGTCTCGGTGACGTGCGCGGCATCCCGCACTTCGCCGACATCGCGCCGGAGCAAGGTGCGCGCCAGCGTGGTCTTGCCGACGTTGGTGTGCGAGATGAGGCTGAGGGAAATGGAGCCCTGCGGAAAATAGGGGACATTCACCGCTTTTCGCCCCCCTGTGAAATGACTGGGGCGGTGGTTGGGGAAAAACGGTGAATGTCCCCTATTTTCCCTATTTCCCGAAGGTCCCCTGTTTCCGCCTCGAGCCCGTAGCCCGCGACGAAGTCGCGCCACAAGCGTCGCCGCTCCTCCAGTCGTGGCGCAAGCGACGCATCGCCGCCGAATCGTTCCGCATACGGCGACTCGTCCACCACGACGCGCACCGCGGCCGGCGGGCGCGCCTGGTGTGCGGCATCCCGGGCGGCCGCAATGACCACGCCGTGATTTTCCGCCTCGGGGGTCGCGGCCAGGTTCATCAGCAGCACGTGCAGGTCGGCGGCGCGATGTGCGCCCAGCGCGAACGCCGTGCCGGCCATGTCCTCCTCGCCGTAGCGCAGCGAGGTGCGCCGCTCGATCTGCACCTCGCCGCCGACGGCCGACCGCAGCCACCGTTCGAGTCCTGCGAGCGCGGCCGCAGAAGGTTCATAGGCGTAGGGGGTCACACTGACCAGGCCCGTGCTGCGCAGCACGCCGCTGCCACGCAGCACGTCGATCGCATACGGCCGCAGTTCCTGTGGCAAGGCCGAGGCGCGGCCGAGGCGTGCCAGCGCGAGCGTGGCAGTACCCGCCAGCAGCAGCCGCGGCACGACGACGTAGCACAGCAGGCTGAGTGCGATCAGGTGGATCCAGGGCGCCGCGTCACAGCCACCGCCGGCTGCCGTCCAGCGACATTGCTCCACAGCCGCCAGGGACTGCGGCAACTCCACGCCCGACCAGCCGGCCACCGGACCGAACACGACGCCCAGCACTGCGCGCACGGCCGCCGGTCCGAGAAACGTGCTTTCCCAGCCCGCTTCGTAACGCAGCACGGTGCCGCGCACGTACAGGCCGACGATCAACCCCAAGGCCACGACCGCCGCCGCGAGGTGCAACCAGCGCCGCGCGTGTTGCGCTGCGTACGCCGCGCCGAACGACGCCCAGCTCGACGCGTAGCGACCGAGCGCCTCGCCGAGCACGGCGTGCACCCGCCGCGTGGTGCGCAGCAGCGGTTCGACACGACGCTCGAGCAGCCGCGCCAGTACGTTGCCACGACGGAGAGAAGGTGCCGGCGACGCCGTGCGCGCCTTCACCCACGCCGCCGCGAGCAGCACGTACACGACCAGGTTCCAGGCGATCAGGCCGAGGAACGGCAGCGCGAGGATGTTGATGTGCTTGGTGCCGTCCATGGCGGACAGGCCGATGCCGCTGGCGAAGGCTGCGGCCAGCAGGACGAGCAGCAGCCAGCGCGGGGTACGCGTGCGGCCGAGCGCTTCCTCCACGATGGGAAAGCGGTTGCACAGGGGCCCGAGCAGTCGCCCAGCGCGCTCGCCGAGCGCCTGGGCCAGGAATGCATCGCCAGCGTCGGCGACCTCCCCCGATGCTCCCGCCGTGCGCACGGCCTCCCGCGTCGCCTGCGCCCGGTCACCCGGCGGCAAGAGCGTGCCGGCACGATCGGTCTCCTCGATCGCTTTGACCATCAGCACGGCGCGCAGGGTGTCTTCACGCATCGTGACGGCATCCTACCGGAACCCATGGGTGCATCTTTCCCGCGATTGAGCCGGACCCGGCAGGCCGGATGCCTAGGCGACACGCTCCTTGCGCGCGCCGGCGTCCGCCTCTTCGCGCCAGATGTCGGGCTTCTGCGCCGACTGGCCACGCAGGTTGGCGGAGACGAGCGGCACGCGATTGCGTCGCGCACGGGCGCGAGCCCGCGCCTCGGCCGCCCGCCGCTCGGCGCGTCGCCGCGCGCCGACCAGCGCGGCCAGCACCCCGAGCAGCAACAGGCCCCCGGCGATCCACGTACCCACTTCCGTGTGTCCCAGCCGCAGCGGCACGACGTCCTGTCGTGGCAGCCATCGCTCGGCCGGCAGCGATGGTCACACGAGGCGGTGCGCCGCGAACAGCGCCATTTGTGGCGATTCGCGGCGCAAATCCGCGCCGACGCGCGTCAGTAGCGCAGCTCGGCGCGCCCGCTGTTGAACTTGTACGTGCAGACCGCCGGAATCGGGTTGCCGTTCTTGCGGCGCACCGAGAGCTGCATGGAGTAGCCGCCCGCGACCGGCCGTGCCGCCTGCTGGCTGACCACTTGCAGCCCCTGTCGCCAGACCTCGTCGACGCACTCGCGCTGCGCCGCGGCCGCACCACCTGATCCGCCACTGCCGCCGCTGCCGCCGAATCCGCCGATCGCCAGCTCGGCGCTGTTCGTCTTGGGGTGGAAGCGGCAGCCCGCGCGCACCGACTGGCCACGCAGCTGTCCTTGGATGACGGTCTCCCAGTACGAGCCGTTCTTCTGCGGAGTCGCGACCGAGCGGACCTGGATGCCCTGGCGCTGCGCCTCGTTGCGGCACTGCACTTCGGCGCGCTGCTGCTGGCCGTGGTTGCCGCCGCCGGAGCCGCTGCGCACCACGTCGAACACTGCCCGGCACCCCTTGTCGACCCACACCCGGTCGCCGCGCTGGCCCCAGCTGCGACCCTCGACGCACGCGGCGTCGGACTTGCGCTTCACCAGTCGCGCGCGGCCGTCGACCGGCAGCTGGCACTCGCGGTAGCGCTCGTCCTTCGACGCGCACATGAACCGGAAGCCTTCCGGCGGGCCGGCGTCGCCGCCGCCCCAGCCGAAGCCGTACAGGCTGACGTCACCGGTCTGCGTCGCGACGAAACAGGTGCCATCGGTCACGCGGCCACGGGAGTCGCGCGCCTTCACGTCGAGCTGCCAGCCGTCGCGCGACTGCTGGAAATTGCCGGTCGAGACGACTTTGAAGCCGCGTCGCTCGACCTCGCGCACGCAGTCGCCCTGCGCCGAACGCTGCGCGCCCGCCTGGGCGAGCGTGACCTGCACGGGCAGTGCCCAGGCGACCGCCGCGACAAGTGCCAACCCGATGATTTTCGACATATACACCTCTCGGTATACAGCTCTCGGTATACAACGCTGCGCAGCGACCATCGGTTTACCAGTGAATCCCGCGCATCAGCGAGGCAAAGATCATCGCCTCCTTGGTCGGCGGCCGCGGCGCGTCGCCATCGGCTTCCTGCCCTGCGCCGCCGCCGAGTCCGGGAACATGCGGTAGGCCGAGTTCATCACCACCTCGGACATCTTCGGCATGACGAGGTGCATGATCTCCGCCATGACGCCGAGCCGCGTCGCGATGCGCTGCGGCTTGCGGATGATCGCGTCGGCGATCATGTCGGCCGCCTCCTCCGGGCGAGATGATGGTCGGCATGTCCTCGTAGATCTTGGTGGGCGCAATCATCGGCGTGCGCACCAGCGGCATGTTGATGATGCTGAAGTGCACGTTCTCGTCGTGGAACTCGGAGGCGGCGCAGCGCGCGAACGACTCGAGCGCGGCCTTCGACGCCACGTAGGCCGAGAAGCGCGGCGCGTTGGTCAGCACGCCGATCGAGGACACGTTGATCACGTGGCCGTCCTTGCGCGCCGTCATCGACGGCAGCAGGTTCATGGTGAGGCGCACGCAGGCGAAGTAGTTGAGCTGCATCGTGCGCTCGAAGTCGTGGAAGCGGTCGTACGACAGCGCCAGCGAGCGGCGGATCGAGCGGCCGGCATTGTTGACCAGCACGTCGACGTGGCCGAAGTCCTTGAGAATGTCTTTCGCGACCTTGTCGCAGGCCGCGTAGTCGGTGATGTCACAGGAATAGGTCTTCACGGCAGCCGCCAACGGTCCCGGTCTTCTTGCGGACTTCGGCGAGCTTCTCCTCGTCGCGCGCGACACCACGACCTTGCCGCCGGCCTCGGCGATGCGCAGTGCCGCCGCCTCGCCGATGCCCGACGAGCCGCCGGTGATCACCACCACCTTGCCCTTGACCGCACCGCGCAGGCTGCGGTCGATCGAGAGATCGGGGTCGAGGTGGCGCTCCCAGTAGTCCCACAGCCGCCAGGCGTAGTCCTCGAGCACCGGCAGGCGGATCTTCGCCTTGTCGAGGATCTTCTGGGTCCCGCTCGAGTCGAAGCGCGTCGGATAGTTCATGAACTGCAGCACCGACTTCGGGATCTGCAGGTCGCGCAGCAACTGGTTGATCACGCCCTGCACGGGCTTGGCGCGCTCGAGCGAGTTGGTGACGCCCTCCGGCACCATCGCGAACATCTTCGAGTCGACGCGGAACGCCATTTCCGGCGCGTGCGCGGCGCGGGCGAACACGTTGAGCATCTCGCCGACGCGGCGCGGCTTCGGGTCGGTGAGGTGGAAGCAGCGGCCGTCGAGCTTCGGCTGGTGCGCGAGGTGCACCATCGCGTTCACCACGTAGTCGACCGGCACGAGGTTGATGTAGCCGCCCTCGACGCCCACCAGCGGGATCCAGCGCGGCCAGGATTCGCGCAGCCGCTGCAGCGCCTTGAAGAAGTAGTACGGCCCGTCGATCTTGTCGATGAAGCCGGTCTGCGAATGGCCGACCACGACGCCGGGTCGATAGATGCGGAACGGGAATGCGCTCGTTGGCGCGCACCAGTCCCTCGGAGTCGTGCTTGGTGCGGTAGTACGGGTGGTCGAGGTCCTCGGCCTCCTCGAACATGTCCTCGGTGAACGTGCCTTGATAGAGGCCGGCCGCCGCAATCGAGCTCACCAGGTGGAAGCAACCGGCGTTGACGGCCTCGGCGAACGCGAGCGCGCTCTGCGTGCCCACGATGTTCGCCTTGTGCATCGACTCGGCACTGGCCTCGAGGTCGTACACGGCGCCGAGGTGGAACAGGTGCTTGACCTTGCCCTTCAGCTTCGTGAGGTCGCCCCGCGACACGCCGAGCTTCGGCTGCGCAAGGTCGCCCTTGATGGGCACGACGCGCTTGAGGCTCTCCTTGCCCCAGAACTCGTGCAGCTCGTCGAGCTTGCCGAGCGACTTGGGCCGCACCAGCACGTAGATGGTGCCTTTGCCGCGCTGCAGCAGGGACTGCACCAGGTAGCGGCCGATGAACCCGGTCGCGCCGGTCACGAAATACGTCATGGAATTCTCCCCGAGCCACGGCCGCCGCCGGACTTTCCGTGGCGCACCGGTTTTTGCGGCTACCTTAGGGGTGGGCGGCGTGCAGGTCAACGTGGCAAGCAGCCGGCGGTCGCCTAAGATCACTGGCAGCGGACCCTGGCCAGGAACTTCCAAAGGAGCTCGCGTGGCGATGCCGAATCACGAACGCATGTCGAGCGTGGACACGGCATGGCTGCGCATGGACAGCCCCGGCAGCTCGATGATGATCGTGGGTGTCAGCGCCACGGCCACGCCGGTGCGCCTCGACGACTTCCGTCGCATGCTCGAGCATCGGCTGCTGTGCTTCGGACGGTTCCGGCAACGCGCCGTGGGCGACGCGCTCGGCGCGTCGTGGGTCGAGGACGAGTCGTTCGACCTCGACGCGCACCTGAAAGTCGTCACCCTGCCGGCACCGGCGGGCAAAGCCGAGCTCGAGGCGCTCGCCGCCGAGCTCGCCAGCACGTCGCTCGATCCACGACGACCGCTGTGGCAATTCCACTTCGTGCCGAATTACCTGGGCGGCAGCGCCTGGGTGACGCGAGTACACCACTGTTATGCCGACGGCATCGCGATGGTCCGCGTGCTGCTGTCGATGACCGAACAGGACCCGGCGCCAGCCCTCGCGCCGCGCGCGACTGCTCGCCACGGTAAGGCCGCGCCACGCACCGGCCTCGACGTGCTGCCGATCCTGAACTGGATCGAGCAACTCGTGCAGCCGGCGGAAGACATCGTCGAGAACGCGCTGGCGGAAGGCGCGAAGCTGCTCGAGGGCGGCATCCACCAGCTGTTCCATCCGGATCGCCTGACCGCGGTCGCGGCGCAGGCCGGGGGCATGCTCGGCGAGTTCGCTCGGGTCCTGACGCTGCCGGACGACCCGGAGACACCGTTGCGCGGCGCCCTGGGCGGCTACAAGGCCGTCGCCTGGAGCACGCCGATTCCGCTGCACGAGGTGACGACAGTCGGCAAGGCGCTCGGCTGCACGATCAACGACGTGCTGATGTCCACGGTGGCGGGCGCGCTCGGTGCTCACTTGCGCGCGCAGGGCTTCGACACGACAGGGCTGCGGTTGCGCGCCTCCGTGCCGGTCAACCTGCGCACCGTGGACGAGCCGATTTCACTCGGCAACCGCTTCGGCCTGGTGTTCGTCGACATGGCGCTCGGGCTGCCGGATCCGCTGCAGCGCGTCGCGGCGATGCGCGACACGATGGTCGCGCTCAAGGGCTCGATGCAGCCGTCCATGTCGCTGATGACGCTCGGGCTGATGGGCATGCTGCCGGCCGCGGTGCAGCCGCCGATCGTGGAACTCTTCAGCCGCAAGGCATCGGCCGTGGTCTCCAACGTCCCGGGACCGCGGTCGCCGCTGTACCTGTGCGGGCAGCGCATCTCCGAGATGTACTTCTGGGTGCCGCAGAGCGGCTCGATCGGCCTCGGCATCAGCATCCTGTCCTACGCCGGGCAGGTGCATTTCGGGATGATTTCCGACCGCCGGGTGCTCGACGCGCCCGGCCCCGTGGTGGAGCGGTTCGCGCCCGAGTTCGAGAAGCTGCTGCTGGCGGCGACGGTGGGGCTGCTGGCGAGCCGTCCGCGGTCGCCGAAGCGCCGCAAGGCATCGGGCAAGAGCAGCGCGAAAGAAGGCCGTGCCGCACCTGCGGCAAGTACCTAGCCCTCGGATTGACACAGTGCAGCAAAGTCCACGGATTCGGCCACAATAGTCGCAACATCCAGCCGCGGCACCGGCCGCGAAGGGGCATCCATGGCTGCGCGCAAGAAAACCCGCAAGGTCGAGGCAACCGCCCGCAAGGCGCGCGCCAGGACGGCCGACGCACCCGCGAATGTGATCGAGAACGTGCAGCAGGTCTGGCTCGCCGGCATGGGCGCCATCGCCCGGGCGCAGCAGGAAGGCCCGGCCGCCTTCCAGGACGCGGTGGCGGAAGGCTTCAAGCTGCTGACCCGCTCCCGGTCCACGGCGGAGCAGATGATCCGCGACACCTTCGAGGCCGCGCAGGGCACCGTGCAGACGCACTTCGGCTCGGCCCGCGACCAGGCGAGCGAGACCTGGGACAACCTCGAGACACTGTTCCAGACCCGCGTGCACAAAGCCATGCAGCAGCTCGGCGTGCCGAGCGCCGACGAGATCCGGTTGCTGACCAAGCGCGTCGCGGACCTCAGCGAGGCGGTCAAGGAATTGTCCGGCCGGCAGGTGCGTGCCCGCCGTGCGCCGCGGAAGGCGCCGCCGGCGCGCGCGAAGCGCAAGACCCGGGCCCGTGCCCGCTGACCAGCACCGCGAGGGCTGACCCATGCTCGACCTCCAGCCCGCATCACGCCGCGCGGCCCACACCCGCCGCCGGTTCGGCCTGGCCCTCGCCGGCGGTGGACCTCTCGGCGCCTTCTACGAGGTTGGCACGCTGCACGCCATTGGCGAGAGTTTCGAAGGCCTCGACCTGACCGGCCTCGACATGTACGTCGGCGTCAGTTCGGGAGCGATGATCGCCGCCGGCCTGGTCAACGGCTACGACACCAGCGACATGGGGCTGGTGTTCATCCACAACGCATCGCAGGAGCACCCGGTGCGGCCCGGGCTGTTCCTGCGCCCGGCCGTGCGCGAGTACCTGCGGCGCCTGAGCAACATCCCGGGCCTCACGGCCGAGATCCTGACGCAGTACCTGCGCGATCCCGGCAAGGACTGGGCGGAAGCCATCGACCCGATCGGGCGGCTGCTGCCCACCGGTCTGTGCGACAACCGGCCGTTCGAGCGGTTCCTGGCGCGGATGTTCACCGGGCCCGGCCGCACCAACGACTTCCGCCAGCTGCGGCGCAGCCTGTACATCGTCGCCACGGAATTGAACAGCGGCTACTCGGTGCGCTTCGGCGAGCCGGGCCAGGACCACGTGCCGATTTCGCGCGCCATCCAGGCGAGCACCGCGCTGCCCGGGCTGTACCCACCGGTACCGATCGACGGCCACACGTACGTCGACGGTGCGTTGATGCGCACGATGAACGCCTCGCTGCTGCTCGACGAGGGCGCCGACTTCGTGATCTGCATCAATCCGCTGGTGGCCTTCGACGCGTCGAGCGCTCCCCGCCGCTACGGCGACAAGCGCAAGGAACTCGACCTGACCCATGGGGGGCTACCCGTGGTGCTGAGCCAGACTTTCCGCGCGATGATCCAGTCGCGCATGCTGGTCGGCATGCGCACCTACAAGAAGAGCTACCCGTCCACCGACGTGCTGCTGTTCCAGCCAGACCGCGGCGACGATGAGCTGTTCTTCAAGAACGTTTTTCGCTACGCGGACCGCAAGCGGCTCGCCGAGCACGCCTACCAGCGCACGCGGCGCGACCTCTACGCGCATGCGGACGCTCTCGAGCCGCTGCTCGCGCGCCACGGCCTCCGCCTGCGGCGCGACCTGCTCGTCGACCGCACGCGCACTTTCGCGGCGGCGGTGCAGGAGCGCGGACGGCGCATGCAGCCGGTGACGGGACCGCTGCACCGGGCGCTGGACCGGCTCGAGTCCGCGCTGGACGTGCGCCACTAGGGCCGTGAAGATCCTGGGCGTCGAAGTCGGCGACGAACGCGGGCGCAACGCGCGGCACGGCGAACTCGGCCGGCTGCTGGCGCGCAACGCCTCGCTGCGCGACGTGCTCGCCGACGACGCCGCATCGCTGAAGCGCCTCGCGGAACTGCAGAAGTGGCAGTCGCAGCGCCTGCTGCAGAGCCACGCCGACCTGCACGACAGTCCCCGTTACCGGGCCGCGGTGGAGTTCTTTTTCAACGAACTGTACAGCGGCGGCGACCCGCGGGCGCGCGATCGCGACCTGCAGCGCGTGCATCACGTCATGGAGAAGCTGCTGCCGCGTGAAGCGCTGCACGCGCTGATGCTCGCCATCGAGCTCGAGATCCTGTCGCAGGAGCTCGATACCGACGTGGTGCAGTCGCTGCCGAAGGGACCGATCACGGTCGAGAGCTACGCCGAGGGCTATCGAGGCGCCGGCCGGCGTGCGGATCGCAAGCGGCAGATCGAGCTGCTGGGCGTCATCGGTGGCTACCTCGACCACGTGGTGAAGAAGCCCGTGATCCGCGCACTGGTGCGCCTTGCGCGCGGCCCGGCACACGCCGCCGGCTTCGGCTCGATGCAGGAGTTCCTGGAGCGCGGCCTCGATGCGTTCCAGCGGATGCGTGGCGCGGACGAGTTCCTCGCCACGCTACGCGACCGCGAGACGCGCGCCATGCAACGCCTGTTCGCCGGCACTGCCGATCCGTTCGAGTTCGACTCGGCGCCCCGGACCCGCGACCGCAAGTGAGCACCGGCAAGCCGGCGAAGAAGCGCAAGGCACTGCTGCGCCGGCCGGCCGAGCAGGTCGAGCTGGCGCTGCCGCCGCCGCCCGGAGCCACCGAGTTCGTGCCGCTCGAGCCGCAGTGGTGGCAGCAGCTGCGTTTCGTCGCCGGCCTGGCTTGTGCGCTGTTGCTGCTCCTGGCGCTGACGATCGCTGCCCGCGTGGCTTCGCACCGCGACCGCGCGGCAGCCGCGGTGAGCGAGGCGCAGGTGCGGATGCTGACGCTGCGACCGGCGTCGCAGGTGCGCGCGGTGCGCATGACGCCGAACCCGCGCAGCTGGTCCGCGACACCGGATGCAACGGTGGCCTGGCCGGATCCGCCGGAGCTGCTCGAGCTGTACCTGCCGGTCGCCTACTCCGACTACCGGGTGTTCGCGATCACCATCGACAAGGTGGACGTCGGCCGCGTCATGGACCTGCAGCGCGTATCGGTCGATTCGAACCGCGAGCTGCGGCTGACGCTGAACAGCTCCGCGTTCGGTCCCGGGGAATACCGGCTCAGGCTGCAGGGCTACACCTGGCAGGGGCAGCGCGTCGACGCCGGCTGGGTCCGGCTGGTCATTAAATAGGGGACATTCACCTATTTTCGGCCGATGGCGCCGCGCCGTCAGAGTTCCTGCCGACAGTCGGCACTTTTGCGCAGTGCGCGGCGGCGTTCCAGGCGACATGCTCGGCGGATGCCGAGAACCTCTCGATCACTCGTCGGCGGCGGCCACTACCACGTCATCAGCCGCGGCAACAATTGCGCACAGATCTTCGACGAGCCTTGCGATTTCGACGCGTTCGTCGGGCTGATGGCCCAGGCCCAGCGGAGACTCGGCCTGTCGCTGCTGGCGGCCTGCGTAATGCCCAACCACGTGCACCTGGTCGTCGCCCAGGCACGTCCTACCGACATCAGCCGGTGGATGCACTGGCTGCTGACCACGCACAGCCATCGTCATCATCTGCGACGCGAGTCTTCGGGGCGCGTCTGGCAGGGTCGCTTCAAGGCCTTCCCGATCGAGCAGGACGCTCACCTGCTGACGGTCATGCGCTACGTCGAGCGCAATGCCCTGCGGGCTGGACTCGTTCATCGAGCCGAGGACTGGGCATGGGGCAGCCTCGCGTGGCGTCATCTCGGCACACCGCCAGAGTTGCTGTCTGCTCCGCCGCTCGCCCTGCCCGCAAATTGGCTGACATGGGTCAATTCGCCGCAGACGAGCGACGAGCTGGCGGCATTGCGTGCCTGCGTCAAACACCAGCGCCCATACGGCAGCGAATCGTGGACGACCAGCGAGCGCGAGCGCTGGAACCCGCGACCACCCGCCCGCCCGCGGGGGCGGCCGAGGAAGGCACCGGGCGCACCATCACCGGCACTCGCTCGAACACAGGAGCAGGTTGTCCTGCGGCTTCCAGAGAGCTGGACAGAGGCCCAATCGCGATCGGCGAGGCGGATTCCGCGACCGGCCGTTCTCGCAGCGGACGTCGCGGACCCGGTGCGGACCGACCTAAAACAAGCGACTCAGCGGACTCCTCTGGGTGGACGAAGCGACGCGAGATCTGCCAAGCAGCAGCATGTGCAGGTCGCCCTGGCTTTGCCTGGTGACGACAAGCAGGTAAATGGCCAGAAACAGGGCGCCGCCGAAGAGGGCCAGAGCACCCAGCGCAAACCCGTCTGTCGAGAACTCGTGACGCCACGCAACCCAGATCGCCGACAGCGTCAGCATGAACAGGAAATCGAGGTTGAACTGGCCTGGCCATCCCATCGTCGCCATGTCGCCGAAGAACACAGACAGCAGGCCCCAGCCATGACTGGAGATCACCACTGCCGTGTAGCCAGCCAGTGCGATCAACATTACGAGCAACAACGCGCGAAATGCGGCCACGTCCAAACCTCCAATCAAGCTGTCCGCTGTGGTGACGCCTGGAATCTTCACGGTTTACGATCAAGTGCGCCGCTGGCGCCGGGCGAAGGCTGATTCTGGCTGAACCGACAAGTCCGCGAAAGCCCGCAACGACCCGGAAAATAGGAGAATGTCCCCTATTTCTTCAGCTGGTCCTTGAGCTCGCGGCGCAGGATCTTGCCGACGTTGGTCTTGGGCAGCTCGTCGCGGAAGTAGATCCGCTTCGGCACCTTGTAGCCGGTCAGTTCCTTGCGGCAGTACTCGATGAGGGCTTCCTCGGTGAGCGCGGGGTCCTTCTTCACCACGAACAGCGCCACGACCTCGCCGGCGCGCTCGTCGGGCTGTGCGACCGCCGCGACCTCGAGGACGCCCGGATGCGCGGCCACCACGCCTTCGACCTCGTTCGGATACACGTTGAACCCCGACACGAGGATCATGTCCTTCTTGCGATCCTCGATGAACACGTAGCCGTCCTGGTCCATGTAGCCGATGTCGCCGGTGCGCAGCACGTGGCCGGCGAGCATCACCTTCTCGGTCTCGTCGGGACGGTTCCAGTAGCCGCGCATCACCTGCGGGCCCTCGACGCAGATCTCGCCCGAGGCGCGCACCGGCAGCACGTTGCCGTCGTCGTCGCGGATCGTGATCACGGTGGAGGAGATCGGCAGGCCGATCGAGCCGTTGAATTCCGGCGCGTCGAAGCGGTTGATGCACGCGGCAGGCGAGGTCTCGGTGAGTCCCCACGCCTGCGTGAGCGTGTTGCCCGTCACCTGCTTCCAGCGTTCGGCCACCGCGCGCTGCACGGCCATGCCGCCGCCGAGGCTCACCTTGAGCGCGCTGAAGTCCACCTGGTCGAAGCCCGGCGTGTTGAGCAGCGCGTTGAACAGCGTGTTTACGCCGCTGAAGAACGTGAACCGGTACTTCGACAGCTCCTTGACGAAGCCGGCGAAGTCGCGCGGGTTGGCGATGAGGATGTTGTGCGCGCCCAGGCGCATGAACAGCAGGCAGTTCGCCGTCAGCGAGAAGATGTGGTACAGGGGCAGCGCGGTGACCAGGATCATCTGGCCGCTGGCCTCGCGCAGCGACGGCCCCATCCACGCCTCGGACTGCAGCACGTTGGCCACCATGTTGCGATGGGTGAGCACCGCGCCCTTCGATACGCCGGTCGTGCCGCCGGTGTACTGCAGGAACGCGATGTCCTCGTGGCCGAGCGGCACCGGATCGAGGTTCTCGAAGCTTGCCCTTGCCGAGAGCCTCGTTGAAGCCGATGGCACCCGGCAGCGAGTACTCCGGCACCTGCTTCTTGACGTGGCGCAGCACGAAATTCACCAGCGCCCCCTTCGGGAACCCGAGCAGGTCGCCGATGCCGGTAACGATCACGGTCTCGACGCCGGTCTCGTGGTGCACCTGCTGCAGGGTGTGCGCGAAGTTCTCGAGGATCAGGATCGCCCGCACGCCCGAGTCCCTGAGCTGGTGCTCGAGCTCGCGCGGCGTGTACAGCGGGTTGGTGTTGACCACCGTCAGCCCGGCGCGGAACGCACCGACGATCGCCACCGGGTACTGCAGGATGTTCGGCAGCATGATGGCGATACGGTCGCCCTTCTTCAGGCCCGCCACTTTCTGCAGATAGGCCGCGAACTGGCGGCTCAGCCGGTCGAGTTCGCCGTAAGTGAGCGTCCGGTCCATGAGCGTGTAGGCCGGGCGGTCCGCGAACTTCGCGAAGCTGTGCTCGACGAGCGCCTGCAGCGAGGCGATCTCGTCCGGGTTGATCTCGGCCGGCACGCCGGCGGGGTAGTTCCTGAGCCAGATCTTGTCCACGTCGTTCCCCTGTGCAATCTCTCTATATAGCAGCGCCGGCGCTGCTTTTCATCGTGGCAGCAACGGCTTGAGCTGCGGCCAGACCTGTCGAGCAGCTTCGGCTGCGCGGCGGCGTTCGGGTGCAGCCCGTCCTCTTGCATCAGCGCGTCGTCGAGCGCGATGCCGTCGAGGAAGAACGGCACCAGCGGCAGCCGGTGCTTGCGGGCGAGCTCACCGTAGAGTTCGTGGAAATCCGCTCGAGTAGGTCGGCCCGTAGTTCGGCGGGATGCGCATGCCCACGAGCAGCACCTTGCGCCGGCCTCGCGCGACAGTCGTATCAGGGATTCGAAATTGCCCGCACGTCGGCCAAAGGCAGCCCGCGCAGCCCGTCGTTGCCGCCAAGTTCGATGATGACGATCGCCGGCCGGTGCCGCTGCAGTGCCCGCGGCAACCGCGCCAGCGCGCCGCCGGTGGTCTCGCCGCTCGAACTGGCGTTGACCACCTTGTGCCCGTACCCTTTGGCCTGCAGACGGCCCTGCAGCAGGGCCACCCACCCCTGTTCGAGCCGGATCCCGTAGGCCGCGCTCAGGCTGTCCCCGAGGACCAGGATCGTCGGGGACTCCGACCGCGCGGCCGGAGCGAACAGGACCGGGCACAGGCACAGGACGAGGCAGGCGACGCGGATGAAGGACACGGTGCTCGAAGCGGCAGGGGTGGGCAAGCAGGTTAGCAGCCCGGAAGGAACGCTGGCCATTCTCGCCGACGTGTCGCTGGCGATCGGCCGCGGCGAGACGGTGGCGGTCATGGGCGCCTCGGGCGCCGGCAAGTCCACGCTGCTCGCGCTGCTTGCCGGGCTCGACGAGCCAACCTCCGGCACGGTGCACCTCGCCGGCCGCGATCTGACGCGACTCGACGAAGACGGCCGCGCGGCGGTGCGTGCCCGCCACGTCGGGTTCGTTTTCCAGTCGTTCCATCTCGTGCCGTCGCTGACCGCGGTCGAGAACGTGATGCTGCCGCTCGAGCTGGCCGGACGCACCGACGCACGCGCCGCGGCGCTCGAGGTGCTGGCTCGGGTCGGGCTCGCCGCACGCGTGGGCCACTACCCGCGGCAGTTGTCGGGAGGCGAACAGCAGCGCGTCGCCATCGCGCGCGCCTTCGTCACCCGGCCTGACGTGCTGTTCGCCGACGAACCCACCGGCAACCTCGACGCGGCTACCGGCGAGACCATCATGGACCTGCTGTTCGGCCTCAACGCCGAGACCGGCACCACGCTGGTGCTCGTGACGCACGACCAGGCTCTGGCCGCGCGTTGCGGGCGCATCATCCGCCTCGACGCCGGACGCGTCGTCGGGGCCTGACGATGCTCGCCCTGCGCTTCGCGCTGCGCAACCTGCAGCGTGACCTGAAGTCCGGCGAGCTGGCGGTGCTGCTGCTCGCGCTGCTGGTGGCGGTCGCCTCGCTCACCGCCGTGGGGTTCTTCACCGACCGCATCGGGCGCGCCGTGAACCAGCAGGCAGGCGAGGTGCTCGCGGCCGACCTGCGCCTCGAGTCGGCCCGTCCGATCCGCGAGGAGTACGACGCCGAGGCCCGTCGCCTCGGCCTGCGCGTGGCCCGGATCCTGTCGATGCCGAGCGTGGTGTTCCACGGCGAGGCGTCTTCCCTGGTCGCGCTGCGTGCGGTGGGCGACGGCTATCCGTTGCGCGGCCGGCTCAAGATCGCGGACGAGCCGTTCGGCCCGGCGCGCGCCACCGACGGGATCCCCGGGCCCGGCGAGGCCTGGGCGGATTCTCGGCTGCTGGCCCGGCTCGGCGTGCCAGTCGGTGCGCGGCTCGCGGTCGGCGCGCACGAAGTGAAAGTCACGCAGGTGCTCGACTACCGGCCCGACCAGGGCGCGGGCTTCGGCGACCTGTCGGCGACGCTGATGATCAACCTGGCCGACGTGCCCGCCACCGAGCTGATCCAGCCGGGTAGTCGCGTGAGTCGCGCCGTCCTGTTCGCGGGCGACGCGCGCGACATCGCGACGCTGCGCAAGTTCCTGGCCGCAGGCAAGCAGCCCGGCGAGCGGCTGCAGGCCATCGAGGACGCCAGCCCGCAGATTCGTGCGTCGTCCGATCGTGCCGGACGCTTCCTGTCGCTGGCGAGCCTGGTGAGCGTGCTGCTGTCGGCCGTGGCGGTCGCGATGGCCGCGCGCCGTTACGCAACCCGGCATCTCGATTCCGTCGCGCTCATGAAATGCATGGGCGCTTCGCAGGGCTTCGTGCTGAGGCAGACGCTGGTACAGCTGGTGAGCGTGGCGTTGCTGGTCACCATTTTCGGCACCGTGGTCGGCTACGCCGCGCAGGCCGGGCTCGCCTGGCTGCTGCGCGACCTGATCCGCAGCGACTTGCCGCCACCGGGGCTGTCCACCGCATGGGTGGGGTTCGTGACCGCAGTAACCATCCTCATCGGCTTCGCGTTGCCGCCGTTGCTGCAGCTGAAGCGCGTGCCGCCGGCGCGCGTCCTGCGCCGCAACCTCGAGCCGCCGCCGCTGCGCTACGCCGCCGTGTACCTGTTCGCGATCGGCTCCGTGCTGGCACTGCTGTACTGGCTGGTGCGCGATGCCCGGCTGGTCAGCGTCGTCGCCGCCGGCATCGGCGGCACGTTCCTGGCGCTGGCACTCGCCGGCTGGTTGCTGGTGAAGGCGCTGGCCCCGCTGCGCAGCGGCGTGGGCGTCGCCTGGCGCTATGGACTCGCCAACATCGCGCGCCGCGGCCGCGACAGCGTAGTGCAGATCGTCGCGTTCGGGCTCGGTATCATGGTGCTGCTGCTGCTGGCGCTGGTGCGCGACGACCTGCTCGAGGACTGGCGCGCCAGCCTGCCGGCCGACGCACCGAACTACTTCATGATCAACATCCGCCCGGACGAGGCCGCGGCGATCACCGAGTTCTTCCGCAAGCAGGGACTGCCGCCCACCGAGCTGGCACCGCTGGTGCGGGCGCGACTCACCGCCGTCAACGGCGTGCCGGTGGATCGCATCCGCTTCGAGGGCGACCGGGCACAGGGCTTCGTCGAGCGCGAAGCCAACCTGACCTGGGCCGGCACGCTGCGCGACGACAACCGGCTGGTGAGCGGTCGCTGGTGGCGGGACGGCGACGGCGGCGGCGCGCGCGTGTCCGTGGAACAGGACTACGCCGAGCGCCTCGGGTTGAAGCTCGGCGACACCGTCACTTACGACGTGGCGGGCGAACCCGTCACCGCGACGATCACCAGCCTGCGCGAAGTACGCTGGGATTCGTTCCAGCCCAACTTCTTCATGGTGTTCTCGCCCGGCGTGCTGGACGACGTCACCGGCACGCTGATCACCAGCGTGCACGTGCAGCCCGCGCAGCGACCGGCACTGGTGGACCTCGTGCGGCAGTTTCCCGAGGTGACCATCATCGACATCGACGCGCTGCTGTCGCAGGTGCGCGACGTGATGGACAAGGCCGCGCTCGCCGTGCAGTACGTGTTCCTGTTCACGCTGGCTGCGGGGCTGATGGTGCTGCTCGCAGCGGTGCAGGCCACGCGCGATGAGCGCCGTTACGAGAGCGCGATGCTGCGCACGCTCGGCGCGAGCCGGCGCGTGGTGTTCCAGGGCGTGGCCGCGGAGTTCACCGCACTCGGACTGCTCGCCGGCCTGCTCGCCGCCGCCGGCGCCACGGTCGTCGGCTACTTCCTGGCGCGCGAGGTGTTCAACCTGAAGTACGCGCCCGATCCGTGGGTGTGGGTGATCGGCGTGCTCGGCGGGGCGCTGCTGGTCGGCATCGCCGGCATGCTCGCCGCAAGGTCGGCGGTGACGCAGCCGCCAGTGGAGACACTCAGGCAGGCGTAGAGAACGTGCCTACTTCCGCCGGCCCTTGAGCGCGCCGCCGGCCACGTAGTGAGCCGCCACGTCGTCGCCCTTCGCGGCGGCGCGGCGGATGCCTTCGAGGATCATCTTCTCGGCGCGGTCCGTACCGACCCAGTTGACGATCGTCACCCACTTGCCCTTCTCCAGGTCCTTGTAGTGCTGGAAGAAGTGCGCGATCTGCTCGGTGAGCGTCGTCGGCAGGTCCTTGTACGACTTCACGCCCTCGTAGAACGGGTGCAGCTTGTCGACCGGCACGGCGATCACCTTTTCATCGTCGCCCGCCTCGTCCTTCATCAGCAGCGCGCCCACCGGTCGCACGCGCACGATCGCGCCGGCCACCACCGGGCTCGGCACGACAACAATGACGTCGACAGGATCCCCATCTCCCGACAGCGTGTGCGGGATGAAGCCGTAGTTGCCCGGATAGAACATCGCGGTGTTGAGAAAGCGGTCGACGCGCAGCGCGCCCGACTCCTTGTCGAGCTCGTACTTCACCGGCACGCCGCCCTGCGGAATCTCGATCAGGACGTTGACGTCGCTGGGCGGGTCCTCACCGATGCCGATCTTGCTGATGTCCATGGGTCACCCGTGGTACTGCGGACTCAGCTCGTGCACGGCCTCCACCATCGCCAGTGCATGCTCCGGCGGCACGTCCGGATGGATGCCGTGGCCGAGGTTGAAGACGTGGCCGTCGCCGTGGCCGAAACTCGCCAGCACGCGCCCCACCTGGGCACGGATCTCGGCTGGCGGCGCATACAACACGCTCGGGTCGAGGTTGCCCTGCAGTGCGACGCGGTCCTGCACCGTGCGTCGCGCGTCGGCGAGGTCGGTGGTCCAGTCGACGCCGAGCGCGTCGCAGCCGGTGTCCGCCATCGCGCTGAGCCACTGGCCGCCGCCCTTGGTGAACAGGATCACCGGCACGCGGCGTCCCTCGCTCTCGCGCGTCACGCCCTCGACGATCTGCTGCAGGTAGCGCAGCGAGAACTCGCGGTAGTCCGCCGGCGTCAGTGCGCCACCCCAGGTGTCGAACACCATCACGGCCTGGGCGCCGGCCGCCACCTGTGCGTTCAGGTAGGCGAGCGTGGCGCAGGTGATCACGCCGAGCAGGCGGTGCAGCTCGCGCGGCGCGCCATACAGCATGCCTTTGATGTGCTGGAAGTTCTTGCTGCCGCCGCCCTCGACCATGTAGGTGCCCACGGTCCATGGGCTGCCCGCGAAGCCGATCAGCGGCACGCGGCCCTTGAGCTCGCGGCGGATCAGGCGCACCGCGTCCATCACGTAGCGCAGCTCGCCCTCCGGATCAGGCATGGGCAGCTGGTCGATGTCGGCCGGCGTGCGCACGGGCCGAGCGATCTTCGGGCCCTCGCCCGCCTCGAACTCGAGGCCGACGTTCATCGCGTGCGGGATGGTCAGGATGTCCGAGAACAGGATGGCGGCGTCGAGCCGGTAGCGCTCGAGCGGCTGCAGCGTGACCTCGCAGGCCAGCTCGGGGTTCATGCACAGGTTGAGGAAACTGCCGGCCTTGCCGCGCGTCGCGCGGTACTCGGGCAGGTAGCGCCCGGCCTGGCGCATCATCCACAGCGGCGTGCGCGGCGTCGGCTGGCGCAGCAAGGCGCGCAGCAGCAGGTCGTTCTGCAGCGCGACGCTCACGATGCGGCTCCCTTGCCGAAAATCCCGGCAATCGTCTGCTGGATCGCCTGTGCCGCCGCGCGCGGATCGGCTGCGTCGCGGATCGGGCGGCCCACCACGATGTAGTCCGCGCCGTTCGCGAACGCCTGCGCGACGTCGACGGTACGCTTCTGGTCGTCGACGGGCTTGTTCTCGACCGGACGAATTCCAGGCGTCACCACCAGCAGCCGATGGTCGATGAACTCGCGCAGCATCGGCGCCTCGAGCCCCGACGACACCACGCCGTCGCAGCCGGCCTCGAGCGCACGCCGCGCGCGCGACAGCACCAGCTTCTCGACGTCGCAGGCGAAACCGAGGTCGTCGAGGTCGCCGCGGTCGAGGCTGGTGAGCACGGTCACCGCCAGCACCTTGACGTCACCCTTGGCGGCGGCCGCCGCCTCCATGATTCCCTGGTTGCCGTGCACGGTGGCGAACGTCACGCCGCGGTTGCGCAGCTGCTTCACCGCGGCACCCACGGTCGCCGGTACGTCGAAGAACTTGAGGTCGACGAACACCTTCTTGCCACGCCCGACCATCCAGTCGAGCAGCTCGAAGTAGCCGCCGGACATGAACAGCTCGAGGCCGAGCTTGTAGAAGCTCACCGAGTCGCCGAGCGTATCGGCGAGGCGGCGGGCCGCATCCGGGTCCGCCACATCCATGGCGAAGATCAGGCGCTCGTGGGCAGGGATGGGCTTGGCAATGGCGGGCATCGGGAAGGTCCAGCGGGGAGGCAGCCCGGGATGATACCGGAGGCCGGAGAGGGGGTAATGATCAGGGGGTAGGGGGTAGTACGGATTCGGAACAGCCGGCGCGCCGGCCTCCGCTCACTACCCCCTACCCGCTGATCATTACCCCCTTTCTTCAGGTTCTTTCCGCCGGATCGTACAGCCTGCCGTACTCCCGTGATCGCATAGCGGTCGGTCATGCCGGCGATGTAGTCGGCGACGGCCCGGGCGCGCCCCGGCTTCCCGTCCGCAGACTCCATCCGCCGCGCCGCCTCCTGGTGCTCGGTCGGCAGCAGCTCGATGTCCGCCAGCAGCGCGTCGAACAGTGCGTGCACCACGCGCCGCGCCTTGGTGGTCATGCGCAGCACGCGGTAGTGGCGATACAGGTGCTGGCGCAGGTAGCGCTTGAGCTCGAGGTGCTCGGCTTGCACCGCCGCGCTGAAGGTGAGCAGCGGCTCGGATCGCGCACGCACGTCTGCGACGCTGGCCGGGGCCGCCGTCGCGATCGAGGCCTGCGAGGCGCTGATCAGGTCGTTCACCAGGTAGTCGATCATGCGCCGCACCACCTCGTGCACCAGGCGGCGGGCCCCAAGATCCGGGTAGCGCGCGGTGACCAGGTCGTACTGGCGGCGGAAGATCTCGATGCCGCGCAGCTCGTCGATGGTGATCAGGCCGGCACGCAGGCCGTCGTCCACGTCGTGGTTGTTGTAGGCAATCGCATCGGCAAGGTTGGCGAGCTGCGCCTCGAGCGAGGGCTGCCGCCGCTCGAGGAACCGCTCGCCCAGCTCGCCGAGCTTGCGGGCATTGGCGGCGGAGCAGTGCTTGAGGATGCCCTCGCGGGTCTCGAAGGTGAGATTGAGTCCGGCAAATTCGGCGTAGCGCTCCTCCAGTTCGTCCACCACTCGCAGCGACTGCAGGTTGTGCTCGAAACCACCGAACTCGCGCATGCACTCGTTGAGCGCGTCCTGCCCGGCGTGGCCGAAGGGCGTGTGGCCCAGGTCGTGCGCGAGGCAGATCGCCTCGGCAAGCGGCTCGTTCAGCGCCAGCGCACGCGCCACGCTACGCGCGATCTGCGCCACCTCGAGCGAGTGCGTGAGCCGCGTGCGGTACAGGTCGCCCTCGTGGTTCACGAACACCTGGGTCTTGTAGACCAGGCGGCGGAAGGCCGTGGAGTGCACGATGCGGTCGCGGTCGCGCTGGTATTCGGTGCGGTGCCGCGGCGGCGGCTCGGGAAAGCGCCGGCCGCGCGAAGCCTCGTCGTGCTGGGCGAAGGGCGCGAGCATGCCGGACGCGCTCACTCGGCGGCCCCGAAATGCGCGGCGAGCGTCGCCTGCAGTGCCTCGGCGGGATAGTCGTCGGCCACCACGCCCTCGCCCAGGCGGCGCAGCAGCACCAGCCGGATGCGCCCGGCCAGCACTTTCTTGTCCATCCCCATCAGCTCCAGCCCGCGGGCGGCGCCGATGCGCGGCGCGGCGACCGGCAGCCCGGCCCGCCGCAGCAGGCTGCGCACGCGTTCCACGTCCCCGGGCCCCAGCCAGCCGAGCCGCGCGGACAGGTCGGTCGCCATCAGCATCCCGGCGCCGACCGCCTCGCCGTGCAGCCATGCGCCGTAGCCGGCGGCCGTTTCGATCGCGTGCCCGAACGTGTGGCCGAGGTTCAGCAACGCGCGGCGGCCATGCTCGTGCTCATCCTCCGCGACGATCCCGGCCTTGATCTCGCAGGACCTGCGGATCGCGTGCGTGAGCGCGACGGCGTCGAGGCCGAGCAGTGCGTCGAGATTGCCCTCGATCCACGCGAGAAAGCCGGCGTCGGCCACCAGACCGACCTTGATGACCTCGGCGAGACCGGCGCGCAGCTCGCGCGGCGGCAGCGTGCCGAGCGTGTCGATGTCCGAGACCACTGCGCGCGGCTGGTGGAACGCGCCGATCAGGTTCTTGCCGCCGGGGTGGTTCACGCCGGTCTTGCCACCGACGGACGAGTCCACCTGGGCGAGCAGCGTCGTCGGTACCTGCACATAATCCACGCCGCGCTGGTAGCAGGCGGCGGCAAAGCCGGCCATGTCGCCCACCACGCCGCCGCCGAGCGCCACCACGCAGGCGTCGCGATTGAGGCGACGCTCGACCAGTGCATCGAGCACTCGCTCCATCGTGGCCAGCGTCTTGTGCTGCTCGCCGTCCGGCAGGATCACCGACGCGACGCGCTTGCCCGCGAGCCCGCGCTCGAGCCGCGCAAGGTACAGCGGCGCCACCACCTCGTTGCTGACCACGAGCACGTCACGAGCCACGATCGCCGCACCGAGCAGGGCCGCGTCGTCGAGCAGCCCCGCCCCGATGAAGATCGGGTAGCTGCGCTCGCCGAGCTCGATGGACAGGCGCTCCATCAGCCGCTCCGCGACCTCGGCGAGGCGGCGCGCGATTTCGTCCACCACCGAGCCGACCTTGCGGCCGTCGGTATCGACCGTCAGGTCCGCGGTCTCCTCGTAGAGCGGCGCGCGCACTGCATCAGGCGCTCGAGCGTGCCGTGCGGGTCGGGGTTGCGCAGCAGGGGCCGATGGCCGCTGCGCCGGGTGCGTGCGAGTTGCTGGTTCACCGAGGTCCGAAGATACACGACGCAGCCGCGACTGCGGAGCCGGGCGCGGTTGTCGGCGTCGAGCACGGCGCCACCGCCGGTCGCCACCAGCACGCGCGGCAGCGCGGTCAGCGCGTCGAGCACGTCGCGCTCGCGCACACGGAAGCCGGCCTCGCCTTCCTTCTCGAAGACGTACGGGATATCGACGCCGGTGCGGGCCTCGATCTCGGCGTCGCTGTCGATGAACTCGAGACCCAGCCGGGCGGCGAGCTGGCGCCCGACCGCGCTCTTGCCCGATCCCATCGGGCCCACCAGGAAGACGTTGTCGGCGTTGAGCATGGCCTGCAAAGCAAAAGCGGCCGCAGGGTCGCTGCGGCCGCTCATTGTTGCATCGCCGGGGCGGGACGTCAGTAGATGTCCGCACCCTCGCGCAGGATCTTCGGCGTGACGAAGATCAACAGCTCGTCCTTGTTGTCGTCCTTGGACTTGCTGCGGAACATGAAGCCCAGGCCCGGCAGGTCGCCGAGGAACGGCACCTTGTTCACCGTCTCGCGGCGCTCGGTCTCGAGGATGCCGCCGAGCACCACGGTCTGGCCGTCGTTCACCAGCACCTGCGTGGTGATGTTGCGGGTATCGATGCTCGGCACGAAGCCGCCGGTCGCGCTCGCCACGTTCTGGCCGACGCTGTCCTTGCTGACCGTCAGGTCGAGGATGATGCGGTCGTCCGGCGTGATCTGCGGCGTGACCTTGAGGGCCAGCACGGCCTTCTTGAACTGCGTGGTCGTGGCGCCGCTCGAGGCCGACTCCTGGTACGGGATCTCCTGGCCCTGCTCGATGATCGCTTCCTTGCCGTTCGCCGTGATGACGCGCGGTGCGGAGACCACCTCGCCGCGACCCTCGTTCTGCGCTGCCGTGATCTCGAGGTCGACGACGTAGTCGGAGTCGAGCAGCGTCATGGCCAGCCGGCCGGCCGGGTTGGCGATCGGCAGGTTGACCATGTAGCGATCCGGCACCGGTGATGTCGCAACCCGGTTGCCGTCGATGCCGACGCCGCCCGGGCCGTTGGGGGAGATGATCGGGCCGCGGCTCTGGTCGGCGGAGTTGAGGCCCTTCGAACCGAGCCACATCAGGCCGTCGTTGCTGCCGTAGTTGCCGACGAACGCGCCGCCGAAGCGCACGCCGAGCTCGCGGCTGAAATCGTCGTTGACGATGACGATGCGCGCCTCGATCAGGACCTGCCGCACCGGGATGTCGAGCGTCGACACCAGGCGGCGGATGTCCGCCAGCCGCTCGGCGGTGTCCTGCAGCAGCAGGGTGTTGGTGCGCTCGTCGATCGAGATGCTGCCGCGGTCGGAGAGCAGCGAGGACTTGCCCTGCGAGCGGATCAGCGCCGCGAGGTCGGAGGCCTTGGCGTAGTTGATCTGCAGGTACTCGGTGCGCACCGGCGACAATTCAGTCATCGCCTTCTGCGACTCGAGCAGCTGCTTCTCGCGCGCGGCCAGCTCCTCGGACGGCGCGACGTAGATGACGTTGCCCTCCTGGCGCTTGTCGAGACCCTTGGTGCGCAGCACGATGTCGAGCGCCTGGTCCCAGGGGACGTTCTGCAGGCGCAGCGTGACGTTGCCCTGCACGGAGTCGCTCACCACGATGTTCTGCCCGCTGGTCTCGGCGAGCAGCTGCAGCACGGCGCGGGTCTCGATGTCCTGGAAGTTGAGCGTCAGCCGCTCGCCCTTGTATTCCCTCTTCGACGGGTCGACGACGGCGGCCTTCGGGCGCGGCCGCAGCTCGAGCACGTAGTCGCGGTCGGACTGGTAGGCCAGCTGCTCGAAATCACCGGTGGCGGACACCACGATGCGCGCGCCGCCCGGCGCACGCTGCACGTCGAACGAGCTGACCGGCGTGGCGAAGTCGACCACGTCGAAGCGACGCGCCTGGTCGGCGGCGACGCCGGTGCGCGGGAAGTCGACCACGATGCGGCCGCCCTCCTGCTTCAGGCTCGCCTGCGTGCGCGCATCGGTGGTGCGCACGAGGATCCGGCCAGCGCCGTCGGTACCGCGCCGGAAATCCACCTTCTCGATCATGGAGCCGCCGGCCGCCGCAGCCGCGGTCGACGTGGGGGTGGCCGACACAGCGCCCGCGGGCGCTGCAGCGCGCGCCGCCCCGGCGCCCGCACCGAGCGTCACGAACACGGTGTTGCCCGACACCCGGGTCTGGTACGGCATGCAACTGGTCGAGGTTGAACACGAGGCGCGTGCGGCCCGAGGCCTCGGCCGCGACGATCGTGTCCACGCCGCCCGCATTCACGTCGATGCGGCGCGATTCGAGGCCGATGCTCGTGGCCGGCAGGTCGACCGCGAGGCGCGCCGGGTTGTCGATGGTGAAGGTCACCGGCTGCGGCGCGGGGCCGTCGAGCACCAGCCGCACCTCCAGCTGGTCGCCGGGCTGCGGGAACAGCTCGACCTTCTCGAGTCGGGTGGCCGCCTGCGCGAGCGCAGCCTGTGCGACCAACGTGGCCAACCCGGCCAGCGCGACGGAGCCCAGCCGGCGCAGTGCCCCGGACGGGCCTCCGCGGCGGTGGATCGTGTGCAACGAAGCAGCGGTCATGCTCTGGTCTCCTTGGAGATCATTCGCTCAGCGCAAGTGCGGCGGGCCGCTCGACGAAGCCGCCCATGCCGTCCGGGACGATCTCGATGAGCGAGATCTTGCCTTCCTCGATGGCCGTGATGCGGCCGTCGCTCTGGCCGAGATGGTTGCCGGGCAGCACCCGGTGAACCAGCCCGTCCTTCGTCTGTACCAGGCCGTAGTTGCGTCCGCCGAGACGCAGCGTGCCCACCATGCGCAGCGTGTCGAGCGAGAACTGCTCGAGGAACTCGCGCGGGCGGTTGGCGTCGGGACGCAAGGCGTTCGGGCCGGCCAGGGACGCGGGCACGCCGGCCTCGAAGGGCGAGCGCTGGTCCTGCGCGGCGTACGCGAACGTCTCGTACGGCTTCACCTCCGGCAGCGGCTCGATGCGCCCGCCGGGCCGGCTCTTGATCTCCGCGATCTTGGCGCGGAGCTCGTCGGTGTCGTCGGCGCAGCCCGCGAGTACCGCGAGTACCGCGGCGGCGAGGGCGATGCGCTGGGTGGTTCTCATGTGCAAGGGTCGTCCGCCATGGCTGCCTCAGCCTGGACCGCGGGCTTCTTCTTGCCCTTCTGGTCGCCTGCATTCGGCGGAGCCTGCTCTTCCTCGTCGAGGTAGCGGTAGGTCTTCGCCGTGACGTTCAGCGTCAGGTCACCGGGTACTCCTCCACCGCCGCCACGGACGGCACCCGCCGGCACGATCTCGATGTCATGCAGCGTGACGATGCGCGGCAGCGCCGCGATGCCGCTCGACGAAGTTGCCCATCTCGTGGTAGTTGCCCACCAGGCGGATGGCGATCGGCAGCTCGGCGTAGAAGTCCTTGCGGTTCTCGCCCTGCGGCTGGAACAGCTTCTCCTCGAGGCCCGAGGCGAGCCCGGTCTGCGAGATGTCCACCAGCAGGTTCGGCACCTCGGTCTTGTTCGGCAGCTGGCGCAGCATGGCGCCGAACGACTTCTCCATCTCGGCGAGCTGGTCCTTGTAGGCCTGCAGGTTGGCGGCCTTGCGCGCCTTGGTCTCGAGCGTGTTCCACAGCTCGGTCTCCTTGGCGCGGGCCTCGAGCAGCTCGGGACGCTTGGCCTTCCAGACGAAGTACCAGTAGCCCGCCGAAGCGGCGAACAGGAACAGCAGCACGACCGTGCCGACCCGCACCCCGAGCGGCCAGCGACCCGGGTCGTTCGGGTCGAGGTTGCGCAGCTGGTCGAGCAGTTGCTGGAGTTTCTTCATTTGGCGGCCACCGTCTTGGCGTCGGCCGATTCTTCGGCCGGCACGCGGCTACGCTGGTTGGCGAACAGCGTGAAGTCGGAGCTGCCCTCGCCGGCGCCGGTGCGCTGCACGATCTGCAGCGACGGGTCGGCCAGCCATTCCGAGCTGTCGATGTTGCGCATGAATGCCGACACGCGCGTGCTCGACTGCGCCACGCCGCGGATCTCGAAGCGCGTGCCGTTCTGCTTCAGGTAGGTGAGATAGACGCCCTCGGGCAGGATGCGCACGACCTCGTCGAACACATGCACGATCTCGGGCCGGCTGCGCTGCAGCGTCTCGATGATCTCCATGCGCGCGAGCAGCGCCTGCTTCTGCTTCTCGAGGCCGAGGATCTCCTGGATCTGCTTGTCCAGCTCGGAGATCTCGTCGCTGATGATGCGGTTGCGCTCGTCCTGGTGCTCGATCGCGGCGCTCATCTGCCAGCGGCCGATCAGCGTCACCAGGGCCGCCGTGGCGATCGCCGCGCCGATCGACAGGATGAATTCCTGGCGCTTGCGCTTGCGCTCCGCCTCGCGCCACGGCAGCAGGTTGATTCTCGGCATTAGTCGAAGCTCCTCAGCGCCAGACCGCAGGCCGTGAGCAGCGCGGTCGCGTCCTTCTTCACGCCCTGCGCGAGGGCGCGCGTCGAGATCTTCATCTGCCCGAGCGGGTCGCCGCGCTCGGCGGGTATGCCGACCCGGCTCGCGATCACGTCCGCCACGCCCGGGATGTTGGCGCAGCCGCCGCAGATCAGGATCTGCTCGGGCTGCTCGCGGCCGCTGCCGGAGGCGAGGTAGAACTGCAGCGAGCGGCTCACCTGCTGGCACATGTCGTCGATGAAGGGATCGAGCACCTCGGCCTGGTAGTTGGCCGGCAGGCCGCCTTCCTTCTTGGCGCGCCCGGCCTCCTCCATCGAGAGCCCGTAGGTGCGCATGATCTCCTCGGTCAGCTGCTGGCCGCCGAAGGCGAAGTCGCGGGTGTAGGTGACCTTGAGGTCGCGCAGCACCGAGAAAGTGGTGCTGCTCGCGCCGAAGTCCATGACGGCGATGTTGCGGTCCATGCCGCCGTCGGGCATCTGGTGCGTCAGCAGGCGGCAGGCGTTTTCGAGCGCGAACGCCTCGACGTCGACGATGCGTGCCGTGAGCCCGGCGGACTGCACCGACGCCTGGCGCTGCTCGACGTTCTCCGAGCGCGTGGCCACCAGCAGCACGTCGAGCATGTCGGGGTCCTTCTCGGACGGCCCGATCACCTCGAAGTCGAAGCTCACCTCTTCCATCGGGAAGGGGATGTACTGGTCGGCCTGCATCTCGACCTGCGACTCGAGCTCGGCCTCGCGCAGGTTGCGCGGCATCTGGATGATCTTGGTGATCGCGGCGTCGCCGCTGATCGCGACCGCGCATTCCTTGCTGCGCGCGCCGGCGCGCTTCACCGCGCGGCGCACGGCTTCGCCGACGGCCTGCGCGTCCACGATCGCCTTCTCGTTGATCGCGTTCGGCGGTGACGGCTCGGCGGCATACGACTCGACGCGATAGCCATCGCCGCTGCGCGACAGCTCGATCAGCTTGATCGAGGAGGTCGTGATGTCGAGTCCGATGACCGGTCGTGACCTGCGCTGGAACAACACGTAGTGAGTCCTTCTAGTTCAAGAGGTTGCGCAGTGATCGTGGAGTGGTTTCCAAGTCCCCCGGCCACTATATATCAGGGTCAGGTCAAATAGAATTGTGAGCGACCTAGCAATTTGCGCCTCGAGCCCCATGCGCCCCCCTCGGCTGTGCCGGGTTCTGGTAACAGTTCGGCAAGGGCAGCGCAGCCGTCGCGGCAGTTCCCGGGGACCCGCGGGGCGCGTTTCGCGTGACGGTCCGCACGTCGCTGCGTGACGGACTCGAACGCGGTGACCCCGTCCGGACCGGCAACCCCGCTGTCCTTGGCCCGCTG
This sequence comes from uncultured Gammaproteobacteria bacterium, assembly GCA_963731105.1. GTDB lineage: Bacteria > Pseudomonadota > Gammaproteobacteria > Steroidobacterales > Steroidobacteraceae > RPQJ01. The sequence continues at coordinate 287,391 of CAVSUM010000010.1, forward strand.
GCCCGAGGATCGGTGGCTTTGCGTCCTCACCTTTCGATGAGTTTGCCCTTGTTTCGCGAGCTACTATGCACAAGCGCCGCGGGAGCGGCAAGGACTGGGTCGCAGATTTGAGCACTGGAAAATTCGCCGCGGGACTGCTCGTGACCGCGCTCACGATTGCGCTCGCGCTCGCCGGACTGGTGGTGCTCGGGTTTGCCGGCGCCTACCAGTTCCTCGAGCCGGACATCCCCGAGGCGGCCGAGCTGCGCGACCTGCGCACCCAGATGCCGCTCGCCGTGTACTCGCTCGACGGCAAGCTGATCGCGCAGATCGGCGAGCAGCGCCGGCTGCCCGTGGAGTGGCAGGACCTGCCGCCGCGGCTGGTGGACGCGTTCCTGGCGGCCGAGGACGACCGGTTCTTCGAGCACCCCGGCGTCGACTGGCGGAGCCTGGTGCGCGCCGCAGCCAGCAACGTCTCGGCGGGCGGCGTGCGCGAGGGCGGCGGCACGATCACCATGCAGCTCGCGCGCAACACGGTGCTCACCTCGGAGCGCACGCTGCGGCGCAAGCTGAAGGAAGTGTTCCTGGCGCTGCGCCTGGAGCGCGAGTTCACCAAGCAGGAGATCCTCACCCAGTACCTGAACCGGATCTTCCTCGGCCAGCGCGCCTATGGCGTCGGTGCCGCGGCGCAGGTGTACTTCGACAAGCGGCCGGCCGAGCTCAACCTCGCCGAGGCTGCGCTCATTGCCGGCTTGCCGCGCTCGCCGTCGCTCGACAACCCGGTCGCGAGCCTGCAGCGGGCGCGCGACCGTCGCGCCTACGTGCTGCGTCGCATGCTCGAGACGGGCAAGGTCACGCAGGCGGAGCACGACGCGGCAGCGGCCGAGCCAATCGTCGCGCGGACCTACGGCCCGATGGTCGAGCTGGATGCACCGTTCATCGCGGAAATGGCCCGCCTCGAGATGGTGCGCATGCACGGCGACGCCGCGTTGAACAGCGGCTTCCAGGTCACCACCACGGTCGACAGCCGGCTGCAGGCCGCGGCCGATGCAGCGGCACGCCGCACCCTGCTCGAGTACGACCGACGGCACGGCTACCGAGGCCCCGCAGCCCTGCTCGATGCGGCGGTGCTCGGCGATGCTGCGGCGCTCGAGGCGGCCCTGCGCGAGTACCCGGCGCGCGGCGGCCTGGTGAGCGGCCTCGTCGAGTCGGTCGCCGAGCGCAGCGCGATCGTACGCCGACGCGACGGCACGTCCGTCGAGCTCGGCTGGGAGGACATGTCGTGGGCACGCGCAGCGCTGCCCGACGACGGGCTCGGTGCGGCACCGCGCACGGCGCGCGAGGTGCTGGCGCGCGGGCAGGTGGTGTACCTCGAGCCGCTGCCGGAGGGCCGGCACCGCCTCGCGCAGCTGCCGGTCGTGGCGGGGGCACTGGTGGCGATCGCGCCGCGCGACGGTGCGATCATCGCGTTGTCCGGCGGCTTCGACTTCCGGGCGAGCAAATACAACCGCGCGGTCCAGGCGCGACGCCAGCCGGGCTCGGCCTTCAAGCCGTTCGTCTACTCCGCGGCCCTGGAGCGGGGCTTCACGCCGGCGAGCCTGATCAACGACGCGCCGATCGTCCTGCCGGGCGGCGCCGGCGTCGAGGAATGGCGGCCGCAGAACATCAACAAGCGCTTCTACGGCCCGACCACGGTCCGCGAGGGCCTGGTGCGCTCGCAGAACCTCGTGTCGATCCGCCTGCTGCGCGCCAGCGGCCTCGGGCCGGCGCTGCGCCACATCGGCGCGTTCGGCTTCGGGCGCGAGGCGCTGCCGCCGAACCTGACGCTCGCGCTCGGCACCGGCCAGGTCACGCCGCTCGAGATGACGCGCGGCTTCGCGGTGTTCGCGAACGGCGGCTTCCTCGTGACGCCGCACGTGATCCAGCGCGTCGCCGACGTCGATGGCAAGGAGCTATTCGTGTCCGACGCGCCCGTGGCGTGCGGCGACGACTGCGCGGGTACCGCGGCCGCGCCGCAGGCGATTTCGCCCGCCAATGCATTCGTCATGACCGAGATGATGAGCGACGTCGTCCAGCGCGGCACGGCGCAGGGCGCCAAGGTCCTGGGCCGCAAGGATCTCGCCGGCAAGACCGGCACCACCAATGATCGGCGTGATGCCTGGTTCGTCGGCTTCAATGCGGACGTCGTCGCCGCAGCCTGGGTCGGCTTCGACCAGGAGCGTTCCCTCGGCGAAGAGGAACAGGGCGGCCGCACGGCGCTGCCGATGTGGGTCCATTTCATGGCGGAAGCGCTGCGCGACCGTCCCGAGCACCGGCTGCCGGAGCCGGCCGGGGTGGTGCGCATGTGGGTGAACCGCAGCAGCGGCCGGCCGACGACTGCAGGCTCCGGTGGCGCGATTTTCGAATCGTTCCTCGAGCAGTACGTCCCGCAGGCCGGAGGATCGGTCGCGAGCGACGAGGTCGGCGCGGAAAGCGTCGAACCCGCGGACTCCGGCGATTCGCTGTTCTGAGGTACGATCCCAGGCGAGCCATGAGCCGACGACCCAACCCGCGCGCCGACCTGCTGCGCCAGGCCGTGGCCGAAGAGGCCGCGCGCATCATGCGCGAGCAGGGCGTGGACGACTTCCTGCAGGCCAAGCGCAAGGCGGCCGACCGCCTCGGGGTCACGGACGCCTCGATCCTGCCGCGCAACACGGAGGTCGAGGCGGCACTCGTCGCCCACCAGCGCCTGTTCGCAGCCGACCGGCACGAGGCCAGCCTCGTTGCGCTGCGCCGCTCCGCGCTCGAGGCGATGCGGCTGATGGCGGACTTCCAGCCGCGCCTGGTCGGCCCGGTGCTGACGGGCACTGCGTCGCCGCACTCGGAGATCACCCTGCACCTGTTCTCGGAAATCCCGGAGGCGGTGTCGCTCAGGCTCGAGGAGCGCGGCGTGCCGCACGAGGTGCTCGAGCGGCGCCTGCGCTACGAACGCGATCGCACGGTGAATTACCCGGCGCTGCGCTTCGTCGCAGGGCGGCAGACGGTGGATGCGGTGGTGTTCCCGCTCGACGGGATCCGGCAGGCGCCGTCGAGCCCGGTCGACGGCAAGCCTATGCGGCGCGCCAGCGTCGCGGAGGTCGAGGCGCTGCTTTAGCGTCGCGCCTGGCGTTTCTGCACTGCCATCGCTGACGCGCCGCCCTGATCACGGGGCCTTATCGCGGCCGCGTCTCCGGTTCGGAGGTCATGCGCGGGACCGCCGTGAACACATCCTTGTGGGCTTCGGGCGCGGCGTCCATGCCGCGCACGATCCCGCGCATGACCTCCGAACCGAAGTCACGGCCGCTCAGTTGCGTTGATTCGCGTTGGTTGCGCTGACGCGCTGCGCGCTGGCTGCATCTGGCCGATCTTCCCCGTCCGCGAATGACCGCTACGCCATCGGGTCGTCGGCCGCTCGACAGGTCATCACCCTCGTGCTGAAGTGATTGAGCGTCGACTCTCTCCGCCACTCAGGACTCGCATCATGACCAACCCGCAATTGCGGTGCCCGCGCTCGCCGTTCCCTCTGACCCGGCTGCGGATCGGCGGCATCGATACCGACGTGTGCGAAGACTGTGGCGGCCTGTGGCTCGATCGAGCTGAACTCACCCGCTTCGATGATCCGAGCAGCGTGTTCGGTGACGCCCTCGTGGCCCATCTCAAGCAGTTCCCGCCAACCCTGCTTGACCACTCGATCCGCCTGACCTGCCCGCGCCATCCCGAGGTGGTGATGCTGCGCCGCAGGTTCTCTGCCACGGCCCCGGTCGAGATCGACGAGTGCCCGGAGTGCGGTGGCATCTGGCTCGACACCGACGAGCTGGCGCAGATCCGCCGCTGACCACCGCGGCCGAATCGCCACCCGACTCAAGGCGGCGACACGGGCGTCAGCAGATAGGCGCGACAGCGCGCTGGGAGTACCCGGAGGCGGACAGCCGTTCGCAATGATCTGGCCACGGTTGTTGATCTGCGGAGCCTCGCTCAACGGCACGGCTAGAGGCGCGACGAGGTCATTCAGGTCATACCATCCGGTCATTGACATACAGGAAGGCACGTTGCGCCTGGGGATCCGCCCCGGCGAGCGTCGAGGTGCCCACGATCTGACCGGCGTCGTTGATCGCAGTGGCCCGGTTGGACGGTACCTCCGAGCGAGCCGAGATCCGTGAATCCAGAGTCCGCGTATCGGAACGCGCGGGTGCCCTGAAGGCTCTCCTCCCAGCCAACGATTGCATCGAGCTGCATTGATGTGCGACGGACCGCCGTCACCACCGCCCAGCGTCCCCAGATCCTGTATCGCGCCGTCGACATACAGGAAGACGTGGTATTTCGGCATCGGATACCGTGTTGGAAGCTGACCCGCAATGTGGCCGGCGGCGTTGATTGCGCTGGCAGACACTGTCAGAGTAGTCGAGGCCGAACAGGAGGACCACGGTATCGTCAGAAATGAGCATGGCCAGCTGCGGCGGCCCAAATCCTTTTCCGGCCGACGATCCGACCGGCATCGTTGACGTCGTTCAGGAAGAGGTCGTCGCTAGTATCGCCTCCGATGTCGGCCGGGTTGTCCCCGTAATGCCAGACGAAAGAAAAGGTGTGCATGGGACTGAAGTAGTAATGACCCCGACCAATGACGGTCCGCGCAGCATTGATGGCTCTGGGGAAATAATATCTGTAACAATTCGGAGGAGTCCTGGACAGACCTTGACGTCGACGATCGCTCCGTCTGTCCACGCGACGACATCCCCTGGTCGCGCCACCGCCAGCAGATCCCCTAAATCCCACGACGTCACCCGCGTCGTTCAGGGCCGTGGCATCTTGAATGGGCAGCTCGATCACCGTGAATTTAGGGATCACAACCCTGACCACGACCTCGGCGATCCCCGCGCGCATAGACCGGGTTGCCGCAGATGATCTGGAAACGGGTGGTCTCCGTCAGCGGCGCCGTCACCTGCGATCCGGACGTCGGCAGCGTTGGCATCGTTCCGGGCAGACCGAGGAACCCGCGGCACTCGGTGGCGTTCTGCGACGACCAGGTCAGCAGCACGGTCCCGTTCGGCGGCACCGAAATCGAGGTCGGCCGATGATGGACGCACTGGGCGGATTCCATGCATGGATCGTGACGCTGGCCGTGGCCACGCCACCTCGACCCGAGCACGAGATCATGTAGGTAGACGTCTGCGAAACCACGAAGCCCTGCGACCCGTAGGTTCCCAGCTGATGGTCCCAGGGCTCCTGCTGGGGCCAGTCCCCGGACGCAGTGCACGAGGTCGCATGAGTTGACGACCAGGTCAGCGTGACCGGAGGCCCCGGGACCCCGACGTCGGTTGCCGAACTCGTCAGCGTCACCGTCGGGGCCGGCGGCGGCGACGATCCACCGTCACACGCAGCCATCGCCAATGCGACGACGGCGGTAATGGCAACAGTCCGGACCTGCGACCGCATGGCGAGCCCGGCTGGCTGCGGTCCGCGCCGGCGACACGATAGTTGACGCGGCCGTCTGAACGCCCCTCCGAACGAACCAAGGTCCGTGAATGTCGAGTCCCCGTACCGGAACGCGCGGGTGCCGGACGGGGTTTCTGCAAAGCCGACGATTTCGTCGGCCATGTTGATGTCCGCCGCATGGCTGGAGGCGCCGTCCAGCGTGCCCAGGTCCGTCATTGCGCCATTTACCCACAGGAACACGTGCGAGATCCGGTCGGGACCCGCCGGGGAATCGCCAGCAATGCGGCCGGCATTGTTGATCGCACTGGCATGACTGCCGTAACCACCGAGGTCGCCGAGATTGATGCGGGTGCGGGTGCCGTCAGACGACGTGACGAAGGCGGACTCGGGCTGCATGGGAGTGTCGTATCTGCCAATCATCTGCCCGGCGTCGTTGATGCCAGTGAGACTGATTGGCTCGTAGGCGTACTCGAACAGACCATCGCCTCCAACCTGCCAGACAAAGGGACTCCGCTCCACGCTGCCCGAGCGTTCAAACGACCCGATGACGGTCGGGTTGGAATTCATGGCCGCGGGGAAATAGCTTCGATCGCAGTTTCCTGTCAAGTCTTTGCAGCCCAGCACTTCGCGGTTCGCACCCTGGATCCACACCACCGCACTGACGTAGGGGGGACTGGTCTGTCCGTCACCCGTATGCACTTGTCCGAGGACGTCACCTGCATCGTTCAGGTCGATGGCGCTGTCCATGGGCAGCTCGATCACGGTGAACTTCGGCATCGCGACGGTGACCACGGTGGAATTCGCTGCGAGACCCCACGGGTTGCTGCACTCAATCGCGAACGTCGTGGTCTCCGTCAGCGGCGCCGAGGTCTGCGACCCGGACGTCGGCAGCGTTCCTGACAGGCCGCCCACTCCGCGGCACGTCTTGGCGTCCGGCGCTGACCACGTCAGCAGCACAGCGGTGTTCGGCAACACCGACGTGCGGTCAGCCGTGATCGACACATGAGGTGGATACCACACGCGGACCGTGACGCTGGCCGTGGCCACGCCACCGCGACCCGAGCACGAGATCGAGTACGTGGACGTCACTCCCAGGCGAACGACCTGGATCCCGGACGGTCCGAGCGAACCGGACCACCCGCCGGAGGCCGTGCAGGAGGTCGCGTGAGTCGACGACCACGTCAGCGTCACGTCATGACCGGGCGGGATCGGCTCGCCGATGTCGGTCTCTGAACTCGTCAGCGTCGCCGTCGGGACGGGCCGCGGCGACGATCCACCGTCACACGCAGCCATCGCCGATGCGACGACGGCGGCAAGGGCAACAGTCCAGAACTGCGACCGCATGGCGAGCCCTCCTGGCTGCGGTCCGAGCCGGTCGACTTACGACACCTTTCGGCTCGGGCCCAATCCTTCAGTCAGACTGAACCCGCCCCGCGGCAACTGCCATCGTGGATAGTGGCAGCACTATCTGTTCCCCTGCTTCGGCAACAGACCCATGCTGCGCAGGTTGCTGCGCAGCGCGTCGCGCCCCGCCGCCGCGAACGTCTGCTTGAACGCGCTCGCATCGCCGGCGAACAGAGTCTTCGCGTCGGCCGTCTCCGGATAGACCATCTTGCGGGCCTTCCTGATCACCTGGCCGGTTACAGGATCCACCAGCTTGGTGCTCACCAGCACGTACAGCACTCGCCCCGGCCCGAGCTCGAAATTGCTGAGCGCGACCTCGATCACGCGCTCGCCGGGCTCCACCTCCGGCGCGGCGTAACTGAACGGCGTCTTGCTTCTTCCGTACCAGCTCGCGATCGGCTGGTACCAGTTGTGCATCGTGATGGTCCGTTCGCGCTGCTCGATCCCCGGCACCGGACGCACCTGATCCGAGAGCCGGACGCTCGAAACGCCAGCCTGCTGCAGCAGGGCCTGCGCCTCCTCCGCCAGCACCACGGTCGGCACCCAGACGTCCGCGGCATTCAGCACGGCCTCTGCCGACGCCGCCCGCTGGTCCGCCTGACGGGTTCTCTCCGGCAGACTCGCCAGAATGACGATGCCCGAGATCGCGAACAGCGTGCGCCCCGCCTCTGCCACCGCCTCGCTCGCTGACCAGCTGAGCCCGGCGCCCGTATTGGCGGCCAGCGCCTGCTCCGCATCGATGCCAGGTCCGAAGGTCAGCGGCGGCGACTCGAGCGGCACGATCACGATTCCGCGCTCCTGGACCCGGATGCCCGAGGCGCCGGCTGCGTCAGCAGCAGGCACCAGCGCCAGCATCAGAACTGCCAGCAGGGACCAGCGAGCTCGGACCGCAACCGCGACTGTCATGGCGTGCTCCCCGAACTGCTCGCCCACCCTGCACGGGTGACGCTAGCACCCTGGCGCGCGGGCGCAATGCGGGGTCTTAGGAACTCAGGCAGGTATTGCTGGCAGGTGCGCTCGCCCGGGTGAAATTTGCCTCGGTTCAGACACTCGAGTCCCCGAGGCGCCCAGCCGCCCCCCGAGCATTCGCGCCGGCAGCGTCACGATCGCGCAGCAGCGCGAACACGTCCGCGAGGGCAATGCCAATCAGCCGGAACGGCGACGCCATCAGCGCCGCCGGTTCGATTCGCTGCCTGCGCATGCCCATTCCAGTCGAAGAACCAGGCTCAGCGTCCACCTTGCCCGCCAGACCGATCTTCTTGGGTGGTCACTGCCTCACCGCGCCGGCGTGAGCAGTAGCGCACGGTCGCATTGGCCCGCATCGCGCTTCTCGACGGCGACGATCTGTCCGACGTCGTTGATGCCATTGGCCAAACCCAAGTCAACCCCGAGGGCCGGATCAATCAAAGTGTTCAGGTCCTGCAGACCCTTGGTCTTGTCCCAGACGAACCCGCCGAGGCGGGCGCCGAAGATGCCGTCACCCACGACGACGCCTGAATTGTTGATGCCACGGGGGTAGGTGGAAGAACCAGGAACCAACGTCTGCAGGATCAGGACACCTCCGCGATACAGAAAGCCGCCTCCATATGGCGCCTGCCACATCCCGATCACGTCGCCGACATCGTTGATCCCGCTGACGTCCTCGATTACCGCTCCGCCCGCGTCGATCATCACCCCGTCGCGGTAGATGAACAGATTGCGTGTCAAGCCGGTCCACCACACGCCTGCCACCGTCCCGTTCTCGCTGATTGCGCCCGGGTAACTGTCCGAGCCAGGCGAGCCGAGCGAACGCATCTGGCCGTTCTCGTACAGGAACGCGAGCTCATGGTCCCCAACCCACCAACCGACAACTTGGCCGGCGTTATTGATGCCCGTGGCACCGCTGACCCAACCGTCCAGCGCGCCTAGGTCCCGCATCGTGCCTTTCGTGTACAGGAATGCACGGTAGCCTCCTCCGGCGATTTGCGAATCGCCGACGACGTCGCCGTAGTCATTCAAGTCCCAGGCGTAAGCCTTCTTGCCACCCAGGGTGCCGAGGTCGAGCGAACTCCGACCATCGAACAGGAAAGCGTGCACGGGCGGGTCGGTGCCATCTGCTGGGTAGTAGTAGTAACCCGCCACCATTCCCAGGTTGTTGATGCTGGTGGGGGTGACGCACGCCTGGCCACCTGGCGGAATTTCGATGACTGAATACCAGTTGGCGGCCGTGTCCGAAGTCACGATCACCAACGCGCTGGAAGTGCCGATGCCGTCTCGATCGTCGGTCACCTTGAGCGTCACCACGAAGCGGCCGCTGAAAAGGTACGTGTGCTGCCTCTCGGCATCCATGCCGTCGAACCCCACGCCGTCACCGAACCACCACTCGTATCTCACGATCGTGCCGTCCGGGTCGTTCGAAGCGGACGCGTTGAATGTAACCGTGAGCGGCGCCCGGCCGCTGCTGGGCGTCACCGTGAATGACGCCTTCGGCGGGGTGTTCGGGGCCACCGTGATGGTGCGACTGGCCGCCGCCGTCGCGCCCTTGCGGTCCGTGACGGTGAGCGTCACGGCGAAATTTCCGGCCGATCGATACAGGTGGACCGCGGTGACGCCCGTTGCCGTGCCCGAGCCATCGCCAAAGTCCCACGAGTACGCGGCGATCGGACCTTCCCGATCGCTCGACGCCGATGCATCCATCACCACTCGCAGCGCAGCCACGCCCGAGGTTACCGAGGTTGTAAAAGACGCGGTCGGCGGAGTGTTTCTCGCATGCCCTCCGCCATCGCACGCGCCGAGCAGCACACAGACAGCCACCAGCGCGACCGCTCTCGCGAACGGCCGACGGCTAATTGTCGTCCACATGCCAGATCTCCCTTCGTGGCGTCGCGCCACAGCCCGCGTTCCATCACAGGGCAGCAGACTTCACGCCGCATCGGCGCGAAGCACAACTCGCCACTACAAGCGTAGTGCTACCACCGGAACTTGCCATTCGTGATTCCGGAAGGTGGGGCAGGTATTGCGTGCAGCGGACGAAGCCCTTTGCATTCGCACCGGCAGCGTGACGATCGCGCGCAGCAGCGCGAACACGTCCTCGCCGCGCCCCCCGCTGCGCGCAGAGCCAATCGCGTTCCTGATCTACGTATGGGACCTCTGACGACGTGGTGCGAGCATGAATCGCCGAGGACGCCCGCAGTCACCGCGGCGTCCGGAGGGAGCGATCCATGGGTGGTGAGGTCACGAGGCTGCCGCGCAGTGCTTCGGCGCTTGTCCTGGTTCTGCTGGGCGCTTGCGCCACTACGCCCGTCGGCCAGCCGGACCTGCTCACTTTCGTTGAGGATGGCCAAACCACCCGCGAGCAGGTCTTCCTCGCTCTTGGCGAGCCGTCCGCGACCTACGAGGACGGGCGGATTCTGACCTTCCGTCTCGCTCGCGACGACGGAGGGTATTTCCTGGTGGAAAAGGCGCCAGGCTTCCGCAGCGTCAAGTACAGCCTGGTGCTGGCTTTTGACGACGCGGGTCTCCTCCGGCGCCATTCGCTCGTCGCCATCAAGGCTCCGTGACATGGTCGCCCGCCATGCGCTCGACGTCTTGCGTTGTGGCGCCCTGTTGGCGGCTACGCTGGTCCTCGTGGGTTGTCCGATACCCCTGCCGGCTCGATATGAGTCATCGTCACGCGAGAACCTGCCCGCCCAGCCACTCGACTGGGTCACGGTCGGCGTCACCACCCGCGAAGACGTGTTGCTGAAGTTGGGCGAGGCCGACGGCGAGGCACCGGACGGTTCCTGGCTCGCTTATGGTTCGGTCTACTCGAAGGGTGGCGTGCTGTTTGTGCTCTTTGCCGGCGGCGGTGCCGCTGGAGCAGGCAGCGAGCGCGTCGAGTATCGCCGCCTGATCATCTCCATCGACGACCGCGACGTCGTCTCGGCAATCGACACCGTCTCTCGAGACTGCTGGGTATCCATGGTCGGCATGGGCTCGAGCGGTGCGCAGAGCCCGCCGTGCCTGAAGGTCGACTCCCGCGAATGACCTCCCTGCCTGGGACATGGCATCCCCGCTAACCATCGACCAGGTCGGCTCAGTCAGTCGTTCCGCAACGACGAGCTCGCGCTGCGAGCGTCTGCCCTACTCCACCACCACCGCGGTCCCGCTCGCCGACACCATCAACATGCCGTTGCCCTGGCCGAGCACCTCGTAGTCGAGATCAACACCTACCACGGCATTGCCACCGAGTGCCGCCGCCTTCTCGGTCATCTCTTCGATCGCAATGTCCCGCGCCCGCTGCAGCTCGCGCTCGTACGTCGCCGAGCGACCGCCGACGAGATCGCGGATGCCGGCGAACAGGTCCTTGAACACGTTGGCGCCGAGGATCGCCTCCCCCGCCACCACGCCGCAGTACTTCGCGATCTTCCGCCCTTCAATCGACGGCGTCGTCGTCACCAGCATGTGTCTGTCCCTCGATTCGCGCCGAAGTCGGCACTCAAAATTTCATGATGCTGCATGCGATCGGCGACCACACGCCGCCGATCGCAGCCCACGCACGGTTCGGCCGAGTCGTGACCTAGGGCAGCCACCCGCCATCGAACGATTGTTTACGTTTTCCGTACACTATAGTTGCCTAAAGTCATTCAGCCGGCCATCTGTTTCGCTGTGCTTGAGAAAGTGCCGCTCGACGATCTCGACCGGAGCTGCGCTTCCTATCGCTCCAACAGCTCGAGCAGGCGCTTCGCTGTCACGATTCGCGTCGGACCATGTCGCTTCAGCGCGAGCACGTCGCGCTTGTCGCCGGTCGCCAGGTAATCCGCCCTGCCCGCCTCGGCCATCGCCAGCAGGAAGTTGTCGGCCGGGTCCTCCGAGACGTCCACGATCGGCAGCTCCGTGAGCAGCTCAGCAAAGTGCCTCAAGTCGTTCACGAGCCCGCCGGCGATCGCCGGCTCGACGAAGCACCGAACCTTCGGATGCCGTGTCACCAGCCGCAGCTCCTCGAGTTGCACTTCACTGCTGAGCAGTTCATAGCGCCCCTCGAACCAGGCATCGAGCAGGCGCGCGGGCACACCGTCCGGCGTGAGCAGCGCGCTCACCAGCACGTTCGTGTCGAGGATGACGCGCATCAACCGGCGACGCGAAACCGCTCCGCTCGGACGAAAGCGAGCGCCTCGTCAACCGCAGCGTTGATCTCCTTCGCCGGTACGCCGACGTTGCGCGCACGCGCCTCCTGCACCGTCCGCTGAAACACCTGCCAGCGGACCGCGTCCTCGACGAACCTCGACAGGTCGCCCTTCTTGAGGCCGCGCTGCGCGAGGAACGTCCGCAGCGCGATGTCCGTCTCCTTCGACACCGTCAACGTCCAGCGCACCGTCTCCGACTCGCCCATGGCCCTACTCCGCATATAAGCGCTTATGTTTTTATACCACGATCAACGCCGGCCCTGCCTGGCGCCGCTGTACCAGCGATTATTCCGCAATTCTGAATAGACTAATTCGATTAGGGCCGTTTATCCGCCCAATTGGCGGGCGTACCTTCACCCTCGCACAACGGAGGATCCAACCATGTTTACCCGCCACTCGAACGACAGCTTCACGACCCGCATCGTCACGAGCCTCGTCATCGCCGCGACCGTCGCCATCGGGTCCCTGAGCTACGCAATAGCCAACATCCAGGTCGTTGCCTGAGGTTCACTCGCGGATCTCCGCCAGCGAAGGCGCGCCGCCCAATCGCCGCAGCATCCCCTGGCGGACACGGGATTGGTGCGCGGTACCCGGCGGCTGCAGCGCGTCGCTGGCAGGCGCGCAGCAAGTCCGTCCTGTGGGCTTCGGGCGCGGAGTCCATGCCGCGCGCGAGTCGAAGCGGCGCGGCGCGCAGCGAGTTCCGGCGTCACCCCAGCGCGTGACGCCCCGCTGCGGTGGATTCGGGATCCGCGGGCGGGATCGTCCGCGACATGGACGTCGCGCCCGAAGCCCACAGGGACGTGTTCACGGCGGTCCCGCCCGCCGATCCCGGAGCCGCCGTGCCGCGGTCCGGGTTGCCTTGCGGCGGTCCGGAGCGAGTCAGGCGAAACGGCGACCCCTACGCGCGCTTCTCGATCTCGACGTAGTCGCGCTGCGTCGGTCCCGTGTACAGCTGCCGCGGCCGGCCGATCTTCATCGCCGGATCCGCGATCATCTCCTGCCAGTGCGCCACCCAGCCGGCGGTGCGCGCGATCGCGAACATCACGGTGAACATCGAGCGCGGGATGCCGAGCGCGCTGTAGATCACGCCCGAGTAGAAGTCCACGTTCGGGTACAGCTTGCGCGAGATGAAGTACTCGTCCTTGAGGGCGATCTCCTCGAGGCGCAGCGCCAGCTCGAACAGCGGGTTGTCGGTCTGGCCGAGGCGGCCGAGCACCTTGTGGCACATCTCGCGGATGATCTTGGCACGCGGGTCGAAGTTCTTGTAGACACGGTGGCCGAAGCCCATCAGGCGCTTGCCGCCGTCCTTGTCCTTCACGTGGTCGAGGAACTTCGCGATGTTGTCGACGGTGCCGATGTCCTCGAGCATGGCGAGCACGGCCTCGTTCGCGCCGCCGTGCGCCGGGCCCCAGAGGGCCGAGACGCCCGCGGAAATCGCGGCGTAGGGGTTCGTACCGGTGCTACCGGCGAGCCGCACGGTCGAGGTGCTGGCGTTCTGCTCGTGGTCCGCGTGCAGGATCAGCAGCAGGTCGAGCGCCTGCGCGGTGACCGGATCGACCTCGTAATCCCCGGCCGGCACGGCGAAGAACATGCGCAGCATGTTGGCGCAGTAGTCCATGTCGTTGCGCGGGTAGACGAACGGCTGGCCGAGCATGTGCTTGTAGGCCGCCGCCGAGATGGTCGGCATCTTGGCCAGGATGCGGTGCGCGAAGATCTCGCGGTGCCGCGGGTTATGGTTGTCCATCGAGTCGTGGTAGAAGGCCGCCATCGACGACACCACCGCCGACACCATCGCCATCGGGTGCGCGTCGTAGTGGAAGCCGTTGAAGAACCGCAACAACGACTCGTTGATCATCGTGTGGTAGCGGATCGCGTGGTCGAACTGCTCGAGCTGTTCCGCCGTCGGCAGCTCGCCGTTGATCAGCAGGTAGGCGACCTCGATGAAGCTCGACTTGGTGGCGATCTGCTCGATCGGGTAACCGCGGTACAGCAGCACCCCGGCATCGCCGTCGATGTAGGTGACCTTGCTCTCGCAGGACGCCGTGGCCATGAACCCCGGATCGAAGGTGAAGATCCCGTGGTCCTTGGTGATGCTGGTGATGTTGAGGCAGTCCGGCCCGATCGTGCCCGACCGGGACTCGAGTGCCGATTTCTTGCCGTTGGCCAGGTTGACCAGTTCGTATTTGCTTCCGCTCATCGTTTTCTACCTGTGCAAGCCCCGTCGACGACGGCCGGAGGGGTGGTTCCGGAGCCTTGCACGGCCGCCCGGTCGGATCAAGTTAGGACTATTCCACTACCTTGAGCCACTGCCCCGGCGTTGGCTGCCTGTCCGGGTAGAGGTCGTTGAGCAGGCGCAGGCGCTCGGCGGGGTACTTCTCGATCGGCGAGACGGCGGCGAGCTGCTCGATGCTGGCACCGGGGGCGGCCTTCACGAGCTTGATGCGGTTGGGCTCGGCGAGGCGTAACTCATTGTCCCGCAAGCGGCGGAAGGTCTTGATGCTCGACACCAGCACCGGGTCGGTGGCGGCGAAAGACGACGTGAGCCGGCTGCTGCCGGTGAACAGGTAGGCGAGCCCGTTGTAGTAAAGCACGGCCACGCGGGCCGGGCCGCGGTTGCCCCAGGGCAGGGCGACCTCGCGCGCGATCGCCGTGTACCCCTGCAGCCCGTTGGCTTCGAGCGGCTGGGCGTCCGCGAGCGGCACCCCGGCCAGGCTGCGGCTCAGCAGTTCCTTCGGCTGGACCCCGGGTGGCGGCGGGGCCGCGGACACCTGCAGGAAGGCCTCCTTCTGCGGGGCTACGCCCACGACCTTGGTCGGCTGGTTCTGGATCGCCCAGCCCGTCGGGAAGGCGACGGTCATGCCGAGCGTGCCGTGGTAGAAGCGGTTGCCGCGCACCACGCCCTGCTCGCGGCTCGGGCCGAGCGGCAGGCCGGTGATGGCTTTCAGGTACGCGTCACGGCCGTCTGGCCGCGCCTGCACATCGCCCGCCTTGCCCGCCGCAGCCACCACTTCGCGCAGTCGAGTGTCGCTGTCGGGATGGGTGGAGAAAACGCCGTGGTAGACCCGCGGCTCGCGTCCCTCCTGGCGCGCGATCTGCACCTCGAGGATCTCCTGGTTCTTGAGCAGGCGCACCACGTCGATCATCGCATCGGGCGAGTAGCCGAGCCGGACGAGGTACTGCGCGCCGATCGAGTCGGACTCGAGCTCCATGTCGCGCCCGTAGCCGCGCACCAGCGCCGTGCCGGCCATGTTGGCGACGTTGGCCAGGTCACCGCTGCCGGTCAGGATGCCGATCACCGTCGCGCCGACGCCAGCCGCCGTGGCGCCCGTCTGCTGGCGCACCGCATGGCGCGCCGTGACGTGCCCGACTTCGTGGCCGACCACCGCGGCCAGCTCGGCCTCGGAGTTCAGGTAGGCCATGATGCCGCGCGTGATGTAGACGTAACCGCCGGGCAGCGCGAAGGCGTTCACCTCGTCGCTGTCGAGCACGGTGAACGTGTACTGCAGATCGGGCCGGTGGCTGACGGCGGCGATGCGCTGCCCGAGGTCGCTGACGTACGCCTGCAGTTCCTCGTCGGCGTAACGGCCGTACTCCTGCAGGACTTTCGGGTGCATCTGGCGCCCGATCTCGACTTCCTGCGCCGCCGACATCATTACGACGTCGGACTTGCCCGTGACGGGGTTGGTCGCGCAGCCACCGGCGACGAGTGCCGCAGCCAGGGCGGCCGCGAGCAGCAGTAATCGAGCTTTCATCGGCCTGTTTCTCCGGCAGCAACCCCAGTCTATGAGGCCGTAGACGATGGCCGATAGTTCCGCAAACGAAACGGGGCGCCGCAGCGCCCCGTCGCAGGCAAGCCAGGACGCGCCGGGGTCAGCCGCGGGCGTACTTCTTGCGGAAGCGGTCGACGCGGCCGCCCGTGTCCACGATTTTCTGCTTGCCCGTGTAGAACGGGTGGCAGTTCGAGCAGACTTCGATCTGCAGGTCCTGGCCGAGCGTCGAGCAGGTCTCGAAGACGTTGCCGCAGCTGCAGGTCACGTTGATCGCTTTGTAGTCCGGGTGGATTCCGCTCTTCATGGCCTGCGGTCCTTGGGGGCAATCGGAAAAAGGGCGCGAAGTATAGGAGCGTGGCCGAGCCGTGACAAGGCGTGGCATGGCGCAACTCTGCAACTGCCAGTCAACCGCTGGCCGGTTATCCACAAAAGTTGTGGATAACTCTGTGGACGACCTGCCTCCACCTTGGCTCTCGCACGCACTGCAGGGCCTCATTTTCGCTTTGGTCATTTTTTGACCATGTATTTTTCACTTTGTTTTTCATTGGGTTACAGCGCGTGCCTAACATGTCACTTCGACTACAGCCCGTAACGTGGCGTATCTCCGGCCTTGGACCCGATTTGTGTATAAGTACGGACATGCCTAGCCGATCCCCGGGCCGGGCGCAAGGCTTTCTGTGTGCTCGCCCGGCGACCGGTCGGCTGCTTCGGGCAGGAACATCGCCTGCAAGTCATTGAGAAAGCGCTGCCCCAGCTCGGTCGGCACCCAGCGGCCACCTGCTTCGGCCGCGAGCAGGCCGCGAGCCTCGGCGGCGGCAACCGTCCCGGCGAGGTCCGACCATGGCCGGCCGGTGCGCGCCTCGAACAGCGCGGCGTCGAACCCGTCGCACAGGCGCAGCGCATTCAGGCAGAACTCGAACGCAAGGTCCGCCGCCGGCACCTCGCGCACCTCCGCGAGTCTTTCGGCGGGCCGCGCCGCTGCCAGGAACAGCCCCGGTTGCTTGACGCGTGCGGTCCGCACGACGCGGCCGGTCGCCGCATCGCTCAATTTGCCGTGCGCACCGGCGCCGATGCCGAGGTAATCGCCGAAGCGCCAGTAATTGAGGTTGTGGCGGCACGCGCGCCCCGGCCGCGCATAGGCCGAGACCTCGTAGTGCCGGTAGCCCGCGGCCGCGAGCCGTTGCTGGCACGCGAGCTGCATCGCGAGCGAGGTGTCGTCGTCGGGCACTGGCGGCGGACGACGCTCGAATGCGGTGCCCGGCTCGAGCGTGAGCTGGTAGTGCGACACGTGCGCCGGCCCGAGTGCGAGCGCCTGCTCGAGATCGGCCACGGCCTCCGCGACCGTCTGCTGCGGCAGCGCGTACATCAGGTCGAGGTTGAAGTTGTCCAGCCCGGCGGCTCGCAACTCGTCGACGGCGGCCAGCGTCTCCTCGCGTGCATGGATGCGACCCGAGTGCGACGAGCTGTCGTGCGTCGAAGCTCTGCGCGCCGAGCGACACCCGCGTCACGCCGGCGGCGCGATACTCGGCGAATCGGCCGCGCTCGATCGTGCCGGGATTCGCCTCGAGCGTGACCTCGAGGTCCGCCGCCACGCCGAGCAGCTGCACCGCCCGCTCGATCACCTGCCCGATGGCGGCCGGCGCGAACAGGCTCGGGGTTCCGCCGCCGAAGAAGATCGACACCAGCGGGCGGCCGCCGCAATCGCGCGCGGCGAACTCGAGGTCGTCGAGCAGTGCGGCGACGTAGGCTTGCTGCGGGACACCGCGTGCGGGAGCGGCGTGCGAGTTGAAGTCGCAATACGGGCACTTGCGCACGCACCACGGCAGGTGCACGTACAGCGACAGCGGCGGCGCGGCGCGGCTCACGGCCCGGCGTCCGGCTCCGTCAGCGCCGCGACCAGCGCGCGCAGCGCCTTGCCGCGGTGGCTCACTTCGTTCTTGCGGGCCGGCTCCATCTCCGCGGCCGTGCGTTCGCCATCGCCCACCAGGAACAGCGGGTCGTAGCCGAAGCCGCCGCTGCCGCGCGGCACGCGCGCAATGCGCCCTTCCCAGCTCGCCTGCTGCACCAGCGGCGACGGGTCCAGCGGCCAGCGCAGGAACACCATCGCGCAGCGATATCGCGCGCCGCGCGCCGCGTCCGGCATGGCGTCGAGGTCCTCGAGCAGCCGGGCGTTGTTCGCGGCGTCGTCCGCGCCGGGGCCGGCGTAGCGCGCCGAGTAGATGCCGGGCGCGCCGTGCAGCGCGTCGACCTCGAGACCCGAATCGTCGGCGATGGCGGGCAGGCCCGCAGCCTCGGCGGCGAAGCGCGCCTTGAGGATCGCGTTCTCGACGAAGCTCAGGCCGGTCTCCTCGGCCGCGGCGCCGGTGAACTCGGACTGCGGCCGCACGTCCACCGACCACGGCGCGAGGATCGCGCGCATTTCGCGCAGCTTGCCCGCATTGCCCGTCGCGAGCACCAGCCGCGGCGGCAGCGCGCGGCCGCGCAGGCTCATCGCTTCGGTCGCCCCAGCCGCTCGGGCGCCGGGGACGCGAGCGCCTCGGTCTGCGCAGCGAACAGCTGCTGGCAGGACGCCGCCGCCAGGTTCAGCAACTCGTCGAGCTCGTGGCGGCGGAACGCGTGGCCTTCCGCGGTGCCTTGCACCTCGATGAAGCCGCCACCGTTGTTCATCACCACGTTCATGTCGGTCTCGGCGGAGGAGTCCTCGACGTAATCGAGGTCCACGACCGGCGCGCCGTTCACGATGCCGACCGACACCGCGGCGACCTGCCCGTGCAGCGGGCTCGAGGCCATGGAGCGGCGCCGTACCAGCGTGTCCATGGCGTCGGCCAGCGCCACGTACGCGCCCGTGATCGACGCGGTGCGCGTGCCGCCGTCGGCCTGCAGCACGTCGCAGTCGAGGGTCACGGTGCGCTCGCCGAGGGCACGCATGTCGACGACGGCGCGCAGCGAGCGGCCGATCAGGCGCTGGATCTCGAGCGTGCGCCCGCTCTGCTTGCCGCGCGCCGCCTCGCGCGCCGAACGCGTGTGCGTCGCGCGTGGCAGCATGCCGTACTCCGCCGTCACCCAGCCCTCGCCCTTGCCGCGCAGGAACGACGGCACACCGTCCTCGACGGTCGCGGTCACGAGCACGCGCGTCTCGCCGAACTCGACCAGCACGGACCCCTCCGCGTGGCGTGTGAATCCGCGGGTAATGCGGATGGTGCGCATCTCGTCCGCTGCGCGGCCGCTCGGTCTCACGTGGGAATCTCCTGGTGGGCGTTCAGGCGCCGAGCCAGCGGACGGCTGCGGCAGTGGTGTTGTCGGCAAACGGCGCGCCGGCCTGAACTGCGCGCGCGCCGAGGTCGGCAAGATTGTCGCGCAGGCTGCGGTCGCCGGCCTGGCCGAGCAAGGCGATCTGCTCGTCCTGCAGCCCGGACCACAGGCCATCCGAGCACAGCAGCAGCACGTCGCCCGACAGCAACGGGCGGCGACCACCGAGTGACATCTCCGGCAGCGCCGGGTCGCCGCCGATGCAGCACTCGACGTAATTGCGCATCGGGTGGTCGTGCGCCTGCAGCTCGGTGATGCGGCCGGCACGCAGCAGCAACTCGACGTGGCTGTGGTCGCGGGTGCGCTCGACCACCTGCCCGCCGCGCAGCAGGTAGACACGGCTGTCGCCGACGTGCACCCAGTAGGCGTTCGACCCCTGCACGATGCACGCGGCACAGGTGGCGCGCGGCCGGATTTCCGGCGGCAGCCCGCGGCCGAGCGCGACGACGGCCTCGTGGGCCCGGCCCACGGTCAGGTGCAGGAAGCCGTCCGGGTCGAACAACGGACGGCTCGCATCCCAGAACTCGCCGACCATGGTGCGGATGGCGACCTCGGCGGCACGGGCACCGTCCGCGTGACCGCCCATGCCGTCCACGACGGCAAGGAACGCCGCGCCGTCGTCGATGGCAATGGCGACGCGATCCTGGTTTTCTTCGCGATTTCCGAGAAGGCTCAGATCCGCGTGCTCGATCGGCAAGGGACGCTCCGGCACGCCTGTTCTCATGTAAACTTCGGTGGAATATACAATACCAGCGCACACTCCGCGTAAGTGGCGCGTGCGTCGGCCGACGCCTCCGGGACACAGCCATGATCCGCAGCATGACCGGCTTCGCGCGCCGTGAGCATCCGGGCCCGTGGGGCACGCTCACCTGCGAACTGCGGTCGGTGAACCACCGCTACCTCGAGCTCTCGTTGCGCCTGCCCGAGGACCTGCGCGGCCTCGAGAACGACGCGCGCCAGCTGCTTTCCAGCGTGCTCCGCCGCGGCAAGGTGGATGCCGGCGTTTACCTGCGCGGCGCGCCTGCGGGTGCGGCGGCCATCGAGATCAACCAGGCACTGGTCGAGCAGGTGGTGGCGGGCGCGACCGCCGGTGCGCCGTCGCCGGCACCGCCACCGGCACCGTGAATCCGCTCGACGTACTGCGCTGGCCCGGGGTGATCCGCGAAGCCGAGCGCGACATGACGCCGATCGTCGCGGCGGCCATGGACCTGCTGCGCGAGACGGTCAGCCGACCTCAACGATGCCCGCGCCCGCGAAGGCGCACGGATCCGCGAGATGCTGGTGCAGCGCTGCGACGCGCTGCAGGAATCGGTCGTGGCCGTCCGCGCGCGGCTGCCGGAGGTCGCGGCACGCATTCGTGCGCGGGTGCTCGAACGGGTCGCGCAGCTCGGCACGGCCGTCGATGCCGAGCGCCTCGAGCAGGAGATCGCGCTGCTGGCCCACAAGATGGACGTCGAGGAGGAGCTCGACCGTCTCGGCAGCCACCTCGCCGAGACGCGCCAGGTGCTCGACTCGAAGGAACCCGCGGGTCGACGGCTCGATTTCCTGATGCAGGAATTCAACCGCGAGGCGAACACGCTGTCGTCGAAGTCGCAGGACACCGAGACCACGCGCGCCGCCGTGGACATGAAAGTGCTGATCGAGCAGATGCGCGAGCAGGTGCAGAACGTTGAGTGATCCTGCCGCGAAGGTCGGACGGCCGCCGCCGTGACCACACACCACGTCTACGTCCACGATCGGCATGGCACCGAAGCCATCAAGGAGGGCTTCTCGTGGCCCGGCTTCCTGCTCACCTGGATCTGGGCGTTCGACAAGCATCTGTGGCGGACCGGCGCAGGCCTGCTGGTCGTGCAGCTCGGCGTGGTCGGCGTCGTGTACGCCGGCCGGGCCGCAGAAGCACCGCTGTGGACGATCGCGGCGGTGCTGGTGGACCTGCTGTGCCGCGCCTTCGTCGGGCAGTTCGGCAACTACTGGCGTGAGAACAGCATGGACTCACGCGGCTTCGTGTTCGAAGGGACCACGCAAGCCGCAACCCCCGCTGAGGCCCGCGGACGGGTGCTGGGGGCTGCTCAGATCGGGGATTCGGCGGGACCCGGCCTGGCCAGGTTCCGGGCGCCGGCTGCGATCCTGGCGACTGTGGTGCTGGTCGCGATCGTATCCGCCCTGTGGCCCGATCGGGACGCGCCTGCACCCACGGCACAGCGACCTGACGCAGAGCCCGCCAAGGCCGAACCCGCGGCCCGTCCAGAGGCAGCCGGTCCCGAGCAGGAGGCCCACGGCACCGTCGGTCGAGCCGCTCCGCCCCCTCGACCGCAGCCTTCCGCGCTCGACACCGGCGGCGGTGCCGAGGCCGCCGGCGAGTCTTTCCCGACCCGCTGCGGCGAACCCGCCCCCCCAGGCGGCCCCCACTGGCGGTCCGGTGCCGCCTTCCGGTGCGGCTCCCGCCGGCGCCGTCGGCCAGGTTCCTGCCAGTGACAGGTCCCCGGCCGCAAAGGAGGCGGCATGGCATCGCTACTTCCGGCCCTCGGCAGACTGCAGCGATCCACCGGACTGGGACGCCTACGTGGAGTGTGCGAATCAGCAGATTCGTGCCCGGGCGGCCTTTGATCAGAAGTGGGCCGCGGGCCAGTTGAACTGATCCCCGGGATGCGCGATGAGCCCACCCACCGGCCGGAGCCGTGCCTTGACTAGCGGGGACGCCAAGGTTCGCGGTCGGCTCTTCGTCATCGCCGCGCCGTCGGGCGCAGGCAAGACCTCGCTGGTGCGCGCACTCATGGAGCGCGAGCCGGGGCTGCGCTTCTCGGTCTCCTACACCACCCGCCCGCAGCGCCCGAGCCGAGCAGCACGGCCGCGACTATTTCTTCGTCGACCGCGAGGAGTTCGAGCGCATGGTCGGGAACGGCGAGTTCCTCGAGCATGCGCGCGTCTTCGACAACTACTACGGCACCGCGCGCCGGCAGGTCGAGCTGGCGCTCGCCGCAGGCCAGGACCTGATCCTCGAGATCGACTGGCAGGGCGCCGCCCAGGTCCGGGCCGCCTTGCCGGAGTGCGTCTCGATCTTCATCCTGCCGCCGTCACGTGCCGAGCTCGAGCGTCGGCTGCGCGGACGCGGCACCGATGCGGAGGACGTCATCCAGCGTCGCCTGCGCGACGCCGCAGGCGACATGCGCCACTGGCGCGAGTTCGACTACGTGGTGGTCAACGACGATTTCGCTCGCGCCCTGCATGAGCTGCAGGACATCGTCGCTGGTCGCGGCAGCGCGTCCCGGCGTGACCGCGCGGGGCTGGTCGAGTTCGCCGCAGGACTGGCCGGCTAGCCGGCGCCGGTTCCGGGCGACCTGGCCGCCTCCTCCGCACCTGCGGAGGAGGCGACCGGCCGCGATGGACCGCTGGTCAGGGAATCTCGCGCCAGCCGACGCGGCGCACCGCGCCTGCGGCACCCGGCGCCACCGGAATGCTCATGGCTTTGACGGTCGTGTCCGCCTGGGTCACGATCGCGACCAGCTTGTTGTTCGGCAGGCGAATCAGGGTCAGGCCCGTGGCAATCGACGAGCCCACCGGGAACCCGACCGCACGGTTCTGCGAGGTGCTCACCGCGGCACCGGTCTTGTAGTCGAACGCATACAGCCAGCTGGTGCCGCCGACCGAGCAATAGTCGTTTTCGGGCTTGTTCGACAGTCCCACCAGGGTGCCGAGCTGCAGGCGCAGGTCGACGCTGACCCGCTCGCCGACCGGCAGCGCGAGGAACCAGCCGTTATTGGTCGACCAGTCGACCACGACCGGATTCGGGATCGTGCGCGGTGATGCCGACGCGTCGAGCGTCTGTTCCACGAGAGTGCCACTGGTCGCGAATACGCCGATGTCCGCGCCGGTGTCCTTCACCGCGTAGTAGGCCTGGGCAATCGTCGTCGACGGAGCCGATGCGGACAGGTCGTTGAACCCGAGATAGCGGCCAGTGCCGAAGTAAATGACCCGGTGGTAGGTGCCCGAGTTGTCGCGGATGCGCGCCAGCTCCGGCCGGACGGTGATCGGCTGGGAACCGGCGGTGGCGGACGTCCTGCCGAGACGCAGCGACGTGCCGCTGCCGTTGCTCAGGTCGAATCGCCACAGGTTACCGGCGAGGTCGCCGCCATAGACGTACTGCGTCGTGTTGTCGATCAGTCCGGCCGTGACGAAGTTGTTGATTTTCGCGATGCCGCTCTGGTCGGGGTTGGTGTTGGCGTTGTCGGTGATGATCTCGCTGAGCAGCGAGCCATCGATGGCGTCCACGACGTAGAGCCGGCCCTTGCCGTCGCCACCTGGCCCGTTGTTGTTGTAGCCGGACGCGAACAGCACCACCCAACGGCCGTCAGAGGCACGCTTGGTCAGGATCGGGTTGCCGTAGCTGTACCCCATGTCGTCGTCCTGGGCGGTACCGAACTCCCAGAGCGCCTTCGGAGCGTCGGGATCCGTCACGTCGAGCGCCACGTAGGCCTTGCCGCCGCCGCCGAGGCCGGCGACCAGGATGGTCCGCCAGCTGGTGCCGTCGTAGGCGTCGCCGACGGCGATCGGCCCGTCGACGAAGAAGCGATGGTTGTTGGCATAGCCCGCGTCGGCGAGCTTGTAGAGCTGCGGCACGACCACGGACGGGATGTAGCCCCACAGTTCCTCGCCGGTCTCGGCGTCGAACGCATGCAGCATGCCGTCGTTGGCGCCGACGTACACGGCCGCCTTGCGGCCGACATTGGCGGTGACGAACGCGGCATAGCCGGTGTCCGTATATGCGAACGGCGGCTTGCGCACGAATACCGGCGCCGCATTGACGATGTCGCCGAGCGCGAAGGTCCGATCACGGAACAGCTTGCTCACGTCGGCGGGCTGGCCCTGGTTGCCGGTCTGGCCGCGGATGAAGTCGATCATCGCGTCGCTGGTCGCCGCGGTCTTCTGGGCGGCGGACCAGGTGTCGAATTGCGTGAGCTTGCCATTGGGATTCGACGTGTCCGACTTGAAGTGGCCGGCCGCGATCTCGGTGGCGAGTTCGGTCGCCTCGAAGGACTTGAGCAGGTCCGTCGCGGTGCTGTCGAACGTATAGATCGTGCGGGTATCGGTCGCCGCACCGACCTTCTTGCTGAGCTCGGTCTGCGCCGACCAGACGACGGTCGGCGACAGCGTGCCGGTGTTGAGCTCGATGGTGCGTGCGAGCAGGTCGCCGTACCAGAGGCCGGTCGTGTACTGCGCGATGTAGGCGAAGTTGTCGCCGGCGACCGGCTCGAGGCTGCTGGTGGCCGCCGAGGCGGCCGAGGCATTCGTCACCGAGATCGCGGCGAGCGTCTTCCGGAGGGCGATGATCACCGAGTCCGGGTTCGATGCGCTCAGGTACTGGCCGCGCCCGTTGACGGCGGCGTGCCAGGTGTCGTCCACGCGCACCGTGACCTGCTGGTTCGTGTTGCGGATGTCGGGATTCGGCCAGTTCTTGGTGCCCTGCAGGATGGCGTTGTAGTCGGCCGAGCCGCCGGTGAGGTAGTCCTCATCGTAGGCGAGCGTGCCCGCGACACCGAGGCCGAGCGCGAAGGTCGTCATGTGCTGGTGGGTAGCCGTGTCGGCCCCGGCCGCCGGCACGTTGTCCGTCGAAACGTCGAGCCGCACCGTGCCGCCGTCCGGCAGGCCGCCGAGCGTACCGGTCGGACGCAGGTCGGTCTTGTAGTAGTACATCGCGACGTCGGCGATGCTGTTCGCATACTTGCCGGCGTCGAGGTACGGCTTCACCGTCCCGGCGACGCCGTCCTGGTCGCCGACCACGGTCCGGTTGTCTTCCCGGTACGGGCCGTAGTTGCTCGAGGCATTGCCATAGACGCCGCTGTTCGGCGGGTTGGTGCTGGAGCCGGCCGGCACCTCGGAACTCAGGTTCCAGTAGCCGTCGGTGGTGAGGATGGTGAAGTTCTGCTGGCAGGAATACTGCACCGGATCCGCGTTGCCGGTGATGACTTTGCCGGCGTAGAGGCGTCCCGCCTTGGAGAGCGCGGCCCGCAAAGGCGTCGAGCCGCTGGCGCCGGCGTCGTACAGCTCCGTGTACCAGTTCGATTTGGTCGTCCCAGCGAACTTGGCGGGCGTCACCAGGACCGTACCCGGAGTATTGTTGCTGATGACGTCGAGGCCGACGCGGAACTTGTCGTCGATCGGCGCGAACGCACGTCCGGACGCCGACTTCATCATGTTGATGCGGGTGCGGTAGTAGCTGTACCAGTTGGCGAAATTCTGCTTCTCGGCAGCGGTCAGTGGCAGCTGCTTGGTGTAAGCGGTGTTGGCCGCGCAGGTCGACGGCGGGGACGACGGGTCACTCGTGTATTCGTAGTAGAAGTAGGCAGAATAGATCGCGTCGACGCTGCTGCCGCCACCGACTCCCCGAGGGTAACGTACGCATCGACGCTGTTGCCGCCGCCGTTTCCAGTACTCGTGGCATTGTTCCCCGCGGTGATCCTGTAGCTGTTGGCATCGATCACCGAGGCGATCGTGAACGTCGCCGTTCAGGCCGGTCACACCGTTGACCGTACCGGAGCCCGAAACGCCCGAGAACGTGACCGTGTCCCCCACGACCCGGCCGTGGCGCATTGTCCGTGACCCGTGACCGTGCGGCTGTCGTTGGTCGTCCTGAACGGGTTGTTCCCCAACGAGTCGGTTACGTTTGCTGGCGTTGTTCCCGGCGGTGATGGTGTAGGTGTTGGCATCGATCACCGAGGCGATCGTGAACGTCGAGTTGAGGCCGGTCACGCCGTTGACCGTGCCCGAGCCCGAGACGCCGGAGAACCGGACGGTGGCGCCCACGGACTGGCCGTGGCTATTGTCGGTCACCGTGACCGTCTTGCTGCCGCCGAGCGTGGCGAACGGGTTGCTGCCGAGGCGCTGCGTGTCGCCTTCGGCCAGGTTAGTCGAGGACGAGGACGAGATGCCGAAGCCGTCCACTTTGGCGTTGGTGAAAGTCTGGTTCGCGAAGGACGTGCCGTCCGCCCTGACCGGCGGCACATAGGTGATCGACGGGTTGTAGTAGATCTTGTTGTAGCCGAAGTTCTTGAAGCAGTTGCTCGAATTCTTGCTGTCGACGTCGTCCGGCATGTAGTCCCAGGCCATGCTGCCCGAGTCGTCCAGCACGAAGTGGATGTTGGGCGGCACGGTCTTGCTCAGCCCGGACACCAGCGGCGCGTTGGCCAGGTCCACGTCGGCTGCGCCGGCGGGCAGGACGGAACTGAGTCCCACCAGCAGCGCGAGCGCCGCGGACTGGACCAGTTTCTTGAGTCTATTGGCTGTCATTGCCTGGCTCCCGGCAGAATTCCCTGCGGTTGGTCAGATCACCACCAGCGTCTGGACGTAGCGCACGGTGTTGCGCGGCCCTTCGATCCTGGTGGTGATGCGGTAGTACTGTTGCGTCTCGCCGGTCAGCGGCAGGTTGCCGTACGACGGACCGCCGCGCGTGCTGCCCTCGCTCGCGCCGGCGCCAACGCGCGAGCAGGTCATTGGTGTCGCGCCGTCGGCCGCGAGCAGCGAGTTGGGATCGCCCTCGGCGTTGCAGACGCGGTTGATGACGTAGCGCACCGTGTAGCCGGCCGGCACGCCGGCCGGCTGCGGATTCGGGGTCAATGCGTCCAGGTTGCAGGTGACCCCGGGGTCGGTGCCGTCCCAGTTGACGTCGTCGGCGGGCACGTCCGGCGTGCGTTGCCCGGTCACGTCGCAGGCATCCGTGGTGGTGGCAAAGTAGCCGTTGGCGGCGTCGTCGGCGAACAGCGTCGCGCCGGTGGCCAGGGGCACGAGAAAGGCGATCGCGTCCTCGACGCCCGCGTCACCGGCCTGCAGCGCCGTCTTCTGGAACGCAAGGTTGCCGGCGATGATAGTACTCGTGTCGCTCGAGCGCAGCAGGGCCAGCGCGGCGAAACTGATGATCACCAGCGCCACCAGCACGACTATCAACGAGATGCCCCGCTCGCCGTGCCGGTACCGTCGTTGCAGGATTGAGTTCATACGCCTGCCCAGATGACGTTGATGAGCGGTACTACGACGGTCAGAACCTTGTAGCGGTAGCGGCGCTGGTCGTTGCTGAGCGCGATCGTGCGCTCAGTCGGCTGTCCTTCGTCCCACAGCACGAGGGTGGCCGGGCTGACCATCTCCCGCTCCAGGTTGCCGCGCGTGACGATCGCGAGCCGCACCGCCTTGATGCGGCGCAGGTTGGCGAGCGTTGGCGCAGCCCAGGTACCGCCCGTGGCGTCGACCCACGCGTTCACGGTCTGGCTGTTGGCCGGGGCGACGCCATACTGGGCCTGCAGATCGACCACCTGGGTCGAGATCGACTCGACGTTGGCCAGCGTCGGCGCCGGGGTGGCGAGCGTGTTGAAGGAAACGAGGTTGCATGTGTTGTCGAGACCCGGGGCCGCGCCGTCGCTGCACAACACGCGAAACGTGCGCAGCCCGAACCGCCCGAGGTTGGTGATGGTGTCACCGACGTCGTAGCGGATGGGGGTGGTGAAGGCGGTTGCCGGACTGGCGGGGTTGTAGTCGGAATTGGCCGAGCTGTGCTCGAGGCTGAAGCCGCTGCCGCTCGGCTGCGGCGCCCGGGTCAGCTCCATCAGCGTGCAGACCTTGTTGCCGTCGGCACTGCCGGCCAGGAACAGGTTGCCCAGCGCAAGACCGCCGTTCCAGTCGACGATCACCGACGAATCGGGGGCCGCCATGGCAGTGACGATGGTCGCCGGCGCCGGCCCGAAATCGGCGTCGCTGCGGATCACGACGATCTGGTCGGGGACCGCCCCGCCGTCGATGATGCGCACCGGTGCGAGCAACGCGCCGTCCGAGGCCGTCGCGGTATCGAAGAACAGGTTGACGCCCGCGTTGCAGGCGAATCCGGTGGGCAGCGTCATGCCCGCGCCCGCCATGCGCAACTCGCGCTCGAGCGCGTACAGCCCCGTGGCCGCGCTGATCTCCGCGTCGTTGCCGATCGTAGTGGTGCGCTTGCGGGCCTCGTAGGTGGCCAGCACCTCGAGCACCACGAGCACGGTGATGATCGCGATCACGACCGCGACCATCAGCTCGACCAGCGAAACACCTCGTTGACGATGCGCGCGCATGGCTAGTTCGTCACCAGCGTGGCGGCGACGGTGTGCACCCGCTCGTCGGCCGCGCCCGGCGGCTGCCAGCGAATGGTGATGGTCACCACGTTGCCGGCGACGGTGACCGTCTGCAGGCCGTTCGGCAACTCCGGCACCGGGTCGTCGACAACGGCGTAGGTGTTCCAGTTTGGTCGATCGACCCACATGCGGCCGATGGTGCCGTCGGCCAGGGTCGCGGCGACGGCACGGTACTCGACATCGCCGGCGTCCTTGATCGCCGTGCCGAGCACTCGTAACAGCGCGACGATGCCGACCGCAAACAGCAGTACGGCCACCAGCGCCTCGATGAGCGCGAAACCGCGCATCGCCCTCGACGCAGGGCGGCGCCGTGACCGGCTCACAGGCAGGCCCTCGGGTCGGTCGTCGCCAGCGCGGGATCACAGAGCCGCGACGGGCCGCCCGCCAGCAACTGCAGCCGCAGCGGCCGGTACGAGGAGAGGCTCGGCGGGTTCACGGATTCGATATCCACCTCGGTGATCGGGGGCGAGAGATCCGGGTTCGGGTCCACGATCCGCCCGAACGCGTTATAGGTGACGCGCGTGGCGTTGTTCGGGGTAATCGTCACCGCGAGGTTAGCAGCGCCTTCCTGGCCGGACCCGGAGTGCAGGACCGTGTTGTCCATCAAGCTGACCACCCAACCGTCGGCGCTGGTCACGAACTGGATGCGGGCATTGCGCCGGACAGCCTCGTTGCGCGCCAGGGTGAGGCCGTACTGCCAGGACTCGGCGGCCGTGCGGATGCGGCCGTTCTCGATCACGCCGCGCATCGTCGGCACGCCGAGCACCAGCAGCAGGCCGACGATTGCGATCGTGACCATCAGTTCGACCAGCGTGAATCCTCGCAGCCCGGTCTTCAGCACGAATCCCCCTTGCGCGCGACCCAGCAGTTGCGACTGGTCCCCCACGCCGTGCTGGTCCGTACGTTCGCCTCGTTGACCGTGTAGGAGAAACCGGCGACATTGTCAGTGCCGGTCGCGGTCAGGGTGTACGTATCTGCATTGAACACGCACGCGATCGTGAACCGGTCCGTGTCATCGGGGCAGGGCGCATTCACATAAGTGCGGTTGTCGAGGAAGAACTGCTCGGCGACCACGCGACCCGACCCAAGCGCCGCGATCGCCTCCGCGACCGCGCCGCGCTGCAGGTACTGGCGGTAGCTCGGCACGGCAATCGACGCCAGAATGGCGACGATCGCCACTACCACCATCAACTCGATCAGGGTGAAGCCCCCATGACGGCTGGCGCCGAGGCCCGGCCGGATCAGGACGCAGCGATTGTGCACCTCACCCACCCCCTGCTACCGGAAACCCGGTACGCACATCTGCTGTGAAACGGATGTTTGGACTCTAACTTAGCACTTTGCGGACCGGTGACCAGCACGGCAAGACCAGAACTGTGACCCTGATCACGCCGCCGCGCCGGGTCCGGCTGGGGCATGCCCGCCCACGATTGCATAAGCGCTTGTCGGCACAGGCTTTTCTGGTATGCTCGCCCGTCCTAATTCCCGAACCCCGCCTGACCGCCATGGCCCGCATCACCGTCGAAGACTGCCTGCAGAACGTCCCGAACCTGTTCCAGCTGGTGCTGGTCGCCTCCAAGCGTGCCCGCAAGCTCGCCAATGGCGCCGAGGCCACGCTCGACTGGGCGAACGACAAGCCAACGGTGCTGGCGCTGCGCGAGGTGGCCGCCGGCCACGTCGGCCTCGAGATTCTCGAGGAGCCGGACCGCCCGCCGCAGGACTTCATCCCCGAGCCCGAGTTCATGGGCGAGCTGCGCGCGCCCCACCTCGGCCTGGGAGACTGACCCCCGCCGGAGCCGGCCATGGACGTCACGTCTTCCCTGCGCAGCCTGCTGCCCTACGGAAGACGGTCCATCGGCATCAACCAGCTGATCGACAAGCTCGAGACGTACCTTACCCACGAGGACGTCGAGCGGGTCCAGGCCGCCTACGATTTCGCGTTCCAGGCCCATGAGGGCCAGCGCCGCCGTTCGGGCGAGCCCTACATCACGCACCCGGTCGCGGTCGCCGACCTGCTCGCCGACCTCAGGCTCGACCCGCAGACGCTGATCGCCGCGATCCTCCACGACGTGATGGAGGACACCCCGACCCTCAAGGAGGAGATCACCACCCGCTTCGGCAAGGAGGTGGCCGAGCTGGTCGACGGGGTGAGCAAGCTCGACCAGATCCAGTTCAAGAGCCGCGCCGAGGCGCAGGCCGAGAGCTTCCGCAAGATGCTGCTCGCCATGGTGCGCGACATCCGCGTGATCATGGTCAAGCTCGCCGACCGCACGCACAACATGCGCACGCTCGGCGCGATGCCGCCCGCCAAGCGCCGCACCATCGCGCGCGAGACGCTCGAGATCTACGCGCCGATCGCCAACCGGCTCGGCATGCACGCCATCAAGGTCGAGCTCGAGGACCTCGGGTTCCGCGCGCTCTACCCGCGCCGCTACAAGGTCATCGAGACCGCGGTGCGCAAGGCAAAGGGCAACCAGAAGCAGTTCGTCGCGCGCATCAAGGTGACGCTCGAGGCCGCACTCGGCAAGGCGCAGGTCCCGGCGCGCGTCGAGGGCCGCGAGAAGGACGTGCACAGCATCTACCAGAAGATGCGCCGCAAGAAGGTCTCGCTCGGCGAGATCGTCGACGTGTACGGGCTGCGCATCATCGTGCGGACGTCGACACCTGCTACCGCACGCTCGGCGTGGTGCACGGCGTGTACAAGCCGATGCCGAACCGCTTCAAGGACTACATCGCGATCCCGCGCGCCAACGGCTACCAGTCGCTGCACACCACGCTGTTCGGGCCGAACGGGCTGCCGATCGAGGTGCAGATCCGCACCGAGGACATGCACCACGTCGCCGAGTCCGGCATCGCCGCGCACTGGCAGTACAAGGAGGGCGACGCGTCCGGCCGCACGCACAGCGATCGCGCGCGCGAATGGCTGCAGCAGCTCGTGGAGATCCAGCAGGGCGGCAACTCCGAGGAGTTCCTCGAGAGCGTCAAGGTCGACCTGTTCCCGGACAAGGTGTACGTGTTCACGCCGAAGGGCGACATCCGCCGCCTGCCGCGCGGCTCCACCTGCGTCGACTTCGCGTACGCCGTGCACACCGACGTGGGCAACCGCTGCGTCGCGGCCAAGGTGGACCGCCGGCTGGTGCCGCTGCGCACCGCGCTGCGCAACGGCCAGACGGTCGAGATCATCACCGCCAAGGGCGCCACGCCGAACCCGTCGTGGGTGAACTTCGTGGTGACCGCCAAGGCGCGCGCCGCGATCCGCCAGTACCTCAAGAACCTGAAGCGCTCGGAGGCGGTGGACCTCGGCCGTCGCCTGCTCAACCAGGCGCTCGAGGAGTTCTCGCTCAGCCTGCGCAAGGTGCCGGTCGAGGCGCGCGAGGCGCTGGTGCGCGACCTCGGGCTGCGCAACGAGGAGGAGCTGTTCGAGAAGATCGGCCTCGGCGAGCGGGTCGCGCCGTTCGTCGCGCGCCGGTTGCTGCCGGACGACGCGGGCGAGGCGGGCGAAGGTGGCGTGCCGGGTCCGCTCGCGATCGCGGGCACCGAGGGCCTGGTCGTCAGCTACGCGCGCTGCTGCTTCCCGATCCCCAACGACCCGATCCTCGCCAACCTGTCGAGCGGCCGCGGCGTGGTGGTCCACCGCGAGGCCTGCGGCAACCTCTCCTCGTTCCGCAAGCATCCGGAGAAGTGGGTTCCGGTGGCCTGGCAGCCGGCCGTCGACCGCCTGTTCCACGTCGAGATCAAGATCGAAGTCAGCAACCGCGTCGGCGTACTGGCGCGCGTCGCCTCGGCCATCTCGGGCACGCAGACCAACATCGATCGCGTGTCGGTGGTGGAGCGCGACAGCGACTCCTCCACGCTGATCTTCGAGCTGCTGGTGCAGGATCGCCGCAACCTCGCGCGCGTGATCCGCGCCGTGCGCGGCATGCAGGAAGTGCTGAAGGTCACGCGAACTCTCGCGTGAGGAAAGGGGGTAGTGATAGGGGATAGGGGGTAGTGAAGGGATGCGGCGCCCTCAGCTACAGCTCCACCTCTGTTACTACCCCCTACCCGCTAGTCATTACCCCCTGTCCGCTCCTACACTACCCGTCCACCGCAACCACGGACCCCTCCCATGCCGCTCACTCCAATCGCAACCACCAACGCTCCGCAGGCCATCGGCACCTACTCGCAGGCCATCCGCGCGGGCAGCACGGTCTACCTGTCGGGCCAGATCCCGCTCGACCCGGCGACCGGCGAGCTGGTGACGGGTGACATGGAGGCGCAGGTGCGCCGCGTGTTCGACAACCTGAAGGCCGTGGCAGAGGCGGCCGGCAGCGACCTGGCCCACATCGTCAAGCTCAACGTGTACCTGGCCGACCTTGCGCACTTCGCGCTGGTCAATCGCGTGATGGCGGAATACTTCAGCCCGCCGTACCCGGCGCGCGCGGCGGTCGGCGTCGCCGCGTTGCCGCGCGGCGCGGCCGTCGAGATGGACGGCATCCTCGAACTGTGACACCGCCGTGACGACGGCGCCGCCGCTCGACCAGCGGCCCGTGGATTCGCTGCGCGGCGTCGGGCCGGCGCTGGCCGTCACGCTCCAGCGCCTGGGCCTGCATACGGTGCAGGACCTGCTGTTCCACCTGCCGCTGCGCTACGAGGATCGCACTCGCGTCGTGCCGATCGGTACGCTGCGGCCCGGCGACCGCGCGGTGATCGAGGGCGAGATCCAGCTGGCCGAGGTGGTGTTTCGCCGCCGCCGCGCCCTGCTCTGCCGCATCGCCGACGGCTCGGGATTCCTGACCCTGCGCTTCTTCCACTTCTCGGCGGCCCAGCAGGAAGGCCTCGCGCGCGGCACCCGGCTGCGCTGCTTCGGCGAGGTGCGACCGGGGCCTGGCGGCCTCGAGATCGTGCATCCCGAGTACCGCAAGCTCGTGGCGGGCGTGTCGCCGGCCGCGGACGAGAGCCTGACGCCGGTCTATCCGACCACCGAGGGCGTGCAGCAAGGCCGCATGCGACTGCTCACCAGCCTGGCGCTCGCGCAGCTGCCGGGCGGCGGCCTCCGCGACTACGTCACCGCCGACGTGCTCGGGATGGTCGGACTACCGTCGCTCGAGGCCGCGCTGCGTTACCTGCACCGCCCGCCGCCGGACGCCGACCTCGCGGCGCTGGACGCGGGCCGCCATCCTGCGCAGCGTCGCCTGGCCTTCGAGGAGCTGCTCGCGCACCAGGTCAGCCTGCGACTGCTGCGGCAGGCGGCCGACCGCGACGACGCCTGGCCGCTGCCGCGGCGTACCGACCTCGTCGATCGCTGCCTCGAGCAGCTGCCGTTCCGCCTGACTGCCGCGCAACGCCGCGCCTGGCACGAGATCGCCACCGATCTCGAGCGCATGCACCCGATGATGCGGCTCGTGCAGGGCGACGTCGGTTCGGGCAAGACCGTGGTGGCGGCGCTGGCGGCGCTGCGCGCCGTCGAGCACGGTGCGCAGGCTGCGGTGATGGCCCCCACCGAGCTGCTCGCCGAGCAGCACGCGCGCAACTTCGCCGGCTGGCTGGACCCGCTCGGCGTGCGCGTCGGCCTGCTCACGGGACGGCTCACCGGCCGCACCCGCGCCGCGCTCACCCAGGACCTTGCCAGCGGCGCCGTGCAGGTCGCAGTCGGCACCCACGCGTTGTTCCAGGAAGGCGTCGAGTTCGACCGCCTCGCGCTCGTCATCGTCGACGAGCAGCATCGCTTCGGGGTGCACCAGCGCATGCAGCTGCGTGAGAAGGGCCGTGCCGCCGGCCGCTACCCGCACCAGCTGGTGATGACCGCGACGCCGATCCCGCGCACGCTGGCGATGACGGCCTACGCCGACCTCGACGTCTCGATCATCGACGAGCTGCCGCCGGGACGCACTCCGGTGCGGACCGTGGTGCTGCCCGATGCGCGGCGCGACGAAGTGGTGGCCCGCATCGAGGCCGGGTGCCGCGCCGGTCGCCAGGCCTACTGGGTCTGCCCGCTGATCGAGGAGTCCGAGGCGGTGCGCCACCAGGCCGCGGAGGAAACCGCCGCGGCGCTCGCGGCGGCGCTGCCGGCGGTGCGCGTGGGGCTGGTGCACGGCCGCATGGCCGGCCCGCAGAAGGACAAGGTGATGGAGGCCTTCAAGCAGGGGCAGCTCGACCTGCTGGTCGCGACCACCGTGATCGAGGTCGGGGTGGACGTGCCGAACGCGAGCCTGATGGTGATCGAGAACGCCGAGCGCATGGGGCTCGCGCAGCTGCACCAGCTGCGCGGCCGGGTCGGCCGCGGCACGGTGGAAAGCAACTGCGTGCTGCTGTATGCCCCGCCGCTGACGCCCATCGCGCGCGAGCGGCTCGGCGTGCTGCGCGACACCAGCGACGGCTTCGAGGTGGCGCGGCGCGACCTCGAGCTGCGCGGCCCGGGCGAGCTGCTCGGCACGCGGCAGACCGGCCTGATGCAGCTCAGGGTGGCGGAGCTGGTGCGCGACGCCGACCTGCTGCCCGGCGTGCAACGAGCCGCCGATTTGATGCTGGCGGGAGAAGGCGCGAACATAGCAGGCCTGCTGCGTCGCTGGGTGGGCGACGGGGAACGCTTCGGCAAGGTTTGACAGCCGACACGGACGCGATGCGCAACGCCGCCGACATCGATCGCCAATCGCGCGCCACTGGCGCACGCCCGCCCTCGCGGCTGCGCGAGTACGCGCGGTTGATGCGCCTCGACCGGCCGATCGGCATCTGGCTGCTGCTGTGGCCGGTGCTGTGGGCGCTGTGGATCGCGGGCGCCGGGCACCCCGACGAGCGCCTGTTCGTGATCTTCGTGCTCGGCACGTTCGTGATGCGCTCGGCGGGCTGCGTGATGAACGACTTTGCCGATCGCGAATTCGACCCGCACGTGCGCCGTACGGCGGACCGGCCGCTGGCGAAGCAGTCGGTGTCACCGGCCGAGGCGCTCGGGCTGTTTGCGGTGCTGGGGCTGATCGCGCTCGCACTGGTGATCCCGCTCAATCGCCCGACGCAGGTGCTGGCACTGATCGGCGGCGTGCTGGCGGTGACCTACCCGTTCCTGAAGCGGTTCTTCTCGCTGCCGCAGGCCTACCTCGGCGCCGCATTCGGCTGGTCGGTGCCGATGGCATTCGCGGCACAGACCGGCTCGGTGCCACCGGAAGCGTGGGCGCTGTTCCTGTCCGTCGTGCTGTGGACCACCGCCTACGACACCATGTACGCGATGGTCGACCGCGAGGACGATCTCGTG
The DNA here is from genome assembly GCA_963731105.1 of uncultured Gammaproteobacteria bacterium. Classification (GTDB taxonomy): domain Bacteria; phylum Pseudomonadota; class Gammaproteobacteria; order Steroidobacterales; family Steroidobacteraceae; genus RPQJ01. Next base: position 322,825 of record CAVSUM010000010.1, read on the forward strand.
ATCGGCATCCGCTCGTCGGCGATCCTGTTCGGCCGGCACGACCGGCTGGTGATCGGCGCGTTGCAGGCGGGCGCGCTCGCCGGCCTGGCGCTGGTCGGCTGGCTGACCTCGCTCGGCCACTGGTACTGGGCGGGGCTGCTGATTGCTGCGGCGCTCGCCGTGCACGAGCAGCGGCTGATCCGCCATCGCGAGCCCGCCGCCTGCTTCCGCGCCTTCCTGAACAACAACCTGTTCGGGCTCGCGGTGTTCGCCGGCATCGCCCTCGACTACGTGTTCCGCGGCTGAGCGGCGCCGCGCCTCAGGCGTGACTGCTGCGGCCGCGCGGCAGCACGAGGTGCAGCACCACGTAGCCGAGCAAGGCCGAGATCAGCGAGCCCGCCAGCACGCCGAGTTTGTCGGTGGCGATCACCTGGCCGGCGGCGGTGTTCTCGAACGCCAGCATGCCGATGAACAGGCTCATGGTGAAACCGATGCCGCAGATGATCGCGGCCCCATAGACCTGCCGGAAACTTACGCCGCTCGGCAGGCGCGCGAGGCCGAGCTTCACCGCCAGCCACGCGAACGTGAACACGCCGAGTTGCTTGCCGACGACCAGGCCGAGCGCGATGCCGAGCGGGATCGGCTGCAGCAGGTCGCTGAAGCTCAGGCCCTCGAGGCTCACGCCGGCATTGGCGAAGGCGAAGATCGGCAGGATGCCGAATGCCACCCACGGGTGCAGCGCATGCTCGAGACGGGTGAGCGGCGGGTGTGCAGGGTCCGACGGGTTGCGCGCCGGGATGAACATGGCCGTGACGACGCCGGCCAGTGTCGCGTGCACGCCTGACTTGAGCACGCAGGTCCACAGCACGAGGCCGACCAGGATGTACGGGGCGATGCGCGTCACGCCGAAGCGGTTCAGCACCAGCAGGCCGACGAGCGCGAGTCCGGCGAGCAGCAGCGCCTGCACCGAGAGGTCGCTGGTGTAGAACAGCGCGATGATGATGATGGCGCCGAGGTCGTCGAGCACGGCGAGCGTCATCAGGAAGATCTTCAGTCCCACCGGGACCCGCTCGCCGAACAGCGACAGCACGCCGAGCGCGAACGCGATGTCGGTCGCGGAAGGTATAGCCCAGCCGCGGATGCCGACCGGGTCGCCCCAGTTGACCCACGCGTAGATCGCGGCCGGCACGACCATGCCGCCCACCGCTGCGATCGCCGGCAGGGCCACCTTCGCCGCGTCCGACAACTCGCCCATCACGACCTCGCGCTTGATCTCCAGGCCGACCAGCAGGAAGAAGATCGCCATCAGCAGGTCGTTGATCCAGACGCCGAGCGACTTGTCGAGCGCGAACTCGCCGAGCTGGATCTTGAACGGCGTGGCCAGGAACGACTCGTACAGGCCAGCCAGGCCCGAGTTGGCTGCGACCATCGCGAGCGTGCCGGCCAGCACCAGCAGGATACCGCTGGCGGATTCCAGCTTGAGGAACTGGCGGATCGCCGCCAGGGGCGAGGTGTCGTGGGTTGGCTGGCTGGTCATGCCGACGGGTCCTCCGGGTCGAGGCGAGAGTTTACCTGCTTCGCGGCCGCCGCCCGACCCACGCACCACGCCACGACGCTCGACGCCCCGGCCTCGAGCAGCACGGTCCCGAGTTCCTGCAGCGTGGTGCCGGTGGTCGTCACGTCGTCGACCAGCGCCACGCGCAGGCGGTGGACCGGCGCGACGGCCACGAACGCATGCGGCGAGGTTGGTGCGGCGTTCGGCACTCCCCAGCCCGACCTGCGGTCGAGTGTCGCGCGCCGCTGCGCCAGTCGGTCGTCGACCCGACCTCCAGGCGGCGGCCGTCCAGCGCGCGATCTCCAGCGACTGGTTGAAGCCGCGCTCTGCATGGCGCGCGACGTGCAGCGGCACCGGTACGATCACGTCGACGTCGTGCTGCAACCCGAACGATTCCACCTGCGCGCCCAGCAGGTTGCCGAGCACCCGCGCCACGGCGAGCTGGCCACGGTACTTGAGCACGTGCACGAGGTGGTCGAGCGGTGGCTCGTACCCGAAGGGGGCAAACTCACGCGTAGACGGTCCTGGTCGGACAGGATCGCGGGCCGTCGGCCGGCGGCAGGACGACCTCGCAGTCGCGACACAGGTCGAGGCACGGCGGCTGTCCGCGGCCGCCGCACAGCACGCAGCGCGGCGGCAACAGCAAGGCGCCGATTCGCTCCAGGCCACTGTCAATCCAATGCCACATGCTCGTTTGACAGCCGGGAGGCCGCCTCTGAATACTGACCCGACCGTCCGGACGCAGCCTGCGCCGCCGGTTCCCGCTCCGCAGCCGCCAATTCTTGCGCGTTCCGCCGGATTCACATGAGCACACCCGATCCCGATCGTCCGGGCACCGGCATGAACGACCCGTTCGACATCGATCGCGGCCGGGTGCGCCGTTCCTTTGCCCAAGCGGCCCGCGGCTACGATCAGGCCGCCGTGCTGCAGGCCCGGGTCCGCGATGAACTGTTGCAGCGGCTCGACGTGGTGCGCCTCGAGCCCGCGGTGGTGCTCGACCTCGGCACGGGCACCGGCCATGCGTCGCTCGCGCTCAAGCGCCGCTTCCGCACGAGCCAGGTGGTGGCACTCGACCTTGCCGAGGGCATGCTGCGCGAGGCGGGGCGCCGGCAGACTCTTCTGCGCCGCTTCCGCCGGGTGTGCGGCCACGCCACGGCGCTGCCACTGCGCGACGCGAGCGTCGACCTGGTGTTCAGCAACCTGATGCTGCACTGGTGCACCGACCCCGACGCCGTGTTCCACGAGTGCCGGCGGGTACTGCGGCCGGGCGGCCTGCTCACGTTCACGACCTTCGGGCCGGACACGCTCGTCGAGCTGCGCCGGGCCTGGGCCGCGGCCGACCGCCATACCCACGTCAACCGCTTCATCGACATGCACGACCTCGGTGACGCGCTGCTGCGGGCTGGCCTCGTCGAGCCGGTGATGGACGTCGAGCGCTACACGCTCACCTACGCCGAGGTGCGGGACCTGATGCGCGACCTCAAGGCGATCGGCGCGCACAACGCCAATGCCGGACGGCCACGCGGGCTGACCGGCAAGGGCGCGCTCGCCCGCATGACCGCCGCCTACGAGACGTTCCGGCGCGACGGCCGCCTGCCCGCCACGCATGAAGTGGTGTTCGGGCAGGCGTGGGTTCCGGTCGAGGCACCGCGGGCGAAGAGGACGCCGGGTGAGGTCTTCGTGCCGGTGGGGAAGATTGGGAGAAGGGGATAGCGGATAGCGGATAGCGGATAGCGGATAGCGGATAGCGGATAGCGGATAGCGTCAATATTATTTGTATTAATGCAATTATTTGCTTCGCTATTGTTGCTTTTTTATAAGAATGATTTGATTAATCGCGCGTCGGATCTTGGTCAGGTGTATGGACACCGGTGTTGGCAAGCCGGTGGCATCCGGCGCGGTGATCACGAGCGATGGCCTGCGCAATGCAGAGGCTGCGGCACTGGTGGCCGTCTACGTCGACCGACCAGTGCTTGCGACAGCCTTTGGCCTCGCTCCCTGAACAGGTGAAATGTTCTTTCCGTACCGCGGGTTACGCGTTGCCAGTGGCCGGCCGGCCTGCTACTTTCGGCGCCTCTTGCCTGCCGCACGCCTGCACCGACATGGTCACGCAGACGCACGACACCACCGCCGCCGCGACCGAGCACCGCATCGAGCTGGCGCCCAACTGCTCGCTGACGCCCGTGGGCGCGCGCTGGTTCGTCGGCAGCCTCGCCGCGGTGACCTTCCTCGTCGCGGGCTTTTTCGCCTCTCAGGGCCTGTGGCCGGTGCTGCCGTTCGCCGGCCTCGAGATCGGTCTGCTGGCATGGGCCGTGCACGCCAGCCTGCGCCGCGGCTCCGAGCGCGAGGTGATCACGGTCTCCGACGCCAGCGTGGTGATCGAGCGGCGCGCGCCAAGCGGTTCACGGCGCACGGTATTTCCTCGGCACTGGGCGAGGGTTACACTGCGCGACCCGCAAGCCGGCCGGCACCTGCGCCGACTCACCATCGAGTCGCACGGTCGCGCCTGCGAAGTGGGCCGATTCCTCACCGACGACGAACGGTGCCGCCTTGCGGCACGGCTCGAGCGGCTGGTGGGCAAGACGAGCGAATCTCCCGCGCTCGCGCCATGACGGCGCGTGCCGCGGGTCTGGCGGGGGTCCGGGGAAGCCCGCCGCCGGTCAACGTTAGGGAGTCCTGTTGCCCATGAAAATGGTGAAGCGTGCGTTTGCGGCCGGCGTGGCCATGGCCCTGGGGTCCAGCCCCGCAATGGCGGCGTGGGACCTGAACCTGCGCGTCGGCGTGACCGAATTGAGCCGCGAGATCTACGGCCTGCACATGCTGATCCTGTGGATCTGCGTGGCGATCGCCGCCGCGGTGTTCGGCGTGATGATCTACTCGATCGCGACCTTCCGGAAATCGAAGGGCGCAGTGCCCGCGACCTTCGAGCACAACACCAAGGCCGAGATCATCTGGACCGTCATCCCGGTGATCATCCTGGTCGCCATGGCCGTCCCGGCGGCGCGGACGCTGGTGAAGATCGAGGACACGCGCGGCTCCGAACTCACCATCAAGGTGACGGGCTACCAGTGGAAGTGGCAGTACGAGTACGTCGATCACGGTGTCTCGTTCTTCTCGACGCTGGCCCGTACCAGCGACGAGGCGCGCCAGCTCGACTCGGGCATCGACCCGGGCAGCGTGGCCAACTACCTGCTCGAGGTGGACAACCCGCTGGTGGTGCCGCAGGGCCGCAAGGTCCGCGTGCTGATCACGGCGAACGACGTCATCCACGCCTGGTGGGTGCCGGACTTCGGCATGAAGAAGGACGCGATCCCGGGCTTCATCAACGAGATGTGGTTCAACGCCGACCAGCCCGGCATCTACCGCGGCCAGTGCGCCGAGCTCTGCGGCCGCGACCACGGCTTCATGCCGGTGGTGGTCGAGGTGAAGCCGCAGGCCGAGTTCGACGCCTGGCTCGCCGCGCAGAAGGCCGCCCGCCAGGCCGCCCTGGCGCCGGCGGCGCAGACCGCTGCCATCGCCCCCACGATTGACCAGGCGACGACCCTGCGCGTCGCCAGCGCGGAGTAGACGCACCGATGAGCACGCACACCCACGGCCACGCCGCCGATCAACACCACGACGACCACGGCCCGGCGACGGGCTTCAAGCGCTGGCTCACCACCACGAACCACAAGGACATCGGCTCGATGTACCTGGTGTTCAGCCTGGTGATGTTCCTGCTGGGCGGCGCCATGGCGCTGGTGATCCGCGCCGAGCTGTTCATGCCCGGCCTGCAGCTCGTGGACCCCGGCTTCTTCAACACCATGACCACGGTGCACGCGCTGATCATGGTGTTCGGCGCGGTGATGCCGGCCACGGTCGGCCTCGCCAACTGGATGATCCCGCTGCAGATCGGCGCGCCCGACATGGCGCTGCCGCGCATGAACAACTTCAGCTTCTGGCTGCTGGTCGCGGCGTTCTCGCTGCTGATCCTGTCGCTGTTCATGCCGGGCGGCGGCCCCGCCTCGGGCTGGACGCTCTACCCGCCGCTGGTGCTGCAGACCGGCGACGCGCTGCCGCTCGCGATCTTCGCCATCCACCTGGCGGGCGCCTCGTCGATCATGGGCGCGATCAACATCATCGTCACCATCATGAACCTGCGCGCGCCGGGCATGACGCTGCTGAAGATGCCGCTGTTCGTCTGGACCTGGCTGATCACCGCCTACCTGCTGATCGCGGTGATGCCGGTGTTCGCCGGCGCGGTGACCATGCTGCTCACCGACCACTTCTTCCACACCACCTTCTTTGCCGCGGCCGGCGGCGGCGACCCGGTGCTCTACCAGCACATCTTCTGGTTCTTCGGGCACCCCGAGGTCTACATCATGATCCTGCCGGCGTTCGGCATCGTCTCGGAGATCATCCCGACCTTCTCGCGCAAGCCGCTGTTCGGCTACGACGCGATGGTGTACGCGACCGCCTCGATCGCCTTCCTGTCGTTCATCGTCTGGGCGCACCACATGTTCACGGTGGGCATGCCGCTCGCCGGCACCATGTTCTTCATGCTGTCGACGATGCTGATCGCGGTGCCGACCGGCGTGAAGGTGTTCAACTGGACGGCGACCATGTGGCGCGGCTCGCTCAGCTTCGAGACGCCGATGCTGTTCTCGCTCGCCTTCCTGTTCCTGTTCACGATCGGCGGCTTCTCGGGCCTGATGATGGCGATCGCGCCGGTCGACTTCCAGTACCACGACACCTACTTCATCGTGGCGCACTTCCACTACGTGCTGGTGCCGGGCGCCGTGTTCGCGATCATGGCGGGCGTGTACTACTGGATGCCGAAGTGGACCGGCCACATGTACGACGTGAAGCTGTCGAAGATCCATTTCTGGTCGTCGGCGATCTTCGTCAACGTGCTGTTCTTCCCGCAGCACTTCCTCGGGCTCGCCGGCATGCCGCGCCGCATCCCGGACTACTCGACGCAGTTCGCGGACTGGAACATGGTGTCCTCGATCGGCGCGTTCGGCTTCGGCCTGTCGCAGCTGCTGTTCGTGTACGTCATCTGGAAGTGCGCGCGCGGCGGCGCGAAGGTGTCGGCCGAGGTGTGGGACGGCGCTCGCGTGCACGGCCTCGAGTGGACCGTGCCGTCGCCGGCCCCGTACCACACGTTCGACGAGGCGCCGGTCGTCAAGTGAGCGAGCAACCCACCGCCGCCGGCCCGACCGACGAGCAGCGCCGGCGCATCCGGCGCACCACGCTCGTGCTGGCGCTGGTGGCGCTCGGCATCTACGTGGCATTCATCGCCTCCGGCGTGATGCGGGCGCAGGGATGAAGCCGGACCCGGCCGCCCGGCGCGAGCGCGCCTCGCTCACCCGCAGCCTGCTGCTGATGGTGGCGGGCAGCTTCGCGTTCGGCTTCGCGCTGGTGCCGCTGTACGACGTGATCTGCGAGGCCGCCGGCATCCGCGTCAACGAGACGCCGTCGGCGATCACCGAGACCACGGCCGGCGCCGGCCGCGAAGTCGCGCTCGAGTTCGTGTCGATCGTGGCGCCCGGCGGCGAGTGGGAGCTGGTGCCGGAGTCCAGGCAGATGACCGTGCAGCCGGGGCGATTGCACGAGGCGAAATTCCTGATCCGCAGCCACGCGGCGGTGCCGGTGGTGGGACAGGCGGTGCCGAGCGTCGCGCCGGCCTACACGGCGAAGTACCTGCAGAAGACCGAGTGCTTCTGCTTCACGCCGCAGCAGTTCGGGCCAGCGCAGCAGCGCGAGTTCACGGTGCGCTTCATCGTGGACCCCGAGCTGCCGCCGCAGGTCGACCGCATGACACTCGCCTATTCGATGTACACGCTGCCCGAGCAGAAGGTCGCGGCGCGTTGAGTTGATCCTTAGGGTCGGCCGTCCGCGGCCGTCGAACGCAGCAGACAGCAGAGGAACGACCGAGCCATGGCACAAGCACACGCCGCGCACGGCACCGACAAGTACTACATCCCGCACGGCAGCAAGTGGCCGGCGATCGGCGCCGTCACTTTGTTCACTACCATGTTCGGGGTGTCGGCCGTGCTCAACGGCTGGACGGTCGGGCCCTGGATCGCCTACCTGGGTCTCGCCGGCGTGGCCTACATGTTCTTCGGCTGGTTCGGCACGGTGATCGACGAGAGCCAGCGTGGCCTGTACAACGCCGGCGTCGACCGCTCGTTCCGCATGGGGATGATGTGGTTCATCTTCTCCGAGGTGATGTTCTTCGCCGCGTTCTTCGGCACGCTGTACTACGTGACGGCACCTGTCCGTGCCGTGGCTCGGCGGCGAGGGCTCGAAGTTCCTCACCAACCTGTTCCTGTGGGAGGGCTTCGAGGCCGGCTGGCCGACCAACGGCCCGGCTGCCGTCGGTGGCGATTTCGAGACTATCCCGGCGTTCGGCCTGCCGGCGATCAACACCGCGATCCTGCTCACCTCGGGCGTGACCATCACCATCGCCCACCATGCCCTCAAGGCCGGTAACCGCGGGATCCTCAAGATCTTCCTCGCGCTCACCTTCATCCTGGGCTTCGTGTTCGTCGGCCTGCAGGCCGAGGAATACATGCACGCCTACCACGAGCTCAACCTCACGCTCGGCTCGGGCGTGTACGGCTCGACCTTCTTCATGCTCACCGGCTTCCACGGCCTGCACGTCACCATCGGCGCGATCATGCTGCTGGTGATCTGGCTGCGGGTCATGAAGGGCCACTTCACGCCCACGCACCACTTCGCCTTCGAGGGCGTGGCGTGGTACTGGCACTTCGTCGACGTGGTGTGGCTGGGGCTCTTCATCTTCGTTTACTGGCTGTAGCCAGTAAACGAGCGGATAGTGATTAGCGGATAGCGGATAGTTTTCGGAAGCGAAGCGGATCTTTCCTATCCGCTATCCGCTATCCGCTATCCGCTTCCGCTCAGCGCGCCACGCCGTGCGGCTGGATCATGCCGCCCTTCCAGGCGATGAACAGCAGGATGAACAGCGCCACGGACAGCGCGATGCGCAGCGTGAGCGCGTTGACCATGCGCTTCGACTGGCCCTCGTCCTTGACCAGGTGAAACAGGCCGGTGCCGAGGCTCGCCACGATCGCGGCCAGGGTCAGGACGATGAGGAACTTGATCATGCCGGGCCAGGTTGCTCGCTGCGAGGCCCAAGTATAAATGACCCTCCGCATCGGCAAACGCCTGTTCGCACCGCGCGCCTGGAGCGTGCTGCTCACCGCCATCGCGCTCGCCGCATTCGTGTCGCTCGGCAACTGGCAGCTCGGGCGGGCGCGGGAGAAGCAGGCGCTCACGGCGTCGTTCATGGCGGGCAGCGCGTCCACCGTGGATGCCGCCGGGCTCGGCTTCGCGACCCTCGACCGCTACCAGCACGTGCGACTGCGCGGCCGCTACGACGGCGCACGGCAGGTCCTGCTCGACAACATGCCGTCGGCGACCGGCCAGCCAGGCTACCGCGTGCTGACGCCGCTGCTGCGTGCCGACGGTCGCGGCACCGCGCTGGTGGACCGCGGCTGGGTACCGCTCGGCGCCTCGCGCGCGGAACTGCCTGACGTCACGGTCGGCGCGGACGAGCGCGAGGTGACCGGCATCCTCGACGGGCTGCCCGTCCCGGGCCTGCGCGTCGGGCCGGCCGCCGCCCCGGCGCCGGTACCTGGCCGCGCGTACTGCTGTTCCCGACCGAGACCGACGTGGAATCCGCGCTCGGCGCCGATGTCGAATCGCGGATCATCCTGCTCGATCCCGGCGCTGCCGACGGTTTCGAGCGCAAGTGGCGGCCCGCACTCGGCTTCGGGCCGGAGCGTCACCTGGGCTACGCGATCCAGTGGTTCGCGTTCGCGCTGGTGACCGTCGCACTGTTCATCTCACTCAACCTGCGCCAGGCCGGCGCCTCCGGGGAGACCGATCCGTCATGACCGACTTCGACCCAGCGGCCCGCCGCCGCGGCCGGCGCCTGCTGCTGCTGCTGGCGGCGCTGTTCTTCGTGCCGCTCGCGCTGGCATTCTGGATGTACTACGGACCCTCGGGGTGGCGACCGTCCGGCGACACCAGCCAGGGCGACCTGCTCGAACCCGCGCGGCCGCTGGTCGCGATGGCCCTGCCGACCGCGGACGGTGCAACGACGGACCCCGGCTTGCTGCGCGGCAAGTGGACGATGCTGTACGTCGGCGACGGCCTGTGCGACGACCGCTGCCGCAAGGCGCTGTACCTCACGCGCCAGTCGCGCATCGCCCTGAACAAGGACATGGACCGGGTGCAGCGCGTGTTCCTGGTGACGCAGCGCTGCTGCGACCGCGGCTTTCTCGCGGCCGAGCATCCCGACCTGGTGGTCGCGCGGGTGGACGACCCCGCCGCAGCCGCGTTGCTCGAGCCATTCCCGGCCTATGATGGCGTGCCGGTGGCCGCCGCGGGCCGCATCTACCTGGTCGACCCGCTCGGCAACCTGCTGCTGAGCTACGCGCCGTCCGCACCGGACAAGGCGCTGCTCGCCGACCTGAAGAAGCTGCTGCGCCTGTCCCACATCGGCTGAGTATTTGCCATGAAGCTCATCCTGTTCCGCCGCCTGTGCCTGCTCGCGACGCTGGTTGCGCTGTGCGTGATCGTGCTCGGCGCCTGGGTACGACTCGGGGATGCCGGTCTCGGCTGCCCCGACTGGCCGGGATGCTACGGTCACCTGACCGTCGGCCAGGCCGTCGAGAATGCCGACGTCGCCAACGCCGCGTTTCCGGAACGGCCGCTCGAGCCCGAAAAGGCGCTCAAGGAGATGATCCATCGCTACGTCGCCTCGGGCCTCGGGCTGCTGGTCATCGCGATCGCGGTCGTCGCCTGGCGCAATCGCCGCGACCCGGCGCAACCGATGCGCCTGCCGGGCGTGCTCGTGGCGCTGGTGGTCTTCCAGGGCCTGCTCGGCATGTGGACGGTCACGCTGCTCGTCAAGCCATTCATCGTGACGGCGCACCTCGTCGGCGGACTCACCACCATGGCGCTGCTCTGGTGGCTCGCGCTGCGGGTCGACCGTACGACGCGTCCGTCCGGTGAACGCGGCCTGCGCAGCCTGGCCGTGCTCGGGCTCGTCGTGCTCGCCATCCAGATCCTGCTCGGCGGCTGGACCAGCACCAACTACTCGGCGCTCGCCTGCCCGGACTTCCCGACCTGCCAGAACTCGTTCTGGCCCGACATGGATTTCAAGGACGCGTTCGTGCTGTGGCGCGGCCTCGGCATCGACTACGAGGGCGGCGTGCTCGATCACCCGGCGCGGGTCGCCATCCACTACACGCACCGCTTGTGGGGCGTCGTCACCGCGATCGTGCTCGGGTTCGTCGCGTGGCGCGCGATGCGCACCGGCCAGTCGCGCGCAGTACGGAACGCCGGCACCGTGCTCGCGGTGCTGCTGGTGGCACAGTGGACGATCGGCCCGGTGATGGTGATGAAGGCGCTGCCGCTCGAACTCGCCACCGCGCACAACGGCGTGGCCGCTCTGCTGGTGCTGGCGGTCGTGGCTCTGCTCAGGTTCCTCTGGGTACCGCAGCGACTGCGCTGACCGACCGGGCGGCCCGGTACAATGGCCGCTTGCCCATGAACACCTCCGACACGCACCTCGCCTCCCCCGGGTCCGCGACCTGGCGGGACTACCTCGAGCTCGGCAAGCCGAAGGTCGTGTCGCTGATCGTGTTCACCGCGGTGGTCGGCATGTTCCTCGCCGTGCCCGGCGTGCCGCCGCTCGGCGCGCTGCTGTTCGGCACGATCGGCATCGGCCTCGCCGCCTCGAGCGCCGCGGCGGTCAACCACGTCGTCGACCGGCGCTTCGACCAGAAGATGGCGCGTACCATGCTGCGCCCGATTCCGACCGGTCATCTCACGACGCGGCAAGCCCTGGCGTACGCGGGCGCGCTCGGTTGCGCGTCGATGCTGATCCTGTGGCGGCTCGTGAATCCGCTCACGGCGGTGCTGACCTTCGCATCGATCATCGGCTACGCGGTGCTCTACACCGTGTGGCTCAAGCACATCACGCCGCAGAACATCGTGATCGGAGGAGCCGCCGGTGCCGCGCCGCCGGTGCTGGGCTGGACGTCGGTCACGGGGCAGGTCGATCCGCACGCGCTGCTGCTGTTCCTGATCATCTTCGCCTGGACACCGCCGCACTTCTGGGCGCTCGCCATCGCGCGGCGCGACGACTATGCGCGGGCCGGGATCCCGATGCTGCCCGTGGCGTACGGGGTCGAGTTCACGCGCCTGCACATCCTGCTGTACACGATCCTGCTCGTGATCGTGACGTTGCTGCCCTACCTGACCGGCATGACGGGGCTGCTCTACCTCGCCACCGCCGTCGTGCTGGGCGCGCAGTTCATCCGCCTCGCCATCGCCTTGCGCCGGCCGGACGCGCCCGTGGAACTGCCGATGAAGGTGTTCCGCTACTCGATCAATTACCTGATGCTGCTGTTCGCCGCGCTGCTCGTGGACCATTACCTGCCGCTGCGGCCCTGAGCCATGGCCGGCCGCGCGCATTTCGCCGCGCCCCTGCTGCTCGCGGTGGTCGTGGCGCTGATCCTGTACGTGTCGCTGTGGCCGTTCAGCTTCGGCGCGGACGGCCCCGGCGTGCTCGAGACCCTGCGCCAGCTCACCTGGGCGCGCGCCGGCCGCAGCGACCTGTTCAACAACGTGCTGCTGTACGTGCCGCTCGGGTTCTGCGTCGCGCTCGTGGTGGAACCGCGCCTCGGGCGCGCCTGGGCGCTGGCGGCGGGCGTCGTGTGCGGCGCGCTGCTGTCGCTCGCGGTCGAAGTCGCCCAGGCGTCGATCACGCTGCGCGTGCCGAGCCTCACCGACCTGTCGCTCAACGCGGCCGGTTCGCTCGCCGGGGCGTTCCTCGGCAGCGTGTGGCACGCGCTCGGCGCGCGCATGACGCCGCGCGGCAATCCGATCGGTCGCTCGGGTGCGGTGGCGCTGACGGTGCTGGTGCTGTGGTTGATCGCGCGGCTGTGGCCACTGTGGCCCGATGCCAGCCTGCGACAGGTCAAGCGTGCGGTGCGGCCGCTGCTCACGCCGGAGCTGCACTGGGGCGAGCTGGCCGCGTTCTTCGTCGGCTGGCTGGTGGTGGCACAGGCCGTGTTCCACCTCGCGAAGCGGCAGCGCAGCGTCGACGGCTTCCTGCTGGTGATCGCGGTGGTGCTGGTGGGACGCACGTTCACCGCCGGCAATACGCTGGTGTTCGAGGAACTGGCAGCCATCGCGCTGCTGCTGCCGGTGCTCGTGCTGCTGAGCCGGGTCGAGGACCGGGGCCGCTCCGCACTGATCGCGGCGGTGCTCGGCAGCTGGCTGGTGGCAGTGGCGCTGCTGCCCGCGCTCGGCGGCGCGCACCCGGTCATGCCCGAGGCGCAGGCGGCCAGCGAGTTCCTGGCCCGCAGTCCGCCGCCGCCGGCGCAGCTCGCGGGCAAGGGCTTCAGCTACGTGGCGCTGGCGTGGCTGCTGGCCGGCGCGGGACTGTATCCGCACGTGGCGGCCGGGGTGACGGTGCTGCTGGTCGTGCTGCTCTTCCTGCTGCAGATCGGCGTGGCCGCGCCCGCCTACGGCTGGCCCGATCCGGCCATCGCGCTGATCGCCGGGCTGATGGTCACGCGGTGGATGAAATAGGGTACCTTGCCGCCCCTGCCCATGGACGTCTCCCATCTACTTGATCCGCTGAACGACGCGCAGCGACAGGCCGTCACTGCGCCGCTCGCGCCGACGCTGGTGCTCGCCGGCGCCGGCAGCGGCAAGACGCGCGTGCTCACGCACCGCGTCGCCTGGCTGGTGCAGGTCGAGGGCGTGTCGCCGCACGGCATCCTCGCGGTCACCTTCACCAACAAGGCCGCGGGCGAGATGCGCGCGCGGATCGAGGCGCAGCTCGAGCTGCCGTCGGCGCCGCTGTGGATCGGCACGTTCCACGGCATCGCGCACCGGCTGCTGCGGCTGCACTGGCGCGAGGCCGGGCTGCCGCAGGGTTTCTCGATCCTCGACGCCGAGGACCAGCAGCGCCTGGTGAAGCGCCTGATCCGCGGCGCCGGCCTCGACGAGGCGCGCTGGGTGCCGCGCGAGGTGACCTGGTTCATCAACGCGCAGAAGGACGAGGGCCTGCGCCCGAAGCACCTCAAGGACGACGGCGACCCGACCCGCCGGCAGATGATCAAGCTGTACGAGGCCTACGAAGAAGCCAGCAAGCGCAACGGCGTGGTGGACTTCGCCGAACTGCTGCTGCGCAGCTACGAGCTGTGGCGCGACGCGCCGGGCCTCGTCGAGCACTACCGTGCGCGCTTCGGCCACGTGCTGGTGGACGAGTTCCAGGACACCAACACCATCCAGTACAACTGGATGAAGGCACTGGTCGGGGCGAGCGGCATCCCGTTCGTGGTCGGCGACGACGACCAGTCGATCTATCGCTGGCGCGGCGCGCGCGTCGAGAACCTGCAGCAGTTCCGGCGCGACTTCCCGGGCGTGCAGGTCTTCAAGCTCGAGCAGAACTACCGCTCGACCGGCAACATCCTCGCCGCGGCCAACGCGATCATCGCCAACAACAGCGGCCGCATCGGCAAGAAGCTCTGGACCGAGGACGGCAAGGGCGAGCGCATCCGGCTGTACCGGGCCTACAACGAGCGCGACGAGGCCGAGTTCGTCGTCGGCCGCATCCGCGACTGGGTGGCGCGCGGCGGCAACCGGCGCGACACGGCGATCCTCTACCGCTCGAACGCGCAGTCGCGGGTGTTCGAGGAGTACCTGCTCGCCGCGCGCATCCCGTACCGCGTGTACGGCGGCCTGCGGTTCTTCGAGCGCCAGGAAATCAAGGACGCGCTCGCCTACCTGCGCCTGATCGCCAACCGCGACGACGACGCGTCGTTCGAGCGGGTGGTGAACCTGCCCACGCGCGGCATCGGCGCCCGTACGCTCGAGGTCCTGCGCGCGCATGCCAAGGCGCACTCGGTCTCGCTGTGGCAGTCGGCGGCGCCCTGCGCGGACGAGCTCGGCGCACGTGGCACCACGGCGCTGCAGGCCTTCCTCGCGCTCATCGACAGGCTCGACGCGGACACCCGCGACCTGCCGCTGCACGAGCAGGTGGACCACGTGATCCAGGCGAGCGGCCTCGCCGGCCACTACCAGAAGGACAAGGCCGACAAGGGCGAGGCGCGGCTCGAGAACCTCGAGGAACTGGTCAGCGCCGCGCGCGGCTACGAGCCCGAGGACGGCGACCTGCCGCCGCTGATGTCGTTCCTGTCGCACGCCGTGCTCGAATCGGGCGAGGGCCAGGCCGAGGAGTGGGAGGACTGCGTGCAGATGATGACGCTGCACTCGGCCAAGGGCCTCGAGTTCCCGGTCGTGTTCCTGTGCGGCCTCGAGGACGGGCTGTTCCCGCACCAGCGTTCGATCATGGACGTGCAGGGCCTCGAGGAAGAGCGCCGGCTCTGCTACGTCGGCACGACGCGCGCCATGCGCCAGCTGTACCTGACCTACGCCGAGCAGCGGCGCATGCACGGCATGGACAGCTACGGCGCGCCGTCGCGGTTCCTCGCGGAGGTGCCGGCGGAGCTGCTCGAGGAAGTGCGCCCCAGGGTGCAGGTGTCGCGACCGGCCTACGTGCCTGCGCAGCGGTCACCATCGATGCCGGCACGCAATCCGAAGTTCATGGACGACGCCCCGGGCAGCCTGCGGCTCGGCCAGCGCGTGCGGCACCAGAAGTTCGGCGACGGAGTGGTGCTGAACCTCGAGGGCCAGGGCTCGAACGGGCGGGTGCAGGTGAATTTCGAGCGCCAGGGCACCAAGTGGCTGATGCTGGGCTACGCCAACCTCGAGGTCGTCTGATGCGTACAATGTCCGCCGCGCGGCAGCATGGCCCCGCCGCAGGCGGGGACACGGCGCGCGACGTTGCTGCGGGGCACAGCTGGTGAAAATCATCATCCTCGGGGCCGGCCAGGTCGGCCGGACGGCCGCCTACCACCTCGCGCGCGAGGAGGCGAACGACGTCACCGTGGTCGACACCAACGACCACCTGCTGCGCGACCTGCAGGACCGACTCGACATCCGCACGGTGGCCGGCAACGCCGCGCACCCCAACATCCTCGAGATGGCGGGCGCCGCGACCGCCGACATGGTGGTCGCGCTCACCAACAGCGACGAAGTGAACATGGTCGCCTGCCAGGTGGCGTGGACCCTGTTCCGCACGCGCACCAAGATCGCCCGCATCCGCTCGCTCGCCTACACCGGGCACGAGGGGCTGTTCTTCGACACTGACACCCCGCCGCCGGACGGCGCGGGCTTCCCGGTCGACGTCTACATCAGCCCGGAAGAGATCGTCACCCAGTACATCGAGCGCCTGATCCGCTACTCCGGCGCGCTGCAGGTGCTCGAGTTCGCCGACGGCCGCGTGCGGCTGGTGGGCGTCAAGGCGGTCAAGGGCGGGCCGCTGGTCGGCCAGCAGCTGCGCAGCATCCGCGAGCACCTGCCGAACGTCGACGCGCGCGTGGTCGCCATCTACCGCGAGGGCGGCAGCATCCTCCCCGAGGGCGACACCATCATCGAGCACGGCGACGAGGTGTTCTTCCTCGCCGCGACCGAGGACATGCGCAAGGTGATGGTGGAGCTGCGCCGCGTCGAGGACGCGGTGAAGCGCGTGGTGATCGCGGGCGGCGGCAACATCGGCCTGCGGCTCGCGCAACGCATCGAGGAGCGCTACCAGGTCAAGCTCATCGAGCGCGACCAGCAGCGCGCGCGGCGCATCTCCGAGACCCTGCGCAGTGCCGTGGTGCTGCACGGCGACGCGGCCGACGAGGAGCTGCTGATCGAGGAGAACATCGACAGCGCGGACGTGTTCTGCTCGGTCACCAACGCCGAGGAATCGAACATCCTCTCGGCGATGCTCGCCAAGCGGCTCGGCGCGCACCGCGTCATGGCGCTGATCAACCGGCCGGCGTACGCGGAGATGATGCAGAGCGGGCCGATCGACGTCGCGATCTCGCCGCAGTCGGTCACCATCGGTTCGCTGCTGGCACATGTCCGGCGCGGCGACGTGGTGCGCGTGCACTCGCTGCGCCGCGGCGCCGCCGAGGCCATCGAGGCGATCGCGCACGGCGCGCGCGGCAGCAAGGTGGTCGGGCGGCGCGTCGAGGAGATCAAGCTGCCGAAGGGCGCCACCATCGGCGCGATCGTGCGCGGCCAGGACGTGATCATGGGCCACCACGACACCGTGGTGGAGGAAGGCGACCACGTGATCGTATTCCTCACCGACCGGCGGCACGTCGAGGCCGTCGAGCGACTGTTCCAGGACTGAGCCCGATGGCTCGCAGGAAGCTGTCGGCGGCAATGCGCAAGCGCGTGCAGCGCGGTTTCGTCGTGCTCACGCTGTTGCTGGCAGTGGTGGCGCTGGTGGTGGTCGCGGTGCTCGGCTACCGCGTCACCCGCCAGTTCGAGGGCCGGCGCTGGACCCTGCCGGCGCGCGTCTACGCGCAGCCGATCGACCTGTACGTCGGCCAGCAGCTGTCGGCCGAGCGCTTCGTCAAGGAGCTCGACCGGCTCGGTTACCTCGCCACCGCCGACGCCGGCCGGCCGGGAACCTACCGCAGGCGCGGCGAGCAGGTGAGCGTGCACGTGCGCGACTTCCGTTTCGCCGACGGAGCGCAGCCGGCGCAGTCGCTCAGGCTCGGCTTCGACGGCGCGGCGATCGCGAGCCTCGCGGATGCGCGTGGCGCCGAGGTCCCGGTGTTCCGCCTCGACCCGCTGCTGATCGGCAGCATCTTCCCGATCCACGGCGAGGACCGCATCGTCGTGGCGCCGCACGAGGTGCCGCCGCTGCTGCCGGCGGCGCTGAAGGCCGTGGAGGACCGCAAGTTCGACTCGCACCACGGCGTGAATCCGCTGGCGATCCTGCGGGCGCTGTTCGTCAACGTGCGCGCCGGGCAGATCGAGCAGGGCGGCAGCACGCTGACCCAGCAGCTGGTGAAGAGCTACTTCCTCGACAGCCGGCGCACGTTGCGGCGCAAGGCGGAGGAGGCCGTGATGGCCGTCATTCTCGAGGCGCGGTTCGAGAAGGGCGACATCATGAACGCCTACATCAACGAGATTTACCTCGGCCAGGACGGCAACCGGGCAGTGCACGGCTTCGGGCTCGCGAGCCAGTTCTACTTCGGCAAGCCGCTTGCCGAGCTCAACCTGCCGGAAATCGCCTTGCTGGTCGCCGTGGTGCGCGGGCCGTCGTACTACGACCCGCGCCGCAATCCCGAGCGCGCGCTCGAGCGGCGCAACCTGGTGCTGCGCGTGCTGGTCGAGCAGGAAGTCGTGGCAGCAGAAGACGCCGAGCGCGCGGCGAAGAAGCCGCTCGGCCTCGCGGAAGCGGGCCGCAAGGGCGGCAGCTACTACCCGGCGTTCCTCGACCTGGTGCGGCGCCAGCTGCGCCGCGACTACGAGGAGGCCGACCTCACCGAGGCGGGCCTCACCGTGTTCGCCACGCTCGACCCGCTGCTGCAGCAGAAGGCCGAGGACTCGCTCGCGGCCGAGCTCGACCGTCTCGACAAGTCGCCGCGCAAGCAGGCGCACGGCCTCGAGGGCGTGGTGATCGTCACTGCGCCGCAGACGGGCGAGGTGACCGCGCTGGTCGGCGGGCGGCGGGCCGCGTTCGACGGCTTCAACCGCGCGCTCGACGCCAGGCGCCCGATCGGCTCGCTCGCCAAGCCGCTGGTCTACCTCGCCGCGCTCGAATCGGGCGAGTTCTCGCCGGTCTCGATCGTGCAGGACGCACCGATCGACCTGAAGCTGCCGAGCGGCGACCGCTGGAAGCCCGAGAATTTCGACCGCAAGCTGCGCGGCGGCGTCACCGTGATGCGGGCGCTGACCCAGTCGCTCAACCTGCCGACCGTGCGCGTGGGCCTGGACGTCGGCCTCGACAAGGTCGCGGACGCTTTCGTCGAACTCGGGCTCGAGGAGCGGCCGGCGGAACTGCCCTCGATGCTGCTCGGCGCCACCAACCTGAGCCCGCTCGAAGTCACGCAGATGTACAACACGCTGGCGAACGGCGGCTTCCGCTCGCCGTTGCGTGCGGTGCGCGCGGTGGTGAACGAGTCCGGCAAGGCGCTCAAGGCGCCCGAGCTCGAAGTGGCAGAGGTGAAGTCGCCCGAGGCCGTCTACACGCTCGACCTGATGCTGGTCGAGGTGATGAGGCGCGGCACTGGCCGCGGCGCCGCCAAGGATCTGCCGGACGGACTCGTCGTGGCCGGCAAGACCGGGACGTCGAACGACTACCGCGACAGCTGGTTTGCGGGATTCTCCGGCGGGCACCTGATCGTCGCGTGGGTCGGCCACGACGACAATCGCCCGACGGCGCTGACCGGCACCACCGGCGGCCTCGCGGTCTGGTCGCGCCTGATGGGCTCGATCTCGACCACGCCGTTCGAGCCCGTGATGCCCGAGGCGCTCGAGCTGCGCTGGGTCGATTACTACTCGGGACACGAAACCTCGCCCTACTGCAACGGCTCGGCGCTGGCCATGCCGTTCCCGCCGGGTACCCTGCTGCAGCCGGAGCCCAGCTGTCCGCCGGGCGAGGACACGACCCTGTTCGATCCCGGTGCGCTCGGACCGGCACCGCTCGATGAAACCCCGCCGGAGGGCGAGCCCGCCGCGGCCGACGAGCCGGCGGCGACCACGCCACCCTAGCCATCGGCAGGGTTCCCCCCGGCGCGCGGCGCGGTTAGGCTTCACCCCGTGCTGCGCAAACTCCCTCTCGTCGCGCTGCTGGCGCTGACCGGCTGCTCGATCGCCCCCTTCAAGCCGGATGACGGCACCGCCTCTGGCCGCGCGGGCGGCGCTGGCGCCACCACTGGCGTAGGCGCAGGTCCGGTACTCACGGTCCCGACCGAGGCAACGCCGCAACCGCCGCCGGAGACCGTGATCGAGGCGCCGCCGTCGGCCACCACGCCGATTCCGCGTGAGCCCAGGCCGCGCACCGCGCCGCCTGCGGAGTTGAATCCCGCCAGTCGCTCGCTGGTGCAGCAGGCGCAGGCCCAGCGCAAGAAGGGCGACCTCGCCGGCGCCAGCGTCTCGCTCGATCGCGCCTTGCGCATCGAACCGAGCAACCCGCTGCTGTGGATCGAGATGGGACGGCTGCGCATGGACCAGCGCAATTATCCACAGGCGGAAAACATGGGCCGCAAGGCACTGTCCATGTCCGTCGGGGACAATCGCACCCAGGCGGCGGCCTGGCAGCTGATCGGGGACTCGTTCCGTGCGCGGGGCAAGAACCCCCAAGCGCAGGCTGCCTATGACAGGGCAGCCGAGCTTTCGCCGCTCTGATTGCCACTCTGGCGAAAGATTTGGCGCCCAGCTGGAAATTGCAGCCCACTGGATTCGATTTTTCGTCGGCATTGCACGTTGAACGGCTCAGTTCTGCCGACACTACCTGCAGTCGGCTGACTTTTCGGTCAATCAGGCGAGGATTTTGCTTCATTGTGGGATTTTGAGGCCAGTCCTGGCCATTTTTCGAGTGATTCATGATCGCCCTTCTGCAGCGCGTCAGCCAAGCCAGCGTGGAAGTGGCCGGCGCCGTGGTCGGTCGCATCGGGCCCGGGCTGCTGGTGCTGCTGGCGGTCGAGCCACAGGACACCGAGGCGCAAGCCGAACGGCTGGTCGACCGGCTGGTCCGTTATCGCGTGTTCGAGGACGACGCCGGCCGCATGAACCGCAGCCTGCTGGACACCGGCGGCGGGCTGCTGCTGGTGCCGCAGTTCACGCTGGCAGCCGACACGGACAAGGGCCTGCGCCCGAGCTTCACGGGTGCAGCGGCGCCGGAACTCGGGCAGCGACTGTTCGAGCACGCCGCCGCGGCCGCCCGACGGCAGCTTGCCGAACGCGTGGCGCTCGGCCGGTTCGGCGCGCACATGCAGGTTTCGCTCACCAACGACGGTCCGGTCACGCTCTGGCTGCGCACCCCGCCGCCGTAGCCGGACCCGCAGCCGGATTCGCGTATCATTGCCGTCCGCCTCGGGCTCTCCCCCTTTCGGAGACAGCAATGGGAATCGGTTTCCGCGAACTCCTGATCATCCTCGTGATTGCCCTCGTGCTGTTCGGCGCCAAGCGCCTGCGCAGCGTCGGCTCCGACCTCGGCACCGCGGTCCGCGGCTTCAAGAAGGCCGTCAACGAAGGGGACGACGAG
This sequence comes from uncultured Gammaproteobacteria bacterium, assembly GCA_963731105.1. Classification (GTDB taxonomy): domain Bacteria; phylum Pseudomonadota; class Gammaproteobacteria; order Steroidobacterales; family Steroidobacteraceae; genus RPQJ01. The sequence goes on from CAVSUM010000010.1 coordinate 343,506, forward strand.
GCCACCCGGCAGCTCAACGACCTGACCGGCAAGGACGCCGACTTCAAGGAGCGCGCGGACGCCGCCAAGTCGGACAGCAAGCCGAACGCCTGACCGGCATGTTCGAGGTCGGCTTCACCGAGATCGTGCTGATCCTCGGCATCGCGCTGCTGGTGCTCGGGCCACAGCGGCTGCCGAAGCTCGCCGCCGACCTCGGCCGCTGGGCGGGCAAGGCGCGCGGTATGGCGCGCCAGCTCAAGTCCCAGCTCGAGCAGGAAGCCAGCACCTACGACCCGTTGCGCGACACGTCCGCAACCTCGTCGACGATCCACACACCGCCGCCGGCGCCTGCCGCGACCGCCGCGACCGATGCCCCGCCCCCCGCCGACCCGCCCACCGACCCGCCGGAAGCGAGCGATGAGCCCAAGCGGGAGTGAGCCGGAGTCGCTGGCCGAAGGCACGCTGATCTCGCACCTGCTCGAGCTGCGGACGCGCCTGCTGCACATCGTGGTCGCGGTGGCGATTGCGTTCGTGCCGCTGGCGTTCATGTCGAACCAGCTGTTCACGCTGGTCGCCCAGCCGCTGATCGAGAAGCTGCCCGAGGGCACGTCGATCATCGCCACCAGCGTGGTGGCGCCGTTCATGACGCCGCTCAAGCTGTCGCTGATCGCGGCGATCTTCGTGGCGATGCCCTACATCCTCTACCAGGCGTGGGCCTTCGTGGCGCCCGGCCTGTACCGGCACGAGAAGCGCTTCGCGCTGCCGCTGTTCGTCTCGAGCGTGCTGCTGTTCTACGTCGGCGTCGCGTTCGCGTACTACGTGGTGTTCCCGCTGATGTTCTCGTTCCTCACCGCCACGGCCCCGACGGGCGTGCGGATGATGACCGACATGGCGAACTACCTCGACTTCACGCTGCTGCTGTTCTTCGCGTTCGGCATCGCGTTCGAGATGCCGGTGGCGACCGTGCTGCTGGTGGCGACCGGGCTGGTGAAGGTCGAGTCGCTGCGCAAGAACCGCGGCTACGTGCTGCTCGGCATCTTCGTCGTGGCCGCGTTCCTAACGCCGCCGGACGCGATCTCGCAGACCTTCATGGCGGTGCCGATGTACATCCTGTACGAGCTGGGCATCGTCCTGTCGCAACTCCTCACGCGGCGGCGGGCTGCCGACCGGGCCGCGGCGGACGCGACGCAATCCAGTGACTGAGCCCAGTCGCCGCTTCTTCGGCCACCCGCCGGCGCTCGCCACGCTCTTCTTCACGGAGATGTGGGAGCGCTTCACGTTCTACGGCATGCGCGCGCTGCTCGTGCTGTTCCTGGTCGACGCCGTGGCCAACGGCGGCTACGGACTGGACGACAAGACCGCGACCGCCATCTACGGCCTGTACACGGCCGCCGTGTTCATGGCCGCGTTGCCCGGCGGCTGGATCGCGGACCGGCTGATCGGCGCCCAGCGCGCGGTGCTGGCAGGCGGCGCGCTGATGACCCTCGGCAACCTGATGCTGGCCCTGCCGGGCCCGCCGGAGCTGTTTTTCGCGGGACTGACGGTCATCATCCTGGGCGTCGGGCTGCTGAAGCCGAACATCTCGACGCTGGTGGCCGAGCTGTACCCGGAAGGCGGCGCGCGGCGCGACGCCGGGTTCACCATCTTCTACATGGGCATCAACCTCGGTGCCTTCATCGGCCCGCTGATCGCGGGCTGGCTGGCGCTGCGCTACGGCTGGCGCATCGGCTTCCTGGCCGCGGCGGTCGGCATGCCGCTGGGCCTGCTGCAGTTCTGGCTGGCGCGCGGACGCCTCGGCGGCGCCGGGGTCCGGCCCAACCGGCAGGACGGCGGCGCTGGCCTGCGGCGCGACTGGACCGCGCTCGGCATCGCGGTCGCCGCACTCGCGCTGCTGGCACTGCTGGTGTTCAGTGGCACCATCCAGGTCAGCCCGGCGCCGCTGGCGAAAAGCGCGGCCTACGTGCTGGTCGGCATGGCCGCCGCCTATTTCCTTTACCTGTTCTTCGGCGCGGGACTGGCACCGGACGAGCGGCGCCGCATCCAGGTCGTGCTGGTGATGTTCGTGGCCTGCGCGCTGTTCTGGTCGGGCTTCGAGCAGGCCGGCTCGTCGATGAACCTGTTCGCCAAGCGCTACACGGACCGCTTCATCGGCGGCTTCGAGATCCCGGCCGGCTGGTTCCAGTCGGTGCAGCCCGCGTTCGTCATCCTGTTCGCGCCGGTGTTCTCGGCGCTGTGGGTGTGGCTCGCGCGGCGCAACCTCGATGCTGCGGCGCCGTTCAAGTTTTCGTTCGGCCTGATCCTGATGGGCCTCGGCTTCCTGTTCATGGTGAAGGCCGCCGGCCTCGTGGCGGGTGGCCAGCAGTCGCCGGCGTACTTCCTCGTGCTCACGTATCTGGTGCACACGTTCGGCGAGCTGTGCCTGAGCCCGGTCGGCCTGTCGACCGTGACCAAGCTCGCGCCCGCGCGCCTGGTCGGCCAGATGATGGGCGTGTGGTTCCTCGCGAGCTCGCTCGGCAAGCTGACCGCCGGCCTGATCGCGGGCAGCTTCGACCCGAACAACCTCGCCGCCATGCCGGGCCGCTTCCTGTTCATCGTGCTGTATGGCTGCGGCTTCGGCCTGTTGCTGCTGGCGCTGAGCCCGCGCATCGTCCGCTGGATGGGCGGCGTTCGCTGATATCGTTCGACTTTTCCTCGGAGGACCTTTCCGGATGCGATTCCAGAACCTGCTGCCGTGCGCGTGCGCAATTGCTGTCGTCGCAGCTTCGGCCAGCGCCCGGGCCAGCGACGTGCCGGCCGGAGCCGTGAGCCGGGGCCGTAACGGCGATCAAGGCCGGGCGACTGGTGGACGTCGCGGCAGGCCGAGTGCGCAACGACCAGATGGTACTGGTGCAGGACGGGAAGATCACCGCGGTGGGGCCGGCAGCCACCATCCTTGTGCCACCCGGCGCGACGCTGATCGACCTCTCCGCGCAGACCGTGCTGCCGGGACTGATCGATACGCACACCCACATCACCTCCGATCCCACCACGCCGCCGTACCACGATTACGGCATCTCGAATCCCCGCGCGGCGCTGATGGGCGCCCGCTTCGCGCGCGAGACGCTGTTGTCGGGCGTCACGACCATCCGCAACGTCGGCGCGGGCGGCTACACCGACATCGCGCTGCGTGACGCGATCAACGCCGGCGACGTGATCGGCCCGCGCATCCTGGCGTCCGGCCCGGCACTCGGCATCACGGGCGGGCATTGCGACGAGAACATGATGGCGCCGGAGTACGGCGAGCGTGCCGAGGGCGTGGCGGACGGCCCGGTTGCGGTGCGCACGATGGTGCGCAGGAACGTGAAGTACGGGGCCGACGTGATCAAGTACTGCGGCACCGGCGGCGTGTTCTCCAAGGGTACGCGGGTGGGCGCGCAGCAATACACGCCGGAAGAGGTCGCGGCGATCGTCGACGAGGCGCACATGCACGGCCGCAGGGTGGCGGTGCACGCACACGGCGCGAGCGGCATCAAGGTCGCGCTGAACGCGGGCGTGGACACGATCGAGCACGCCAGCCTGATCGATGACGAGGGCCTGCGACTCGCGAAGCAGCAACGGCGCGTTCCTGTCGATGGACATCTACAACACGGACTACACGCAGTCGGAGGGACCGAAGCGCGGCGAGCTGGAAGAGTTCCTGCGCAAGGACCGCGAGGTGGCCGAGATCCAGCGCGAGAATTTCCGCAAGGCCGTCAACATGGGCATCAAGCTCACCATGGGCACGGACACCGGCGTGCATCGGCACGCGGATGCACCGAAGCAGCTGGCGGTGATGGTGCGCTACGGCATGACGCCGATGCAGGCGATCCAGGCTGCGACCTGGGTCGGCGCCCAGGCGCTCGGCATCGAGGCGGAGGTCGGGCAGGTCGCCCCGGGCTACGCCGCCGACATCATCGCCGTGGCGGCCGATCCGCTTGCGGACGTGCGCGCGCTCGAGCACGTCGGCTTCGTCATGAAGCAGGGGACCGTGTACCGGTAGTGCCTTTTTCCTTGCCCTCGCACCGCAACTTGACGGAGACTTGCGGCCCTCGCGCGTCACCGCGCAAATAACTGACCCAGAAGCAGAATAACCATGACCAGCACTGCCCTGCCCGCAGTCACGCGGGAGACCTGGCTCGGACACCCGAAAGGCCTGTTCCTGCTGTTCGCCACCGAGATGTGGGAACGGTTCAGCTACTACGGCATGCGCGCGCTGCTGGTGCTGTCGCTGATCGCCGGCGTCGAGGCGACCAATCCCGGATTCGGCTGGTCGCAATCCGAGGCGCTCAAGCTCTACGGCATGTTCACCGGCTTCGTGTACTTCACGCCGCTGATCGGCGGCTGGCTGGCCGACAACTACCTCGGGCAGCGCAAGTCGGTGATCATCGGCGGCCTGCTGATGGCGATCGGCCAGTTCACGCTCGCCGCGTCGATCCCGGGCAATCTCAGCCTGTTCTACGTCGGCCTGGTGATCCTGGTGCTGGGCAACGGCTTCTTCAAGCCGAACATCTCGACGATGGTCGGCGACCTGTACGCCGAAGGCGACGCCCGCCGCGACGGCGCGTTCACCATCTTCTACATGGGCATCAACGCGGGCGCGTTCCTCGCGCCGCTGGTCTGCTCGACCCTCGGCGAAAACCCGGTGTACGGCTGGCGCGCCGGCTACTTCGCCGCGGGCGTCGGCATGGTGCTGTCGGTGATCATCCAGCTGCTGTTCGCCAGGCGCTACCTTGGCGAGATCGGCACCGTGCCGGCCGCCAAGCGCTCACTCGAGCAGTCGGGCGGCAAGCACGCGGCGCTGACCGCCGACGAAGTGGACCGCCTGCGCGTGATCTTCATGCTGTTCGTGTTCGTGGTGCTGTTCTGGGCCGCGTTCGAGCAGGCCGGCGGCCTGATGAACATCTACGCGAACGACAAGACCGACCGCATGGTCGGTGGCTTCGAGGTGCCGGCCGGCTGGTTCCAGTCGCTCAACCCGCTGTTCATCGTCCTGCTCGCGCCGATCTTCTCCGCCATGTGGGGCCGGCTCGGACGGATGGGCAGGAACCCGGCGACGCCGCGCAAGATGGTGCTCGGCCTGGTCCTGACCGGCATCGGCTTCCTGGCGATGGTGGCCGCGGCACTCGAGTCCGCCGGCGGCGGCAAGGCTGCGATGTCGTGGCTGGTGATCGCCTACTTCTTCCATACCATGGGCGAGTTGTGCATCTCGCCGGTCGGCCTGTCGATGGTCACCAAGCTCGCGCCACTGCGGCTCGCCTCGCTGATGATGGGCGTGTGGTTCCTGATCAACTTCGTCGCCAACTGGCTGGCCGGCATCATCGGCTCGTTCGCCGAGAGCCTCGGCGAGCTCTCGATCTTCGGCGGCCTCGCCGCGACGCTGTTCCTGTTCGCGGTCGTGCTGTGGCTGCTCTCGGGCACGCTGGTGCGCTGGATGCATGGCGCCGAGGACGTGAAGCGCGCCTGAAGCCGCGGCTGCCGGTAACCGTCGACCCGGTCACGCTTTGACCGCCACCTCGGGCTCGTGGTCCGCTTGGACCGTGAGCCCGGTCGTCTTTCGTTCCGACGGTCGCCCGTAGGATCCACCGCAGGAGTTCCAACGAGGCCTCACGGCCGCGATGAGCCTGTATTCCAAGGTGATCCTGCTGCTGTGCGCGGTGCTGGCCGCGTTCGGCTCAATCAATTACCTGGTGCAGCGCGAGGTGATCCTGCCGAGCTTCGAGTCGCTCGAGGAGGACCTTGCGCGCACCGACATGGAGCGCGTCAACCGTGCGCTCACCGGCGAACTGGAGCAGCTGCAGCTCTTCGGCGCCGACTGGGGCAACTGGCTCGAGACCTACCGCTTCATGGCGGGCGAGCATCCCACCTTCATCGACGACAACATGACCCCGGCGACCGTCGAGGCCGCGCGGCTCGACGTCATTGCTTACGTCGATCGCGACGCGCGCTTCGTGTGGCGGCAAGGCTTCGACCCCGCGACCCATGCCCCGCAGCGGTACGAGATGCTGGCTGACGACGCTCTCCCGGCGGCGCACCCGTTCCGCGCCGCGATCACCGCGGGGCAAGAGGCCATGGGACTGGCGCTGACCGAGCACGGTCCAGTCATGCTGGTGGCAGCACCGGTACTCGACGGCGCGGGCAACGGACCGCATCGCGGCTCGGTGCTGCTCGCCCGCGTCATCACGCCCGACGTGGCGGCGCGGCTGGCCGAACAGGCGCAGGTGCAGCTCGAGGTCACGGCACTGCAGCCGGCGACGACCGCCGCTCCGGCAGCATCAGAGCAACCAGCCGTGGTGACTGCGCGCGATCTGTCGCTCGAGGTGACGCGACAGCTCGCCGACATCGGCGACGTGCCGGCGGTGATGCTGCGCATCGAGGTGCCGCGCTCCGTGAGCGCCCGAGGCCTGGATGCCATCAGCTTCGCGCTGCTGTCGCTGCTGGTCGCCGGCATCATCGTGCTGTTCGTGCTGCTCGCGGCGCTGCGCAGCATGGTGCTGCGGCCGGTGACCCGCATGACGCGGCACGCGGTCGCGATCGCCGAGGGCGACGACCTGACGCAGCGGATGAACGTGCGCCGCAAGGATGAGCTCGGCGTGCTGGCCCGCGAGTTCGACCGCATGGTGGACCAGCTGGCGGACACGCGCCGCCGTCTGGTGGACCAGTCGTTCGAGGCCGGCGCCGCGCAGGTGGCGAGCGGCCTGCTGCACAATGTCGGCAACGCGATGACCCCGCTCGGCGTCACCGTCGCCGGCCTGCAGCGGCAGCTGCGTGACGCACCGGCCGGCGAGGTCGAGATGGCCATCGCCGAGCTCGAGGCAGGTGTTGCGGACGAGGCGCGCCGCGCCGATCTCGAACAGCTGCTCAGGCTCGCCAGCCGCGAACTGGCGCAGGTGGTGGCCCGCGCCGGTGACGACTCGGACGCACTGGCGCGCCACGTCGAGTCGATCCAGCGCATCCTCGCCCACCAGTTGCGCTCCGCCGGCGCCGGACCGGTCGTGGAGAACGTGGATCTCGCGGCGCTCGTCGCACGCGGCGTCGAGATGGTGGCGCCGGCGATGCTGCAGCGCCTGCGGCTCGACTTCGACCCCTCGCTGGGCAACCTCGGTACCCTGCCGTTGCCGCGGATGCTGCTGCAGCAGGTGGTGCAGAACCTGGTGCTCAACGCGGCCGAGGCGGCGCGCGCGGGCGGCGGCACGCTGCACGTCTCGGCGCAGCTGCCCGAAGGCGACGCAGGCGAGACGCTGGTGCTGCGCTTTGCAGACGATGGCGACGGCATCGAGCCGCCGCACCTGACACGCATCTTCGAGAAGGGTTTCTCGACCAAGTCGTCCGGGACCAACCTCGGCATCGGTCTGCATTGGTGCGCCAACGCGCTGCACGCCGTTGGCGGCGGCCTGCGAGCCGACAGCGCCGGTCGTGGCTGCGGCGCGGTACTCGAAGTGAGCGTGCCGATCCGCGCGCCGCGAATCCGGTGCGGTCGCGCAGGCCGCATGAGGCATGACTTGACTACCCCGCCCACCGTTGCACCTGTGCGCATCCTCGTCGTCGACGACGAGGCGGCGGTGCTCGACGCCTACCGGCAGGTCCTCGGCAACCCGGTGACCAGCGCGGCGCGCGCCGAGATCGACGACCTGCGCAAGCGACTGTTCCTGTCGGGCGGCGCGGCAGCGCTGGCGGCCACCCGGTCGCGGGGCGTGGCGCCTTTCGAGGCCGAGTACTGCGACGGGGCCGAGGCTGCAGTCGCGGCCGTGCGCGCGGCGTGCTGCGTCGGCCGGCCGTACGCCGTCGTGTTTCTCGACATGCGCATGCCGCCCGGCCCGGATGGCGCCTGGGCGGCCGAGCGCATCCGCGAGCTGGACCCACAGGCCGAGATCGTGATCTGCACGGCCTACTCCGACGTCGATCCCGCGGCGATCGCGCAGCGCGTGCCGCCGACCGACCAGCTGTTCTACCTGCAGAAGCCCTTCCACCCGCACGAAGTGCGGCAGCTGGCGCACGCGCTCGGCGCCAGGCGCACGAGCGCGCAGCAACGGCTCGACGCCGGCGAGGATACCGACCGCCTCACCGGGCTCAGCGGTCGCGGCCGCTTCCTGGCGCGCCTGCGACAGGTGGTGGAAGACGCCTGCCGCGACGGTACGACGGTCGCGCTGCTGTGCATCGACCTCGACAATTTCCGCCGCATCAACGAGGCACTCGGCCACGCGGCCGGCGACGACCTGATCCGCCGCACTGCGCAACGCCTGCGCGAACTGCTGCGCCGCGACGACGCCGTGGCGCACCTGCCGCTGCCCGAGCTCCCGGCCATCGACATCGCACGCACCGGCGGCGACCAGTTCGCCGTGCTGCTGCATCACGTGCGCGAGCCGGGCGACGCCGAAGAAGTGGCCGCGCGCCTGACGCGGCCGCTGATCAGCGAGCCGGGTGCCGGCGGGACGCCGGTCACCGTCACGGCCAGCGTCGGCATCGCGCTGTGCCCAGCGCAGGCCACCGACGAGGAGGCGCTGTTCCGCCAGGCGAGCATCGCCATGTACGGCGCCAAGCGGCGGGGACGCGGCGAATTCGCCAGCTACGACGCGCAACTGGTCGCGGGCGCCCAGACGCGCTTCAGCCTCGAGCGCCGCCTGCAGGGCGCGCTCGAGCGCGGCGAGTTCTCGTTGCACTACCAGCCGCAGTTCAACCTGGCCACCGGGCGCATCGCCGGGATGGAGGCGCTGCTGCGCTGGACGCACCCCGAGCTCGGTGGGGTTGCGCCGGCCGAGTTCGTGCCGCTCGCGGAAGAGACCGGACTGATCCTGCCGATCGGCGACTGGGTGCTGCGCAGCGCCTGCCGGCAGGTGCGCGCCTGGCTCGACCAGGACCTGCCCGCCGGCCGGCTGGCGGTGAACGTGTCGCCGGTGCAGTTCTCGCAACGCGACTTCGGCACGACCGTGGTACAGGTGCTGCGCGAGACCGGCCTGCCGCCGAGCCTGCTCGAGCTGGAGATCACCGAGTCGCTGATGATGAAGGACGAGGAGTGGACCCGGCAGCTGCTCGCCGAGCTGCGCGGCTGCGGCTTGTCGATCGCGATCGACGACTTCGGGGTCGGCTATTCCAACCTGCGCCGGCTGAGCGAGTTCCCGGTGAACCGGCTCAAGATCGACCGCTCGCTGGTGCAGGACGTCGAGCATCTCGGGCGCAACTCAGCGATCGTCGCCGCCATGGTATCGATGGCGCGTGCGCTCGGCCTCGAGGTCGTGGCCGAAGGCGTCGAGAACTTCGAGCAGCTGCTGCAGCTGCAGGAACAGAAGTGCCACGAGGTGCAGGGCTTCCTGCTCGCCCGGCCGATGCCCGGGGCCGACACGGAGCTGCTGCTTGCGCCGTCTCGCGACGAGTACCGATTCGACCCGGACCATGCGACTGCGCACGCTTGCGCAGTGACCGAGGGTTGCAAGGGGGCGAGTGACCACTCTAATGCAGCCACCCCGGCCGCAGGCAGAGTGACATGAACGCCACCGTCTCGCCCCCGCAGCTGACCGTCCGCGCGGTCGTGCTCGCGATCGTGCTCGCCATGGTGCTCGCCGCCGCCAACACCTACCTTGGACTGTTCGCCGGCATGACCATCGCCTCGGCGATCCCGGCGGCCGTGGTGTCGATGGCCGTGCTGCGCGTGCTCGGCGGCAGCACCATCCTCGAGAACAACATCGTGCAGACCGGCGCCTCGGCCGGCTCGTCGATCGCCTCGGGCGTGATCTTCACCATCCCGGCGCTGGTAATCCTCGGCCACTGGGCGGACTTCCAGTACCTGTGGGTGCTCGCGATCGCCGGCCTCGGCGGCATCCTCGGCGTGTTCTTCTCGGTGCCGCTGCGGCGGGCGCTGATCGTCGACCAGGGCCTCGCCTTTCCGGAAGGCAAGGCGGCGGCCGAGGTGCTCAAGACCGGCGAGAATCCTGCGCAAGGCGTGCGGATCCTCGGGGTCGCCGCGCTCGGTGGCGCTTTCGCCAAGGTTGCCGCGGCGAGCGGCTTGCGGCTGTTCCCGGACGTGGCGTCCGTTTCCGGCTGGATGGGCAAGTGGCTCGGCTACTACGGTACCAACCTGTCGCCGGCGCTGCTCGGCGTGGGCTACATCGTGGGACTCAACGTCGGCATCCTGGTGCTGATCGGCGGCATGCTCTCCTGGAACGTCGCCATTCCGCTCTACGCCGCGTTCTTCCTCGACGGCAACCCGGAGCTCGCGGCGACCGTGGCCGCGGGTACGGCCGAGGACGCCGCATACGCCATCTGGTCGGCGCAGATCCGCTACCTCGGCGTGGGCGCGATGCTCGTGGGCGGCGTGTGGGCACTCATCTCCATCCGCGAGTCGCTGCTGTCGGGCGTCAGGAGCGGGCTGGCGGCCGCGCGAGCCGGCGCAGGCCAGGTGGTCGCGCACACCGAGCGGGACCTGCCGATGAACGGCATCCTGATCGGCACGCTGCTGTTCACGCTGCCGCTGTTCGCGCTCTACCAGACCATCGTCGGCAGCATCGCCGTCAGCCTGCCGATGACCATCATCATGATCGTGGCGGGGTTCCTGTTCGTCTCGGTGTCCGCCTACATGGCGGGACTCGTGGGCTCGTCGAACAATCCGGTCTCGGGCATCACCATCTGCACCATCCTGTTCGCGTCGCTGGTGTTGATGCTGCTGATGGGGCGCAACGCGGCACTCGGCCCGGTCGCGGCGATCATGATCGGCGCGGTGGTCTGCTGCGCGGCCTGCATCGGCGGCGACAACCTGCAGGACCTCAAGTGCGGCTACATCGTCGGTGCCACGCCGTGGAAGCAGCAGGTGATGCTCGCGATCGGCGCCGCCTCGAGCGCGCTGGTGATGGCGCCGGTACTGAACCTGCTGCTCAAGGCGTACGGCATCGGCGTGCCGACGCCCGAGCATCCGGACCCGCTGATCGCCCCGCAGGCGACGCTGATGGCGTCCGTCGCGAAGGGCATGTTCGGCGGCTATCTGCCGTGGGGCATGATCTCGATCGGTGCCGCGATCGGCGTGGCGGTCATCGCCTGGGACCTGTGGCTCAAGCGCCGTGGTGCGGAATTCCGCGCGCCGGTGCTCGCGGTGGCGGTCGGCATCTACCTGCCGCTCGAGCTCGCGGTACCGATCTTCGCCGGCGGCCTGCTGGCCTGGCTGGTGGAGAAGAAACTCGGCGTGCACGGCGAGACGCCGGACGCCGAGCGCGCCAAGCGCAACGGCATGCTGTTCGCCGCAGGACTCATCACCGGCGAGGCGTTGATGGGCATCTTCATCGCCGTCCCGATCGTGATGTCCGGGCGCGCCGACGTGCTGTCGCTGCCGGCCGGCCTGCAGTTCGGCGGCTGGCTCGGGCTGCTGGTCGTGGGCGGGCTGGCCGCGATGCTCTACCGAACGGGCACCAGCAGAGGCGGGTAGCTGATAGCGGATAGCGGATAGCGGATAGCGGATAGCGGATCGCGGATAGCAAGAAGGTGTGCGGCCGCCGTCGCGGTTGTCACCCATTCACGCAGTAGGCGGCCACGGCGCGAATCTGCCGCCTCCTTCTATCCGCTATCCGCTTCTTCCTAGCGCTTCGCGGTGAAGATCTCGACCTTGCCGTTCGAGCCGATGACGCTCGAGGCAGCCCACGACACGAGGCTGACGATCAGCGCGGCACCGCAGGCCGTCCAGAAGCCAGCGACCTGGAAGCCGGGGACCAGCCACGCGACCAGCGCCACCATGCCGGCGTTCAGCACCAGCAGGAACAGGCCCGAGCGTGAGCACCGTGATCGGCAGGGTCAGGATGAACGCCAGCGGCCGTACAAACGCGTTGACGACGCCGAGCACGAGCGGCCGCGACGATCAGCTTGGCGATGAAGCAAAGGTCAAGCCCGATAGCAGTTCGCTCGCGACCCACAGACCCGAGGGCGGTGATCGCGGCGCGCAGCAGGAATCCAACCATGGTGTGCATCTCCGGCGGCGGACGGCGGTGCCGCCCGTTGACGTGCCCGGCATGGTAAAGGAATCTCCGCAGCACACCAATTTGCCCCAGGATCCCGCATGGAATTCGTCGCCTTCGTGATCCGCACTCGCACTGCTCGAGTACGCGGTGTTCGGCATGCTCGTCGGGCGGGCCCGGGGCCAGTACGGCGTCGAACGCACCGGCCACCGCGGGCCACCCGGTGTTCGAGCGTTACTTCCGGGTGCACTACAACACGATGGAGCAGCTGGTCGCGTTCCTGCCCGCCCTGTGGCTGTTCGCGACCTATGTGGACGCGACCTGGGCGGGTGGCTCGGCCTGGTCTTCGTCGTCGGCCGCCTGGCCTACCTGCTCGGTTACGTGGCCGACCCGAAGCGGCGCGAGATCGGCTTCGGCTCACGGCGCTGCCGGTCGTGATCCTGCTGGCCGGGGCGTTGTGGGGAACGGGCAGAGCGCTCTTGTGAGCGGAGAGCGGATGACGGATAGCGGATAGTAACGGAAGAGGTGCGGCTGCCGCATCGGGTGCCGCCGCACCTCTTCACTATCCGCCATCCGCTATCCGCTTAGCAGTGCGCCCTGCACCTGGCGCCGCGCCTCCTTGCCTTCGAGCAGTTCGATCAGCGTGAGGGCGAACTCCATCGCGGTGCCGGGGCCGCGCGACGTCGCGACCTTGCCGTCGACGACCACCGCCTCCTCGCGCAGGCGGATGCCGGGGGCCGAATCGGCGCGCAGGAAGCCCGGATAGCTGGTGGCAGCGCGGCCCTCGAGCAGTCCCGCGTGCGCGAGCACGCCCGGCGCCGCGCAGATCGCTGCCGTGTAGCGCCCGGATTGCGCGAACTGCCGTAGCAGCGAGATCACCCGCGGGTCGTGCTTGAGGTGGTCGGCGCCCGGCATGCCGCCCGGCAGCGCAATCATGTCGTAGTCCGTGGCGCGCACCTGGTCGAGCGGCAGGTCCGCGGTGACGGTGATGCCGTGCGAGCCGGTGACCGCACGCTCGGCGAGCGAGGCCGTGTGCACCTCGATGCCCGCACGGCGCAGCAGGTCGACCACGGTGATCGCCTCGATCTCCTCGAAGCCCTCGGCCAGCGGAACCAGCACGCGTGACATGGGTCAGGGCTGGCCGGCGAGAGCGACCTGGGTGCCGAGGCTGCGATCGCGCAGGTACTGCAGCGCGGCCCGGACCGCCGGATCGCCCGCGACGTCGCGCGGGCCGGCCGGCGCTGCAAGGCCGGGTACCGCGGACAGCGCGACGTCGGGCTCGATGCCACGATCGTGGATCGAGGCGCCCGACGGCGTGAAATAGCGCGACGTCGTGAGCTTCAGCGCCTGGCCGTCCGGCAGCGGCATGACCGTCTGCACCGAGCCCTTGCCGAACGTGCGCTCGCCCATCAGCGTGGCGCGACCGTGGTCGCGCAGCGCGCCGGCCACGATCTCGGCACCGGAGGCGGAGCCGTGATCGACCAGCACGACGATCGGCGCGTGGCGCAGCAGGTCGCCCTCGGTCGCGCGCATCTCGAAGCGGGACGCCGCGGTGCGGCCCTCGGCACGCACGATCACACCGGCGTCGAGCAGGTTGTCCGCCACGGTCACCGCGGACTCGAGCACGCCGCCGGGATTGCCGCGCAGGTCGAGCACCAGTCCGGCCAGCGGCGCGGCCTCCTGCAGCCGCGACAGCTGCCGATCGAAGTCGCGCGGCGTCGAGTCGCTGAAGTGCGTGATGCGCACGTAGCCGAAATGCCCGGGCAGCGACTCGGCACGCACCGTGCGCACCTGGACCTCGGAGCGCTCGAGCGCGAACTGCAGCGGTTCGGGCTCGCCGTCGCGCGCGACCGCCACGCGCACGTAGGAGCCGACGAAGCCGCGCATGTGCTCGATGGCTTCGGCAAGCCGACCGGCTTCGACCGCATGGCCGTCGACCTCGAGCAGTATGTCCCCAGCCCGCACGCCGGCCCGGTCGGCCGGCGAACCTTCGATCGGGGTGACCACGACGACCCGGCCGTCCTTCTCGGCGACCTCGAGCCCTACGCCGGAATAGTGGCCGGTGGTGCTGACCCGCATCGCTTCGTACTCGGCACCGTCGAGGAACGAGGAGTGCGGGTCCAGGCTGGCGAGCATGCCGTCGACCGCCGCGCGGTCGAGCTGGTCGCCGCTGACGCTGTCGACATAATCGTTGCGCACCCGCCGGGTGACTTCCTCGAGCAGCGAAGCCTGCGCGTGCGGTGCAGGCGGCGCCACGGGCGGCGCCGTGCGGTCGGCCGAAACGCCGCGCACCAGCATGACGCCGGCGCCGAGGACGACCCCGGCAGCAACGGCGAGCAGCGTGTGGATGCCCCTGGGCACCGGTGGCCTCGACTGGCGAATGGGACCTAGATGGTAGCGCCGAGCAGGGCCGGGATCACCTTTTCGAGCGGCGCCGGGCGTCCGAGCGAGAAGCCCTGGCCGAGGTCGACCCCGAGGCGGCGGACGATGTCGCGGATCTGGTCGCTCTCCACGCACTCGGCGACCGTGGTCAGGCCCATGGCCTGGGCGAGGCGCACGATCGCGCTCAGCATGGCCTGCGAGCGGTCGTCGCCCACCACGTCGCGCACGAAGCTGCCGTCGATCTTCAGGCAGGTGACAGGCAGCGTCTTCAGGTAGGTGAGCGAGCTCAGGCCACGGCCGAAGTCGTCGAGCGCGACGTCGAAGCCGAGCTCGCGCAGGCGGCGCATCAGCGCTTCGGCACGCACGATGTTGGCCACTGCGGCGGTCTCGGTGAGCTCGAAGGACAGCAGCGATGCCGGCAAGCCGCTTTCGCGCAGCGCGCCCTCGAGGAACGCGCAGAATTCGGCGTCGCCGACCGACTGGCCGGAAATGTTGACGGCAAAGCAGGCGCCGCGGCGCGCCAGGTCCGCGGCGTGCGGCTTGAGCGTCTGCAGCACGCGGCGCACCACCCAGCGGTCGATCGCCGGCGCCAGCTGGTAGCGCTCTGCAGCAGAGAAGAATTTCTCGGGCGACACGCTCTCGCCGGATTCATCGGTCATGCGCAGCAGCAGCTCGCATTTCGGCCCGATGACTGCGCCGTTGAGCGGCACGATCGGCTGCGCCTCCAGCCGGAAGCGGTCCTGGGATAGTGCGTAGCGCAGCGTGCCGACGAGCGTGACGTCGGTGTAGCGGCGCACGATGCTCTGGTCGGCCTCGGCATAGGTCTCGACGCGATCGCGACCGCGGTCCTTGGCTGCCTTGCAGGCGATCTCGGCGGCGGCCAGCGCGTGCGACAGTGGATGCTTGCCGTCCATGACGCGCGCCACGCCGAAGCTGGCCGACACCTCCACCGCTTGCGTGCCCGCCACGAAGTCGAGGTTGCCGAGCGAGTCGCGCAGGCTCTCGGCGATGGTCTGCGCAGCGTCGAGCGTCGAGTCAGTGGCGAACAGCGCGAAGCGGTCGCCGGAAATGCGCGCCGCAAGCATGCGCGGCGTCTGGTGGCGGCGGATCAGTTCTGCCACGCGCACGATCACCTGGTCACCGACGTGCATGCCGAGGTTTTCGTTCAGCACATGCAGCCGGTCGATGTCGGCGTAGATGATGCAATGGCTGCCCAGCGCGCCGTCCTGGCCGAGCAGCGCGTGCGCGCGCTTCTCGAACGCCAGGCGGGTGAGCAGTCCGGTTGCCGGGTCGTAGGCATTGAGCAGGATGTAGGCGACGCGGCGCGCCAGCAGCTCGACGATGCGCACCTGGCGCAGGTCGAAGTCCGGGGCGTCCACCGGCTTGAACAGCACCAGCACGCCGAGCACGCGCTGCCCGCCGTGCATCACCGGGCACGACAGCACCTTGTACGGCACCGGCCCGAGCGGTCCCGCTTCGATGGGCCGGTTCGAAGTCATCGACTGGCGGTGCAGCTGCGTCCACGCCAGCAGGTGACGGTGGGTGCGGGTGAGTACGTCGGCACCGGCGCGCGGCGCCGTGCCCTCGCCGGTGCGACACACGGCGATGTTTTTGTCGGGAATGAGCAGCGCGCCGACGCTGCAGCCGAGATGGTCGACACAGCCCTGCACCAGCTGCGCGAAGTCGTCGGTCGTCTCGCCGCCCGATGCGTCGTTCTGCGTGGCGCCGAGCAGCAGCTCGAGATCGCGGTCGCGCACCATCAGGCTGCGCTGCAGGTCGCCGATGCTGTACTGGGCGCTCAGCTCGCGCTGCAGGCACTTGAGCACCGGCCGCAGCAGGCCGTGCACCAGCTGGAATGGTCGCGGGTCGGCGCCCTGGCGCGATTCGCGGCAGACGATGCCAACCGCTCCAATCGGCTGAGCATCGGTGTCGCGCAGCATGAAGACGTAGGCACAGTGGTCTCGGTCCACCGCCTCGGAGAAGCCTTCGCCCGATCCCTCGGCACTCAGTTCGGTGCCGAGTGCGTCCTGCAGCACCCGGTGCAGCTCCGGCGAATCGAGGCCATCGTTCAGCCACACCGGCAGGCCCATGCGGTCATAGATCGCGATCGACTGCGCGCGCGGCAGCAGCATCTTGACCAGCTGCCCGTAGGGGTCGAGCGTCGTCGCGCCCAGTGGCGACGGCGCTTCGTCCAGCGCGACTGCGAGCTGCATCGGTGATTCCTTGGTGCCGTGGCGGCCTGTAGAACTCACGCGGGATCATCCTTGATCGGCAGGGGCGGATTCCTTGACGCGCGCCTCACTCCACGGTGGGGCCGGGAGGTTTACATAATACGGCGGGCTACCGCCGCTGCAGCCAGTTCTCGGGGTTGACCGGCGTGCGGCCGCGGCGCACCTCGAAATACAACGCCGGCTGGTTGTGGCCGCCGGAATCACCGACCGACCCGATCACGTCGCCGGCCGCGACCGGGTCGCCCACCTTGCGGAACACTTCCTCATTGTGGCCGTACAGGCTCAGGTAGCCGCCGCCGTGGTCGAGCACGATCATCAGCCCCATGCCCGGCAGCCAGTCGGCGTACGCGACCCTGCCGCCGAACGGGGCCCGGACGCGTGCCCCGCGCTCGGTGCCGATCAGCATGCCTTGCCAGCGCAGCGAGCCGCCGGCGCGCGGCTGGCCGAACCGCGCCAGCACCTTGCCCTGCTGCACGGGCCACGGCAGCTTGCCTTTCAACGGCTCGAATGGCGCCTGCCGTGGCCACCGGCGCCCGGTCCAGGACCTTGCGCAGGTCGGCAATCAGCTTCTCCAGCCCGCGCGCTTGCGACTCGAGGCGTTTGATCTCACCGCCCCGGGACTTGATCTGCATGTCGATGGCCGCCACGGCCTGGCTGCGCCGTTGCTGCGCGCCCTTGAGCGTGGCCACCTGCTGCTCCTGTTGCGATTCCAGCTCCCTGAGGCGCCCGGTCTCGGCCGCGATCTTCTCGCGCAGCAGCAGCAGGTGCTCGAGCTTGTCGCGAATGCCGGCGATGCGCTCGGCGCGGGCCCGGCCGAAGTAACCGTAGTAGGCGAGCATGCGGCCGACTGCCGCCGGATCCTGCTGGTTGAGCAGCAGCTTGAGCTGCTCCTCGCGGCCGTTCACGTACGCCGTGCGCAGCTCGCCGGCGAGGGCGCCGCGCTCCGCCGCCAGTTCGCGCTCCCGCTGCGCCTGCTCGCGCTCGAGGTCGGCGAGGCGCGCTTCGCTCGCGATGCGCTGCGCACGTACGTCGTCGAGCTTGCGGCGCGCAGCCTGCACGCCAAGCTCCGCGTCCCGCAGCTGCACGCTCAACTTGTCGCGCTTCTCGAGGTCGGCGTTGACCGACTTGCGCACCTTCTCGATGCGGGCGTTGACCTTCTTGAGCTCGGCCTCCTTCTGCGCCGGGCTCGGCTTGCGATTCGTCTGCGCCGCCGCGTCAGGCGCCACCCCGGCGATGCCGAGCAGCAGGCCGGCCGTGAGCGCCAGCCAGCCGACGCGCCATTGCGGGCGCGGGCGGACGTCCATGCGGGGGGTGGAAAGCGGCATTCCTGGGCGGGCGGGGGTGGCGGGTGGGCGGAAAGCGCACAAGTCTAGCGTGTCGGCGGGGCTGCTATAATCCGCGACCCTTTTTTCCCCGGCCACCCCATGGACCGCCTGCTCGAATACATCACCCGCCATCCCTTCCTCGTGGGGGGTACGGCGGTGCTCGCCCTGGCAGTGCTTGCCTACGAGGCCAGCCGCCTGCGCAGCGGCGGGCAGTCGGTCGGTCCCATGGACGCGGTGCGGCTCATGAACCAGGGGGCGCTGCTGCTCGACGTGCGCAGCCAGGCCGAATTCGACGCCGGGCACATCCTCGACGCCCGGCACGTGCCGCAGGACCAGCTCGCCAGCAGCATCGCGACGCTCAAGAAGTACCAGGAGAAGGTGGTGATCGCCTGCTGCGAGAGCGGCATGCGCTCCGGCGCCGCGGCGCGCCTGTTGCAGGCGCAGGGCTTCACCCGGGTCGTGAACCTGAAGGGCGGCCTGCAGGGCTGGCGCGCGGAGAACCTGCCGCTGGTAAAGCCGGGCGCCAAGGGCAAGTGAGCGCGATGAGCAACACCCCCGACATCGTCGTGTATTCCACCGGCTGGTGCCCGTACTGCGTGCGGGCCCGCGCGCTGCTCGAGCGCAAGGGCCTGCCGTTCCGCGAGATCAAGGTCGACGAGGACCCTGCCGAGCGCGAGGCCATGCTCGCCCGCAGCGGCGGCCGCCGTACCGTGCCGCAGATCTTCATCGGCGACCACCACGTCGGCGGCTTCGACGAGCTGTACGCGCTCGACAAGGCAGGCAAGCTCGACGAGCTCACCGCCGGCACCTGACGCCGGCCGCCCGTTCCATCACGTTTCTTCCCAGGACACATCACCATGACCGAGCAGCAGCTTTCCCAGAACCCCCCGGCCACCGACCCGAACGCGCCCGTCGTCAACCCGCAGGCCGTGTACATCAAGGACTGCTCGTTCGAGTCGCCCGGCGGCCCGTTCGTCAACGCCGCGGGGGGCAACCCGTCGGTAAACCTCAACATCTCGACGCGTGCCAACGCCATCGGCCAGGACATGCACGAGGTGGTGCTGCAGGTGAATCTCGAGGCGAAGGCCGGCGACAAGGTCGTGTGGCTGCTCGAGCTGCAGCAGGCCGGCGCGTTCCTGATCCGCAACCTGTCGGCGCCCGACCTGGGACAGGTCCTGTCGATCGTGGCCCCGAACTACCTGATGGCCTTCGCGCGCGCGACGGTCTCCGAGCTGGTGACCAAGGGCGGCTTCCCGCCGTTCCTGCTGCCGCTGGTGACGTTCGAGGCGCTGCACGCCCGCGCCCAGCAGCAGGCCGGCCAGCAGGGCGCCGGCGCGCCGCCCGCCAGCACCGTCAACTGACCCCCGCTGCGGCCGTGACCGCTCCCCACGATCCGGGGCCGAAGCCGACCGTCGCCGTGCTCGGCTCGGGCTCGTGGGGCACGGCGCTCGCGGTGCACCTGGCGCGCACGGGTCATCGCACAGTCCTCTGGGGCATCGAGACCGAGGAGCTGAACGCGATGGCTCGCGACCGGGTGAACGGCCGCTACCTGCCCGGCGTGACCCTGCCGGACGGGGTCGAGATCGAGCACGACTTTGCCCGCGCCGTGACACAGGCCGACCAGCTGCTGCTGGTCGTGCCGAGCCACGCGTTTCGCGAGGTACTGGCAAAGGCCAGGCCGCTGCTGCGGCCCGGGCAGCGCGTCGCCTGGGCGACCAAGGGCTTCGAGCTCACGACCGGCAAGCTGCCGCACGACGTTGCGGCCGAGGTGCTTGGTCCCGGCGTGCCGACGGCCGTGTTGTCCGGCCCCACGTTCGCCAAGGAAGTCGGCGCCGGGCTGCCGAGCGCCATGGTCGTCGCGTCGGGCGATGCCGATTACGCGATGCAACTCGCGCGCGGCATCTCCGGCGAGAACTTCCGTGCCTATGCCTCGAGCGACATGATCGGCGTCGAGGTGGGTGGCGCGGTCAAGAACGTGCTCGCCATCGGCGCGGGCATTTCCGACGGCCTCGGCTTCGGGGCGAACACGCGCGTCGCGCTGATCACGCGCGGCCTCGCGGAGATGATGCGCCTCGGCGTGGCACTGGGCGCCGACCGCGACACGTTCATGGGGCTCGCGGGCCTCGGCGACCTGGTGCTCACCTGCACCGACAACCAGTCGCGCAACCGGCGCTGCGGCCTGCTGCTCGCGGCCGGCAAGACTCCGGATCAGGCGCAGGCGGAGATCGGACAAGTGGTCGAGGGAGTGCTCGCAGCACGCGCCGTGCACGACGTTGCGCTGCGACACGATGTCGTGATGCCGATCAGCGAGGAGATCTACCGCGTGCTCTACGAAGGCAAGCCGGCAAAGGACGCGGTGTACGCGCTGATGGGTCGCACGATCAAGGCCGAGACGGAGTAGTCCACTTCCTCTGTCGCCACGCCTCGTACACCGCGACGGCCACCGCGTTCGACAGGTTGAGACTGCGCGCGCCTTCGAGCATCGGAATACGCAGCCGGCGCTCCGCTGGACATCGCTCCAGCACGTCGCCGGGCAGGCCGCGGGTCTCCGGGCCGAAGACCAGCGCGTCGCCGTCCGCATACTGCGCCTCGTCGTGACGTAGCGTGCCCCGCGTGGTGAACGCAAACCAGCGCGGCTGTCCGAGGCGTCGAAACAGGCTTGCAGCGACGAATGTTCCCGCACGTCGGCCAGTTCGCGGTAGTCGAGCCCCGCCCGCTGCACGGCCTTCGCATCCAGCCGGAAGCCCAACGGCCGGATGAGGTGCAGACGCGCGCCGGTGTTGGCGCACAGCCGGATGATGTTGCCGGTGTTGGGCGGGATTTCGGGCTCGAACAGGACGACGTCTACTGGCATAGAATCGGCACTCCGGTCGGCAAGCCCGGCGCGCACCGCGCCGTCCAACGGAGCCCGCCATGCTGCGCGTCAAGCACCTGCTCGAGAACAAGGGACACGACATCTGGTCGGTCGACGCCAAAGAGCCGGTGCTCGCCGCGATCCAGATCATGGCCGACCACCACGTCGGTGCGCTACCGGTGCTGCGCGACGGGCATCTCGCCGGCATCGTTTCCGAACGCGACTACGCCCGCAAGGTGATCCTGCTTGGCCGCTCGTCGGCCGAGACCGAGGTCTGGCAGATCATGAGCGCGCCGGTGGTCACCGTCGGCGCCGATGACGCGGTCCGCCGCTGCATGGAACTGATGACCGAGCGCCGCGTCCGCCACCTGCCCGTGGTGGATGCGTCGGGCGCGATGGTCGGCATGATCTCGATCGGCGACGTGCTGCGCGCCGTGATGGAGGAGCAGCAGTCGCTGATCGAGCAGCTGGAGAAGTTCATTTCCGGATGAGAAGAGGGGGTAATGATCAGGGGGTAGGGGGTAGTGCCGGAGTCGTGCTCCAGGCTCCGGCACTACCCCCTACCCCCTGATCATTACCCCCTTTCCTTTACAATCGTCCCATGTCCGCCGCCGCTCCCCTCCCCCCTTCCCTGGCCGTCGACTTCTGCGGCCTGAAACTCGCCTCGCCGATCGTGCTGCTGTCCGGCTGCGTCGGCTTCGGCGAGGAATACACGCGAATCGCGGGCTTCTCCAACACCGACGTTGGCGCCATCGTGCTCAAAGGCACCACGCGCGAGCCGCGGCTGGGCAACCCGCCGCACCGCGTGTACGAGACGCCGATGGGCATGCTCAACGCGATCGGCCTGCAGAATCCGGGCGTGGACAAGGTGGTGGACGAGATCCTGCCGTCGCTCGATTTCACCGAGACGCGGTTCTTCGCCAACGTCTGCGGCTCCACCATCGAGGACTACGTCGAGACCACGCGGCGGTTCGACGATTCGCCGATCGACGCCATCGAGATCAACATCTCGTGCCCGAACATCAAGGAAGGCGGCGTGCAGTTCGGCAACGTGCCGGAGATGTCGGCACGCGTCGTGGCCGCGTGCCGCGCGGTGACCAGCAAGCCGCTGATCACCAAGCTGTCGCCGAACCAGACGGACATCAGGGAAAACGCGCGCCGCTGCATCGAAGCGGGCAGCGACGGCCTGGCGGTGATCAACACGATCATGGGCATGGCGATCGACGTGAAGACGCGCCGGCCGGTGATCGGCAACATCCAGGGCGGCTTGTCCGGTCCGGCGATCAAGCCGATCGCTCTGCTCAAGGTGATGCAGGTGGCGGAGGTGGCGCGGCCGCTCGGCATCCCGATCATCGGCCAGGGCGGCATCTACACCGCCGATGATGCGCTCGAGTTCATCATCGCCGGCGCCACCACCGTCGGCGTCGGCACGTCACTGTTCTACGATCCGCTGGTGTGCAGCAAGATCAACGCCGGCGTCGCGGCGTACCTCGCGGCGAACGGCATGGCGTCGGTGGCGGAACTCGTCGGCACGCTCGACGCGCCGAAGAAGACCGTGCAGGCCTGCGCCTGCTGACATGAGGGGACGGTCACTTGAGTGTCCCCGGGGACACTCAAGTGACCGTCCCCTCATGTCATTCGTGCCGCAACGCCTCGATCGGGTCGAGATACGCGGCACGGCGCGCTGGCCATAATCCAAACACGAGTCCGACGCCCGCGCTGAACGCGAACGCCAGCAGCAGCGAGTCCGCCGTCACGTAGGTCTGCCAGCCTGCGAGCCTGGCCAGCGCGAGCGCCGCGCCATAGCCCAGCGCCATGCCCAGCAGACCGCCGAGCACGCACAGCACGACGCTCTCGGCGAGGAATTGCGTGAGGATGTTGAACCGCGTCGCGCCGAGCGCCTTGCGGATGCCGATTTCGCGCGTCCGCTCGGTGACGGTCACCAGCATGATGTTCATGATGCCGATGCCGCCCACCACCAGGCTCACGCCTGCGATGCCGGCGAGCAGGAAGCCGAGGATCTGCGTGGTCTGCTGCTGCGTGGCGAGGAACTGCTTGCGATCCACCACCGCGAAGTCGTTGTCGGCGCCCGGCGTGAGGCCGTGCTCGCGACGCACCACGCGCTCGATTTCGACCATGGCCTGCGCGAGGTCGATGCCCGGCACCACCTGCACCGCGATGCTCTGCACGCGGTCGTTGCCCACCACGCGGTACTCCGAACGTGCTGACCGGGATGTAGACGTCGTCATCGGGATTGCCGAAGCCGATCGCGCCCTTCTTGCGGTAGATGCCCACGACCTCGAACGGCAGCGACTTGACCAGGATCGTCTGGCCGAGCAGCGCCTCCGGCATCACCTGCAGCTGCTCGGGCACCTCGCCGCCCAGCACCGCCACGCGGCGCCGGCTCGAGTCGTCGACCCCGGACAGCAGGCGTCCGGCCTGCAGCTCGAAGCCGTTCACGATCGCGTGATCGTGGGTGGTGCCGATCACGCTCAGGTTCAGGTTGCGGTTGCCGAGTTTCACCTGCTGGCGGGAGCTCTGCTCGGGCGCCACCGCTGCAATGTTGCGCGCGTCGGTGCGCAGCGCCTCGGCGTCGGCCGTGGTCAGCGCCTGCTGGTCGCGCGCAATGCCCTGGGCGAAGCGCATGCCCGTGGTCACGGTGACCACGTTCGCACCAAGCGCCTCGAGCTGCTCCTCCACGGCGCGCTGCGCGCCGGTGCCGAGCGCGAGCATGGTGATCACGGCGGCGACGCCGATGATCACGCCCAGCATGGTCAGCGCCGCGCGGAACAGGTTGCCGCGGATGGAGGTGAATGCGACCCGCAGGATCTCGAGCATCGTTGCCGCTCCCGCGAGTCCGGTCAGCGCGTCGCCGGCGCATCGGCCGGACGCTGCGCACCCGACGGACGCGGCGCGGCACCCGGCTTGGCATCGGCGCCACTCGGGCGACCCTGCGGGCGCGCCCCGCCCTGCGACTCCTGCGACTGCGACGGCTGCGTGATGCCCGGGATGCCACCACGGCCACGCATGAAGTTCTGCAGCCGCTCCTGCGTCTCGAGCAGGCTCGAGCTCGGCAGCACCAGCACCACGTCGCCCTCCGCCAGGCCACCGATGACCTCGACGCGATCGAGATCCGTCACGCCGGTCTCGACCGCAACCGGCTGCAGCGCGTCCGGACGCTGCGCCACGACCCAGAAACTGCCGCGCAGGCTCGAGGCGCTCTCGCGCGCGGAGCGGCGGTCGCGTGGTTCTTCCTCCAGTCCGGCAGCGGTGAGCTGCTGGCGCAGGGCGCCCTCTTCCACGCCGATGATGCCCGCGGTGGTCGCCACGTCGCGCTCGGTGCGCAGCGCGGTGATCGGCACGGTGAGCACGTCGTCGCGCCGCGTCACCTCGAAGCGTGCCTCGACATTCATCCCGGGCCGCAGCAGGTGCTCGGCATTCGGCAACGAGATCAGCACCGGAAACAGCGTGACGTTCTGCTCGACGGTGGCCTGCGGCTCGATCTTCTCGATGGTGCCGGCGAAGCGCTTGCCCGGGAACGACGCGACGCTGATGCGGGCCTCCATGCCCGGCACCAGCTTGCCGATGTCCGTCTCGTCGACGCGGGTGCGCACGCGCACCTCGTCCAGGTCGGCCATGGTCATCAGCAGCGTGCCGCCGCCGACGTCCGTGGTCGGCGACGAGATGACCTGGCCGCGCTCGACCCGCTTGTTCAGGATCGTGCCCGCGACCGGCGCGCGCACGTCGGTGTCCTCGAGCGCGATGCGGGCGTTCTCCACGGCGACCTTGGCGGCCACCACCTCGGATTCCGCGGTGGCCGCGTCGAGCACCAGCTTGTCGTAGTCGGCCGGGTTGATCCACGCGTTCTTGAGCAGCTTCTCGCCACGCTCGAGCTGGCTGCGCGCATTGGCGAGCTTGGCACGGGCAGCGTTCTGCTGCGCGAGCGCCTGGTCGAGCCGGTTGCGCGGGATACGCGGGTCGATGCGCACCAGCAGTGCACCGGTCTTCACCGTGTCGCCGGTATCCGCGCCGAGCTCGAGGATCTCGCCGGACGCCTTCGACTTCAGTTCCACCGTACGGGTCGGCTCGATCACGCCCGCCGCCTCGACGACCAGCACCAGTGAGCCGCGCGCAACCGTCGCCGTCTCGTACTTGTTCGCGGCAGGTTCCGGATTGCGGGACCCGCAGCCCGCCAGCAGCAGCGTCGCAAAACAGAGAACGGCGGTCCGGTTCATGGGGCGTGGTGTCCTGTCCGTGTGGTGTCGCTGACGATTCGTCCGTCGATCACGCGCAGGGTACGCTGCGCGCGCGCGGCGACATCGGCCTCGTGGGTGACGACGAGGACCGTGTTGCCGGCACGGTGCAGCTCGTCGAACAGGGCGAGGATCTCCTCGCCGGTCGCGGTATCGAGGTTGCCCGTCGGCTCGTCGGCGAGCAGCAGGCTCGGCTGCGTGACCAGCGCCCGTGCGATGGCCACGCGTTGCCGCTGGCCGCCCGAGAGCTCGGCCGGCCGGTGCTTCGCGCGATCCGTGAGGCCGACGCGCTCGAGCGCCTCGGCGGCGCGGTGTGCGCGATCGCGGCGCGGCATCCTGGCATAGAGCAGCGGCAACTCGACGTTCTGCAGCGCCGTCGCCCGCGGCAGCAGCGCGAACGACTGGAAGACGAAGCCGATCTCGCGGTTGCGCACGTGGGCGAGCTGCGCGTCGCGCATGGTCGACACGAGCTGGCCGTTCAACCAGTAGCTGCCTTCGTCCGGCGTGTCGAGGCAGCCGAGGACGTTCATCAGCGTCGACTTGCCGGAGCCGGACGGTCCGGTGATGGCCGCGTACTCGCCGCGGTGGATGGTGAGGTCGACGCCGCGCAACGCATGGACGACCTCGCGGCCCATCCGGTAGCGGCGAACCAGGCCTTCGGTGCGGATCAGCGGGGCGTCAGGCGCGGCACTCATGGCCGCCCATTATGAGCCGTCCTCCATCCCGAGTTCCTTCAGCTTGCGCGTCAGCGTGTTGCGGCCCCAGCCGAGCAGCCTGGCCGCCTCCTGACGCCCGCCGTGGGTGGCCTTGAGCGCCTCGCGGATCACGGTGCGCTCGAATTCCGGCAGGGCATCGTCGAGCAGCGGTGCACCGCCGGTCGCGAAGCGCGCCTGCGCCCAGCTGGCGAGCGCCTGCGACCAGTCGCTGCCGCCGGCACCAGCGGTCAGGCTGCTGCCGCCGAGGTCGGACGGGATGTCGCTGCGCGCGATCTCGCGCCCAGCGGCCAGCACCGTGAGCCGGCGGCAGGCATTGACCAGCTGGCGCACGTTGCCGGGCCAGTCGAATCCGACCAGCGCCGCCTCGGCTTCCTCGGCCAGTACCTTGGGGGCCACGCCGAGCTCGAGCGCGGCGACGTCGAGGTAGTGCCGCAGCAGCTGCGGGATGTCCTCGCGACGCTGGCGCAGCGGCGGCACCTCGATGCGGATCACGTTCAGCCGGTGCAGCAGGTCCTCGCGGAACAGGCCCTCCCGCACGCGCGTCTCGAGGTCCTGGTGCGTGGCCGCGATCACGCGCACGTCCACCTTCACCGGCAGCTGGCCGCCGACGCGATAGAACTCACCCTCGGCGAGCACGCGCAGCAGGCGCGTCTGCAGCGCCGGCGACATGTCGCCGATCTCGTCGAGGAACAATGTGCCGCCGTCGGCCTGCTCGAAGCGGCCGCGACGCAGCTCGCCCGCGCCGGTGAACGCGCCCTTCTCGTGGCCGAACAGCTCGGACTCGAGCAGGTCGGCAGTGAACGCCGACGTGTTGAGCGCTATGAACGGCTTCGGCCGCGCGCGGGCTGTGGCGATGCAGCGCGCGCGCCACCAGTTCCTTGCCGGTGCCGGACTCGCCGGTGATCAGCACGGTCATGCTCGAGCGCGACAGGCGGCCGATGGCGCGGAACACCTCCTGCATCGACGGCGCATGCCCGAGCATCTCGGGAATGCGGCGCGACTCGACGGCCGTGGTCTCCGAGCGCTGGCCCTGCGCCGCGGCGCGGCGCACCAGGTCCACGGCCTGGTCGATGTCGAACGGCTTCGGCAGGTACTCGAACGCGCCGCCCTTGTACGCAGCCACCGCGCTCTCGAGGTCCGAGTGCGCGGTCATCACGATCACCGGCAACCGCGGCCGCTTGGCACGGATCTCCTCGAGCATCTCGAGCCCGCTGCGGCCCGGCATGCGGATGTCGGTGACCAGCACGTCGGGCGCACCCTGCCGCAGCGCGGCGAGTGCGGCATCCGCATGCTCGAAGGCACGCGTCTCGAGGCCGGCCTGCTTGAGCGCGCGCTCCAGCACCCAGCGGATGGATGCATCGTCGTCGACGACCCAGACGTCAAGCGCTTTGGCCGAGTTCATGATTGTCGAAAGGCAGCAGGATGGTGAAGACGGTGTGGCCGGGGCGGCTGTCGAACTCGATCAGCCCGTCGTGACGGCCGATCAGGTCCTGCGCCACGGCGAGCCCGAGCCCGGTGCCGCCCTGCCGGCCGGTGATGAGCGGATAGAACACCGTGTCCTTGAGGTCGGCCGGCACGCCGGGGCCGTCGTCCTCGATCTGGATGCTCGCGACCACGCGGTAGCGACGGTTGCCGATGCTCGCGTTGGTGAGCGCGCGCGTGCGCAGCACGATGCGGCCGCGCTCGCCCACCGCCTGGATGGCGTTGCGGCCGAGGTTCAGCAGCGCCTGGATGATCTGGTTACGATCGAGCCTGAGCCGCGGCAGGCTCGGGTCGTAGTCGCGCTCGATCGCCACGCCGGCCGGCGCCTCGGCGGCCAGCAGGTGGCCGACGTGCTGCACCAGCTCGTGGATGTTCACCGGCTCCTTGTGCGGCGGCTGGCCCGGCCCGAGCAATGCGTCCACCAGCGCCGCGAGGCGATCGGCCTCGGCGATGATGACGGCCGTGTACTCGTGCAGCGAGGCATCCTTGAGTTGCCGCTCGAGCAGCTGGGCCGCGCCGCGCAACCCGCCGAGCGGATTCTTGATCTCGTGCGCCAGCTGGCGAACCATCGCGCGGCTGCCGCCGAGCTGCGTGAGCAGCGCGGTCTCGCGCAGGATGCGCTGGTGCTGCGTCACGTCGGCGATCTCCACCAGCGACCCGCCCGGGAAGCCCGGCGCATCGTATGGCGTGACGGTGACGTTGACGAAGCGCATCGCCGCGCCCGGACCCGGCTCGAACGGCAGCTCGCGGCGCGAGTACTGCGCGCCGGCGGTGCGCGCACGGGTGATCACGCCGTCGAGCTCGAGGTTGGCCCTGAGCAGGTCGCGCATGGCGCGCCCGGCGGCCTGGTTGCGACTGATGCCGAACAGGTCCTCGGCCGGCTCGTTCAGGTACAGCACCGCGCCGTCCGCGTCGAGCCACACGACGCACGTGGCGATGCCGTCGAGCAGCTCGCCGAGCGTGGCGGTCGACGGGCGGACGATGTTGTGGGGATCGGCTGCCACGTCACGCCTCCCAGGAGCGCGCAACGCGGCGGCGGCAACGACCTATCTCGGCGTCGGCTTGGGCGGTGGCCTGAGGTTCGGGCCCACCGCCCGTGGCGCGAGAGTGGTCGGCTGCTTGACGTAGAAGACTCGCGGCGCGCTGCGCAGCCGCTCGTTGCCCTGGTCGTCGTAGATCACCGCAGCGAGCGAGTGCGCCCCACGCGCAAGGTCCACCAGCGCGTGCTCGTAGCCCTCGCCAACCTGCCGGCCATCGAGGTACAGCACCACACGGTGGCCAGTGGCGAGTTCCGGTTCGGAGCGCAGTTGTACCGCCACCGTCGGGGCTGCCTCGAAGAACGACTCCTCGTTCTGCGGGCTCACGAACTCGAGCGCCGTGTACTGCACCGGCGCCGGCACATCCGCACGCGCCGACGGTTCGCCCTCCGTCGCCGCGGGCATCGCGGGCGCCGCGGTCGACGCGGCTGGCGACGACACGCCGGCCAGCTGGACTCTCTTCGCGCCCGGCACTGGGCGGTCTGAGTACTGAGTGACGCCGTTGGCGTCCTTCCAGGTCCACAGTTCGCGCTTCGATTCCTGCGCCTGGACCGCCATGGCGAGCAGGCACCCGAGCAGCAGCGTCGGTGTCTCTCATAGCGCCAGAGCATAGCCCCTGCTTTCCCGGTTAACAAAACGCGGGCCCGGATTCGCGAACCGTGTCATGGGACCGGCGGGAAGGGACGCCGGCCAGCCACGCGGCTGGCCGGCTCCCCGGAGGACAGACCCCGCCGATCGTCAGACGCTGTAATAGAGCTCGAACTCCACCGGGTGGGTCGACATGCGCAGCCGGGTGACTTCCTGCATCTTCAGGCCGATGTAGGCATCGATCACGTCGTCGGTGAACACGCCGCCCTCCTTGAGGAAGGCGCGATCCTTGTCGAGCGCGTCGAGCGCCATGTCGAGCGAGTGGCACACGGTCGGGATGTTCTTCGCTTCCTCGGGCTCGAGGTCGTAGAGATCCTTGTCGGCCGGGTCGCCCGGGTGGATCTTGTTGCGCACGCCGTCGAGGCCGGCCATCAGCATCGCCGCGAAGCACAGGTACGGGTTCGCGGTGGAATCCGGGAAGCGCACCTCGATGCGGCGGCCCTTCGGGTTGATGACGTGCGGGATGCGGATCGACGCCGAGCGGTTGCGCGCGGAGTACGCGAGCATCACCGGCGCCTCGAAACCCGGCACCAGCCGCTTGTAGCTGTTGGTGCTGGCGTTGCAGATCGCGTTCAGCGCCTTGGCGTGCTTGATGATGCCGCCGATGTAGTAGATGGCGATTTCCGAGAGGCCGCCGTACTTGTCGCCGGCGAAGATGTTCTTGCCGTCCTTCGCGAGCGACTGGTTGACGTGCATGCCGTTGCCGTTGTCGCCCACCAGCGGCTTCGGCATGAAGGTGGCCGACTTGCCGTAGCTCGCCGCCACGTTGTGGATGGCGTACTTGAGGATCTGCACTTCGTCGGCCTTCTTCACCAGCGTGTTGGCGGACACGTTGATCTCGGCCTGGCCGCCGGTCGCGACTTCACTGTGGTGCACTTCGACCTTGAGGCCCATCTCCTCCATCGCGAGGCACATGGCCGTGCGCAGGTCCTGGTAGGCGTCCACCGGCGGCACCGGGAAGTAGCCGCCCTTGATGCCCGGGCGGTGCCCGAGGTTGCCGCCGTCCATGTTGCTGCCGGTGTTCCACGCGCCCTGCATCGAGTCGACTTCGTAGAAGCAGCCGTTCATCGAGCTGCCGTGGCGCAGGTTGTCGAAGATGAAGAACTCGTTCTCCGGGCCCCAGACCGACGCGTCGGCGATGCCGGTCGACTTGAGATAGGCCTCGGCGCGCTTGGCGAGCGAGCGCGGGTCGCGCTCATAGCCCTGCATGGTCGAGGGCTCGACGATGTCGCAACGCAGGTTGAGCGTGGTCTCCTCGAAGAACGGGTCGAGGATCGCGGTCGAGGGATCCGGCATCAGGATCATGTCGGACTCCTGGATGCCCTTCCAGCCGGCGATCGACGAGCCGTCGAAGCCCTTGCCGTCCTCGAAGAAGGCATCGTCCACGACGCGGGTCGGGACGGTCACGTGCTGTTCCTTGCCCTTGGTGTCCGTGAAGCGGAGGTCGACGAACTTGACCTCCTGTTCCTTGATGAGCGTCAGAACGTCGGCAGCGGTCGTCATGGGAGCTCCTTGGCTGTGCAGCGAATGCGGAGGCCTCGGGTCGCTCGCCGCGACGGCCCCGGAGGCGGGTGTTTGGGAATCAAAGGAATGCAGCAAGTATGCCAGCGCACCGCAATAGCGCAACCCCGTGGAAATGCAGGGATTGTGAACCGGACGCCAAGCCGATCGGCGCGCTAATTTGGTGCGCAAGCCAGCATCGAGCGCCAATTTGGTGCATTTTCCGGTGCCGACCTCATGGCGACCGGGGTGCCGATCGGTGAGTACCGTGCTAGATTCACCGAGGGGCGTGGGAATCGGGCACGGCGACGGCCGCAGCGATGCGGCGTCGGCGGCATTCGGGTTTCGTTACCACTTTCCCGCGCCGGACGCGGGAGGAGTTCCCCACATGCAGCGTCACGCTGCGCACCTACGCACCCTCGCGCTCTGCGCGGCCCTCGGCGCAGTCACCACCCTCGCGGCCTGTGGCTCCAAGGAGCCTACGGCTCAGGCGCCGGCACCCGCCGCACCAGCACCCACGCAGGCCGCGCCACCCGCGGCGCCACCCGACACGACGCCCGTGACCGCGGCCGAAGTGACCGCGACGTGGACGGCAGAAGCGCTCGAAGCACTGCTCGCGCCGATCGCGCTCTACCCCGATCCAGTGCTGTCGCAGGTACTGATCGCGGCAACCAATCCCCAGGAAGTGCTCGACGCCGGCAACTGGCTGCTGCAGAACTCGTCGCTCAAGGGCAATGCCCTCGACGAAGCCGCCGCCAAGATCGGCTTTACGCCGCCGGTGCGCGCGCTGCTGCAGTTCCCCGAGACCGTGGACATGATGTGCCTGGAACTCGAGTGGACCACCGAACTCGGCGAGGCGTTCGTCGCCGACCAGGCAGGCGTGCTCGCGGCCGTGCAGCGCCTGCGCAGGCAGGCCATGGACGTCGGCAACCTGCAGAGCTCGCCGCAGATGAAGGTCGAGACGCAGCAGCAGGAAGGCCAGGAAGTGGTCGTGCTCAGCCCGGCCAAGCCGGAAGTCGTGTACGTGCCGCAGTACGATCCGGTCGCGGTGTATGCGCCACCGCCCGCCACGACCACGGTTCCGGCCACGACGACGACCACGACCGTCACGGAAGACAAGGGCCATTCGACGGCCTCGCTGGTGACCACCGGCGTGCTCGCCTTCGGCGCAGGCATCCTCGTCAACGAGCTGTTCGACGACGACGACCACAACAAGCACGACTACTATTACCCGAACTACGGCTACGGCGGCATGCCCTATTACCCGCCGTATCCGTACCGGCCGTCGTACGGCGGCGGGTACTACCCGAGCAACGGCTACAACCGGCCGCCGGGCTACAACAGCGGCTTCGTGAACACGGGCAACGTCGTCATCAACACCGGCGGCAATCGGCCGAACGGCGGTGGCTACTGGGACCGCTACGACAACAAGCCCGGTGCCGGCAGCGACCGGCGGCCGAACAAGGCCAGCAGCCCGATCACGGCCGCGAAGCCGAACCGAGGCGAACTCAACGACCTCAACAAGCGCCAGCCGCGCCCGATGCCGGCGGACGTCAAGCGCCCGTCGCCCGATGCCACCGCCGCGAACTGGAAGGGCCAGAGCGGCTACGCCGGCGCCAAGGGCCGCGACAAGATGAGCTCGCAGGAGCGCATCGCGAATGCCCAGCCGGGCTACGCGAAGCCGGCCGCCAGCAAGCCCGGCAGTCGCGACATGCCGAAGGCGCCGCCGAAGGTGCAGGGCAGCTACGCGGGCGCCAAGCCCGGCAATGCCAGGCCGGCCAGCGCGGGCAAGCCGGTCCCGGCAAGCCGTGACCTGCAGAAACCCAAGCCGGCCACGCGCGACATGCCGAAGCCGAGCAAGGGCACGGTCGACCGCGGCTACGACAAGCCGGCGGCCAAGCCACAGCAGGTCAATCGCCCGGCCGCCCAGCCGGCGCAGCGTCCCGCGGCCCAGAAGCCGGCGCCGTCCGGCAATCGCGGTACGGCCGTCGCACCGAGCCGCGGCGGCAAGGCCGACAAGGCCGCCAGCCAGCGCGGCAAGCAGAGCATGCCGCAGGGTGCCCGCAGCAAGGGCGGCGGCGGCGGCGGCGGCAAGAAGCAGAAGCGCTGAGCGCATGGAGCACGATCAAATGAAAATGAACCAGATACTGCGTGCAGCGCGCCTCGGCATGGCGGCATTGGCATCTGCGCTGCTGCTGGCGAGTTGTGCCAGGCAGCCGGCGCCGCAAGCGACGACGGCATCGGGCTTCGATACGCCGGAAGCGGCCGTGACGGCCTTCGTTGCGGCGCTCGAGAAGAACGACGTTGCGCGCCTGCAGGCGCTGCTCGGCCCCGGCAGCGAGGAACTGCTCGACTCGGGCGACGCCGTGCAGGACGCGGCGGGCCGGGCGGAGTTCCTGGCCGCCTACACGGCGAAGCACGTGCTCACGGACGACGGCGCGGACCGCAAGGTCCTCGTCATCGGCGAACAGGATTGGCCGATGCCGATCCCGCTGGTGAAGCGCGACGGCAAGTGGGTGTTCGACGGCGAGGCGGGCGTCGACGAGATGATCTATCGCCGCGTCGGCGCCAACGAACTCGGCGCCATCGCGGTGTCCCGCGGCTTTGTCGACGCGCAGATCGAGTACGCGTCGGAAGGCCGTGACGACGGCCCGGCCGGCATCTACGCACTCAAGCTCGTCAGCGACGAAGGCCTGCACAACGGCCTGTACTGGCCCACCGCAGAGGACGAGCCACCGAGCCCGGCCGGCGCGTTCGTCGCGGCGGCGGCCGGTGAAGGCTACCGGCGCGTCGAAGGGCAGCGCGTCCCGTACCACGGCTACTACTACCGCATGCTGTATGCCCAGGGCCCGAATGCCAACGGCGGCGCGCGCGACT
This sequence comes from uncultured Gammaproteobacteria bacterium, assembly GCA_963731105.1. Taxonomy (GTDB): domain Bacteria; phylum Pseudomonadota; class Gammaproteobacteria; order Steroidobacterales; family Steroidobacteraceae; genus RPQJ01. The sequence goes on from CAVSUM010000010.1 coordinate 376,738, forward strand.
ACTTCAAGGACGGCCTGCTGACCGAGGGCTTCGCGCTGGTCGCATGGCCTGCGGACTACGGTGCGAGCGGCGTGATGACCTTCATCGTCAACCAGGACGGCGTGGTCTTCCAGAAGGACCTCGGCGAGGACACTGCCACAGCCGTGGATTCGATCCAGGCGTTCGATCCCGACAGCTCCTGGACCGCGATCGTCCCGGACGAACCGGAGCAGGCGGCAACAAACGCTGGCGCGGGTTGACCCGCGGCTCCAGCGGCGTATTTTGACCGGTAGTAGGCTGCGCACCGCGCGCCGCGACAGGGGTCAAGACGATGAACACCGAACTGAACGAGTTCCTCGAGCAACAGAAGAAAGGCCTGGTGCAACTGGCGGCGGACCTGCGCAAGGCGCGCGTCGCCGCGGCCCGCAAAGCGGCGCATGAATCCGCCGCACGCATCAAGTCGCTGAACGTCCGGGTGCGCACGCTGGCACGCTCAGGCGTCCGGCTCAGCGTCGTATCCCACGGTGCGGTGCAGAGCCTGATCGAGCTGCAGGGGGACATCGTGTCGTCGGCGCTGAACGAGGCGGCAGAAAAAATCCAGCAGATGGCCTACACCGAGAGCGTGCGCGACCTCGCGCACATGCAGGCCGAGGTGCTGCAGTCGGCGCGGCAACGCATCGTCGACGACATTGCGCGTGCCGTCGTGATCCTGAAGGACGCGGCCGGCGACGCCCGCAAGGTCGCAACGGGCACCACCGCGGCCGACGTAGCTGCCGCGAAGCAGAAGACCGCGCGGCGCAAGGTGAAGCAGGCCACACGCAAGGCGGCGCGGAGCAAGACCAAGACCACCGCCCGCACCAAGCGAACCGTGCGCAAGGTCGCGAGGCGCGGCGGGAAGCGCTGAACGGCCGCCGCGCCCTGCCGGAGAATGGCCATGACCGCTCCCGCGCCGCAGCGCATGACTCCTTCCGAAGCCCTGGTCGAGACGCTCGCGGCCAACGGCGTGACCGAGGTGTTCGGCATCGTCGGCTCGGCCTACATGGACGCGCTCGACATCTTTCCGGCGGCGGGCATCCGCTTCATCCCGGTGGCGCACGAGCAAGGCGCGGCGCACATGGCGGACGGCTATGCGCGCGCCTCCGGCCGCCATGGCGTGTGCATCGCACAGAACGGGCCCGGCATCACCAACTTCGTCACCGCGATCGCCGCGGCCTACTGGGCGCACTCGCCGGTGGTGTTCATCACACCTGAAACCGGCTCGATGTCGACGGGCCTCGGCGGCTTCCAGGAAACCGACCAGCTGCCGATCTTCTCGAAGATCACCAAGTACCAGGGCCACGTCAACAACCCGAAGCGCATGGCCGAGATCGCCGCACGCTGCTTCGACCGCGCAATGCTCGAGATGGGACCCGCGCAGCTCAACATCCCGCGCGACTATTTCTACGGCGACATCCAGGCGGCGATCTCACCGCCGATGCGTATCGGCCGCGGGGCCGGTGACACGGTCGCCCTGGACGAAGCCGCGGCTCTGCTTGCCACCGCGAAGTTCCCGGTGATCGTCGCGGGTGGCGGCGTGATCATGTCGGGCGCCAGCGCCGAGACCGTCTCGCTCGCCGGACTGCTGCACGCGCCCGTGTGCAACAGCTACCTGCACAACGACTCGTTCCCCGCCTCGCACCCGCTGTGGTGCGGCCCGCTCGGCTACCAGGGATCGAAGGCGGCGATGAAGCTGATCGCGCAGGCCGACGTGGTGCTGGCACTCGGCACGCGCCTCGGACCGTTCGGCACGCTGCCGCAGTACGGCATGGAATACTGGCCGGCGAACGCGCGGATCATCCAGGTCGACGCCGACCCGCGCATGCTCGGGCTCGTGAAGAGCATCAGCGTCGGCATCAACGGCGACGCGCGCGCCGCCGCCGCTGCGCTGGTCGAGCGCCTGCAGGGCCGCGAGCTCGCCTGCTCGGCGAACAGGGCGGAGCGCCTGGCGAAGATCCAGGCGGAAAAGACCGCGTGGGAGAAGGAGCTCACCGAGTGGACGCACGAGCGCGATCCGTTCTCGCTCGAGGTCGCGAAGGACTCGAAATACATGCACCCGCGCCAGATGTTGCGCGAGCTCGAGAAGGCGCTGCCGCCGCACGCCATGGTCGCGACCGACATCGGCAACATCTGCTCGGTGTCGAATTCCTACCTGCGCTTCGAGCAGCCGCGCTCGATGTTCGCCGCGATGAGCTTCGGCAACTGCGGCTACGCCTTCCCGGTCGCCTGCGGTGCCAAGGTGGCGGCGCCCGATCGGCCGGCGATCGCCTACGTGGGCGACGGCGCGTGGGGCATCAGCCTCAACGAGCTCCTCACCTGCGCGCGCGAGAAGATCGGCGTGACGGTCGTGGTTTTCAACAACGGCCAGTGGGGCGCCGAGAAGAAGAACCACGTGGACTTCTATTCGCGCCGCTTCCAGGCCGTGAATCTCACCAGTCCCAGCTGGGCCGGCGTGGCCCGGGCCTTCGGTTGCGAGGGCATCACGGTGGACAGGCTCGCCGACGTCGGTCCCGCCTTGCAGGCCGCCGTGCGCGCGCAGGCCGACGGCAAGTGCACCGTGCTCGAGATGATGGTGACGCAGGAACTCGGTGACCCGTTCCGCCGCGACGCGCTGTCGAAGCCGGTGCGGTACCTGGCCAAGTACCGGGACTACGTCTGACCGGACCGCTGGCCCGCGGCACGATGCTCGGGCTGACGCGGTCGCCGCGGTCGACACTGCTGCGGGCGTTGTCGGTCGTGCTGGTCATCGCCGGCGGCAAGTTGATCCCGGCCAGCTAGCAGCTACTATCCGCGCCGGCCGCAGCCGCGGCTCACAGGAATCGTATCCGCCATGCCCAGACTCCACGCTGTCGCGTTGCTCGCCTGCTGCGCCCTGGCTGCGTTCCCGTCCGACACCACGCTGGCGAAGACACCGCCAAAGCACACCTCGACGTTGGGTGTGGCGGCGAGCACGCCACCGTCGCAGCTCAAGCCCGGCGAGTTCCTCTGGTTTCCGGAGATCGCCCCCAAGGGGCCGATCGTGATGATCGTGTCGCTGCCGGAGCAGCTCGCCTACGTGTACCGCAACGGCGTGCTGATCGGCGCTTCGACCGTCTCCACCGGCAAGAAGGGCCACGAGACCCCGACCGGCGTGTTCACCATCCTGCAGAAGCACGCCGACCACTATTCGAGCATCTACGACAGCGCACCGATGCCCTACATGCAGCGGCTGACGTGGTCGGGCGTGGCGCTGCACGCGGGGCGCCTGCCGGGCTATCCGGCCTCGCACGGCTGCGTGCGGATGCCGTACGAGTTCTCGCGCCTGTTGTATGCGGAGTCCGCGACCGGGGTGACCGTCGTCGTCTCCGACGAGCGGCAGTTCCCGAGCACGGTGGCGCATCCGGGACTGTTCACGCCGGTGGACCTAAAGGGTGCGGTGGCCGCCGAGCCCGGCACCGAGGGCAACTTCGCCTGGCTGCCGGATGCCGCAACCGAAGGTCCGGTGACCGTGCTGATCACCGGCGAGGACCGCCGCATTCGGGTGTTCCGCAACGGCGTGCAGATCGGCTGGTCGCTGTATGCGCTGAGGGATCCGGCGCGCCGCCTCTCGTTCCACGTCTTCACGCTGCTCGAAGAGCCGCCGTTCGACGCGAACGTCGCGTTCTCGAGCCGCAGCGCGGTGCCGCGCTGGATGGCGGTGACCGGCGAGCGTGCCGAGACCACATTCTCGACGGACGAATTGCTGTCCGGGGTGCAGGTGCCTGGCGAGTTCCTCGCCTCGCTTGCCGGCGTGCTGAGTCCGGGCGCCACCGTGGTGGTGACGCAGCTTGCCGCCTCCGGCGCTACGACCGGCGTGGGCATGACGGTGGTGACCGCGGATCCGCCGGCGCAGCGCTGAGCGTCAGGTCTCCTCGAGGTCCGGCTCGATCTTCGGCCGCGCGGTGAGGTGCAGCAGGATCGCCAGCACCGCCATCGCCCAGACGATCACCGCGCTCGACGGCAGGTCGGTAACGACCGAGGCCGCGAGGCCGACCAGGTAGCTCAGGAAGGCGAGCGCGTAGCCGAGCGCGAGCTGGCGGTTGGCCACGTGCCGATACGTTGCGAGCGCCGGCACGATCAGCGTCGTGAATACCAGGTACACGCCGACGAGCTGCACGGACATCGTCACCATCACCGCGAACAGCACGTAGAAGCCGGCGTGTCCGAGGCGCGCGCGCCAGCGGAACCAAACGCCGAGAAAGATCGCCGTGAGGATCCCGGCCCGCAGCAGCTGGTCCGTCGACACCCACAGGATCTGCCCGGCCAGCAGGTCCTTCAGTTGCTCGCCGCCATGCGGGTTGTTGGCGAGCAGCAGGATCTGCGCGGTGGACGCGAGCACGAACAGCACTCCGATCAGCGCCTCCTGCACCTCGGGCCGCTTGCGTTCCGTCCAGGTGAGCAGCAGCGCGCCGAGCAGCGCCGCCACGACAGCGGCCAGCTGCGTGGCAACCCCATGCAGTTCGAGGCCGGCGGTCTCGGCGGCGATGACGCCGAGCGCCGCCACCTGCGCGATGGCCAGGTCGATGAACACGATGCCCCGCCGCAGCACCTGCTGGCCGAGCGGCACGTGCGACAGCGAGACCAGCAGGCCGGCCACCAGGGCCGGCCAGAGGATGCTCATGCTGGTACCGAGGTTGGTCATCGGGCCGCCGCTGTCAGGCGTTCCAGCGTGTCGTCGAACAGGCCGAACAGGTCCTTCGCCGCGGGCGTTCCCCCGACGGAGAACGGCAGCGTCACCACTGGCGCCTTGATGCGCTTCGACAACCATTCCGCGGCCTTGGGGTCGTTGTAGGCGTTGCGCAGGATCATGCGCGGCGGGCTGGCCGAGAGCTTTGTCACGAGCTCCGCGAGATACCCCGCGCTCGGCGGCACGCCCGGCTTCGGCTCGATGGCCGCAACCTGCTGCAGGCCGAGCCAGCGGGACAGGTATGCCTGGTCCTTGTGGATGACCACGACCTGCGTGCCCTTGAGTGGCGCACCCTGCGCGGCCCATTTCGCCATCGCGGTGGTCCAGCGCGCCTGGAAGTCCGCGCCGCGCGCCTGGTAGTAGGCGGCGTTCGCAGCGTCGATGGACGCGAGCCGCTTCGTCAGGGCCTGCGCGACGGCGGCGATGTTGCGCGGATCGAGCTGGATGTGCGGGTTGCCCTGGGAATGGATGTCACCCATGGAGCGGTCGACGCTCGTCGGAATGTCCATCAGTCGCACCGCGGACGTCGCCTCGAAGAAACCCGGGCTGCCGGGCCGGATCTTCGGATTGCCGGACTCCTGCAGCAGCACCGGCAGCCAGCCGATCTCGAGCTCGGCGCCATTCGCGACCACCAGGTCCGCGGTGCGCGCGCGCGCGACGAGACTCGGCTTGGCGTTCACCTGGTGTACGTCCTGGAGCGCGGTGGTCGCGGTGTAGACATCCACCTTGTCGCCGCCCAGTTCCGTCGCTAGGGCTCCCCAGTCGGCGGTCGTTGCGAGGATGCGCAGTTCCGCGTGCGCCGGGAGCGCAGCGCAGAGAAGCAACGCTGCACAAGTCGTGATCAGTCTGCGAATCATGATGAACTCCTAGAACTTGTGGGCGCCGTGGGCACCGAGCGCATAGATGTACTGCAGGAAGAACTGCTCGTCCGTGGATCCCGCGCTTGCGTCGTCCCACGCGTACTGCGCCCGCAGTCGCGAGAACTCGCTCGGGCTCCAGTCGAGCATCAGGCTGGTGCGCTTCGGCGAGCCGGGCAGCAGCAGCGGAAAGTCGCCCGCGGCGAGGAGACCGTCCTGCACCAGGCCGATCTTCGTGTTGCCCGCGTCGAGCGAGTCGTAGCGCGCGCCGAACCGCCAGCGCGGCAGGAACTGGTAGACGCCCTGCAAGTACCACCCGGACTGGTCGCTGGAGTAGCCGCCGCCCAGTGAGGAAACGGCGTCCGTGTAGCTGAGGTCGCCATCCTCCTTGCGCTGCATGTACTCGCCCTGCAGCTTGACGTACTGCCGGCGCGGGTCGCCCTGCGCCGTCCACCTGAGTTCCCCATCCACGACCCAGGTTTCCGACGAGCCGCTGAAGGCGTTCAGCACGTCGTCGCCCGCGGCGTTGCGATCCTCGAATTCACGGCCCTCGGCATCGAGGTCGATGTACGACACACCCGCGCGCCACGCGACCGAGTCGCCGAGATCACCACCGACATGGCCGTACGCGATCACGCCGTTCAGCCCGTTCTGGTCCTGGCGCGTCCCCGGGAAGTAGTCGCCATTGCCGGACTCGACGCCGAGCTCGACCAGGAAATCGAGCGGGGCGATCCACTTGAGCTGCAGGCCCTGCACGGCCATCTGGCCGCCGAAGAACGCCTGGTAGACGAGCGGCTGATCGACGAAGTCCCACGCATGCCCGTGGATCTCGTTCAGGTAGCCGAGGCTCGAGAAGAACTGGCCGCCCTTGACGGTGAAGCCTTCGCCCAGCGCGAGGGTGCGGAAATACGCTTCCTCGACCTCGATCTCGTTCTCCGGCGTGATCGCGACCGTCATGGCCCCCATGAAGTACGGGTCGATGCTGGCGGAGATCGTGAGCTCGGTTTCGCCGAGGTTGAAGCCGCGTTCGCCTGGACCGATCTCGTCGCCCGCTGGAATAAAGCCCTGGATCGCGTAGTCCTCCGGGCTGTTCGACAGGTTCGAGTAGTTGCCCGCCAGGATCAGCGAGATCGCGGGGTTGAACGTGGCAGCGCTGCGGGTCGCCTGCGGCACCTGGGCGGCCTCAGGCGTGACGGGTGGCGGCGCGGCCACGGCCTGGTCGACCGCGGCCGGCGCACCGACGTCGGGGTTCGGCTGGAGCTGGGCAATCTGCGCTTCGAGCTTCGCCAGCCGCTCGGCGTAGTCGGCCTTGACCCGTGCGAGCTCGGCACGCAGTGCCTCGACGTCGGCGTCGCTCGCCGCCTGGCCGATGGATGGCAACAGGACCGCGGCGCAAGCGGCCACGGACACGTGGAAGGGAACCTTTCCCATGGGGAATCTCCTCGATGATCGTTGTCGGCCGGCCAGCGGGGGCCGGCGGCGGTTCGGACGAACGAGCGATCAGCGAGGAGGGGCGCGCGCCTGGAACGGGACGGCGCGGCGTGCGGCGGCGCATGCGGCGTCGAGAATCGGGAGTACGCCGGCAGCTGCAACGAACGCAACCAGCAACAAGTGCGCGGGAGCGCCGTGCACTGCGGCAAGGGGGGTAAAGGACGCGCACTCCAGGCACAACTGGACATGCTGGGTCGGCCCACCGGTTGCGTCGCTGCCGGAGCCGAGGTGCTTCAGCACATGCAGTCCGGCCGCCGACTGCCCCAGGATCAAGGCAAGCAGCGCGAGCCAGGCGATCAGCGGCTTACGGATTGCGAACAGGTGCGATACCTCGGCAATGCCGGCATCTTATAGCAACCCGTCGGTCGGCAGCCACGCGATGACTTTCACGACCCAGCGCGTCGGCCGGCCATTCCAGGGCTTGGTTGATTGATCTGGCGAACTACACAGTCGTGGCCATAGCCGACCGCGAGTTGACGGTACTGATCAACAGAGATGAATAATCGACGGTGCAGCCACAGACTCCTGCGAGGCCGCTTCATCGCTCCCTGTAACCCAGCACGACCAGTACGCAGCTGCCGTCCGCAATGACGTTGATACCCGCGGCACGGCAGGCCGCCACGGCACGCGCGCTCTCCGCCCCGGGCTGCATCCACACATGCTTGATGCCCTTCTGGATCGCCTGCTCCACCACCCGCTCGGTCACCTGCGGCGGCGTAATGATCGAGAGGCTCTGCACGTCGCCCGGCAGGTCGAGCACGCTCGCCACGCAGGCGACGCCTTCGATCTGCTGCTCGCGCGGGTTGACGGGAATCGCGCGCCGCCCGTTCTGCTGGTAGCAGCGCAGCACCTTGTTGCCGTACTTGTGCCGGCGCGGCGAGGCGCCGACCACACCATAGGCGGGTGACTCGAGGAAGCGGGCGACCGGGTCCTGGGTTGCGTTCATCGGCACTCCTGCGTTGCGGCGAGGGTGCCACGGACGAGGCGGGCCCGGAAGCCGTCGGTACGTTCGCTATACTGCGCCGCCTCGAAAGTCCGACGACCGGCGGTTACCCGATGGCGAAGAAGGTGGCGAAGCCCCCGCGCACGTTCCAGGACCTGATCCTGACCCTGCAGCGGTACTGGGCGGAACGCGGCTGCGTGATCATCCAGCCGTACGACATGGAGATGGGTGCGGGCACGTTCCACACCGCCACCTTCCTGCGTGCGCTGGGGCCCGAGCCGTGGAGCGCGGCGTACGTGCAGCCCTCGCGCCGCCCGACCGACGGCCGCTACGGCGACAACCCGTTCCGCCTGCAGCACTACTACCAGTACCAGGTGGTCATCAAGCCGTCGCCGCACGACATCATCGACCTGTACCTGGACTCGCTGCGCGCGGTGGGCATCGACCCGCTGGTGCACGACATACGCCTGGTGGAGGACAACTGGGAGTCACCGACGCTCGGCGCCTGGGGCCTGGGCTGGGAGATCTGGCTGAACGGCATGGAGGTCACCCAGTTCACCTACTTCCAGCAGGTGGGCGGACTCGACTGCCGGCCGGTGATGGGCGAGATCACCTACGGCCTCGAGCGCCTCGCCATGTACCTGCAGGGCGTCGAGAGCGTGTTCGACCTGGTGTGGACCGACGGCCCGCTCGGCCGGGTGACCTACGGCGACGTCTACCACCAGAACGAGGTGGAACAGTCGAAGTACAACTTCGAGCATGCCGACGTGGACGAGTTGTTCCGCCAGTTCGACGCGTTCGAGAAGGAGTGCCTCAGGCTGCTCGAGATGCAGCTGTCGTTGCCGGCGTACGAGCGGATGCTCAAGGCCTCGCACACCTTCAACCTGCTCGATGCGCGCAAGGCGATCTCGGTGACCGAGCGGCAGCGCTACATCCTGCGCGTGCGCACGCTCGCGCGCGGCGTGGCGGGGGCGTATTTCGGCAGCCGCGAGGCGCTGGGCTTCCCGATGCTGAAGGGGTCGGAAAAACCGGGGACATTCTCCGATTTTCCGGCCGGAAAATCGGAGAATGTCCCCGGTTTTTCCAAGGTGGTGTCATGACCGCCGTGCGGGATTTCCTGGTCGAGATCGGCACGGAAGAGCTGCCGCCGAAGTCGCTGCTGGCGCTCGCGACCGCGTTCGCCGATGGCATCGGCAAGGGACTGGCGGAGGCCGGCCTGTCCCATAAGTCGGTCGAGAAATTCGCCACGCCGCGCCGCCTGGCGGTCCGCGTGCGGCGCCTCGCCGAACGACAGCCCGATCGCGCCATCGAACGCCGTGGGCCGCCGCTGAAGGCGGCCTTCGATGCGCAGGGTGCACCCACACAGGCTGCGCTCGCCTTCGCGAAGAGTTGCGGCGTAGACGTTGCGGCGCTCGAGCACCTCGAGACGCCCAAGGGCGCGTGGCTCGTGCATCGCGGCACCGAGGCTGGCGCGGCCACGATGAGCCTGCTGCCCGGCATCGTGCAGGCGGCGCTCGACGCGTTGCCGATCGCACGGCGGATGCGCTGGGGCGCCGGCGAGGCGCAGTTCGTGCGTCCCGTGCACTGGGTGCTGATGCTGTTCGGCAAGGACGTCGTGCCGTGCTCGATCCTGGACGTGGCGGCCGGCAACCTCACCTACGGCCACCGCTTCATGGCCCCGAAGCCGCTGCGCATCACGGTACCGGCAGCCTACGTGGGCACCCTGCAGAAGCGGGGCCGCGTGCTGGCCGACATCGACGAGCGGCGCGAGACGATCCGCAGCGGCGTGACTGCAGCAGCGGCGCAGCTGGGCGGCAATGCCGTCATCTCCGCGGCCCTGCTCGACGAGGTGACGGCGCTGGTCGAGTGGCCGGTGCCGCTCGCCGGCCGCTTCGACGAGCGCTTCCTCGAACTGCCGGCCGAGGTGCCGATCGCCACGATGCAGGACCACCAGCGCTACTTCCCGGTGCGCGACGCGCAGGGTGGCCTGATGCCGTGGTTCATCACGGTGGCCAACCTCGACAGCAGCGACCCGGCGCAGATCGTTGCGGGCAACGAGCGGGTGGTGCGCCCTCGCCTGTCGGACGCGGCGTTCTTCTGGTCGACCGACCGGCAGCAGCGCCTCGACGCGCGCCTCGACGGCCTGCGCCGCGTCACGTTCCAGACGCAGCTCGGCTCGCTGCACGACAAGACCGAGCGCGTGCGGGGACTCGCACGGTCGATCGCGGCCGCGATCGGCGGCGACCCGCGCCTCGCGGACCGTGCCGCGCAACTGGCGAAGTGCGACCTCATCACCTCGATGGTGGGCGAGTTCCCGGAACTGCAGGGCCTGATGGGCCGCTACTACGCGCAGCACGACGGCGAGCACGCCGAGGTGTGCGAGGCGCTGCGTGAGCAATACCTGCCGCGCTTCGCCGGCGACGAGCTGCCCGCCACCCGCGCCGGCATGGCGGTCGCGATCGCCGACAAGCTCGACACCATCGCCGGCATCTATGCCACGGGCCAGAAGCCGACGGGGACCCGCGACCCGTTCGGCCTGCGCCGCGCGGCCCTGGGCCTGCTGCGCACCTCGATCGAGCGCCGGCTCGACCTCGACCTGCAGTCGCTGATCGACCAGGCGTTGGCGGCGCTGCCGTTCAAGGCGCCGGAGAACTGCGCCCGCGAGGTGTACGACTATGTCATCGAGCGCCTGCGTGCCTACTACGTGGAAGGCGGCGCAGGCTTCGAGGTCACGCCGGAGATGTTCGACGCGGTGCTGGCGACCCGCCCGGCCTCGCCGCTCGACTTCGATGCGCGGCTGCGGGCGCTGGTCGAGTTCCTGCGCCTGCCGGAGGCGCAGGCCCTGGCCGCGGCCAACAAGCGCATCGCCAACATCCTGCGCAAGGCGACCGAGCCGGTGGGCGATCACGTGGATGCCGACCGCCTGGTGGACCCGGCGGAGCAGATCCTGGGCGAGCAGGTGGCAGCCATCGGTCGCCAGGTCGAACCGAAGTTCGCCGCGCGCGACTACACCGAGGCGCTGAAGTCGCTGGCGGTGCTGCGCAATGCGGTGGACGCATTCTTCGACTCGGTGATGGTGATGGCCGACGACGCGGCGCTGCGTGCCAACCGGCTGGCGCTGCTCAAGCGGATGCAGGGCTTGTTCATGCACGTCGCCGACTTGTCGAAACTGCCCGGGTAGCGCACTGCCATGCTGCAGTGGATCCGGTCGCTGCTGTTCACCAGCCTGCTGGCACTGACGACGCTCGCCTTCGGTGTCGTCATCCTGGTCACGGCCTGGCTGCCGCTCACGCTCGAGCAGCGCTACGTGTTCCCGCGCAACTGGGGGAAATCCATCACCTGGCTGGCCAAGGTGATCTGCGGCCTCGACTACCAGATCGAGGGCCAGGAGAACCTGCCGCAGCAACCGTTCGTGTCGCTGTGGAAGCACTCGTCGACCTGGGACACGCTCGCACAGATGTTCGTGGTGCCACCGGCGGCCTGGCTGCTGAAACGCGAGGTGACGTGGATCCCGATCATCGGCTGGGCGGTGAGCACCTATAAGCCGATCGCGATCAACCGCCGCGCCGGGCATTCGGCGGTGAACCAGGTGGTGAAGCAGGGCAAGGAACGGCTCGCCAGCGGCATGGGCGTCATCGTCTATCCGGAGGGCACGCGCGTGGCACCGGGGCAGACGCGCAGGTACGGGGTCAGCGGCGCATTGCTGGGAGTCGAGGCCGGCGTGCCCGTCGTGCCGATCGCGCACAACTCAGGCTACCTGTGGCGGCGGCGTGCCTGGCTCAAGAAAAAGGGCACCATCTACGTGGTGATCGGCAAGCCAATCGACCCGCGCGGCATGGACCCGCGCCAGGTCAACGAGCAGGCCCAGCAGTGGATCGAGGCGACCATCGCGGAACTCATCCAGCGACCCGGTGGCAACTCTGCCTGAATAGTTTTGCAGAGCCTGCAAGCCATTACTGGCTGATTGCATATTTATTCGATGCAATATGGCGCCTTCGCCGCGGCACCAGGCAAGGCAGCGCCACCAGAGTAATCGGCCATTGACGGGCGGCTCCGCAGCGCTTATTTTGCACCGCAGCATTATTTTGCAGTGCAACACAAGCGGAGACACGAACCCATGATCAGCCAGATGCAGGACTTCGTGACGGAGCAGATGCAGGCCTTCGCCGGCCAGGCACAGCAGTTCGGCACCGACCCGCTGGCGACGGTGCGCGAAGGCGTGGCGTACTCGGCGGACGGCCTCAAGTCGCTCGAGCAGCCGGTGCGCGCTGCAGCGCGCTCGGGCGTGCAGCTGGCGTCGCTGTCGCACAAGACCGCACAGGAACTGATCGAGCTGCAGTCGCAGATGATGACCGCCGCCCTCGGCGAGATGGCCGAAGGCCTCGAGCGTGCCGCACAGGCGAAGGACCTCGCCGCGCTGGTCAGCGCGCAGGCCGAAGCGTTGCGCCTCAGCGCCGAGCGCCTCGTCAACGACGCGAATCGTGCGCTGCAGATCTTCACGGCCGCCGGTCGCGGCATGCAGGAGATCAGCGTCGAGACCTATGAGAAGGTTGCCAGGCCCGCGGCCGAGCACGCCGCGCGCGCGAGCAAGGGCTCGGCGAAGACCACGCGCAAGGCGAAGCGGCCTGACACGAGCGTCGGTCGCCGCCAGCTCGGGCCGACGTTAGCCCGGCTTCGCGGCGGCCTTCCAGGCTGCCAGCACGGCTGCCTCCCGCTCGGGCGGCAGACCGGCCTTGAGCTTCTGCCGCTCCGCTTCCGGGCGCTGCAGGTGCCAGCGCAGGGTATCGGTCACGGTCTCGGCCATCGGCCGGATGGTGAGCCCGGCCTTGGTCGCGCGTGCCGCACTGGTGAGCGCAAACCCGGCTTCCTCGCCGACCGACGGCGCCCACACCGGCATGTCCGACCACGGCGCGACTGATTGCGCTGCGAGGAACTCCGCGGGCAACCACACCGCCGACGGTGCTGGCTGCGGATTCACGACCTGGCGAGCGGCCTGCACCGACTCGTCCACGACGTCGCCGATCGTGAAGCGGCCCACCGGCGATAACGCGTTGAACACACCCGCGATGCGCTGCTCGACGCAGCGAATGGCGAATGCTGCGAGATCGCGCACGTCGACGATCTGCACTGGGTCACTGGGCTTATTGGGTGCGGCGAATTCCCCGCCGCGCGCCGCTCGTGCCGGCCAGTAGGTGAAGCGGTCGGTGTTGTCATCAGGGCCAACGATCAAGCCCGGCCGCAGGATGGTCGTCGCCGCCGGCCCATACACCTCACGTGCCGCGGATTCGGACAACGCCTTGAGCGGGCCATAGGTCTCGCCGTCGACCTTCTCGACGGTTGGGTCGGCCAGCTTGCCGACCGGTGAGTCCTCGTCGTTGGCGGCCGCGAAACTCGCATAGACGGACACGGTCGAGATGAACAGGTAGTGCGGCACCGACTCCTTGAGCAGCTCGGCACTCAGGCGCACGTGCCGCGGCACGTAGCCGGAGTTGTCGATCACCGCGTCCCATTTGCGGCCCTTCAGGCCGTCGAGCTGGCCGTTGCGGTCGCCCTGGATGCGCTCCACGCTCGGCAGCACCCCGGGGTTGGTCTTGCCACGATTGAAGAAGGTCAGCGTGTGCCCGCGAGCGAGCGCGTACTCCGCCATGTGCGGCCCGAGGAAGCGCGTGCCGCCGAGGACCAGGATGCGCAGCGGCTGCTCGGCACGCAGCACGGTCGGCAGCAGCGCGCCGGCGACGGCGGCACCGAGGGCGGACAGGACGAACTCGCGTCTTTGCATGCTGGTCTCCTCGGGAGCAGATCTCAGTGTAGCGGTGAACCGCGCGGCCAGAGCACCCACATGCGCAGCGGCTGGCGCATGCGCCCGGCCTGCTCCGCCGCGTCGCCGTCCCAGCCCCAGAAATAATCGGCCCGCACCGCGCCGACGATGGCACTGCCGGTGTCCTGGGCCAGCACCAGCCGCTGCAGCGGCCGACTCGACAACGGCTCGGTCGTGTCGATCCAGACCGGCGTTCCGTACGGCACGCTGCGTGGATCGATCGCGATCGAACGCCCTGGCGTCAGCGCCACGCCCTGCGCGCCACGCGGACCGAGCGCGGGATCCGGCAACGGTTCCTCGCGGAAGAATACGTAACGCGGGTTGGCCCACAGCAGTTCGTTGACGCGCGACGGGTGCAGCTTCGCCCAGGCCTTGATCGCGGGCCATGAGGCCTGGCCCGCCGGCAGCTCACCCTGCGCGATCAACCAGCGCCCCACCGACTGGTACGGATGGTCGTTGGTACCCGCGTACGCGAGGCGGACCGTTCGCACCCGGCCGTCGGGCTCGGTGACACGCAGCCGGCCGGAGCCCTGGATCTGCAGTGCGAGCGCGTCCAGCGGGTCGGCGACGTACGCGATCTCGCGGCCGCGCAGCGCCGCCTGTGCAGGGGGCGCTGTGTCGAGCTGCTGGCGCGTCCAGTACGGGCGACGCGTCGCAAGGTCTGCCGGAGGTGAATAAAGCGCCACGCGGAACGTGGCGTCGGGCGCGCGGCGCGCGTCGAGCACCGGCTCGTAGTAGCCGGTGATCAGCCCACTTGCAGCCCCCTCGAGACTTTCGACGCGATACGGCTGCAGGTGGCGCATGAGCCAGTCGCGCAACTGCTCGTCATCACGCGGCGGCGGGCTTTGCTGCACCTTGCCGCAGAGGACGGTCCACTCGGGCAACGCGCGCTGGCAACTACGCTGCAGCGCCGGCCAGGCGGACTGCACCGCGTCCACCTTCCAGCCGGGCAACTCCTGCCACGACACGGGCACCCAGCGCGATCGTTCACGGACGACGGTGCCGGGCGACACGGTGGCGGTCGATGGCGGACTCGGCTTTGGCGGTGGCGTCGTGGTGCACGCAGCGAGAACTGCGAGCATCGCTGCCAGCAGCGCCGGACGGACGGCATGGCTGCGATCCCGAGCGAGCGTCATGTCGCCACCCCGGCGACGGCACGCAGGGCCAGCAGCACGAGGGTGCCGCCGACCAGCCCGACCAGCAGTGCCACGACGCCGACACCGTAACCCGGCTCGGGTGTGATGCCGGCCGTCATCAGGCGCTCGCGCTCCGGCTGTTGCCGCTGCCAGTACGCGAAACAGAACCCGAGCGCGACCAGCCGGTAGACGAGTTGCGATACCAGCGGCACGTGACTCGTGCCCAGGTCGGTCATCGCTTCGCCGAGCAGGCCCGTCTCGGCGAGGACGTAGGCGCCGGCGAGGAACAGGCCGAGGCCGAACAGCAGCCACGGCAGGTCGCGCTGCAGCCGGCCCATGGCGTGTGCCTGGAGCGCGGCGAAGGCGACCGCCGACAGCGGGCCACCGAACAGCGAGCACACGGCAAAGGCGCGGGTTGAATAGAGGCGGGTCACGGGGCGAGCAGACTAGGCGATCCCCAGCAGCGTCGCCACATCGTCGGCGATGGCGAGCGCGGCCGTCAGGCCCGGCGACTCGATGCCGTACAGGTTCACGAGGCCCGGCCAGCCGTGTGCCGCGGGACCCTGGATGCAGAAGTCCGCAGCCGGCTCGCCTGGAGCGGCGAGCTTCGGGCGGATGCCCGCGTAGCCCGGTTGCAGGCGCGTTGCATCCAGGTCCGGGTAGTAACGACGGATCGCCGACGCGAAGGCCTCCCGCCGCGTCCCGTCGACCGAATAGTCGATGGCGCTGACCCACTCGACGTCGGGCCCGAATCGCACGCCGCCCGCGAGGTCGAGCGTGACATGGATGCCGAGCCCGGCGCTGCTCGCGACTGGATAGACGAGGTGGTTGAACGGCGCGCGGCCCTGCAGCGTGAAGTACTGGCCCTTCGCCAGGTACAGGGGCGGGATGGTGTCGGCATCGAGACCTTCGAGCCGGTGCGCGAGCGACTGTGCGTGCAGACCCGCAGCGTTGACCAGTAATCGCGTGGTGAATTCACTGTGAGTCTCGTCGTGCCGAACGCGCACGACGTGCGCATTCCGCACCAGTCGGGCGCCCACGACCTCGGCACGACACGCGAGCGTGCCGCGCTGTGACTCGAGGTCGCCGAGCAGGGCCTGCATCAGCTCATGGCTGCTCACGATGCCGGTCGAGGGCGACCAGAGCGCGGCCGTGCAGCGGACCGCTGGCTCGAGCGCTGCCACCGCCACCGGCGTCAGCCACTCGAGGTCTCTGACACCGTTGCGCCGCGCAGTGTCGGCGTAGCCCTGCAGCGTCGCGCTCTCCTCATCCGTCGTCGCGATCACGAGCTTGCCGCAGCAACGGTGGGCCACGCCACGGTCGCGACAATACTGATACAGCTGCTCGCGGCCTCGCACGCAGAGCCGCGCCTTGAGCGAGCCTGGCGCGTAGTAGAGGCCGGCGTGGATCACCTCGGAGTTGCGGCTGCTCGTCTCAGTGCCCGGCGCAGTGCCACGCTCCAGCACGAGCGTTTCGAGTCCCGCCAACGCCAGCCGCCGTGCCACGGCCAGGCCGATGACCCCGGCGCCGACGACGATGCAGTCCACGTGCTCCATCGGTAGCATCGTCGGGCCGTTCAGGCCGGGGCCGATTCCCTCTCGACCCTGTCGAAGAACACGCAGCCGCCCCCATGCTTCTTGGCGCGGTACATGGCAGTGTCGGCGCACTGGATCAGTTCATCGCCGGTAGCGCCATCGAGCGGGTAGACGGCAATTCCTATGCTGGCGTTGACGACAAACTGCCGACTGCCAACCGCGATGGGATTGGCGATATTGGTGGCGACCAGACCGGCGATTCGTTCGATGTTCTCCTTGCCTTGCGGATTCACCAACAGGTAGAGGAACTCATCGCCGCCATTGCGGCACAACGTATCTTCAGCGCGCGAGTGCAGCTCCAGACGCCTTGCCAGCTCCTTCAAGACTGAATCGCCTGCGGCATGCCCGTGCGTGTCGTTGATTTTCTTGAAGCCATCGAGATCGAGGAACATGACGGCCAGCGTCCAGTCGTGGCGCCGGGCGAGAGATATCGCATTCGAAAGCCGATCGTCGAACAGGTCACGATTGGGCAGTCCGGTCATGGAGTCGTGCAACGCGCGTCGTCGGGCATCTCGTTCTTCCTGCTGGGAAATCGCCAAGGCCGCCTGCGTATCCGCGAGCATTTCCCTGGACTCGGTCAACGCGATCTCGGTCTGTGCGAGATCTTCGATCCCCTGGGCCAGGGTTTCGGTCACTTCATGGAGGTCGTCGGCGCATTCCTGCACCTTGCTTTCGACGGTCGTGCCAACCTGTAACGTCTGGTGCGCCGACAGCGTGGTCGTGCCGCCGGCGATCTGTGCCTTGACGATTTCATTGGCGGTAGCCAGGTCGTCCGCGCAGGTTTCCACCTTTGCCTTCACCTCGTGGCTTTGCTCCAACGCCAGGTCCAGGGCATCGGGTGCATCCGCACGGTTTGTCTTTGCAACCCGATCCGATGTCATGTCATTCCTTCGCGGGACTTGCTGCGGTACGCCTGGCAAGTGTGCCAAGAGCGCCGGCGGTCCTGCGTACGTTACCGCACCGAATTACAGAATCACCGCTGTTAGGCTTTACCGCCATGGGGCGGGGCATCGTCCACACCCCCAGGCAGGAGTGTCGAATGTCTGCGAAGCCCGAGCCCCGACAAAACCACCTGCTGGCTGCCCTGTCGCCAGAGGTCCAAGCCCGTCTGTTCCCTTACCTGGAGCTGGTGCCGCTGAAATTGCGGTCCGTGATGTATGAGTCCGGCCGTCCGATGCGACATGTCTATTTTCCGACGGATGCCATCATCTCGCTGCAGTACGTGATGGAGAACGGCGCATCGACCGCGATACTGGTCGTGGGCAACGAGGGGCTGATGGGCATCTCGTTGTTCATGGGCGGGGAGAGCACGCCGAACCGTTCGCTGGTGCAGAGCGCCGGCCACGCCTATCGCCTTCCCCGAAGGCGGGTGAAGGAGGAGTTCAGCCGCCACGGACAACTGCTGGTACTGATGCTGCGCTACACGCAGGCCCTGATCACGCAGATGGCCCAGACCGCGGTCTGCAACCGGCATCATTCGATCGACCAGCAGCTGTGTCGCTGGTTGCTGCTGTCGATGGATCGCCTGCAAGGCAGTCGTCTGACGATGACCCAGGAGTTCATCAGCAACATGCTCGGGGTCCGCCGCGAAGGGGTGACCCAGGCCGCCTCCAAACTTCAGCAACTGGGCGTGATCTCCTACAAGCGCGGACTGATCACGGTGCTGGACCGGCCGCGACTCGAAGACTTGAGTTGCGAGTGTTACGGGGTGGTCAGGAAGGAAACCGATCTGTTGCTGGCCTACCTGCCGCAGCGGCAGGTAATCCGCAACAGCGACGCCATTCCGACGGTGACACTGCCGACGTCGGACACTGCGAAAGTCGTTGTTCCGGAACAGCGCGCCCAGGCAGGTTGAGGCGCGGGCGAACTTCCGCGGCCTCTGACTCGCTGTAGCCCGACAAAAAAGGGCCCGGTGACAGGGGGGGATGTCACCGGGCCACTCTGTGAGCACCCGACGGGTGGGCTGTCGAGAACTCTGGGGGCATGATCGTTGAGCGGATGGATGCGGTCTGTGCGGAAACGTACACAGATCGATCCCATTGCCGACGGCGCCGTAAGGGCTCGGCTTCGAGTGGGGAGACCATCAAATCCGTATACGGTCGAGCCAGCGCATCGCAGGTGTGGCGCTGATGCCGTGTACCACGACAGACACGAGCACGACGAGGCCTGTGATCGCCCAGAGTCGCTCACTTGATGCAAATTGGCCGTGATTGACGCCGTAGGCGATGTAATAAAACGATCCGATACCGCGAATGCCGAAGAAGGCGATGAGGCCGCGCTCTCTGGCGGGATGTCCAGATGCAATGAGTGATATCCATCCCGCCACCGGCCGGATCAAAAGGACAATGACCAGCGCGGCCAGGCAATCGGTCCAGGTCAGGTTGGCGAACAGCCCCGTCGCAATGGCCCCGCCGAACAAGACCAGCACGAGCATCATCAACAGACGTTCCATCTGTTCGGAAAAATCGTGCAAGGCTTCGTGATATTCGTGATTCCTTTCGGTATCGCGCAGCACGAGAGCGGCGACAAACACAGCGAGGAACCCATAGCCGTGGCAGATCTCCGCACTCGTATAAGCCACGAAGGTCGCACCGATGGCGACCAGGCCATCGCGTGCCCCCGATAGCTTCGAGCGCGACCGGCCGAAGGTGAGCCAGCCCAGACCGCGTCCCACGAGCCATCCAATGCCGACACCGGCGCAAACCCGCCAGAAGACATCAACCAGAAGCCAGCCGCCGAAACTTGAGACGCTTGGCCACGCGCCCGATGACGCTGCGGCCAATCCCAAAAGCAGCGCAAGATGCACAAAGGGAAACGCGAGTCCGTCATTGAGGCCAGCTTCAGAGGTCAGCGCAAACCTGACCTCATCCTCCCCTCCCGAGCGTGGCTTGCCGACTTGCACATCGGAAGCGAGAACCGGGTCTGTCGGCGCCAGCGACGCGCCAAGCAACAGCGCCATCGCCACCGGAAGATCGAGTGCATAGACGGCGAGGAGTGTGACCGCGAGGATCGTTATCGGCATCGCGACGCCGAGCAGCCGCCAGGTTGTCGCCCATGCACGCAGGCCAATCTGGCGGTCGATCTTCAGGCCTGCCCCCATCAGGGAGATGATGACGACCGCCTCGCAGAGCCTTTCAACGATGGTGTCGTAGGTGCGTGGGTCAGGATCGAACTGCAGCCAACCGAGCGCAAAAATGGCAACGCCCAGGCCCACACACACGATCGACAGTGACAACGGTATCGTTTTGAGTGCGAGCGGAAGCCATGCCACCAACAGCACGATGACACCCAGCCCCAACAGAAAAGTGATGTATGGATCAAGCATCGGCGCGGGTGCGGCCCGTGCGACAGGCGAGCCGGCGCGCAAGCACGCTGTGCGCACGTCGATCGAGCGGATAGCGCCAGGCCAGCACCAGCATCGGCACGAGCAGCAGGCACGGCCAGGCGACGAACGCGACCTTGAGCCCGAACGCCGCGTCGGGCGTAATCTCGCGCTGGGCGTCGAATCCGAACAGCGTCGGGATCGCGAGCGCGACCGCGCCGCCCACGCCCTGGTTCAGCTTGGTGACGATCGCCTGGAAGGAGAAGAAGATCGCCGCGCGCTGCTGTCGGTTGCGCCAGACGTCGTAGTCGACCACGTCGGCGAGCAGCGACGGCAGCGCGATCGACGAGAGACCGAGGAAGAAGCCGAAGCACGCCATGATTGCCGCCATCGGCGCGAGCGCGCCGGTCCCGGGCTCTAGCCCCAGCACCGCGAGCAGCGTCAGGATCATTCCGGCGGCGGCAATGCTCCACGCGCGGTGCTTCTCGACGCGCCGCATGACCCGGAGCCACACCGGCATGCCGAGCGCCATCGCAAGCGTCATGGGCAGCGCGATCTGCGGCACCTTGTCGCCGAGCCCCAGGTAACGGCTGGCGTAGATCACGAACAGGCTCGCCACGGCACCGGTGGCGAGCCCGAACAGCACCTGCGTGGCGAGGAAGTAGCGCAGCGGCGGCGTCTCGACGAGCGCCCGGTACAGGTCGCGCGGCTGCAGCCGCCGCGGCGCCGTCGCGCCGTGCGGGCTCCGCTACGGCACGGCACATGAGCAGCACGGCGAGCGGCAGGCCGACGATGATGAACCCGGCGATCGTCCGCATGACCTCGGGCGTGAATTTCGAGCCGCCGCCGAGCAGCAGCATCGGCGAGACCATGAACAGCACGCCGCCCGCGAAACCGAGCAGTTGCCGCCACAGCGCGATGCGCGATCGCTCGTCGTAGTCGCTGGAGAGTTCCGCCGCCATCGCCGTGTGCGGGATCTCGACCAGCGTCCAGCCGAGCGTCACCACGAGGTACCACGCCAACAGATGGCCGGGACCGGCGCTGGCCGACGGGTTGTAGAGAAACCAGGCTCCGGCCGCGACGACGACGGCACCCGCAATCATCCAGGGCTTGCGTCGTCCGGAGCGGTCGGAAAGGTAGCCGATCAGCGGATCGGTGAGCCCGTCGAACAGCCGTGCCACCAGCGTGGCGGTGGCGAGGCCCGCGAGCGTTACGGCCGTGTGGTCGAGGTAGAAGTTCGGCAGCACGGCCGCCGTGGGGGACATCAGCATCGACAGCGGCAGATTCACCAGGCCGAACGCGATCAGCAGCGGCGCAGGCAGGCGGGACGTCGACGGTAGCATCACCAACCAGCTGCGTGGCGACGACTACAACCGCATCTGATCACACGTCGAGGTTGGTCGCCGACAGCGCGTTGCGCTCGATGAACTCGCGGCGCGGCTCGACCTGGTCGCCCATCAACGTCGAGAAGATCGCGTCGGCGCCGAGCGCGTCCTCGATCCTGACCTGCACCAGCCGGCGCGTGGCCGGGTTGATGGTCGTGTCCCAGAGCTGGTCGGGATTCATCTCGCCGAGGCCCTTGTAGCGCTGGATGTACTGGCCCTTGCGCGCCTGGTCGAGCAACCAGTGCAGCGCGTCGCGGAAGCTGCCAACTTCCTGGCGAGCCTCGCCGCGCTTCACGTACGCGCCCGGCCCGAACAGGCCCGCGAGCGTGCGCGAGAGCTCGGCGATGCGCCGGTACTCGCTCGAGTTGAAGAACTCGCGGTGCAGGTGCTTTTCCACGGTCACGCCGTGCTCGGTGCGACTGACCATCAGGTGCGGCGGCGTGCCCTGCTGCAGCGTGACGCGGTAGGTGCGCCCCGCCGGCTGGCCGATGTTCAGCTGCGTCTCGAGTAGCGCGCCCCATTGCAGGAGCCGCGCTTCGTCTTCGCGTTCCGCCGGGGCGAGCTCCGGCAGCTGCAGCATTTGCTCGAGCACGTGCTGGTCGTAGCGACGCGCGGCGCGGCGCGCAGCCGTCTGGAATTCCATGTAGCGGTGGGCGAGCGTGTCGAGTGCGGTCGGCGACATGACCTCCGCGCCGGCGGCCACGTGCACCTCGGCATCCTCGAGCGCGGACCGGAGCAGCAATCGGTTCAGCTCCGCGTCGTCCTTCACGTAGGTTTCGCTCTTGCCCTTCTTCACCTTGTAGAGCGGCGGCTGCGCGATGTAGACATGGCCGCGCTCGATCAGCTCCGGGATCTGGCGATAGAAGAACGTCAGCAACAGCGTGCGGATGTGCGATCCGTCGACGTCGGCGTCGGTGTTGTGGCAGCAGATGCCACCCACGCCCGCGACGAAATTCTCGTCCGTCTCGACGGAGAAGTCATACACGTAGCCATTGCCCGGCTCGACTTCCTCGATCGCCAGCACCGGCAGAGCCATCAGGTCGCCGGCGATGTCCTCGAAGCGACGATTAATCGTCGCGCCGACGTGGTCGACGTGCTCGCGAATGCCCGCTGCCGCAGGATGATCGGCCCACGCAGCCTCGAGCAGACGCAGGTCCTCTGCCGCCGACACGGTGATCTGCCAATGCGGGTGCCGCGTGATGCAGGGGCGGCCCCGGATCTGGCGCACCTGGCCGTCCGGCTCGTGCCGGGTGAGCGAGGCGACGACGCCAAGCGACGACAGCAGGTACAGGAGGCCGCTGGCCAGATCATACGAGGACGTGGCGAACGCAATTCGGCCGGCCGCTACGGTGCCGTCGCCGCGCAGGAAGCCGCGCAGGAACGCCAGGCGCAACGCAACCGGTACATTGAACACGAGGTCCGGGATGCGCTTGGTGTGCGACTCGGCGCCATGGAACCCGAAGATCGCCTGCCAGGCCGCAGCCGCCACCCGGTTCACGAGCTTCAGTTCGGCCGCACGACCGGCGGACTCGTAGAGCGAGGGCGTATGGCCGAACACGCGCTCCATGCGCGCCGCCATCTCGTCGGCCAGCGGGCGATTGCTGCGTCCGATCGTGAGGCGGATGCCGTTGCGGTCGGAGCAGGAACCTTCAGCGAGGTAGAAGCCCAGCAGGCTGAGCAAGTCCTCGTTGACGTCGAGGTGACACGGAATGCCATCGTCGGCGTAGTGCTCCGGCGTCAGCTCATAGTCACTGCGCGCTGCAAACCATTCGACGTCGGCCGCATCAAGGTCGCCGAGGCGCACGCGATCACGGACGGCATTGCGTCCCGATCCGGTGTACTGCGTGTCCCACGTTGCTTCCAGACGGCTCGGCACCGCCTGCACGAAACCCTGTACGACGTCCGCATCCGCACCGACAGCGCGCAGATACGCGTCGAACTGTGGCTGCGTCGGACGGGAGCGGCCCTGCTCCCAGGCGTAGATCGTCGCCGGTTGCCGGACACCGATGGTGTCGCAGAGTTCGCGATTCGTGACGCCGCTCGCGCGGCGTCGGTCGGCCAGAGCCTGTCCGACGGTCGGCGGCACTTGCACGCGACCGTCTGTGAGCTGTGCGTTGGCGGCGTGCCGCTCGCGGACACGATCCTTGCACCACTCCTCCACGGCCGGTCCGCGCATCCAGACGTTCAAGCCAGGGCGTCGAGTGTTCCAGAGCGCGCGCAGCAGGTTGATGCGGGCCGGTGCGTCGGAAGGCAGCGACAGCCGGCGCGGAGCGACCAGGCGGTCACCGACGCGCAGCTCGTCGCCGCGCTTGAGGCGCACCGCGCCGTGCTCGTGGGTGAACACGCTGTGGCTCGACGTGACGCGGACGGAGCGGCCGTAGGCCGTCCGCACCTGGAACAGCTTGTCCTGCAGCGGGTGACGGATCACCGCCTTGATCGGGCGGAAGCGAACGCGGTGGTTGTCCTGGCCGAAGCACAGCACTTCACCGAGCTGTCCGCCTTCGACCGACGCCGCCTTCAGGCGCTGCGCGTGGCCGTCGTCATCGACGGCGCCGGACGCGCGGTGCGAGTCGAGCGTGGCATCGATGAATTCACCGATACGAACCATGCGCGTGAGGCCGCCGTGTTCGCGCACGAACACGTGGTCGTCGCCGTCGACGCTCATGATGATGATGCGGTGATAACGGAGCTTGCCGAGATCGAGCTCGTCCTTGCCGATGCCGCAGCCGAGCGCGGTGATCAGCGTGCCGACTTCCGCCGACGACAGCATCTTGTCGAAACGCGCGCGCTCGACGTTGAGGATCTTGCCCTTCAGCGGCAGGATCGCCTGCGTGCGGCGATCACGGCCCTGCTTGGCGGAACCGCCGGCCGAGTCGCCCTCGACGATGAAGATCTCGCACAGCGCGGGATCCTTCTCCTGGCAGTCGGCGAGCTTGCCGGGCAGGCCCGCGATGTCGAGCGCGCCCTTCCGGCGCGTGAGTTCGCGCGCCCTGCGCGCCGCTTCGCGTGCCCGCGCGGCATCGATGATCTTGTGGACGATCGCCTTGGCCTGCGCGGGATTCTCGAGCAGGAACTCGCCCAGCTTCTCGGCGACCACCGATTCGACGACGCCCTTCACCTCGGACGAGACCAGCTTGTCCTTGGTCTGCGACGAAAATTTCGGGTCGGATAGTTTCACCGACAGCACGGCCGTGAGGCCTTCGCGGGAGTCGTCGCCGGTGGTCGGCACTTTCTCCTTCTTGGCTGCGGTTTCCTGCTCGATGTAATCGTTCAGCGTGCGCGTCAGCGCGGCGCGGAAGCCGGCGAGATGCGTGCCGCCGTCCTTCTGCGGGATGTTGTTCGTGAAGCAGTACATCGTCTCGGCATACGAGTCGTTCCACTGCAGCGCGAGCTCCACGCCCATGCCGTCCTTGTCGCCACGAAACCAGAAAATGTTTTCGTGAATTGAAGTTTTGCTTCGATTCAGGAAACGGACGAATTCGCGGATGCCGCCTTCGTGGTGGAAGGTCTCGCGGCGCTCATCGCGCTCGTCGATCAGGTCGATCTTCACGCCGGAGTTCAGGAACGACAGTTCCCGCAGGCGCTTCTGCAGCACCTCGTACTCGAACTCGATATTGGTGAAGATCGTGTCGCTGGGCTTGAATCGAATCGTGGTGCCGCGCTTGTCGCTCGGGCCGAAGACGGCCAGCGGCGATACCGGCTCGCCGAGGCGGTACTCCTGGCGGTACTCCAGGCCGTCGCGGTAGATCGTCAGGTTCAGGGTCTCGGACAGCGCGTTGACCACCGAGACACCGACACCGTGCAGGCCGCCGGAGACCTTGTACGACGAGTCGTCGAACTTGCCGCCGGCGTGCAGCACCGTCAGGATTACTTCGGCCGCCGAGACGCCTTCCCCGGGATGGATATCCACAGGAATTCCACGGCCGTCGTCCTCTACCGTAACGGACTGGTCAGCGTGAATGGTGACCGTCATTTTCGTGCAATGACCGGCCAGGGCCTCGTCGATCGAGTTGTCGAGGACCTCGAACACCATGTGGTGCAGGCCGGTGCCGTCATCGGTGTCGCCGATGTACATTCCGGGCCGCTTGCGGACCGCGTCGAGGCCCTTTAAGACCTTGATTTTACTGGAGTCGTAAACGTCGGCGCCGCTCATGGGATACCTGGGGCAAGTGGACGCGAAATTATATCAGACGCGTTACGGCACCGTGTTCCACGTGGAACCTGAAGCCCTCCGGGAGCCGATTCAAGGCCGGATTCTTTGGGTCAAGTGCAGTCACGAACAGCTGTGCCGGCAGATCGACGACCTCCGCAAGCAGGCGTTCCAGGTTGTCTGAATCGAGCTCGGCGGCCGGGTCATCCACAAGTAGCGCCGCCACGCTGGAACCCAGCGCAGCGTCGCAGCGCAGCTGCCCCAACAGCAGCGCCGACGCCGCCAATTTCTGCTGCCCACGGGACACTCGATCGCGCGCCGGGGCGCCGGCGAAGCGCACCGCCAAATCCGCACGATGCGGTCCGCTATGTGTCAGTCCCCGCTCGACGTCCCGCGGCCAGGAGGCTTCCAGTGCATCGGCCAGAGCACGATCTGCCGCCCAGCCTTGCAGCAGCGCCAGCTCCAGCGGCTCGCCCAGCAATCGTTGCGCGGTCGCGGCCACGGCCGGTGCGAGGGACTCTAGATAGCGACTGCGAGATGTCGCCACCTGCAGTCCCGACTCGATGAGCTCCGGATCCCACGCCTTGACCGCCTGTGCACCCTGCCCCGCACGCAGCGCGGCGTTCCGCTGTCGCAGCGCCCGCTGGTAGCGTCGCCAATGATCGACGAAGGTTGGTTCCACGTGGAACACACCCCAGTCCAGGAATCGCCGCCGCTCCTGGGGCCCGCCCTCGATCAGCCGATGCACCTCCGGGTCGATCGCCTGCGCTGGCAACAACGTCGCCAACTCCGCCAGACCCGCCACCGGCCGCCCGGCAAATCGCGCCTCGATCCCGTCCTTGCTGAACCTCAGCCCGAGCGGCCGGCTGGACCCATCGCGCTGGAGTCGCCCGGTCAGTTGCAGGGCGACCGTCCCGGTCCGTATCAGCGTCTCCGTCCGGGCCGTCCGGAACGACCGGCCACGACCCAGAACGAACAACGCCTCGAGCAAGCTGGTCTTGCCCGAGGCGTTGGCCCCACTGATGATATTGCTGCGCTCATGGAGCGCGAGTTCCGCGTGCTGGATGCAGCGAAAGTCCTCGATGCCGAGGCGATCGAGACTCATCGCTGCCGGGACGACGCCATCAAAGGCGCATCGGCATCACGACGTACTTGGACCCCGCATCAACCGCCGAACGGATCAGGCAACTGCTGTTCCCGTCGGTCAGGCCGATCTGGACCTCCGGCCCTTCGATGGCTGCCAGCGCATCCATCAGGTAGTTCACGTTGAAGCCGATCTCGATCTCCTCGCCCTCATAGGCGACCTCGACCTCTTCCTCGGCCTCTTCCTGTTCCGGGTTGTGCGACTGGATGGTCAACGTATTCGGCTTCACGGCAAAGCGGATGCCGCGGTACTTCTCGTTCGACAGGATCGCCGCGCGTTGCAGCGCCTGGCGCAGATCGTCCCGCAGCGCGGTCACCAGTCGTGGCGGCTGATTGGGAATGACCCGGCCATATTCCGGAAAACGTCCGTCGATCAGCTTCGAAGTGAATCGAATGTCGCCGATCTGGACACGAACGTGATTACTGCCGATCGCCACTTCGAGCATCTGGTCTTCATTGCCCAGGATGCGCTGCAGTTCCAGCACACCCTTGCGCGGCACGATCACCTGCTGCCCCGACTTACCCCCTTCCGGCAGATCTACCTCGCACAATGCCAGACGATGGCCGTCAGTCGCGACAGATCTCAGCGATTTCGCCGACGTTTCCAGCAAAAGGCCGTTCAGGTAATAACGGACGTCCTGCTGCGCCATCGAGAAGTGCGTCTTCTCGAGCAGGCGCTTGAAGTCCTTCTGCGGCAGCTTCAGCGTCTGTTGCGCGTTGATTTCCTCGACGGCCGGGAACTCCGCCGCCGGCAACGTGGACAACGTGAAGCGACTCTTGCGCGCCCGCACCGTCATCCGTTCGCCGTCGAGATTGAGCGTCATCTCGACGCCTTCCGGCAGCGCGCGGCAGATGTCGAGCAGCTTGCGACCTGGGATCGTCACTTCGCCGTTGCGCTGCACGTCCACTTCGGACGTCGCGACCAGCTCGACTTCGAGGTCGGTGGCGGTCACCGCGAGCCTGCCACCCTTTGCCGACAGCAGCACGTTGGCGAGGATGGGCATCGTCTGCCGACGTTCCACTACGCCGATGACGGCCTGCAACGGGCTCAGGATCGCTTCACGCTTGGCAATGATCTTCATCGTGATGTTTCCGGAAGGGTTCTCTTAATCAGTATCTTATTAATCTTCTCTATTACTATTGTTTCTAGCACAGCCCAAGCCTGTGCAGAACGTCTTTTTCCCCAACGCCGGCGGACAGTTGCCGCAAGTACAGGTGTAAGGACAACGACCCGCCGACCTGTCCGCAGCCTGTGGAGGAAATGTGCACAGCCTTTCCTCCACCTGTTGTCCACAGTTTCGGCACATCAACCCGCGAGAGTTCTCAACAGGTTCTGGTAGTCCTCGTTCATGCGCGTCTGTGACTCGCGCAATTCCTTGATCAGGCGGCACGCGTGCAGCACGGTCGTGTGGTCACGGCCGCCGAATGCGTCGCCGATCTCGGGCAGGCTGTGGTTCGTGAGCTCCTTCGACAGCGCCATCGCGACCTGGCGCGGCCGCGTGATCGAGCGACTGCGCCGCTTCGACAGCAAATCGGCGACACGGATCTTGAAGTACTCGGCCACGGTCTTCTGGATGTTCTCGATGGTGACCAGCCGCTCCTGCAGCGCGAGCAGGTCCTTCAACGCTTCCTTGGCGAAATCCAGCGTGATCGGCCGGCCGGTGAACTGCGAGTTCGCGATCACGCGACGCAACGCACCTTCGAGTTCGCGCACGTTGGACCGAATGCGCTTGGCGACGAAAAACGCTACTTCTTCCGGCAATTCCACGCTTGCCGCGCTGGCCTTGCTCATCAGGATCGCCACGCACGTCTCGAGTTCCGGCGGCTCGATCGCGACCGTGAGGCCCCAGCCGAAGCGCGACTTGAGGCGTTCCTCCAGGCCCTCGACCTCTTTCGGATAGCGGTCGCAGGTGAGGATCACCTGCTGCTGCCCTTCGAGCAGCGCGTTGAACGTGTGGAAGAACTCCTCCTGCGAGCGTTCCTTGCCGGCGAAGAACTGGATGTCGTCGATCAGCAGCGCATCGAGCGAGCGGTAGGCGGTCTTGAAGTCGGCCATGGTGTTGTGCTGCAGCGCACGTACCATGTCGCCGACGAATCGCTCCGAGTGCACGTAGGCGATGCGCGCGTCCTTGTTCCGCACGCGGATGTGGTTGCCGATGGCGTGCATCAGGTGCGTCTTGCCGAGGCCGACGCCACCGTAGATGAACAGCGGGTTGTACGCGCGGCCCGGGTTCTCCGCGACCTGCATCGCGGCGGCACGGGCCAGCTGGTTGCTCTTGCCTTCGACGAAATTGCCGAACGTGAAGTCGACGTTCAGCCGACCGCCGATCTGCGGCAGCGGGGCTTCGCGGCGGGTGCGCAGTTCCGGGACCCGGATGCCCGGAGAGACCTCGCTCGCCGTTATGCGTCGCGAACCGACCTCGAGCAACACCTGCGGCGGGGGCGCCGGCACCAGTTCCTCGACCAGCTCGCCGATCCGCGCAGCACAGTTCTGGTTGACCCAGTCCACCACGTAGCGGTTCGGCGCCAGCAGCCGCAGGTACTGGGGATCCTCGACCGCCTGCAGCGGGCGAATCCAGGTATTGAAATGCTGCTCGGGCAGTTCGGCTTCGAGGCGCCGCAGGCAGTGGGTCCAGAGAGAATCGTCCACGGACGGCGCCTTGAACTGGAGTGGCCGAAGTGTCGGCATACGGGGAAGGGGGCGGGAGTGTATACCCGCCATTCGCCTGTGGATATCCTCGAAAGGAGGGGGCTGCGGCAGCGCCTGGCCGCAGGCAGGCCGTTGACGGTGCGCGCCGGCCTGCGTATATTTGCCGGCTCTTTTTTCGGTCTGGCCGCCCCTGCGGCGGACCAGTCAAGAACCGGCAGGAACGGAGCCGCAAATGAAGCGCACATATCAACCGAGCAACCTCCATCGCAAGAGGACCCACGGCTTCCGTGCGCGCATGGCGACCAAGGGCGGCCGGCTGGTCCTCGCCCGCCGTCGCGCCAAGGGCCGCAAGCGTCTCGCGGTCTGACAGTAGCCGCCGCACCTCCCGCCACGCCGGCCCCGCGCGGACGGTTCCTGCGGGAATTCCGCCTCACCGACAAGCCTCAGTTCGACCTCGTCCACCGTGAGGGCCTGCGGGTCTCCGATGGGCTGTTCACCGTGATCGCTCGGCCGAACGCGCTCGGGCATGCGAGACTAGGGCTCGCCGTCGGTGTGCGGGCCGCCGGTAACGCCGTCCGGCGCAACCGCGTCAAGCGGGTCGTCCGCGAAACATTTCGAGTCACCCAGCAGGAGCTGCCGTCCGTGGACCTGGTAGTGAACGCGAGGCCCGGGGCCGGGCAGGCGAGCACCACCGCGTTGCGGGCGAGCGTGCTTGCGCTCTGGGACAGGGTCCGCCAGCGATGCGCTCGCTCCTGATCGGCCTGATCCAGCTGTACCGGTGGTTCGTGAGCCCGCTGCTCGGGCCGAACTGCCGCTTCCATCCAACCTGTTCCTGCTACGCACAGGACGCGCTGCGCCAGCACGGCGCGTGGCGCGGCTCCTGGCTCGCCGTCCGGCGCATCGGACGGTGCCATCCCTGGAATCCTGGCGGCTACGATCCGGTGCCGGATCAGCTGCCGCCCACCTTCAAGCGACCGTCTCATGGATAACCCTCGTCTGTTCCTTTGGATCGGCCTGGCGCTGCTCGCCTGGATGAACGTCATCCAGTGGAATCGCGACTACGGCGCCGGACCCGCGGTGGCCACTGCCCCGGCCGCTTCGAATTCCACCGCCACGACCGCCGGCAATGCGGCCCAGGGGCAATTGCCATCGGTCCCGAATGCGCCCGCCGCGACTCCGGCAACGCCGGCGGCCGAAGGTGCTGCCGCTGCCGCCGCGGCTCCGGTCGTTGGGGACAATGCGCCCCGCGTGCGCGTCGTGACCGACGTGCTCGACCTCGACATCAGCCTGCAGGGTGGCGACCTCGTGCGGGCGGACCTGGTGAAGTACCCGCGCGACAAGCGCGAGGGCAGCCCGCCGGTGCGACTCCTCGGTATCGTCGAGCCGGACTTCAACGTGGTCCGCACCGGGCTGCGCGCGCTGAACGGCCGTGCGGAGCCGACGCATCTCGCGACCTACACCAGTGCCGCGAGCGAATACCGCCTGGCCCCGGGCGCCGAGGAGCTGCGCGTCCCGATCACCTGGACGGACGAGCAGGGCGTCACGGTGACGAAGACCTACGTCGTCAAGCCGGGGCGCTACGACGTGCAGGTGCTGTACGACGTCGACAACCGTTCGGCAGAGCCCTGGTCCGGCACGTCGTACGTGCAGCTCGCCCGGCATGTCTACACGCCGGAGCGTTCGATGTTCGACGTGGAGAGCTACGCCTACCGCGGCCCGGCGATCTACGACGGCAAGGCCTACAACAAGCTCGACATCACCGACGACGAAGAGGGCAAGTTCGCGCAGAACGTCACCGGTGGCTGGATCGCGACGATGCAGCACCATTTCGTGACTGCGGCCGTGCCACCGAAGGGCGAGGACTACCACTTCACGCTCGGGCAGGAGGGTGACCACGCGCTGCTCACCTACCGCGGCCCGCTCAAGGCGGTGCCGGCCGGCACCACCGGCCGTTTCGCCGAGACGCTGTTCGTCGGCCCCAAGCTGCAGGAGCAGCTCAAGGAGGTCGGCCCGCGCCTCGAGCTGACCGCCGACTACGGCAAGCTCACGATCCTGTCGCAGCCGCTGTTCTGGCTGCTCGAGAAGGTGTACTCGTTCGTCGGCAACTGGGGCTGGTCGATCATCATCGTCACGTTCCTGCTCAAGCTGCTGTTCTACAAGCTCACCGAGACCAGCGGCCGCTCGATGGCCAAGATGCGCACCATCGCGCCGCGCATCAAGAGCATCCAGGAGCGCTACAAGGACGACCGCGAGCAGCTCGCCAAGCAGATGATGGAGATCTACAAGCGCGAGAAGATCAACCCGGTCGCCGGCTGCCTGCCGATCCTGGTGCAGATCCCGGTGTTCCTCGCGTTCTACTGGGTGCTGCTCGAGAGCGTCGAGATGCGCCAGGCGCCGTGGATGCTGTGGATCCAGGACCTGTCGTCGAAGGATCCGTTCTTCGTGCTGCCGATCCTGATGGGCGTGGCCATGTACGGCCAGTTCAAGCTCAATCCGGCGCCGCCGGATCCGATGCAGGCGAAGATGTTCGCCTTCATGCCGGTGATCATGACCGTGATGATGGCGTGGTTCCCGTCCGGCCTGGTGCTGTACTGGCTCACCAATACGCTGCTGTCGATCGCGCAGCAGTGGAAGATCAACAAGGTGGTCGAGGCCGAGGCGAAGAAGGGCGGCTAGAAATAGGGGACACTCTCCCGCTTGCGCGGAGAGGTCGCCCGCAGGGCGGGTGAGGGCTCCGGTGACGCCATCAGACACAATCGTCGCCATCGCCACCGCGCCTGGTCGCGGTGGCATCGGCATCGTCCGTGTCTCCGGCGCCGACTGTCGCGATATTGCCGAAGCACTGCTCGGTCGCGTGCCGGGCGCCCGCAGCGCCGAGCTGCACCGCTTTCTTGACGCTGCCGGCGAACCGATCGACGAGGGCCTCGCGCTCTACTTCCCCGGACCCGCGTCGTTCACCGGCGAAGACGTGCTCGAGCTGCACGGCCACGGCGGCCCGGTGGTCATGGACCTGTTGCTGCGGCGCGTGCTCGAACTCGGCGCGCGGGCTGCGGCGCCAGGCGAGTTCACGCAACGAGCGTTCCTCAACGACAAGCTCGACCTCGCACAGGCCGAGGCCGTCGCCGACCTGATCGACAGCGGGTCCGCCGAAGCGGCGCGAGCCGCGTTGCGCTCACTGCAGGGCGAATTCTCGGCGCAGGTGCACGACCTCGCCGAAGCGGTGCTCGAGCTGCGCATGTGGGTGGAGGCTGCGATCGACTTCCCGGAGGAGGAGGTCGACTTCCTGGGCGACCGCGCACTCGCGGCACGCCTCGAGTTCATCCGCCATCGCTTCGCGGAGCTGGCCGAGACCGCGCGCCAGGGCACGTTGCTGCGCGACGGACTCACGCTCGTCATCGCCGGCCGGCCGAACGCCGGCAAGTCCAGCCTGCTCAACCGGCTGGCGGGTTACGACGCCGCCATCGTCACGCCGGTGCCCGGCACCACGCGCGACGTGCTGCGCGAGCGCATCGAGATCGACGGCCTGCCGCTGCACGTGCTCGACACCGCCGGCCTGCGCGAATCGCCGGACGAGATCGAGGCGGAAGGCATCCGCCGCGCGCACCGCGAGCTCGCGCGAGCCGATCGCGTGCTGTTCGTGGTGGATGCCTCGGACGCGCAGGCCGTCGCGACGATCGACGCGGACCTTGCCGCGCTGCCGACCGAGGCGCCGCGCACCGTGGTGTTCAACAAGATCGACCGCGTCGGCGGCGGAGCCGTCAGCCGACCTGACGCAGGTTCACCTGAGCGCCGCGACCGGCGCCGGGCTCGACCTGCTGCGCCAGCACCTCAAGGACTGCGTCGGCTTCCATCCGTCGGGCAGCGGCGTGCTGTCGGCGCGCACCCGGCACCTCGACGCGCTGCGCCGCGCTCGCGCGCACGTCGAAGAGGCGCACCGGCTGCTGACCGCACGTCATGCCGGTGAACTGGTGGCGCAGGAACTCACCGACGCGCAGAAGCAGCTCGGCGAGATCACCGGCGAGGTGACGAGCGACGACCTGCTGGGACGGATCTTCGGCAGCTTCTGCATCGGCAAGTG
Source organism: uncultured Gammaproteobacteria bacterium (assembly GCA_963731105.1). Classification (GTDB taxonomy): domain Bacteria; phylum Pseudomonadota; class Gammaproteobacteria; order Steroidobacterales; family Steroidobacteraceae; genus RPQJ01. The sequence goes on from CAVSUM010000010.1 coordinate 410,026, forward strand.
AGCCGGGTTCCAGCCGATCACATTCGCGCGCCGCGGTTGCGGCTTACCATCCGCGTCGAACGTCAGACCGGCATCCAGGATCGCTTTGGCGGGACCGTAGGCGCTTACCTGCAGGCCATCGGCGGGGCCACGGCCTTGCTTAAAGGTCATATATTTATCTTGAGAAACCGCCTGAAAAATAGCTTTGCAACGCCAAACCTTCAAGGCAACACGAAAAGCGGTCGAGGAGCTCGGCGGCCAGTCCACCGGTCGCAACGAGTACCGGGTGTTACGGGCAATCCGGCTGGTCGAGCGGTTCCTGGCCTCGGACAAGTGGTGATTTCGTCGCTCGAGCATCAGTACCCCCTGCGCCGCCGTAGGTTCCCGACTTGATGGTCCGGCTCGGCAACGGCCGGCGACCGGTGCTTGGGATCAAGGGCGAGGATTGGGAGCAGGGCCGCCTGCCGCAACGCCGCGGCATGTAGGTTCGCACGCACCCACCGCTTACCCTTGCGCGACGGCCCGCGCGGTGGCTAAGTGCGCGGTTCCGGCCCCGCGCCAACCCCGATCGAGAGCCCGACCATGTCGCACCGTCTGCCCGGACCATTCCTCGCGCTGTCTGCCGCCCTGCTCGTCATCGCCCCGGTCGCGACCCGCGCCGACGAGGGCATGTGGACCTTCGACAACTTCCCGGCGTCGGCCGTGAACAAGAAGTTCGGCGTCGACATCACGCCGGCCTGGCTCGACCACGTCCGCAAGTCCACCGTGCGGCTGTCCGGTTGCACGGCGTCGTTCGTCTCGCCCGAAGGCCTGACACTCACCAACCATCACTGCGTCGAGTCGTGCCTCGCGCAGTTGTCGAAGCCCGGCCAGGACCGCCAGAAGGACGGCTTCGTCGCCGCGTCCCGCGCCGAGGAACTGCGCTGCCCGACGCAGAACGCCGACGTGCTGACGGGCATCGAGAACATCACGGCCAAGGTCAACGCCGCCACCGCGGGCATGGACGACAAGACCGCCGGCGACGTGCGTCGCAAGACCCTGACCCAGATCGAGCAGGCCTGCGAGCAGGCCGCCGGCACCGCGGACCCGCGCCGCTGCGAGACGGTCAAGCTCTACAAGGGCGGCCAGTACTTCCTCTACCAGTACAAGCGTTACGACGACGTGCGCATCGTGTTCGCGCCCGAAACCGACATCGGGGCGTTCGGCGGCGACCCGGACAATTTCCAGTTCCCGCGCTGGTCGCTCGACATGGGCCTGCTGCGCGTCTACGAAAATGGCAAGCCGGCGACGACGCCGAACTTCCTGACCATCGACTGGACCGGCCCGGACGCCAACGAGCCGGTGTTCGTGCCGGGCCACCCGGGCTCCACCGACCGCCAGCTCACCGTCGCCCAGCTCGAAGCCCTGCGCGCATCGCTGCCGGCGTGGCTGCTGCGCGCGGGCGAGCAGCGCGGGCGACTCATCCAGTTCGCGCAGGGCGGCGAGGAGAACGCGCGCAAGGCAGGCGAGCCGCTCAACAATCTCGAGAACGGCATCAAGGTGCGCCGCAAGCAGATGGACGCGCTGCTCGACCCGGCGCTGATGGCACAGAAGGCGCGCGACGAAGCCGACCTGCGTGCCAAGGCCGGCCTCGCCGGCCCGCAGGATCCGTGGGAGCAGACCGCGCGCGCCACCCGCGTTTCCCAGGACATCGCCCTGCCTTACGGTTATCTCGAAGGCCCGGCAGGCGATGGCGGTGGGGTTCAACAGCGCGCTGTTCCGCTACGCCCGCACGCTGGTGCGCGGCGCTGCCGAGCGGCCGAAGCCGAGCGACGAACGGCTGCGCGAGTTCCGCGACACGGCGCTGCCGCTCGTGGAGCGTCGCCTGCTGGCCGACGTGCCGGTGTATCCCGACGTCGAGGAAATCGCTGTCGCTGGGCCTGATGCGCATGCGCGAGCTGCTCGGCCCCGATCATCCGGTGGTGACGCAGCTGATGCGCACCAGCTCACCCGAGGCGCTGGCCCGCGAGCTCGTGACGAGGACGCGCCTTGCGGACGCCGCCTATCGCCGGCAGCTGTGGGAGGGTGGTGCCGCCGCCGTCGCGGCGTCCGACGACCCGATGATCCGTCTCGCTGCCGCCGTGGATCAGGAGGCGCGTGCGATCCGCAAGCGCTACGAGGACGAGGTCGAGGCGCCGACCGACGCCGCCGCGGAGCGCATCGCGGCCGCACGGTTTGCGGCGTATGGCACCAGCGTCTATCCCGACGCGACCTTCACGCTGCGCCTCAATCCCGGCACCGTGCAGGGTTGGGACGAAGCCGGCAGCCCGGTGCCGCCGTTCGCCTACCTCGAGCGCATGTACGAGCGCGCCACCGGCGCGGAGCCGTTCCGCGTGCCGGAGCGCTGGCTGCAGGCCAAGGCCAAGCTCGATCCGAAGACGCCGTTCACCGTGTCGACCAACAACGACATCGTCGGCGGCAATTCGGGCAGCCCGCTGGTGGATGCGCAGGGCCGGCTGGTGGGCCTGATGTTCGACGGCAACATCCACTCGATCTCGGGTTCCTACTGGTTCGACACGGCGAAGAACCGTGCCATCGCCGTGCACCCGGCGATCATGAAAGCGGCGTTGACCCAGGTCTACGACGCCGGCTGGATCGCGCGCGAACTCGGCCTGAAGTGAGGATCCGCAGATGAAGCAGCTCTCCGGCGCGGACACGATGTTCCTGCAGTTCGAGCACGGCAACAATTTCATGCACGTGGCCTCGCTGGCGATCTACGATCCGGCGACCGCGCCGGGCGGCCGCGTGCGCTTCAAGGACGTGCTGCGTTTCTTCGCGGCGCGCGTCGAGCAGTTCCCGCAGTTCCGCCGCCGGCTGGCGAGCGTGCCGCTGTCGCTCGACCGGCCGTACTGGGTCGAGGACTCGGCCATCGACGTCGAGTTCCACGTGCGCCACATCGCGTTGCCGCAGCCGGGCGACTGGCGGCAGCTGTGCATCCAGGTGGCGCGCCTGCACTCGCGGCCGCTCGATCGCAGCAAGCCGCTGTGGGAGGCCTACATCATCGAGGGCCTGCACAACGTCGAAGGCGTGCCGGCCGGCAGCTTCGCGCTGTACACCAAGATGCACCACGCGATCATCGACGGCGAGTCGGGCACCGAGTTGCTCAAGGCGCTGCACTCGCTCACGCCGGAGGCGGTCGAGGATGACGACGGTCCGGTGGGCGGGTTCACCGCCGACCGCGAACCGAGTCTCGCGGAGCTGTATTCGCGCGCCGTGCTGCAGAACGTGGAAAGGCTGCCGTCGCTGGCACGCTTCTCGTTCGACACCGTGCGTCGCCTGGGATCGCTGGGTGCCGAGGCGGTCGGCAATCTGCCGGAGCTGCGCACCCGACTGGTCCCCCAGTTGAAGACCCTGTTGTCGGGCGACCTGAGCCCGCTGCTGTCCAGGCTGCCGCCCCAGACGCGTTTCAGCGGCAACGTCTCGGCGCACCGGGTGTTCGAGGCGGTCGGACTGCCGTTCGCCGAGTTGCAGGCCGTCCGTCGGCAGGCAGGCACCGGCACCATCAATGACCTGTTCCTGTGCATCGTCGGTGGCGCGCTGAACCGCTATCTCGACGACAAGGGTGAGCTGCCCGACTCGTCGATGGTCGCAATGGTCCCGATGACGCTGCGTGGCGAGGAAAAGGGCGGCGACCGAGGCAACCAGGTGGGCTTCACGCTGATGCCGGTGCACTCGGACATCGCCGATCCGCTGGAGCGGCTGCACGCCATCAACCAGAGCGCACAGACCTCGAAGCGGGTCAGCGACGCGGTCGGCAAGGAGCTGGCGCGCGACCTGCTCGAGTACCTGCCGACGCCGATCAGCCGCACGCTGCTGCGCAACGTCAAGCTGCCGGGCATCGGGCTGATCGTGTCGAACGTACGCGGCCCCGACGCGCCGTTGTACATGGCAGGCGCGCAGCTCGTGAACTACTCGCCCATCAGCATTCCCATCGACGGGCTTGGCCTGAACGTCACGGGTTTCAGCTGCGCCGGCACGATGTGGATCTGTGCCGTCTCCTGCCGCGAGATGATGCCCGACCCGGCATTCTTCGCCGAGTGCCTGCGCAGCAGCTTCGAGGAATTGAAGCAAGCTGCAGCGCGGCATGCGAAGCCATCGAGGCCGCGGCCGAAGCTGCGGTCGCCAAGCCGGGCAAGGCGCGGCGCGCGGCCGGCAAACGCCCGGTCAAGCACGCGGCGGCCAAGGCTCCGGCTCCGGCGCGCAAGCGTGCCGCCAAGCCGCGGCGCAAGGCGGCCGCTGCCGCGCGGGACTGACGCTTGCGCACCGGCGACGTCATGCCGGGGCCACTCCGCTCGGCGCTGGTGCGACTGCTCGGCGACGCGATCGACGACGTCGAAGTGGTGGAGCACTCGTGGTACGCGCGCCTGCATTGCGGAGCGCGCGCCACCACGCGGCGCAACCGCATCCTGCTCGCGGGCTCGGCCGCCGAGTTCTTCGCCGATCCGGCGCTGGTGCTGCACGAATACTTCCACGTGCTGCGGCAGTGGAACACCGGCAGGCTCAGCCTCGGCCGCTACCTGCGCGAATGGTTGCGGCGCGGCTACTGGCGCAATCGCTACGAGCACCAGGCGCGGCGCTACGCCCGCATGCAACTGCCGGCGCTGCTGGCCCTGCTCGGCCCGGACCGCGATACCATCTGAGCCGATGCAGACCGGGCGGCCAATTCGACGTGATCGTGGTGGGTGGCGGCCATGCCGGCACCGAGGCCGCACTGGCCGCGGCGCGCATGGGCTGCCGCACGCTGCTGGTCACGCAGAACATCGAGGCGCTCGGCCAGATGAGCTGCAACCCGGCGATCGGCGGCATCGGCAAGGGCCACCTGGTCAAGGAGATCGACGCGCTTGGCGGCGCGATGGCGCGGGCCATCGACCACGCCGGCATCCAGTTCCGCACCCTCAACGCCAGCAAGGGGCCGGCGGTGCGGGCCACGCGTGCCCAGGCCGACCGCCAGCTGTACAAGCGGGCCATCCGCGGCCTGCTCGAGAACCAGCCGAACCTCACGCTGTTCCAGCAGGAAGTGGCCGATCTGCAGCTCGAGGGCGGGCGCGTGGCCGGCGTAGTCACGCGGGCCGGGGTCGAGTTCCGCGCCCGCACCGTCGTGCTGACGGTCGGCACCTTCCTCGGCGGGCGCATCCACATCGGGCTCGATCAGTACGCGGGCGGACGGGCCGGCGACCCGCCGTCGAACCAGCTCGCCGAGAAGTTGCGGGCGCTGCCGTTCCGTGTCGGGCGACTGAAGACCGGCACGCCGCCGCGCATCGACGGCCGCAGCATCGACTACACCGGCCTGCAGGTGCAACCGGGCGACGAGCCGGTGCCGGTGTTCTCGTATCTCGGGCTGCGCGCCGATCATCCACGGCAGGTCTGCTGCCACCTCACGGCCACCAACGAGCGCACGCACGAGCTGATCCGCGCGGCGACCGACCGCTCGCCGATGTTCACCGGCGTGATCGAGGGCGTCGGCCCGCGCTATTGCCCGTCGGTCGAGGACAAGGTGGTGCGCTTCGCCGACAAGGCCTCGCACCAGGTCTTCATCGAGCCCGAGGGCCTCGACACGCACGAGGTGTACCCGAACGGCATTTCCACCAGCCTGCCGTTCGACGTGCAGCAGGCATTCGTGCACAGCATCCGCGGCTTCGAGCGTGCGCACATCACGCGGCCGGGCTACGCGATCGAGTACGACTTCTTCGACCCGCGCGACCTTGCGCCCACGCTCGAGACGCGGCACGTGCCGGGCCTCTACTTCGCGGGCCAGATCAACGGCACCACGGGCTACGAGGAAGCCGCGGCCCAGGGCCTCGTCGCGGGCATCAATGCGGCGCGGGCCGTGCAGGAGCGCGAGCCGTGGTGGCCGCGCCGCAGCGACGCCTACCTCGGCGTGCTGATCGACGACCTGATCACGCGCGGTGCGCCCGAGCCGTACCGCATGTTCACCAGCCGCGCCGAGTACCGCCTGACGCTGCGCGAGGACAACGCCGACCTGCGGCTGACACCGGTCGGACGCGAGCTGGGCCTCATCGACGACGAGCGCTGGCGGTTCTTCGAGGCCAAGCGCAGCGCTGTGGACGAGGAGTTGCAGCGCCTGCAGCAGGCCTGGGTGCGACCGGACACCGAGGCAGGCATACGAGCCGAGCAGCGGTTCGGCGCGTTGTCGCGCGAGCAGCGTGCGCTCGACCTGCTGCGGCGACCGGAGGTGTCGTACGCAAGCGCTCGCCGAGGTTGTCGGTGACGGCGCGACCGAGTGGCGCTCAGACGAACGGCTGGCCGTGCAGGTGCCGCTGCAGGTCGACGTGCAGGCGAAGTACCGCGGCTACATCGAGCGGCAGCACGAGGAGATCGAGCGGCAGCGTCGCCACGAAGAGACGCCGTTGCCGACCGGGTTCGATTTCGCGGCGGTGCGCGGCCTGTCGAACGAGGTACGGCAGCGACTCGCCCAGCACCAGCCCGGCCACGCTCGGGCAGGCGGCACGCATCCCGGGCGTGACCCCGGCGGCGGTCTCGCTGCTGCTGGTGCACCTGAAGCGGCGCGACGCCGGCAGCGGCCGCGCCGCCGCGTACTGCACAAGGACCCTGATCCCATGCTGATGTTCACTCGCAGCCTCGGCTCGCAGCTGCGCACCGTCGCCATCACGCTGGCGCTCGCGTCACTGGTCGCCTGCGGGGGCGGCAAGCCGGCGCCCGGTGCTGCGTCCAACGCGCAGTCCGCCGTGACTGCCGACCCGACCACGCTGCGTCGCGGCAACGGCCCGGAGCCCGAGACGCTCGACCCGCAGCGTGCACGTACCGATTCGGCGTTCAACATCCTCCGCGACCTGTTCGAGGGCCTGACCGCGGTGGGCCCGGACGGCGGTGCCGTGCCCGCGGCCGCTGAGTCGTGGACCGTCAGCGCCGACGGTCTCGAGTACACGTTCCGGCTGCGCGATGGGCTGCGCTGGTCGAACGGCGATCCGGTCCGCGCGTCCGAGTTCGTGGCCGGCATGCAGCGGCTGGTGGACCCGGCCACGGCCTCGCCCTATGCACAAGTGTTCGAGCCGGTGGTCAACGCGGCGGCCATCGTGCGCGGCGAGCAGCCCGTCGACACGCTCGGCGTCAGCGCGCCCGACGACCGCACCGTAGTGATCCGGCTCGTCAATCCGGCGCCCTACCTGCTCGGGCTGCTGGCGCAGCCGGGCACGTTCCCGGTGCACGGGCCGTCGCTGGCCCAGCACGGCACGGAGTACGCGCGTCCGGGCCGCCTGGTGTCGAACGGCGCGTTCGTGCTGCGCGACTGGGTGGTCGGCTCGCAGGTCGTCGCCGAGCGCAACAGCCACTACTGGAACGACCGGCCAACCGCATCTCGCACGTGCAATACCTGCACCACGCCGACACCGGCACCGAGTTCCGCCAGTACCGCGCCGGCGAGCTGGACGTGACGCACGTCGTGCCGCCGCAGCAGTTCGCGTGGATCAAGGCCAACCTGCCCGGCGAGCTGCACGTGTCGCCGCAGCTCAGCGTCTATTACTACGGCTTCAACCTCACGCAGCCGCCATTCAAGGACAACCCGGGCCTTCGTCGCGCCTTGTCGCTGGTGATCGACCGTGAACGCCTCACCAATGCCGTGACCGGTCGCGGCGAAGCGCCGGCGTACGGCTGGGTGCCGCGGGGCGCGGCGAACTACACGCCGCAGCAGTTCGACTACGCGTCGAAGACCATACGCCGAACGGGTCGCCGAGGCGCGCGAGCTGTACGCCCGCGCCGGATACTCTGCGGAGCGGCCGCTCAAGGTCGACATCCGCTACAACTCCGGCGAGGAGCACAACCGGCTCGCCGTGGCGATCGCCGCCATGTGGAAGGAGGCGCTCGGCGTCGAGACGACCCTGTACGCCGAGGAGTTCCGCGCGCTGCTGCAGAGCATCCAGGCGCGCAAGGACACGCAGGTGTTCCGCTCGAGCTGGGTCGGCGACTACAACGACGCCTACACGTTCGCCCAGCTGCTGCAGACCGACTTCGGCATCAACCTCACAGGCTACTCGAGCGCGCGTTACGACGGCCTGCTCGAGCAGGCCACCCGGCAGGGCGACCCCGTCCAGCGCCGCGCGCTGCTCGAGGAGGCGGAGCGGGTGATGCTGGCCGATCATCCCGTCCTGCCGATCTACTTCTACGTCAACAAGCACCTGGTGAAGCCCTACGTGTCGGGCTGGACCGACAACGTCATGAACGTGCAGTACAGCAAGGACCTCGCGCTGGCCGGCGGCGGCTGAGTGGCCCGTCACATTTAACGGGAGCCCCTGGCCGTTCGAAGTTGAGTCCGGGCGGTACCTTGCCAACATTGCCGCACCCGGGAAGTATTGCTGCCTCCAATCCATGGTCTGGTTCGCCCTGTTCGCCTGCACCGCGTTTGGCCTGTGGTTCTGGCGCGAGTACCGCGTCCAGCAGCAGGACCTGCAGAGTGCCCATTCGCCGCTGCGTACCGGGGAGCGCTACATCGGCCAGGTGCTGACGCTCGACGGCGGCCTCAAGGACGGCACCGGTCACGTGAAGCTCGGTAACCGCCGCTGGGCACTGCGCGGCCCGGAAGTGCCGGCCGGCGCCCGCGTGCGGGTCACCGGCGTCGACGGCATGGTGCTGATCGTCGACCGCCTCCCCGGCTAGGCCGCACGGAAACCGGCCGCCAGCGTCCGCCGAATTCTTCGCCGGGCGATCCTGCCCGCGCCGGAGCGTGCCATGCCAGCTTTCTTCGACATCCCGGTGACCGGCATCGTCGGCGAACCTGACCTGCTCGGGCCGCTGCGCGGTCGCGTGGTACTGGTGGTCAACGTCGCGAGTCGCTGCGGCTACACGCCGCAGTACGCCGGACTGCAGCAACTCCATGAGGAGCTGGCCGGCGAAGGCTTCAGCGTGGTCGGCGTGCCCTGCAACCAGTTCGGCGCCCAGGAACCGGGTCGCGACGCCGAGATCCGCGACTTCTGCTCGACCCGCTACGACGTGACCTTTCCGCTGGCCGCCAAGCTCGAGGTCAACGGTCCCGGTCGTGCCGCCCTGTACCAGTGGCTGACCGACCCGGCACAGGGCTTTCCCGGCGACGTCGAGTGGAACTTCGAGAAGTTCCTGATCGGCCGCGACGGCAGGGTCGTGGCCCGCTATCCCGCCGGGACCCGCCCCGACGACAAGGGCCTGCTGGGGGATGTTGCGGCGGCCCTGGAAGTGCCCCGGCGCAGTGACTCGTGATTCGTGATTAATGATTAGTAAGAATGAACAATCACGGCTAGCTTCTTACTAGTCACCGAGTCATTAATCACCAGTCACTAACAAATCGTATTCGGCGCTGACGCTGGCGCTGAACTTCATCGCACCCGCCTGGTAGGTCTCCTCGGGCGGGGCCGCGGCCACGGCATCGGCCATCGCCATGGTGCGCCGGTACATCGGCATCGGCGGCGCCGCGCTCGAGCCGTTCAGGGTGCGCACCGCGCCCAGCTTCACTCCAGCCGCGCGGGCCAGCACCTCGGCATTCTGCCGGGCGTCCTCGACCGCCTTGGCCATGGCTTCGCGCTCGAGCTGCTTGCGCCGACTCGAGTCGAGCGACGGGTCGCTGACCTGGTTGACGCCTGCGTCCACGGCCCGCTCGAGCAGGGGACCGAGCTGCTCGAGGTCGCGCACCTCGACCTGCACCTGCCGGCTGACGAGGTAGCCGAGCAGCACCCGCTTGCGGTCCTTCTCGTTCCAGCTGTACTCGGGTTGCACCTGCAGCCGGGTCGCGTTCACCAGCTTGGGGTCGATGCGCAGGTCGCGCGTCAGTGCCAGCACCTTGTCCACCGTGCGGGCCACGTCGGCTCGCGCTTCCGCCATCGTCGGTTTGCGGGCCTCGACTCCCAGTGTGACGTAGGCGAGGTCGGGCTCGGCGGAGATCTCCCCGCTGCCGGAGACGTTGACCGTGCGCGGCCGGGAATCGTCCGCGGCCTGGACGGCGATGGGGGCTAGCAGGACCAGCAGGCTGGCGAGCCAGGCGAGGCGTGGGGTCATGGGTGGGCTCCGTCGATGGCGGCAAGATTGACCAAGTGTATGCTGACCTTGAAACGGCCAGGCTCCGCAGGCGGGGTTCGCGGGGCTTTGGACGTGCGAAACGGTTTTGATTAACATGCCGGCCCTTCGGCCTTCGGGGAGAGGCCGCCGTCCCGCATGGAGTTTGCAATGACCTCGAGATCGGCCTGGCTCGCCATGAGCTTGACCCTCGTCGGCCTCGTCGCGCCGGGGTTGGCTGCGGCCGGCGACGCGGCGCGCGGCGCCAAGCTCGCCTACACCTGCCATGGCTGCCATGGCATCCCGAGCTACAAGAACTCCTACCCGGTCTACAGCGTGCCCAAGCTCGGCGGCCAGCACGCGGCCTACATGGTCGCCGCGCTGAAGGGCTACGCCGGCCCGGACCGCGCGCACGCCACGATGCATGCCCAGGCCGCCAGCATGTCGGAACAGGACATGCAGGACATCGCGGCGTACCTGGCCGGCCAGGAGCTGAAGCCGACGGGCAAGGCGGTTGGCACCGCGCCCAAGGCCGCGCAGACCTGCGTCGCCTGCCACGGCGCCGAGGGTGTCGGCATCCTGCCCGAGTACCCGAATCTCGCCGGTCAGTACGAGGACTACCTGCAGAACTCGCTGCGGGCGTATCGCAGCGGCCAGCGCAAGAACGCCGTGATGGCCGGCATGGCGGCCGCGCTGACCGACTCCGACATCCGTGAGCTGGCACGCTATTACTCGAGCCAGCGCCCGTCCCTCTGCTCTACCAACGAGATTCGCAAAGGCGGCAAGTGCGAGGAGCAGTGAATCCCGGCTGCGCCGACCGCTGAAGCATCGAAGGCCGGGACTCCCCGGCCTTCTTGTTTTCGGCCCCCCGACGCCGCACGCTAGGCGGCCCGCAGCCGTACCGACGTCCTGACGGATGACCCCGAGCCCCGACATTGCCCCGCCTTCCCCGGCCGCTCCCAGGCTGGCGCAGCCGCTCGGCAACGGCGTGTACCTGATCGACACGCTCTACGTGCGCCCCGGCCTCGCCGGCAGCCACCTCGTGGTGCAGGACGGCCGCGCTGCCTTCGTCGACACCGGCCCCGGCCCGGCGGCGCCGCGGCTGCTGGCGGCGCTCGACGAACTCGGCATCGCCCGCGAGCAGGTGGACTGGCTGTTCCTGACCCACGTGCACCTCGACCATGCGGGCGGCGCCGGCCAGATGATGCAGGCGCTGCCGAACGCCCGGGCGGTACTGCACCCGCGCGGCGCGCCGCACATGATCGACCCCGCGAAGCTGGTGGCCGGCTCGATCGCCGTGTACGGCGAGGCCCTGTACCGGCAGCTGTACGGCGAGCTGGTGCCGATCCCCGCCGACCGGGTGTTGGTGGTTGAGGATCGGCCAGCGGCTGCAACTGGGCAGCCGCACCTTCGAGTTCATCGACGCGCCCGGACACGCCCGGCACCATCACTGCCCGATCGACCTCGATCACCGCGAGGTCTACAGCGGCGACAATTTCGGCATCTGCTACCGCGAGTTCGACACGGCGCGCGGGCCTTTCATGCTGCCCACCACGACTCCGGTGCAGTTCGATCCCGATGCGATGCACGCCACGATCGACCGGATCCTGTCCTACCAACCGCAGCGCATCTACCAGACGCACTTCGGGCCGGTCACCGACGTCGAGCGGCTCGGCCACGACCTGCATGCGGCGGTCGTCGAGCTGGTGCGCATCGCGCGCCAGCACGCCGCTGCGCCCGACCGCAGCGCGCACATCGAGGCCGACATGTTCCGTTACTTCAGCACGCAGCTCGACGCGCACGGCTACGCCGGCGACCTCGAGCGCCGCCACGCCCTGCTCGATGCCGACGTGCGCCTCAATACCGACGGGCTGGAGGTCTGGCTGGACAGAAGGGGGTAGGGGATAGGGGGTAGGGGGTCGTGTAGAGGTGCGCGGCAGCTCGGCGTGCGGCTGCATCCCGGCGCTATCCCCTATCGCCCATCCCCTATCCCCTAAACTACCCCCTACCCCCTACCCCCTACCCCCTTCCCATGACTCCCTTCACCGCCTACCGCATCCACCAGCTCGACGGCCGCATCGACGGCGCGTTTCGACACCATCACGCTCGACGACCTGACGCCTGGCGAGGTCGTCGTGCGCGTGCAGTATTCGGGCATCAACTACAAGGACGCGCTTGCCGCGACCGGCACCGCGCCGATCCTGCGCAAGTACCCGCTGGTGGGCGGCATCGACCTCGCCGGCGAGGTGGTGACCTCGGCCGACCCGCGCTACGCGGCCGGCCAGCCGGTGCTGGTCACCGGCTGCGGACTGAGCGAGACGCGCGACGGCGGCTACGCGCAGTTCGCACGCGTCGAGAGTGAATCGGTGATTCCGCTGCCGGCCGGCATCAACACGCTCGACGCGATGAAGATCGGCACCGCGGGCTTCACGGCCGCGCTCGCCGTGCACCAGATGGAGCGCAACGGCCAGCTGCCGGGCAACGGGCCAGTCGTGGTGACCGGTGCGACGGGCGGCGTGGGCAGCATCGCCGTCAACATCCTCGCGCGGCGCGGCTATGAGGTGGTGGCGGTGAGTGGCAAGTCCGACGCCGACGAATACCTAACCTCGCTGGGCGCCGCGCGCATCCTGCGCCGCCAGGACATCGACCTCGGCAAACGGCCGATGGAGAAGGCGCTGTGGGCCGGCGCCATCGACAACGTCGGCGGCGAGCTGCTTACCTGGCTGACGCGCACCGTGGACCAGTGGGGCAACATCGCCAGCGTCGGCCTGGCCGGCGGCGTGGAACTGAAGACCACGGTGATGCCGTTCATCCTGCGCGGCGTGAACCTGCTCGGCATCAACTCGGTGCTGACGCCGCGGGATACGCGGTTCGCGGTGTGGAATCGCCTTGCGGGCGACCTGAGGCCCGCGCAGCTCGACCGCATCTGCTCGCGGACAGTGGACTTCGCCGAGCTGCCGGCGCAGTTCGACGCCTACCTCAGGGGCGGGGTCACCGGCCGCACCGTGGTGAAGATCGCATGAACGACGCGCTGGGCCACCACACCCTGACCCACCTCGAGCGCCTGGAAGCCGAGGCGATCCAGATCATGCGCGAGGTGGTCGCCGAGTGCGACAAGCCGGTGATGCTGTACTCGATCGGCAAGGACAGCGCGGTGATGCTGCACCTCGCGCTCAAGGCCTTCCACCCGGCGAAGCTGCCGTTCCCGCTGCTGCACGTCGACACCAGGTGGAAGTTCCGCGAAATGTACGCGTTCCGCGAGCGCATGACGCGGGAGCACGGCTTCGACCTGATCGTCTACACCAACCCGGAAGGCGTCGCACAGGGCATCAACCCGTTCACGCACGGCTCGGCGATCCACACCGACGTGATGAAGACGCAGGCGCTGAAGCAGGCGCTCGACCTGTACGGGTTCGACGCCGCGTTCGGCGGCGCGCGCCGCGACGAGGAGAAGAGCCGCGCCAAGGAGCGCATCTTCTCGTTCCGCTCGGCGCAGCACCGCTGGGACCCGAAGAACCAGCGCCCGGAGCTCTGGCACATCTACAACGCGCGCAAGCACAAGGGCGAGTCGATCCGCGTGTTCCCGATGTCGAACTGGACCGAGCTCGACATCTGGCAGTACATATATCTCCGCGCGATCCCGATCGTGCCGCTGTACTTCGCGGCGGAGCGGCCGGTGGTGGAGCGCGACGGCACGCTGATCATGGTCGACGACGACCGCATGCCGCTCTACCCGGGCGAGAAGCCGATGCTGAAGAAGGTGCGCTTCCGCACGCTCGGCTGCTATCCGCTCACCGGCGCCATCGAGAGCGAGGCGGACACGCTGCCCGCCATCATCCAGGAGATGCTGCTCACCACCAGCTCCGAGCGCCAGGGCCGGGTCATCGACCACGACCAGTCGGCCTCGATGGAGAAGAAGAAGCAGGAGGGGTACTTCTGATGGCCCACGTCTCCGACCTGATCGGCAAGGACATCGAGGCGTACCTGCACGCCCACGAGCACAAGAGCCTGCTCCGGTTCATCACCTGCGGCAGCGTGGACGACGGCAAGTCGACGCTGATCGGCCGCCTGCTGTACGACTCGAAGATGATCTTCGAGGACCAGCTCGCGGCGCTCGAGGCCGACTCGAAGAAGGTCGGCACCCAGGGCGGCGACCTCGACTTCGCGCTGCTGGTCGACGGCCTGGCCGCCGAGCGCGAGCAGGGCATCACCATCGACGTCGCCTACCGCTTCTTCTCCACCGACAAGCGCAAGTTCATCGTCGCCGACACGCCGGGGCACGAGCAGTACACGCGCAACATGGTCGACCGGCGCGTCGACGGCCGACCTGGCGGTGATCCTGATCGACGCGCGCAAGGGCGTGCTGACGCAGACGCGCCGCCACAGCTACCTCGTGTCGATGCTCGGCATCCGCAAGGTGGTGCTCGCGATCAACAAGATGGACCTCGTCGACTATTCGCACGAGATCTTCGACACCATCGTCGCCGAGTACCGCGACTTCGCCCGGCAGATCGACCTGCACGAGATCGTCGCCATCCCGGTGTCCGGGCTGAAGGGCGACAACATCACCGACCCGAGCAGCCACACGCCCTGGTACCACGGCCCGACGCTGATGGGCTACCTCGAGACGGTGGAGATCGAGGACCGGCTGCAGCACCAGCCGTTCCGCCTGCCGGTGCAGTGGGTCAACCGGCCCAACCTCGACTTCCGCGGCTTCGCGGGCACGATCGTGAGCGGCACCGTGAGCGCCGGCGAACGAGTGCGGGTGCTGCCCTCGGGCCGTGAGAGCCGCGTGGCGCGCATCGTCACGATGGACGGCGACCTCGAGCGCGCGGTGGCCGGGCAAGCGGTGACGCTCACCCTCGAGGACGAGATCGACGTCAGCCGCGGCGACGTGCTGGCGTGCACCTCGGCGCCGCCGGCGGTCGCGGACCAGTTCGAGACCACGCTGGTCTGGATGGCCGACGAGCCGATGCTGCCCGGGCGCCCCTACTGGATGAAGATCGGCACCAAGCAGGTGAGCGCGACCATCACCGAGCCGAAGTACAAGGTGAACGTCAACACGCTCGAGCACCTCGCGGCCAAGAAGCTGGGCTTGAACGAGATCGGCGTGTGCAACGTCTCGCTCGACCACCCGATCGCGTTCGACCCGTACGCCGAGAATCGCGACACCGGCGGCTTCATCCTGATCGACCGGCTGTCGAACGCCACGATCGGCGCCGGCCTGATTCACTTCGCGCTGCGGCGCTCGCAGAACATCCACTGGCAGGCGCTCGACATCAACCGGCACTCGCGCGCCGGCCTCAAGGGCCAGAAGCCCTGCGTGCTGTGGTTCACCGGCCTGTCGGGCGCGGGCAAGTCGACCATCGCCAACCTCGTCGAGAAGCAGCTGCACGCGCTCGGGCGCCACACTTACCTGCTCGACGGCGACAACGTGCGCCACGGGCTCAACCGCGACCTCGGCTTCACCGACACGGACCGCGTCGAGAACATCCGCCGCGTGGCCGAAGTGGCCAAGCTGATGACCGACGCCGGCCTGATCGTGATGGTGTCGTTCATCTCGCCGTTCCGCGCCGAGCGGCGCATGGCGCGCGCGCTGTTCGACTTCGGCGAGTTCTTCGAGGTGCACGTCGACACGCCGCTGGCGGTGGCCGAAGCGCGCGACGTGAAGGGCCTGTACGCCAAGGCACGCCGTGGCGAGCTGAAGAACTTCACCGGCATCGACTCACCGTACGAGCCGCCGGAGAAGCCGGAGATCTACCTCGACACCGGTCGGGTCACGCCCGAGGAGGCCGCCAGCGACGATCGTCGACGAGCTGCGCAAGGCGGGCATGCTGGGGCCGGCCGGCTGAGGCCCCCACCAAAGGCGGGGGTCCGCAGGCAGTCTTCTGCGCTATGATCCAAGGCCCACTGTTGCATGCGAGAAGAGTCTGCGCATGACCACTCTGACATCCGCAGGCGCCCGACTTCGCGCCGCCCTGGCCAACGAGCGACCGCTGCAGGTCGTCGGCACCATCAATGCGTTCAGCGCGTTGCTCGCCGAGCGCGCCGGCTTCCGTGCGATCTACCTCTCCGGCGCCGGCGTGGCCAACGCGTCGTTCGGCCTGCCCGACCTCGGCATCACCAGCCTGAACGACGTCTGCGAGGACGTGCGGCGCATCGCCTCGGCGAGCGACCTGCCGCTGCTCGTCGACGCCGACACCGGCTGGGGCGCGGCTTTCAACATCTCGCGCACCATCGCCGACCTGGTCCGCTCCGGTGCCGCGGGCTGCCACCTCGAGGACCAGGTGCAGGCCAAGCGCTGCGGCCACCGCCCGGGCAAGGCGCTGGTCGGCACGGCCGAGATGGTGGATCGCATCAAGGCGGCGGTGGATGGCCGCACCGACGACAATTTCGTGATCATGGCGCGCACCGACGCGCACGCCGTCGAGGGCCAGCAGGCTGCGATCGAGCGCGCGCAGCGCTACGCCGAGGCCGGTGCCGACATGATCTTCGCCGAGGCGCTCAACCAGCTCGACGAGTACAGCCAGTTCACCACCGCCGTGAAGGTACCGGTGCTGGCCAACATCACCGAGTTCGGCAAGACGCCGCTGTTCACCGTCGCCGAACTCGCCAGCGCCGGCGTGCAGCTGGTGCTGTATCCGCTCTCCGCGTTCCGCGCCATGTCGAAGGCCGCCGAGGCGGTGTACGGCGCGATCCGCCGCGAAGGCACGCAGCAGAGCGTCATCGACCGGATGCAGACGCGCACGGAGCTGTACGACGTGCTCGGCTACCACGAGTACGAGCGCAAGCTCGACGAGCTTTTCCGGCGCGAGGGCGGCGACAGCTGACCCCACGCCGACCGGTTCCAACGCAGACGAGCAGGCCATCATGAGCAGCGATACCTCTCCCGCCACCGGTTTCAAGCCCAAGAAGTCCGTCGCCCTGTCGGGTGTCACGGCCGGCAACACCGCCCTGTGCACCGTCGGCCGCAGCGGCAACGACCTGCATTACCGCGGCTACGACATCCTGGATCTCGCGGACAACTGCGAGTTCGAGGAAGTTGCCCACCTGCTGATCCACGGCAAGCTGCCGAACGCCGCGGAGCTGAAGGGCTACAAGACCAAGCTGCGGCGCCTGCGCGGCCTGCCGTCGACCGTGCTCGATGCGCTCGAGACGCTGCCGGCCGCCAGCCACCCGATGGACGTGATGCGCACCGGCGTGTCGGTGCTCGGCTGCACGCTGCCGGAGAAGGACGACCACAACGTGGCGGGCGCCCGCGACATCGCCGACCGCCTGCTCGCGAGCCTGGGCTCGATGCTGGCCTACTGGTACCGCTTCAGCCACTCGGGCGAGCGCATCGACGTCGAGACCGACGACGACTCGATCGGCGGCCACTTCCTGCACATGCTGCACGGCACGCCGCCGCCACAGTCGTGGGTGAAGGCGATGCACACGTCGCTCAACCTGTACGCCGAGCACGAGTTCAACGCCTCGACGTTCACGGCGCGCGTGATCGCGGGCACCGGCTCCGACCTGTATTCGTGCATCTGCGGCGCCATCGGCGCGCTGCGCGGGCCGAAGCACGGCGGCGCCAACGAGGTGGCCTTCGAGGTGCAGAAGCGCTACGAGAGCCCGGACGAGGCCGAGGCGGACATCCGCCGGCGCGTCGAGGCGAAGGAAGTGGTGATCGGCTTCGGCCACCCGGTGTACACGGTGTCCGACCCGCGCAACAAGGTGATCAAGGAAATCGCGCGCCAGCTGTCGGCGGAAGCGGGCGACATGAAGATGTACGACATCGCCGCGCGCCTCGAGGCCGTGATGTGGGACATCAAGAAGATGTTCCCGAACCTCGACTGGTTCAGCGCCGTCTCGTACCACATGATGGGCGTGCCCACCGCGATGTTCACGCCGCTGTTCGTGATCTCGCGCGTCACCGGCTGGAGCGCGCACGTCATCGAGCAGCGCATCGACGGCAAGATCATCCGCCCGAGCGCGAACTACACGGGTCCCGAGGACCGGGAGTTCGTGCCGATCGGCGAAGCGCTGAGTCGGAGAGGGGGTAGTGATCAGGGGGTAGGGGGTAGTGAGAGGAGGCCCGCTTCGCCTTCGACTCGATTTGCCGCCTGCCGCCAGGTCGCGACGCTCTGCAACTACCCCCTACCCCCTAGTCATTACCCCCTTTCTTCCTCCATGAACACCGCCCACCGCAAACCCCTCCCCGGCACTTCCCTCGACTACTTCGACGCGCGCGCCGCGGTCGAGGCGATCCGGCCCGGCGCCTGGGACACGCTGCCGTACACGGCGCGCGTGCATGCCGAGAACCTCGTGCGCCGCTGCGACCCGGCGATCCTCACCGAGTGCCTGCAGCAGATCGTCGAGCGCAAGCGCGAGCGGGATTTCCCGTGGTTCCCGGCGCGGGTCGTGTGCCACGACATCCTCGGCCAGACGGCGCTGGTGGATCTTGCGGGCCTGCGTGACGCGATCGCCGACCAGGGCGGCGACCCGGCCAAGGTGAATCCGGTGGTGCCGGTGCAGCTGATCGTCGACCACTCGCTGGCCGTGGAGTGTGGCGGGTTCGACCCGCAGGCGTTCGCGAAGAACCGCGCCATCGAGGATCGCCGCAACGAGGACCGCTTCCACTTCATCGACTGGACGCGGCTCGCGTTCGACAACGTCGACGTGATTCCGGCCGGCAACGGCATCATGCACCAGATCAACCTGGAGAAGATGTCGCCGGTCATCCACGCGCAGGACGGCGTGGCGTTCCCGGATACCTGCGTGGGCACCGACAGCCACACGCCGCACGTCGACGCGCTCGGCGTGATCGCCATCGGCGTCGGCGGCCTCGAGGCCGAGAGCGTCATGCTCGGCCGCGCCTCGTGGATGCGCCTGCCGGAGATCGTCGGCGTGGAGCTCACCGGCCGGCGACAGCCGGGCATCACGGCCACCGACATCGTGCTCGCGCTCACCGAGTTCCTGCGCCGGTCGAAGGTGGTCGGCGCGTACCTCGAGTTCTACGGAGAGGGTGCCGCCACGCTGACGCTCGGCGACCGGGCGACCATCTCCAACATGGCGCCCGAATACGGCGCCACGGCGGCGATGTTCTCCATCGATTCGCAGACCATCGAGTACCTGAAGCTGACCGGCCGCAGCGCGGACCAGGTGCGGCTGGTGGAGACCTACGCGAAGCACGCCGGCCTCTGGTCCGACGCGCTGCGCAACGCGCAGTACGAGCGCGTGCTGACGTTCGACTTGTCGAGCGTGGTGCGCAACATGGCGGGTCCCTCGAACCCGCACGCACGCGTGGCCACGGCCGACCTCGCCGCGAAAGGGATCGCCGGCCAGTGGCAGCAGACGCCCGGGCAGATGCCCGACGGCGCGGTGATCATCGCTGCGATCACCAGCTGTACCAACACTTCGAATCCGCGCAACGTGATTGCGGCCGGCCTGCTGGCGCGCAACGCGAACCGCCTCGGTCTCAAGCGCAAGCCGTGGGTGAAGAGTTCGCTGGCGCCGGGCTCGAAGACCGTGGCGCTGTACCTCGAGGAGGCGGGGCTCAAGTCGGAGCTCGAGCAGCTCGGCTTCGGCATCGTCGCCTTCGCCTGCACCACCTGCAACGGCATGTCCGGTGCGCTCGACCCGAAGATCCAGCAGGAAATCATCGAGCGCGACCTGTATGCGACCGCGGTGCTGTCCGGCAACCGCAATTTCGACGGCCGCATCCACCCGTACGCGAAGCAGGCGTTCCTGGCGTCGCCGCCGCTGGTGGTGGCCTACGCCATCGCCGGCACCGTGCGCTTCGACATCGAGCGCGACTCGTTCGGCACCGACGCGGCCGGTCGCCCGATCCTGCTCAAGGACCTGTGGCCGACCGACGAGGAGATCGACGCGATCGCCAAGGCCAGCGTGAAGCCGGAGATGTTCCGCAAGGTCTACGAGCCGATGTTCACGGCGCGCGTGGATGCGGGCACCAAGGTGAGCCCGCTGTATGACTGGCGCCCGATGAGCACCTACATCCGTCGTCCGCCGTACTGGGAAGGCGCGCTGGCCGGCGAGCGAACCTTGCGCGGCATGCGGCCGCTCGCGGTGCTCGGCGACAACATCACGACCGACCACCTGTCGCCGTCGAACGCGATCCTGCTGGACAGCGCTGCCGGCGAGTACCTGGCGAAGATGGGCCTGCCCGAGGAGGACTTCAATTCCTACGCGACCCACCGCGGCGACCACCTGACGGCGCAGCGCGCCACCTTCGCCAACCCGACGCTGCTGAACGAGATGGCGGTGGTGGACGGCAAGCCGAAGAAAGGTTCGCTGGCGCGCGTCGAGCCGGACGGCAAGGTGATGCGCATGTGGGAAGCCATCGAGACCTACATGGAGCGACGGCAGCCGCTGATCATCATTGCGGGCGCCGACTACGGCCAGGGCTCGTCGCGCGACTGGGCTGCGAAGGGCGTGCGCCTCGCGGGCGTCGAGGCGATCGTGGCCGAGGGCTTCGAGCGCATCCACCGCACCAACCTGATCGGCATGGGCGTGCTGCCGCTCGAGTTCAAGGCGGGCGTGAACCGCAAGACGCTGGGCTTGATGGTACCGAGACTTTCGACGTGGTCGGTGCGCGCCAGCCACGGGCCGACCTCACGCTCGTCATCCACCGCAGGAATGGTGAGCGACTGGAGGTACCGGTCTCCTGTCGCCTCGACACCGCCGAGGAAGTCTCGATCTACGAGGCCGGCGGCGTGCTGCAGCGCTTCGCGAAGGACTTCCTGGAAAATAGGGGACATTCTCCTATTTCCCCGGCAGGGAAATAGGAGAATGTCCCCTATTTTCCAGATCCGCATTCCCGCCACCTACATGCGCGGCGGCACCAGCAAGGGCGTGTTCTTCCGCCTGCAGGACCTCCCCGAGCGCTGCCAGGTGCCGGGCGAGGCGCGTGACCGGCTGTTCCTGCGCGTGATCGGCAGCCCGGACCCGTACGCGGCACACATCGACGGCATGGGCGGCGCCACTTCCAGCACGAGCAAGTGCGTGATCCTGTCGCGGAGCTCGCAGCTGGACCACGACGTCGACTATCTGTACGGCCAGGTGTCGATCGACAAGGCCTTCGTCGACTGGAGCGGCAACTGCGGCAACCTGTCGACGGCCGCCGGTGCGTTCGCGATCCATGCCGGCCTGGTCGATCCGTCGCGCATCCCGCAGAACGGCATCTGCGTGGTGCGCATCTGGCAGGCCAATATCCGCAAGATCATCATCGCGCACGTCCCGGTCACCAACGGCGTGGTGCAGGAAACCGGCGACTTCGAGCTCGACGGCGTGACGTTCCCGGCGGCGGAGATCGTGCTCGAGTTCATCGATCCTGCGGCGGAGGAGGACGGTTCGGCAGGCGCAATGTTCCCGACCGGCAATCTCGTCGATGACCTCGAGGTGCCGGACGTCGGCACGCTCAAGGCAACGATGATCACCGCCGGCATCCCGACGGTGTTCGTGAACGCCGACGACATCGGCTACACCGGCACCGAGCTGCGCGAGCAGATCAACACCGATCCGAAGGCTCTCGAGAAGTTCGAGAAGATCCGCGTCGCCGGCGCGCTGCGGATGGGCCTGATCAAGACGCCGGAGGAAGCGCAGAAGCGCCAGCACACGCCGAAGATCGCGTTCGTGGCAAGCCGAAGGATTACGTCGCCTCGAGCGGCAAGCAGATCTTGGCGGCGAGATCGACCTGCTGGTGCGCGCGCTGTCCATGGGCAAGCTGCACCACGCGATGATGGGCACGGCGGCCGTGGCGATCGGGACGGCGGCAGCCATCCCGGGCACGCTGGTGAATCGGGCGGCGGGCAGCGGCGCGCGCACGGCCGTACGCTTCGGCCACCCGTCGGGCACGCTGCGGGTGGGCGCGGAGGCCCGCGAGGTCGACGGCCAGTGGACCGTCACCAAGGCCATCATGAGCCGCAGCGCCAGGGTGCTGATGGAAGGTTACGTCCGGGTCCCTGGCGATTCCTTCTAAGGATATTTAGTGTTCTAGTTGACCAGCACACCAGATCTCCACTAGGATCCCGCGAATTTCACGGCGACCGTCCCCGGCCGCCACTCGACGAGGTTCCCCGCATGCTGCGCATCGACGGCCTGACCCACGTTTACCCCAACGGCACCCGCGCCCTCGATGGCGTGTCGCTCGACGTGCCGCGCGGCATGTTCGGGCTGCTCGGGCCCAATGGCGCCGGCAAGTCGTCGCTGATGCGCTGCATCGCCACGCTGCAGATCCCGACCGAGGGCACGATCCGCTTCGGCGACCTCGACGTGCTCGCCCAGCCGGACGCGTTGCGCCGCACCCTCGGTTACCTGCCGCAGGACTTCGGCGTGTACCCGCGCGTCAGCGCCGTCGACATGCTCGACCACCTCGCGGTGCTGAAGGGCCTCGCCGACCGTCGGCAGCGCAAGGAGACGGTCGAAGCGCTGCTGCACCAGGTGAACCTGTGGGACGTGCGCAGGAAGGCGCTCGCCGGCTTCTCCGGCGGCATGCGCCAGCGCTTCGGCATCGCGCAGGCGCTGATCGGCCAGCCGTCGCTGATCATCGTCGACGAGCCCACCGCGGGCCTCGACCCGGAGGAGCGCAACCGGTTCCTGAACCTGCTCGCCGAGATCGGCGAGAACGTGGTCGTGATCCTCTCCACCCACATCGTCGAGGACGTCGCCGACCTGTGCCCGAGCATGGCGATCATCGCCGAGGGCCGCATCGTGCGCACCGGTGCGCCGCTCGAACTGATCGCCGCGCTCGACGGCCGCGTCTGGCGCAAGACCATCGCCAAGCACGAGCTCGACGCGTACCGCCGCGACCACGAGGTGATCGCCACTCGGTTGTTCGGCGGCCGCACCGTGATCCACGTGCTGGCGGAGCAGCGCCCCGGCGACGGCTTCGAACCGATGCCGGGCGGCCTCGAGGACGTCTACTTCTCGACGCTCGCCGTGTCCCGGCGCGCTGCCGCCTGAGCGCCGGCATGTTCCGGTCCGTCGCCGCGTTCGAGCTGCGCTACCAGCTCAAGTCGCCCGCGTTCTGGGTGACCTTCCTGATCTTCGGCCTGCTGACCTTTGGCGCCACCGCGTCCGACAACGTGCAGATCGGCTCCGGTGGCAACGTCCTGGTCAACTCGCCGTACGCGATCGCGCAGACGCTGCTGATCATGAGCCTGTTCGCCGTGTTCATCATGACGGCGTTCGTCGCCAACGTCGTGGTGCGCGACGACGAGACCGGCTTCGGGCCGATCATCCACGCGACCCGCATCACGCGCTTCGACTACCTGTTCGGCCGCTTCAGCGGCGCGTTCCTCGCCGGCTGCCTCGCGTTCCTGAGCGTGCCGCTCGGCATGATGCTCGGCGCGGCAATGCCGTGGCTCGACCCCGAGACGGTGGGCCCGTTCAATCTCTGGCACTACGCCTGGATCTACTTCTGCGTCTGCGTGCCGACGCTGTTCGTCACCGGCGCCGGCTTCTTCGCGATCGCCACCGCCACGCGCTCGATGATGTGGACCTACGTCGGCGTGATCGGCTTCCTGGTGCTGTATTTCGTGGCCGCGACGTACTTCTCGCGGCCGGAGTTCGAGCGCGCCGTGGCGCTGGTCGAGCCGTTCGGCCTCGGCGCCTTCGGGCAGGCGACCAAGTACTGGACCGCGACCGAGCGCAACACGCAGCTGCCCGAGTTCGCGGGCCACATCCTGTGGAATCGCGTGATCTGGACCGGCGTGGCGTTTGCGCTGCTCGGCCTGGCGTGGCGGCTGTACTCGAGGGCGGCGCGAGGCGTGACGACGCTCGGCCGCAAGGCGCGGCGCAGCAAAGAGAATGCCGGCCGAGCCGGCGCCCGCTGTGGCGCCGAGCCCGTTCACCGCCACCGCCACCGCGACCGACGCCGCAGTGCGCCGCGACCGCTCAGGCTGGAGCCAGCTGTGGGCGCTGGCGAAATTCGACGTCGCCGCCGCGATCCGCAGCCCGGCCTTCATCGTGCTGCTCGGCATCGGCTTCATCAACTCGATCGCCTCGCTGTGGTTCGCCGACGAGCTCTACGGCAACACCATCTATCCGGTGACGCGGGTGATGATCGAGACGCTGCAGGGCTCGTTCACCCTGATTCCGCTGATCATCGCCATTTACTACGCCGGCGAGCTGGTGTGGCGCGACCGGGACCGGCGCATGCACGAGATCATCGACTCGACGCCGGCGCCCGACTGGGCGTTCGTGGTGCCGAAGATCCTCGCCATCTCGCTGGTGCTGTTCGCGACACTCGCCGCCAGCACGCTGGCCGCGATCGCAGTGCAGGCGCTGAAGGGCTATTTCCACTTCGAACTCGGCAAGTACCTCGCCTGGTACGTGCTGCCGACCACGGTCGGCGTGGTGATGTTCGCGGTGCTGGCGATCTTCATGCAGGTGCTGGTGCCGCAGAAAGCGCTCGGCTGGCTGCTGATGCTCGTGTTCCTGGTGGCGCAGATCACCCTCGACCGCGTCGGCTTCCAGCACAATCTCTACCAGTACGCGAGCAACCCCGGCACGCCGCTCTCGGACATGAACGGGCAGGGCGACTTCGCCCGCTTCGCGTGGTGGTTCCGCGCGTACTGGAGTGGTGCCGCGTTGCTGCTGGCGGTGCTCGCCTACGCGCTGTGGCGCCGTGGCGTCGGCGCGCCGCTCAGGAGCCGCCTTGCGCTGCTGCCGAAGCGGCTGTCGGGCGTCGCGGGCGGGCTGGCGGCCGCGAGCGTGCTGGCAATGGCCATCCTCGGCGGCTGGATCTTCTACAACACCAACGTACTGAACGAGTACCGCACGACGCTCGACGTCGAGCGCCAGCAGGCGGACTACGAGAAGGCGCTGATCGGCTACGAGAACGTGCCGCAGCCGCGGATCACCGACGTCACGCTCGAGGTCGACCTCTATCCAGCGGAGCCGCGCGTCGTGACGCGGGGCAGCTACCTGATCCAGAACCGCACTGGGCAGCCGCTCGAGACTGTGCACGTGCGCTGGCTCGAGCCGCTCGAGATGACCAGGCTCGAGGTGGAAGGGGCCAGCCTCGAGAAGGACTACGCAGAATACGAATACCGCATCTACCGCTTTGCGCAGCCGATGGCGCCGCTCGAGACGCGCCGCATCACGTTCGAGACGCTGCGTGAGCAGCGCGGCTTCCGCAATACCGGCAACGAGAACCGCATCGTCGACAACGGCACGTTTCTCAACAACACGGAGTTCGCGCCGGTGCTCGGCATGAGCCTCGACGGCCTGCTCACCGACCGCGCCAAGCGCCGCAAGTACGGCCTGCCGCCGGAGCTGCGGCCGGCGAAACTCGAGGATGAGGGCGCGCGCGCGTTCAACGGGCTGCGTCGCGACAGCGACTGGGTGAATTCCGACATCACGGTGTCGACGTCGGCCGACCAGCTCGCCATCGCGCCCGGCTACCGCGAGTCAGAGACGGTGGCGAACGGCCGCCGCACGGTGCGCTACGTCAGCGACGCGCCGATCCAGAACTTCTTCTCGGTGCAGTCGGCCCGCTACCAGGTGGCCACGGACCGCTGGCAGGATGTCGAGCTCGCGATCTACCACGACCCTGCGCACGCCTACAACGTCGAGCGCATGACGCGGGCGATGAAGGCGTCGCTCGACTACTTCACCACGAACTTCAGTCCGTTCCAGTTCCGCCAGGTGCGCATCCTGGAGTTCCCGGCCTACGCCCGGTTCGCGCAGTCGTTCGCCAACACCATCCCGTATTCGGAGGGCATCGGCTTCATCGCGAATTACCGTGATCCCGAGAAGATCGACATGGTCACCTACGTGACCGCACACGAGATCGCGCACCAGTGGTGGGGCCACCAGCTGATCAGCGCCGACCAGCAGGGCGGCACCTTCCTGGTCGAGTCGCTGGCGCAGTATTCGGCGCTGATGGTGATGGAGCAGATGTACGGTCCGGAGCAGATCCGCAAGTTCCTCAAGTACGAGCTCGATCGCTACCTGCGGGCGCGCGGCGGCGAGGTGCTGGAGGAACTGCCGCTGGTGCGCGTCGAGAACCAGCCCTACATCCACTACCAGAAGGGCGGCCTGGCGCTGTACCTGCTGAAGGACCAGATCGGCGCCGAGCGGGTCAACGAGGCGTTGCGCAGCCTGCTCGACGAGTTCGCCTTCAAGCCCGCGCCGTACCCGAACCCGACCGACCTGGTGCGGCGCTTCCGCGAGGTGGCGGGGCCGGAGCACCAGCAGCTGATCACCGACCTGTTCGAGAAGATCACGCTGTACGACGTGAAAGTCGCCGAGGCAACGGCGAAGCAGCGCCCGGACGGCCGCTGGGACGTGGTGCTCGAGGTCGAGGCGCGCAAGCTGTACGCCGATGGCAAGGGCGTGGAGACCGAAGCGCCGCTCGCCGAGTCGTTCGACATCGGTGTGTTCACGGTCGAGCCGGGCCGCAAGGGCTACGACAAGCAGAGCGTGATCGCGGTGCAGCAGGCCACGGTGAAGAGCGGCAAGCAGACGCTGCGGCTGGTCGTGGACCGCGAGCCGAAGGTCGCGGGCGTCGACCCGTTCAACAAGCGCGTCGACCGCAACTCCGACGACAACCTGAAGGCGGTGGAATAGGTGGAATAGGGGACATGCCTCATTTTCGCCGCCGGTGGTGAACTCGCCGCCGGATGGGGTGAAAATGAGGCATGTCCCCTCACCCTCTCCTCGACGGCGCCCGCGCCCTCGCGCTCGAACTTGACGAGGCGCAGCTCGCGAAGCTGGTCGCGCACCTCGACCTGCTCGACGAATGGGGCGTCGCGGATGAACCTCACGGCGATCCGCGACCGCCCGTCGCAGCTCACCAAGCACCTGCTCGACAGCCTGACCGTGCTGCCGTTCCTGAGCGGCACGCGCATCGCCGACGTCGGCAGCGGCGCAGGCTTCCCGGGCATTCCCCTCGCCATCGTCGAGCCGAACCGGCATTTCGCACTGATCGAATCGACCGGCAAGAAATGCCGCTTCCTCGAGCACGTGCGCGACACGCTCGGGCTCGCCAACGTCGAGGTGGTGCAGTCGCGGGCCGAGAGCTACCACCCCGAGGTGCGCTTCGACACGGTGCTTGCCCGGGCGGTCGGTCCGCTGGCCGACCTGGTGAAGGTGGCCGGCTCGCTGGTGGTCGGTGGCGGCCGCCTGCTCGCCATGAAAGGCCGCCTCCCGGAGGAGGAGCTGGCGGCGCGCCTCAAAGGCTGGAAAGTGGCCGCCGTGCACCCGCTCACCGTGCCCGGGCTCGCGGAGGAACGCCACCTCGTCGAGCTGTGCCGGTCGCACGACCGCGTCGGGTAAGCTTGCCCACCTCATGAAGCGCGTCATCGCAGTCGCCAACCAGAAGGGCGGGGTGGGCAAGACCACCACGGCCGTGAACCTCGCCGCGTCGCTCGCAGCGACGAAGCGCAAGGTGCTGCTGATCGACAGCGACCCGCAGGGCAACGCGACCATGGGTTGCGGCGTCGACAAGCGCAACCTGCGCCATTCGATGACCGATGTGCTGCTCGGCGACTGCGAAGTCGCCGCGGCGCTGCTGCCGGTCGAGCCGGGCGGCTTCACCGTGCTGCCCGGCAACCAGGACCTGGTCGCGGCCGAGGTGCAGCTGATGAGCCAGCTCGGGCGCGAGATGCGCCTGCGTAATGCGCTCAAGCCGGTGCGCAACCTCTATGACGTGATCGTCATCGACTGCCCGCCGGCGCTCAACCTGCTCACGCTCAACGCATTGGTGGCGGCCGACTCGGTGCTGGTGCCGATGCAGTGCGAGTACTACGCGCTCGAGGGCCTCTCGGCGCTGATGGACACGATCGAGCAGATCCGCGCCAGCGTGAACCCCGACCTGCAGCTCGAAGGCATCCTGCGCACCATGTTCGACCCGCGCAACAACCTGTCGAACGAGGTTGCCGCGCAGCTGATCATGCACTTCGGCGACAAGGTGTTCCGCACCGTGATCCCGCGCAACGTGCGGCTCGCCGAGGCGCCGAGCTTCGGCAAGGCGGCCATGTACCACGACAAGGACTCGCGCGGCGCCCTCGCCTACCTCGCGCTCGCGGGCGAGCTGATCCGGCGCGAGGAAGAGGCGCAGCTCGCTGCCGCCGGAATCCATCCGGACGGCGACGAGCCGGACGGTGAAGGGACAGTCCCCTAAGGGGACAGGGGAAGGGACAGTCCCCTGCGGGGACAGTCCCTGGCGGCCGAGCGGCCAGGCGAAGAACAGCACCAGCGCCTCCGAGCCGTTGTTCGGGTGCTCGAGCCCGCCGTTCGAGATGTGGTAAACGGCGACGCCAGCGCGCGCACCCGATGCGAGGCGGCGCGCCAGCGCGAGGCCGCTCTTGAACTCCAGGTCGTAATTCGCGCCGATCGCTTCGCCGTTGGCGAACCAGCCGGCGCCGAGGCTCAACGTGACCAGCCAGTTCCGCGGCAGCCCGAAATCGCGGGCCACGTCGGCGTAGAGGAACAGCATGTCGTCGCGGCCGGCGTCCACTCCGAACCCAGGCCGCAGGCGCCAGCTGGTGCGCGGCCTGCCGCGGTACTGCACTCCCAGCAGCCACGGGTAGTCGAACTCGTCCACCAGCGCGAACGTGCCGGCCGAGCCGATCAGGAACGCGGTGGACTCGTCGTGGGCGATCGGGTCGGCCTCGGTCGCACGGGTCGAAGCGACCGGCAGGCAGGCGATCAGGCAGGCGGCCACGATGGTGATCCGGCGCACGCTTGGGCTCCACGCCGCGGGCTGGTTCTTTTGCGACGTCTGCGTCGGCGCGGCGTGGCCGGCATAATATCGCGCATGGCAACCAAGCGACCCAGTCTCGGCCGCGGGCTCGAAGCCCTGCTCGGCACCGCTACCCCCGCGTCCGCGACGGAGTCCGCGGCGCCCGACGCGCCCCCCCGGCCGCGGCTCGACGAGGAACTGGCGCGGATCCCGGTCGACCTGCTGCAGCGCGGCCGCTACCAGCCGCGCCTCGACATGCGGCCGGAGAGCCTGCAGGAACTGGCCGACTCGATCCGTGCGCAGGGCGTGGTGCAGCCGATCGTGGTGCGACCGGTCGCGGCGCAGCGCGCCGGCGAACCGCTGCGCTACGAGATCATCGCCGGCGAGCGCCGCTGGCGCGCCGCGCAGATGGCGGGCCTGCACGACGTGCCGGCCGTCATCCGCCGCGTGGCGGACGGGGCGGCGATGGCGATGTCGCTGATCGAGAACATCCAGCGCGAGAACCTCAACCCGCTCGAGGAAGCGCGCGCGCTCGACCGCCTGATCCGCGAGTTCGACATGACGCACCAGACCGCCGCCGACGCGGTCGGTCGCTCGCGCGTCGCGGTGAGCAACCTGCTGCGCCTGCTCGAGCTGGCGGACGAGGTGAAGACGCTGGTCGAGACGCGGCAGCTGGAGATGGGCCACGCGCGCGCGCTGCTCGGGCTGGCCGTCGGCGCGGCAGCAGGTCGAGGTCGCGCTGCTGGTCGCGAAGAAAGGACTGTCGGTGCGCGAGACGGAGGCGCTGGTGCGCCGCTTGTCGACCAGCAAGGACGACTCGCAGCGACCGCGAGCCGCCGCGCCCCGACCCGAACATCGCGCGCCTCGAGCACGACCTCACCGACAAGCTCGGCGCCAGGGTGCAGCTGCAGCACGGCGCCAAGGGCCGCGGCAAGCTGGTCATCGCCTACAACAGCCTCGACGAGCTGGACGGCATCCTCGCCCACATCCAGTAATTGACTAGTATTTCCGCTTAATATTGATGCGATCTAGAATCCCTTAAGCGCTATTCAATAGATTTATAAAACAAATAGCCGCGGCTGCGGCAGCGCCAGTCGCAATGCCGCCGACATGCGCATCTTCGCTGTCGCCGCCATCCGTGCATGCCGCAGAACACGGGCCTCGCCGACCCCAGCACCATGACGGTGCGCCGCGTTGAAGCAGTGCAAAAAGACCGGGTATAATTTTCGGCCTTCCGGAGGTATGTGCAGTGCAGCACAGCCTGCCCGGGTAACGGTTCGGAATCGCCACCCGTGGCCGGAAGCGCCCGGCACATGAAGTGGCGTTTTTGTTGCCCGGACTAGTAGGTGTGAGGCCTTGAGCAACGCGGAGATCCAGCAGGGGCGGCGACGTGCGATGCGCGTCGTGCTCTGGCAGGGGTTGCTCGGGGCGGTCGTTGCGGCCGCCTGCCTCGCGGTGTGGGGGTCCCGTTCGGGCGCGTCGGCGCTGCTCGGGGCCGGGATCGGTGTTGCGGCGACGTCGCTGATGGCATTCGCGATGCTGCGGCACGGCGAGGGCGCGAGCGCGCAGCGGGTGGCCTGGAGCTTCTTCTCCGGCTGGGTCGTGAAGGTCGGCTTCACCCTTGCCCTGCTGGTGGTGGCGTTCCGGTCAACGAAGGTCGATGCGGTGGCCCTGCTCGCCGCGTATGTCGCGACCTTCTTCGGCTACTGGTTTGGGGCGGCCCGCACAGGCGGGCAGAACACGAAACAAACATTCGGAGTTGCGGACTGATCATGGCTGGCCAAGGACCCGCGAACAGCACCGAATTCATCAAGCACCACCTGACCCACCTCAGTGTCGGTGACGGCTTCTGGACCTGGCACGTCGACACGATCTTCATGTCGGTGCTGACGGGCGTGCTGGCGCTGGGGCTCTTCTGGGCTGCCGCGCGCCGGGCCACCTCCGGCGTCCCTGGCAAGGGACAGGCCTTCGTCGAGATGGTGGTCGAGTTCGTCGACACCCAGGTCAAGGAAGTCTTCCACCTCGACCGCCGCTTCCTGGCGCCGCTCGCGCTCACGATCTTCCTCTGGGTGTTCTTCATGAACGCCATGGACCTGCTGCCGCTCGACGTGCCGGGCGTGATCGCGGGCTGGTTCGGCCTGCATTACTGGCGCGTGGTCCCGACCGCAGACCTCAACACCACCTTCGCGATGTCGATCTCGGTGCTGCTGATCGTGCTGTTCTACTCGGTGAAGGTGAAGGGCCCGGGCGGCTACCTGCACGAGCTGTTCACGGCGCCGTTCGGCTCGCACCCGCTGCTGTGGATCCCGAATTTCCTGCTGAACGTGGTCGAGCTGCTCTCGAAGCCCGTCTCGCTCGCCATGCGACTGTTCGGCAACATGTACGCGGGCGAGCTGGTGTTCATGCTGATCGCGCTGCTCGGCGCGAGCTGGGCCGGCTTCAGCTTCGGCAGCAGCCTGTCGATGCTCGGGCAGGTCCTGGCGGGCTCCGCCTGGGCGATCTTCCACATCCTGATCATCACGCTGCAAGCGTTCATCTTCATGGTGCTCACGATCGTGTACGTCACGATGGCGACCGAGCACCACTGACCCGTTCAACCGTTCACGCAACCGCACGACTGACTGGAGACGACAAATGGAAATGGCACAGTACCTCGCCCAGATCCAGGCCTTCACCGCCCTCGGGATCGGCCTGATCATCGGCCTGGGCGCGATCGGCGCCTGCATCGGCATCGGCATCATGGGCTCGAAGTTCCTCGAGGCCGCCGCCCGCCAGCCGGAACTGATCCCGACGCTGCAGGGCCGCATGTTCCTGCTCGCCGGCCTGATCGACGCGGCGTTCCTGATCGGCGTGGCGCTCGCGATGTTCTTCGCGGTCGCGAACCCGCTCCTGTCCGTCATCCAGGGTTGAAACGCGTCTGACGCGAGGACGTCGCCATGAACATCAATGCGACGATCATCGGCCAGGCGATCGTCTTCCTGATCCTGATCTGGTTCAGCGTCAAGTTCATCTGGCCCCCGCTTCTGAAGGCGATCGAAGACCGCCAGAAGAAGATCGCCGACGGCCTCGCGGCCGCCGAGCGCGGGCAGAAAGAGCTGCACCAGGCGAGCGGCGAGGCGTCGGTCATCGTCAACGAGGCGCGCGAGAAGGCCTTGAAGATCGTCGACCAGGCGAACCGCCGTTCGAACGAGATCATCGAGGAAGCCCGCGCCACCGCGATCACCGAGGGGCAGCGGCTCGTCGGGGACGCGCGCCAGGAAGTGGTGCTCGAGCAGTCCCGCGCGCGCGATGCGTTGCGCAAGGACGTGGCGCAGCTGGCCGTCGCCGGCGCGTCGCGGCTCCTCGAGCGCGAGATCGACGCGAAGGCGCATGCCGACCTGATCGAGAAGCTGGCCCGCGAGATCGAGGGCGCCAAGGCCTGACGGCCGGGGCACCTCAGCGGATCCGGAGTAACGACATGGCCGAGAGAGCCACGATCGCGAGACCTTACGCCAAGGCGGCCTTTGCCGCCGCGCGTGAGCAGGGCCGACTGGCGGAGTGGTCCCGCTGGCTGGGCAATGCCCGCAGCGTGGTGCTCAGCGAGGAGTACCGCCTGCTCGAGAGCAGCCCGGGCGTGTCCACCGCGCAGCTCGAGGAACTCATCGCCGGCATCTGCGGCGCGGACCTCGACGCGCAGGGGCGGGCGCTGCTGCGCCTGCTCACCGAGAACGGGCGGCTCGATTTCGTGCCCGAGGTTGCCGTGCAGTTCCAGGCGCTCGAGGCGGAGGCCCGCAACGTGGCCGACGTGGAAATCGTCTCCGCCGCGGTCCTCGGTGAAGCGCAGCGGGAGCGGCTCGCGGCCGCGCTGCGCGCCCGCCTGCGCCGCGACGTGCGGTTGCAGTGCACCGTCGATCCGTCGCTGATCGGCGGCGCGGTGGTGCGGTCGGGCGACCTGCTGATCGACGGCTCGCTGAAGGGCAAGCTCGAGCGGCTCGCGACTGAACTGACTGGCTGAACAGAATTCACCCGGCCCAGCCGCCCGCGCGGTCACGGCCTGCAGAGGAACGCGAAATGTCGATCAAGGCTTCTGAGATCAGCGAACTGATCAAGGCACGGATCCAGAACTTCACGGCGGCCACCGAGGCGCGCAGCGTCGGCACCGTCGTGACGGTGACGGACGGCATCGTGCGCATCCACGGACTGCAGGACGCCGTGCAGGGCGAGATGCTCGAGTTCCCGAAGAACACCTTCGGCCTCGCGCTCAACCTCGAGCGCGACTCGGTCGGCGCGGTGATCCTCGGCGAGTACGAGCACATCACCGAGGGCGACACGGTGAAGTGCACGGGCCGCATCCTCGAGGTGCCCGTCGGCACCGAGCTGATCGGCCGCGTGGTGAACGCGCTCGGCCAGCCGATCGACGGCAAGGGCCCGGTCGAGGCGAAGGAATTCGACGTCATCGAGAAGGTGGCGCCGGGCGTGATCGCCCGCAAGTCCGTCAGCCAGCCGGTGCAGACCGGCCTCAAGGCGATCGACGCGATGGTGCCGATCGGCCGCGGCCAGCGCGAGCTGATCATCGGCGACCGCCAGACGGGCAAGACCGCCGTCGCGGTGGACACGATCATCAACCAGAAGGGCAAGGACCTCATCTGCATCTACGTCGCGATCGGCCAGAAGGCCTCGACGATCGCCAACGTGGTGCGCAAGCTCGAGGAGACGGGCGCGATGGCCTACACCATCGTCGTGGCCGCCTCGGCCTCCGAGTCGGCGGCGATGCAGTACATCGCGCCGTATTCGGGCTGCACCATGGGCGAGTACTTCCGCGACCGCGGCCAGGACGCGCTGATCATCTACGACGATCTCACCAAGCAGGCCTGGGCGTACCGCCAGGTGTCGCTGCTGCTGCGCCGTCCGCCGGGCCGCGAGGCCTACCCGGGCGACGTGTTCTACCTGCACCGCCGCCTGCTCGAGCGCGCGGCGCGCGTCAACGAGGAGTACGTCGAGAAGTTCACCAAGGGCGCCGTCAAGGGCAAGACCGGCTCGCTCACCGCGCTGCCGATCATCGAGACCCAGGCGGGCGACGTGTCGGCGTTCGTGCCGACCAACGTGATCTCGATCACCGACGGCCAGATCTTCCTCGAGACCGACCTGTTCAACGCCGGCATCCGCCCGGCCATCAACGCCGGCATCTCCGTGTCGCGCGTGGGCGGCGCGGCGCAGACCAAGGTGATCAAGAAGCTCGGCGGCGGCGTGCGCCTCGCGCTCGCCCAGTACCGCGAGCTCGCGGCGTTCGCGCAGTTCGCCTCCGACCTCGACGAGGCGACCCGCAAGCAGCTCGACCGCGGCAAGCTCGTCACCGAGCTCATGAAGCAGCCGCAGTACTCGCCGATCTCGGTCGCCGAGCAGGCGATCACGCTGTTCGCGGTCAGCAAGGGCTATTTCGACGGCGTCGAGGTCAAGCGCGCGCTCGCCTTCGAGGTGGGCCTGCGCCAGCACGTGAAGGCGAAGTACAAGGAGCTGTTCGACCGCATCGAGGCCACCAAGGACTTGAACGCCGACGACGAGAAGGCACTCGTCGCCGCGATCGAGGACTTCAAGAAAGACGGCGCGTACTGAGCCCCGCCGGGAGCCAACATGGCCGGAACCAAGGAAATCCGCCTCAAGATCAAGAGCGTGCAGAACACGCGCAAGATCACCAAGGCGATGGAAATGGTCGCTGCATCGAAGATGAAGAAGGCGCAGGAACGCATGCGCCAGGGCCGACCCTACGCGCAGCGCATCCTGGCCATCGCCATGCACGCCGCGCAGGCCAATGCCGAGTACAAGCACCCTCTGCTCACGCGGCGCACCGAGGTCAAGCGCGTTGGCGCGGTGGTCATCACCACCGACAAGGGCCTGTGCGGCGGCCTCAACACCAACCTGCTGCGCGTGGTGCTGAACCAGCACAAGGACTGGCTGGCGAAGGGCATCGAGGTCGAGTACTGCACCATCGGCAACAAGGGCCTCGGCTTCGTCAACCGCATGGGCGGCAAGATCGTCTCGCAGGTCACCAATTACGGCGACCGCCCGGCGCTCGAGCGACTGATCGGGCCCGTCAAGATGCTGGTGGACGGCTTCCTCGAAGGACGGCTCGACGAGGTGCACCTGTTCAGCAACCGCTTCGTGAACACCATGAAGCAGGAGCCGGTGCACGGCCAGATGATCCCGATTCCGCTCGAGTGGCTCACCCCGGATGGCACGCACCTCGACGATCCGAAGATCGGCCAGGGCACCTGGGACTACCTCTACGAGCCCGACGCCAAGACCGTGCTCGACGAGCTGCTGGTGCGCTACCTGGAGACCTTCGTTTTCCAGGCGGCCGCCGACAACATCGCCTCCGAGCAGTCGGCGCGCATGGTGGCGATGAAGTCCGCCTCGGACAACGCGCAGAGCATCATCGAGGAGCTGCAGCTCATCTACAACAAGAGCCGCCAGGCTTCGATCACCAAGGAACTCTCGGAGATCGTCGGCGGCGCGGCGGCAGTGTAGCGAAGCGCAGTTCCGACTATCCCCTATCCCCTATCCCCTATCCCCTTTCCAGAGTTGGTACCGACCATGTCCACTACCGCCCACGGCACCATCGTCCAGACCATCGGCGCGGTCATCGACATCGAGTTCCCGCGCGATGCGATGCCGAAGATCTACGATGCGCTGGTCCTCGAGGACAGCGACAACCCGCTGGCCGAGAAGGGCCTCACCTTCGAGGTCGAGCAGCAGCTCGGCGACGGCGTCGTGCGCACCATCGCGATGGGCTCGTCCGACGGACTGCAGCGCGGCATGAAGGTGCGCAACACCGGCGCGGCGATCTCCGTGCCCGTCGGCCCCGCCGTGCTCGGCCGCGTGATGGACGTGCTCGGCCGCCCGATCGACGAGCGCGGCCCGATCCAGTCGGACGAGCGCCGGTCGATCCACCAGGCGGCGCCGAAGTTCGACGAGCTGGCGCCCTCGGTCGAGCTGCTCGAGACCGGCATCAAGGTCATGGACCTGATCTGCCCGTTTGCGAAGGGCGGCAAGATCGGCCTGTTCGGCGGCGCCGGCGTCGGCAAGACCGTCAACATGCTCGAGCTGATCAACAACATCGCGATGCAGCACTCGGGGCTCTCGGTGTTCGCCGGCGTCGGCGAGCGCACCCGCGAGGGCAACGACTTCTACCACGAGATGTCGGAAGCCAAGGTCATCGTGCAGGAAGACTTGAGCCAGTCGAAGGTGGCGATGGTGTTCGGCCAGATGAACGAGCCGCCGGGCAACCGCCTGCGCGTCGCGCTCACCGGCCTGACGATGGCCGAGCGCTTCCGCGACGAAGGCCGCGACATCCTGTTCTTCGTCGACAACATCTACCGCTTCACGCTCGCGGGCACCGAGGTGTCGGCGCTGCTCGGCCGCATGCCGTCCGCGGTGGGTTACCAGCCGACGCTGGCCGAGGAAATGGGCCGCCTGCAGGAGCGCATCACGTCGACCAAGGTCGGCTCGATCACGTCGATCCAGGCCGTGTACGTGCCCGCGGACGACCTCACCGACCCGTCGCCGGCGACCACCTTCGGCCATCTCGACGCCACGGTGGTGCTGTCGCGCGACATCGCCTCGCTCGGCATCTACCCGGCCGTGGACCCGCTCGACTCGACCTCGCGCCAGGTGGACCCGAACGTCATCGGCGAGGAGCACTACGAGACCACGCGCGCGGTGCAGGCCGTGCTGCAGCGCTACAAGGAGCTGCGCGACATCATCGCGATCCTCGGCATGGACGAGCTGTCGCCCGAGGACAAGCTGATCGTGGCCCGCGCCCGCAAGATCCAGCGCTTCCTGTCGCAGCCGTTCCACGTCGCCGAAGTGTTCACCGGCAGCCCGGGCAAGTTCGTGTCGCTCAAGGACACCATCCGCGGCTTCAAGGCGATCGTGGCCGGCGAGTACGATCACCTGCCCGAGCAGGCGTTCTACATGATCGGCGCCATCGAGGAAGCGGTGGAGAAGGCGAAGACCTGCAGTAAGGAACCGTCAATGGCCACCATCGGATTGACGTCGTCAGCGCCGAGGAGTCCATCTACTCCGGCGACGCGGAGTTCGTGGTGCTGCCCGGCATCATGGGCGAGCTCGGCATCTACCCGCGCCACGCTCCGCTGATCACGCAGATCCACGCCGGCACGGTGCGCATCAAGGTGCCGGGCAAGGACGAGGAAGAGCTCGTGTACGTGCAGGGCGGCTTCCTCGAGGTGCAGCCGCACCACATCAACGTGCTCTCGGACACGGCCATCCGTGCCGCGGACCTCGACGAGGCGAAGGTGCTCGAGGCGAAGAAGGCGGCCGAGGAGGCCATCCGCGCCCGCAGCGAGAAGCAGGAAATCGCCACCGCCGAGGCGGAACTCGCCGCGATCAGCGCCCAGCTGCAGGCGATCCAGAAGCTGCGCAAGACCCGCCGCTGATCTACCTCTCCCGCTTGCGGGAGAGGTCGGCCGTCAGGCCGGGTGAGGGAAAAAGAAGGGCCCGCCAATCGGCGGGCCCTTCGCTCTTCAGCATCCGCCGCAGCGATTGCCTACTTCAGCATCAGCTGCTGGATCATCTCGCTGCCGAGGATGGTGCGCATCTTGCCCCGCGCGACTGTCGCGGCGTCGCGCTGGTCCATGCTGCCGACCATCTTCTCCTGGATAGCATCCATGCGGTCGTCGAGGCCGTCGAAGGCGGCCATGTTCTTGTAGGTCACGACCAGGTACATGTCCGGGTCATCCGGGCCGCGCGGCTGCGTGCTGTATACGGCGTAGCCGAGGATGTGCCCGGCCTTCTTGGCCTCCTCCATCATCGGCTTGTAGGTCGACGGCCAGGTACTTCATGTAAGCATTGCCCTGCCCCGGCTCAGTGCGGACCGAGGTGACGACCGACACCGGACCGTCCGTGTAACGGACGATCTGCGGCGGTGGCGGTCCCGCCCAGCGTGACGATGGCAAGCAACCCGGCCAGTGCGCCGAGCGCACGACTCTTCAGCTTCATTTTGCTACCCCTCTGCGTGATGCGCGAACTGGTCCGCGCTTGTTGTTGCGGGAATTCATTTCCCCGTGGACGGCCACTCTACGCCCGCCAGGAGCGGCGTTCATCCCGCAGTGCGGCAGGCATCCCGGTCCGCGCCGCCCGGTTGGGTAGAATGCCCGGCAGACCCAGCAAGCGGATGCCCCTATGCCCCTGTCCGTCGTGATCCTGGCCGCCGGCCAGGGCAAGCGCATGAAGTCCGACCTGCCGAAGGTGCTGCAGCCCCTCGCGGGCCGGCCACTGCTCGGCCACGTGCTGGACACCGCTGCCGGCCTCGAAGCCGCCGCCACCTGTGTCGTCTACGGACACGGCGGCGAGCAGGTGCTGAAGTCCTTCGAGGGACGCGACGTGCGCTGGGCGTTGCAGGCCGAGCAGCATGGCACCGGGCACGCCGTGATGCAGGCGATGCCCCACGTTCCCGACGACCACCTGGTGCTGATCCTGTACGGCGACGTGCCGCTGGTGCAGCTCGACACCCTCGCGCGCCTGGTGGCGGCGGCGGGCGCGGACGCGGTGAGCCTGCTGTCGGTGATGCTGCCCGATCCGACCGGCTACGGCCGCATCGTCCGCGATGGTGCCGGCAACGTGGTGCGCATCGTCGAGCACAAGGACGCGAACGCCAAGGAGCGCGCGATCCACGAGTCCAACACCGGGCTGATGTGCGTGCCGGCGGGTCGCCTGAAGAGGCTGGCTCGCGGCGCTCAGGAACGACAATGCGCAGGGCGAGTACTACCTCACCGACATCATCGTCATGGCAGTGCGCAGCGGCTGCCAGGTGCACGCCGTGGTGGCGCCGACCGTGACCGAGGTGCTCGGCGTCAACGACAAGGTGCAGCTCGCCGAGCTGGAAGCCGCCTACCGCCGCCAGCGCGCCACGGCGCTGATGACTCGAGGGTGCCACGATCGTCGATCCGGCGCGCTTCGATGCGCGCGGGCCGGTGAGCGTCGGCCGCGACGTGCACATCGACGTCAACGTGGTGCTCGAGGGCACGGTGAAGCTCGGCCACCGCGTGCACATCGGCCCGAACGTCGTGATCCGCGACTGCGAGATCGGCGACGACGTCGTGATCCATGCTATGTGCGTGCTCGACCGCGCCGTGGTCGGCGCGCGCTCGATCGTCGGCCCGTTCGCGCGGTTGCGGCCGGACGCGAAGCTGCACGAGGACGTGCACGTCGGCAATTTCGTCGAGGTGAAGAAGGCCGAGCTGATGCGTGGCGCCAAGGCCAACCACCTCACCTACCTGGGCGATGCGACGATCGGCGAGAAGGTGAACGTCGGCGCCGGCACCATCACCTGCAACTACGACGGCGTGAACAAATGGCGCACCGAGATCGGCGCGGGCGCGTTCATCGGCTCCGGCACCATGCTGGTGGCGCCGGTGAAGGTCGGCGCGGGCGCCACGATCGGCGCGGGCTCGACGATCACCAGGGACACGCCGGACGACAAGCTGACGCTCGAGCGCAGCAAGCAGGTCACGATCGACAGCTGGAAGCGGCCGGAGAAAAAGTAGCAGAATCCGCCGTCGACGATCAGGAGGAACGTCATGCGCCAGCAAGTCCTGGCGGCACTCGCCGCCTTTCCGTTCGCCGCGGCCGCGGCACCCGCGGACACCCCGCTGGCGACAGCAACTGCCGCCGCGCAACTGCCGCTGGAGCACTTCACGCGCCACGACGAGTTCGGCGACGCGAAGATCTCGCCGGACGGCGAGTACCTCGCGATGACGGCCGGCAAGTACGGACGCTCGGCCATCGCCTTCGTCCGGCGCAGCGACCGCAAGGTGGTGGGCGGGGCGCGGGCCCCGGAGGGCCAGGAGATCGACGAATGCCACTGGGTCGCGCCGGCGCAGGGTCATCTGCATGATCGCGACGCGCACGCCGGGCATGGCGGCGCCGAGTGCGCACCGGCGAGATCATCGCGCTCAACGTCGACGGCAGCGAGCACAAGCAGATCTACGGCTACTCGATGGCGGAGCCAATGCCGGCACGATCATCCGCGGCCCCGAGGCGAGCTACGCCACCTCGATGCTCGTGAGCACGCTGCCGAAGGATGCGCGCAACGTACTCATCACCGAGCAGCCGTGGCGCGAGTCCGGCGCCACCGGCGCACCTGGAGCTACGACCCGGACGCACAGCCGCGCATCACGCTGCTCGACACGTACAGCGGCAGCAAGAAGTCGCTGGGCACCGCGCCGCTGTCCAGCGCACGGTGCTGGTTGATCGCGACGAGCAGGCGCGCTTCGCGGTCGGCTGGAACGAGCAGGGCCGGCTGGCGGTGAGCTGGCGCCCGGAAGCGGAGGCGCCGTGGCGCGAATTCGAGCTGGCCGGCTTCGAGCGGGAGAGCGTCACGCCATTGCGGTTCGCGGCGGACAATCGATCCGTGTACTTCACCGGGGTTCGCGAGGGCCAGAGCCAGGTTGCCCTGCACCGCATCACTCTCGACACCGGGCAGGTCGAGACGCTGTCGACAGGCACGGCGGATGTCGTCGGCATCGTCACCGACCTGCGCGACGAGGAGGTGGTCGGCTACGCCACCTATGTCGAACGCCTGAGCCGCACCTGGCTGCCCGGCGACCAGCCGGTGGCACGCTTCTACGAATCGCTGCAGCGTGCATTTCCGGGGCAGACCGTCCGCGTCACCAGTCGCACGGACAGACGGACGCCTGGCGCTGTTGCACGTCTCGTCGGACATCAATCCGGGCGAGTACTACCTGATGGACACGGAGGCCATGAAGGCCGACTTCCTGCAGGCCAGCCGCAAGTGGATCGACCCGCGCGCCATGCGACCCAAGGAGCCGTTCAGCCTGCGCGCCCGCGACGGCCTCGACCTGCACGGCTACCTGACGCGTCCCGCGGGCGGCGGTCCGTACCCAATGGTGGTGCTGCCGCATGGCGGTCCGCACGGCATCCGCGACTGGTGGGATTTCGACAGCGAAGTGCAACTGCTCGCGAACCGCGGCTATGCGGTGCTGCAGGTGAACTTCCGCGGCAGCGGCGGCTACGGCCTGGGCTTCGAGAAAGCCGGCTACCGTGAATGGGGCGGACGGATGCAGGACGACCTCACCGATGCCACGCGCTGGGCAATCGCGCAGGGCATCGCGAGCGCGGATCGAATCTGCATTTATGGCGCGAGCTACGGCGGTTATGCCGCCCTCATGGGCGCGGCACGCGAGCCCGACCTGTATC
The DNA here is from genome assembly GCA_963731105.1 of uncultured Gammaproteobacteria bacterium. GTDB lineage: Bacteria > Pseudomonadota > Gammaproteobacteria > Steroidobacterales > Steroidobacteraceae > RPQJ01. The sequence continues at coordinate 450,944 of CAVSUM010000010.1, forward strand.
GCTGCGCCATCGGTCTGGCGGGCGTCTACGATCTCGAACTGCTGCGCAGCAGTGGCGACATCCCCGGCTCACGCTTCGGCAAGGCGTATCTGGACAAGGTGCTCGGCGACGACGCTGCGACGCTCAGGGCCCGTTCGCCGACGCACCTGGCGGCGGCCATCCGTGCACCGGTGATGCTGATCCACGGCAAGGTCGATACGCGCGCCGACTATGCGCACGCCAGGGCGATGAAGGGCGCACTCGAGCAGCAGGACAAGCCGTTCGAGTGGGTGGCGCTCGGCGGCGAAGGGCACGGCATCTACGACGAGTCGACCCGGGCGGAGGTGTACGAGCGGATCCTCGCCTTCCTCGCGAAGCATCTGGGCCCGGCGGAGGGCTCGCAGCCACCGTCGGAGCAGTAGAGTCATCCGGCTGGACCCCGCTGTCGCGGCGGCGTAACTTGCAGCGCGACAAGGTGCGAAATGGTTTCGCCCTGGGGGAGTCGAACATGGTCAGCAGGATCAGGCAGCTCGCGAAAGATTCGGCGCAGGGCATCCGGGCATTGCGGGAGCCGGTGCGGGTGGTCACGCACTCCGGTGTGAAGCTGACGAGCGTGTCGCACGAGGCGCTGCTCGGGCTGCTCGCACTTCAGCTCGACGTCGTGACCTCGGCATTGTCGGACGCCGCCGCGCAGCTCGATCGCGTCGCACAGGCGGACAACGTCAAGGACCTGGTGACTGGTCAGGCCGACGAGCTGCGCGCGATCCGTGAGCGGGTCGTGAAGGACGTGAACCGCGCCGTTTCCATCGCCAAGGACACCGGCCGCAGCGTGCGCGAGGTGGCGGCCGAGACCGTCACCAAGGTCAGGCGGCCCGCCGTTGCGCCGAAGGCGAAGCGGGCCGTGCGTAAAGCCAAGCCGAAGACCAAGGCACGCGCGAAGAAGACGGTGCGACGCGCGAAATAAAATGGAGGGGACGCTCTCTTGAGTGTCCCTGCCGAGGGGACACTCAAGAGAGCGTCCCCTCCGGTCTACAGGTACTTCGCCAGCCAGCCGTGCACTTCCTGGTAGAAGTAGCGGCTGTTCTCGCCCTTCAGCACCCAGTGGTTCTCGTCGGGGAACACCACCAGCCGGCTCGGCACGTCCTGCCGCTGCAGCACCGTCCAGAACTCGAGCCCGTTGTTGAGCGGCACGCGGAAGTCCTTCTCGCCGTAGGTGAGCAGGATCGGCGTCTTGAGCTTCGCCGAGCGGTAGAACGGGCTCTGCTCACGCCACAGCGGGATCGACTCCCACGCCGGGCCCGCCGATGTTGCGCTCGCGGCTGTACGCCACGTCGCTGGTGGTCCACTGGCTGCGCAGGTCGTAGAGACCCGCATGGCTCACCAGCGCTCGATAGCGTTCGGTCGAGACCGCGAGCCAGTTCGCGAGGTGGCCGCCGTAGCTCGCACCACCCGCCGCCTGGCGTGACCCGTCGATGAACGGATAGCGCTTGATGGCCTCGTCGGCCGCCTCGTTGACCTCGTTCGCCGGCCCCTCGAGCGGATCGCCCTGGATGCTGCGCGCGAACGCCTCGCCGAAGCCGGTCGAGCCGCTGTAGTTGGTGAGCAGCACCACGTAGCCCGGCTGCGCGAGCAGGTGGTAGTTCCAGCGCACGATGAAGTCGTCCTTCCACATGCTGTGCGGCCCGCCGTGGATCACCACGAACAGCGGGTACTTGCGCTGCGGGTCGAAGCCGGGCGGCTTCACGAGCAGGCTGTGGATGCGCTTGCCGCGGCTCGACGTGAACCAGAACTCCTCCGCCGGCAGCCAGTCGATCCCCTCGGCACGCTCGGTGTTGAAGGTGGTGATCGTCCGCCACTGGCCGGTACGCAGGTCCACGCGACCGAGTTCGTGCGGCCGCACTGCGCTCGACCAGACCGCCGCCACCACCGGCGCCTTGCCCGCGCCACCGACGGCGATCCGCGAGTACGTTCCCGCCTCGAGCTTGCCCACTTCGCGTGGCTTGCCGCCCGCGACCGGCACCTCGAACAGCTGGTCGTGGCCGGCGCGCTCGGCGAGGAAGAACACGCGACGGTTGTCAGGCGCCGGCACGTACTGGCCCACGGCTTCGTCGAAATCGCGGGTGACCGCCTGGCTGTCGCCGAGCGACGGCCACGACCAGCGCACGAGACGATCCGCCGTGTACACCCAGCGATCGGTCGCCGGCTGCTGCTTGGCGAGCAGCGCCTTGCCGTCGGGCGTGAACTCCGGCGTCGAGTAGTCGCCCTCGTCGCCGGTCAGGCGCCGCGGCTCACCGCCCGCGAGCCGCACGTGCCACAGCGACGAAATCACCTCCGCCCGCGCGGCCTCGTGGCGGTTGGTGGTCGCTGCGAACACCACGCCCGCTCCGTCCGGCGTCCACGTCGCCTCGAGCGTGTCGCCCTCGTTGCCGAGCCGCCCGCCGAAGCCGCGCTCGTTGCGCAACGCCGAGCCGGCGAGCAGGTCGCGTGCCGGCGTCGAGCCGTCCACCGGCTGCACCATCAGCGAGGGACGCAGCTCGTCGAGCCAGCGGTCCCAGTGGCGGATCGGGAAGCTGTCGTAGGCACGCGCGCTGAACTTGCGTGCCTTGCGCTCGGCGGCGGCCTTGCGGTTGTCGTCCTGAGTGGTGGCGCCGGGATAGGTCGAGCCGACGAACAGGATCGAGCGGCCATCCGGGCTGAAGCGCGGCGCGCGCGCACCGCCCGGCCACTGGGTGACGCGCCGAGCCTCACCGCCGCCGAGGTCGAGCACGTAGACCTGTGCCGCATCGTCGTCGTCGCGTTTCGCCGTGAAGGCGATCCGCTGCGAGTCCGGGCTGAACACCGGGTCGCTTTCCGAGGCGCGCCCCGAGGTCAGCCGCCGCGACGGGACGGCGCCGTCGCTGGCCACCAGCCACAGGTCGCCACGCCGCTGCTCGTCTTCGTAGGCCGGCTCGGTCACCGCCATCACGAACCAGCGGCCGTCGGGGCTCGCCGCGAGCCCGCCCATGCGCTTCATCAGCCACACGTCCTCGTGGGTGATCGGGCGGGGCGGCGCGGCGTCGGCCACGGTGGCGAGCCCGGCGCAGACCGCCAGCAGCATGCACAGCAACGGGACGGCACGGAGGCGAAGGGCCAGGGTCTGCATCGGATGAGGCACTCGCTCTGCAATGACGATGAAACTCGGGCCCACTTTCGCAGGCCCGGGCGGCGCAGTTTACCGGCCCGGCATTCTGTGAAGTGCGCCGGCGCCGGCCAGGGGGCAGGGCGTACTACAATCCCCGTTGTCCCGGCCCTGCCTGGCAGCAGGCGGCCGGCCCCGGCGCAACGCTAGGTGTTTGATCCGATTAGGATTTCTGCTAGTCTCGCCGCCCCTGCAACAAGGAATGCCGCATGTGCGGAATCGTCGGAGCCGTTGCTGACCGGGACATCGTCCCGATCCTGATCGAGGGACTGCGCCGGCTGGAGTACCGCGGCTACGACTCGGCGGGCGTCGCCGTGCTGAACGGCACCGGCAAGATCAAGCGCCTGCGCACCGTCGGCAAGGTGCGCAAGCTCGAGGATGCACTCGACGCCGACCCGATCCACGGCGGCCTCGGCATCGCGCACACACGCTGGGCCACGCATGGCGTGCCGAGCGAGCGCAACGCCCACCCGCACATCTCCAAGGACGGCATCGCGATCGTCCACAACGGCATCATCGAGAACCACGAGGAGCTGCGCGACGAGGCGCGGCGCGAGGGCTACGAGTTCACCTCCGAGACCGACACCGAGGTGATCGCGCATCGCATCCACCATCACCTCAAGGTGACCGGCGACCTGTTCAAGGCCGTGCGCGCCACGGTGGCCGAGCTCGAGGGTGCCTACGCGCTTGCGGTCGTGTCGCAGGACGACCCCGACCGCATCGTGGTGGCGCGCGAAGGCTGCCCGGTGGTGATCGGCGTCGGCGAGCAGGAGAACTTCGTCGCCTCCGACGTCGCCGCGCTGCTGCCGGTGACGCGCCGCTTCATGTTCCTCGAGGAAGGCGACGTGGGCGAGATCCGCCGCCGCAGCGTGCGGGTGCTCGACCGCGAGGGCAACACCGTGCAGCGCGCGGTGAAGGAGAGCGAGCTGTCGGCGGACGCCGCCGAGAAGGGCGAGTTCCCGCACTACATGCTCAAGGAGATCCACGAGCAGCCGCGCGCGGTGGCGCAGACGCTCGAGGAGCGCGTGACCGGCGGCAAGCTGCTCGAGGCCGCATTCGGCCCGGCGGCACAGGCCGTGTTCGCCAGGACCGAGTCCGTGCGCATCGTGGCGTGCGGCACCAGCTTCCACGCCGCGCTGGTCGCCAAGTACTTCATCGAGCAGATCTGCCGCCTGCCCTGCTGGGTGGAGATCGCGAGCGAGTACCGCTACCGCAATGCGGTGGTGCCGAAGAACACGCTGTTCGTGAGCGTGTCGCAGTCGGGCGAGACGGCCGACACGCTGGCGGCGCTCAGGCTCGCCAAGCAGGCCGGCTATCTCTCGCAGCTCGCGATCTGCAACGCACCCGAGAGTTCGCTGGTGCGCGAGTCGGAGCTGGTGATGCTGACGCGCGCCGGCCCGGAGATCGGCGTGGCCTCGACCAAGGCGTTCACCACGCAGCTCGCCGCGCTCGACATGCTGGTGGTGGCGCTCGCCAAGTTCCACAGCGCCGACGCCGAGCGCGAGCGCGGCCTGGTGCAGCGCCTGCTCGGCATCCCGTCGCTGATCGAGAGCACGCTGGCGCTCGACGGCACGATCCGCGAGCTGGCGAAGCGCTTTGCCGACAAGCACCACGCGCTGTTCCTCGGCCGCGGCGCCATGTACCCGATCGCGATGGAAGGCGCGCTCAAGCTCAAGGAAATTTCCTACATCCACGCCGAGGCGTACCCGGCCGGCGAGCTGAAGCACGGGCCGCTGGCGCTGGTGGACGAGGACATGCCCGTCATCGCCGTGGCGCCGAACAACGACCTGCTCGAGAAGCTCAAGAGCAACCTGCAGGAAGTGCGCGCGCGCGGTGGCGAGCTGTACGTGTTCGCCGACCCGGAGTCGGGCTTCGAGCCGTCGGACGGCGTGCACGTGATCACCATGCCGCGGCACGTGAGCTACTTCCAGGCGCCGGCCGTGTACACCGTGCCGCTGCAGCTGCTCGCGTACCACTGCGCGATATTGAAGGGCACGGATGTGGATCAGCCGCGGAACCTGGCGAAGAGCGTGACGGTGGAGTAGCGGCTCGGGCAAGGCTTCCACTGTTGTGCGCTGAAAATAAAGTCGCTTACTGAAAACAAAGCCCCTTACTGGAAAACATAGTCGCTTACTGGGCTAAGTGAAAAGCTGCGGCCTGTCTCAAGCAGCATCGTTTGATCGGAGTTTCTTGAAATCGGACACTCGCCCACTTCCGAGTTCGGCCAGAAGCAGTCCTTCAGGAACGCGGCCACAGCTTTGCGGAAGCGGCCAATCCTTGCGCTTGTCCCAATCCATCAGCATGGTTCGATTCCCACCACCCGCTCAACTCCCTCAATCGTCCACATCCAGCAGCCGCCAGATTTGGCGATTCGCACGAATGGATTCACAATTTCAGCGGAATGCCGACAGGCCGGCGCGTCGCTGAAGTCGGACTCCGAGGGAACTTCATGGTCATAGACCGACGCCGCTACGCCCGGGTCGTGGTCCTGACCGGCGCCGGCGTATCCGCGGCTTCTGGCCTCCGCACTTATCGCGGGCCAGGCGGCGTTTGGGAAGAGCATGACGTTCAGCGGCTCGGGCACGTCAGCGCGCTAACCGAGCGACCCGCTGATGTGTGGAAGCTCTTTGGAGGGTTGCGCCAGTCGGTCCTGGCCGCCCGACCGAATCCTGCACACGACGCGCTCGCACGGTGGCAGGCCGAGCTCGATCAGGGTCAGGAACTCCTGCTGGTTACGCAGAACGTCGACGGGCTGCACCAGATGGCCGGGAGCCGTAACGTCTGTGAGATCCACGGCAACGTTCTGCACTCCAGGTGCAGCAGTCAGGATTGCACGCTCGCCCAGTTTCGCGATGAGGATCCGCACACGTCCGCCGTGCCGTCCTGTCCGCTTTGCCGAACTGCGCTCCGGCCGGACGTGGTGCTCTTCGGCGAGGAACTGCCTGCGCTTGCCAGCTGGACGGCGAAACGGGCCCTTCGGGATTGCGATCTCTTCCTAGCCATCGGCACTTCGGGATCGGTCGCGCCCGCGTCCAGCTATGTCCGCGGTGCGGAGTACGCGGGGGCGCGGACGGTCTACATCAACCTCGAGCCGATGAAGGACCCGAACCCGGCGTTCCAGGAGGTGTACATCGGACGCGCCGAGGAGTTGCTGCCTCAGCTGCTTGGGATGTAGATCCAGTCAGGCCCGATCGTCGGAAGCGCCGGGTCGAATCCGCGCCAGTGTCGACTCAGCAAAACTGTGAGCGCCGTCACATCGCCATGTGCGGATTGCGTCACACTTAGTCCAATCGGACCAGGGGTTGCGCGACCTACGACCCGAAAGAAGAAGCGTGGCTATGGACAGCGGAATCACCTGCAGGGCGCCCAGTGCCCTGCCGCGAATGAAGCAGCGGACGCGGCAGGCCAATCGCGAGTTTCTCGAGTACCTCATCACGCACGGTACGGAAGACGATCTCGACGCCGCCGATCCCGCGTGGTTCAGGGCGCCACCGCCGGACGAAGGTGCCTTCGAGTGGTACAGCCAGTTTGGCGATGCCTCGAAAGTCATGTGGGGCCGGCGCTGAACTGCTACGCATGGTCATCGAACTGCGCAGGACCTCGATGGCGCCCGCGGCACTCGCGCTGAACGCCGGTGCGTGGTTCGAAGAGTGGGTTGAGCTGCCACACCCCGCTCTCGGGTTCCATTCGCCGTCAGAGGTGTTGTGCACGGCTGAGGGGCTCGAGGCCGCGAAGGTCGTGCTCCGATCGCTGCCTAGTACAGCGTGCCAATTTGCCCCTGTAAGGGAAGCGTCTCAGATGGAAGAGACGCCGGTCGACTTCAGATCTCGTCTCCTGCGGCTAGTGCAATGGCTCTAGCACGGGTGACCGTCGTCGGCACCGACGCCAAGCTGGTCACTGCATGGTCCGCGGAGTTTGGCACGTACCCGTCCGTTCGCATCGTGCATGGCTCGATCTTCGACACGGACGCGAACACCCTCGTGTCGCCGGCCAACAGCTTCGGAATCATGGATGGCGGCCTCGACGGCAAACTCCGCGATTACTTCGGAGTATCGGTAGAGCAAACGTTGCGGGAGCGGATCCGCATGCAGTTTCACGGCGAGCTGCCGGTGGGCTTGGCGACGGTCGTCGAGACCGGTCATGCCCGCCATCCGTACCTGATATCTGCGCCGACGATGCGATACCCGGCCGACGTGTCGCATACCGTCAATGCCTACCTCGCGACGAAAGCGACGCTGAATGCCGCGGCCGCCCATCCCGCGCAGCTGAGCCTTGCGATACCGGGGTTCTGCGCCCTGACCGGCGGCATGTCGCCGAGCCAGGTCGCACGACAGATGCGTATTGCCTACGAGCGAGTCGTAGTGGGGATGTACGCCTACAGCCACTGGCGTGAGGAACGCGCGTTCGAGCGCTTCATCCGCGGGCAGGCGCTGGTTCCGCCCGAGGACTTGGAGGCGACACCGTCGTACCGGCGTTGAAAGCGCGACGATTTCGGTGGGAGCGGACGTGACGTGAGACGCGACTCTTAGCGCATGGCCATTGTCTACAACTTCGCAGAAGAGCGATTCCTGAGAGCAATCAAGAGGATCGCCAAGTCACGTATCGACGCAGCAGTACTCCGCCTAGAGGCAGACCGGGGGACGCTACGTGGCCTTCAGCAAGCTGGTATGCAGGATGCGGACATTATCGGCCTGCTTGGGCAGGCTGCCCGCATGGCCGATGCACAACTGCATCCCGAGGGCATGACTTCGATTTGGGGCGAGTATCACCTCGTGTTGATCGGTTCGCGCGAGGAACTGGTCAGCGAGTCGATGAAACTCATCGAGGCACTATCGAACCATCCTGTTTGCGGAAAGATCAGTTGGCGGGCAATTCTCGTCCGCGTGTTCCCTGGTGAGGCGCAGCGGACCCTCTGGTGCGACGCAAGTTACGACCTTGCACCGATCAATGCGCCAGCGGTGGTCTGGGTGGAGCCGTACCCCAATGATGACTGGAGGGAATCACAGCGCTACCCAACCGTGACCCTGATGTGGCCAAACCCATGAAAGCGGAGACCGCAGTCACACTGAGTATCACAGAACGTGTCGCCGAACTTCCGCTGTGGATCGTTCTTTCCGGTTGAAGGTCTGCTCAAACGTACCACCCTGACTGGTAAACAGCGTGGCTGCGCTGTGCCAAGACTCACCACTCGTCGACTTATCACGAATGCCTTTGCCCAATCGCGACCGCCAGATCGCCGTAATCGGAGACGTCCACGCCGAACACGATCTATTGGCGACTGCCCTGGCAACCCTGCGGGGCTTGGGCATACATCGCGTGCTCTGCGTGGGCGACATCGTTGACGGACCCGGGAGCGTTGATCGTTGCTGTGAGCTGCTGCGCGAGAACGACGTTGTGACCGTGCTGGGAAACCACGACAGGTGGATGCTCGACGGCACTCTGCGGACCCTGCGGGACGCCACACGCCGGGAAGATCTCTCTTCCGAATCGCTCGCCTACCTTGAATCTCTGCCGACCCTCCGCGACGTCAGCGTTCTGCTTCGGGGCGCTTTGCTGTGTCATGGGCTCGGCCCAAACGACATGGCCTCAGTTCTGCCTGACGACTTCGGCTACGCACTCGAGGTGAAAACGGAGTTGCACGATCTCTTCGCAGACTCGAGTGTGAAGATTGTCTTCAACGGCCACACCCATCGACGCATGGTCCGTCACTTTCAAGGTCTGACGATCGTCAATGCGGGCACCCTGATTCGCAGTCAGGAGCCGGGCATCGTACTTGTCGACCCAGACACCGGCGTCGTCTCCTGGGTGTCCGTGCGCGAGCCAGATCAATATGCCGCCTCTATGCTCGGCCAGATCAGCGTCTAGGCCTTCCTCACCCGCCGGTTCAGGCAATCTTCAGACTCAGTGACTGCCGGGTTGTCGCGTCCGATCGCGGGCCGCTGGTAATGCAAAGCGGATGGGCTGGAGGTCCGGACTGGGTCGTTCTTCCCCCTCGAACGTCCGCTCTCAGGACAAGTTCTCTGGCGTGACCAACACGAAATGGTGACAGAGCCTTTGGCTATCGGGGCGGTTTAGCGCCAAACCAAGGGCTGACGGAGGTTCGTCGATTGCTCGTTTCAATAGGACCGGTCCTCTTGAGGTATTGATTGACGTGGGTAGTTGCCTGCGTAATATCCAGGACGATCGTTCGAACAAATGAACCGTCACATGCCTCGAGAAGCAGTGGAGCACCGGCCAGTCAGTCGGTATGCCCTGATCCAACCGAACCCAAACACGACGCGGGTGACTGTGAACGCAGCAGTCGCGCTTGTTGGGCATATGCGTGCCCCGACCGATTGAACGAGCTGCGATGCGCGACGCCTACATCGCTGTTCCAACGGAGGACGGATGCGATGACCCACAAAGCGGCGGAATCCGAAAAGGCGGGACTCGAGGCCGCCCGCCAGCGAGTCAGGGAAATCCTTGCGCGGGAGCAATTCGTCGAGCACGCGCCGCGCCCCCGTCACACTAACGAATTTGCCGTGTGGGACACCACCGCACAAAAATTCCTTTTTCCGGCGTTTCAGTACAACGCTTCGGGGGAAGTGCGGCCCGAGATGCGAGAGTTGCTCGCGTTGCTGCCGACCGATCGAAGCGGGTGGCGAGTCGCGTTCTGGTTGTACCAGCCGCACGGCCGTCTCGGCGGTGCTCGCCCGGTCGACGCGTTCGCAACCGATCCTGCGGCCGTAATCGCAGCCGCAGTTTCAACGTTCCACCCCGGCGACACGAACTGGTAACGCCATTACCGACTTGTTTGATACGTTCCAAGCCCGCTCTCTATTCCTCGAGCAGCTCCGCGAGGCGCGCCGGGGCCGGGACCGTATCCTCCATGTGTGCGATCGGATCTCGGAGGTCGACGAAGCGCGTCTCTGGAAGCAGGTCGCGGTACTGGACGAGGCATAGAAGAGCTCAGGGAAGTCTGGTCAACGCCTCCGGTGGCGCGGGAAATCAATCGATTGAGCCCAAAGCCCCTAATTATCGTTCTAGCGACAATTGTCGTTTTAGCAACAATCGACAACAATCGCCCCACACGACGTGGATCTGCCGTCTCGGCAGGTCGTGGCCGCGGGCCGCGGTCACAACTGGGGCACGCAGATGAGCGTGCGGACATTGTCCTACAACGACGCAAATGGCGCGCGCGTCGTTCGATCGTTCCTGGCCGATGACACGCTTTCTCGGCTGACCGCTTCACCCTCGAGCCCGGAGCTGCCAAGTGCCGCCCCGGCCTCCGACTTGGCTCAGTAACCCCTGACCTCGCTACTCATGAGCGGGGGGACATCGCTACGGCATGAGCCCACGCCTTACCAGCGCGTCATCGTGCCTAACCGTCCCCAGGCTATACGTGATGCACTCCAGGTCCTTCGCAGCCGGGCATGCCGCCTTGCTTAGCCTCCCAACACCTTTGCTGCAGCTGTCTTCGGATCTCCGAAGAAGATCGGGTCCACGTGCTCCATGATGTCCGCGCTGACGTCGAGAAAGCTCCGCTTGTTCTCGATCGGGATGAGCGCGCGCTTGGCCCCGTTGTCCTTGGCGATCTGAAGGGGCTCGGTGAGCGAGCGTAGGGGCTTGATGTTGCCCTGGACGCTGAGGTCACCAAGAATCAGGAGTGCAGGGCTGACGGAGGCCTTCCGCAGCGCAGAGTAGCAAGCGACAAAAAAAGCCACGCCGAGCTCGGCCTCCACTCGGTTTGCGAGAAGGTCGATCACCTCGACGTGGATGTCGGAGACGTCGAGTTCGCGCGCGACGCCGAGCTCCGTTTTCTTCGCCTGCACGTAGCTGAATGCGCGCTGGACAGACTCTTTCATCGCGCCCGCGACACCACCCGCGAGCTTCAACTTGCCCGTGCCGGACGAGACGGAAACCTCGATTCGATAGAGACCGACGGTGCCGTCGGAGGTGACGCCCGCGCTGTAGACGGTTCCAGGAGCAAGCGGGTCGGTGGAGATGAGGTCGCGGCCGCCCTGCTCGGGCACGCCGACGAACTTCTCTTCGCCTGTGTCGTTGTCTGAGTAGCTGAAGGATGTCTGGTAGTACTCGAAGGAGCCCATCTTCTTGAGCTGCTCCTTCACACGGCGGCGGCCCTCGATGGCGAGCTCGAGGATCTCGGCAAGGTCCTCCTGCGCGACCTCGCCGTGCGGGAAGAGGATCTTCATCAGACCCGAGACCGTCTTGCGCACGGCCTTGCGATCGCGGGCGTTGAGGTGCGCGCCCAGCGAGAAGTGCCGATCGATGACCTCGGTGTAGTTGTGCTTGCGCAGCTCGCGCAGCGCCTCGGCCAGGTAGTCGACGACGAAGCCGTAGTGGTCGGTGAAGTGCTCGTTGCGCATCTTCGGCATTTCCCAGCCCGGCAGGTAGAAGTGCAGCCGGTCTATGAAGGCCATGTCGTCGCGGATCACGTCCGGCATGGGCGCGAACAGATGGCCCGTCTGGACCATCACGTCGATGGGCTGGTTCGTGTTGCCGAACATGGCGATACTGGCGTCACCCGCCATGGCCTCCTGCCCGCGCTGGAACTGGCCGGATTCGCAGAAGGTCTTGAGCGTGGTGATGACCTCCTTGGGCATCTTCTGGAGGTCGGCCACCTCGTCGAAGCGCGACGACGTCCCAGATCATCACCATGCCCTTCTGGTTGCCGTTCATGTGGCCGAAGAGATTGGCCACCGTCGTGGCGCCGGTGAGCAGGGCCGCGTAGGGTGAGAGCTCCTGGACGGCATAGCTCTTGCCGGTACCGCGGGGCCCGAGCTCCACCAGGTTGTAGTTGCGCTTCGCAGAGCGGGATCAGCCGGACGAGGAAAAGCAACTTGAGCCGCCGCTACATCGCCCGGCTCGTACCCCATGCTGCGCATGATCAGGTCCAGCCACTCGTCGGTGGTGAGCTCGCGCGCGCAGCCGGCGGTACTCCTCCAGATCGAAGGTCGCGAGCTGGATGGGCGTGAGCTTGTCGATCCAGAACGGGTTCTTGCCCTTCGCCTCCTCGTCGTACTCGAAGCGCATGTCCACCTGCGCCCAGATCCCGCCGGTCAGGAGGCGGTCGAAGTCGCGCACGTAGCGATCGGGGATATGGACGTACTGGTGCCCGAAGTTAGTGACCTCGGCCCAGTAGCCGGGAGTCCACGAGGCGGACCTTCACCTTGTCGATGAAGGTGTGGCGGCCGTTCTCCTTGACCTCGCTCTGGGCCTTGGTGGCCTCGTCCGGGCGGATGTAGTTGTCCGCCAGGGTGTCGTTGACGACCTGCAGCCCCATCTGGATCGCCATCTCGTCGGACGAGGCGCAGTACTTGCCGAGCAGGTACTCCAGGACGAAGACCGGCACGTTGGCGCCCACCTTGACCTTGCGGACCAGGTCCTTGCGGACCACCTTGCCGGCGAAGATCCGGTTGATCTTGTCGTCGAGGGCATCTCGGTCGGGGCTGATTCTTGTTCATGGTCTACATCCCCAGCTCGAACCGGCATTTCGGTCGGGGAGCGTACGCTCCGCGTCGCGTGGGCCCTCCACCACCATGCGCAGCGACTGGCAGGTGTCGTCGCTCAGCAGCATGCCCACAGTCGCCGGCGGTTCGGCTCGAGCGTCACGGTACCGTTGCCGATCAAGGTCACCGTCCACCGCCATCCCCGCGGCACCCACCTCTTTGCCGGCCGCGATCAGCAGCGGACGCACCGAAGCGCCGCTCGGTATTCCGCCGAGCAGGTCGCGACGGCCGCCAGCGTGACGCTGAAGGTGCGGTTGGTCACCGCCGCCGGTAGCCCTCGCCGCGATCGGGGACGCCGGGTAGCGCAGCTCGCCGCACCATCTCGCAGGCTCATCACGGGCACGATCAGCTCCTGAAGGCTGAACCCGCCATGGTGGAAGCTCGAGTCGCCGCCGGCCTTGAACACCCCAGTCCCCGTCGGGAAGACAAAATCCAGGTCGGACTGGTAGCCCAGCGCCGCACCGGGCACGCGCACCGCCCCGCTGGCGTACCGCCGCCACGCCCGATCCAGCAGCGTCGGTGCAGATCCAGGGTGTCCCCGCCGGGAGCGTCGGTCCTCATGGACTCGTCGCGTCCGTTGGCGAAGAAAGATGGCCGTGGTCGGCGCTGACCACCGCGTGCTCGACACCCGCCGCGGCCAGCTTCCGAATCGCTCGCGCGAGGTTGTCGATGACGGTGTCCATCACCTGCCGCGCCTGGAACGTGAAGCCCGTCTCACCGCGTGATCGATCTCCTGCGAGCGGACGACGATCGACCTGCGCGCCGTCGATCTTCTTCGCGAGCTTCGACGGCTGGAGGCTCAGCAGCTCGTCGAGAGCAACGTCGACGAGCTTCGGCACACGCGCAGCCGCGTGCTTTCTTCCGGGTCGCGAGGTCGGGCAGAAAACCGTCGTCGATTCGAGCACCGAGCCTACCGCCCTGTTCCACCACCGAACAGCTCGCGGCGCCCCGGGCTGCAGCGCCGCCATACCGATCGGCGTGATGCTGGGTAACGCGCCCACAGCGGCGCGCACCGAGACCTCGGAGGTCTTTCGGCAAGCGCTCGGCGAGCTCGACGCCCATCTCGAAACGCATCGCGTCGATCAAGAAGTAGGCGACGGGCTTCGGCCGGTCGGCCACGATCTCACTCCAGATGCGCGTCTGGTGGAGCGTGTCGGCACCGTCCACCCGGCCTTCATCAGCGCCTTGGTGAAGCCTTCCGCCATCGCCTGGCAGGCGTCCTCGTAGCCGCGACGCACCACCCCGAGCGGGCGTTCGTCGGGCTCCTCGTCCAGGTTTGCCACCAGGCCTCGAGCCGACGCTGCGCCTGGTCGACACGGTACCAACCGTCCTTGGCGGTACGTAGGCATCCATCCAGACGACGGCGTCGCCGGCGGTCTTGTCGACGGGCTTTCGCGCGTCCATCGCGACGATGCCCGGCTCCGCCATGCGACGGGATGCCTCCCACTGGGCCTTTCGTCCGACGTCTCGGTCAAGCCAGAAGCTCTGCTCTCGGTCGGCAACGATCGCCAGCGCCTCGCCGAACTTGCTCGTTCGCGATGAGGTCACTCGCGTGGTGAAGGAGTGTGCGCTCCTCGAACCGGAAGGTGTCGATGGAGCCGAGCGCTGCCGAGGGCAGCTTCGCGGCCTCGAGTCCGAGCTCGTCCTCGACGCGGTCCGCGAGGCCGCGTAGGCGTCCGCGAGACCGGTTCGAAGGCGTCGCGCTATCTCTCGCACGCCCACTCCTCGTTGTTTTGGGGCTTCGCTACGCCATCGAGCGACGGGGGCGCGTCACAGCACAGGTCGAGGCGGAACTCACCCGCGAGCACGTAGCGAAGGGTCATTGCGCGGAGCTTCGAGAGCGGTGAGTCCTCGGGCAGTCGAGCCCGAGACGCGCCCGCACGAGCTTGATCAGCTCTCGGGTCGCCTCCTTGCTCACGATCTCTGCGTCGCGCTCGTCGTTCACGAGCCACGTCGTTAGCAGGCCGTCGTTGCCGCTCGCGTCGTGGAAGATGCCCTTCAGGATCGACGGTGGCTCTGTGCCGACGTTGCGTCGGCCGCGCGGGCGAGGTCCTCGTAGGTGACCGTGCGGTCGAAGGGTAGCATCTCGTCGATGACGCCGTCGGTGTATCTCTGCCGCAGGACGTTCTTGGCGAGCCGCTTCAGCTGGGGCTCCCATGTCGTGCCGGCCTTCTCCAGCTCCATCAGCACCGATCCACGGCGGTCGCGCGCACGCCTGGCACGTAGACGACTACCAGGTCTGGGGTGTCGCCGCTCACCTACGGCTCGACAACTGCGCGTAGTTCGAACAGCGACCCCGCGCGTACTCGGCGAGGCGCGCGTCGCGCCCGACCACCACGGAAACGGCCTCGCTAGCGCCCCGCGGGCCGCCACGCACCTCATCCACAAAAGGCTGGAACTCGCCGCGCTCGTCGTACCAGACAACGATACGCCGGGACTTGATCTTGTCCGCGAGCTGCTTCGCCACGTAATCGTGAAGCGTGTGCATCAGGCGTCTCCTCCATCGGCGGCAGCAGCGGACTTGCCACGACCACCACCACCACGACGCCCGCCGCTCTTGCCGGCGGCGGCGGGTGCCTCGAGCAGGCTTCCTGAGCGCGGACTTAACGGCGGACGAGGTGCGCTCGCGCGCGAGCTCGTCGACGCCTCGCGTGGGCG